>NZ_JBZFQK010000001.1:0-1222968 GCF_058313575.1 Bacillus sp. z14 (2026)
AAAGGGGCAGGTTCGTATTATATAGTTCAGCCAGAACTTTCTGGTTGAACTTTTTTCATATGAATTTAATCTATCAGTAGCCAGGGTAGAACGTAAGGGGCAGTGGGACAAATGATCCCGTCCGCTAAACTGTTCACCCCCTACTTGTAGAAATATGTTTGAGGCTGGTTGGGACTGAGATCTCGTATAACAAGCGAAGCTATAATACTACTTGGAGGAAATAGGGGTACTGGTGAATTTATCAGAGGAGGAGAAAGAATGAACCCAGTTGTGGGTATAGATATAGCCAAAGAAGAAAGTGAAGTACAGGCTTTTTTAGATAAAGGAAAGCCGTATGGAACAAGTTTTTCGATTAAGCATAATCGTGAAGAGTTGGAGAAGTTTATCTATTTCTTAGAAGAAATGAAGGAAACAACTGGGCAGATGCCTGTGGTTATATTGGAATCAACAGGACATTATCATACCCCAGTTGTTCAATGCTTAGAAGAGAATGACATACTTTATATCTTATTGAATCCAATCATTTCTCATCAAGCGAAGAAGGCCAGTTTAAGAAAGGTGAAAACTGATGCGTTTGATGCGTATCAATTATGTGTTCTCTATTATAAAGAAGAATTTGAACCTCAAAAAAGGAGAGGAATTCAACTTCTAAATATTCGGAATCTATCGAGACAACAAGAGATAATGACGAATATGTATGTGGAGGCAAAATTGCATTTCCATACGATTTTAGATCAGGTTTTCCCTGAATATAGAAAGGTTTTTGGGGATCTATTTTCGAAAGTATCTTTATCGGTATTAAAGGAATACCCTACCTCGGAGAAGGTTCTAAGGGCTAGCAAGGAAGAGCTAGAAGATAGGATACGAGAACATTGTCCCAGTCGGTCTGTACAGTGGGCCAAAGAAAAGGCAAGAAAGCTCATTCATTCAGCTTCTCAAAATCCTTTTCAGAAAGTGCGATATGAAAGCCATCTTATCAATCTTAGTATGTATATCGATATTTTATTTCACTACCAAGGACACCTTACGGATTTAGAGAGCCAAATGGTATCCCTGGCAAATGAAATAGAAGAATATAAGATTATCCAATCGATTCCTGGTATCGGTGAAAAGATTGCGGCAACAATCATTTCGGAGATAGGAGAAATTGATCGGTTTAATCACCCTAAAAAGTTAGTGGCCTTCGCTGGAGTCGATCCCAGTGTCTATTCATCTGGTAAGTTTACTGCGAACATAAATCGTATAACCAAACGAGGATCCAGTAGGCTAAGGCATAGTTTGTATTTAGCTGTTTTATGTGGGATAAGAGGCTCTAGAAATAAAAAGCTCAAAGAGTTCTATGATAGAAAACGTTCAGAAGGAAAACCTTCAAAAGTTGCCATTGTAGCTTGTATCAACAAGCTGCTTCACTGGATTTATGCTTTATTGAAAAAGAACGAGAATTTCCTAGATTTAGCTTAGGAAATGATATTTATCCAACATAAGAAAAACCTTCCAAAAAGAAACTGGAGGGTTATTTGGCATACCCAAAAACAGTATAGCATATAAAAAAATGAAATATACAGAGAGATATTGACAACCTATTAGCTGGTTTAGTGGAATACGTAATGTAATTGATTTAGTTATGGTAAAATTTATTATATATGTTGGAAATATTGTTAATTGTGTAATGGAGGGAAAATTAGGCTGATATACCAAAAATAATGAATGGAGTATTACGGTATATGATAGGGGGGATAAAATGGGCCAGAATCTAAAGGAAAAATCCAATTTTGGTCAGCAAATGACTGCCAAATGGCTTGCGTTTGTTCCTAGAAGTCTACGTTATTTATTGATTTTTGGTGGATTATTATTGTTAATATATCTTGTAAACAAAGGAATATGGTTTTAAATATAAGTATGATACATTCAGCTACAACATTTTAAATAAACGTAAATACACTATCAGGGCCTTGATCAAGTAGGATTAATGCTTTTTTATTGAATTTCTTATTGTAGTAACGGGGCAGTTTAGCTCAATAAGTGAAAGGATAATATCACCATTTTGTAGTAGTATGGAGAGAGATAACTGAATTAATACAATTTAATGTAAAGAGAAGGGGATTATGATGAAAATAAATTTAATGATTTTTATATCATCCATAAAAGAACAAAAAGAAAACAATATCGGAGAAATAGTTATAAAAACATTTGAATCTAACATTCGTCCTGTAAAAGGGGACATTTTAGATGATCCAGGATTCCATCCAGGATTTCACAATGGATATGAAGTTGTTAAGGTTACAATGAATTATGCTTTAAATGAATGCTTCGTTTCACTATGCCCACTTGAGTTAGAAAGGGAAGAAATCGAGATAGAGACCTACATAGAGAGACTTAAAGTAAACGGTTGGTGTGTTGTCTCAAAAGAAGAATTGAAAAATATGTTTGCAGTAAATGGTTCAAATAATTATTAGACAAAGATTCACCAAGTTTGTTAAGAATTGCGACTAAATTAACGGGGCGACTGCGACTAGGAGCAGTCGCTTTTTACTAAAGGGGCAGGTTAGCGGAATAAGAAATTTTCTGAAACTTCGAACTAGTATCCATCGTATATAACTAATAACAGGAAATACCAAGAAAGGGGATTTTATGTTGCAGTTGCTTTTAAAGGGATTATATAGAGGGTCTATCTCATTTGGTATCTTACTAATAATTTCACTGTCGTATAAGTTGCAAGGGCAATCAGATGATTCGAGTGTTTATTTTTTTTATGGCCTTATAGCCTTTTTCCTTGGGGTGACAAGCGTCATATATCAAATTGAACAATGGAGTTTTTTAAAGCAAATTTTTGCTCATTATATGGCGATGCTGATTACTGTTTTTCCAACGTTGCTATTAAGTGGTTTTTATCCGTTAGATTCATTTAAAGATGTATTTGATGTGTATCTCCAATTTAATAAAGTGGGGATTATCTTATTTTTGATTTCATATTTTTTTTCACGTAAAAATGCTAATAATAGCACATCAATATGATTGAGGTATACGACTGACGGAGGGCATTGATCTAATAAGGATTAATCCCTTTTGTGTTGAACCTCTTATGGAAGTAACGGGGCAGTTTAGTTTAATAGGTCAATTAATTTGAACTTACAGTAACAAATATATAAGTAAGTATGGGGGATAATTTTGATTAAAGGATATTCAAAAATTTACTTACAAAAGGTTGAAGGTTTAAATAAACAAGGGTTAGTTTACTCAATAAATACAGATGGTAAAACCATAGGAAAATTACAAGAATCAAAAAAATCCTCGAAAAAGGCAGGCAATCAAATGATAAAGCTGGCCAGCCTGCTTCTCCTAGCTATACCTCAGAGAATTATCGTAGAAAATTTAGAGATAGATTTATTAGATGAAGAAGGAAAAATCGTAGGTTATATAAAAAAGGAGATTGGATTTTATAAAGATTTAACTTTATACACGAAAAATGGAGAACATATTGCCACTGTGAAATCAATTTCAAAAGGTAAGTCACCATCAATAAAAGTTATTGATGCAAATGGCAATGAATTATTAACAGCAATAGGTAGTTATGATGCAATAGATTTCACAGTTAGGGATAGCAGTACAAACAAACTGGTTACTTCAATTAAGAAACGCTCCTTATTTTATGAAACGATAAAAGAAAATTTATTCAACAATGATGTTTATCATATAGGGGATAGTGATCATAAAGAGGATATAGTATTTGAACTTATTGGGATAGTGGTTGCTATTGATATTCACTTCCATATGGGGCAATGAATTGTGAACTTTTCTACTTTACCTATGGGCATTGTCCAAGTAGGATTAATGCCCTTTTATATTGAATTTCTTATGGAAGAAACGGGGCAGGTTAGTGGAAGAAAGATTTGCTACTTTGCAGTGCAACCAAGGACTAAGAGAAGTTCAAAGAAGCGTTAACGAACTGCTATTTGATATATAATTTAGAAAACTTATAGAGGGATAAGTCGACACATCTAATAGTAAAAAAACAAAAGATATATTTTCATAAGACAAGGTTATTTATGTCTTCTTTTTTGTTAACATCGCCCTTTAGTATAGAGATGTTGAAAAAAGAAGGTCAAGATTTTTTAGCCCGATCTATCGCAAAGCGAATTGTTGCTCCGATTGCCCCACCTATTCCCATCAAAACAGCAACGTCTATAAAATTCTTAGATGGTATATCCTTGAAAACCAAATCAAAAATCCACATCAGCACTAAGACTGTAGCAATCAAACTCAATATACGTAACAAACCTTTTATCATTATTTTCCTCCTGTGTGATTTTTTTTATTGTATCACAACTGTACTATTTATATCGATTAGTTACTTATTACATGAACCAGGGCTGCAGGGCTTTATTTTATACCGAAAGTTTGGTGTTTAGCTCACCTTCTTAATCTGCAAAAAAGGGGGAATCTAGCAGAAGGTTAAGACTGTCATAAGACGTTCAGTTATTATGCGACTAAAGGGGCAGGTTAGCGGAAGAAGGATTTTAATATATCTAAGTGGGATTTTTACAATAGACGAGATAAAGAAAATGGGAGTTTTAAGTCCAAGGGATAAAGGGGTATCAAAATGCGGTTTTATTTTCGAACAATGAAAAACAATATATTTTTATCTTTAATTACTTTAATGGTATTGATTCTTACAGTCGGATTTTGGTATGGAATACCCTTATTCGGGTTATCAGATTTCTTTTTTGAAACGAATGTACCCATATTCGTTCAATTTGTTTTAATCTGCCTGAGTGTTGGTTTTTGTATTTCAATAATTTGTATTCCATTTCATCTATCTTTCGCTAAAGAATATACCATAAACAAAAAGAAAAATATGATAAATACTTTTTTTATAACTCAAGGTACTTTAATTATGTTTGTAGCATTTCTATTTGCAGTTTTTTATTTAACCGTATCACTTTTAGCATTTTAAACCTTTAACTTTAACTGCGATAGCCGAAGATCAAAGCTGTCAAAATTGACGGCCTTTTCTTATGCTGCTAACGGGGCAGTTTAGTGGAAGAACATTGTTTAATTTGTGTTGAACATTAGAGTTGGATTGTACTAATATAAAACTTATAAGTAATGAAAGGAGCTGCTGTGTTTATGTATAGCAAGCGAAATGTGGAGATTGTAACAAATAGGGAGGTATGCACAAAATAAACTAATGCATAAAACCTCCCAAAAGTTATTATCTAAACTTTAGGAGGAAATGAAATTGAATAATATTGATATGAAAAATTTAGGACTTACTGAAGAATTCATACAGGAGTCTACAATATATAAAGACCTTTTTATTGGGCGAGTTTCATCACAATCTAAAAATTTATATAAGGTGATTACAGAATGTGGTGAGGTTGTTGCTGAGATATCCGGTAAGTATCACTATAATGTAACAGGAATTTCTGAATATCCTGCTGTTGGAGATTTTGTTATGATCGACAGAACAAATAATTCAAAGGGGAACGGAATTATTCATCATATACTTTCACGAAAAAGCGTATTTGGACGTAAAATGGTAGGAACCAAAAAAGATATTCAGATTGTCGCGACAAATATTGATACGGTTTTTATTTGTATGTCACTGAACAATGATTATAATCTGCGTAGACTAGAGCGTTATCTTTCTATCGCTTGGGACAGTGGTGCAAACCCAGTTGTTGTACTTACAAAGTCAGATTTATGTGATGATATAGCATCAAGACTTGATGAAATATATTCTATTGCAATTGGTATAGATGTGATTGTTACAACAAATACTTCTGATGAAGGATGCCAATCTTTAAAAAAGTATCTTTCAAATGGGGAGTCAGTAGCGTTTATAGGTTCATCTGGAGTTG
Organism: Bacillus sp. z14 (2026); assembly: GCF_058313575.1. Taxonomy (NCBI): domain Bacteria; kingdom Bacillati; phylum Bacillota; class Bacilli; order Caryophanales; family Bacillaceae; genus Bacillus; species Bacillus sp. z14 (2026). Next base: position 5,862 of record NZ_JBZFQK010000001.1, read on the forward strand.
GGAAATCAACCTTAATTAATTGCCTTATCGGCCAAAACTTATTAGATACAAATGAAATAAGGAATGATGATAAAGGCAAACATACTACTACAAGCCGTGAATTAATTATGTTGCAAAATTTAGGTGTTGTTATAGACACTCCTGGTATGAGAGAGCTTGGAATTATAAGTGCAGATTTAACCAAGTCTTTTTCTGATATTGAAGACCTTGCTAATGATTGTAAATTTAATGATTGTACACACCAACATGAGCCAAACTGTGCAGTACAAAAAGCAATGAAAGATGGATTTTTGTCAATTGAAAGGCTAGAAAGCTACTGGAAACTAAAAAAAGAGACTAAGTATCAAGGTTTGAATTCTAAAATGATTGAAAAAGAAAAGGCAAATGAAATGTTTAGTAGCATAGGCGGCATGAAAAATTTCAAGAAATTTAAAGAACAAAATAGAAAGAAAAGAAGATGAAGTTTTATAGCTCTTTGAAGTGAAAAATAGGTAACAGCTCGATGTTGAGCTGTTACCTTATTTTTTGGTAGATAGTATAGTTAAATGAGATTTTATTTATAATATTTGTGAAGGAATGTACTTAAACAAACAGGAGAGTTAGTCCAATAACAAGTACAACCACTTCCTTTTTGGAGGTGGCTATTTTCATAAAAACAAGCGTTAATCAATAGCAACAATACTTACGAAAACAGCCAAGTAAAAATAGCTAGAGGCTATTCTAGTAACACCAAGGGGAAAAGAATCAGAAAAACCGAATGGATTAGCCGAATAAAAAGCACCCAATCGGGTGCTTTTTAACTGCTGGAAATTAGGTTGTCTTAGTTCTTCTGATCAGTTTTTCAATCTCAATTACAATGATTGGAACAAATCCAAGTCCAAGCGCGATCAGATAGTATTCAGAAGGAAGAGGAGTTACCTCGAAAATATAAGCAAGCGGTGGTATAAATACAATCGCAACTATAAGTAAAAGTGAAGCAAGCAGGGCAAGAATCATATATTTATTTTCACGAATATCGGATTGGAAAATAGATTTGGTTGTTCTTACATTTAGAACATGAAAGAGCTGCGAAAGTGATAAAACTAGAAAAGCCATTGTTTGGGCAGCGCCTAATGAGTTCAGATTGACTCCTGCCAGATAAAAGCCGATTAAGGAAAGTACAGCAAACATCAACCCCTGAAGGACAATCCGGTAAAGGAGCCCACCTGCAAAAATTCCTTCTGCTTTTGGCTTCGGTCTCCTCTTCATAATATCTTCTTCAACAGGTTCCATTCCAAGAGCGAGTGCAGGAAGTCCGTCTGTCACTAAGTTCAGCCACAAAAGATGGATGGCAAGGAGCGGTGTTTGTTGCCAAATAATCATGGCAATGAAAACAATAAATATCTCACCCATATTAGTGCCAAGCAGGAATTGAATGGCTTTGCGGATATTATCATAGGTACCGCGACCTTCTTTTACTGCATCGACAATTGTCGCAAAATTATCATCCGTCAAGATCATATCTGATGCTCCTTTTGCGACATCCGTCCCAGTTATGCCCATCGCGCAACCGATATCAGCTGCCTTCAAGGCAGGAGCATCATTAACCCCGTCACCTGTCATTGATACGATTGCACCTTTTTGCTGCCAGGCGCGGACAATCCGTATTTTATCTTCCGGTGACACACGTGCATAAACAGAGTACTCATCGATTGAGTCATTTAATGCTTGATCGCTCATTTTTTCAAGTTCTGCACCACTAAGAGACTTTTGTCCGGCATTTAATATACCGAGTTCTTTGGCAATGGCATTTGCTGTTCCAATATGGTCACCTGTGATCATAACCGGGCGGATACCAGCTCTTTTACAAACCTGTACAGCATCCTTAGCTTCTGCACGTGGAGGATCAATCATTCCAAGCAAGCCGACAAAGTGCAAATCATGCTCAATCTCATCGCTATTAGGGTGATCAGGAACACTGTCAAGTTCCTTATAAGCAACAGCGATAACACGCATAGCTTCATCCGTCATTTGGTTGTTAATTCTCTTGGCAGCTTCAAAATCACCAGTTTTACAACGGTTCATCAATACATCAAAAGCACCTTTTGTTAATGCATAAGGTTTTCCTTCTATTACATGGATGGTTGTCATTAGCTTTCTGTCAGAATCAAAAGGAATCTCACCAACACGGGGTGCTGCTTCATGAAGGCTTTCTTTTGTCATTTGATTCTTAAGCGCTGCTGAAAGGATAGCAGTCTCTGTTGGATCGCCGATGTGCTTTTCTTCTCCATCTACGATTTCAACGGTCCCATTTGATGCAAGTGAACCAAGGCGAAGCAAGGATTTAATTGGACCGGAAACATGGTCAGTTATATCTTCTGGTTCACCTTTAACCCAGGCTTTGATGACTGTCATTTTATTCTGTGTAAGTGTACCTGTTTTATCAGAGCAAATAACAGAGGCACTTCCTAAAGTTTCAACTGCTGGAAGCCTGCGTATAATAGCATTTCTTTTGACCATTCGCTGGACGCCGAGTGCTAAAACGACTGTGACAATTGCTGGCAAACCTTCTGGAATAGCAGCGACTGCTAAGGATACTGCAGTCATAAATATCTCTAGTATCGGCATCCCTGAGAAGAATCCGATAGCAAAGATTACAATACTGATGGCAAGCGCCAGCAAGCCGAGGTACTTTCCTAGCTTGCCTAGTTTTTGTTGCAGAGGTGTCTGACCTTGGTCAGCTGATTCAAGCAATTCGGCAATCTTGCCCATTTGTGTATCCATTCCGGTTCCAATTATAATTGCTTTTCCGCGACCATAGGAAACACTGCTGCCTGAAAAAACCATATTCACTCGATCTCCAAGGGGTGCATCCTCATTAACTGTTGCATTCTGATCCTTTTCAACTGGAACGGACTCTCCAGTTAAAGCTGACTCCTCAATTTTCAAGGAAGCTGCATCAACTAATCTTCCATCAGCCGGAATGAAATCACCAGCTTCAAATTCGATTAGATCACCAGGCACAATCTGGCTTGCTTCAATCTCGGTTAATTTTCCATTACGGATGACTTTTGCCCGTGGAGAGGAAAGGTTCTGTAGTGCCTCGAGTGATCTTTCCGCCTTATTCTCCTGAACAACTCCAAGTACAGCATTCAATATAACAATACTTAAAATAACAACTGGTTCAATATATTCCTTTGTATCATGGCCTTTAAGGGCGACGAAAAAGGAAACCGCAGCCGCGATGATTAGAATCAAGACCATGATATCCTTAAATTGTTCAAAAAAACGTTGGACGAGCGACTTCTGTTTCTTTCCTTTTAATTGATTAAGTCCGTATTTCGCTTGGTGTTCCGCTACTTGTGCGTCGCTTAAGCCAAGCTTACTATTTGTCCGATATTCCTTTTCGATATCATCGAGTTTTTTCATATGTGGATTATTCATGAAGAAACCTCCATTCTTTTTCACTAAATATGCCTTTAGCATATCCAAAAGAGAGCGAAGGATTCTTTTTAGATAATTAATTAATAAAGAAAGGTAGACTTAATCAAAATCTTCTTTTGATATCATAAAGAATTAATGAAATACAACTATTCACTCGAATTGGACTTGCCGATAGAAGTGAGATAGTTAATGAATAAGCATTGTTTTATTACTTAGATACGATAGGTAAATATTATCGATTAATGGGGGAGGGGGATGTTTTTTATAGAACATGGAATGAGTGGCTAATGTTCCCCGGAATTTAGATTACTTTACAGTACAGAAATAAAATGCGATTCGATATTCTTTTTAAATGACACATAGAAATGAAAGAATTTTTACGATATTCACCAATAGGGGATGCAATAGTAAAATAAGGACAAGAAGAGCAGGGGAATCAATGGAAAATATCTATGAAAAAAGGACTTCAGAATAACACTTATTCTGAAGTCCTTTTGTATGCTAATCAAAAATATACATTAGCGTTTATAAGATTGATTTATCTGTGTCCATTGGCAATGTGTTATGTGTTTCAAGTGGAGCTGGTTTTAACATTGGTTTTGCGCCTTCTGCAGGTGGAACGACAGCTTCATAGCGGAATTCACCTTGTCCATCCGGAGCTTCACCGCTTGCCCACGTTCCAGTACTGCTTTCTTCGCCTTCAGAGAAATTATATAAAGAGTATGCGATATCTAAGCGTTCTTTTTCACGAGGGAATGTGCTTGGAACAAGTAATCCTTCTTGTTCTTCTAATTCAGCGATTGCTTTTGCCCATAGATTTTGGTGATAAGAATCACGTGCAATAAGAACGGAAAGCAAATCTTTAATTCCTGGATCATCTGTCATTTCATAAATACGGACTGCAGCTAATCGACCTTGTGATTCAGCGTTTAGGTTAGAGCGGAAGTCAGCCAATAAGTTGCCGCTTGCTGTTACATAGCTTCCCATCCAAGGGTTACCAACACTGTCCTGTGGACGAGGATTTAATCCAGAAACAATAGCATGTTGTGGATTCATACCGCTTAGTACAGCAGCGACTGCTGGGTCAGCCATTGCTTTTTCCTGATCTTTAAGTGGTGCGTCATCAAGAAGACGTGCGACCATAGTCGCTAACATTTCAACGTGGCCGATTTCTTCTGTACCGATATCAAGTAAAAGGTCTTTATATTTTTCATTGCCGCGTACGCTCCAGCCTTGGAACAAATATTGCATCATAACGGACATTTCACCATATTGTCCACCAATCAGTTCTTGAATTTTCTTTGCCATCAATGGATCTGGTCTAGTTGGTTTAGCTTCGAATTGAAGTTCTTTTTTATGAAAAAACATATTCATACCTCCGTATATAATAGTATTTTGTGAGCGATTGCTCGTACAATCTATTACATACCCAGCGTTTTTAGGAAGAAACATAGAAATTTTGTAAAATCAGGTAATAGAGGTGTGAAATGCTATGGTAATATTGACATAGAGAATAAGAAATAAATTTTATTTTCAAGTGTATTTTTACATATTTTTTTCTTGGTTGTCGAAAATTTATGGTCTATACATAAAAAATGTCATAATAAGAAAAGAGCACCCAGAATACATGTATTCTGGGTGCTTTAGTTCGATAGGCGATAGCGCCAGATTAATTTTTCATTGCACCGATTGGCGTTAATTGTTCATTAGGCTGTTGCTTGGTTATTGATTCCATCTTCTTTAATTCTTCTCGAAGTAATCGTCTGACTTCCCTGCGTCTGTGTACTTTTTTTCCCATTAAGTAAAGACCTCCTTAAAGTAGTGGAAATGCAACAAACCAATCTGACCCTTAACAAAAATAACCACAATCCCTGATTAGATTAAAGAAATATCTAGATTGAATGATATGAGGAAACTATACAGTATATTCATTACTTCTTTAATACAGTCAGATTGTTATCTTTAGTTATATCAGAGATTGATAATTCTGACAATTAAAAACAATCTCAATTAACAAGGGAAAACAATAGAGAAAAGCCCAAAATCTTTGATATATTTACGTAATACACCCTTTTCCTGCAATTCTTTTTATTTTTCTCCAAAATCCATGTTAGGAATGGAGGTTCCCTTATACGAATTTTGTACAAACAATTTAGTAATTATTAGTCAATTTAGTTGAAGGTTTCCAACTCTTTGTTATAATAATACATGGAAAATGATTGTTAAATTAGGGGATTGTGTATTACTTAACTGGGGTGAATGATTTATGTTAGAAGGATGGTTTTTATGGTTCATCCTGTTTTGGGTTGTCTTTATGATTGGTTTTATGGCCATCGGTGGATTTTTTATGTTTCGAAAGTTCTTAAAAAAACTGCCCAAAGAAGATGGAAAATCAGATATGGACTGGGAAGTTGAATTTGTTAATCAGACAAGGCATCTATGGAATCAGGAAGAAAAAGATTTTCTAGAAGAATTAGTAAGCCCGGTTCCTGAATTATTTCGAGATGTAGCAAGGCATAAAATCGCAGGGAGAATCGGTGAACTTGCACTTAAAGAAAAGGCTAATAAGATAACGATGGATCTTATTATTAAAGGGTATATTCTAGCAACACCAAAACGTGATCACAAATTTCTTCGAAAAAAATTAGAAATTGAAAAAATAGACGTCAGTCCATTTGAAAAATACTTCTCTATTTGACCTCTTCTTTTTATGAAGAGGTTTTCTTTTACGGAAATAGCGTTTGATTGAAAATAGGACCTTAATAGGTCCCCGGGTTATTATGGCTGTGTTTGACAAATTATTTGTTGTTACTATCTTTTATAGAATCAAAAAAGCTATTTACGTCTTTAACGTATTGATGGAAAAACTCCGGAATCTCTTTGTCGTCCAAACCATAAAAGCTATTCATTGCAACCCCTCTGATATACCATTCCTGAGAATCCAGTCCTCTTTTAAAGCAGTTCCAAATTTCACTCCCCAATAATTCATGTCCGGCAGTCATGGATTTTAGGTTATCCCATTTATCAGCAACAATAAGAGCCTTTACTTCAAGAGGCGCTTCTTTAACAAGCTCAAGTGTATGCTGCTTACGTTCTTCCCAGGTTTTTGTTTTGTCCTCTGTATGAGCAGAAACATAATGCGCGATTTTAGGTCCAAACTCCTTTTCAATCTGTTCAATCGTTGTATCTGTGTCCTCCACAGTATCGTGCAGTAATGCTGCAATCACCAATTCTTCACAAAAACCAGCCTCTTCAAGAGTTTTAGCCACCTGCAAAGGGTGTATAATATAGGGTTCATTTGACAGCTTACGTACTTGTCCGGCATGTGCCTCCGTTGCAAATTGTACTGCTTTTTCCTTTAATGTCATTCATTCAGCCACCTTATCTATATATACTGAAATTTCACTATCTTATTATAAATAAATAATTCTGTGCAGCTAGAATATATAAAATATACATATGATTATGGGTATTATATCATATTTAGCTTTGAGGCAGGTCTTATGCGTTTTATTTATGAATATGTATAATAATATATTACACAGAAAGCTAAAATTATATATAATCATACTGTGGATTATTAGAAAGATTTAAAAGGGGTCATAAACCATGGAACTTATCAAGGAAATTTATGATGATGCGTCAGAACAGTATACGGATCATGCATACCGTATTAGAAAGGCATCCAGAGCTGTAGTCATTAACGACCGTGATGAGATTGCTCTTTTATTCGTTACAAATGGAAACTATCATAAATTGCCTGGTGGAGGCATTAAAAGCAATGAAACTATTTATGATGCATTAAAAAGAGAGGTAGAAGAAGAAGTAGGAACCTTAATAGAAGATATTAAGGAACTGGGACTTACTATTGAATACCGTAATAATGAAGAGCTGCTTCAGATATCTTATGGATATATTGCTAAAACTATTGGTGAACTTAAAGACCCGATGTATACCGACGATGAGATTAACGACGGATTTGTATTAAGATGGGTGCCAATCAAAATAGCGATTGAAATATTAAAACAAGACATGCCTTCTAATTATGCAGGACAATTTATTCAGCAAAGAGATCTGGAATTTTTATTAAAAGCTGACGAACTGATTTAAAATAATGTCAGTCACTACTCTAAAAGCTGCACTCCAATTGTTAGAGATTTAATTGCAATTGGAGTGCTTTTTTAGTTTAGTTAAAATAGTTTTCTAAGTCAGCTAAAGAATAGGCATCAGAAACACCTTTTTTGGAATATAAATATTGAATTAGATTTTTATCATCTTCATACAGATCAGCTAGTCCATAATAAATATTCTTTAAATAGGGAAGAGAAGGTGGAGTGATGTTCTTTTCAGCAATAGTTCGATTATCTGTAAAGGTGAAAATCGGATATCCATCCGTCTCACCCAAGTAGAGAATATTACCATACCAAGAATCGTTAAAGGAATAGGTATGAACATTTTTGGCTAATTCAAGATCTATCTCCATTTTATAATTGTCATTCTCCTGCTGTACAATTTGTTTAAACTGTTCGCTAGTAATTAGGTATTTCTTACCGTATGTCCTTGTATTCGTATCTCTATCAGTATTGATAAAAGCGACACCGCCATCCCAACGACCTGAGTATTCAGCGAAGTACATCTCATAAGGAAGAGAAATCGGAGCAATTTTTTCTGGATAAGCAGGATTCGTACACCCACGTTCATTTTTTGTAGAACCCTCTGGTGTCCCTCCGCTTATATAACAACGAAAGCGGCTCTCTAATAAATTGGATCCATAACTTGCGTACCATACATAATCCATTGTCGTATAATACCTCCTCAATAAAATTCTATATAGATATACGTACCACAAAAGGGATTGATTACACATGAACATGCGGGAGGCAGGTTAATTCCTTAGAAAAATCAAACGTATCGTTAGCACGCACAAAAACGGTAAGCTGTGTAACCTTCAGAAAAAGAATTTTAAACAATCAGGGAGAGAAAAGGGAAAGTTAATAATAATATTTTTAGTTAAAAGGCGAAAATTTAAAAATATAGAGGATATTAGTAGTTGTATTAGGTCTGCCAGTAGGAAAGGCCATTAAAGATAATACAAAACCTTATAATCAATGTTTCTGTTGAAAGTCTGAGGATCTTTTCCTGAATACTATCTATGAGCGGAATTAAAATGCGAGAGAAAAAAATTCCTCCCGCAGTCTTTTAAGAAAAGATAATGCTGTTACATATCGTGATGAGAATGATTTTTTTGACGTGTATGCTGCCTGTTTTTCACTTTATGAGAACCGCTTAAGGGTGCCGGTTGGCCAGAATGATTTTTATCTTTAGGGCCTTTTTGGTGATTAGCGTTTTTATTCGACATATTCATCCCTCCTACCTATAGTATGAGAGCCTATTAAATGATTATACAGGTATATAATAACGGGTATTTAGAAGCTGATTCACATCATGAATAAGGCAATAAACTTCCGTACATCATAAAAGATATATTGTTAAGGAGGGGTGTACGTGCCTTATCACAAAAATAAAGTTCAAGCCTTTCAATCCGCTCAAAATGGCGTCAGAAGAGCGGTGGATGCACATGAAAATCTTGAATCTATGCAGCATGATCCTCAATTTGGCCATGAAGTGGGACATTTGTGGGAAGAAATTAATGAGGCGTATCAGCAGGTTGAAAATGCTTATGAAGTGGCAAGTGAACATCAAAAGGACCAACTGGATGATTATAGAAATACATTAGACAAAATGGTTTCAGATTTAGACAAATTTGAAAAATATCGATAAGGTACCGGCCAGCTAATATTACTTTGCTGGCCGGCTTTTATTTTATCAGGAAAATAATTACCAATAAGCAGAACTTATGACAGGTAATAAATTACTTATATTTTACTTTATGGAAAGGTTATATTAATATTAAATTGTTAGAATATTAGGATTGAATGAAAAGTGTTTTACTTTTCTACAATTTATTACTATATTCTGTAATATCTTTTACCTAGAGGGGGTAATTTGATTGGGGAAAAATGATGTGTTCGATTCACGGAGATTTTTTGAAATCGACGGTAAACGCTATCATTACTACAATTTGAATGTATTGGAAGAAGCAGGAGTTGGAGAAGTTTCCAAATTGCCTTATTCCATTAAAGTTTTACTGGAGAGCGTTTTGCGTCAACAGGATGGGAGAGCTATTAAAAAGGAACATGTGGAAAACCTTGCTAAATGGGGAACAGAGGAAATGTCAATCGATATTGATGTACCTTTTAAACCTTCCCGTGTAATATTGCAGGATTTCACAGGTGTACCGACTGTAGTCGATTTGGCTTCATTACGTAAAGCCATGGCTGATATCGGAGGAGATCCGGGTAAAATTAACCCTGAAATCCCGGTTGATCTTGTTATCGACCATTCAGTTCAGGTTGATAAATATGGAACTGCAGATGCGTTGCAGATTAATATGGATTTAGAATTTGAAAGAAATGCGGAACGTTACCAATTCCTAAGCTGGGCACAAAAAGCATTTGATAATTACCGTGCGGTTCCACCAGATACAGGGATTGTTCACCAAGTGAACCTTGAGTATTTGGCTAATGTTGTACATTCAGTAGAAATGCCGGATGGCGATTATATGACATTCCCAGATTCTTTAGTGGGAACTGATTCACATACTACCATGATAAATGGTCTGGGTGTATTAGGATGGGGTGTAGGCGGAATTGAAGCGGAAGCTGGAATGCTTGGCCAACCTTCTTATTTCCCAGTACCTGAAGTTATCGGTGTACGGTTTATTAATTCCTTGCCAAACGGAACAATGGCTACAGATTTGGCGTTAAAAGTTACTGAAATACTGCGTAAAAGTGGTGTGGTTAATAAATTTGTAGAATTTTTCGGCCCTGGGATGAGCGCTCTTTCACTTTCAGATCGTGCGACCATCGCAAATATGGCACCGGAATATGGCGCTACTTGCGGTTTCTTCCCAATTGACGAAGAATCTCTTACTTATATGCGTTTGACTGGACGTACAGAAGAGCATATCGCAATTGTTGAGCAATATTGTAAAGAAAACGGTTTGTTCTACTATAAAAACAGTGATGAACCAAGATATACAAAAATTATTGAGATTGACCTTTCAGAAATTGAGGCTAATCTATCCGGTCCAAAACGTCCGCAGGATTTGATTCCTTTATCTAATATGAAATCTGCCTTCAATCAAGCTTTAACAGCTCCGGTTGGAAATGCAGGATTCGGTCTTAGTCAAGATGAAATTAATAAAAAAATCACTGTTCAGCTGAATGATGGCCGTCAGGCGCCGATGAAAACAGGTGATATTGCCATTGCTGCCATTACAAGCTGTACGAATACCTCTAACCCATATGTTATGCTGGGTGCTGGACTAGTTGCTAAGAAGGCTGTGGAATTAGGATTACAGGTTCCACATCACGTAAAAACATCATTAGCTCCGGGATCAAAAGTCGTTACAGGCTATTTGCGTGATTCTGGTCTGGGAACATACCTTGATAAACTTGGTTTCAATGTTGTTGGGTATGGCTGTGCTACATGTATAGGGAACTCCGGTCCATTAATGGAAGAGATTGAAGCAGCTGTTTCTGAATCAGATTTACTTGTTACTTCTGTCTTATCCGGTAACCGTAACTTTGAAGGACGTATTCATCCGTTAGTAAAAGCAAACTATTTGGCATCACCGCCATTGGTTGTCGCATATGCCTTAGCAGGTACAGTGGATATCGATCTTGAGAATGATCCAATTGGAAAAGGTAAAGATGGAAAAGATATTTATTTCAAAGATATCTGGCCATCCAGTGAAGAGGTTAATAAACTTGTACAGGATACCGTAACATCTAATCTCTTCCTTAAAGAGTATGAGCATGTATTCGATGACAATGCAAGATGGAATGAAATCCAAACCAGCAACGAACCTTTATATAATTGGGATTTTGATTCAACTTATATTCAAAACCCACCTTATTTTGTAAATATGGATCCTAACCCAACAGAAGTAAAACCGCTTGACGGACTGCGCGTTGTCGGATTATTTGGAGATTCAGTTACAACAGACCATATATCTCCGGCTGGATCTATCGGCAAAGATACACCAGCAGGTAAATACTTGCGTGAAAAAGGAGTTGCTATCCGTGACTTTAACTCATACGGTTCTCGTCGTGGAAACCATGAAGTTATGATGCGCGGTACTTTCGCTAATATCCGAATCCGTAATCAGATTGCTCCAGGCACTGAAGGTGGATATACAACGTATTGGCCAACTGGTGAAGTGATGTCTATCTATGATGCATGTATGGAATATAAAAAAGATGATACTGGCTTGATCGTATTGGCTGGGAAAGATTACGGAATGGGAAGCTCCCGTGACTGGGCTGCCAAAGGTACCAACCTACTTGGAATTAAAACGGTCATTGCGGAAAGCTTTGAAAGAATTCACCGTTCCAACCTTGTATTAATGGGTGTACTTCCGCTTCAATTCAAAGAAGGCGAAAGCGCTAAAACACTTGGTTTAACTGGAAAAGAGAGAATCTTTGTTCCAGTTAATGAAAATGTTAAACCACGTGACATCATCGAGGTAACTGCAGTTGGAGAGGACGGAACAGAGAAGAAATTTGATGTTTTAGTTCGTTTTGATTCTGATGTGGAAATCGATTATTATCGTCATGGCGGTATCTTACCAATGGTTTTACGAGGAAAATTACAAGAAGCATCATCTACTAAGTAACGATAAAAAACTGACTTCGGTCAGTTTTTTATTTTTGTTTAGAATAACTAATTGTAAATATGAAGATCAGAATTCTGTAAATCTTATCAGGATGAGATTTTCACGCTTTCGTAAAATTGGAAATACTGATACAATTTCAGGTGGGGAATATACTATTTGTGGCTGGGGGAGTTTAGTGTGAAAAAAATCATCGGGTCACTTTTATTGCTGATACTGATTGGAGTAGCATTTTATCAAGTGTTGAATCAGCCTGATACACCTGTCAAGGCTGATGAGGGCAAAGAAGCAGTCGACTTTACATTAAAAGATCCAGATGGAAAGGAAATTACACTATCTGATTATAAGGGGAAAAAGGTGTTGTTAAACTTTTGGGCAACCTGGTGCAATCCGTGTAAAAAAGAGATGCCTGATATGGAAAAAATTAAACAATCTCATCCTGATGTAGTTGTTTTAGCCGTAAATATAGATTCTGATCAGGATATAAAAGGATTTATGAGTGATTTAAAACTTACGTTTCGGACTGTATTGGATGTAGATGGTGAAGTGAACAAAAAATATAAGGTTGTGTCCATTCCAACTTCATTCTTCATTAATGAAGAGGGAGTTATTGATAAAAAGGTTGTAGGGTTAATGGAATATAAACAAATGGAAGAGCATATCGCAAACATGTAAGCAGCCTTGAAGGCTGTTTTTTCATATTTTAAAGACTAATTAGTTATCGTTATTTTCTAAAAATGTTATAAATACAGAAAAAGTAGGCAATGATATTATAAAATAAAGTATGGATGGTGGTTGACGATGAAAAAGCGTAAGCGGATGTCTTTAGCAGATTTAATACTGGAAAATAAAAAACAAATTATAATGGATAAACATGCAATGGAAGTTCTAGAAGATCGAATCGATAAAAGAATGATGGAACGAGCGGAGTAATATCCAATATCTACACCTTATAAGTCATGCGTAAGTAAGCATGATAAGAAAGAAGGGGTGAAGATAAAATGGGAAATCCGAAGAAAAATTCCAAGTCATTTGTACCAAATCACATTGGAACTCAACCTAGAGCTGCCGGTGGAAATAAAGGCAAACAGATGCAAGATACATCCGGAAAGCATCCAGACGTGATTCAAACAAAAGGTGAATAGCTGAATAATTTAATCTCAAATCTGCCTGAATCCTAATGGAGACAGGCAGATTTTTTAGTTGGTTAGAATCCAGGAAATTTACTTCGCGTTCATTAATGAATTAAAAAAACTATGTTCCAAATCTTCATGCTGGATTTTAAAACCAAACCCAAGTATTCAAGAAAAATAACCCGTGAAAAGATGGTCAAATAAAGCAGCCTTTACGACTATAAGACAGAACTTCTGAATAAGAGAATGTTTAATTTCAATAGTTGATTGGTAAATCGTACTTTAAGCTAAAATGATTAATTCGGAACGTGTTGTATGATAGGATGGAGACATCGACTTAAAAAAGGATGAAGCAGTAGATGGAATTATCAATAACCAATTATAAAGTGATGATTGACGAGTGGGAGAGAACGTTGATTAAAGAAGGTTCGCTGCCAACGAAAGCAGAACTCCTTGGCGCACTTCGATTTATATGTAAAAGCCAGGGTGAGTGGGGGATATCGGCAGATTTAGAAGGAAAGCTGTTATATTTATTAGCCCTGGAAAGAAGTAAGCAAGAGGAACAAGATGATTTATATTATCTATTATTAGATGAAGCAAACCGATTATTGGATAATCGCTCTGAAATACAACGATTGCTGGAAACCAAACAGCTCAGTCGGTTTAATGACTTATATACCGGCTTTTCTACTCCTACTTTACGTGAAACGGATAATAGAACGGCAAAACGTAACACGGTAGGGCAGATTATGAATGAAACAAGCAATTACATAAACCGAACAACTGAAGCATTAAAGCAAATCAATCAACTGGCAGAAACCGACTTAATCTTTACTGCTAAAAAATACTTAAATGATATATTTGACGGTATGCAAAAGGTACTCTCTACGGCAAAAGAGTATGAAGAAACATTAAGTGGGAATTTTCATACCGCAATTGTTTATCAGGAGTTAAAATCCTCGTTAAATCTGCTGAATAGCCATATTCATCAATTTAACGAGTTTATATCACAGCATGAAATTGTTGATGCAAAGGATCATGCCAGTGCCTTAGCAGAGTTGAACGAAATGGTTGGGCTGATTGAAATAAAAAAACGGGTTAACCAGCTTTATCAATTTTTGAAGTATCAAAAACACCGTGAATTAATGGGATTTAATAATACAGGTGATATTAGCCTAAACATGATTTTAACGGGTAATCCGGGAACTGGTAAGACTACCTTGGCCAGATTATTAGGGAAAATCTATTATGAATTAGGGATATTGCCAAAAGAAAAAATTGTAGAGGTTGATCGTTCTAAATTGGTTGGAGCTTATGTTGGACAAACAGAAGAAAACGTTCGTAAAGCTGTGGAAGAGGCAGTAGGAGGCGTCCTTTTTATTGACGAGGCATACAGCTTAAAAAGAGAGGGCCAACAAGGAACAGATTACGGGCAGACAGTGATAGATACGCTTATATCTCTTATGGATAGTGCAGAGTATTCTGGAAGGTTCGCTGTTATTTTAGCAGGATATCCTGAGGAAATGAGACAGTTTCTGGATAGCAATCCTGGTTTGCGCAGTCGTTTCCCGAATTTTAATTATATGGAGTTACCAGACTATTCATTGGATGAAATGATTGAAATTGCGATTCAAACGGCAGAAAAAAATCATTATTTTATCGCTCCTGATGCGATTCCTTCTTTAAAAAAACGAATTGAATATGAGATGGTTGATCAAACTTTCGGTAATGCCAGAACAGTTAAATCAATTGTTATGGATGCAATCTTCCATAAAGGTTCTACAGGTGAACAGCAAGCCAATGAAAGCTTTTTAAATTATCTTCTTCTGCAAGAAGAGGACTTTTCTTCTCAGTTTCCTGTATTCACTGGAAATCCCCAGGCAGAACTAAAGAATCTTGTTGGTTTGGATATGATTAAAGAGGAAATTCATAAACTTTCAGCATTTGTAAAGATACAGCAATCCAGGAGACAGGCTGGAGTAAAAACGGTACCTGTCCAGCTTCATGCGGTTTTTACCGGGAATCCTGGAACTGGTAAAACAACAGTTGCAAAGCTGTACTCGGAAATACTGCGAGATTGTGGACTGTTGAAGAGAGGTCATCTAGTTGTAGCTAGCCGTGCTGATTTTGTAGCTGGCTATGTCGGGCAGACAGCCATTAAAACGAAAAAGAAGGTTCAGGATGCATTGGGCGGTGTATTATTTATTGACGAAGCTTACTCCTTACTAAGCTCTTCCAATTCAGATTATGGAAAAGAAGTTGTGAATACTTTAGTGGATGAGATGACCAAACATAATGAAAACCTTGTCATCATCTTGGCAGGATATCCTGATGAGATGAAGGCGTTGCTGTCCAGTAATCCAGGATTTTCATCCAGGTTCAAAAAGTTCATGCATTTTCCGGATTATAGCACAGAGGAATTGATGCAAATTATTGAAAATTATGCTCGTAAATATCAGTATATATTGGACCAAGCGGCAAAAGATTACTTAGTTGAAAAGTTGAACCTAATTGAGATTGATGGGAATGGACGATTTGCTATTAATTTGGTTGACAATGCGATACAGGTACAGGCGGTTCGATTAATCGAGCAGACGGGAGAGGATCTGGCTGCGGTCGATTACTCTACTCTGACAAAGACTGATTTTCAAGATGTGTTAGAATAGAAAAAGGACTATTGTAGAATAGGAGTGTAGAGGGAATGTTTGTTTCAAAAAAAGAAATCCAATTATTTTACGCAGATACTGATATGATGGGTGTTATGTATCATGCAAACTATCTTAAATGGTTTGAGCTGGGCAGAACAGCCCTTATTGAGGATTTGGGCTATAAATATACGGATATGGAGGAAGCAGGCTATTATGCACCTGTTTACGATATTCATGTAACCTATAAAACACCATTACGATATGGTGATCAGGCCTATGTACATACTTGGGTAGAAGAAAATAATGGAATAAAAACACTGTATGGATATGAAATCCGGAATCAGCATGATCAAATTTGCGCAACTGGAACAACTACGCATATTGTAGTAAAAAAAGATAATTTCAGACCGATTCAGTTTAAAAAAGCATTTCCGGAATGGAATGCAAAATACGAAGAAATCAAACGAAAATAGATAAAGAGAATCCCCTGTGTCAGTGGTACACAGGGGATTTCTGTTCTTATTTGCTATAGGAGAACGTGGGCTCAGCCTTCTGTTCGTCAAAGGTTATATTGAGGTTATTTCCGTCAAAATACCATATATCATCCTCATTAATAAAATAGGTGATTCCATTCTTTAATAAGGTAACAGTGGCTTGTTTTCCTTCCTCTTTGCTGATTCCCAAAGAAAAGCCTGATTGTATAGGGCTATAGCCTCCATAACGGGGAAAGAACCGAAGGCAGTCGCCTTTTTCAAGTTCCAATTCTGCTTTATACCATGCAGCTGATTGCTCATCGATTGTAATTTCCATGTTTGAATCCTCCTGATATGTTTATTGGCAGATAAAGGTGAGCTATCTAACTACTGAATACTACCATTATGACATAATTTTAATAAGATAACGATTGGTAACACTCAGTAAACAAAAGGGTGTATCACTAGAGTGGTTTAAACTGTTTCAATTCCCACTTTTTATTCGGCGGAAAATTCATCTCTGATAAAGACTCAGTTGCTGTTAGATTATCATTATAATACTCTATAGCCCTTATCCATCTCTTTTAATCTTTTTCTCTCCTAAACTTGAAAAAGAAAAACTGTCCCAATGCAAATTAAGCAAATTTGGAACAGCTCGTTAGTTTAAATTCTTATTTTATGGATGGATGGCTAAGCATAAAATCAGTCAATTTTTCTTTATCGATCTTTTCCTGTCCAAATACATCTTCACTTCCAAACGTATTTATTCTGTAGTCACGGTCGTTTTGATTAGTTACATAGGTTGGAGAGAAGTTTACGTTAGTTACTTCGGTCTCAGTTCCCTTAGCTGACCATTCTTTACGAACGCTAATGGTAACCATACCGCCAATATCTTTATAGTTATTTTTTTGGGCGGAAATGAAGTTTCCTAATGAATAGACAACTAATGTTTTTTTCTGATTGGATTCTATCCATTCAATTGGTTGGAGGACATGCGGATGATGCCCAATAATAATATCTGCACCTGCATTAGACATTAATTTTGCCATTTTTCTTTGTTCATCAGATGGGTTTCTTTGATATTCCAGTCCCCAATGAGCATTAATGAGTATAAGATCCACTTTATCGCGTAAATCCTTGATATCTTGTGAGACTTTTTTACCATCTAAGTAATTGACTAAATAATCTTTTCCATCCGGAATAGGAATCCCATTCGTTCCATATGTGTAAGAGAGAAAGCCGATGTTAATACCATTTACGTTCATGATGCGGTCTTGTTTGGCATCCTCTTCATTCTTATGAATTCCTACGTAAGGCATATCAATTTTATTGTAATACTCGATTGCACGCAGAATACCTTTTTCACCTTTATCGAGGGAATGGTTATTTGCTAAGGTTACGAGGTCTATTCCAACGTCTTTTAAGGTGTCCGATATTTCATAAGGTGAATTAAATGTCGGATACCCCGATAACCCCAAGTCACTTCCGGCTGCAATAGATTCCTGATTGGCAATCGTAAAATCTGGGTTGCTTAGCATGTCTTTTACAGGTGCGAACATATCTGAGAAATCATAACCAGAACCAGTATCTGCATCTTCATATACCTTATCATGCAAAAGTATATCTCCGATGGCTCCAATTTCAGCAGTAGAATGGTAGTTACGTTCAGATAAGAAAACTTCCCTATTATGGGTTAAAGCTACGTTTTTTTCTTCATAATTATTGAAAATCTCCTGAGTGTATAGATATATAAGTATACCTATAGCTGCGGTAATGATTAAAAATGATAGGAGGGCTATTTTTTTCTTCATTCTTCACCTGCTTAGTAAATTTTTCTAAATATGAGTACATATTTTTAATATATTCCTACATGTATATTGACACTTTTTAGATTAAAATGCAAAATAAGGTATTTTTATGGTTTCATATGACTGATAATTTTATACTAAATTATCCGATTGTTTAATCCTATTAGGTAATCAGTCGATAGAGGTCGAGCTTTGTTGTTTGAATATGAGATGAAGACTTCGGAAGAGAATATTGCTTTTGTATTCTTTTTAGCAAAAATAAAAAAGACTGTTTTTGGACCACTAATCGTGATTCCAAAAACAGTCTTATATCATCGTTTAAACAAATTAACCTTAGGTTCTGTTTTATTAATAATACGTTTGATATTAGCGCGATGGCGATAGAAGATAAATCCTGCCAGGAAGATAATTAGGATTAACATGGAAGGATCTCCGCTAAACATGGCATAAATAAGTGCCACAACTGCAATCAACATAGAAGATAAGGACACGATTTTAGTTAGGTATAAGAATACAAAAAAGCATGCAACTAGAATCACAAATAAAAGTGGATCGTATCCGAGCAAAATACCTCCGGATGTAGCTACAGCTTTACCGCCTCTGAATCCGGCAAATATAGGGTACATATGGCCAATAACTGCCAATAAGCCACATATCAACGGAATAGCAATCCAACTTGGCCATTGGTCAGCTTGTATATTAAATATGTATGGCAATAAGGTGGCCATAGTACCTTTTAAGATATCTATAGTTGTAACGATAATTCCGGCTTTTTTCCCAAGTGTCCGGAATGTATTGGTTCCTCCTAAGTTTCCACTGCCATGCTCACGTATATCAGTGTTATAAAAAACTTTTCCTATAATTAAGCCTGAAGGTATTGAACCTAGCAGATAGGCCAATATAAACAAAAAATATAACATATAAACAGTTCCTTTCTTACACTACTGGTTAATATATTTTAACATGTACCTGCAAAAAGAAAATAAAAAAATTATTTTTATTAACTTCCCTATTCTGCGCTGACCGTTTATTCTATAATAGCCTATGGGTATACATAAGGATAAATTTTATTATTGAAAGGGGCTATATTCATGATAGAAAATCCAAGCAGAGATGAAATTGGTCTCCTCTTAAAAAAAGCGAAACGAATAGCTGTCGTTGGTCTTTCTGATAATCCGGAACGGACATCTTACATGGTATCTAAGGCCATGCAGGATAATGGATATGAAATTATCCCGGTCAATCCTACAGTGGATAGTGTTTTGGGTGTAAAGGCGGTTGCGACATTGAAGGATATTGAGGGGCATGTGGATATTGTCAATGTTTTTCGCCGATCTGAATATGTGATGGATCTGGCTAAGGAATTTTTGGAAATCGACGCCGATATATTTTGGACACAGCTGGGAGTTATTGATGAAGAGGCCTTCCAAATGCTAAAGGACAAGGATTACACCGTCATTATGGACCGTTGCATAAAAGTGGAGCATGCATTAACTAAATAATAAAAAATGGCCACCAATTGCTCGTAAATAGCTCATTGGTGGTTTTATAATGTTGTAGGTAATAAAAACTAATAGTTGTAAAAACACCGAAGATGATACCATAATTAAGATACAGGGACTTATTTTATTTGTTTTTTACAGGGACTGGAAGCCGGGATGTCTCGTATACATAACCTTTATCTAAACTTTATTTGCGAAACGAAAAATAATCTGTAAAAATAGAGCAATAGAGCTTTAGTGTGCTGTTTATACTATCAAGAACATTTGTTCTTGTTTAAGAATATGTATATAATAGAAGTTGTAACGTAAAGAGAGGGGTACATAAGTGGCAAAAAATATAAAACCTATTGACTATAACGAAGATGCCATCCAGGTACTTGAAGGATTAGAAGCTGTCCGTAAACGACCGGGAATGTATATCGGAAGCACAGACACACGAGGCCTGCATCATCTCGTTTATGAAATCGTTGATAACTCCGTGGACGAAGTATTGGCCGGACATGGGGACGAAATTATTGTAAAAATTCATAAAGATAATAGCATCAGTGTAATGGATAAAGGTAGAGGGATGCCTACTGGAATGCATAAAATGGGTAAACCGACTCCGGAGGTTATTCTAACCATCCTTCATGCAGGAGGAAAATTTGGTCAGGGTGGCTATAAGACGAGCGGTGGTTTACATGGGGTTGGTGCATCGGTCGTAAATGCTTTATCAGAATGGCTTGTTGTTACCATTAAGCGTGATGGTTTTATTTATGAACAGCGTTTTGAAAATGGCGGAAAACCTGTAACGACTTTAGAGAAAATTGGTAAAACCAACCAAACTGGAACAACCATTCATTTTAAACCGGATGAGAGTATTTTCTCTACCATTGTTTACAATCGTGAAACCTTAAGTGAACGCTTACGCGAATCTGCCTTTTTATTAAAAGGTTTAAAAATTGAATTACATGACTTACGTACGGATGAAAAAGATGTTTATTATTATGAGAATGGGATTGAGGCATTTGTTTCTTACCTAAATGAAGAAAAAGATACATTGCATCCTGTTGTAAGCTTTGAGGGGACTCATTCTGATATTGAGGTTGATTTTGCTTTTCAATTTAATGATGGATATTCGGAAAATATTTTATCATTCGTCAATAATGTCAGAACAAAAGATGGCGGAACTCATGAAGTAGGAATGAAAACTGCTGTTACACGTGCCTTTAATGAGTATGCACGTAAATCCGGTTTGCTGAAAGAAAAGGACAAAAACCTGGATGGTTCAGATATCCGCGAAGGATTGGCTGCTATCATTTCTGTAAGAATTCCAGAAGAATTATTACAATTTGAAGGACAGACAAAAAGTAAACTTGGTACCAGTGATGCCCGTTCTGCGGTAGATTCTGTTATATCTGAAAAATTATCTTATTATTTAATGGAAAATGCCGATATTGCGACATCCTTGGTCCGTAAGTCGATTAAAGCGGCTCAGGCCAGAGAAGCAGCCCGAAAAGCAAGAGAAGATGCACGCAGCGGTAAAAAACGCAAGAAATCGGAAGCGTTGCTTTCAGGAAAACTTACACCGGCGCAGTCCCGCAATCCATTGAAGAATGAACTATACCTCGTCGAAGGAGATTCTGCCGGAGGGTCTGCCAAACAAGGGCGTGATCGAAGGTTCCAGGCTGTTTTGCCTTTACGCGGTAAAGTTATTAATACAGAAAAAGCTAAGCTTGAAGATATTTTTAAAAATGAAGAAATAAACACAATTATTCATGCTGTCGGTGGTGGAGTAGGATCCGATTTCTCCATCGAGGATATCAATTATGATAAAGTCGTCATTATGACCGATGCTGATACGGATGGCGCCCATATCCAAGTATTATTGCTTACCTTCTTTTATCGTTATATGAAACCATTAATTGAACATGGTAAAGTATTCATCGCCTTACCTCCTTTATATAAAGTTAGTAAAGGAAGCGGTAAAAGAGAAGTTATAGAATATGCTTGGGATGATGATGAATTAGAAGGTACCATTAAAAAGGTTGGAAAAGGATACATGCTTCAGCGATACAAAGGTCTTGGAGAGATGAACGCAGACCAGCTATGGGAGACGACTATGGATCCAGAACAACGTACCTTGATCCGTGTATGCATTGATGATGCGGCACGGGCAGAGAGACGGATTACCACATTAATGGGTGATAAAGTAGAACCAAGGCGTAAGTGGATTGAAGCCAATGTTGCTTTTGGTTTAGAAGAAGATGGAAATATTTTAGAAAATGAGAACTTAACGGTTGCTGGTGAGGAGGAAGTATTATGACAGCAGAGAAATACCGCGATCTCCCTCTTGAGGATGTGATTGGCGACCGCTTCGGCCGATACAGTAAATATATTATTCAAGACAGGGCATTACCGGACGCACGAGATGGATTAAAGCCGGTTCAACGAAGAATCCTTTATGCCATGCATTCGGATGGTAATACCAATGACAAACCATATAGAAAGTCAGCCAAGACAGTCGGTCTGGTCATCGGTAACTTCCATCCTCACGGTGACTCATCTGTTTATGAAGCCATGGTCAGAATGAGCCAGGACTGGAAGCTTCGCCGTGAATTAATTCAGATGCATGGGAATAACGGAAGTATTGATGGGGATCCTCCGGCAGCCATGCGTTATACGGAGGCACGTTTATCCTCTATTGCAGGCCAGCTTTTACGAGATATCGAGAAGAAAACAGTCGATTTTGTACCAAACTTTGATGATACAGCTGAAGAGCCGATTGTGCTGCCGGCTAAATTTCCAAATTTGCTTGTAAATGGTTCAACTGGAATCTCAGCTGGTTACGCCACTGAGATTCCGCCACATAATCTTGGAGAGATTGTTGATGCTACCATCATGAGAATCGATAATCCGGATTGTACAGTTGATGAGCTAATGACTGCTGTAAAAGGACCTGATTTCCCTACAGGTGGGATCATTCAAGGGGCAGATGGAATTAAAAAGGCGTACGAAACAGGTAAAGGCAAAATTGTCATTCGAAGTAAAACGGCGATTGAGTCTTTACGCGGTGGCAGACAGCAAATTACGATAACTGAGCTTCCCTTTGATGTAAACAAAGCTAATCTTGTTAAAAAAATTGATGAATTGCGCCTTGATCGTAAACTTGAGGGTATCTCTGAAGTAAGAGATGAGACCGACCGTACAGGTTTACGGATTGTCATTGAGTTAAAAAAAGAAGTAGACTCTAATGTTATTCTTCAATATTTATTTAAAAATACAGATTTGCAAATTACATATAATTTCAATATGGTTGCCATTCATAAGAAACGTCCGCAGCTTATGGGCATAAAAGCAATGCTGGATGCCTATATTGATCATCGCCGTGAAGTGATAACAAGGCGCTCTGAATTTGATTTGGCAAAAGCTCGTGATCGTCAGCATATTGTTGAGGGACTTATCAAAATGATTTCCATTCTTGATAAAGTAATCGCAACAATCCGTGCGTCTCTGGATAAAAAAGATGCAAAAGAAAACCTAATAAAGGAATATACATTTACAGAGGCACAAGCAGAAGCGATTGTTTCCCTTCAGCTCTACCGATTAACGAATACGGATATTACGGCATTGGAAAACGAAGCTGAAGAACTACGTAAAAAAATTGAAGAGCTGACAACTATCCTTGGCAGTGACAAGAAGTTAATGGCAGTTATTAAAAAAGAACTAAAAGAAGTTAAAAAGGATTTTTCAGATTCACGTAGATCTCTAATAGAAGCTGAAATTCAAGACATTAAGATTAATCTTGAAGTTCTGATTCCAAGCGAAGATGTTATTGTTACGGTCACAAAAGAAGGGTATATAAAACGGACAAGCTTACGATCTTATACTGCTTCAGGCGGCCAGGATTATGGAATGAAGGAAGGAGATAGGCTCCTTCATAAGCTGGATATGAATACAACCGATACCTTGTTGTTATTTACAGATAAAGGTAGTTATATTTACTGTCCGGTTCACTTACTTCCTGATATCAGATGGAAGGATACTGGTCAGCATATCAGTAATATCGTACCGCTTGATAAGAATCAGAATCTATTAAAGGCTATTCCAGTTTCTGATTTTGAAAAAGGATCGTTTTTATTATTTGTTACGAAAAATGGATTAGTTAAGAAGTCTGAACTTGCACTATATAAGGCAACGAGATATTCAAAACCTTTAACAGCTATTAATCTTAAGGGAGATGATCAGGTTGTGGATATCCATCAAACAGATGGAAATCAAAACATCTTCCTGGCTACTTCTATTGGGTATGGATTGATGTTCCCTGAAAGTGAAATTCCAACTGTGGGAGCACGTGCTGCCGGTGTTAAAGGCATAAATCTCAAGGACGATGATTATATAGTTGCAGGTAAAGTTTTTGCTGAAACTGATTCATCTATGATAGCGTTGATCACACAGAGGGGCGCTATTAAGAAAATGAAACGAAGCGAGTTTGAAATGACTTCCCGTGCAAAACGAGGAGTTGTTATGTTGAGAGAGTTGAAGAAAAACCCACATCGAGTAGTAGGAATAGAATTTGTAAACGATGTTGATACTATTGTGATTTTGTCGGAAAAAGGCATGATAGAAGAAGTTGCATCCTTCCAATTACGACCTAGTGATCGCTATTCAAATGGTTCGTTCTTTATGGATGAAGGAGAAAATGGACCAATCGTTGAAACATGGGTTAAGACTCCCGAAGTTTCAAATTCATAGCTTTAATGAATTTCTATCCAAAAAGCTGTAAACAGGATCATCTGTTTACGGCTTTTTTTCTTTGATTTTCATCAGTTATATGCATAATTAAGTTAAATTCCAGGCAATCTATAATGAATAATCCTATACCTGGGAGTTGATGAGTATATGATGAAATGGATTAATCATTTTATAATTTTTTCGATAGTTGGGTGTTTGCTTCTGCCAGTATCCATAGATGCTGCAAAAAAAGATGCAAAGAGCCAGGAAGTTGAACTTGGATCTTATAAAGTGGATGTGACAGGAGACGGGAAGAAGGATCAAGTATATTTATATGGTAATCCTTTTGATCAGGAGACAAAGTATTACAAGGAATTCAAGTTGGTAGTAAAAACAAAAAAGGGAACTAAAAAGGAAACGATTCAAGGAGGGTTTAAGCCTGCCGTTAAGTTTCTCGATCTTAATGACGACAGTACATTGGAAGTTCTGATGGAGATTCCAACAGGGGGTAGCGGAGGAGTTAATGATTATTATGCCTTTTGCATCTATAATAATAAAATTGAACTGATTGAGCTCCCCGAAACATTAAATATCAACGGAGCATTCAAAAATAATTATCAAGCCACTGTAATGGTACCAGAAATGAATAAATCCTACTTAATTGATTTAAAAGATCATAAAAAGAAGTATGATAAACTCGGGGTTTATCGAAAAGGGAAATTAAGTGAACCATCTGAAACATTAGTAAGTGAATACAAATCCTTAAAGGTAAAAGACATTGATAAAGATGGTCATAAGGAATTGATAGGCATTCAGCAAATTTCCGGCGCATCCGTGGTTGATCGAATCGCTGAGGTTCAATCAAGCTGGGTATATAAAGGAGAACAATGGGTGCTAAAGGATGTTCAAGTGGTGCCAAATTAAAACCTTATCCCACAATCTACGATTCCCTTTTGAATTTAATGAGTGAGCGTGTTTAACAGCATTTATATTTCAATGAAAAAAGTCTCCTTGTCGGTAAGGATTGCGTATCGTTTTCGACTAAGGAGGCTCTTTTTATTGCGGAAATTGCTAATATAAATTAAATTGCCTTTTTATACCGCTGACAACCAGTTTTAGGATATAACATCTCCAGCTAGCATTTTATGAATTCATGACAGTAAAACAAGCTACAACAGCTATGGTAGGTATGGCTAATACTAAAGTGACACCCATCATGGTGAGAGTCTTTACTGCTGATTTTAAGTCCACTGGGGTATTCGAATCATTCGTTATTTCAGAGGATGTACCATAGATGGAGATTATATTTAGAATGGTAACTGCACCTACTATAATAAGGGGAAAAATAACGTCAGAATTTGAAGAGGATAGGTTAATAAAGCCAAAAATGATTAAAATAATGGGAATTGCCTCTACAACAGCTACTTTGATAAACATCTTAGTTTGAATGTTTTCTTTTCTTTCTGGGCCATTGACCAATTCCCTGATTGCTGTTCGTACAGCCCAGCTAATTCCAAATGTTGCGATAACAGCAGCTAAAACAAAATAATAAAGAGCTTCCATCAGTAGTACCACCTCAATCAAATATTTTAAAAATAGTCCTATATAAAAAAATTATTCTATTAATAGGATATCACTATTGGATATATTTGTAATGCGATAATCGTTATTGCGAGGCAAAATTATTACCTAGCTATTATTTTATATAATGTATTACAATCTATATAAAAAGTAATTAAAATAGTAGATAGACGTAAATCTAAGTGAAAATAGCCAATGATATCACAGTATATGATTAGAATGAGCGGATTTATCACTCGGAAAATTAACTATTTGTTAATGATACATATCGTACCCTACGTTTATAAACCATTTGCTCATTTAATTTCGTGTGAAATTTTGTAAAAGGTGTTTTTCGTTTAATAAAGATTGGACGGCCAAACCCATGACATTACATGCAGCAATCATCATACTGGGAAAAAGTATACTTCAGGAGCAGAGGAGAGAACATAATGAAATCGGTTATCTTAGACGTAGATACAGGAATAGATGACGCATTGGCTATAGCTTATGCCGTTCATTCACCGGAATTAGATATAATAGGTATCACTGCGTGTTTCGGCAATATTCCTGTTGAAGAAGCAGTAAGAAACTCGCAAATCGTTCTAGAAAAATTGGGTTGTTTTGATATCCCGGTGTATGCCGGTGCGTATGAATCTCTTAGGCGTGGACCGCGAAAAGTATATGCTCGTCATGTACATGGTGAGGATGGTCTTGGAAATGTACTTAATGGAGAGAAGCCCAGTGAAATACCAGAGGTCCATGCAGTTGATTATCTGATTGAGCAGGTGAAAAACAACCCTGGTAAAATTACTTATATCTGTGTAGGACCGCTGACAAATCTTGCGCTTGCCCTCCAAAAAGCGCCTGAGATAACTGCTATGTTTGATGAAATCATCATCATGGGAGGAGCGGTTTTCTGTAAAGGAAATGTAACGCCGCATGCAGAAGCAAATATTCATTGTGATCCTGAAGCAGCTGACCTTGTTTTCCGCTCTAATCTACCGCTTTTCCTTGTAGGACTTGATGTAACCATGCAAACCCTGCTTAAGAAGGAGGAACTAGCAAACTGGCGGAAGAAGGAAGATGAACTCGGTTCCTTTTTGGCAGACATGACAGAGTTTTATATGGACTTTTATAAGAAGGCCACTCCTGGCATCAATGGTTGTGCCCTGCACGATCCACTGGCTGTTGGAGTAGCAATTGACAAGAGCTTCGTCACACTGAAGACAGAACCCATCTCGGTGGAGCTCGAAGGAGAAAGGGTAGGGGAAACCTGTCCCAGTGGAAACGAAAGGCCGCTTGTTCATGTATGTGTAGAAGTGGACGAAAAACGTTTTGTAGAACATTTTTTAAATAGAATTATTTGATGTTATATAAGTGGGTAAAGCACTATATGACTGTGAAGGTAAACATCTGGTTTTAACATACCAGTTTACGAGTAAGGAGAAAAATAGCGATCTATTTCATTTGCACCATTTTTAGGCTGATGTCATAGAATAGTAAAAAAAATCTTCTTATTTAAAGGAGTGTTTCAGATATGTCCTTCCAGACAGAACAATTGAGTGTGACCTATATTCCGCCGATAACCCCTTCAGGACCTTTAGAGGGTAGAAAATATACATTGACACATTCTGACTTAACCGGACAGTTGTTTTTAAGCATTGGCTGTGAGATTGATGCACTGAACATCAACTGGGAGATGCGGGATGAAGTTGTAGCTGATTGGCGTATGTTAAACGGACAATTTGTCCTAACAGTTTACATTCATATTAGTAAAGGTGAATTTGATGAACAAAAGGCCCAATCACGTTATGATCATTTTGTAAAGATGATGCCTGTAGCCTTACATGCAATTATACATGGTGATCAAACGCTGTTTGCTTACTATCCATGGTTGCTCGATAGCCCCATTTATGTTCAGTTTTCTTCTATTTATCCGGAATACAATAAGATTGAGTATTATGGGACGGTCCGACATTATCAATGATAATGTCGGCTGTCTTTTTTGTTTGTTGTAATTACCTGTTACAATAAAGTTGAAATGAAATAGAAAATGTGAGGAAGTACAATGCAACTAACATATGATCTTAAACTGACTGATGTAACCAATTTTTATCTCCACATGAACAAACAATCTGAAATAAGCAATCGGAGAATGAGAAATAGACAACTAAGATTATTTTTGATTACTTTATGTATTTCACTAATCCTGCAATGGCTATATTTTCGACCTATTACACCCATTTACTATTTGATCAGCTTATTCATTGCACTCTTACCGGAACTTTTTTATTCATTCTATTTAGAGAGAATAATCAGAAGGAAGTTTAGAAAATTTCATAAAAATAGCAGGGAGCCTAATCTATTTGGTACATACCGCTTATCCATCGGAAAAAGCGGATTAACAGAGATGATTGATGGTGGGTATGAGGTACTCTATGAATGGAAAGATATTAAACAAATTGAAATGCTGAAAAATTATATTTATATTTATACGAATGCCATTCATGCTGTTATTATTCCGGTAAGGGTGTTCGGTACATTAGAAGACTGTACCTTTTTTCTGAATGAATTGAAGAGACATATAAAGGAATCAACAAAGCAAAATATCGAGGTGAATCGTCGATGAAAATCATTGTGATATCAGATACCCATATGCCCAGAATGGCAAAAGGACTTCCACCGCGTTTAAAGGAAGAATTGAAAACAGCTGATCTTATTTTACATGCTGGTGATTGGCAAACGAAGAATGTATACGATGAACTGCAATCCTATGCACCCGTTGATGGTGTTTGTGGCAATGTCGATGGAAAGGATCTGATTGACCAACTTGGATATCAAAAAATTCTCACATTAGATGGATATCGAATTGGTTTGGTACATGGGCACGGTAAGAAAGGAACTACAGAGGGAAGAGCAATTGAAGCATTTAGCGGAGAGGAACTGGATCTAATTATTTTTGGACATTCTCATATCCCTGTTAATAAAGACATAAATGGGACAATTCTATTTAACCCGGGTTCTCCGACAGATAAAAGACGCCAAACTGAATACTCATTTGGGATTATTCGGATTGAAAAGAGTTTATCGGTTGAGCATGTGTTTTATAAAAATAAGAGATAAGTGTAAAACAAGAAGGATGCAGCTTTATCAAGCCTGCATCCCTCTTGTTTACTTTTTCTTTTTTTGCTGATTTTTAGTAGTTTTATAGGCTTTATAAAATGCAAAACTGCAATCATACACAGATATTAAAATAATAACTGCTAATGTGATGGCTATAATACCTGATGGTAATGTTCCGTTTGTAGATTTTTCAAATAATAAATTGAAGCGTTCGATAAAATCGCTATTGTATAAAGTAGTGTCATACAGCATTTTATAAAGGATTGCTATAACAAATGCGCTTTGGACTGTATAAAATATAGCGATATGGTAGGTCCATTTACCCATCATGTATTTCAATCCCGCTAAACTTATTTCTAACACTGCCAAGGCAATTAAAAGGGGGATATACGTTTTCAGAACTTCTTGGTTAAACAAGGAGGCTTGCAGAACAAGCTCGCCATTAACGGTCTCATACCAGCCTAATAGATATTCAGAAAATAATAGAATTAGGATCCATATAATTGTCCAAATGAGTCCAAAGATTGCTTCCCCTTTGGATATTTGATACTTATGCTTTTGAACAGTCCGCCTCTGCAATTGGTCAGTGTTCCATTTTGGCTTTACAAGGGGGATGCTATTTGTTTTATTTGCAATTTTATCTATAAATATAAATGTAATGGTGACCCAGGTAAATACCTGAAATGCTGCCTGGAGGATTCCTATGATAGAATCTGTAAACATGTCAATTAGAAATGATACAACGGAGGAATAACTGGTATAATCCGTAATCCCGCTGACTATATGACCCAATAAAACCAAGCCCGCCATCAAACCAAAAGCTATTAGTAAGACCCGAATATAACTATCATAAAAAATCGGCCCTATAATATATCGGTTATTTCCGCTATAATCGGCAGCAAGAATTCTGGGGTCACCCAAGCTATTCAAAACGTTCTTTACATCATTTTCAGTATAGTTATGTGGCAGCATATCCTCAATATTCCCTTTGAGTTCCAGCGCAAGCTCCTCTTTTGACTCTTCTGGTAGCCACTTTGTAACTTCATAAATATATATATCAATTAAACTCATCACATTCATCCTCTCTTAACAATTGTACCATCTGATTAGACGTTTCAGACCATGCTTCCTTTAATTTTTCATAAATCTGTTTGCCATTCTGGCTTAATTGGTAGTATTTTCTCTGTCGATTTCCATTTAACTTCCAATCGCTAACCAGTAAACCTTGCTTTTCTAATCTTCTCAATAAAGGATAAAGTGTGCTGGGATCAATAGTAACATTTTTTTCTTCAAGGGATTGAACGAGTGAGTATCCATATTCGGGTTTTTGTAATTGACTTAAAACTGCCAGAGTAAGTGTACCTCTTCGCAATTCGATAATGAGAGATTGTATGAGTTCATCCAAAACACCTTCACCTCCTAATTCTATAATAGTGTATGGCATACAGTATTGTTAAGCAAATAATATCCAAAAATTGTTACAAGAAGAGTCAAAAAACGACCTTCATAATTGGGTTTTAAGGTCCTCTTTTTTAATTCCTAAGGTGTTTGTATTCTAAACGTTTTTTGTCGAATGTAGGCGATTTATAGCCTTTTTGGGAAATGTGTAGAATTATGATGGATTTTACCATTAATAATTAGAAAATTCCGAATGTAACAAAGGACTTGAATTGATACATTCGAAAACTGATTAAATCAAGGTTTACAGAAGGTGTGGAATTGAAAAAATCTTGTGTTTGAATGGCCTCTTCACGTACAATAAGAGATGGGAAGAAGGGGGACTGGCAAAAGTGGTTACAGCAACAAAACGAATTAAAAATGTACAGCCTATTCGCCGGCTTGATCAAATAGAGGCCATGAAAAAAGCATTATTACGCTATTGCAGTTATCGGGATTATATAATGTTTACAATTGGGATCAATATTGGGCTGAGGATAGGGGATTTATTGCAGCTACGGGTAAAGGATGTATTGGATGGAACGCATATTGTCATTATTGAACAGAAGACGGAAAAAACGAAAAGGTTTCTGATTAATCCGCACTTGCGAAAAGAAATTAAAAAATACGTCAAGAAAGAAAAACTTTCAAAGGACGATTATTTATTTCCAAGCCGTAAAGGAAATGGACCAATTACGAGGGTTCAGGCTTACCGTGTGTTAAATAAAGCAGCCGAAATGGCAGATATTCAGGATGTAGGGACACATACTCTACGTAAGACATTTGGTTATTTACACTACCAAAAATTCAAAGACATTGCATTGCTGCAGCAAATTTTAAACCATTCCAACCAAAAAGATACGATGATTTACATAGGATTGACACAGGATTTAATGGATGAAACTTTAATGGATTTCTACTTTTAACCAATTATTTACGAACCAACCACCTCTAGAATGGTTGGTTTATTTGTACAGTTAAGCCAAACCTGTCATAATTAAAAGGCATAAAATCCCAATAATAGGATGACAAATACTTTTGATAGGCGGGAGAACGAATGACTAAAAAACAAGATAAGAAAAAATCAAAGTGGCTATCTCTTTTAATATTAATAGTAGGTATATTAGCAGCTGGAGTGATTGGTCTTACTGTCTATTATCATTTGAATGATCCATCTAAAGAAGCAATGGATCAATTAAAGAAAAACCCTCCAAAAAATATATCGAATCAAGAAAGTGTGTTAATTGCTGAATATCACGCTAAATACAATGATTTAACAGGCTATGGCAGTATTGAAGAATTAGATATGTCAGAAGCCAAGAGTTTATCAGCCATACTTGAAAAAGATACGAATGAGATCATTAGCCAGGGAATAGAAAATAAAAAGGTATCGGAAGATTTTAAACAAATCCACGCAATTGCCAAGGCGACCAAAAATAAAGCAGACAAAGAACAGATTCGATTAATACATCGTTATTTTCATGATCTAGATATTGCGATTAATCAGTATAATGATACGAAGGATGTATTTGGGGTGACTAAGACTCTCGGTAAGTAAGTCTCGTGATTTAATGTAGATATTGTAATAGACAGAGAAGAAAATAAATTTTTGATTAAACGCTTAACTTATACAGTAGACATTTTAAAGATAATAAGGATAGACAGGCATAGATAATTGCTTGTCTATCCTTTTGTTTACTGACTTCTAACTGCATAAATAAAGTTCCTGATACTCAAGCGATGAAAATTTCGTCAAAAAACGTTGTGAATTCTCAACATTCTTAAACTATGGATATACGATATGGTAAAATGAAAAATTGTTAAAAAAATAGTTTTCTGATATCCATGTTTCCTTCATATAATGAATGGGAGCGGGGTTTCTTGGGTATTACGGGAAGAGACGTTTGCCCGCTTTGCCATCATGACGGTTGGGGGAAGACAATGGGGGTGTTTGGCGGAAGTAGACAAATGGGTAGGAGAAAAAGAGGATATTTCAATATCATTTTTCTGCTCGAACGCCTGGGGTTATGGAATCGAGGGGATGGGGGGAGGACTGAATATGCCTTTGAAGCAGACTCTGCAAATGGTAAAAGGGACTGTAGGATCCCGGGTCGAATGCTTTGCTTTCGGAAAATCATGACCAGCCGAGAAGCTTCAGCACCTGGGTAAATGACGAGTCATGGCGCAGAGAAAGTGCCCAAGCACTCAGCACCTTGTTTTTGGAACCACGTTTATTTATGACGGGCAGGAAATCAGCATGACAAATATCCACTTCGCGACCATTGAGCAGTACAACGGTGTGGGCATGAAAAATTTACACAATATTGAAATATGGCAAGGGCGATTTATACGAGGAGATCATGCAGATCATTGGAAAAATGGAAGAGACAATTCTCGAACATTAGTACAATGGGATGATACTCATCAAGCGGGAATTACAACGAATAAATCTGCTTAGTTTGACATCAATCCCAACTACTCTCATGCTAATGTGTTCAATCAGAAAAAGGATACGCAAAGTATTTTCACGTACTACAAACAGATGATTCAACTCCGAAAAACCAACCTCTTATTTGTGTTTAGAACTATGACATATCCACCACGTACCACAACTGTGAATTTATACCTATGCCGAACCTTCGGGGACGAGCAGGCGGCGAGTCTGGTCTAATTGGCTCTCCAAGAATGTACCATTGTGATACAGGAAGAACTGAATGTACCCGTTAATGGTTATTTTTGAAAGCGTTTTCTAAAGGTGCCGCTGGATTAACTTTTGTTCGTATGAGGAAATGGTCTATCAGAAACGAAAGTAAAAAAAAGTGTGTATCGCAAAAGCACTTACAGCTTCTGTTTCATTAATTTTATACTTGGTACAAAAATTCCCACATAGGAGGTTTCACATGATCAAGAAAAGAATAGTTGGTATATTGGCATCCGCCACCCTATTGGCAGGAATATTGGCGGGATGTTCGGAAGATGAGACGAAAAAAGCAACCACTGAAACAAAACCCAAGGAAACCACAAAAGAAACACTCAAACCTGAAGATGGAGCAACCCTGATTATTTGGGACAACGGAGCGGACGAGGGCGCCTGGGCGACCTATGTCGCAGAGCAATTCACGAAAAAATACAATGTGCCTGTTGAAGTACAAGAAGTGGGACACACAGACGCAGCAGGAAAATTGGAAACAGATGGGCCAGCTGGCTTAGGTGCCGATGTTTTCAACTCCGCCCATGATCATTTAGGAAAATTGGTGAAAGCAGGTTTGGTATATGACAACTATTATGCCGATGACTATCAAGACATGTTCTTGGAAGCAGCGGTAAACGGGACAAGTTTTGTGGATAAAGATGGAAAAAAGAAAATGTTCGGCTATCCCATCTCCATTGAAACATATGCCTTGTACTACAATAAAGACATCGTAAAAGAGGCACCAAAAACATGGGATGACTTGTTCAAAACAGCTAAAGAATTCCAAGCAACGAGCAAAGGAAAAAATCAGAAATATGGTTTTATGATGGAACCAGGTAACTTTTATTACACACATGCTTTTCTATCTGGTTATGGCGGTTATGTATTTGGAAAAGAAGACACCGATCCAACGGATCTTGGTGTTAACAATGAAGGAGCCATCAAATCGGCGGAATTTATGAAAAAAATCAACAAAGAATTGTTACCGATGAAAAAAGAAGACATTACAGGTGATGTGATTTCCTCTTTCTTCAATGAAAGTAAATTAGCCTACCGAATTTCAGGTCCATGGGATGTTAAAAACCATCAAGATGCTGGTGTGAACTTTGGAATCGCTCCACTTCCAATATTGGATAACGGCGAAACGCCAAAATCCTATTCAGGCATCAAAGCGTACTATGTAAACAGTTATTCCAAATATCCCAAAGCAGCAACTCTTTTAGCTCAAATGGCTTCCAGTGAAGAAATGCTCTTAAAAAGATACGAAATGACAGGCCAATTGCCACCAGCGACTTCGCTCCTTGAAAACGAAACCATCAAAAAAGATGAAGTGTCCATGGCTTTCTTGGAACAGGCGAAAAATGCTGTGCCGATGCCAAATATCCCTGAAATGCAAGCTGTATGGGGACCAATGGAAACGGCTTACACATCCATCTGGAATGATGGAACCGACTCGAAAAAAACGTTTGACGCAGCCAAAGAACAAATTGAAGATGCAGTGGCCACTCAGAATAAAAAATAAAGAGTTCATCTATCAAAAGAGCCGATATCCAGCTAGTGAGATATTGGTTCTTTTTTCTAAGAAGTGAAAAGGAGGTTAAAAACAAATGAAAACACATGCCAAGAAAAGCTTGATCTTTTCTTTGCTGCTTATGGGACTTGGGCAATTGTACAATCGACAGTACATCAAAGGGATCTTATTTATCTGTATGGAGCTATACCTTGTAGTGTTTTGGACATTACCGTTTCGAAATGCTATGTGGGGGTTGGCCACATTAGGGGAAACGGTGCAGACCCGTGTGGGATTTGAAATTCAGCAAGGGGATCACAGCATCTTCTTGTTAATCGAAGGAATCATCTTTTTAATTTGCGGATTGTTCTTTGTATGGATGTATTATTTGAATGTGAAGGATGCTTGGAAAGTCGGACAATGGCGAGATCAAGGGGGAAAACCAAACTCATTCAAAGAAACCCTCCGTGTCTTAATAGATAAAGGATTTCCTTACTTTTTGCTCACACCATCCATTGTATTCACGGCCTTTTTAACCATCTTGCCTCTGATTTTTGGAATTGCGATCGCTTTCACAAACTATTCAGGACCGAACCACTTGCCGCCTGCTTCTCTAGTGGACTGGGTGGGATTTCAAACCTTTGTGGACTTATTTAACTTGAAAACCTGGAACCGAACGTTCATCGGCGTCTTCGGATGGACGATTCTTTGGGCAATTTCAGCCACGGTTACCACGTTCTTTGCCGGAATCTTATTTGCGGTTCTCTTGAATTCAAAGGGAATCAAATTCCGGAAATTTTGGAGAAGCATTTATATCTTGCCATGGGCGATTCCTTCGTTCGTCAGCATTTTGATCATGAGAAACCTATTCAACGGGGAATTTGGACCTATTAACCAATATTTAGAAGTCATTGGACTATCCAGTATCCCATGGCTTAGCGACCCGATGTGGGCGAAATTCGCGCTTGTCATGGTGAATGTCTGGTTTGGATTTCCGTTCTGGATGGTCTTGATGAGCGGCGTCATGACGAGCATAGATCGTGAATTATATGAGGCGGCGCAGGTGGATGGGGCAAACGGGAAGCAACAGTTCTGGAAAATCACCATGCCGATTGTCATGTTCTCTACCGCCCCCTTACTTATCATGCAGTTTGCTGGGAATTTTAATAACTTTAACCTGATTTATCTCATGACGAATGGAGGACCTGTGAATGTGGATTACAGTTATGCAGGCTCCACAGATATTTTAATCAGCTGGATTTACAAACTGACCCTCGACCAAAGCCAATTTAATATGGCAAGCGTTGTGAGCATCCTGATCTTCATTGTTATTGCCATCATTTCGGTTTGGAACTTCAGACGAACGAAAGCATTCAACGAGGAGGACATGATGTCATGAAACAAAAAACACGTGAACGAATTTCATTCGTGTGGAAACATTTTCTGCTTCTCGTGGTGGCCATCTTCGTGCTTTATCCGGTTGTATGGATTCTCATGGGAAGTTTGAATCCTGGGGATTCCCTATTCAGTGCACAGCTTCTTCCTGGGATGGAATGGGGTCTCTTTTGGGAAGGGGTTCGGAGTTTTGATTTCGCTCAAATTGCCCAGTCCGTAAAAGGAATCCGTTTATCCTTAGATCATTTTGTCTATTTGATTCAGAAAACCGAGTATGTGACATGGTATAAAAACACCTTAAAAATAGCACTATGGAACATGGTCATTTCGACCTTTTTAGTGGTCACAGCTGCCTATGCGTTTAGTCGATTCCGCTTTCCAGGCCGGAAAGAAGGATTGATGGCTATGTTGATTCTGCAAATGTTTCCCGGATTTATGGGGATGATTGCTATCTATATCCTGCTTTTACAAATGGGATTATTGGACAATCACTGGGGACTCATATTGGTTTATGCAGGCGGATCCATTCCGTTTAACGCCTGGCTTGTGAAAGGATACTTCGATTCCATGCCTCGCAGTTTGGAGGAAGCTGCGAAAATTGACGGAGCAGGTCATTTCACTATTTTCTTTAAAGTGATGATGCCATTGAGCGTTCCAATTCTCGTCTTCGTAGCGGTTTCGAACTTCATCGGTCCGTGGATGGACTTTATCTTTGCTCGACTGGTTTTACGATCCAATGAAAATAAAACCTTAGCGATTGGGTTGTTTGAGATGGTGACGGGACGAGGAAACACCGAATTTACGACATTCGCGGCTGGAGCAGTGCTTGTTGCACTGCCTATCACGATTCTCTTTATGGCGTTCCAAAAATACATGGTAGAAGGGTTGAAGGCTGGGGCGAATAAATAAGCCCCAAGCCCCCTTACGATGGCAGGTATTTAGAGAGCAAAAATTGTTCGGCATTTAGTAGAATCACGAAAGAACATGATCCCGTAATATTGGTTGGCCATTGATTATTCAATAAGTTTATTCCGAATTGAATTCAGAAACTAAACTGGTTTGTTCAGTTATGCTAAAGAAATGTTATCAATCTGCTGTAACTCTTCTTCTGTGAATGTGATATTTTTTAAAGCTCCAATGTTATCAAGAATCTGGCTAGGTTTGGAAGCTCCTATGAGAACACTGGTCACAATTCCATCTCGCAAAATCCAGCTTATCGCCATCTCTGCAAGTGTCTGCCCTCGCTCCTCAGCTATCTCATTGAGTTTTTTAATTTGAGTTAATCGGTCTTCGGATAAGGCAGAAGCATTTAAAAATCGTCCATCCGTCTTTATTCTACTGTCGTCCGGAATTCCATGTAAATATCGATTGGTTAACATTCCCTGTTCCAAAGGACTAAACGCAATAATACCTTTTTTTAACTTTTTAGATGTATCTTTCAAATCATTTTGTTCAATTGTTCGATCAAAAATTGAATACCTATTCTGATTTATAATAAATGGGCAATGTAATTCTTGTAAAATTTCAGTCGCCTTTTCTAACGTTTTTCCATCGTAGTTTGAGAGACCTACATATAATGCCTTGCCACTTCTAACGATTTGGGCTAGCGCATTCATCGTTTCTTCCAATGGTGTGTGGGGATCCATTCGATGATGGTAAAAAATATCAACATATTCTAATCCCATTCTCTTTAAGCTTTGGTCGAGGCTTGCAATAAGATATTTTCGGCTTCCCCAGTTTCCATATGGACCATCCCACATATCATATCCTGCTTTAGTACTGATGATAAGTTCATCACGATATGCTGCAAAGTTTTCTTTCATAATAAGTCCTAGATTTTTTTCAGCACTCCCAGGTTCTGGTCCATAGTTATTTGCTAAATCAAAGTGAGTAATTCCATTATCAAAAGCGGTAAAACAGAGTTGTTTCATATTTTCATATGAAGCTGTATCGCCGAAATTGTGCCAGAATCCTAATGAAATAGCTGGTAATTGAAGTCCACTGTCACCACAGTGGAAATATGTCATAGATTTATAACGTTGTCTTGATGCCTGATACATGTTTTCCCTCCTATATTAAATACTCTTACTTTACTCAGCGTAGCCTTCAAGTAGACTTGAAGTCAAGCGTAGTATTTTGTTTTTTAAGAGTAATTTAAACATTCTAAATTTATATGGAGGAAGGGGAGTCTATCCCAGAATGGAAGAATGATCGGGATAAACTATTTGATGTGTAGATGGTATTTCTTCTATCTTCTCTATAAGAGAATCTCTCTGTTTTAGAGGTGTTAGAAAATCTCCTAAAATACTCCTTTGTAAGATAGATTAACATTGTCTTTTCTTGTTCACAGTTCTTCATTTAGCTTTTCAGCATGCTTGATTTTCGGTTTGTATTTTTGCCAAGCCAGTTCCTTTGCAACAAGGTGAAAATTATCCTCTGTAATTAGCCAGATTTATAATCGGTAATCCCGCTATCTAAGAGGTACGATATACATTGCTATCTAGTTTAACGAGTAATAAATAGGTACACAGGTGTTATTCTCCTATTATGAGGGATTGGAATGTGAATCTTTTGTGTGGTTGCCGGTAGTATATGATAATGTGCATGTATATAGGGACCTGGGAGGGATACTAGATGGAGTATAAATTATTGGCTGTTGATTTAGATGGAACTTTGTTGAATGCGAAGATGGATATTGACAAAGAAACGATAGAGGCCCTGCATGATTTTAAATCAAGGGGAGGAAAGGTAATCATCTGCAGCGGAAGAACGCCTTTGGCGACTAGGTGGATTGCGGAGGCTATCCGTTTATCCGATCCAATCATTGCCTACAACGGAGCTGTTATACAAGGGCGGGACGGGAAGATTATTCAGCAATCTACCTTTAAAAAAGAAAGTCTGTTGGCCTTCATAGATGCGTGCCAAAGCTATGGGGTATATGGGCATTTGTATGAGGGTGACTGTTTACTAGTTCCAGAGAAAAATAAGTGGAATGAAAAATGGATTGAGAATAATATCCTGCCTTTACAAGGAACCGGTGCAGAAATGGGAGGATGTGAACGATTCCGGGCTCAGTGCGAAATCAGGCTGTTTCATTCTTTCGATGAATATGTGAAAGAAAACGAACCTGCCATTCAAAAGCTGGCTGCTTTTCGGAAGGAACAAGGAGACTATGAAGGATTTATGGATCGGCTATTCAACATGGAAAATCATTTTGAAGTGAGCAGCAGCTTCGGTTTCACTAGCCTTGAAATTACTCCACCAAAGACTACTAAGGCTTCTGCTTTGGAATATTTGGCAAAAAGGCTTGGCTTGGATATGTCTGAGGTGGCTGCGATCGGTGACAACTTTAACGATAGACAAATGCTGCTTTCAGCGGGACTTGGCATAGCTATGGGAAATGCGCCGGAGGAAGTTAAGGAAGCAGCTGATGCTGTGACCGAGCCTAATGACCGAATGGGAGTAGCGCATGCAATCAAAAAATATATAATGTAAAAAGGTTTTTTTAGCATATCCTATGTAGTTCTGCATATGAGAATATGCTTCTTTTTTTGGATTAGAATGAAATAAAATTTTAAATATTCAATAAAATTATTGAATATCAATTTCAGTTGGAGTATATTGGAAGTGTTGAGTTACTAGTAAATGGTAATCGCAAAAGGAGCTACCTGGAGGTCTTACTAATGAAAGAAAATCTTAATCTATTAACCACGGAATCACGCAATGATCGAAGTATGCAGATAGACACTTCCAGTCCGATGGAAATTCTGCGAATTATGAATGAGGAAGACCAAAAAGTAGCCGCTGCAGTTCAAGAGGTTTTACCAGATGTTGAAATAGCCGTTCACTTTGCTGTTTCATCTTTCCAAAATGGAGGGCGCCTTATCTATATGGGAGCCGGGACTAGCGGAAGGCTTGGTGTACTCGATGCTGTTGAATGCCCGCCAACATTCAGTACCAAGCCAGAGATGGTACTGGGTATTATCGCCGGCGGAGAAAGCGCATTCATAAAGGCGGTTGAAGGAGCGGAGGATAGGCCGGAGGATGGCGAGAAGGATTTAAAAGACATCACCCTTACTGAGAATGATACGGTTATCGGTATTGCTGCAAGCGGCCGGACACCATATGTTATTGGTGCACTTCGTTACGCACGGTCGGTAGGAGCCAAAACAGTGGCACTGTCGTGTAATAAACAGGCTAGAATCAGTGAAGAAGCAGATCATGCCATCGAGGTGGTCGTAGGTCCGGAAGTGCTTACGGGATCTACTAGACTGAAATCTGCAACCGCTCACAAAATGATTCTAAACATGATTTCAACCTCTTCAATGGTTTTGCTCGGCAAAGCGTATGAAAACTTAATGATTGATGTCCATGTCAGCAACGAGAAGCTCAAAGAAAGAGCTATCGGCATTATTAGCAAAATCACAGGAGTAAGCTATGAAACAGCGAGACAAACATTAGAGGATGCTGATCATCAAGTAAAGGTCGCCTTAGTCATGCTTAAAAAGGATATTAAGAAAGAAGAAGCGGCTCTGATTCTGGAGCAATCTGGAGGGTATGTCCGAAAAGCCATTGAAGCCGAGCTCTCAGATTGATTTAAACACAAGTAGGTGATGATAAGTGGTTTCCGGAGTATTGAAAATGGTAGTAAACAGGGTAGAACAGTTGCCTGCATCTGAACGGAAAATTGCTGAATATATACTGGAAAATCCGTATGAGGTTGTCAATTGTAAAGTCAATGAATTGGCAGAAAAGACGAGTTCAAGCGGGGCAGCGGTCATCAGGCTATGCAAGTCACTGGGGCTGAATGGCTTCCAGGATTTGAAGGTCCGTATTGCAGGTGATCTCGGCAGACCGGAGGAACCGGGATACAGAGACATTGAACGGGATGAAACCGCCGAGATGATCGTCCAAAAGACTTTGAATAATAGTATACAAAGTTTGCGTGATTCCTCTGAAGTAATCAACTACGAAGAACTAAAAAAAGCGGTCGATGTGCTGTTGAAAGCGAAAAATGTCCATTTCTTTGGAATCGGGGCATCATCAATCATCGCCGTGGATGCGCAGCAAAAACTGCTTCGGATCAATAAAAGCGCAACAGCATTTTCGGATGCGCATCTTGTAGCAACATTGATTGCTAATGCCGAGCCGGATGACGTGGTATTCACCATTTCGTTTTCTGGTGAAACAATCGAGGTCATCGAAGTTACAAGACTCGCAAAGGAACAAGGTATCCAAACAATCAGTTTGACTAAATATGGGCCCTCATCGGTTGCAGCATTAGCCGATATTAATTTATATACATCCTATTCGAAGGAAGCTCCGTTCCGGAGTGCGGCCACTTCTTCAAGGTTAGCTCAGCTGTTCATGATTGATATTTTGTTTTTGAGCATGGCGACAGAGCAATATGAAGAAACGGTCAGAGCCATCGATAAGACGAGAGAGGCTATAAGATTTATGAAAGGCAAAACATACAAATAATCAGTTTTTGGGGGGAAAGAAAATGGCTGGTCAAGATTACAAAACTCTGGCTAAAAAAATCTTGGAGCAGTTGGGCGGGGCGAAGAATATTAAAGCCTTTACGAACTGTATGACACGTCTTAGAGTCACACCTTATGATGAATCACTCGTTAACAAAGAAGCCATAAAAAAAATCGATGGAGTTCTCGGCTTTGTTGAAGAAGAAACGCTGCAAATCATTCTGGGTCCTGGACATGTCAATAAGGTCACGGACGAATTCGAGAAGCTGGTCAAGGAATGAGGAGACATCAATCTTAATGAGCGGGCTTCCAGCCTGAAAGGTGAACTTAAAAAGAAAAACAGCACGCCGTTTAAGCTCTTTTTGAGGAAAATTGCCAGTATATTTATTCCTTTGATTCCTGCGTTAGTTGCTTCCGGTTTGGTCAATGGTATTTCTAAGGCTGTCATTCAAGCAGGATGGTTATCGGCTGAATCACAACTTGCAATTATTTTAACAGTTATCGGTGGAGGTTTATTCACCTATTTAGGAATCTTTGTAGGGATCAATACAGCGAAAGAGTTCGGTGGGTCCCCTGCACTTGGCGGGTTAGCCGCTATATTGATTATTAACCCTGCTGCTGCCCAGATTGTCTTGTTCGGGGAAGAATTACTGCCTGGACGCGGTGGTTTAATCGGGGTCATGTTTGCTGCGATATTTATGGCTTTTATTGAGAAGAATGTCCGTAAGTTTGTTCCAGCGTCGCTTGATATTATCGTGACACCGACTATTGCCCTTTTGCTTACAGGTATTATGACGTATCTGGTATTTATGCCTGTCGGGGGATTTGTCTCTGATGTGATTACAGATGGATTGACCGCAGTGCTTGATTTTGGAGGAGCCATTGCGGGATTTGTTCTTGGAGCGACATTCTTGCCGTTGGTCGTGACAGGCCTGCATCAAGGTCTCACACCTATCCATTTGGAATTACTCAATACAATCGGTGACGACCCATTATTACCTATTCTTGCAATGGGTGGCGCAGGTCAGGTTGGCGCTGCGTTCGCTATCTATATGAAAACAAAGAAAACACGCTTGAAAAGAGCGATTGGCGGGGGACTTCCTGCTGGTATTCTTGGAATCGGCGAGCCATTGATCTTCGGAGTTACATTGCCGCTCGGCCGTCCGTTCTTGACCGCATGTTTGGGGGCAGGCGTTGGTGCAGCCTTCCAAGCACATTTCAATATCGCAACGACAGCAATTGGGGTATCCGGTTTGCCGCTTGCATTCCTTGTGAATAACGGTGAGGTACTGCTTTACTTAGTCGGGGTATTAATTGCTTATGTTGCTGGCTTCATCTTTACATACCTGTTTGGGTTTAAAGATGAAATGGCTGGTGAATTTGATTGATCGGAATTTCCTTTTATTTGAATGATCCTCTGGCTGAGGAACGTATTATCCAAGCAGGCCAAATGGGGGTGAAGCGGGGATTTACCTCGCTTCATATCCCGGAGGAAGCAGGTGAGCTTGCAGTACGTGCCAAAAAGCTGCTACATCTGGCTAAAGGACAGGGAATCGATGTATATGCGGATGTTTCATTAAAAACCCCGGGCCATTTGGGAATCGACAGTTTGTATCAATTGAAGGAATTGGGTGTCACCGGGCTAAGACTGGACGATTTCTTTGACCATGGTTTTATTGCTAGTCTGGCAAGGGAATTTAAAATTGCGGTTAATTCAAGTATACTGTTCGAACGTGATATACAGCTGCTGCTGAATAACGGACTCAAAACTGAACAGATAATCGGTTGGCATAACTTTTACCCGCGGAGGGAAACAGGACTAAGTGAATCGTTTTTCCGGGAGCAAAATGCATTGTACAAGCGATATGACATTCCGATCTTTGCTTTTGTACCGGGAGGAGGCGAGAAACGCGGCCCTTTATTTGAAGGACTGCCGACTCTGGAGAAGCATCGATATATATCCCCTTTTGTTGCCGCGCTTGAACTATATAAAGATGGAACGGAAGTATTTGTTGGTGATCCGGAGCCTGGAGAAGACTTACTCAAAAGGATGGATGGCTTTGAAAACGGAAAGATTAGCATCCAAACAGAGCAAGGATTCGAAAAATATGGTGAATACCGTTTGCGCCCGGATGCTTCCAGGGACGTTCTTCGTTTTATGGATACAAGGGTTGCGGAATCTGTACCGCCACTGCAAAATGATCTCCGTCCGAAAGGGAGCATAACCATTGATAATGACCTTTACGGACGCTATCGCGGTGAAATGCAGATTACGCTGACAGATTTGCCTGCTGATGAACGGGTCAATGTCGTTGGAAGTGTGGCAGAAAGTGATTTGCTGATTTTGGATCATGTGAAGCCTGGGATGGTCATTGAACTAGTATAGGAAT
Organism: Bacillus sp. z14 (2026); assembly: GCF_058313575.1. NCBI lineage: Bacteria > Bacillati > Bacillota > Bacilli > Caryophanales > Bacillaceae > Bacillus > Bacillus sp. z14 (2026). The sequence continues at coordinate 49,889 of NZ_JBZFQK010000001.1, forward strand.
AATGTAAACTCCACCCAATCAATGGGTTGGAGTTTTTTTGTAGGGAGACATGACTCATGAGAATTGCTTTTCCCTTCGACGTATTTATATCGACTAAAAAAGTAGCCTTCTTTCCTGCTAAATAAAGCCATTTAGACCTTACCAGCATATACTGTCCATGAAGGAGGGAGCTAAAAAATGTCCTTTATTGGCATCCTGTTTGTTGGTGGCTTTATTGGTTGGATTGCGGGATTACTTATTCATGAAAACGTTCACAACGGGATGGTGGGGAATTTCCTGGCTGGCATAATTGGTGCGTGGATTGGTACAGGAATTCTCGGTGAAATGGGTCCTGAAACTGGAGGGTTTTATCTATTTCCAGCATTCACAGGTGCTCTTGTCCTTACCCTAATTGTGAGTTTTATTTTAATAAAGACAAGTAAATGGTGAAATTATATAATGCGCCTCCTCAAAATCTGATTTTGAGGCTTCTTTGCGTTATACAGTTTTTTATTAAGCTATCCATTATAAGTTATTCTACCAAATTTTGTACCTTCATTTTAAGAGTATGGCTTGGTTTAATGGTAATGTTGTTTGTTTACGTATTATACAAAAAATAATGACGGGCAAAATAATGGTGCTATTGCAAGGAGGAAGATATGAAAGATAGACGTTTTAAAGTAGCCCATAGGGAAGCAATCATAGGTGTCGTACTTGTCATTATAAATTTTATCTGGTGGTTTGGATTTGCGTATGGGTTAGGATCAGGTAATCCGAAGGAATATACATACATTTTAGGATTGCCAGCTTGGTTTTTTCTAAGCTGTGTAGTCGGCTTTCTTGTTATGGTGGTCCTTGTTACTCTTATTGTCAAATTTTTATTTGAAGAAGTATCTTTTGATGTGGATGACGAAGAGGAGGAGCAATCATGAAGTGGGAGGTCATTGTTCCTTTATTGATCTTTTTAGTTATTATTTTTTATATAGGATTCTGGGCAAATGGAAAATTAAAATCCTCTGATTCCTTCCTGCAGGAATATTTTCTTGGCGGGAGACAATTAGGCGGTTTTGTGCTTGCAATGACTATGATGGCAACATACGGAAGTGCTTCAAGCTTTATTGGCGGGCCGGGTGTTGCCTATACACGTGGGCTCGGTTGGGTTTTACTATCTATGGCTCAACTGGCAACCGGGTATTTTGTATTAATGGTTTTAGGGAAAAAATTTGCGATTATGGCTCGTAAGTATAAAGCAATCACGATCATTGATTTTCTAAAAGGCAGATATAAAAGTAATACGGTTGTCATTATATCGGCCATTAGCATCATTATATTCCTATTTGCGTCGATGACTGCCCAATGGGTTGGGGGAGCGCGATTGATTGAATCCTTAACAGGGCTTCCATATAAGACAGCACTTTTCATATTCGCCGTTTCAGTTTTAATGTATGTTATTATTGGTGGATTTAGAGCAGTCGCTTTAACAGATACCGTCCAAGGAGTAGTCATGTTAGCCGGAACCGTCATCCTTTTAATCGCCACCATTATTGCTGGCGGAGGAATATCGAACATTATGTCAGACTTAATGGCTGAAAATCCCAACCTAATTACTCCTTTTGGTGCAGAACGAGATTTAACGCCTTTGTATGTCTCATCTTTTTGGATTTTAGTTGGTGTGGGCGTCGTGGGTTTACCGCAAATCAGCATGCGAGCGATGTCCTATAAAAATTCGAAGGGAATGCACATCGCGATTATCACAGGAACAATTGTGGTAGGTGCTGTGATGCTGGGAATGCATTTAATCGGAGTTTTCGCGCGTCCATTGATACCTGGGATAGAAATTGGTGATATGGTCATGCCTGCATTAACTATGGAGGTCTTGCCACCATTTATTGCGGGTATTGTCTTAGCCGCTCCCATGGCTGCTATCATGTCCACAGTTGATTCTCTTTTAATATTAGTAAGCGCAACTATAGTAAAGGATGTATATATCAATTACATAAAAAAGGATGCTACCGAGAAGCAGATTAAAAGAATCAGCTTTTGGATTACAGCAGCAATTGGAATCGCTGTTGTATTGTTTGCGTTAAGTCCACCTGATTTAATTGTATGGTTAAACTTGTTTGCATTTGGAGGCTTGGAGTCGGTGTTTATATGGCCAGTTATTATGGGATTATATTGGTCTGGCGGGAATAAATACGGCGCGGTTTCATCCATGATTGTAGGAATGGGCAGCTTTATGATTATAGATCGATTTTATCCAAATCCTTTCGGGATGCATACGGTCGTACTGCCGATTGTTTTATCGTTTTTTACCTATGTTTTAATGAGTAAACTGACGAATGCAAAACAACAGTTATCTATTCAATAACAAGTAAGATAATCGCACAGTCAAGGGCGGTCTCAATATTTAGATCAATCAAGCAAAGAATGCATAGCTTTATCAGCATTCTTTGCTTTTTCTTTTATCCACGATCAGCTAATTCAAATAACATTGGAAAAGAAAAAGGAGTAGTCGTCCTTGAAAGAAGATAAAACAATAATTCATAGCTGACAGTGCATATTTACTCTTTACTTTCTAATACTAAATGAGAGAAGGAGGGATCGTATGCCGAAAAGAAAGCATGATGCAGCTCAAAAAAGTAAACAGGGGTTTGATTCTAGTAAAACGGATGCTGAATTCTCAAAGGAATTAGGAAGCGCCAGCGCAAATCAAGCTTATAAGAATAAATCTAAAAAGGCAAAGAAAATATAAAATAAAGGAAAATAGGGCGATATGCTTCAATCTTTTGCAATGAGTCCTATTTTAATTTGGAGGTATATATATGTCACATTCAAAAAAAGAAGAAGAAAGACACTGGAAGCAAAGAAAAAATTCACAGCATCCTCATGACGAAGTAAAAAGTTATAAGAAGCTTGGTGAAGAAATAGCAAAAATAACAAAAAAATATGATGAATAATGACATAAAACACATGGACCATCCATGTGTTTTCTTGAGCATTAAATGAATTTTATACTAGTCACTTTTCTGATATAGTAAAAGTATAAACTACAATGGGGTGATATACATGTTAAAGAAAATGGCTTCTGATGCATTGGGTTTGTCTGACGTAGGTGTTATTATTCCGCCGGAAGATTATGACAAAACGGATGCAGACGACTATGTTATGCACGAGGATAATGAGAAGATTTATTTCATTATCAAAACGAAGGCAGACGAATATTGCTTTACAAATCTAGCATTAATTCATGTAGATGGCGAAAATGCTGTCTCATCTAAACGTTTATTAAAACGATACCCATATTCTCAGTATAAGATTTCAAATGTCATGCTTGAAACTGCAGGGCGATTAGATTTGGATACAGAAATAAAGTTTGATGTAGGAAATGTTCATTTTGATATTGACGTCAAGAAAAATCAAATTGAACAATTAAAGGATTTGTATAAAGCATTACTGCGAATTGAGGAAATCACGTATGAAAACTCCATTCAAATGAATTATGCCAAAGAAGGACTCGATCGAGCGGTTCAAACACTCCAACACTCAAGATCTGAGGAAGCATCATTAACAGGCACATATAAAGGGATAACTGAATTTACATTTGAATGGTTAAAATCCTCCTATAATGAATATCATATGAAAGATTTTGGTGCAGTTTTTGAAAAATACATTAATAATTAATTTTGCCTGGATAGAGTGCCAATTTATGAATAAATAACTAAAAAGGGAGTTCTAAAGTCTATTTATTTTAGAGCTCCTTCCTCTTTTACTAATTCTTCTGATACCCTCAATAACTTACTCCAATAGTAGGCTCATAAATAAATGTAAGTTAACATACTAGGGATGATGAATCCTTGAGCCAATGCACTCGCATCTGCTGTCTTCCCATTTTCGCCTCATAAATAGTTTAGTCCACTTACTTATCGAACTTATCGACTTTCGCTTCGATTTGCGGAAGTATACACTGACGTATTTTAATTTCTTCTGCAACCCAGAGGAAAATTCCAATTCCAAATTAACTAACTTCCTCATAAATACACCATAGAATACATAATTGGGTCTATTGGAAATAGAGGTGGTTGTCCTCTTATTTTTCATAAAATCTGAAACTCTTGGGACAATTCAATAATAAGCGAAATAAAATCTTGTTGAGAGCCATATAATCGTATGAACGGCAGGGGGATGAATACTAATTTTATAAGAATGAAGTAAATTGGTACTATGTCGGCAACTATCAGGAGAAACGACGGTGTGGAAGAATACTACTATAACACATAAAGGGGGAGGAAGAGGATGGCTAAGAAATATAAAGTGATGGTTATCATAGCAGCTGCAGTATTGATATTAGGGATAGCGGCCTTTGCAGGTTATAAATATTACTCAGACGCGGAAAACAAAATAGCTAGGGTTGCCAAGAATAAAGTGGAAGATGCTTCATCAAAGGATGAAACTTTTGAATTTATTGGGCATAGCAAAGTTGAGTACAACAAGGATGAAGATTATTATGTCGTGAGCGGATTCATGGAAGTCAATGATGAATATGAGGCTGGACGCAGAGTGATGTATATAGCAATAGTGGAAGAGAACATGGGGGAATATCAAGCTACAGAAGTGGAACGAACAGATGATGAAGTAAAATATGAATTCGTGGATTATTTCTCCGATTATGAGGAAGAGGATGATGAGGATGATGATTATTGAACCAGTCTGGTACTAGGCTGGTTTTTTATTTATAAAAAGGGAGGAATATAAAACTGTTGATTTAGGCTCATAATTTTAAGCAAAGTAAATTCTTCTTTTTATATCAGTATACATACCTAAATTATGGAACTATAGATTAATATAAGAGTATAAACGTTTATCAAAAAGGGGGAAATGCATTGGAGTTCGATGCGATCGTTATTGGGGCTGGTTTGGCCGGTTTGGTGGCTACAGCAGAAATTGCAGATGCAGGGAAAAAGGTATTATTGCTAGATCAAGAACCTGAAGCTTCATTAGGCGGACAAGCTTGGTGGTCATTCGGTGGTTTATTTTTAGTGGATTCCCCTGAACAACGTCGTATGGGTATTAAAGATTCTAAGGAATTGGCTTGGCAGGATTGGATGGGTACTGCAGGGTTTGATCGAGATGAGGAGGATTATTGGGGCAAAAAATGGGCAGAAGCGTATATTGACTTTGCTGCTGGAGAAAAACGTGCTTGGCTTCATAAACAAGGAGTTCGTTTTTTTCCTGTAGTTGGTTGGGCTGAAAGAGGAGGTTATTTGGCTGAAGGACATGGTAACTCAGTACCAAGATTTCATATTGTTTGGGGAACAGGTCCAGGTATTGTATCGCCTTTTGAAAAAAGGGTAAGAGAGCATATTAAAAATGGATTAGTTGATTATCGTCCTCGTCACCGTGTAGATGAACTGATGAGCAGTAATGGGATAATTCAGGGGGTGAAGGGTTCCATATTGGCAGCCAGTTCGGCTTTAAGAGGTGAGAAAAGTAACAGGGACGTTATTACTCATTTTGAGTTTTCTGGTAAAGCAGTTCTTGTTTCGAGCGGGGGTATCGGAGCCAACCATGATTTAATTCGCACAAATTGGCCAGAAAGACTGGGGCCGCCTCCAAAGAACATGATTTCAGGGGTCCCGGCACATGTGGATGGCAGAATGCTGGGGATATCAGAAGAGGCGGGTGGGCGTATTGTAAATCGAGATCGTATGTGGCATTACACAGAGGGAATCAAAAACTGGAACTCGGTATGGGAAAACCATGGAATTAGAATTTTGCCAGGTCCGTCCTCTATTTGGCTGAATGCAACAGGCCAGCGCTTCCCGGCCCCCAACTTTCCTGGGTATGATACACTTGGCACCCTGGAGGCTATCCAAAAAACAGGATTTGATTACTCATGGTTTATTTTGACACAAAAAATGATTGAGAAAGAATTTGCGCTATCCGGTTCTGAGCAAAATCCGGATTTAACGAATAAAAGTATCCGCAAGGTCTTAAGCAGAGTACTCCCTGGTCCTCCTGGTCCGGTAAAGGCATTTATGGATCATGGCGAGGATTTTGTCATTGCAGATAACTTAGTGGAACTGGTTAAAGGAATGAATGAATTAACAAAAGATAATCTATTAAATTACGAAGAAATTGAAAGACAAATAAAAGCGAGAGATCGTGAAATGGATCATACATTCACAAAGGATTTGCAAATTACGGCATTAAGGGGAGCGAGAAATTACATAGGTGACAAATTAATCCGAGTCGCCAAACCGCATAAAATACTTGATCCTCAAAATGGACCATTGATTGCTGTTCGTTTAAACATTGTAAGTCGCAAAACTCTAGGCGGGCTACAAACAGATTTATCAGCACGAGTCCTCAATTCTAAGGGTGAGGCAATACCTGGCTTTTATGCAGCTGGTGAGGTTTCTGGATTTGGAGGGGGAGGAGTTCACGGATATCGTTCGCTAGAGGGGACATTTCTTGGAGGCTGTTTATTTACAGGCAGGGTAGCAGGCAGGGCAATCGCTTCCTACTTAAAAGAGAAAAAGGATTAAACCGAGGAAGGTTTAATCCTTTTTTTGCTTTTGACAGATTAAATGTATGTGTCTTTTAATCCGCAGTATGCATCAACTGGGCTGTCACCCTTGAATGGTGATTTACCCATCATTTTTTCTACTAGTACTTCAATTGTTTCTTTATTACCGTCATACGTGTTGATGTATGTTTTCACTTGTGGAACATCCGCTAAGTGGAATGGGTAGTTTACAGAAACAAAGATTGTTGGTACTTCGTGTACATAGAACGGAATATCAGGTGTTCCTTTTAACGCATTCCATGTCATACGTTGAACAACTTCACCCATTTTGATATTAGCGATATTAATGATTAAATCATATTTATCTGTTAATTCTTTAATAGGGCGTTTTGCTGCATATGCGTTCATGATGCTCTTCATTTGTTCTTCTGGTGGCAGGTCCGCGATTTTATCCATTGGAGATTCGTGAATTTCCACTTCAAAGCCTTGCGCTTCAAGCTCTGCTTTCAGAAGATCAATTGGCTTAGGTTTGTTACCGCTAATTAATTTACTGAATGCACCTTCAGCAGTTTTAACATTAACTAGTAATACTCGTTTGTATTTTTCAGGAGTAACAGGCCAAATATCTTGTTTGTCTTTTACCAATGTGATTGCACGATCAGTAACTTCTTTAAATAGCTTAACGTTTTCAGGAAGACCGATTTGTTTAAGCGCTTCTTCTTTCGGCATCATGATTTCCGTTTTTGCTTTTTTGTGAAGACCTAAAGATGCTTTAAGACCAAGGATACGAGTAAGAGCTGCTTCTAAACGCTCTTCTGTAATAATACCGTTTTTGTATCCGTCCATCATGTAGCCGAAATCTTCATCTGGATCGTTGAAGAATAAGAATAAGTCACAACCAGCAGCAATAGCAGTAGGAAGCATTTCGCTGCGTTTCATTGCAGAAGTCATCGCAACCATGTGGCTCGCATCTGTAACAACAACGCCATTGAATTCTAATTTACCACGTAATAAATCTGTGATTAGCTCTTTAGAAAGAGTTGCTGGCAGCAAATCTTCATCTGTAAGGCTAGGGTTGAAGTGCTTGGAATAAGCAGGCATATGGATGTGACCAGCCATGATAGAAGGTAGGCCAGCATCGATTAAGCCTTTGTAAACTTTTCCGAAAGTTTCATCCCACTCATCACAAGATAGGCTGTTAGGCGCGAAGGATAAATGCTGGTCACGCTCATCTACGCCGTCACCAGGGAAGTGTTTAGCAGCAGGTGCAATTCCGCTTTCCTGGATACCTTTCATGTAAGCCAAGCTCATTTCTAAAACTTGATCAGGGTCAGAACCAAAAGTACGGCTAGAGATGATTGGGTTACGCCAGTTCATGTGAATATCTACGATTGGCGCAAAGCTCCAGTTACATCCGATTGCAGACGCTTCTACACCAGAAACTCGGCCCATTTCATATGCCCATTTCGCATCTTTTGTTGCACCGATTTTAACTTCAAGACCAACTTCAGTACCGTCTGTACAAGCTCCATTACCGCCTGCTTCTGTGTTTGCAGCAATTAGCAATGGAATTTTGCTGTTTTCTTGAAGAATTTTATTTTGATCGTAAACTTCTTCAGCTTTACCAGGATTGTAACGTACAGCACCGATATGGTAGTTGTTTAGCATACCTGTTAAATATTCTTCAGTACGGCTAGCTCCCATATTAACGAATAATTGGCCAATCTTTTCTTCGATTGTCATAGAATTAATTGTGTCTGTTACCCATTTAATATCTTCATCAGATAAATGGTATGGTTTTGCTTTTAAATCCACTTTAGTCATCCTATGTAATACTCCCTTACTAAATATTTGAGAAAAATTTCTATCATCATGTAGTATGTACGTTTTTTCCTTTATTTATGTTTAGGCTTTCATAATTAAAGACGAAGGCATCAACCTTCAAATAAATTAGCCATACATTTAAACTACAAAAAAGTAATTTAACTCAACCACTAGTATTCTAGCATACTAGTTTAAGGATTTCTATAGAAAGTTCAATATTTCACAAACTTATTCAGGATTTAAATAATAAAGATTAATATTTAGAAAAGCCATACAATTGTCAAGATACCTATAGGTACAGTGTTTGATAACGGGAATAATGATAATAGAAGAAAAAGGGGGGATAGACGATGATTCTAAGATTTTCAATACTAATCTTACTCGATATCATTTTTGCAATTACCCTTATTGATCAGCAGCTCATATTGGCAGCACTGATTGCTCTTGCCTTTGTCTATTATACAATAGAGCTTGCAGCTGAAATGGAGTTTGACAATGTGGAATTTGAGTTAGTTCACTTATGATTACCTAAGCGATTAAATGAATTCACAAAGATGTGTATTACACATAATTCATATAAATATCTAAACAGTAGAACGAAAGGGCAGGTATGCTCTTTCGTTCTTACTTGTTAGACTGTTAGGAAATTAACCGACTCGGTTTAATTACCTTATAAAAGAAAAACTCAAAGTATAAATTCAGGATTTTATATTTATTCTACATTCTCTACTCGGTGAGCTAAACGGCTGGAAGCGGCAGCAGCAATCGCCCCAACAATATCATCCAGGAAGGTATGGCATTCACCGGAGGATTTATCATTCAATTTTGCCAGTATGCCTGGTTTCTTTTTATCAATATATCCATAATTGGTAAAACCAATAGAACCATATACATTCACGATGCTAAATGCTAAAATCTCATCAACCCCATATAATCCTTCATCAGTCCGGATTATGGATTGTAAAGGTTCTTCAAGCATCCCTTTTTCGGAAAGCATATCTAGTTGTATGCCAGTTAAAATGGCATTTTGGACTTCGCGTTTTGAGAGTACGCGCTCCACATTTTTAATACACTCATCCAATAGCAGATTTTCATGATATTGATGCTGAAGGTATAAAACTAATTCACCAATATCTGTAACTGTCACCCCTCGATCATGCAACCATTTTCTTGCTGTTTGTTCAGTCATATCTACAGGTTTCCCTTTCATACGAAGACACCAACTCCCATGCATATAGTAAGAATAAATCTTGATGTTAACCACATATAACAGTTATCTTGCCCATATACTTATCATAGTAAGCAAGGAATTAGAGGTGATGAACAATATTGTGATGAACAAACAATTATTACACGAACAATATGGAATTACAGTTGATCAAGAAATAAGCAGTGGGGCAATAAACATATATAACGGTGGAGGCAGAGTATTCATGAGCTTTGCCATAAACATGGAAGAGCAAGAGCTCCAGGAACGAAGCAGTTTGGCGTACCATATGCATAACAAAGGGGAGAAGGGAGTATGGCTTCCCCTGTTAAACAATGAACAAAAGCTATTAACAAAACTGGAAAGTAACGATTATGTGGTTTGTATAAATGAAATGGAAATTCCTCAATCATATGAAGTGGGCAGAGAGCTGGCAATATTTCATTATCGTGGCAGGTCTATTCCGCAACGAATCGTTTTTTGCAGCAGAATCGGAAAATGGAAGGAAATGTGGGAGCAGCGGGTCGATCAGCTTGAACGAGTTTGGAGAGATAAATTGGCAGCAAAGCCACAAAACGATTTTGAAAACCTGTTTATTGACAGCTATCCTTATTACGCAGGCCTTTCGGAAAACGCAATCCAATATTTAGTTGATACTGAAATAGATGAAAACCCGGAGATGGTTGATGCTGGGACCGTTTGTTATGATCGCTTTACTTCAGAAACCTGGGGATCTGGCTCAAATGGCAAATTATTTAGTGAATGGGTTTTTGACCATAGTGCGAGGGATATTGCGGAGTGGATACGCGCTTATTATTTTAAACAGCCAAATACATACCATCAGGGTGTCGAGTCATTTTTGCGCCAATATCAATCAATCACCCCTTTATCAACATTTTCTGCACGGATGTTATTCTCAAGGTTGCTCTTACCGGTTCATTATTTTGAAATTATTGAGCAGTATTATGTAACAAAATCAGAAGGAGAAAAGACTCGTTTGGAGGAAAGATTAGAAAATTTCGTGAAGCACTCTACTATGTATGAAAGAATGCTAAGTGAAATATATGAACTGGCTGGTATACTAAAGGGGAATATCAAAATGGTTGTTCCTGAATGGATCATGAACAGGAGAACTATTTAGTCTATTTTAAGACATTCTTTGAGTGTCTTTTTTGTTTTTAATAAAAATACTCCCGACTGTATGTCCGGGAGAAATTTATCATAGGATATCTTTAACAGCCAAATGTAAGCTAGAGTAGCTTTTAGCTGTAAATTTAATTCCGAGGTTTACCATTGTTTGTGCAATTTCTATTCGGATACCGGATAAGCGCGTCTCGATACCGATGAGTCGCAATGCATCAATAACTTTAAATATCTGATGAGCCACCATTGTGTCCGTAATCGGAACTCCTGATAGATCAATAATAATATAACTTAGATCATATTCACTTCCAGCCTGTAATGCTTTTTCCATCAAGTGGCTTGCACGTTGAGTGTCTAATACTCCAATGATTGGAATAATCCCGATATTGGATGTAATCCTAACAACAGGAATAGACAGTTCAAAAGCAGTCCTCTCCGCTAATACGATTCTATTGGAGTATTGTGAAGAATAAGAAATACTAAGCCAGTGTATCGCTTTATCAACAACTGAATCGAATTTAGAAATGATTTCATAGAAAACGTCCAGACTTACTGAATATTTTTTAGCTTGGTCCTTGATGATACCGCCAATTTTATCACGATAAAATCTAACTTCTTCTATTGCATCAGCAAGTGATAAATTTAAGTTTATGAGTAAATCAACGGTTTCCTTTCCCCATTCTTTTAAAACTGCAAAGGTTTCGTTTTGCTCTTGGGCAATTGAAAATCCATATATCTCTATAAGGGTTTTTCGCCAAGTTTTAACCATACTATTGATTTCCTCGGAATATGTATTCGTAGCGTCTTTAAATCGTAAATCTGCAAGAGTATCTTCTGAAGAGATTATGTGAGTTGAAACACCTTCTAAAAACACATGTATGCTACTATCAATGCTATGCATATCAACAGCTCCTAATTACTGCGATTTATGACCCATTGTTTTTTTGCAAAGAAAAAAACCCTTTAGAAGGATTAATTTTGAAAATATTTAAGCGCATATCCAATAAGCTAATAACCCTTATACAAAGAATGTATATTATTTTCTCTAACATAACAGTTGGAGAATAAACTGTAAAGAAATACCTATTTACAAAATGCTTCACATTTAACCAAATTATCTTAAGATTTGCGTAGTTAGAGATAGGGTAACCCGGTATATGGGTGGTAAATAATTGAAATATGTAGGCAAATATTTTAATTGGAATTGCAGAAGCATACGAGAGGAAAGAGGGACACGCTAAATAACTTAACTTTGGACAGCATTATATTGAATAATAAAAGTAACAAAATGGAATTGAGTATATATTAAATAGATGGTTCAATCTTATAATAATAGAGAAAATGGACTATGCATGCATTAACCGAAAAAAATCCTGTTCAGAGTAAGAAGAGGTGTTTGAATGATTATCTTACGTAATTTATATTTTAAACTAACACATATGTCTTGGTTATTATTGACCACATCAACCATATTTTTAATCGTATTCTGTACAATTATGCTTAGGTTGATTGAACCAGATACGTTTACTACCTATATGGACTCGTTATGGTTCACAATGACGACCATGTTGACGGTTGGATATGGAGACATGTCACCGACTACTATAGAAGGAAGAATATTTACAATCCTATTTTTGTATGTGGTTGGTATTGGTTTATTCGCCACTTTTATCGGAAAAGTTATGGAAAGTTTTACGGTTTACAGAAGACGTAAAGAGGGTGGAGAGCTTATGTATGAAGGAAAGAATCATATTGTTATCATAGATTGGTCACATAAGGCGCAAAACGCAGTTAAGGAAATTTTAGACAAGAATAAAAAGGCGGAAATAGTGGTTATAGATATGCTTGAAAAGCTATCTTATGTAAATGGAAATATCCATTATATAAGAGGAGAGGCCTCGAATGTTGAGGTATTAAAGAAAGCCAATATCCAAAATGCAAAATCTATCTTGATTTTCTCTGATGATCGGATTCAGAATCAAACCTTAACTGACGGAAAGTCATTAATGATTGCATGTGCGGTTGAAAGAATCGCCTCTCATGTCCATACAGTTGTCGAAATTGAAAGAGAAGAGCATGTTGAAAATTTCTCACATATAAATATTGATAAATTTATATTATCCAATGGAACGATTGCCAAGATGGTAGTAGATGCCATGTAAGTGAGATTACAGGCAAGGCATAATGCAGGGATTCATACTCCAGAAACTAGAGCTAGATGTCCGTAAGTCTAACTCCAATAACAAAGAAGCTCAGAGTATGATTCTGAGCTTCTTTTATCATTCACCAAGCATATTTTGTATTTGTAAATCCACCATCTATACGAATAACTTCTCCGTTAATATATTGTGCTTCAGAAGTTAATAAGAATGTAACCAGTTCTGCTACTTCTTCAGGTGTTCCCAATCGTTTTTGCGGAATTCCTTTTGTAGCATTTTCTTTCATAGCTGGATTAGCTTCATAGAAAGCTTTTACCATTGGTGTTTCAGTAGGTCCCGGAGCAATCGCATTTACACGCAATCCATCTTTCGCATATTCTGCAACCAAGCTTTTTGTTAAACCTACAATTCCATGTTTTGTGGCAGAATAGGCGACAACGGAATCTTGACCAATCACACCCGCACTTGAAGCTGTATTCACGATTGAAACTCCACCGTTTTTCAGCATAACCTCAGCAACATAATAAACGCCCTATAAAGCTCCCATTAGGTTAATGCCAACAATTTGATTGATTTCTTCGACCTTAGAATCCAAGAAAAATGAACCGCTTCCTGAAATCCCGGCATTATTAAAAAAGTAATCAATTGTCCCAAAGCGTTCAACCGTTTAAGCCACATAATTCTTCACATCTTCTGCTTTAGAAACATCAGCTTTAATGAATATACAATCTGTCCCTATTTCTTTCACGAGTTTGATTGTTTCATTTCCGCCTTTTTTGTTAATATCAACCGCTACAATGTTAACCCCATCTTTTGCTAGACGAAGTGCAGCTGCTTGTCCTAATCCGCTGCCTGCACCTGTAATAATCGAAACTTTATTCATGTGAAAAACCTTCCGATTTATGTATTAACCTCTTCTTGTTGAAGATAAACAGTAAAAATGTGTAAACTACATATATTGATAGAATATCAGGAATTGATCTAAAGGTTTTATTAGAAATATTAGGAGGGAACACGCATTGATACAAAAGTACCTATGGATTTTAACAATGATTATATGTATTCAACGAATTATCGTTTGATTAATGTCCAATAACACAGGAAAGCTTATATATTTAAAATAGATATGTAAAGGTTCAAAAAGAAACGTCAATAAGTTAAATCCAGAATGACCAATGAGCTGCTTTTTTATAGTGAGAATTTTTTAAGAGGATGCCTATCTATTCAATGAATGCAATAAAAACTAGCATTGAAAAATCAATGCTAGTTTTTTGAAATGTAAAATGAGGATAGGTTTCGTATTTGAACTGCTTTATTTAAAAGATTCAGCTACTTCCACCATTTCTTCTTTTGTTAGCTTCGCGGCATCTTTGCCGGATTCAGCAACTTGATACTCAAAAATATAATGATAATCGCCATCTGTCCAATGAGCTGATGATGCTAAATCATCCTCTATATAAAACACCTCCTGATTATTAATCTTTAACTCCTCATACCCTTGTGGTTTACCATCATATGTTACTTCTTTTGTATGGATCATAAGAATGAATTTTTCTTCATTTGTCCCTGTAAACTGCACATCATGAACAGAAGATTCGGTATGAGTCTGTGGACTTATCTCATAATCTTTGATTTCAACAGGAAATGCAGTTGGTAATTTTGAATCAATCTTTTGTTCCTCTTTTAGTTGTTTTTGAATTTTTGACGGATCATAGGATAAACCAGCAGATGCTTCATTATCGTTGCAGCCAATAAGTAAAAGGCAAATTCCTACTATTACAATTTGAATTTTTTTCATGATTATCCCCACCACCATAAAATATTTTATTGCGATATAAAGACATATATACGACAAGGAATACAAATGTCCTTTTAAAGGGATATTTTAATGAAAACAACGGTGATTGTTTTATTTGGTAAAAGCAATGTTAAATCAGAAATGCTACGAATTCTAACATAGCTATTACGGATTGTTGGTGGAGGGCATTATAGAAATAATTCATAATAAATATGGAGGTAGGAAAAGTATGATAAGTATGAATCTAAAAAACCTGCGCCTGCATCATAAATTGACACAGGAAGAGGTAGCTTATGAAATCAATGTTTCAAGACAGGTAATCGCAAAGTGGGAAAAGGGCGAATCAACTCCTGACCTTGGACATTGGCAAGCATTAGCCAAATTGTATAAAGTGACGCTGGATGATTTGGTAAATTTTGATGGAGAAGATACGAATTTGATTGTACCACCAAAGGGTAAGTACTTTTTTGGTGTAGCCAAAATAGGTGAGCGTGGTCAAATTGTTATACCCAAAAAGGCGCGTGATGTATTTTATATAAAACCTGGGGACTCTCTTATTATCTTGGGTGATGAAGAGAGAGGGCTTGCTATTGTACCCGAGAATATGATGAATGAATTTTTAAATCTGGTAAAGTCTCCGCTTCATAAGGAGGATGAATGATGAGTTATGCAAT
The DNA here is from genome assembly GCF_058313575.1 of Bacillus sp. z14 (2026). Classification (NCBI taxonomy): domain Bacteria; kingdom Bacillati; phylum Bacillota; class Bacilli; order Caryophanales; family Bacillaceae; genus Bacillus; species Bacillus sp. z14 (2026). The sequence goes on from NZ_JBZFQK010000001.1 coordinate 65,199, forward strand.
CTCTATTGATCAATTAACTAAAAAGTATGATGATAAAATTGTAGTTAATCAAGTATCATTTTCAATTAAGCAGGGAGAATTGTTTGGTTTATTAGGTGTGAATGGGGCAGGAAAAACAACGTTGATTAAAATGTTATGCTGCTTAACAAAGCCTACAAGCGGCCATGCGTCTATATTTGGACATGATATTGTAAAAAATCAAGAGCTAGTGAAGAAGATCATAGCGGTATCGCCACAAGAAACTGCCATTGCTCCAAATTTAACAGTTCGAGAAAATTTAGAATTAATGGCGGCTATTCATGGTTATTCTAAATCTGAAGTATATGAAAAAACAGCTAATATGATGAATCATTTCTCTTTAGAACCATATGAAAAGCAAAAAAAGTAAAACCTTATCCGGTGGCTGGCAACGTAAGCTTAGTATTGCGCTTGCACTTATTTCTGATCCAGACATTTTATTTTTAGATGAACCGACATTAGGTTTAGACATATTAGGACGCCGAGAATTATGGTCTATAATTGAAAAATTAAAAGATAGAACAACCATTGTGTTAACAACACATTATTTAGAGGAAGCTGAAGCATTATGTGACCGAATCTGTGTCATGAAAGATGGCCAAGTAAAAGCAATCGGAACAGTCGAAGAACTCACAGGCATGACAAAGACCGATAGATTCGAGGATGCCTTCGTAGAAATTGTTACGAAGGAGGATAAACGATGAAAGCAATCATTTTTGCCAATCGAGTGATGAAGGAAATTGTCAGAGATCCTATTTCATTATTCCTTGGTCTTGCTTTTCCGCTCATTTTACTTGCACTTTTATCAGCGATTAATAGCAGTATCCCTGTGGATTTATTTAATATATCTTCATTAGCACCAGGCATTGCTGTATTCGGCCTTTCCTTTATGGCATTGTTTGCAGCACAAGTATTATCGAAAGATCGTGCAAGCTCTTTTTTGACTAGATTATTTACAACTCCGATGACATCTCGAGACTTTATTTTGGGTTATTCACTGCCATTGTTAGTTATGTCCGTTATACAAATATCCGTTTGCTTTATAGCTGCATTATGTATGGGACTAGATTTTACAGCAACGATTTTTATGGTTATTCTGATATTGGTTCCCATGGAATCAATCTTTATTGGAATTGGGTTAATTAGCGGAGCTCTATTTAGTGAAAAAGCAGCGGTAGGAATATGTGGTGCGCTCCTTACAAATGTATCAGCATGGCTATCGGGCATATGGTTTAATTTAGAGCTAGTAGGTGGATTATTTAAGGATATCGCTTATCTACTGCCGTTTGTTCATGCTGTTGAAGCTGGAAAAGCTGCATTAAGCGGAGTTTATAGAAATATGTTTCCGCATCTATGGTGGGTACTTGGGTATGCTGTTATTATTCTATTTATTTCAATATTTGTTTTTAAAAAGAGAACTCAGGAAGTCTAATTATTAACTTAAAATTATAGATGATTAATCATCTGAAATTGGTGCATGGTCATTAGGCCATGCTTATTTTAGTGAAGTCAGAATTTACCAATCCATCAGATAAGAGGATCATTATTCTTCTAGAATTTAAAGCAGCTTTTTCGCATTATTAATGAAGGATTTTACCATATATCAATAGAATTAAATTGGAAAGGAGGATATCTATGAACACATACGGCAGATTATCTTTATTAACAGTAGGCATCTGTATAGTCTTATCCTATTTTATAACGGATAATATGGCATATCCTAGATTGTTCTTGTTAATGGCTACCATCTTATCTATAGCAGGAATCGTCTTTGCTATTTTATCTAAAAAAATGGTAAGCATGATTTTTGGTATCCTCCTAAATGCCCTTATCTGGGTTGGCTTTTTCATATTAATATTAGTTGTAGGTATAGGTATAAACTAAAGGACCCTCCTTATTGATAGTGTATCAAATTAATAATTTTTAATAGCAGACCGCTCTATCTATTTATAAAATGATTCTATAGGTAGATATCCTTTTTTTTTTACGTCTTTCCAATCGGAGCGGCGTTTTATTTTTGCTTTCATAATCACATTTTCAACTAATTTTCTAATGAATGATGGTGCTTATACATAACGAAAGGACTGGAATTAAATACATATAAAAAGGCATTATTATTTTGATATAATGAAATCCTCTGTTAATTTAATTGAATAGGCGAAAGGAACACTTAAGATATAAAATGATTAGTTTTAAAAAGAATTTGATAAATAATCAGCGAGTGTTTAAGCAAGTTGCATACTTTTCAATCATATCGCTGGTGTTTATTACCACTATTTTATTTGGTTATAACAGGATGTCGACTCTCTTTAGGAAAGAGGCATCTGAATTATTCCCAACTCATATTTGGCTAGAACATGCTCTATATGAAGATCAGCTTGATACCGAAGAATTAACTGACTTTTTGCAAACTATTCCAAAAGATAACGAGTATATCTATGTTTATAATCAAGATACTCAGTCAAAGGCATTATATTATAAGGACACAACAGTACTTGCCGATGACGTTGAAGGCTTCGATGGTCTTTTATTATTTTTGTTAAACAAACTGTTAATGCATGTCGATTTAGGGGATGTCTATAATGTGTTTATTAAACAAAATTTGGATCTGAAATTACTTAATGAAAGTAATTCTATTTTAATCAACATCGGCCATGAGGTTAATACAGATGCTTTTAAGGGTGAGATCGTTACTTACCGTAATGTTAGTAAAGCTCTCTTGCAGGAGTTCAAAATAGTGACTATTCAATGCTTGCTATTCATCAGTCTATCAGTGCTTTTAATTTTCATTAACTATAAAATTATGAGAAATCTTTACTATACCCCTCTAATAAAAATGAGAGAACATTTTATGAAAATGTCACGATTTCATTTAGAGAGTTTCGTATACAAAAAGCCTGTTATACCAGAAATAGAAAAGACGATTGACGCAGTCAATACGACGATGTTTGAACTGCAGGATGGGATTAAAGAGACCAAATCCTTCCTTGATGAAATGGTTCATGAAATTAAAAATCCAGCCCATAATATTAAGAATGAACTTGAATTGATAGAGGATATGCTACCTGAAGCAGATGAGGAAATGAAACAGAAACTTCAATCCGTTATAAATGAAACGGAAAATATCACTTCCTTATTATCTAGCATAAAAATCATTTATGATATGTATTATTTAGGGGGTTCCCCTCCAGATAGTTGGCTGAATCCAATCGAGAAAATCAAACCTATTTTTGAGGAATATAAGAAAAAATACCCTAATCGAGAATTTCATTTCAAGTATAGTATTAACCCCAATATTCATATATGGATTGACCAAGGTTCAATCGAATTGATGATCAGAAACTTGCTTGATAATGCCATAAAATATTCAAAAGAAGACTCCTCCATCTTTATTGGTATCCGTGAGTATAATCAGACCAAAAAGATCGTTATTGAAGTCATAAATTCTGGTTCGAGTATAGATTATAATAATCTTGGAAAGATTTTTGGAAAGTATTATCGTACAAATTCGGCTAAAGCGCAAACGAGTGGAGCAGGTATTGGACTTTGGCTGATTAATAGTATTGCAGACATCTATAATGCCAACGTACATGTGCAAAGTTCAACAAATACCACAGGATTTGCGATTGCTTTTCAGCATTATAAAATTGTAGAACAAGAAAGACTTGTGGATGAAGCGATCTCTTCTTAAAAGAGATCGCTTTATATATTTTGTTTAAAAACTTAATTAACCTTTACAGTCAGAACAAAAATTGATTTCTTGATACGAATAAAACAAACCGAGAATAACAATACCTTTTATTATCCTATATATTTAATCTTCAATCTGAAGTATTTTGAAGGTGATTAATAGAGAAGAATGTAATATGAATTTACAGAACAAAAATACAATAAAGAATATTAGTATAAGATAGGTGAAATGTCCATTCTGATTTTTTAATAAAATAGGATATTGGCTATTCTATAGAATATATATATAACAAGGTATCAAAAGCCGTTATAAAGGGTGGTAACAAACGCTGAGAAAAAGGAGAGTCTTGATGAAATCTGCAATTTTATATAATCCATCTATCGAATTTCCATACAGTAAAAGCAAACCTCTAAAAGTAAGGGATATAAAGCTAGATGATATTGATGATGATGAGGTACTAGTTGAAATAGCATACGCTGGAATTTGTCATTCTGATTTATCTGTTATTAATGGAAAAGTCCCGAGACCATATCCTATCGCCCTTGGGCATGAGGCATCCGGAATAATTATGAAAACCGGAAAAGATGTTCATAATTTCCAAAAAGGTGATCATGTTGTATGTATTTTTCTGGCGAGCTGTATGCAATGTGAGTATTGCCAAAAGGGAAGACCTTCTTTATGTACGTTTGGTAAAAAAGCAAATATAAAAGGAACACTTTTAAGTGGCAAAAAGAAAATCATAGTAGATGACCAACATGTCTCACACCATGCTGGTATATCTGCCTTTTCAACACATGCTATTATGTCATCCCGTTCAATCGTTAAAGTCCCTAAAAAAATATCACTTGATGTTGTTGCTATTTCAGGATGTGCATTAATTACTGGTGCAGGTGCCGTAATTAACACGGCAAAAATTCCTCCTGGAAGTCATATTGGCATCGTAGGGCTTGGCGGTGTTGGGTTAAGCATGCTATTAGGCAGTAAAGTAATGGGACCTAGTCTAATTATTGCAATGGATATTAATGATGAAAAATTAGCTTTTGCTCAAGAATTGGGAGCAAATCTTTCATTTAATACTTCTAAACATAGTTCTGTTAGACAATTAATGCATGATTTTGAAGGCAAGTTAGATTTCGTTTTTGATGCTTCAGGTGTATCAGAAGCATTTGATATAGCCTATAAGCTTCTAAAACCAGGGGCTACATATATTACAAGCAGTTTACCGGATTTTGAAAGTAAGCTTTTTATACCATATATTAATTTAACGACTGAAGAAAAAATAATAAAGGGATCCTATATCGGTAGTTCTTTACCGTATCTGGATATTCCCAAATATTTAGAACTTTATGAGAAAGGATTAATGCCTATTGATAAATTAATTAGCCATAGAATATCACTAAATGAAATAAACAAAGGTTTTGATTTGTTAAGATCAGGAAGGGCAAAGCGGATAGTCATCGATATGGCTTTATAAATGGTATCATACGAAGGATGATTCTCTAAAATTATCAGTAATTAAATCTACCTTTGTTCAAAATCCGCTCTAGAGAAGAGAGGTGTAAATTTTCTTTGAATACTCCAGTTGAAGTCTTCAAAAAGAAAGGCTGGCTGAAAATGAAATTTTAGTGGTCAAGAAGGGCCATTCTAAAAAGATGGGAAGACCATTTAAACGCTTAGACACGGTCTAAATTTAATTCAGTCATCTTAAAATAGCATTATGATTCGAGTTTTATGAAAAAAAACGCTTTATATTTTCTGAATTTTCAGATAAGGGAGAGATTTTATTATGAAGAAAAATTTATTATTTATGATATTAATTTTAGCTTTTGTCCTAAGTGGTTGTTCATCAGGCGGAGAATCAGCTACTGATTCAAATGTAAAAAAACAAGCAACAGAATTAAAGGTTGCAATCAACGCGCAGCCGAATACATTAGATCCTCATATAACAACAGCGGGAATTACCCGAGATATCTCGCGAAATATATACGAGCAGCTGGTTGTTTTAAATGACAAATATGAAGTAGTACCGGAGTTGGCAGAAAAAGTGGAACAATCGGGGGATAATAAAAAATTTACTTTTATTTTGCGAAAAGGTGTTAAATTTCATAACGGTAAGGAGTTAACTGCTGATGATGTAGTTGCTTCCATGAATCGCTGGATAGATAACTTCGGTACAATTCAATCAGTAGTTGGTGATGCACGTTTTAAAAAGGTTGACGATTATAAAGTAGAAATTCAGTTATCTAAAGGTGTTTTAGAATTTCAATCTATGATTGCTGGAGCCAAACAGTTAGCATCAATCATGCCTGAAGAAGTAATTAATAATGCTGCCGCTAATGGTGTTACTGAAACTATTGGAACAGGGCCATTTAGTTTTATTGAATGGAAATCTGAGCAATACATTCATCTAAAAAAATTTAAAGACTATCAATCTATAGATATTCCATCTCAAGGTTTGGCTGGTACGAAGGAATTGTTTATCAACAATCTTTATTTCTATATTGTCACAGATGCTTCTACTCGGTTGGCTGGCTTGCAGACTGGTGAGTATCATATTGCTCGTTCCCTTTCCTATGATGACTTCGATATGATTGAAAATAACTCTGATTTAGCATCAGAATCAGAGCTGCTTGGAGATTTAACGATTGTATACAATAAAAAAACAGGTTTAATGGCAAACCAAAAGATGCGCCAAGCTATAAATGCCACATTGGATATAGATGAAATTATGATGGGTGCAGGGACAAATGAAAAGTTCTATCGTATGGGTTCAAGTTATATGTTTGAAGAACAAGAAGCTTGGTTTTCAGAAAGCGGGAGTGAACATTATAATCAAAAAAATGAAAAGATAGCAAAGCAACTTCTCAAGGAAGCAGGATACAACGGTGAAGAGTTAGTTATGGTTACTAATAAAGAATATCCGCAATTCTATAACGCAACAATCGTAATTAAAGATCAGCTTGAACGCATAGGAGTAAAAGTACGTATAGATGTATACGATTGGGCTACTCAATTAGAGATTGAGAATGACCCTGATAAATTTGATTTATACGTGATGTCATATAGCCCCGTAACCACACCCACGAGTTACTTATATTTAAGTCCGACGTACTCAGGGTGGACAGATGATAAAAAAATTTCAAAATTAATGGTTAAGATTGATAATGAAACGACAAGAGAAGATGCTAAAGCTGCGTGGGATGAGCTCCAAGGATATATGTGGGAATCTTTACCTATAACGAGTCTTGGGGATATTTATACATTAACTGGCCGTTCAAAAAAAGTGAGTAATTTAGAATTCTTCCAAGGACCTATTTTTTGGAATGTTAAAGTCACTGAATAAAATTTGATAGCCTTGCTGGTAGAATATCAGCAAGGTTTATATCGAGGTGAATAATATGCAGATATATCTAATGAAAAGGGTCTTCTCTATCATTCCTGTGTTGATAATCGTATCAATTATTGTTTTTACATTAATACACCTTATTCCAGGAGATCCTGCCCGTACAATTTTAGGTCAAGAGGCTTCTGGTGAGCAAATAGAGAATCTTAGGGAAGAGATGGGATTAAATAAGTCCATTGTTACACAGTATTTCGTTTGGATTACTGGAATTTTCAAGGGAGATTTAGGAACATCATATTTTAGTAACCAACCTGTGTCTGAAATTCTTTTTCAATATCTCGGAGCAACATTATCTTTAGCTATTTATGCACAAATTTTAGCTCTTGTTATTGCTATTCCACTTGGAATATTGGCAGCCCGAAAAAAAGGAACAATAATTGATCAAATTTTAACATCAGCTTCGTTATTTGGCATCTCATTACCCAGTTTTTTATCTGGATTGTTCTTGGTTATGATTTTCGGTGTGCTTCTAAAATGGCTTCCAGTCGCTGGGTACAAACCATTGGATCAAGGTATTATCGAGCATATTAAATATTTGACTTTACCGGCCGTATCATTGGGATTACTTCAGGCAGCGCTAATAACAAGAATGACACGCTCATCCATGCTTGAAATTTTAGGCCAAAATTTTATACGTACAGCTAAGGCCAAGGGGGCGAAAGAGCAAAGGATTATCTATTATCATGCTTTAAGAAACGCATTTATTCCTATTTTAACAGTCATTGGCCAATCTTTTGCCTCCTTAGTAGCTGGGGCTGCTGTAGTGGAAACAATTTTTAACATACCAGGGATAGGTCAACTTATAGTCAATTCGGTAACACGAAGAGATTATTCTGTTATCCAGGGGATTGTATTATTCATAACTGTTTGCTATGTATTTATCAATTTATTTATTGATGTCTTGTACAGTATTATAGATCCTCGCGTTAGATTGTCCTCCAAGCGTTCGTAAAAGAAAGGGTGATATCGAATGCAAGAAAACGTTATAAGTAGTATTAAAGAAGTTCAAAAGGCAGAACTGAAAAAGCGCAATAGAATAAAGTTAACCCGCTTCTTTAAAACAAGGGCTGCTGTCACTGGAGTATCAATTTTACTGTTGATTACGGTAATTGTAATTCTTGCGCCCTTGATTGTAAGGTATACACCTATCGAAGTAAATGCCATGAATCGGCTTGTAGGACCAAATGGCGATCACTACTTCGGTACGGATAATTTAGGACGAGACTTATTTAGTAGAATACTGTACGGTTTACGAATTTCTCTTATTATAGGGCTTTCTGTTACTATATTATCTACTCTTTTTGGTCTGTTCGTTGGACTATATGCAAGTTATTACAAATTCTTAGACAATCTTTTAATGAGGATATGTGATGGAATTATGGCTTTTCCATCTATCTTATTAGCGATTGCTGTTATGGCGATATTAGGTCCAGATATTAAAAATGTTGTTATTTGTTTGACCATTGTTTTCACACCCTATATTGCTCGAATTATCCGTTCTGCGGCCATAGTTATCCGCGAACAAACATATATTGAGGCGATGATGTCATTAGGTGCTAGTGATTTACGTATTATTTTTGGACATATACTTCCTAATGCTTTATCTCCCCTTATAGTACAGGCAACCTATATTTTTGCGGAAGTTATTATTTTGGAGGCTGCATTAAGTTTTTTGGGAGTAGGTGTACCAGCTCCCAATCCAAGCTTAGGCAATATCTTGTATGATGGAAAACTGGTGATATTCAGTGCATGGTGGATGGTCGTATTTCCAGGAATATTTGTGGTACTAAGCGTCGTTTCTCTGAATTTAATGGGAGATGGAGTACGGGATTTATTAGATCCAAAAATGAAAAAGTAATTTAACAAAGGAGGGGAATTATGTCATCAAATGTCTTATTAAATGTTACTGGATTAAAGACAAGTTTTAAAACAGAAAGAGGAAATGTTTCTGCTGTTAAGGGTGTAGATTTTCAGATAAAGAAGGGTGAGGTAGTAGGTTTAGTAGGTGAGTCCGGTTGTGGTAAAAGTGTGACTGCACAATCAATTATGAGATTATTTGATGAAGACAGATTGGTGAATTATGAAGGTAAAGTGGAATTAGAAGGTGAAAACTTACTTGAAGTTAACGAGAGAAAAATGCAAGACATACGGGGTAATGATATATCTATGATATTTCAGGATCCTATAAGCTCATTAAATCCTTTGATGAAGGTAGGTGATCAAATAAAGGAAGCACTAGTATTACATCGAAATATTCCGAAGTCTGAACTCACTAATAAAGTAGTTGATTTGTTACGACTTACCGGTATCCCCTCACCAGAAAAGCGGATACACGACTATCCCCATAAATTTTCTGGAGGTATGCGACAGCGAATAATGATAGCTATCGCGCTGGCATGTAAACCTAAATTGTTAATCGCAGATGAGCCTACTACAGCATTAGATGTTACGATTCAATCTCAAATCATTAAACTAATAATGAAATTAAACAAGGAATTAGATATGGCAATTTTAATGATTACTCATGATTTAGGAGTAGTTGCGGAAATTTGTGATAGAGTGATTGTTATGTATATGGGTCAAGTAGTAGAAGAGGCAGATGCCATAACATTGTTTTCTAATCCAAAGCATCCATATACAATAGGGTTACTAAAATCAATTCCTGATTTAAAAGGTAATCGTAAAGAGTTATTGCATATTATACCAGGGATGGTGCCTTCTTTATTTGAAAAACCTGCCGGCTGTTCATTTGCCCCTCGTTGTCCAATTGTAACCCCTGAGTGTACAAAGAAGAATCCTCCATTTGAAGTATTGAGTGAAAATCATCGTGTCCGATGTTTGTTTGCAAAGGAGGGGGAATTATATGCAACAGAATGATAATACAAAAGATATTCTATTGACAGTGAATAATTTGGAGAAGTATTTTAAAGATGAAAGCTTAGGAAAAAAAGTGATTGTAAAAGCAGTCAATAATATCACCCTATGTATTGAACGAGGTGAAACATATGGTCTGGTAGGTGAATCAGGTTGTGGTAAAAGTACAGCTGGCCGAACCATCCTAAATTTAATAAGGCCAACAAATGGTGATGTTGTATTCAAGGGGATAAATTTATCAAGCCTATCCCAAAGGAACATGCGAAAATATCGTAAAATGTTACAGATGATATTTCAGGATCCATATTCATCCTTGAAAACGGATAGGAAAAAGTTTAGAAGAGCCACTTGCAATTCATAATGTTGGCGCAAAATCAGAACGAATAGAAAAGGTCATTAAAGTACTGAAAAGCGTAGGAATGGGACCGGAAAGCTTATATAAATTCCCTCACGAGTTTTCTGGCGGTCAATTACAACGCATAGGGATTGCTCGGGCACTAATCTGTGAACCAGAGTTAATCATCTGTGATGAGCCTGTTTCCGCATTGGATGTTTCGGTTCAAGCACAAATTATAAATTTATTAATTGAATTACAGAAGCAATTACAGCTTACATATATTTTTATCGCACATGATTTAAGTGTAGTTCGCCACATCTCAGACAGGGTTGGTGTTATGTATTTTGGTAGTTTAATAGAAGAAGCTGTAACTGATGATATTTATAATAACCCGTTACACCCTTATACCCAGACACTGCTTTCTGCAGTACCTTCAGTAGATCCGAAAACTAAAAGTGAACGAATAGAAGTTCTTGGCGAGCCTCCATCACCATTAAATCCACCGCTTGGATGTCCATTTCATACGCGCTGTCCTAAAGTGATGGACATTTGTAAACACCATTTGCCTAAAAGAATAGAAGTAGAGAGCGCCCATTTTGTAAATTGCCATTTGTATTAAAAGAGGAATTTTTTCTAGAATATTAAAGAGATTAATCTGTTGGTGATCCATTGTGTAATAAAGAAGATATTTGAAAAATATTAGAATCAACACCGGCCAACTAAATAACAGTCTTAGCATAAACTCTTTCAATAGTATTCATACAGTCTATCTATCAACTCTAGTGGGATTTTGCCCAATAAGTTAATTATATTTTACATTGAATATCTATAATTGTTCTGTACTAGTTATTTTTACGGATAAGTATAGTAAAATAGACTTATAAAAAGGAAATGAGGGATTATCATGTTTGATAAACTGCTGTCATCCATAGGTATTGGTGCTGCCAAAGTTGATACGAGGCTTGCGAAAAAAAGTTATATTGTCGGTGAGACAATCGAAGGTGAGGTTTTTATCAAGGGAGGAAAAAACGAGCAGGATATTGATAACATCTATTTAACATTAATGACTGACTATGTAGTGGAAGTTGATGATAAAAAGGTTAGACGTTCTGTTGCCTTGGACAAAATCTTATTGACTGAACGCTTCACAATCGCTTCAAATGAAGATAAAGTGGTGCCCTTTCAGTTGAATATTCCTTATGAAGCCCCTGTTACAAAAGGAAGTACACGTGTTTGGATTCAAACCGGCTTGGAAATTAAAATGGCAATCGACCCTCAAGATAAAGACTTTTTGGAAATAAAGCCACATCAGCTTGTAAGAGAATTCATTGATGCTGCAGGAAGATTGGGATTCCGCTTACGTCAGGTAGATTGTGAAAAGACTCCTTCGTATTTCAGAAACGGCTTACCGTTTGTTCAGGAATTTGAATTTAAAGCTACATCCGGTGAATTTGCGAGAAAGCTGGATGAACTAGAAGCTGTATTCCAGCTGACGGAAAACGAAGCAAGAGTGTTGCTTCAAATCGATCGAAGAGCAAGAGGTTTCTCAAGCTTCTTAGCTGAATCATTAAACATGGATGAATCGTTTGTTAAATTCACTTTTGATAAGTCGGACATTGGCACGCTAGACCGTACATTGGGAGATTTAATTAGAAAATATTGCTGATTTATGGTTTCGACCAGTCAGATTCAATAAAATTTTACATGTTTTTTACATTGTGATGAAAGAAACTGCTCACTGGCAGTTTCTTTTTTTATATAGAAATCTATTTTTTTATAAAAATAGTTAGCTGAGAAATTAGATATAAGTAAATGAAACTAATGATCTCTTAGTTATGAATATATCCATATAGGTAAACTAAGCAATAAGAATGAGGTGAATATGCAGAAACTTGTCATTTTTTCATGAAATAATTGTTGTTACATTAAGATAGACCTAAGGTTAATAATGGAAGTAAGTACTTATGCCGGATAGAAAAATAAGAAAGATGGATGTATTCTCGAGTGAGAGGAATCTATCTAGATAAATCCCCCAAAGATCCATCTCCGTAGCCTTCATCAACCTTTCTTTCGTTTTGATCACTCGCTTTGTGATAAAAAAGAGGAGGAATGATATGAAAAAAATCACCTCAATTGCATTCAGCACGATGATTGCTGTGTCTGCATTTAACACATCCGATGGTCTAATGATGACAAGTGCTAAGGGACATTTAGACAATGCATCATATTGGGACGAACCTGGTCGAATGCTACCGATACTCCTACCTTCAAATGCCAGAATGGCAGGTATGAAGCAGTCTGCACTTGATGACATAGATGTGACAATCGGCCAATACATCGAAAGCGGCTTAATTCCAGGGGCGGTCACCTTTGTGGCACGAAGCGGTCATATTGTTCAAAAAGCTGCATATGGGTTTGCGGCTCTCTATCAGGATGATACCTTCACGGAAATTGAAACACCCCTTAAAATGAAAGCGGATACAATTTTTGATATCGCTTCTATTAGTAAGCTTTTTACAACTACTGCGGTCATGATGCTTTATGAGCAAGGAATTTTCCAACTCGATGACCCTGTTGCGTTGCATCTGTCACAATTCGCTGCAAACGGCAAAGAAGACATAACAATCAGACAACTTTTAACCCATACTTCAGGTTTTGCAGCTGGGATGCCTCTTTATATGCAAGAGGGCACTCGAGAAAGCCGCATCCAGTCCGTACTGCAACATGGTTTGATTAACGAGCCTGGGAACACCTATTTATACAGTGATTTGAACATGATAACGCTTGGGGCGCTAGTCGAGAAATGGAGTGGTCTCCGGCAGGACGAGTTTGTTAAGAAAGCCATCACAGAGCCGCTTGGTATGAAGGATACGATGTATAATCCTCCGGCAAAATTAAAGAAACGTATAGCTGCAACCGAATATCAGCCAAAGATAGGGAGAGGGCTTGTCTGGGGCGAGGTTCATGATGAAAATGCGTGGTCGCTTGAAGGTGTGGCTGGTCATGCAGGCGTCTTCTCCACAGCCAAGGATTTAGGGATTCTCGCCCATGCATATTTAAATGATGGTAAATACGGTAAGATACGCATTCTAAAGAAGAAAACGATTGACTTAATTATGAAGAACTATAACACTGCGTTTCCAGGAAATGACCATGGATTAGGCTTTGAGCTTAATCAGGGCTGGTACATGGATTCACTTTCTGATACATTCACCGCTGGCCATACGGGCTATACCGGTACAGCTCTTGTGATGAGTCCATCTAATCAGACTGTTGCTATTTTACTTACAAACCGGGTACATCCATCCCGAAATACACCTTCCATTAATCCTATCAGACGAACATTCGCTAGAGGTGTGGGAGACAGCATACCTATAAATGTGAAAAAGGGACAAATGGCTTGGTTCGCGAGCTATGGAGATCAATTAGATAACACACTTTCAGCTCAAGTGAATTTAAAAAGAGATGCTTATTTGAGTTTCGATACCTGGTTCCGTATTGAAGAGGAGAGTGATTATGGATATTTGGAAACATCGACTGACGGAAAAGCATTTACAAGTATTCAAAGCTTCACAGGAAAAAGCAATGGATGGGAGAAGGAGAATGTCCTCATTCCTGCCGGCACGAAATTTATTCGTTTTTCCTATAAAACTGATGAAAGCGTGAACGGGCGCGGCTGGTATGTACAAGACGCAAGCATAAAAACAAATGGAAAGAAGGAACGACTGACCTTCGAGAGCAATGGATTTGAACGTAGAACAGATTAAATGGGGAGGTGCTAATATTGAAAAATAGGAAATGGTTCTTGATTATACTTGTGATGAGTGTATTCCTGACGACCGGATTCAGCAGCCAAACTAAGAAACCAGCAAATCCAAATGATGGTGTGCGAGATATTGTAATCTATCAAAATCTGCATGAGGTTGATAAAACGATTAGCGGCAACAGTGTCAAAATGAAGGCAGTGAACGTCTACCATGATGGTCATTTTACAAAGACAAATAAGGTAAAATGGTCGGTTGCAAATAAACGTATCGCGAAAATTAGTTCTAATGGAACCTTGACGATTACAGGGAAATCAGGAGTGGCAGTCATTCTTGCTACATCGGGAAAAAAGATAGACACTGCCTTTTTGGTAGTGGATAAAAAGGGAAATGCAACATTCCGCTCCATCAAGCAAAAACGGTACCAGCTTGCTGAATATGCCGTTAGCAAGATGAAGTTAGAAGAGAAAATCGGGCAAATGCTTATGCCTGATTACCGGAACTGGGATGGCAAGAATGTGACAGAGATGCTGCCGGAGATAGAACAGCAAATTAAGGATTATGACTTGGGTGGAGTTATTCTATTCCGCGAAAATGTTGTAACGACTGAGCAAACCGCTCGTCTCGTGGATGCGTATCAGCTCGCCTCTGAGAAATATGGGATGCTCATCTCAATTGATCAAGAGGGTGGAATTGTGACCAGGCTGCAATCTGGAACTGATATGCCCGGCAATATGGCCTTAGGAGCTACACGGTCTGGGACAATCACGAAAGATGTTGCGCGTGCCATTGGCGAGGAGCTCGGTTCGCTTGGCATTAATACAAACTTTGCCCCATCGCTTGATGTCAACAATAATAGTAACAATCCTGTCATTGGTGTCCGTTCCTTCAGTGAAGACCCGAAACTAACCGCTGAACTAGGAACTGCTTATATTGAAGGCATGCAGGAAACAGGCACGATTGCAACGGCCAAGCATTTTCCAGGTCATGGCGATACGGCAGTTGATTCCCATGTTGGACTTCCAGAAGTTCCATATGAGATGGAGAGATTAAAGGAAGTGGAACTATACCCGTTTCAGCAAGCGATGAATGCTGGTGTTGATGCCATCATGACCGCGCATATCACCTTTCCGAAGGTAGATGACACGAAAGTGATTTCCAAAAAGACCCGTGAGGAAGTCTCTATACCAGCAACTCTCTCCCACCGCTTTCTGACAGAATTGGTTAGGGAGGAAATGGACTATGATGGATTGATCGTTACAGACGCCATGAACATGGGTGCTATCACCGAGCATTATGGAACTGTCGATGCGGCCATCATGTCTGTTAAGGCAGGTACGGACATTGTACTTATGCCCGTTGGACTAGAGGATGTTCGTAATGGGCTCCTTGATGCAGTAAGAAATCGCGATATTAAAGAAAAGCGAATTGATGCATCCGTAAAACGGATCCTGTCACTGAAAATCAAAAGGGGCATCTTTAAAGAAGAATCCCCAGACCCACTTGAAGAAAGAATCGAAAAAGCGCTTGAGACCGTTGGTTCACCAGAGCATAAGGCGATCGAGAAAACAGCTGCAGAGAAATCTATTACCCTCGTCAAGAATAACAATCAGCTCCTGCCTTTAAATGACTTGCAGGAATCCGGAAAGATTGTCGTTATCGGTATGACCTACAACCAAGAATTATATAACGCTATTAAAGAAAAGCATGCCAACACTGAGGAGATTACCCTTCCTTCTAGCTATCAACTGACCGATGCACAGAAGGAGCAGCTTCGTCAGGCGGATTATATTATTATTGGCAGCCATACATCAAATGTAGCAATGAGGTTACCTACCCATCCTCAAATGCAGAGAATTAATGATATTACCGACAACTATAATGCGCCTTCTATAGCTGTTGCGATTCGTAATCCATATGACATTATGTCCTTTCCTCAGGTTGATGCATATATCACTCAATATGGTTTCCGTACCGCAAGCTTTAAAGCAACTGCAGCAGCCATTTTCGGTGAAATAAATCCATCTGGTAAACTCCCTGTCACGATCCCGAACGGGCAAGGGGAAACTTTATATCCATTTGGCCATGGTTTATCCTACTAATTAGATAACTAAGGAGGCTTTATATGCAGAAGAGAAGTTTCGCTGTCCTATTCACACTGATTCTGATTTTATCAACGATTTCTTTCGCCCAAGCAGGTCAAAAGGACAAGCATAAAAAGAAGGATTTAGAACTAGGCGTCGACGTTATTCTAAGTGATAAAAAAGAATTGCTGGAAGGTAAAAGGGTAGGTCTCATCACAAATCCGACCGGTGTAGATCAAGAGCTTAACAGCATTGTTGACCGTTTCTATGAGGATGAGGATATCAATCTCACCGCTTTATATGGCCCGGAACATGGAGTTAGAGGAGACGCGCAGGCCGGCAGCTATGTTGATTTCTACATTGATGAAACTACTGGTCTTCCTGTATACAGCCTTTACGGCAAAACCCGTAAACCAACACCGGAAATGTTAAAAGATATTGATGTACTTGTATTTGATATTCAGGATGTAGGCGCACGCTTCTATACGTATATTTACACAATGGCATTAGCGATGGATGCGGCAAAGGAACAAGGAATCCCATTCATCGTACTTGATCGCCCGAATCCCCTAGGAGGACTGAAGGTGGAAGGACCGATTCTTGAAGCACCCGAATATGCTTCGTTTATCGGGCAATACGAAATCCCACTCAGACATGGGATGACTGTTGGAGAACTCGCGAAACTATTTAACAAGGAATTTGGCATTGGGGCGGATTTAACCGTTGTAAAAATGAAAAATTGGAAGCGTCATATGAATTATGAAGATACAGGACTAGAATGGGTCCTTCCATCCCCAAACATGCCGACACTCGACACAGCTTATGTATACCCGGGCACAGGATTAATTGAAGGCACGAATTTATCCGAAGGGCGCGGAACAACGAAACCTTTTGAATTGCTCGGAGCCCCATTCATAAATGGAACAGAGCTAGCAAAGGAGCTAAACAAGCTAAACTTAAAAGGTGTTCAATTCCGAGCAGCCTCGTTCACGCCGACATTCTCGAAGCATAGTGGAATCCTATCCCATGGTGTTCAGGTTCATATAACAGACTATAATGATTTCGTGCCTCTTGAGGCAGGTCTTCATATCGTTAAGACCATTCATGACATGTATCCGGATGATTTCGAATTCCGTACAGAGGACAGCAAAGGAATTTCCTATTTCGACTTGCTTATCGGCAACGGCTGGATTCGCGATGATATCGAAGCAGGTAAATCCGTAAAACAAATCAAGCAGAAATGGGAAAAGGATTTGAAAGACTTCATGAAACTAAGATCTAAATATTTGCTGTATAGATAAGGGAGGGAAGCTTGAAGGCTGAGATGAGTGGAGCCTTTGAGCTTCTTAATTTTTTTGCGCATTCAAAAGATGCTATTCCGTCTAAGAGACACCGGTACCAAGATTATAGAGTTAGAGGAAATGTTAGTTGCTTTAGTAGTAATGAGACAAAATAGTTTTCTGCGTTATTTTAGAAGATAATAACAAGTAATGAGGTATTGTATGATTACGGTGATTGTTTGGAGTTATTTTTCACCTTGTATGCGCCAATAAGATACTGTAATCCGTCGAATATTTATTATTGTCAATGTGTATTTCAGAAATCACATAAACTTACATAACCAGAACAAATGAGTTATTTTCTATCTCGCTTTTGAGTATCAGACTTATTTAAACAGTCCATTTATATCTCCACTTACATATTGCAAACTATCGAATTTTACCAAAAATCCCCGAGAGCAAATCATTATTTTTTATGCTAAAGTTATATCGATATTACATGCGAAATATACAAACGTAGGGATTACGCATATGATATACAATATACATCAAGGAGTTGGCTTTAATTGTTTGGATTTTTAACATTACTTTTTTTAGTCGCGACAATCTTAGTTGTTGTTGGAATAATCAAACCTACGAAAATAAAAATGTCTTCTCGTAAAGAAGTCTTGAAAAAAGGCGGTATAGCTCTTTTAGTACTTTTTGTATTAATGATGGTAACAGTTCCTCCGACTGAATCAACTACTTCTGAAACCGATAAAGGCACTTCTACTGGGCTAGAAACTACGGAGGAAGCAAAAGCAGAAGAGGCCAAGAAAGCAGAAGAGGCCAAGAAAGCAGAAGAGGCTAAGAAAGCAGAAGAGGCCAAGAAAGCAGAAGAGGCTAAGAAAGCAGAAGAGGCCAAAAAAGCAGAAGAGGCCAAAAAAGCAGAAGAGGCTAAGAAAGCGGAAGAGGCTAAGAAACCAGAAAACATTGTGAGAAAAGCAGTAGAGGAACATTTTGGGGAAGAAAATCTCGAAGAAGTGACATATAATGCTAGCGGAAAATTTGTATTAATACGTGTTTTGGGCAATGACAACTTAACCACTAATATGATAAGAAGAGGTATGTGGCTAGACACCCAGGATGTATTAGAAGATTTAGACGGTGTAGAAGGAATTGACACAGTTGATTTTAATATATTATTCCCTATGCAAGATCAGTATGGAAATAGTTCAAATTCTATAGTTATGAAATCATCATTCAACAAAGAAACTAGAGATAAGATTAATTGGGAAAATTTCTTAACTGATAATATTCCAAATATATCTCAAAATTATTGGGAACATCCAGCTTTTTCTAAATGAAACATTTAACTATTGGCGGAAACCCTATTACTCCAGCGATGTGATGTAATAGGGTTTTTAATTGGTTGTATATTTATAAGAATAATATAGAGGAATAGATATTACTTAGACTTCATTATGAAGTCTTTTTTATCGTCTATAAATCATATTAATTATAATAATATATAAATTTATAAAAATATAATCACGATTATTACAAATAAAATAACCAGCGGAATCCATATCGAAAATATAAGAAGAGTTGAAATGCCAATTTATAAAGTAGATATTAAAGCTGAATTAGATTTACCAATTAATATAGAAGAATGGATTTATAGTCTTGAAAGAACAACGAATAATAAATGGTTAAAAGAAGCTATTCTTGACTACTGGGAAAAGAAAAAGGTATCCAATTAGGATGCCTTTTTTATTGAATGAAAATCCTTATAAATCAATAAATAATGGAATTAAGTTTATACTAGTGAAAGATCTGTATTGAATAAAAAGGATAAGTTAAATCCATAACGTGTGAAGGTGAAAGGTAAAACTTTGTGTAAATGAAAAAATCCTGATTTCAAAAGGAGAAATGATTATATGAATGAAAAAGCTAGTCCAAATAGACTAATAAATGAAAAATCTCCATACCTTTTGCAGCATGCCTACAACCCTGTAGACTGGTTTCCATGGGGAAAAGAGGCTTTTGAGAAGGCAAAACAAGAAAATAAACCAGTTTTTGTAAGTATTGGGTACAGCACTTGCCATTGGTGTCATGTGATGGAGAGGGAAAGCTTTGAAGATGAAGAAGTGGCGTCGGTTATAAATGAGCGGTTTATTTCCATAAAGGTAGACCGGGAAGAACGACCTGATTTGGATTCGATTTATATGTCTGTGTGCCAGGTGATGACGGGACAAGGTGGTTGGCCGCTTAATGTGTTTTTAACTCCTGATCAGGTCCCCTTTTATGCAGGAACCTATTTTCCTAAGCATAGCCGGTATGGCCGTCCTGGAATAATAGATGTGATTACTCAGCTATACGATACGTATACCAATGAGCCACATAAAATCGAAATGACAGGTGAGCGGATTAAAGATGCCATTATGCCAACGAAACAGGAGACATCTAGTGAGAAATTAACGATGGCTGCGATCAATGCAGCCGTTCAACAATTTAAGCGGGTATTTGATGAACAGTATGGCGGGTTTGGCTCGGCTCCGAAATTTCCTACACCACATAATTTAATGTTCCTGCTGCGTTACTTCCATATGACGAAGGATCAGGAAGCATTGAATATGGTGCTAAAGACATTAGAAGGGCTATCAAGAGGTGGAATCTATGATCATATCGGATACGGGTTTTCTCGCTATTCCACTGATGAATTATACTTAGTCCCACATTTTGAAAAGATGCTATATGATAATGCCATGCTGTTAATGGCGTATACAGAAGCCTATCAGGTTACCGGAGAAAATAGCCATCAAGTGATATCTGAACAAATCATTGAATATGTTTTACGGGACATGCGACATCCTGATGGCGGATTTTACTCAGCGGAGGATGCAGATTCAGAGGGTGTGGAAGGGAAATTCTATATATGGGACTACTTTGAAATCTTTGATCACCTTGATGAAGACGTAGCAGAATTATATTGCGCTGTTTATGATATAACCCCTGAAGGAAACTTTGAAGGCGAAAATATTCCTAATCTAATTCGTGAACCAATTGACTCATTTGCTGCTCATAATGATTTAGACGCAGCAGAAGTTCGTAAACAATTGGAGGAAGCAAGGAAAGTCTTATTTAATGTTCGCGAGGAGCGGGTTCATCCGCATAAGGATGACAAAATATTGACTGCCTGGAACGGATTAATGATTGCCGCTCTAGCCAAAGCTGGTAGAGTTTACAATCATCAGGAAGCACTGGTTGCAGCAAAAAGTGCTATCCAATTTATTGAACAGAATTTAATCGTGGATGGAAGAGTCATGGTCCGATACAGAGATGGTGAGGTTAAGCAGGAAGGATTTATTGATGACTATGCGTATCTTCTTTGGGCTTACATTGAACTCTATGAAACGACATTTGATTTATCCTATCTCAAAAAAGCAAAAACACTTACGCATCAAATGATCGAATTATTTTGGGATGGGGAAAATGGTGGATTCTATTTTTATGGAGAGGATAATGAGGAATTGCTGATCCGTCCAAAAGATGTATATGATGGAGCGTTGCCATCCGGGAATAGCGTCGCAACCTTGCAAATGCTTAGGCTGGCTCGTTTAACCGGTGAGTTTTCATTGGAGGATAAGGTACAGAAGGTTTTTGACGCATTCAGCGATGATGTGATTCACTATCCAATGGGCCATACTTATATGTTAATGGCGTATATGACAACCCAAATGAAAATGAAGGAAGTCGTTGTATTGGGAAGTACGGATTCAGAGAATAACGTTATCACACATTTGCACAAGGAGTTTCATCCAAACTTAACTTATCTGGCAAACGAGGATTCCTCTTTATTTACTGGTGTTGCTGATTTTGCGGCAGGTTATTCCAAGGTCAATGATCAGGAAACCTATTATGTATGTGAAAATTTTGTTTGCTACAGACCACTGACCAGTGAAAATGAAGCAATCGAGCTTATAAATGGCGACAAAGAGTCATAAATTTAATAAATAACAGCTGCGTTGGCTATATAAAATATAGGATAAAATAGTACATCATGATTGGTGTGCTATTTTATTTTGGGTCTTTCCACTACTAATTATCTCATCTATGATTCATTTATATTATAATGAATGTAAATATTCTATAAATTAAATAAACGAAATTGAGGGATTCTATGAAAACAATTCAGTGGGGTATTATTGGACTTGGTAACATAGCAGAACGTTTTGCGAAAACGGTGAAAGCAATGGATGGCGTTACTTTAAAAGCAGTCGCCTCCAGGACGAAGGATCACGCGCTCGAATTTGGCCGAAAATACGGGGTTGAAGAAAAATTTTGTTATGGTACATATGATGAGCTAATACAGGATGAACAAATTGATGCTATTTATATCGCTGTTCCACACCCATTTCATAAAGAAAATGCGATTCGTTGTTTAAACCATGGAAAAGCCGTGCTTTGTGAAAAGCCTGTTACAATGAATAAAGAAGAAGTTCAAGAAGTCATCCATGCTGCTAAAGAGAATAAGGTCTTCTTTATGGAAGCGATGAAATCACGCTTTATGCCAATTAATAAAGAAATAAGAAACCTCGTCAAGGAAGGTGTCATTGGAGAGCCTACTTTCATGAGAGCGGAACTCGGTTTTAAAGGGGAATTTGATCCGAAGGGGCGCATATTTAACCGAGAACTTGGCGGAGGAGCATTATTAGATATCGGGATTTATCCTATCTCATATTGCGCTTATTTACTTGGAAATAAACCAAAATCGATTCAAAGCTCATTACAATATGGAGTAACAGATGTAGATGAAAATGGGACTATACAATTAAGCTATGACAATGGATCGTTTGCTCAAATTTACTGTACGATAAGGGCAAATACACGAAAAGATGCAAGTCTATTAGGCACAGACGGCAGTATTTATATACCGTATTTTTCAAATGCCCAGTCCGCAACAATCACCACCCCAAATAAAGAATGGACGATTGAAGAACCTTTCGAATTAACTGGATTTGAATATCAAATCCGTGAAGTAGGCCGATGCCTTCAAGAAGGTGTGCTTGAGAGTCCACAAATGACTTGGCATGATTCTATTGAAGTCATGGATATCGTTGATCAAATATTTGCTAATAATGTTTTAAAAGGATGAGAGGAGAGCCAATTAGGCTCTCTTTTTTTAGAAGATTTATTGGTTACGAGGTGTATGAAAATGAGTAATTTAAGACAAGAAAATGGGTAGAAGGGTCACGATTAAGCCAACCACTAATAAAATTGTCCCAAAAATACGAGATAACAATTCTTCGTCACCTGAAACACCGTTCCACAAAACAAGATTCACTAAGAAGAGGGCTTTATTCCTTAATACTAAAAAACCAATAAACATAATAAAAATACCAATGATTAAGACTGCTAAAGTCTCCACATTCATTCACCTCCGAAATATTCTTCACACTCTTCTTTGTTTATTTTAACATAAATATCCAGTTTACTTTATGAGAATTAAGGATTGAGAACGGGTGTTTATTTGCCAGATTCCCCTAAAAAGACAAAGATAATAAAAAAATTTCAATAAAATAAAAACGAGAACCTACCATATATGCAAAAAAACACTTGACATAATCAGGGTGTTGATTCTCACTTTATTGTTTATTGATTTCCAGTGTGGGTATATTTTAACTGTGAAGCAAATATTATCCGAACAAAAATTGCTAGGAGGAATATAACATGAATAAAACAGTTTATGGAGTTTACACACAAAGTGCAGAAGTCGTACAGGCTATTAATAGTTTGAAAGCAAAAGGGTATGATAGTTCTGATATTACTGTAGTCGCAGATAATGCAGATAAATTAGATTTGATGGGAAATTACACGATAGATAAAGATGTTAAAACAGTATCAAATGATGAAGATTCCTTTATGGATAAAGTAGCAAAATTCTTTACATTGGATACTAATAATCCAGTTGAAGAGAAAATGAGAACGGACTATGGTTTTACTTCTGAAGAAAGTGCACGCTATGCAGAAGAAGTGAACAACGGAAAAGTTTTAGTTCTTGTTGATCAAGATGCACAGCTTGGAGATACAATTGGCATGGATCGTACTGAAGATGTGAATTCAGGAGCAAATGCTTCTGCCGCTCTTAATACAACTGATCGTTTGGCAAATGATGATACACTAACTGACGAAGAAAGAAGAATTAAACTTCGCGAAGAACGATTAAACGTTGATAAAAATGAAGTGAAAACTGGAGAAGTAATTGTTAATAAAAAAGTAACGGAAACACAAAAAGAAGTTGAAGTACCAGTGGACCATGAAGAAGTTTATATTGAGCGACGTAAAGTAACAGATCGTGATACGACAGATCAATTGGGTGCTATCACTGACAATGAAGAAATTCGTATCCCTGTAACAGAGGAAAAAATAGAAGTGACCAAAAAGCCAGTTGTAACTGATGAGATTGTGATCGGTAAAGAAAAAGTTACAGATACCAAAACCGTTCAAGATACCGTTAAAAAAGAAGATGTTCAGGTTGACAAGGATGGTAATCCATTTGTAAATGATCATAATACAACTACTCGTATGGAGGGTACCTCTGTACAGGATTCTTCGTTAACAGACGAAGATACAGACCGTTTAACTGCAAAGCCATATCAAAAAAATAAGATTGATACTGATAATCTTTAAGAGTAATATAAAAAAAGCTGTCTCATTGAGACAGCTTTTTTTTAGCTTAAAGACTTTTTAACTTTGCATTGAGTTTATTTACGTATTCCATCAATGCTTGATACTCCTCGATTTCTAATCCACATTCCTCAATTTTCGACTTAATGGAATCAATGATATTATTTTTTTGCTTATATGCTTTTTCTTGCAGAGAGATCAGCATCATGCGTTCGTCCGTCTTAGACCGTTCTTTTATCAGCCATCCGCTATGCTGCATCCTTGAAATAATGGGATTTAACGTCCCAGTTCCCATATTCAGCTTTTGTCCAAGCTCTTTCATTGGAACTTGATCTTGCTCCCATAAGCTCAATAATACTAAGTATTGAGGATATGTTAAGCCAAATGGCTTTAAAACATTAGAATATAGCCTCGTAAATTCATTGGTAGTTTCGTGTAAAGCGAAGCATAACTGTTTATTTAATGTAACTTCCTTCTCCATAACCTATCACTTTTCCAATTCTTCCATGATATCTTTCGTAATTTTTTCGGGAGCGGTGGTTGGAGCATAACGCTCGATAACCTGACCTTTTTTATCAATTAAAAATTTAGTGAAGTTCCATTTAATTTTTTTGCTAAGGAGACCTTTCTGTTCAGTCGTTAAATACTGAAAAAGCGGGTCAGCATGATCACCATTTACATCAATCTTCGCAAAAATTGGGAATGTAACTCCATAGTTTATTTGGCAAAACTCGGTGGTTTCATTAATATCATCATATTCCTGACTATTAAATTGGTCGCATGGGAATCCTAATACCTCAAAGCCTTGGCTGTTAAATTTTTCGTATAACTCCTGAAGTCCTTTAAATTGAGGCGCCAGCCCACATTTACTGGCTGTATTAACGATAAGGAGAGGCTTGCCTTCATATTCTTTCAAAGACTGCAATTTGCCGTTTGTCTTTTTTACTTCAAAATCGTAAACACTTTTCATCGTATTCCTCCTTTTATATCGTGTACGATATAATTATACAATATATGGTAGGGTGAAACGAATTTTAAAGCTACACGTATAAGGTAATAGAAGGAAATAGACAGTGAAAAGTATAGCTGGTAAACTATTATAAACTTAATAGAGGTGAATTATTTTGGGAAAACGATTGGCGTGTATGCATGCACATCATTCAAATATTCATTATATTGACGGGGCATTCTCACCCTATGAGGTAGACCTTGTACACTTTGTGGATCCAGGTTTAATGAGTCGTTTAACTCATGATTTATCTTTTCAAAAAGAACAAGCTGGTATGAAAATTGCAGAACAAATAAACTGGATGGAGAGCTGTCAGGTAGATGGGATTCTTCTGACATGTACAAATTATATTGCTCTGTTACAGGAAGAACATGTAACATCCAAACTACCAATATTTAAAATAGACGAGCCTTTTTTCGAAGCAATCTGCGGGGTTACTGAACCACAGACTATATTCTTTTCGAATCCAGGAACTGTAAAGGGAACGATGGACCGACTTCATCAATATGCTGCTATAAAGGGAAAGACATTACCTATTAATGTTCATGTTATAGAAGGTACATTCGATTTAATGATGAAGGGGATGACTGAACAATATAACGAAAAAATAGCGGAATATATTACGTTATATCGTCAAAAATCTCAAGATATCCTATCAGTTGGTCAACTATCTATGTATGATGGTGCTAAACAAACAGGTCTTGAGATTATTAATCCGTTGGATACGCTGGTAAAACCGATCGTCCGTGGACTAGGTTTAAATAAAAGCTAAAATAAAAATGGAGGTAATCCTATGCTGAAAAAATTATCGAAGAAATCAAAATTTGCTATCGCTGCTGCCGGATTATATTTAGTATTACCTACAGACGTAATACCTGACTTTATTATCGGTTTCGGCCAAGTGGATGATTTAGCCGTAGCGGGCTATGTTTTTAAGACAATCTATGAAGATCTTAAAAAATCAAAAAAAGCTATTAATCAGTAACTAAGTTGAGAATATCTGATAAGGAATGTCCCGCAATTCAGTGTTCGTACGAATCAGATGAGGTTTATGAAAACTTACTGATAAGCTAATTAGCATTGAGAACTGGTTGTTTTCAGATGCGTACTGTAAAAGTGGTTACTCCTTCTAGTATTATGTATAATTGTTAAATTTAGCAGGTAGACATAGCTGTTTGCTTCTTTCATAATGATGGGCGAAGGCTATGAATACTTGATATTATACATAATATAGAGAAAGAAGGACTTATTTTGAGAGCACAAAGAAAATCATTTGGAATCGCGTTACTACTATGGTTTCTTCTCGGAAGCATTGGAGCTCATAGAATGTATATACATGAACGTATCCATTATATCTTTTGGTATTGGTTAGCGGTTATGTGTACATTTTCTATCATTCTATGGATTGATCTGTTTAGATTGAAAGGTATGATTGATAGACAGTATTACTACGACCGCGGTAAATATGGGGTTTAAATTTATGTAGTATTTAATGCTAGAGGGGGTTAAGAACCCCCTCTTTGTAGTTTTATTACACTCAATTTATTTTACTTAATAGTCTAAATGGATTATTAAAAGATATATGGCCCTTACCTATATCTGGCTATGTGATTATATATTTCACTAAGGTTTTTAAAACCTGCTTCCTGGGCTTTTGATAGATAATAGCCCCATAAGCGGGCCGTCATGAAGGCATCTCCCAATGCGTGATGTCTATTTTTGATTTCTATCCCGCATCCAGCACATAAGTCTTCTAAGGCATTTGAGCTGCTGACGGGATTAAATAGTTGTGTTAAGAAAGAAGTATCAAGGATTCTATGCTGGAATTTTGTTCGAGTCACGTCCCAAGTGAACTTGTGCATAAAGCTTTGCTCATGCTGAGAATGATGGGCAACCAGACTTTTAGTCGAGACAAATTTAAAGAAATTCATCAGGACATCTGAACTCTCCGGAGCGGCTTGAAGTTCTTTACCTGTAATATTCGTTAGAGAAGTAATTTCAGGAGATAAAGGGATGTCCGTCTTAATCAGTGAATAGAAGCTTTCTTCAGTTAATATCTCACATCCATGCATTTTCACAGCACCTATAGAGATCATCTGATCACCTTTGTCAGGGAAAAATCCTGTTGTTTCGATGTCAAACACAACCACATCAAGCTGATCAAGAGGACAATTTAGATCGTCCTTTTTACGCGCTTCCTTTTCTAGCTGTCGCATAAAAGAGATATTTTGCGGAGTTGCTTGCCCCTGTACACCGGCGAGTACGTTCGAACTGATCTTACCGCTCATTCCTCTGAAAAATTCGATAAAATCATTCATTCCCATTCTGATCACCCTTTGCCGCAAGCATTTTCACATATTCAGTCAGTTGAATCCCATCCTTGATTATGTCCTTAACATTTTTCTTTTCTACTTTCGATAGCTTATTCACAGCCAAGTAATGTCCGGATTCATAGTCTGTATGAATTCCATAGACCAGCCGATATGTTTGTAGTTTGGCAAACTGATTAGCATATTTTTCTCGATTTTGTTTTGGTAGAACAGAATCCGGTACACCTTTAAGCCTATCGATAGTGGTGGTTGCATTTAATTTTTCATTGATTGCGAGAATTCTTCCGGCATTCACATATGGGTATATAGCAGATTCCTTTATATTTAAACAGCCAGAATATGGGCCGTGAGTTTCTAAAAGTAACTGTCCGAATACACCAATCGTTTTTTTTATATGCATTGTATTATCCAGGATACGGGTTAATAAATGTTTTTCATCAATTAGTTGATAAGAATACTGTTTTAATTGCCGTATAAACCTTTCCTCGCCCAGAAATGCTCGACTATCCATAAAAGTAAGCAAATAACGGATAGATTCCCATGACGCATCATCTATCCAATCATTTAATTGATGCATCCACTGATTGTATGATCTGCACCAGAAAGGATTACTTGCCATCACTTTACCTTCACAAAGGCTATATCCAACTTGCATTAACCCCTCGGATATTTCTTTCCCCAGCGATAAGAAATAATTTCGCACTTCTGGATGATTGTGTTCAAAAATGATCCCATGGTCCTGATCGCTCCAGATACCTTGTTCTTTTCGACCGGCACTTCCCATAACAAAAAAGCAAAAAGGGGAGGGAGGAGACCCAAATATTTGGGTTGTCTTATTAAAAGCTATCGTGATGGTCTGCCTTATAATCTCGTCATGAAGCAAATTCAGTTCATCAGGGCTTAAGGTTATTGAATTAAATTGCTGTTTTCGATAAGCCCATATTTTTGAATAGTCCTGATTTTCGGTTTCCATTCAGACGCTCCTTAATGGAAATGATCCCCTGAACTAAGCACAGTTCAGGGGATACCATTTACATGATAGATTTATCAGTTGTTTCATTTTTAAGTAATTCAGGGTAACCATATGCGCCATGTTCACTCATATCCAATCCCATTATTTCTTCTTCCTCCGTAACACGAAGGCCGCGCATCACTTTTTTCATACCTAATAAAAGAATATAGGATACCAGAAAAGCAAATGCTCCGCATACAACGACACCCAAAGCTTGAACACCTAATTGGCTAAAGCCGCCGCCGTAAAATAAACCAGCTTTTCCGACAGTGGCCAGCTCTTTTGTAGCAAAAAAGCCAGTGGATAAGGTGCCCCATATCCCAGCAGCTCCATGAACGGAAAGAGCATAGATTGGATCATCAATTTTTCGAGCTTCAAAGAAACGGATGCTATAAAATACTAGAATTCCAGCAACAAATCCAATAACTACGGATGCCCAAGCTTCAACGAATGCACAGGATGCCGTAATGGCAACCAGACCGGCTAATGCTCCATTTAACATCATGGACACATCTGCTTTCCCCATGACAATCCAAGAAATAATCATGGCAGCTATCGTTCCAGCAGCCGCGGCAAGATTCGTATTAACTGCAACAAATCCAAAGAATCCTGCATCCACTGCTACCGTACTGCCGGCATTGAAACCGAACCATCCAACCCAAAGCAATAAAACACTTAATGCTGTGTATACTTGGTTATGTCCATATAAGTTATTAGCTGAGCCATCTTTATTAAATTTACCGATACGCGGTTTCAAATGGATCGTAGCTGCCAAAGCTGCCATGGCACCAGTTAAGTGAACAACAGTGGAACCGGCAAAATCTTGTTTACCATGATCAGCTAACCAGCCACCGCCCCAAATCCAGTGAGCGATAGGAGGGTAAACAAGGGCAGAGAATAAAACGGCGAAGAGTACATATACACCCATTTTCGCTCGTTCTGCAAATCCCCCAAAAGCAATAGTTATCGATATTCCGGCAAAGGCTGTTTGGAATAAAAAGAATACGGCTCCAGATAAACCAACACCATCGAGATCATACCCAGAGTAAAAGAAGTCAGATAAACCAATGAATTTACTTAAACCAGCTCCATCCCCAAATATGAATCCAAAGCCTATTGCCCAAAAGACAATAGAAGAAATTCCGAATGTAAGAATCGTTTTACCTGCGATATGTCCAGCATTTTTCATTCGAGTGGATCCAGTCTCTAGCAGGATAAAGCCACCAATCATCAAGATGACTAACACTGCTCCCACCATCACCCAAAGGCTATTCATTAAAAAAATCGTATCCATAATTCCACACCTTCCTAAGTAAGTTTTCCTTTACTGTCTGTATTGTCGCATCATCAGGGATTGGAATTCTACAACCATGTAAGGAAACCTAACGTGGTTTTTATGGAAAGGAGTGGAAGTGTATGTGCAGAAGGAGATAAACCGGTCTAGTTGTATTTTTGAACACCAAATTGAGCATTTAATTGCCCTTGAATCATTTTTTTGTGCGTTTTAGCTGCATCTTCTTTTTTCTTTTCTCTAAGCATTTCTTGCCTGATCTCATAGGTCTGTATGCCGTCTTCAATTTTTTCAGCTATATCCATTAATAATTCTATATCTGTAAAAGAATATTTCCGACTTCCGCCATTGTTTCTAGCAGGAAAAATGAGTTTACGTTCTTCGTAATAACGGATTTGCCTTTCCGATAACCCAGTTAATTCTTTGACAACACCGATTGTTATGACTTTTTTATCTTTATATGAAGTCTCCTGGCTCACCTGCAATCCCCCTAAATATAGTAAAATGTACCTTGATATTATCTCACATAGATAGAATTAAAAATACTGAAAATTCAAAAATCAACATCAAAAAATTCTTGATAATCTATGCAGTTGTAAAAAATATATGTCAGAACATCTCCCAAACACCTTGAGATTAACTGTAAACAAGTAATAATCAACTATATAGCAGTTCATATAGCCTTATTTAGGGGGGGAGGGAGCTATGTCATCATATAAGGATAAGAAGGTTATATCTATAGGCATTGTCAGCGAACTAACAGGGATCTCCCAACGGAAAATTCGTTATTACGAGGAACGCGGATTGATTTTTCCCGAAAGATCAATTAAAGGAATTCGCAAATACTCATTTCAAGATGTAGAGACCTTAATGAAGATTGCAGAAAAAATGGAAGAAGGTGTACAAACAGCAGAAATTAGAAACGATATGCAACGCAGAAAAATTCGGGATGAAATGATTAAGGGTCAATTAAATGCTCATTTTCGTTTTAGGAACTCAGATAAATAAATGGTATTCCATATAAACAAAATTCGGGAGTATTTGTCATCATTTTTAAATCAAAGACTACTAGGTATTTGTATATGAAGTGAGAGACTACTCTTAGAACAAACCTTTTTATGCGTGTTTTGTTAATCGCAAACATAAGAATATATTCAGCTATACGAAGTATATAACCGCTGAACTTTGGACACTCTGTTAATATTAGAATATGAATTAACAGAAGAGAGAAATGAAGCGAGTATATCAAATTTCTTTAGGCGACCCAATTGGCAACAGTATGATTATAAACGGCAAATGGTACAAAGACGCAAGGGACGCATTGATAGCGCGGATCTCGTTAATTGCTGCTTATGAATAAGTATATGGTGTGAAAATTGCTTGTGATGATTCAGGAGAACTTCATAGAAGGGTAGATAATGAAAACTCTATATGTATCAACGAAGGTCGAGTTACCGGAGCAAGCATCCCTGTAATGAACGAAGCATATGTTCAGGTAGAGTGGCAAGATGTAACAGATGATTTTCCTACATCTGAACCAAAGTTGCCTGAAAAACCAATAACTTAAGAAGAAAAGTTCATTATTGAAAATCTTAATGACTTTTTCATTCAAATAGATAACGGTGAAATCATTATCAACAGCCACAACTGAAACAAGACAGTAATTAAGTTGACTATTGCTCAATATCCAAGTTAAATCTCATTTTAAAAACCTTCATTACTAAGATGATGGTTTTTTTGTTTTTACACTCCTGATAAACTATAACACTTTTGCAAGGCAGCTCGGTGTTCTTCTATATGTCTTTGCAACTACTCTATATATTTATGAAACCACTTTCTCTGAATTTGAACCTCCGCATAATAAGGTATCTGAATAGTTTGTTAATATCGAATTTATTAAAAATAACTTTTCTAGTATAATTTAAGTAAGCGGCAGAGTTAGGAGGATGGCGATGTATGAGCTTTTTTTAAAGATAATAGATAAGCTTGATAGCAAACAACTAGAAGACATATTCAGAATTAACAAATTGCGCGTTAAGGGCTTTCGTATTAACGGCCCATCAAGCCCTACCAAGACAAAGACAATGAAAAGGATACTTACTGAAGTATCTGAAGAAAAATTGATAACTTTATTAAAAAAAGCCGCTGAGACATATACAAAAGAAAAAAATAGAGATTATTCTTGGGCTTTAACATCTACCATTGATGAAAAAATGTTAACAGAAAAGATCGAGAATACTAGTATCGGAGAAGTTGCTTTCGCGTTGATTTTCGGGGATAAGGTTAGCTTATTAGAAAAGTATCTAGGAGATTCACAAAATGACAACATAGCATTCAAAAAAACAGAAGAGAAGACTAACGAAGAAGAATCACTAGTCAAAAATCTTCGATCCATTATCACCAAACTAGAAGAAGAGAATAAAAGATTACAAGATATAGCGATGAAGAGAAGAAAAGCTGTTTTAACACAAGAACACGAAAACAAAGGTTTAAAAAAAGATTTAAAATTAGCCAAAAAAGAAAACCAAAGATTAGAGAATGTACTTACGAAATTAAGAGAGGAATTGAGGCAGTTCGAGATAGAAAACGAAGAACTAGGCAAACTGAAGCTCTTGTTTTACGGAAATGACTCTTATAGAAAATGTATAGATTCTAAAGTGACGACTTTAGATTTTTTAAATTATGAATATGCGAGTGGAGGCATCGATGAGATAGAGGACTATAAAAATTATCATAAGTTAGTCGTGCTTTCTTTTACCCTAAACAAAAAAGAAGAAGCGAAATTAATTGCTTCAAAAATCTTTAAATACTTTGGAGAAATAGGAAATGCACTGTTTATTGACTCTCTAGAGAATTTTGACCAGTACATTGGAAGAATGGAGGGTTATTATGACCGAAACCAAATGGTTTGAAACAAAATTCCTTGGCAAACTACAGGACACGGACCATTTCTTATTAACGAAAGAGAATTCAATCATACGCTTTCCAATCAAAGTGATTTCTAATCCACCAGAAAATATAACAGATGATATAACTAAGCGAGTAACCAGTTTTTCAGGGGAGTTAGAAAACTTAGGGTTTACCGACGATAAGGACTTAACACCTGAAGAAAGATATAAGGAATTGACCGATTTTTTAAATGTACATTATCTAATGTTCAAAATTAAGGCTAAGTATAAAGAAAATGACCAAACCTTTTATAACGCATACGACTTAGAGGTTGTTAGAAGGGAATCAAACAACGATCATACGTATTTTCCAATCCCTTTTATTCGAACTAATTCAGGTAAAAAAACAGTAGATGTTATCCAAAAGTTAACGAACAACGAATACGTCCAATCGTACTTTTCACTATCTAAAGAATCCGAGGACTACCCTTCGTTTGTTTTGATAGGTGAGTACAAATCTAACCTTGTTAAGGAACCATTTTCGGAGCCAAAACTTGATAGGTTATATGCGTTCGGTCCTATTGAAGGGATTGAGTATTCGGAGGAATATCAATTTAAATTTATCACGAATAAAGAGAATACATATTATAGAGAAATCAGTTTAAAGGAACTAGGAGAGTATTACTTATCTAAAGGCAAAGTAATGTTTGTTACAGGCGAAAAGGATAATGAGTTTAGAGAATCCTTGATATCAAAAGGACGCAAAGTAAGTCCTCAAAAAGCCAAATCAAAAATCGAGGATATTAATGAACTAGAATTTTTGAAAGTGTTCGAAGAGGTTGCATTGTCAAAAAACCTACTTTATACACCTTTAGATTTGTATAACTTCCATACGGCTATGAAGAACAAAAGCCTTGTGATCTTAGCTGGGTTGAGCGGAACAGGGAAATCACGTATCGTACAGTGCTATCACGAAGCTCTTAATAAATTTGCCAGCAAGGGCAGCGATTATTCAAACGTCAATAAAAGTAAGTTGCTATTCGTTCCTGTAAGACCATTTTGGCAGGACGATACGGATTTATTAGGATACCTAGACAGCTCTCAAGGCATATATAGACCTGGGGAGTCAGGGTTAGTTGATTTCATCATCGAGGCAAACAACAACCCTGATGAATGTTACATCGTTTGTTTAGATGAAATGAACTTAGCAAAGGTGGAGCATTATTTTTCCCAGTTCCTATCCGTATTAGAGAGAGAGCCTGATGATAGACACATTAATTTATATAGCAGTAACTTAAACGGGCGTGTTTATAACCAAAACGTATATCCGTCTGAAATTAAACTTAGTGAAAATCTTTTGTTTGCGGGTACGGTTAACATCGACGAATCTTCATTCCAATTTTCAGATAAGGTGCTTGATAGAGCCAATACGATTTCACTTGGACTATGCCCATACAAAGATGTACGGGAAAAACTTGCAACTGCCCTTAACGAAAAGAAAGAGTCACCTAAAGGGGAAGTTGAGACTGTGGAACCTTTAAGAACCTTCATTAAGCTAAAAAGTATGCAGAAAAACCATAAATACAGTGTATTGACTGCAGAAGAGATTGATATCTTGTGGGAAATCAACCGCTTAATGCAGGAAGCAACAGACCAAATTGGCGTAGGATATAGGATTGTTAACCAAATTGAAGAGTATATAGCGAATATCCCTAACTCTCCGCAATTTCCTAGAAGCAAAGCATTCGATTTGCAACTAACACAAAGGATTTTGCCGAAATTAAGGGGTTCCCAAAAGCAACTCGGAGCGCTGATTGGTAAAATTCAAAACGAAAAATACGAAGAAGGGCATCTTTATAAATTGTTAAACAACAACCGAAGTATTTCTGATTTTGATTCAGCAAAAAGAAAACTAGTCAATTTAGCTAAGGAGCTAGATGAGTATGGGCATACCATTTAACTTGCTCTTTTTTTCGGATAAGAACACTGTAGGAGACTTGGTTATTAGTTTTTCAACTGATTTAGAAGAAGCTTTAAAAAATCTTGAAGAGTATAGTTACTCCTGCACCGAACTGTGCGATTTAAGGGTTAAATTTGAATGCAACCAACCGGACGCTAAGTTATGGATCGAAATAATGGATATGTTGCCCGAAAAGTCATTTAGAGATTCTGAAACCGTGTTTTTTCATCCTTCGCAAGAAATCAGAGGTCTCTACTTAAATTTTGAATCTGATTTCAATACGGATAACCTTAATTTCAGCTGTCTTTTACCTGGTGTGTACAGAATGGTAGTCACTGTTCACGATGAAGAGTATTATGCTTTCTTGAAAGTGACCCCTTCAAGGATCCACGTAGAACAACTAAATTTAATGAGGGGAGAAATCGAAGGAACCTTAGTGGACCTCGCTAAGGAAACAGCAGTTAGAAGAAATTTTGCTGGGTTTGAAAATGATTCAACCAATGAATCTATAACCCGCAAATACGACTTCTTAATTTCAAACTCAGTGGCTTTGATTAACAACATCAATTTAATATTACGAGAGCCTAGATTTAAAATAACCAAAAAATATATGTATAAATCGTTAGGACAGCCAACGCGGAGCGACCTGAAAACGACCCAATTAAAGCAGAGCAGACACACTTCCACCCACAAGGTTCCTAGCTACGATTATATAATTGACTACAATCTTTCGATAAACAGCAATTTAAAGAAGATGTTAGAAGAATTTTTAGACAGCATTTTCTTGGTAGAAAAATATGTGAAGAAGAAAATTGTGTCTTTAAAAAATGACTTGGCATTGCAAAAAAGATATAAATCTCCAACAGATATAATCGATAAAAAATTAGTGATTGAAAAGGAACGATTGGAACAATTTAAGAAGCTAAAAGCCAATGTTATTTTGGCTTTGGAGGAAAATTGGTTTGAAAATGTCGATGCACATATGAATAATCAAGAGAAATTAACGCGATTTCCCTATTATCGAACCATATATTCTTTGTATTTGCAATTAAACAAAGGGAGCACGTTTACGATCAACCCTTTCAAACACTACATTTACTATTGGAAAGAAACATCAAAGTTATATGAAATTTGGGGATTTATTAAACTGTTATTAATGCTTAAGAACAACAAATATTTAAATTTCAATGAAATCTCGGGTTGGATATTTGATCATAATGACGATTCGATTTATCCATTCTTAGACCCAAACACGAAAATAACTCTCAGAAATTCTGAGGGCCTCGTATTGAATGTTTGGTACGATTCGTTTATTTCTAAACCACCCGAAAAAGCCGATACATTCGATAACCCACTAATCACTGTGGAAAAGAGCAACAGACCGGACTTTAGGATGGATATTTATGACCAAGGAGTGTTTAAAGGGAGCGTCTTAGCGGATTTCAAATATAGATCTTATGACAAACTGGGCACTCTAGGCGTTTACACTCGTAATCGCGATAATAACCAAGGCTATAAGGTGTATTCTCAACTCGTCAATTATTCAAATGTGAGGTCGTTTTACTACAACACCACCCGTAAAACGAAGTATGCGAATCCAGCCATTAAGAGAGTGTTTGGCATATTTCCACAGAAAGAGAACAAATCTAATTTTTTTGAATCTGATGACGCAACCACAATCATCAGATGTTCTCTTTCACCAGGAGTAGAATTCAAGGATATCGAAAATGAATTTTTGGACATTATTGAAGAAGCTACAGGACGCGAATTGGAGAGAGGAAAGGGAATATAATCACGAAGTATACTATTAAAAAACCACATCTCAGATGGTGTGGTTTTATTCTTTTACTTTTATAAATTAACGCATTTTTGTAAAGCTGCTCGGTGTTCTTCCATATGTCTTTGCAACTTCTCCAATTCCCCTTGGTGCTGCCCCAATTCAACCTCGTGATAGAGTTTTTCTATTCTTGATACATCTTTGGGTAAATTTTAAATCGTTGATGACTTAATGACCCCTACATTGTTTTGGATATCGGGAAACGCACACCCTCACAAACAAAAGCGTGCTCTGTTTCTTCCAGGACTTTATGTATTGTTGTTTTTAATGAACAAATGGTGATTGTTACTTTAACAATTTCTTTGACCCCGTTTAATTGTTCTCTCTTGTATTGAATTAATGTGTGTACGGTTCCCCTCATAGAAATTCCACTTCATTCCTTTAATTTTCATCAGTATACTGCCTCTTCTGGAACTTCCTGATGATTAATCAAAAAACGATACTTAATAAATCGTTTGTAGATTAATTAAAGTAAGAAAGACAAACCTAGCTTCTATTGCGATATAACTAAAATACTGCGAAATTTACTCATAGCTTAAACATTTATCACATGTAAAACCTTTATTTGAACGAATTGAACTAGTTTAAATCGAGGAAGAATTGGAGCGGCTGCAACAGCAAATTTTATCATAAACAAAAAGGGCATAGCGGATTTTCTATGCCCTTATCATATGAATACATCTATGATCTATAACGGATTGTCTTAGTAATAATTATGTTTTATCCTATCTGCTTTTTTTGTTTCGCAGTAATGAACATAATCTCCAATAAAGCAAGGGAGATACCGCGTCTATCCTCAACTGTATAATGCATGGATATATCATGCTGTAATGGGCTATTTTGCACAGTACGTAGAAACTCCTGGCCTCTTGATCCAAAATTATTCTGTAACTCTTCATAGAGCTGATCACGCAATAAATCCAGTTGGATAATCATTTCAGCCAGTTGCCTTTCATTCTCTATTCTCATACTGTATCATCCTTCCACCTTATTAACATAGTTTATTATAAGTGTAGAGGATTCATATAGATCTGTCTTTAATCTTGTTAACCTTTCTAACGCACATTTTTCTTAATATCTGACCGTTATACTTCTTTCACTGAAATAGCCTTGGAGTAAGTGATTAGCTTGCAGCTTTCAAAATCCTCTTCCTTAAGGAAGCCAAGCTTAATAGCAGCATTCATCTTTTCTTCATCTGGGATTTTCACTGTTTTAATTAATTCATTCATATTTAGTTCTTCTAATTTATATACAGTTGGTACAGTACTGTATTTTTCATATTTGCGTATCTGCCTTTGAAGCTTTATACCATTGTCGATTAATTCACCTTTATTATTTGCACCTACATGATGATCAAAATACGTATGAAAAACCTCTTTCAGTTTTTCCATTTCCATTTCAATCTCTTTTTTCTTCTTGTTGAGCTCATTAAATCTCGTAATCATATCAGCAGTGATAAGAGTATTATTCATATGATCCCTCCAAATTAACCTGTTTACTATAGGTTATTTTGGTAGAGAAGAGAATATGTCCTTTGAATAAGAGAGAACTAAAATAAAAAGCTACATCGAAGATAGATCCGAATACTGCAAATTTTTAACTTATTTAATTATAAGTGATTATGTAAAGAGAAGCGGGAGATTAAAGGACATGCTATAAACAAGCATACATAAAGGGTTACCTGGTAAACCTATATGTACATAATATATAGGAGGTACATATATGAATAAGAAAAATAGTAAAGCAGAAATAGTAGGAAAAGAAAAGGAAGAAGTGAATTCAATAGACCCCACGTTACAGGATTCCTCATTTGATATTGAATTAGAATATGAAGTACCACCAGAACAGCCTTATGAAAAGAATCGGATTAATACAGAGCATTTGTGAATGGCCGTCTTTTATTGTTAAGAGACATAGAAAGAGATCACCGGGTTCGGTGAACGGGTAGAAAAAAATAAATAACGGATTAATTAGGGAAACTTCATCTATCATTAATGTTTTATTGAATTTACACATCAACATCAAAAATACGCATACAACTTAACAACACCCCATAGATTTTTGCGGTGTTGTTAAAACACGTGCCGATACCTTTCTGCATAAAGCAGTTCCTCTTACACTGATTTGATGCTTGATCAAACCTGGCAGAAAACAGGAAACACCCATATTAAAATGGTAAATAAATACATTTAAAGATATAATCAGATATAGGAAGTTTGCCAAAAGGGGGAGGTTTATGTGAAAAAACGACTGAGTGATGAATTTGCAACTGTTTTATTTACTTTACTTCTATTAATGTTAGTGGGTTGTACCGAAGAAAAGGAAGCGAAAACACAAGATGAAAATATTCAGACCGTTGAAGCTGTATTACAGAATAGTCTTACAGGTCCAAGTGATGAATTAAAACAAATAGTGGATCAAGAAAGCGAAGAGAAACTTGCAGCTTTACGGCAATATGAAGAAAAGCTATTTAAAGATTATTTTGCAAATGAAACATCATATACGGAATTCGTTAATCGCTACGGTTCAACAGTCATGATAGAACCAATAAAAAATGATTACCAATTGCAAATTAAAAACATTGACTACGAAAAGGTAGATGAAAAAGATAGCGTGTATGATTTCTCAGTAGAAATACAGCTCCAAAAAGAAGGTTCTGAAAGTTCAAAAGATCAAATCGTGACTGGGCAAGCCAATTTAAATGATGAACATAAAATTGAAGTGATGTTAATCCGTTTAGAAGATCTATATAAATCTATGATTAATTAGCGGTTGAATCTAAAGTAAGTTCGTCATATTTGCTACTAGTTATTAAATTCATGTAATTAGTAAAGAAAATATAAGTTTAATAATATTAAATTAATCTGCCTTTTAAAGTAGGAATCATACTTTTAGGGCATTTTTTATGGTTGAAATTATTTCAGGTTTAACAAAATGCCGTAATAAAGTTTATTGAACTATGTATATAGTGGGATTTAGAGAAAAAGAACCATGTAATTAAGGTATTACATTCACATTAACAATAGTTTGGTCAAGATGTGTCCTCCTAAATAGAAGGGATGCTTCATCATTGTCTTTTTATGTAGAAAGAAGGAATTTTTTATTTTTATATTGAATAATAAAGAAGGTTTACTTAAAGTGGAGCGGGAGCAAACTGAGCACACAAAATAAGGGATGGAGTGATTTATAATCGATAAAATAAAGTCTTTATCTTTACCTGATTATGCTAGAGTTGTTGTTATTTCAGATATACACGGGGAAATAGATTTATTAAAAAGTTTATTGAAAAAAGCAGATTACAACAGGGAAGATTATTTAATCATTAATGGAGATCTTTGTGAAAAAGGAGCTAACAGTCTTGCTGTTGTAAAATATATTATGGAGTTATCAGAAGAAAATCCTAAGGTATATGTACTAGAAGGCAACTGTGATACTTTAGTAGAGAACTTATTAGAAGAAGACCCTTGGTTACTAAATTACATATCCAAAAGAAAGAATACATTGCTGAATGATTGTCTAAAACACTTAGGAGTTAATATGGATACCATTCGCAATATATCTGAATTAAACGAGATTATAAAGGAGAATTTTTCATCTGAGTTTAATTGGCTTAATGATTTACCGACAGCAATAGAAACTGACGATTTTATCTTTGTACATGCCGGTTTAGATTCTGTTCAAGATTGGAAAATGACTAGCAGAGAAAACGCCCTTAGAATGCCATCTTTCCTAGATAAGGCTCATCAAGCAAATAAATTGGTTTTTGTCGGTCATTGGCCAGTAATCAACTATCCAGCTGAAATTCCTTCCCACAATCCAATTATGGATTTTGATAAGAAAATAATTGCAATTGATGGGGGAAATGTTATTAAGGAAACTGGTCAATTAAATGCTTTAATTATCAATAAAATGCCGCTCGGAAATGAGTATTTCTACACATATGTAGACCGTTTCCCAAAATGTGAGATTATAAAAGATTATAAGATCAAGGCTGATCCCAAAATGACAGGCTCGATATCCTATCCTTTATTT
Source organism: Bacillus sp. z14 (2026) (assembly GCF_058313575.1). Classification (NCBI taxonomy): domain Bacteria; kingdom Bacillati; phylum Bacillota; class Bacilli; order Caryophanales; family Bacillaceae; genus Bacillus; species Bacillus sp. z14 (2026). Next base: position 105,678 of record NZ_JBZFQK010000001.1, read on the forward strand.
GAAATATCCCCAATAGAAGAAGGGGAGTATTTCACACTTTGCAGACAGCAACAAACCGACAAATTGATTTATATCAAAAATGAATATATAAAACAGCATGAAGATGGAGGCTATAAAGTTAGAACGGATGTCTCCTGTGCTCAATTAAACGTAAATAAAGGAGATATTGTCTCTATATTGGATAATAATTGTGCTGCGTATACATTAATAAAAAAAGATGGTTTGGTAGGCTGGATACCAAAAGAAGTTCTTTTGGAGACATTATAAAGGTACCGAATTATTCCGCAGATCTCATTAAAAAACATGAGATCTTATTTTTTTTGCAGCAATAAAGTTGAATGAAGCGATGACGGATATAAAAGTCTTAAGTAATTTTTATCGATCGCTACTAATTTAGAAGGTTTATAAATAAACGAGAAAAAAGTTGCCATAATAACATTATGTAAACTAAAAAAGAACCAACGTAAATCTGGCAACAAGACTATAAAATCTAATTTCTAATGATTTAAAACTAAATCTAAGTACAAGTTAAACAATTATAAGTTAGTTCAAGATTTATTATTTACTACAAAGAAAGAATAAAAATTCTATAAAAAATTATGTTCAACATCAACTTAAAAAACAAATTATTAAAACAACTAGGGATATAACGAATAAATAAATTATATAAATGAATTAAAGAATTAAATATATAATTAAGATCTACATTTGAAAATTTTTCTATTTTGTCTCAATTGCTAAAGTAATCTTGATTAATGAGACACTTGTTTAATTGGTTTTCACAACTTCCTATAATATATATTATGTAAACTAGAAAAAATACACAATGATTAGAGGTTTCCCCTAGTGACTACTGACATAATTGTGTTGCCTTAACTGACACAAATGTGGTGTCTTATCCCTCTATCTAAATTAAACAAAAAAAAGCCCCGATTATTGGGCTCTTTAGCTATTTGATTCAAATATCAAAACAAAGATGAATCGTTTTTATATTGTTTGAAGTATTCGTTTATAACCACTGTTTCTTTTGGATCTATTGAATATAACGAGTAAATTTGTTCATCGATTTCGTTATCCAAGCCTATTATATCCCTCTTTAAATTCGCTAACTCTGCTTGAATAGGAATGAAGAAATCATAAAGTTCAGCTCTTGCATTAAAATCAATATTTACCTTTAAACTTTTTAATTCATCATATAATGTTTTTATAGGGTAATCATAGAATTCGTTTATTTTGTTAGTGGTCTTAGATAAGTTAAATTCTGCTTCAAGCATGGCGATTGCTTTGTCCTTGATTTGATTAAACTCTTTTAATTTCGTCATTAAGTAGCTGACCTTTTCAGCAATTTGTATTTGTGTGCTTTCGTCAACTATTTTAATTGGTAAATCTCTCAGTTCTGTCATAGTTGTTTGACGGAAATCATCCTTTGTTGCAATACTAGAAAAATTTATGTAAATATACGAAAGTAATTTACTGTTCATAAGCGCTAGTACGTATAAAGGATTGAATGTTTCATCAGTAACGATAAATGGGTTAATGTCTTTTTTAGCGACTAAATCTTCGTATATAATTGTTGCCATTAGTCTGTCTTGACGATTTACTATTCGTCTTATAAATATTTTAGGGTTACCTATATAATATTTTATTAAACTTTTTCTTTTACTTAGATCAATAAAATTTCGTTCATTAATTGTATGTGAATATCGATATGTTTGACCGTCTTCTAAAAAAGGGAAACAATATTCATTTATACACCTGTTATAGTAACTGTACTGACTTTTAACAGGTCCTTGTGTTGAAATTGTTATATCGCCTAGTCTTTTGAATTGTCGCGAGTTTCTAAGCTGCTTATCAATCTTATTGTACAAGTTATATGCAGATAATCTAGGGAATATCTTGAAATTCTTATGAAAGATATAATTCTTTATCTCTATTTTATCCATAGCTATATCATGTAATTTAATTTTATTTAGCTTTTCTCTATTTTCATATTGGTAACCAAAATAATAGTTAGCATTATTTAAATATTTAGTTGCAACGAATATACAAGTGTCTACATAGGCATCAGGAAATATATCATAAGGTAAATTAATTATCCTCTCTAAAGAAAGATTCTCGCTAAATAATTTCACCCTGTAATTAATATAATTAGGGCCGGTTTGCCATGTTACTGGAACTATAAGTGATAAATATCCATTGTCATTTAGAAGTTCAGAACATTTTATCATAAAAATTGTAGACATATCCCACTTGTTTTTTAAGAATTTTTGATATCTGTCATGTAAATAACTTCTTTCGTCTTTTGGGATAAATTCCATAGGAATATAAGGTGGATTACCAATTATAATATCAAATCCGCCATTTTCCATTATTTCTTTAAATTTATCATTCCAGTGAAAAGCTTTACCCTTAGCAATTTCATCATTCTCAATAACAGAATTACCTACAAGTATATTTTCATTTAAAGATGTTAAAGGTTCATTACTATTCGCAGTTTTTATCCATAACGAAAGTTTTGTTATTTCTACGGATTCTTTATTTAAATCAACGCCATATATGTTATTTTTTAGTATCGATTTATCAACATCAATTAGTTCAGACATTTCAAGAGTCTGTTCAAGAGCTCTATCTTCAATAATAAATTCTAGTGTTCTTATATGTTTTGATACAAAAGCATTTTCTGCGTATAAAAAATCATAGGCCTTATTTAAAAAAGCACCACTGCCACATGCTGGATCAAGAATTTTTATTTTTGATAAAACCTCTTTATAAGCAAGCCAAAAATCAATATGTTCCTGTATGTACCTCTTTCTCCAACCCTTATCTTCTGTCTTATTCCAATCGACTAAGTTATTTATACCAAGCTTATTTTTTTGGTTATTTAGCCAAGTTCCTATTGAATGTTCCACAATATATTCCGTAATGTAATCCGGGGTATAAAATATACCTTCTAGTTTTCTTGTACTGTTATTTTCATTTTTTAAATCTTCGATATCATTGATTGATTGTTCGAATATATGTCCAAGAATGTTGACATCAAGATCAGTGGTAAAATTATAATCAAAAAATCTTTTGATTTCAGAGAATACTCTGTTCGGTACATTTAAATCGTCCAAAATAGAATCATGTTTAAATAATTCTCCATTAAATCGGTTGATATTAAATTCCTTGTTTCCACGGTCTATGTCTCTAAAAAGATTCTGCAAATAAACCCATATTGAGACCCTTACAGCTTTTTCCCCTTCTTCAATTGAATCTTTTAATGTTGTTGGTGGTAATAAAGTCAAATCTTCGCAAAACCGAATAAAGAGTATTCTATCCAGTATCTTTTGAGCTTTTTCCAACAAAACAAGTTTATCAATAGCGGGATTTGTATTGACTAACTCATCCCAGAGATGTTTTCTTAATTTACTATAAAATGTATAAAATTCATTTGTTATAAATTGCTGCTGAATATATCTAATCTCACCTAGTTGTTCAACTATTGACTTTGTTTTACTATTATCAGCAATAAGATTTTCTTTATTGAGTAAGAAATGAAATCTTTTAAATTCAGTTTCATTTTCGGCCAATTCACTTAAGATGAATCTTTCATATGTCGCTTGATATCGACCATATTGGAACAAACGTATTTCATAAATATTTGAGAGAATAATCCATTTGCAACCATCATATTTAGATGCGTACAAAAAAGCTTGATCAATAGGTGTGCCGTAGCTTTTATTACCTCTGTTCTGATTTAAGTCTAGTTTAACTTTTGGTCCTTTTAATTCAACCACCGCAGAAGTACTTTGTTGATTCATTGTATAAGTTCCTAATATAGCATCAGGAACAGTTGAATCAAGTTCAGTAGATTTTTCGATTTCTATTTCCCAAGTTTCTCCCCCTGCTGTAACTGTGGAGTATCCTAAAATTTTCACGAAAATATCATTTAAAAATTGGCTTTGTAATTCTTTTTCAGTTGAGTTAATAATTATTTCTTGATTTTTAACCCAATTTTTTAATATATCCATGGATGATTCGATATGTTTAGGACGGTGCTGTTGTATTTCTTTATTAATTATCCGTGGGTCAAATAATAATGTTTGATTTCTTTCCATTTGACTCCCCTTTCTCTACTTGTACCATTACAATTATTTTATCATTAAATTTACTTCTTTGAACAAGCCAAAGAGAATGTAAATTATATTTTCTCTTATAATTTTTTAAAACATAAAATATAGCCCTTTTCTCTTTTTTGCAATATAAATAAAACTGTAATATGGACATCTTGGAGTTGATTAAGAACGGAGAAGAGACTTTGATCAAATGTTTCATTCAAATAATTATGTATTATATAAAATCGCTCTAACAACATTAATGATATATATTTATTAATAATTAAAATAGCCAATTGATGATTCATAGGCAAATTTACCGACAAAAAATGATATAGGGATTCTAATATTTCAATGTCATTCTCTAATTTGAATACTAGAAAGTCAGAAATATCTTTCTTTTTTTGTTTTGAATTATCTACCAAAGAAGCAGAATTTAATCCATCAACTGTCATTCTCCATACTATATAAGAAAGAGCATGCGTACAAATGGATTTAATGGGTTTATTCTTTATATAGTCTCTAATACAATTTTTATGTTCTGTGCATATTTTCTGCCTTATATACCGCGCTAGGGATTTATATGTGGAATTGGTAGAACTGTAAACTTCTTGATAACTTTCTTTGGTGAAATAGTTAGAACTTGCTTTATTTTTTTGTTTATATGCTGTGTAATTAGTATGAAGTGAACTTACTATAAGATTTATAAAATTCACATTAATTTTAGAGCTATGAAAATAAATTGGATCGACAAAAATATTCGTATCTGTCATGTGTAAATATTCATTCAATTCACTATTATACTTACTTGTAAATGTAGCGTTTTTATCCCAATTTATATAATCACTAAAAGTTTGCTCCTTATTAAGTAAATTATATTCACAATTGCAATGGAAAGATTGGTTATTAAAAATAGCAAACGGAATCCTTCTTTTACAATATGGACATTTTTCGATAAGTTTTAAGTTATGAAATGGACAATTGTCTATTAATAAAAATTGGTGTATAACGCTATGGTACCTTAGATGGAAACACTTGTTACAATAACGCAAATGGCTAGAAAAATATAAGCGCTGCCTATTGAAACTAATATTTAGCGGTCTTATTAAATCTTGTATAACATTATTGGTTTGTTGGATTATCGGATAATTCAAAATATTAGTTACTTTCTGTTCATCTAATACATCTAAATTAAGCAAAAAATATTTTGTGCCGGAATATTTTTTTTCGTTTGCGGTTTGCTTTTTATAGAACAAATCATAAATATCTTCTTTTCCTACATTGTTCGCAAATTTAAATTTTTCAAAGATTGAAAACGGTGATTCATATGGATAAATCCATTGTTTGTTCCAGCAATAATTTGATTGATTCACTACAGTATAAACTCCTTTAAAGATTTATTACTGTAGTAGCCAAATTTGAGAAATAATATACTTAAAATACATTATCCAATGGATTTGGTATTTTATATTTACGCTTATGATCTAACTTAGAAGGGGTTGGACAAAAATCAATGGAGTTTAATAACTTAAGGGATTGACTTACATATAAGTGGATACTTTTCTGATGTGTAGTTTTTGATATAACATACTTTAGTTCAGGGAAACTGTGGTTAAAAAACAGTTCATCTTGATGAAATGATCTATTTTGAATATAAGGTGTATATGCTACCTTTAAACATCTATAAAAATCCTCTATTATCTCTCCTTCTAGACATTTTAAAACAATCCATCTCTGTTCGATACGATTTTCTTCGTATTCTTCTATTCCATTTATAAAGTTTTGTCTACTCCATGAATCGAGTATTAAATTGATTATATTACTTCTTAACATACTGTTACTTTTGTGCCTAGTAAACGGGTTATCACGTGAGTTATCAACATCATGAGTGGCTATATAATCTTGGTTTATGACTCTCCAAAGCGCATATGCATAGGCAACGGGACAAATGTTATTTTGATGAATGGTATCAACATTTATTTCTTTGAAATTTCTAGTTAAATACGGAAGACAACCTTTGTGGTTTTTAAGCATGGTTTTCCTTATTCTTCTAGCTATTGAATTAAATAAAATATGCGCTTCTCTATTTATTTCTTCATCAAAATCACTAAATTGTTTAATAGCGTATTGAAATCTTATATCACCTTGTATTTTTAATCTTTTTAGTTTATTTTGTTCGGGTGTTTTTAAACGAGGAATGTTCTTGTTACTGTGTCGTACATAAAAATTATTTTGGCAAGTTCCTGTGGTTAAATGATTATGGATTGAAATCAGATCAGATAATGAATACGGAAATTTATCTTCACTCATTTTTTTATTCCTTGCAGTATCTTCTGAGAACATATAATTTTTGAAATTAAACTGGGGAATAGCTAGCCATCTTTTTACATTAGTATCTTTTATATCTGAAACGTTGTATCTTCTCCAATCATGTTTAAAAAGTTCAGTTTGAAGAAAATCATAAGAACAGTAACAAGTAAAAGGGCTTTGTTTCCCCTTCGTCTCTAATAAGTATTTTAATTGTTGCTTGCAATTAGGACATGAATTTTCTAGGGGTATGTTATGCACCGGACAGTCATGGATAAATTTGAATTGATTTAGAATACTATGATATCCATCTTTGATGCAAACCGGGCAATACCATACGTATTCTTTAAAAAAATTCATATTAGCGCTATCATTAGACTTAATAATCATTTGAATGTTATCTCTATTTTGTTTTACTATGTCTAAATCAAGAGCAACCTTTATAAAATCTTTTTCGAGATTTTCTAACTTATATAACTCCCTATAAATATCCGTCGAGATATACCGTAAATTTTTAACATAATCATTTCCAAAATGCATTAATAAATCATTAGATGTAATACTATTCATGTATTTAAATTTTTCAAATATACTCCATGGAGATTCAAAATCTGAAATCCAGCGATTTTTCCAAGTGTATATAACTTTCTTGGATTGCGCCTTTGTAAAAGAGATTCTATTCTTCATAATTATTAATCCCCTGGAAAATTAAATATCCGGATTGTTCGATCGCCTCTTTCCAATGATTTATATTTAACCATTCCAAGTTTTCTCCATTGGTGCCGTATTTTCTGAAAAGAAAATTAATGATGGTAGTTATATGGTACATGGGTATTTCTGGATTCTTCCTTTTGCCAGCTTCCCGGTGGTATTTAATAAACAGATTCCATAATTGGTCTGAAAAATGTTCAATCCTGTTTCCAAGTGTGTAGCCTTTTGGAAAAAAATATCTTGTGTAACTCCAACCACTATTTTGAGGATAGTCTGTAGCGTAATCATATCCTGCAAGCATGTAATTTAAAGAATCTGCGCTATTTATGCCTTTAAATTTATATTTGTGTATCATGAATCTTCCTATTATTTGTTTCATGTTAACATCTTTATAGGTCAACTGAACATTTCGAAGTTCATCTTGTCCTATTAATAAAGATGTCAAAGTAATACTATAGCGGTCTAATTCATTAAAAATGTCCATTAACCAATCATATTCAATGTCTTGCAGTCGCTGGGAATCATCTAAAAATAACACAATTTGTTTCCTTCGTGACGATTCCCCCTTTTCTAATAGAAATTTATATAACCTATCCCTTTTTGCATTAGCTTTTCCCTTATCAAATAACCCATGTCCAACATCTCTAAGTAAAAACTCAAAAAAAGTGTTTTCATTTGGTCTTTGGAATTTTTGGCAATTGAACCTGAAAGTACAGAATTCATCCGGATATTCGGCTTTAAAAAATCTTATTAGATATTCGATAGCGTTACTTTTCCCCATACGCGGGTTGCCATGTATAATAGCTCCAGGCAACCTATTATCTATCCACTGTAACAATATATTTTTTAACTCATTTATTTCTACAGTATCAAGAAGATAAATTCCCTGTTCGATAGGATGCTGTCCAACAGGAATATCAGGAGGTATAATTTCTAAGGATTTAAAATCAATTATTGGTTCTTCATTCATATCTACACATCCCTAACTATTAAAAGTTCTCCTACTATCATGATTGATGAAGCTTGTACGTTTTTTTATTGGGATAACTTCATTTACTTTACTTGAATCTTCATCTATACCGACATCTTCTTTAAGGCTTGGATAATTATCAAGTGTGGGTTCTATAAGCTCTGTTAATTCAGTCACATTCTCTTCATGGTTAATGACTGTGGCATCTTGCTCAACGCTTAGAGAAACGAGAGAATTACGAGCATTTTTATTGGTTTTTGATTTAGACTTTAAATGTTCGAAATAAATTTCTATTGGATCATCTTGGTTTGTAAATTGAATTAATCCTTTGCGTTTTAGCTTATTAATTTGTTTTCTTACTGCTAATGAATGTTTTCTGAACCCCCATTTACCTTTAGCTTTTAAAATGCCTAACTCATCACCAGTTGGTAAAAAAGCACGGACATATCGCAAGTCTTCACTATTCACAATAATTTTTAATTTACTCCTAATTAATTGCCAACTATTCGAAAGTAATTCACTTCTGTAATCTACGCCCATATAATGTATAAAAGGTTTCCTTCCAAGCTTTATATTCCCTTGGACTGTTACTTCTACTGTTAACGAGAGTAGATTAATTTCTTCTCTCATTTCTTCTGGCAATAATCTTGGTAGCATACTTTTAGTTAGTACTCTTTGTTTCATGACTTCTATAGGACTCAAGTAATTTGTGCCACTTTGTGGTGTCCCGTTTCTCGTGGCAATCAGAACTTCAACTATCTCTCTAATTTCTTCAACAGTAATCTTATAATCAATAGCTGCTTTCTCCGGATTTTTTCTTCGGGGATCCTTAGGGTTACTTCCTGTAGTGTTAGGTAACCTGTGAAACCCATTATCCTCTAGTATATCGAAGAATTTTTCAATAATAGGTCTTCTAGTGGGGGTACCGACAGGTCCAGTGTTTACACTGCAGCCGATAGTTTTCTTTAATTTTTCTTTAACCTTGTATGCTAGATTGGCTTTGGCATTATCAAATGCCATCTCATCCCATACAGCATACTGAGTTTCAGGAATAATAGAAGAGACAAACCCTCCTTCATTTGGATACCGTAAATTATTTATAGTAAATTGCATAGGTTTCCAAGGTATAATGGCATTACGTATACAAACAAGTACATCTTGAGCAGAATATTCTTTGCTTAAACAAAGATGATAACCTAAAATTGCTCTTGTGGCAGTATCAATAATTGTAAGAATCCATATTCTACTTAACGTATCTACTATTACATCACCTTCAGGTGTTTCATATTCGATTACAAAGATTGCGTCTATTTTATGCCCGTCAAATTCAACTCGTTTATAGGGTCTTTCGTTAAAGGTGTTTTGCTCACCACTTCCGGTATTATATAATAATTTAGAAGCATCATCTCCATATCTTTCCGCTATAATTTTTGAATTCTCTGCTTGTAATTGTTTTACGTATCGATATAGAGCTCTTTTCCCCATATCTTCTGTGTTAAAAGGATAATCACCATTAGCAGGGTCAATCCCCAATCCTTTACATAAAGCAATAAATTTTCTATGAAGATATTTCACTCGTACTATTGGCTCATTCAAATCTCTCTTTTTTCGCTTCAGATAATAATTATCGATGAGCTCTTTTAAATCCGGATACTTATTTAGCAGATTTGTAAATGCGCCTGATAATTTTATTTGTTCTCCAATTTTATTAAATCCATTTATGGCTGCTTTTCTTTCATATGGTTTAATTCTTATATATGGAATTAAAGCTCTATAGCCATAAATTTCACCTTGTTCATTAAATTCTAAGCAATTTTTTATAAACCGATTAAGTTGTTGTTTAGTTATTTTTGTTTGTTCGCTTATTTCCTTTATACTCAATTTCCCATCAAGGTATAAATCAACTGCTTTTTTTCTTTTAAAGTATATGTCCCTATGGTTTTCCGTTAAACTATCAACCAATACAGTTGGCCATTTATCTCGTTCTAGGTGTATTGGATCAATTGAAGGATCTTCATAAATTCTTTTTTTACCCATTGATCCATACCACCGTTTTATTCCCAATAGATACTTTATCTATATTTGACTTTACCTTCCCGCTATAAATTAAATAAAACAAAATTTCTTTAAGGGACTGTTTTGACATATTTTGATTTTCGTATAAGTGCTCAAAGGTTGCTTTACCCTCGTTTTTTAATTCCTTTAAGATTTTATAGGTCTCCGTTTCTGCTGGTTTCTTGTATCTTAGATACGGTAATATTGTTTTCATGTTTTCAAGGAATATTTGATTTCCCCTAATATCTTTTTCTGTCTTAATGGAGTATTTATACTTATTTGCCAAACACCATTCTCGCTGTATACTTGTTTGTCTATATACTTTATTGAACCTCTTACTTGTTGGCTTTAAGTCGTCTGCATATTTAATTTCTATAAACTCTTCGATTCCGTCAACATATTTCACCCACATATCAAATATTGAAGCGGATTCCTTTCCTGCAAATGTACCGTATATCTTCTTGGGTTGCTCACAAAAATATTTTATTTTGGGATTTGTCTCTACGAGTACCCAATGATCGTATTCTAAATCACTATAAAAATTAACGTCTCTATTCAACTTAATGCTATAAGCATCCCAAAAATTGCTTCCGAAGTGGCTTCTTCCTTTAACCGGGATTGGAGTTTGATACATATAAATATTACCTCCAATAAAGATTGATATATTGAATAATAGTTCGTCATAAAGTTTGTCAAATCCTTTGGTGAATTTAGACGTTATTTTAGAAGTTCTGTATATTTGTGTTTTATTAAGGCAAACTTAATAAAAGTTTATCCATAATAAACAAAAATTAGAGGTTTTTATTAAAAATAGTTCAATAAAAAATAGCCCGGTTAAAGCCCAAGCTATTCTTTAGTCCATCCATATTCTTAATACTCTCCTTCTAACTCCACACCAAAGAGCCGGGCACCTCTCAAGCCCCGACTTCTTCATCTATATTTAATATAATATCGGCACAATACATTTTGCACTTCATTATTCAATGCAAATTTCGAATATTATCAAGTTACCTATTCATATTCAATCTTAGTCTAATAGGTGCTAAAGCAAGCATTACGCAACGAAGGACCCTATTAATATCGAATCTAGGCATTCGATGTTAAAAAGAGTCCTTATACGCCGGGCGATTAATCCGATTGGATAGTACTACATCAACTTGGGACTTGTGATTATCGTGATAACCCCTTGGTTAGGGTTATCAGCGATAAACCCTTGGTGGGTGAGGGTGCCCCCATTAGTCTGGCACCCTTTTTAAGATGAGTCTTAGGAGCTCACCACCCACCATACCAAAAATACCTACTAAGAGAATATTCCAGTATGAAGATAGCATGCTAAGGTTTAGTGCGAAATGCACCCCTATCACTCCAGTGCTCACTCCTAGAAGGAATAGTATAACTACCACAAGCCCAATTAATAATACTTTCTTTTTCATTTTAATCACCTCATTAGAATATACAGCGTTGCTGCAGCTAACGAGGTACTAATGCTACTCAGTCTTTAAATGGTGGCGTTCCAGGTCAACATCCCACGTTTCCTAGCCACTTTAATTATATCATCACAATTCTGATAATTATATATATTTTCCAAATTTAACCTTATTTTCTTGTTTTGTACTTATAATTAAATCCACGTTTGATAATCTTGTGTAGATCATCTTTTGCTATAGAACGGATTACGCCTGTCACATCTTGAGGAATTACATCACGCTTACTGATTTTAATTTTCCTTCGATTTAATTCATCAGCAACCCTCTGGGCGCTTCCTAAATAAGCATACTCTTTTAAGATTAGCTTTTCGATGGTATCAGCTTCATAATTCTCCACCAGATCGATATAGTTGTGTAACCATTTGATTTCTTCTTGAGCTTTGTCTACCGTGACAAATGTTCTCATTGTCAGCCCTCCTTGATGAAAGAATTCGACAATATATGCGTTTTCCCTTGTGTCTAAATTGTGTATTGTTTTTACGAAAAAGTGCAAATTTATCTTTTTGATGATAAATTAAATTATTAGTTGTTTTGACTAGGTTGAATGTGATAATAGATTTATTATCGGAATAAAAACAGATTTAGTTCAAATATAGGGAGTGAATAGGATGAAAAATCCTACTTATCATTGGGGCGATAAGGTCCAGTTTCGGTTTAATGGAAAAGATGAACCATTAGAGGGTATCATCGAGATAGTGGATGCAAACGGTACATTCGGACAGAATGAAGAACCGTCCTATGATATTGCTGTTCCGGAGCATGATAATTGCTTATACAAGCATATAAGAGAATCAGACATTCTTCAAAAACTGCCAGAGGAACCAGTAACGAGAGGCATCTTGCAATATGATTCACGAGATGATGTGTACAGCGTTCTATATAGCAGGGATGGATATGCTGCTTTAATAGATAATCCTCTATTCATGGAAATCCGGATTGTAGGCACCAGGGAATGGTTGGGAGCTTATATGGTGGATTTAAAATCATGGCTCGGGAAAGCTGTCGAAATCCGCAGTATGCCACCTTATTTAATGGTTTGGCACTTAGGATACGCCCATCAGGATGATACAGATATGATTTATGAAGTCTATTATGAAGATGCCAACGTGACCTTATATGAGGGCGGATTTGTCATGTGGAAGCCAGAGAATCTACTTTTAAGAGGTGGTAAACAACATGTAATGGCAGAATACTCCACGGAAAGAGTATTTCGTTGGGATGTCCGCGATGGAGTCATGCGTTTATGTTTAGGTAATGTTCATGCTCCGGCCAAAAAAACCCTAATATTAGCAGAAGAACATTTAAGAGTGCTTGCCGATAAAAATGGAAAAAGAAATGATAACTAAAGAAATGCCCAAAATTGGATGCTAGATCCTTTGGTATCTATAATCTATATAACGACTGGCAGAGCGCAAATTGAATGAATTAACCAAAAGAAGAAAAGAACTTTCCATGGCGGAGGTTCTTTTTTGGTTTTTACTGTATTCGATCTATCGCTATTTTTGATTTTATCTGTTAGGTATTGGCTATACAAAATATTTCTTTGAAATTCTCCGTATACTGTTCAGCTAAGTGTCTATCTACTGAAACAGTCAAATGTTCTTCATTCCTACTAGCTGTAGGTGTCCAATTAAATGAGCCATGTAAAACAATAGAATAATCAATAATACAGTACTTAGAATGTAATCGGTTATAATCGTTATGCCCCCACCTATTAACAACAATTGTTTCAAATTGATTCTTCAATTTAGGAATCATAGTTCTATTTGAGTCCTCATCTGAAATGAGAATACGGATATGAACTCCCTTTGTTTGTTGATTACACAACTCTTGGTACAGTGTTTCATCTGTAAACCACGCAACACTTATCCAAATTGAATGTTTAGCCATACGAATACTTTGAATAATTTCTTCACGAATTTTTGAGAAAGCTGCCAGATGAGATTGAACTTCTAATTCGTCTGGACTTGATATTTGCTTAGGGCGAATTATGATATCGTCTAACTCAAATGTATTATCTTCGGAATAACAGTCAACAATCAAAGATCCAAAGCTTTGCTGTAACGCACGTGCCTCTTTTAGTAATGGGATTTTCACACGGATAATTACATCCTCCAAATAATGATTATATTTACTAGCAAAGATTCCTTGACTTGATAGTTCTATCTCCGAATACATTAAAATAGTCAATAACTCATCGGCATCTTCGTAGTTTTCTGCATCGTACTTCAATGTCTCGACCATTGTTGAAAAGAGTTTTAATTCACGAGGTTTCATTCTTACAGCTCCTTTATTCTGATTAGATTTGTTTTGTTAATCTCTTTACTTCTGTAAAAAAATCCTTCGCCTTTTTCAAACAATCCTTACTTTCAATTTCTATTTTATTTGATAGATTATAATCGGCTATCCATCTATTTTGTTTAACTGTTTTAAAATCACCTAGAAAGCTTTTATTGATTAGCTGTTGATTTACAAGTCGAGAAAGCTTAAGTTCCAAATCTTTATGGTTCTCTTCAACATTTAAGTTTCTCCCTTTCCAAGCGCTTAGCAAATTATTTTTTTCAAGAAGGGCCTTTAATGCGTGCATCATTGAATAGTAGCTTCTGTTTATTGCTTGGTTATATAGTCTGTGATCATGCATAAGTTGAGCTGCTTTTAAATCATCCATAGCAGACGATATCTCGCCAATATAGTTTACTGTGGGTTTTATAAGATTTTGTTCTAAAGCTATCCTTTGTGAACTCGTATTTTTATGAAATGTTTCTGCTCCGCTAATTAGGGTGGTCTTTATCAGTTCTTTATCTTCTTCATTTATTTCTTTATTATCTAAAAAGGACATTACTATATCCGTTAACTCTTGTTCTTTTAGTCCTTGGAGATTAAAAAAGTTATCGAAAATAGGGATATATTTGATCTTCTCGTCAGGCTGTTTTATTTTCCATAGACCACATATAAATTTAATCCGTTTTGAAAATTCATATGTGAAAAATTCATTAAATGAATTATATAGACTCCTTTTGTCACCAAATAAATAAGCGATGAGTGTAAATAAATATGCGTTTCTAAGTGTATTCAATAAAGATTGTTTAACCTGATCTTCCTCTGAACTCCAAGCTCCTAAATTAATGTCAAGATTTCCAAAATCATATTGTTCAATAACTGGGATATATAAACTTTTGAATAAATCTACAGCAATATGATCCCATGTATCTTTTTTAAGATAGGGTATCCATTCCTCAATTAAGGTAAGATCATTCCCTTTCTCTTCTACTCCATTTGAGTTCAAAAAATAGTCATATTGACTCTCCTTAGGAGTAATTCTAGGTCGAGTTGTTTTATTTATAAAATACCCAAGAATAATTTCTATCTCATTATCAGTGAGTTGTTCCGCGTCGGCATATTTCTTTAAAAGGGTATACTCTTGGTCATCTTTGATACTTTTTAAATAAAGGAGATTTGCGCCACTAGGGAATTCAAAATTCTTCGTATGACCTCCTTCCCTATCTTCTATGATTACAGCGCCATAAGCAGGGAAAATAGCAGCATTAATATAAAAACCAGACACGGCATTACCTCCAACTTATTGATTTTATCTCAAAAAAAGGGGGAGCTTGCAATATTTAGTATAATATATAATTGTAATAAAGTGTGTTAATTGTTGATAATAAGGTAAAGATACGGTAATGTCGTGGTTGTTAATAATGCTGTTGAATTAGAGGTGTTTTATGGCCAAGCGTACTAGAGGATGGACTGAAGATAAGATATCCAGTTATATCAAAGAAGGCGGCGGTTCGGTAGAATTGAATAATTATAAGCCTTGTTTATTAGTTCAAAATAGATAACGAGGAAGAACGTTTATTATGCTGCTTTAATATAAAATCCTTTATTCAAAGAAATCCGGATTGTCGGCACCAGAGAACAGATGAGTAAAGGAACGTGTGGCAAAGTTCAACACAAAAAAATAACCGTTAGGTGTAGCTACCTACGGCTATTTTTTATGTTTTAAAAATAGCAAGAGTCTGGAAGAAATTCAAGCTAGTGATTATATAAACTCCAGACAAGAAAAATGTTTGTTCCATATTTATCCAACGACATAGCAAGAATACTTCCACTTCAAGACTTGGAGGGCTAAGTGGTGAGATGAATTGCCAGAGTTGTACCCTAGTAGAAAACAGAGTCGGTATTCCGGCTCTCCCGCCTCTACTCTCGTCCAAAACCTCGGGTTTCCACCGTTTCATGCGGCATTGTCTTCTCTAGACCACATTGTTTTGTCACTTTTTCCTTAGTATTTTGAATCAACACATCCAAGCTATTATCTCCATTTTTTTCTTTCTGGTTCAACAATGCAATATAAGCAGCTTGTAACGCTTTTGATAACAAGGCTGACGCATACATATTTTTCTCATTATTTGGGATATTTTTAGGTAGAAACTTGTAAATACTTTCTAACTCATACTCACCAAATGTATACTCTTTGATAATCTTTGCATACTGTTTTTTTGACAATTTCACCTTAGTCACCTCCAAAAAATAATTATTATATCCAGAATGGGAATCTAAACCCATAGTACCAGGTTAGAATTTCCCAATATTTCCTTATAATGTTCCGGATGGAGTATCTGGAACATCCTTCTCAATCTTCTTTGCAACTTTTGCAATCCGTTCATCTTTCAATCTTTGAAACAACCCCTTTATCGCCTTTTTCACTCAAACCTGTTCGTTCAACGGCTTCCATAATCTTTTCATTTAGTCCTACTGGCCCTCTTGTAATCTCTTCTTTACACTTCATAAGGAATCGGTCAAACTCCATATCCGTAAACTCATAAAACATCTGTTCTACAGCTTTCTTGTCCGCACTCTCTTTCCAAATATTGAAGATATCCTGCGTAAAGCCGGTAAACTCATGGTCACAATTCTGAACTAAATCCACCAATATGGTATCCGCATCCACTATCTGTCCCTCCGGCGTATTGTTGTGTAACTCTTCCACCTCTTCAATCATATCCGAAGTCCATTGCTCACCACGGGAAGTGTCTTTTTCCGCAACACCTGCCGACAATATCAATTCCGTCAAAACTTCACTAAGTCCTTTATCTTGTTCATACGCAAGCTTCTTTAATTGTTCATATACACTTGCCTCCAAATACATATTGTATTTTCCAATTTCATTTCCATTCACCTCTGCTGTTTCTTGTGTATGCACTGGATTATTTCCTATCATTTCTCCTGTTCTTTCATAACTCATATCAAATCCTCCTATTTTTTCTTTTTTCTGCTTTTTTCTTAAATATTGTGGATTCTTTCTTTGCTTTCGATAATACTTGAGTTCGCATCAATTCTTCCTGTTTTCACGTAATTTCCTTAATATTCACTTATAAATTCATTACATATTAAAGACAATAGTATCTTGTCAATAAAATAAAAAGGCAACAAATTTATGTCGTGATTTTAATGACACAAATTTGTTGCCTTTTTATTGGAATGGTATATTTGAGGGGTGAATTAACGACAACACTTTTGTGTCACTAGTCACCTAGGTATGTGACTAATGACATATACAAATCACCCTTTCTTCTTATTGTCCGTGTGGAGAAAACGATTTATAAGAAAAACAAGATCCAAAGTAGGATCTTGTTTCAGCTAGGAATAAAAAATGTGTAAATCTCTTTTTTATTAACTGAGAATAATACCTTTTCTGATTAAACCTATATCACTCACTCTTACTAAGTGATTAAATATGTTTCAAATAACAACTGTTTCTCCGCTAATTTCATCTTTACAATAAATATATTTCTTCCCAAACTCTTAAATACTTAAAGTTCGATCTTCCACAAACTGGCCCTTAAATGTAAAAATGGGTGCTATCCTTCTTAAGGGAAAGCGCCCGATTGCTGAATAACCTTTTCTATTGAACAGTAACCTTGTATTACCCAGCAACCTACTTTCATATTTTGGTTACTAACTTAATCCACTTATATCTTCAGCATTTTTTAAGTGTAAATAAGATATAAGGATCTACTTTTTGAGCTGATCAAGTGCTTGGTAAGCTGCCTGATACTTTCCTCCATCCGCAACTTCTGAATGGTACAAGGCCTTGATGGCATTGTTTTTTTCAAGACCATGCTCAGCCTTTAACTCTTTAAAGCGTGTATGCAGTTCTTTATTTCCCTTAATTAGTTGTTGCATTTGCGATTTTGAATACTTCAAAATATTTATCTCCTTTTTAAATCTCTGAGTTTAGCCTAATTTTTAACAGAAATAACCTGTTTAAAAAGATACCTAAATTGCTCCCGGTCTTCAGCTGTAAAAGGCTTTGGTCCTTTTGTTCGCTGTCCACCTTTTCTAGCCATTGCACTTAAATAACGTGTTTGTAATAATTGGTCAATATTTTCATTTGTATATCTAAAACCTTTATGGTGGAGGACGATAATTCCTTTTGCTAAACCTAGTGATGCAAGACCATAATCTTGCGTAACGATAATATCTCCTTTTTCCACTAACTTCACAATTCGAAAATCTGCAGCATCTGCTCCAGAATCAACATAAATGGTTTTCACTCCTGATGGCTGTTCTGCATTAGAAAAATGAGAAAAGCTTGTAACAAGGATAACCTGTATTTCAAAATCGCTTGCTTCAGAAATAATAATATCTTTCACTGGACAAGCATCTGCATCCACATAAATTTTCATCTTTCCCCTCTCATTTAGAAGTTCGACTTACTATTTAACTTAATCTTTTTCAACTATAAAAGGGACTGATGACTTTTGTTTAAAAATAACAAAGAGTTCTTCCTTTTGCTGTTTTTTTATATCCTTATATTATACTTTATAGAATTGTGTTCAAATTGCCAACAAAAGATACCTTAGAACTAAATACTTGATTAGAATGTCACTGTTTAGCTACTAATATATCCCAGATTTAAACAATAATTTTATTATAGTAAGAAACACAAAAACCATAACTCTTTGCTGCCAAAGAATCATGGTTTCAGTCTAACAATTTATTATTTACCTCAATTTCCACTGAGGAAGAGCTCGTTCCTCGTTGATATCCTGCCAAAACATTTGGACGTCCATGCCAATCTTTACTTCGTCAGGATTACAGTTTAAAACATTACCTGTTATTTTAATTTCAGGCAGTCCTTCTAGTTCGACCTGAGCAATAACAGTCGGCAGATCGTCCTGGAAACCAGGCAGAAATGGTCGATAGGAAATGATATAGGAATAAATAGTTCCGTAGACTTCGTTACCGAATGAGTCCCAACTCAGTTTAGGACTGCCGCATTTTGAGCAGGCTGGACCAGGAGGATGTTGATATTTATGACAGGAATCACATTTCTGGATGGAAAGTTCATGTTTATCTGCCGAATCCCAGTAAGGCTTGTTATCCTGGTTTTTTAGTGGAATGGGTTTTTGATAGGCCATTTTATATCCCTCCTAATTTCTAAGAATCATAGCACCGGCTATATCTGGACCCGCCCAACCTGTACAGATTCCGATTTCACAATTCTCAACTTGACGATCAGTTCCTTTGTACTCGTGACGAATTTGCCTAACGATCTCAAGTACATTATTCATTCCATGAGTATAGCCTTCTGAAAGCATTCCCCCTGCTGTATTGGTAGGAAGGCTTCCTCCTATCCTCAAGTTTCCTGCAGCAACGAAATCCCCCACTTCTCCACGTGGAGCAAACCCAAAGGCTTCGAGCTGACGAAGCACAACCCAGCTAAAGCAGTCATATATGGAGGCTACTTGAATATCTGATGGCTGTACACCAGCTGATTTATATAATTGTGGAGCGACATAATCTGATGCTACCTGAGTCAAATCGGACCAATAGTGGGCATGTGGATGACATTCTCTTGCTGAAATTCCCATAATATAAACTGGTTTGGACTTACAATCTTTAGCCCTTTCAGCTGACGTAACAATGATCGCATTCGCTTCATCCAATTCAACACAGCAATCGTGTTTAGTAAATGGATAGCTAATGTATGGCGTTTCCATATATTCCTCCATTGTTAATGGATGTCCGTTTAGGAATGCTTTAGGGTTTCGTTGGGCATGTTCATAAAAATCTACACAAACATGGCCCAGATGTTCACGTGTAATCCCTGTTTCATACATATGCCTTGTAGCAAACATTCCAAACCACTGAGATGGACTTGCGGAACCATACGGAATAATGAAGCTTCCTCCATCAATTGCTTCCTGGATCATGTCAGGATCATATCCTCGTCCGACCTTTTTTCCGGAAGAACCATTCATAGATCTCCAAATTAATACGGTTTTTACTAAGCCTGCTTCTATTAATCCAACTGCATCTGCAATTAACATTTCAGTCGAGCTTCCGCCACCCATGACGTCATTAACATAACTGGGGCGTATCCCCAAATAAGTTGCCAGCTGGTGTGAAGAGCAGGAATCACCAGTACTATAGCTCATAACTCCATCAATTTCTTTAGCTTCAAGCCCAGCATCCTGCAATGCATTCCGTGCAGCTACTAAAGCCATATGGAGTGGTGTGGTTCCTGATTTTCTTGACCGTTCACTCTCTCCAATTCCTACAATGGCATAGCGATTGCTTATATCCCCCACATTAATGCCTCCTTTTCCTGTACAAGTTAACGAAATTTTAAAGTGGCTTTACCAGAACCAACAACTGATCCGGATTCCTTTTCAGCTATTAAATTCAAATCTGCCATTCTCAGGCCATCTTCCTCATAGATTTTTTCTACAGTTGAGGAACATGTTATTAAGTCACCTGGAATTGTCATCGCCCCAAATCGCATCTTAAACTGTTTAATTTCAGCTGTGGTGCCTGCAAGCTCCATAATGTATTGGCCTAAAAAGCCCATAATTAGCATTCCGTGAGCAATCACACCATTCATGCCAATCTTTTGCGCAAACTCATCGTCAGTATGTAGCGGGTTGAAATCGCCGGATGCACCGGCATATTTGACTAATTGAACCTTTGTAATGGGCGATTTTTTTAAGACAGGAAGCGCTTGTCCCGCTCTTAAATCCTGATATTGTATCTCCATCCATTTGACCCCCTATCTTTTCATAAAGCAGCTCGATAAATGATATTCATACGGCTGATGGCTACCATCTCTCCGCTCTCGTCTTTAAATTCGGTATCAAGGACAAGAAATTGCATTTTACCGCTGTTTCCGTCTTTTTCGTATAAATCCGCTACCTTGCTTTTACAAATGAGTCGATCACCCAGCCGAATTGAACGATAATAGATAAACTCCTGCTCTCCATGAAGCATCCGCTTTTCGTCTAGTTTTAGAGGAAGATGATTTCCTTCACTGCTTAAGGCAATTAAGAAGGTTGGAGGAGCAATAATTCCCTCATAAAATGTGTTTTTAGCGTATGCTTCGTCCGTATATAAAGGATTAGAATCTCCTATAGCATCCGCAAATTGACGAATATGTCGCTTTTCTACCTCAACTGAAAAAGTGCTTCCTTCTAAACCAATTATACTTTTATCAAGCTCCATAGCTTTGCCTCCCATTAATAGGCTTTATGTGTAAAAATGACGATTGTTTATGCAAATTTTAAGATAATATACAAGTAGCATCAATGTAGGTTTCAACATAAATATCCACATAGTCTTGTAATGTTCTACACTACAATAGTAGATAGCGTTACATGGACAAACCACATTGTGCTGTAGTTGAATGATAAAAGTTTATATTTATCTAACAAATTAATAACTACTCTATAGAATGATTCAATCTATAAAGTAGTCTTATAAATCTCCTGAAATAATAAAATGATTTATTTATATTGGGCTATTTATTGTCTTTAATTCTTTCTCACGCAGTATTCGTTTAAGAATTTTACCTGCTGGTGATACAGGAAATACTTCAACAATCTCCAATTCTCGTATTTTTGCATAGTGAACGACTTCCTGATTAACAAAATCGATAAGTTCTTCAACAGTTGCTGTTGCTCCCGGCTTGAGAATAACAAATGCCTTTGGGATTTCTCCCACACCTGCTGAAGGTTTGCCGATTACGGTGGCGTTGCTTACCGCAGGATGCTTAAATAGCGCATCCTCAAGCCTGCTTGGATAGACGTTATAACCTTTATAAATCAACATATCTTTTTTGCGGTCAACGATGGTGATGAATCCATCTTCGTCCAGCATTCCGATATCTCCTGTATGGAGCCAGCCATCTCTAAGCGCTTCATCTGTTTCGATGGGCTTATTATAATATCCCTTCATAATTTGTGGACCTTTTGCACATATTTCACCTGTGGATCCTACAGGTAATGGTTCGTCGCTGCTGCCATCTGCAGGGATGATTTTCACTTCTGTATCAAAAAGTGGATGTCCAACTGTTCCAATCTTTTGCAATCCAGACCACAACATAACAGTATTCGTGATCGTTGCTGTCGCTTCTGTTTGTCCATAGCCTTCTCCAATCTTGGCATTTGGGAATGTTTTTGCTAATAGTTTCATTTCCTCTTGTACTAATGGGGCGGAACCGGATCCGGCATTCTTTACAGATGAAAAATCATAATTATGTATGTCTGGATGACCGAATAAGCCATTCCACATAGCTGGAGAACCGCTCACATGTGTCACTTGATATTTTTCAATATATTCAAGAAATGTAGTCGGTTTAAAACGATCAATGAGAACGACAGTGTATCCTACTAACATTGGATATGCCATACAAGAATAAACACCGGAAATATGAAACAAAGGTGAAGGACTGAGTGAAATGGCTTCCTCTGTCAAACACGGATATTTAGCTAGGTATTTGTCAATATCTTTCTCCACTCGTACAACTTCAAGTCCATTATTGTCTGTAATTCTTGGCAATAATCCAGCCGTCCAGGCTGCCGTCTGCAGAAAACTGCTAATCAAATTAGAATGTGTAATCATAACACCTTTAGGTCTACCTGTTGTTCCACCCGTATACGCAATATGGACAAGATCATTTTTTGGATCAATACCTGGATCAAATTCCTCATCTACACCTGAAGTAATCAAATCCGCTAAGCTATACCAATCCGCTCCGTAATCCTTTACATCTACTGGATTACTATATGAAAACATTTCCTGGTCTCCAGTCACAATTACCTTCTTTAAATTTAAGTTTGCTTGCATACCTTGTATATCATTCACTGTTGATTCATGAGTGATAATAATTTCAGTATCCGAATCCTGAAGCTGAAACCGGACATCATCTTTTGGAAAATAAGGATTAATTGGTGAATATATAGCACCGGATAAAACAATTCCATAATAAGCAACAATATATTGAGGGCACGTTGGTAAATGAACTGAAATGACTGTACCTTTTTCTACGCCAAGCTTTTTTAATGAATAAGCAAACATAAGAGAATCACGGTAAACCTGTTCATAGCTAATATGAGTATCACGATAAATAAAAGCGGTTCGGTTCCCAAAACGGCTGGCGCTTCCTTTTAAAATCGCTCCTACCGGCAAATTAGGATAATCAATAGTCCTTGGCATATCTGGATCAAAAATTCGTTCATCTGACCAATTAAACATTTTTATCAACTCCAATTGGTATTAGAATAGGTAAGCATAACTTAATAGATGTCTACTTTAGTGGGATATATTTTTATCCAATTTCTATTACACATGCTTTTTCCCTGGTGTATTCTATAAACGAATCTGTGCCAAAACCACTGTCTTTAAATCCTCCAAAGGGTAAATCAATGCCAACCTGAGAATACGTATTCACCCATACATTTCCTGCATCTATCTTGCTTATTAATCGCTTTGCACGGGCTAGACCAGTCGTCCAGATTCCTGCTGCCAAACCAAAATCCGTATCATTAGCAATGGCTATAGCTTCTTCTTCTGTTTCAAATGGTATGACCACTGCTACGGGCCCAAAGATTTCTTCCTGGCATACACGATGACGGTGGTTATCCACCTTTATTAGTGTTGGCTCTACCCAATATCCGTTTTCTAACTCCTGATCTCCATGTAATAAGACATTACCGCCAGATTTCCCACCTGCAATAATTTCTCCTTCTTTTTCTCCAAGCTCTATATAGGAAGTCACTTTTTTATATTGTGATAGATTACCGATTGGGCCCATCGTTGTCTGCATATCTAACGTATTTCCAAGCTTCACGGATTCCATAGCCTGCTTGAATCCTTTTACAACTTCTTCAAAAATGGACTTCTGAATTAATATCCTGGATCCAGCCACACATATTTGTCCTGCGTTGCCGGTAAAAATGGAATAAGGCAATAATCTTTCCATTACTTTATCTAGGTCTGCATCCTCAAAAATAATATTTGGAGATTTACCGCCTAATTCAAAGATAAATGGTTTAGGATTATTTACAGTTGCCCTGGTAATTGCGCTTGCAGTAGCTTTAGAGCCAGTAAGACTGATTTTATTTATTTCCTTATTGCTTACTAAAGCATCACCGATTTCGGTTCCATATCCAGATAAGACATTTATGACACCTGGAGGTAAGATGGATGCCAAAATTTCTCCGTAGCGTAAGGAAGAAACTGACGCATGCTCAGAAGGTTTAATAATAACTGTATTGCCTGCTGCCAAAGCATAGGCGGCTTTCATGGTGAATGTAAATAGAGGGGCATTCCATGGTGTTATCCCTACTACCACTCCCAGAGGTTCACGATACGTATAACCAAACGTTGTTGGTCCCTTTGGAATGGTATCGCCTCTGCTTGCATAATTACAAAGCCCGGCTGCATCATACCAAATTTGTTTTAATGAAGTGATAAGCGTATAGCTTGTGTTGCTTATGACCCATCCATTGTCCTTTGTTTCCAGAGTTGCTAATTCTTCAGCATAATCAGTAAGTCGATCGCCGATTTGCCTTAATAATTCAGCACGTTGTAATGGTGGAAGTTCAGCCCAATTAGGAAATGCACCGCGGGCAGCTTGAATTGTATATTCTACGTCTTCTATCGTGCTTCTCGGTATCCTAGCCCAAGCAATACCTGTAGAGGGATTTATACTTTCAATAAATTCACCGGTTGTTGACGGAACTGCGTTACCGTTGATAATATTTTTATATTCTTTTAGTTCATGGATTACAGGCATACTTACTCATCCCTTCCTGTTTTTAAAGATGGTTTAGGCTGAAAATCTACCAATTAAGAGCTGTAGCTGCCTTTTCTCTATATAATCTTGAATTTCCCAGATATGTTTGATAGTATTGAGCTCTTTTTAAATACAGATGACAGTCAATTTCCTCTGTTACTCCTATGCCTCCATGAATCTGAATCCCATGTCCCGCTAAACGAAGATACGCTTCTGTAATAAATGCCCGAGCACTATTAACTGCCACTGCTGCATCTTCTGCCTTTTCATCCAAAGCCCAAACAGCGTAGTAACTTAACGATCTTGCCGTCTCCAAATCCAGTTTCATATCTGCAATTCGATGCTTTATCGCTTGAAAACGTCCGATTGGCTGGCCAAATTGAACACGGATTTTTGCATATTCGGCACACATTTCTACGATTTTATCCATGCCTCCAACCATCATTGAAGCAAGGGCGGCGTTCAGATATAAAAGTCCTTCCTCAATGGCGTCCTCACCTCTATTCAATTCACCTAGAATTCGAGAATTGGAAACGATTACATTTTTAAAGTTAACTTCTGTCAGATGACGAGTTTCATCCATTGATTGAAGTACTCGATAATCTACACCATCATCATTTCTATCTACAAGGACAAAAGAAATACCTTTTCCATCCGTTTCTGATTCAGAGCGAACTAGCACAAGATATGTATCTGCCAGATTGCCTTCAGGAACTAATGTTTTAGACCCGTTAAGAATCATCGTGTCTTCATCATATTTTGCTGTCATTTGAATATCATTCAGGTTAAAACTCTTTCCTGGCTCTAACCATGCAAGTGAAATGGTTCTTGAACCGTCTGCAATTCCTGGTAAGTATTTTTCTTTTTGTTCGGCTGTACCAAACTTTTCAATCATCGGTGCTGCAAATGCGACGGTTTCTAAATACAATCCTGGTAATAATGCACGTCCTAATTCTTCGAGTACAGGAACTTGATCAACTGTAGTTAATTCTGCGCCTCCATATTCTTCTTTCACGGTGATTCCCATACAGCCCAATTGTGCTAGACCCTTCCATGTCTTGGTGAGTAGCTTCATATTATTTTTCGCCATCTCCCGAGCAATCTTTGTTTGCCCTGCGCCATCTAAATATTTTCGGACCGATCCTCGAAACATTTCCTGTTCTTCACTTAAAGAAAAATCCATTTTTATTGCACCTCCGTTTCATTAACGTAAATCCTTAGGCAATCCCAATAATCTTTCACCAATCGTATTTCTCTGTACTTCGCTTGTACCTCCGCCAATCGTAACTCCAAAGGAAGATAAATATTCTAATTGCCAAAAAGGATTGGCCAGTGCATCTTCTTTCCATAAAACACCCTCATGACCCTGAATGGATACAGCAAACTCAAACAAATCCTTTGTTAATTCGCTGCTCATTAATTTATCCATCGAGCTTTCTGCACCAGGATAGCCTCTTTTCATAGAGGTAGTAATATTGCGATAATAGGTTAAAAGTACACCTCGACAGCGAGTATAGAGCTCAACCATTTTTTGTCGTGTAAACGGGTCTTTTATGAGCGGCTGGCCATTTTCCTTCAGTTCATTCGTTAACAACACTAAATCAGAAAATTGCTTCTCCAGAGTGAATATTTGTGCGCCAATTCCAGTTCGTTCATGGAGCATTAAATTAATCATTACCTTCCAGCCCTCATCAATTTCGCCAACAATTTCTTCATCATAAGCAACAGCATCATTGAAATAGACCTCATTAAAATCATGCTTTCCATTCATTTGAATAATGGGACGTACTTCAACACCTGGTTGTTTCATATCTACTAGAAATACTGTGATTCCTTTATGCTTCTTTTCTAAATTGGAGGTTCTCGCAAGTAGAAAACAACGGTCTGCCAAATGCCCATAACTCGTCCACACTTTTTGTCCATTGACAATCCATTTGTCGCCCTGTTTTACAGCACTCGTTTTCAATGCAGATAAGTCAGACCCGGCATTTGGTTCAGAATAACCCTGACACCATACTTCCTCAGCATTAAGTATTTTGGGGATAAATTTTTCTCTTTGCTCTTCCGTTCCAATATCCATTAATGTCGGTCCAACCATATGGATTCCAATATAATTAATAAGATGCGGAGCTCCTGCTCTAACCATTTCCTGATGATAGATGATCTCTTCTATAACCGAGGCACTTTGACCGCCATATTTTTCTGGCCAAGCGATGGCAACCCAACCGCCATCATTCATTTTCTTCTGCCAGTTCCTCAAAAATTGAGCTTGTTCTTCTTCGTTTTCTGGCAGATCTCGTTTACCTTCTATCCAACCCTCAGGTAGATTTTCCTCTAACCATATCCTTAATGTTCGACGGTATTCTTCCTCTTTTTTTGTAAAAGAAAAATCCATTTCATCATCCTCCTTCGGCAATCATCAAGCTCCTCAAACATAACAACTATAATTTGTATTTTAGTAACATAGATTTTTGAATACAATGTAGGTTTTCACATAATTTCTTTGTAATGAATTGAAGATTATATACTTGTTTTTGCTGGAGAAGGAGGTAATGTAGAAGAAAGTTATCTAAACAAAGAGAAGGCAATGCCTTCTCGTATATGAAAATATGAGGTTTTTATTTTAAATATCAATAATAACGATAAAAATTGTCGTACTTTGAGGCTAGGAAGCTTGGTTAAGTGATTTCTTAAGATAACAGGCTAGTTGAAGGCGTAAAATATCCTCTGCATCTTCAAACGAGATACCAAGACAATCTTCAATCTTCTTTAATCTTTGGTAAAGTGTATTGATATGGATATACAATTTATTAGCCGTTTGTGATGCAGAACGATTCAATTCAAAGTAAGTAATCATTGTTTCTTCGAGTTTGCTGGCTGAATGATGTGGTGTCTGTAAGGGTTCAAATACCTCCTGCAGGAAACGGTTTATTTCTTCTTTGTCTTGATTGAGAAATAGCCTGTTCAGTCCAATTTTGGAGTACTCTATGATATCAGGAACTTCCTTTGAAACAAGATATGAGAGGGCCATCTCCGCCTCATTATGAGATTTTGCTATTAGGGATAAATCGCTATAAGATGAACTGATACCTCCGCAGAGTAATCTGCCCTTTTCCTCCTCATTCCACATCACAATGGTTTGTTCTAAAATCTGCAGAATGTAAGGGTATGATTTGGGATCGGGAAGGCGGAAGAGTACGATTGCTTTATTATGGTCACCGAAAATAGTTTGAATATAAAAGGGTAATTCTTTTTTTACCTGAGCCACTAAACGATGTATATAGGTGTCTAGCACTTCCTCGTCCTGATTTCCTATATACTGAAGGATTACTGAAAAAAACTCCTCATCTTCCTTAATTCCTAATTCGGTTGCCTTTGACAATAATGTAGTGGAATCTTTGCTCTGCAGCAATTGATAATATAACTCTCGACGGTTTTTGTAATAAAACTCGACTAAATTCTTTTTCTTAACCAGTTCAAGTGCAAGGACAGAATATCCCTGTTCTAATGCGATATGGTCTAGCTGACTTAAGGGTTCCTTTATTTCGATAATAAGACAGCCAAGAATTAAATTTTCCGTACGGATTGGATATAGACAGTGAGACTCCTGCTCAGATGTAATCATTGTGTATGGCAAACCATCTTCCATGTTCGTAATCCTATGATAAAGTTTTTGATACGTATAAGAATAGGGCAGTTTTTTTCTTTCAGGTATACAGCTATTTTCGATTAGGTCTACAAATATTAATTTTTTCCCGATTATTCTGTTTAGCTCACGAATTACTTTTTTTGCCCCCATATTCTGTAAAGATAGATTTGTTAGTGTGGAATGGATGTCATCTCGTTTGAGAAGAAGCTGATTTTGATTTTTGATATCGGTGAACAACTTTGCATTTTTAAGTGCTACACCAATCTGAGAAGAAAAGCCTTGCATCAAGTGTAAATCTTGTTCTGTTAGACTCTTACTTGATTTAACCTGACCAAGGATCATAGCACACTCAATTTCGCCATCAACAGCTATTGGAGCTGAAATTAACGATTTGACATGCCGGGGAAAGTCGTAGGTAGAATCCCAGTACTGATTATTTTCTGGAGAAACAGTAGCCATCTTTAATAAAAGCTTAGAAGTATCCTTCACGAGCTCTGGAGTTCCATTCATGAACATTTGTCCAATAGATCCTTCTCCAATTTTATACTTCATTTTCCAAAGTCCATCCATAACATGGCCAACTGAAGTCTTACAAACTATACGATCTAATTGCCGGTCATATAACCACAAAGTACCTAAGTCAGCGGTTGGAATGACTTCCATCGTATTTTTTAATATCGCAGAAAATATTTCTTCAATATCTAACAAAGAAGTAGTCTGACAGATACTCTCTATGATTTTATCAATCTTATATCGGTTTGCATGTAAAGCATACTCACTGTATATCGGATAAAGAAAATAATACATTAAATCCATTTCTTTATCGTCAAACTTTGTTGATTCAGATAAGCAAACGGATACTATGTATTGATTAGGATATTTGAAATAAAGATATGTTTTATGTTCCTTAACTTCCTGAGTAGATATAAAATCCATTAAGTCTATATGCGCTGGCTCAAAAACACCTAAATGTTCCCCGCCCTCAATTAAAATAGAATCTGAAGTTTCAGGACTTGATAACCAAATTTGATACGGGCAATGAACACCTTTTTCCTTCAAAAATGCCTGCAAAACATTTTGGTTACTCATATTTCCTCCTCTGGATATAAATTATTTTTAAAAGATATTCACGTATTCTGTCATAGGTATGAATATATTGTCTGTCTACATTATAATATTAAATTTCCTAAAATGATTAATCAATCTTATTTATATCTGAAAATTCAGCAAAATTCTACAAATACTTATCGATAAAGCTATTTCTCATATGATAATGGCAAGTAACGTTAATTATGAAAAAGGTGATAAGTATACTATGTATATTTAATTACTATTCAGTCAGCTTTACAGGTTCTTTTACTCGAATAACAGCAAAAAATCTCACAGTACTTTGACTGAGAGATTTTTTTGAATTGCTGAGCAACCATTAATCACCTAATTTAAATAGGCGTCTTCCTATGCCTTCACAGCATTATCTCGCAAAGTATGTTTGAGTACTTTCCCGCTCGCATTTCGTGGTAATTCTTCTACAAAGATAATTGTCTCAGGAGCTTTATATTTCGCGAGATTTTGTTGACAGTAGGTTTGAATATGCTCAGCCGATAGATGTCGTCCCTCTTTTAGCACTATAAATGCCTTTGGAACTTCTCCATAAACAGGATGAGGAATACCCACTACAGCTGCTTCTAATATTTCATCCAATTGATATAAAACCTCTTCAATTTCAACTGGATATATATTTTCCCCTCCACGAATGAGCATATCTTTTTTTCGATCAACAATATATAACAATCCGTTCTCATCTAACCGACCCAAATCTCCGCTATACAACCATCCGTTTCTGAGTGTCATGCGAGTTGCTTCTTCATTTTTTAAATACCCTTTCATTACTTGTGGACCTTTAACAATGATTTCTCCGACAGCAAAAGGAGGAACGTCCTCTCCATCTTCACCTACGACGCGAACCTGTGTATAAGGTAAAGGCTCTCCAACTGAACCGATTTTTTCTAGTGCATAATGATCTTTTAGAGTTGTTGCCCCTGGAGAGTTTTCTGTTTGCCCATATAGGTTTTGAACCTTTACATTTGGATAAGAGGTCTTTAATCGTTTAACGAGCTCATATGGCATAGGGGCCGCTCCGTATGTAAATAACCGTAGAAGAGATAAATCAGTCTTTTTCATTTGAGGTGCATTTAATAACGTACTATAAATGGCGGGAACTCCAAAAAAGATCGTGACTTTTTCCCTTTCCAATGCTTTTAAAGTTTGTTCGATTATAAAAGCTTCTTCAATGATGACTGTACCGCCGTTTACGATTGTTGGGATAGAAAAGCAATGACTGGCTGCACAGTGAAATAAAGGAGTGACGATAAGTGTACGATCCTGTGAAGTTGTTTCTAGTGACTGTGCCCAGATTTCAGCAATAGCCCTTACATTGTCCGCTGATAAACATACACCCTTTGGTTTACCTGTAGTTCCAGATGTATAGAATATGACTGCAGTATCTTCTTTGTCTATGTGCTCTTGCCGGAAAGGGATAGAATGATCCTCTAAAACTGACTCTATGGTATTTTTTTCGCCAGTTTCAAGAATATCCTTAAACTGTTCCACAGTAGGACTTATTTTTTCTAGTATAGGATTTAAACGAGCATCATAGATAAGGGCCTTAGCTTCTGAATGCCGCATAATATACTCCACTTCTGGAGCTGCAAGCTTTGTGTTGATTGGCAATACAGAAAATCCACCTAGCTGACAAGCGTAATAAGCAATTAAAAAGGTGTCCGAATTATATAAGTAAAGAGCTATGATATCCTCTTTTTGATATCCTTTTTGCTGAAAGAATCCTGCTAGGTTTTGTGCTTTTTGATAAAAATCTGAGTAGGTTGTTTCTTTCCCCTTAAATGAGGTAATCACGCTGCTGGGTTTTGTTTGTGCATGTTCACGTAATTGCTCAAAAATAAACACTCTAACATCCCCTTTGCTTATTAACTAGTATAAGTATAGCGGGCTTGGAATCATTATTTTGTCGATTTATAGTTGTTTAATTAAAAGTTGATAGAGTTACCATTTTCACGTATATAGAATTCTACATGCCTTTACACGAATCATCTTCCTAAGTTAAAACCTATTATTCCACCGTAATACTTTCGATTCTATCAGATGGGAAGTCTAATTTTATTTCAAACAATCTATAAAAAATAAAATAACGATGCTGCATTTATGTCCTCTCCTATTAAACTTTGTTTAATTTTATTCTTCTGCTATACCAATCTTGTAAGCCGTTACAATAATAATTCCTATTCTCTTTCCTTTACTTGTCAGCAAAAAATAGCTAAAATTGTTTTTAATACCTGATACTAAAAGTTACATATGACAACAGGTATCATATACTTGATTCGTATTTTAGGAGGATTTTTTTTATGAAAAGAGAAGAATTAATAGCTCCTCATGTCTATAATTTAACAACGGAAATTGAGCGTTATGCCAATGATTCAGAGAAATTGGCTCTAAAGTGGGAGAATCAGGATGGTCTGACTAGATCAATTACATATAAACAATTAGTCGAAGAAGCAAATAAAATAGGAAATGTATTTGCTGAAGCGAGGTTACAAATGGGAGATAAAATACTGGTGATTGTTCCTCGTATAATCGAGGCTTATGCCATTTATATGGCAGCATTGAAATCCGGTATTGTCCTTATTCCATGCTCAGAAATGCTCCGTGCAAAAGATTTGGCTTTTAGAATCCAGCATGCTGAAGCCCGAGCGGTAGTCTGTTATGAAAAATTCACAGCTGAAATTGATGCGGTTCCTGACTCTGATAAGCTGATTAAATTCAGTGTCGGCGATGTTAAAGATCAATGGATTTCACTAGATGAAAAAGTGAAAACAGCTTCCTCTCAATTTAAAGCTGCCAACACCACTAGGGATGATATTGCTTTGTTATCCTATACTTCCGGCACAACAGGCAATCCAAAAGCAGTTGTACATACTCACGCCTGGGGCTATGCTCATTTGAAAACAGCTGCAAAGAATTGGATGTCTATCAGTGAAAATGACCTAGTGTGGGCAACAGCCGCTCCTGGTTGGCAAAAATGGGTGTGGAGTCCCTTCCTATCCGTACTTGGAACAGGAGCAACCGGCTTCGTGTATAATGGAAAATTCAATGCTGATACCTTTTTAGCTTTGCTGGATAAGTATCGAATAAATGTTTTCTGCTGCACACCTACTGAATATCGTTTAATTGTAAAAAGTGAAAATCTACATACGTACAAATTACCTTATCTCCATAGTGCAATTTCCGCTGGCGAAGCACTAAATACAGAGGTAATAAATGCTTTTTACAATCAGTTTAATGTAACGATTCGCAATGGTTATGGACAAACCGAGAGTACTTTATTAATCGGCCAATTAAAAGATATTCCAAATAAGCCTGGTTCCATGGGTAAAGCTACGCCAGGAAATATAGTAGAAATTGTCGATGAAAATGGGCAGCTGTGCCAAGCAGGAGAAGTTGGTAATATAGGCGTTCATCTTAGTACACCTGCTCTCTTTAAAGAATATTATAAAGATCCGGAACGCACACTTTCCCAAAGAAAAGGTGAATACTTTATTACAGGTGACCGAGCTTCAAAAGATAAAGAAGGATTCTTTTGGTTTGAGGGTCGAAGTGACGATATCATTATTAGCTCCGGGTATACAATTGGGCCGTTTGAGGTGGAAGATGCTTTAATCAAGCATCCTGCCGTGAAGGAATGTGCAGTTATAGGAAGTCCTGATGCGATTAGAGGAAATATTGTTAAATCCTTTATCGTCCTAACAGAATCTTATAAACAGCATTCAGAAAAAGAACTGATTGCAGAGCTTCAGAGTTTTGTAAAAACATTAACAGCTCCCTATAAATATCCCAGAAGCATTGAATTTACCGAGTCGCTACCAAAAACGACTTCAGGAAAGATTCGTCATGTACAATTAAGAGAAATGGAACTAAGTAAAGACTAAATATCAAACGACCCGACTTCTAAGTAAGTTGGGTTTTTTGTCTCTATATAAATAAAAACCGTCACTAATACCGCGACGGTGTAAAATTTTATTTTGTTTGTGTGACCTTAACGCCTTTTGATACAACCTTGGTTGGATTGATTAAGGTATCAAGAGCTGGGCAATGCGCCTCTATATAATGGATAAATTCCTCGATTTTTTCTTGAGGCTCATTCGAGTCCATATGGACGATATAACGAATCTCCTCTAAACCAACTTTTGCACCTGGTTTTCCCTTGTAACCGCCCGTATCTAAATCACCTTCAAGCTCGATTACTAAATGATCGTATTGAATTCCCATTTTATCCGCATAACTTTGAGCCATAATGGTTTGACAAGCACCGAGTGATGATAGAAGCAGTTCTAATGGGTTCATTCCAAGATCTGTTCCTCCTGCTCTTTCCGGTTCATCAATTGTCACCTTGTGTCCCCTAGCTTCGACCTCGACCTGTACATTATTAATTAAAGTTGCTTTTGATTTCAGTGTCGTTTTTGCCATCATCAATCTCCTTTTACACGTAGTATATGAAAATGAATAGCTCTCTCAAGTTACTGATCCGTTAAAACGATATGTTTGTAGATTGTGATTTTCTTTTATTTCTTTTTGTGGTGATCCGATTCTTTTCGTATCGTCCCGATTTTCTTATTACTGCGTGTATCCCTGCCATTACGATTTCGAATGGTCCCGGGTG
The DNA here is from genome assembly GCF_058313575.1 of Bacillus sp. z14 (2026). Classification (NCBI taxonomy): domain Bacteria; kingdom Bacillati; phylum Bacillota; class Bacilli; order Caryophanales; family Bacillaceae; genus Bacillus; species Bacillus sp. z14 (2026). The sequence goes on from NZ_JBZFQK010000001.1 coordinate 139,763, forward strand.
GGAGCTCATATTCTTTTTCAAAATTGCCTAATCTGCAATCGTCACTTGTCTGTTTTGTCAATATAGATCACCCGTATATAATTTATATCTGACTATATAGGTTAATACCACGAATTATACGATTCTATGCATTAGGAAGAGATATAATGATTCTATTTAAAATCTAACAGACTGCAAAACAAGGTTCGAACATATGTTCTGTTAATTAAAAATAGCATTTTGTAAAAAATACAGTCATAATCTCTAATTTTTCGAACTTTTATAAAGAAAATAGCCAATGTTCGTGTTTATCACTATTTTGTGAGTGTCCGCTCGGTGGAGCCATCGCACTTAGCTTCTCTAAATACGAACGGAAACACATTAAAAACTAATAACGTTTGTGTTTTTGTGGTATCAATTAAAAAGAGATTGTAGAAATTAATCCTTGTTAAAGAAATATAGAGCTTTTGAGTGAATTATCTTAAGATCCCTTTTTGCTTTGCTTCATCTAACCATTGTGGAAATTCGTTTAATAATTGATCGTACAATTCTTCATCGGACACATCTTCCAAATTATTCAGATGAAAGAAATTTGCATTATCCACAAATCGGCCTTCCATTGTATCCAACTTTCTTAACACATCAAAATTAGAATCACCTATACCTACAATCTGCCAGAAAATCGGCATTTTTGAAGAATTTGCGATGATCTTTTTAATACCTGATTTACATCCGCCATCATTAATAAAAACTAAAAAGACGGGCTCATCTGCTGGTTCTTCTTTCATATATTTATGTATAACATCTTTCATAACTTGTGGTTCGTCATTTCTTCCAAACTTATGTATGGACTGATTATTTACTATCTTATCATTGACATAATTGACAATATCCTTTTCTGTAACAACAGGCAGCCTGGAAAATTCATTGTCATAGACCCATACATCCAATGAACCGTTATCATTAAATTGGCTTGCTACAGCCAGGATTCTCTCTACTGTTCCTGGACAACCCCGTCACGGTATAAAGCTCGCATAGAACCTGATATGTCTAACACAACTCCTACTCTGGCTACAACGCCTTGTAATTTCTTCTTCTCTAAAACAACTTTAGCAATATTCTTTTTTAATAAGATCGGCTGCATCCGTAACTCTCCCTTGTTATTTTTTAAATTGCTATCTGTGGTACAATCTTTTATTTTGAACCACTTACCCAGTTCATACCCCAATTAAAAGCACGATCCATATCCTGATGACCCTTAAAGTACTCTACTAGTCTTTCCACCTTGAATGTTTCGTTGTTAACATTTTCTATCATTGCTATTGCACACATATTTTTCCCGTTCAGATGTTCATCTAGTTTTACTTCTACATCGGAACCTCCAGGATACTTAAGAGTTACGACACCGTCTGCCTGAGACCAATTAGCTACTCCTTGATATATAAATGCATATACTAAAATTCGCTTGATTTCGGTGACTTTATCTCCGTTAATCCGAAGATTTTCTCCGCCTATGGCACTTCCCGTACGATCATCAGCATCCAATTTTATAAAAGGTCTTGCGTTATAATTGCCAAAAGCATTGCCAAGAGCTTGGACACAGCCTTTTTCTCCATTTTTCATTTCAAATAAACAACCAAGATCAAGGTCGACATTATTAGACTTACCGAATAAAGCAGACATGAATCCACCGGATTTAGGAGCACTTTTTTGATTCCAATTTAGGTTTACGAGCAGTTCTCCGAGTGATTGATTCGTACTTTTTGTTAGATTGATATTTTGTCCTTTTTTCTTTAATTCAATTTTATTTAAGTTAACCATTGTATTACACCTTCCTTATTTGTATTTTATTTACATAAATTAATTATATTTTAATTTACAAATTTTAGATAGAAAAAGAATCATATTAAGTCGATATTTCAAATGAATCGATAAAAAAGCTAATATTCACTCGAATTACCAGCCAATTGGTGATATAGAATATAAAAAAAACCCTATCTTCACTATAGATAGGGGTAATCGGTTAGGATTGGGATAGGACGCGTTTCGCATCCTCTCTAATCGTTTCCAAACGTTTTTTATCTTCAATCCGTTGCATGGACTGTTCTTCTTTAACCTTTTTATATTCATCTATTCCTTTAACAATCGTATCCCACATATTTTCAATGGTATCCATTTTAATACTAGAGCTACCGGAACGCTGAGCAATCTCAATGCTTTGATTCATAATATCGCTAGTGACATCCTTTAACATTTGATTCGTGCGATCTTCAAATGCATTCAATGAATCTGAATGTACTTTTTGACGTTTTGCACTGACCGTATTAATAATGCCCATTTTAAAAATCGGAATGGTTGTAACAAAGGCACTATTAATCTTTGCAACTAAATCATTATTTCCACGTTGCATGGTTTTAATCTGTGGAGCGGCAATAACAGCTACCATACGGGCTTTTTCTAAATCATCTATTTTTCTTTCTAATAATTCTTTGACTGTACGAAGATTTTCCAGCTCCATCCGAGCCATTTGATTGCCTGAATTTACTCGTTGTTCGCATTCAGGGATTAACGTCTGATTTACTTCCTCTAATTTCATTTCAGCAGCTACTACATATTTTTCTAATTCGAAATAATATTCAATATCTTCTTCATATAAACCTTCGAGGTTTTGATTTGTCCGCTTTAATTCATCCTCAATCATCGCAAATTCTCTATGAATTTTATCAAGCTCTCCACCTAATGTTTGATATTTTTTAAAGAGAGCTTCCGTGGTCACCTTCGCTTTTTTAAATAGTTTTGCGATGAAATTAGGTTCTTTCATGATTTCGTTTTTATCAAATCGTTTCATTAATTTCTCTAATTGAATTAATAATTCACCGGATTCATCAATTTTTGAAAGTGCCATGGTGTTTAATATTCTGTCTGAAAACTGAGAAAGTCGTTCTGCGGGTGCTCTCCCAAGTGATAATAATTCATTTTGATTTCGAAGATCCATATTTTCTACAATTTGAAGAACCTGTGCTTCATTGCGCAGCTGCATTCTAACTTCATTAGCAGACTGTTCTGTCAAATCTGTATTTTGTTTAATCTGTAATTCATTTACCATTAGTTATTTCCCCAATCATTGGAATATTTGTTGATTCAGTCTTTTAGATATCAGTTAAAATATTCTTTTAATAATCTTTTTAATGAATGATTTTTCTTCTTGCTGAAAGTCTGGAATTTCTTGTTCAAAAACAATATCTTCTAGCCAATGGGTATCGTAATGAGATGGGTCTACAAAATTCTCTATATCGGTTTGTCCTGCTGGATTGTATAACACAATATCCACACCAAATTCATTTAAAAACAGCAGCAGTGCTGCATCCTCACGGGTAAATGTACTGTTAGTTCCCATATTGTATAGAACGATTCTGGGCACATCTTGAGAATAATCGAATTGTTGTAATTGTTTCAGAAAATCTTCAGGAATCAAACTCGCTTGTTTAAATAAAAATAATTGCAAATCATATTCTGTTTCATGATTCAGCTTTAGTAATTTAGGATGTTCACAGTACTCTTTAATCGTCCAGGCGATGGCCCTTTGCAGCTCAATCGGCAAATGTCCATATCTCCACCAATTTCCTGCGAGCATTTTTTCGGGTGACAGTGCACCATCTTTATCTAAGGAATGCTGAAAGTGAAAATGATAATTGGCTTTTGTCTTTGTCGTGAAAGGAAATTCGCGAATGTTTTTCGAGAGTGAAGAATCCTTGAGACCCTTCATTTTAGACCAATAATCCGCTCGATCTCGTAAAACTCCATTGATTTTTGTGAATATGACAGGAATGATTACTCGATCCTTATCAATTTTAAATTGAGGCCTAATCATTGCTTTTTCTTTTGCATATATAAATACATCATCATAGGTCATTCTTAATGTTGTAGATGAAGGCTTGAAATTTCTAAATTGCCAAGGTTTATAAATACCAGACTCATGATCATTTAACATGATTTCAAGCTGTTTGTTGGCTCGATATGCTACAGTCGTTTGCCGCTCTCGTTCTTTCGTAGGGAATGGTTCCAGCTTCCCTTTATTTGTATATACATAGGGTAGTGAAAATTCATTTTGCTGATCAAGATCGCTAAAAAAGTCTGTCCCGGCTGGATGCAAAATTAAAACATCACATCCAAATTCCATGAGCAGTAATAAAAAATATTGCTGACTTAAGGATAGATCTCCATACCAAACGACTTTCGGAAAATCTGAACCTATTTGGAGGTCTTTAGACCATTTTTCCCAATGATTTTTAAGCCACTTAATCATATCGATGATAAATCTGCGGAATTCAGGTGAGAGCAACCCGCTCTTCTGTTTATCTTTAAAATGTTCAACCACTTTAATGATTGATATTTGTACATGCCTGTTAATGGTAGAATCCGTATGCTTAGGTATTAAGTTTTTACCATAAAAAATGGCTATCAATCGTTTAATTGATAATCCTTTATTTTCTGTCCGATGTAAGTTTAAAACATCCTGTATAGTTTGGAAGACCTGATTATCGATTGTTTTATCCAATTCTTCACTTAACACATGTATAAAAGGTTTTTGGTGCATGTCGTATAAAGAGTTAAAGTATTCATCTTCGTCGAGCGGAATACCTAATACTCGGAGACTGATTCTTTGAAAACGAAAAGTTGATTCATCTAAATGATAGGATGGTCTTGTACGAATAGAAGAAAGAAATAACTCTAACCATTCTGTTGTAGATTTGTTTAATAAAGGTTCTATTTTTATGTAATTCAATAATTAAACTCCTTTCTCTAAGATGATTCGTACATTAATATTATATATCTATTTTTTTACAGTTTCGCTAAGAGTTTTGGAATACCTGCTCTTTTTTTACAAAAAATATAACTTTGGGAGAATATTATACGCTCGTAATTAGTCCATTTTTCTATAAACTAAAAAATCTATGATATTTCCGGTCAATTACATAGATGATTTATAGGGATTGATATTCAGTTAAAAATATAATTGCTAAAAACAATTGAAAGATGAGCAGTAACCCAGTGGGATAGTACTTTATACTCTTACTCCCACCGAGTTACAGCTTTCTTACAGGCTCAGAAGATTTTTAATTAAATCCTCTGTGGAAGCTGCTCCTTTACCTTTTAACCAGTTTATTTTTGGATCGTTCGGTTTGACATCGTAAAGCTCTCCATGCTTTAGACTATATCCTTTATCGGCAATCGCGATCATATCATAATCCATAAGGGAATCCCCGGCAGCAGTGTGAATATCATAGTCCAGCCGCTTTTTTAAATGCTCCACTGCAAAAACTTTATTTAAATTACTTGGCAGTATATAGAGTTTTCTTCCATGCAAAAATGTTCTCCATCCGATTTTGTTTAATTCATCTTCAAAGGATAGCAGTTCATGATGTGGTAAGGTATCTTTATTTACATGGTACATATAGAACAAGGAATCGATATAAAACTCACGCTCAACCCAGGAATCATGACGGATTTTTGCGAAAGTATTTAGCATGTCATGATGTGGAAGTGATGTAACAGAAAGATGGTTTTTAATAAAATTGTCCCATTCAGAGTCAGGTTTTCCATCTACTAAAATGGTTCCGCCATTGCTCACAATCGCATATTTAGGCTTTATTTTCTGTTGAAATACTTCAATTCTCTCATATTGATATAGTGCTCTTGTCGTTACTGGTACAAATAGATGTTGTTGATTAAATTGTTGTAAAAGGTCAATTGAAGTTTGAGACATATAGGTAATAACCTGATCATCTTTAAATTCAACTGGTGTTATTTGATTATCGATGGGGTATTTGTCCATCATATTTTTTGAATAGATTAAGGTTCTGTCTAAATCGGATGTAAATAAAATAATAGTAATCCCTTCCCTTATACCTCTTTTATAATTCCGCAGCATGTATAGGACATATCCCTGAATTCCTCAACCGGTACATTTCGCTCTTTAGCCAAGAACAAAATATGTGATAAATCATTCGAATGATTAGGGTTGATTAGGATTTTCCAGGGGATCCTTCGCAATAAAACTCGTGTTGTTTCTCCAACACCTGGTTTGATAAAATGTGTATTGCTAATATTGTAGATGTTTTGAATTCTTTCAATAGAATCCATCCCGAGCCACGTAGGTGTTTTATCTTCTTGACGTAATTGTTCCAAGGATTGTTTCACTTGCTCTTCTACTTTTCCAAAATTTTCGCTGATTGTATCTACATAAAAATTCGATAAATCTGCGTCCGCTAATTCTTTATAAAACTTTGCACCATGAAAGTCATCCTTACTCATGAATTCATAGTTTAATACAGTACGACTTACTAAGCCTGATACCGTAGAGTTTAAACAAGCGGACGGAATTAAAAAGTCATCTCTTGTTCCATATATATCTACACAATGCCCTGGATCGGCTAGCACGGCCAATGAAGGATCAATATAATTCGAGTGCGTTGAATTATATTTCTCGCATGCTTCAGCTAATTCAAACGTAATAGCTCCTTTGCCTGTCCAACCGTCTATTACCTGAATGTTCGCATGAGAATGCTGCTCAAAAATATAATCAATAGCTGCCTCATCAATGCCTCTGCCACGAATGATAGATATAGAATAGTGAGGAACATTGATTTGATATTTATAAGCGTAATAACGTTTAATCAACACTCCAATGGGTGTTCCAGCTCTTGCTAAGCTGACTAAAACTAAGTTATCCATTCCTTTACGTTCAATAATCTGTTCGGCTACTGTTCCAATCGCCACAGCTAGACGCTCAGAATATTTTTTTAAAGTATCATGAAATAAATTTATATATTCTTTTGGAGGATGATATTCGATAGGGAGCATTTCTGAATAATGTATACCGGATTGGATCAAATTTTCTCTTTCTTCCGTTTTCGTTTCAAAAACGTAATCACTTATATCTCTTAATAAAAAGATGGCATCATCTTCTTTGTAGCTTCCCATTTGATCCGGTATGAGTTTTGGTTTAAGCATAAAATCCCTCCTGGTTGTATTGTGGAGCAGTAACTACCTAAAAAGCATGAAACTATATTTTATATCTAACTGTTCTAGTCCAATTAGAAAGGAAATGTTTGATATGAATTCCTTACTGGTTCATTTCCGTCATAGTGATGACAGTAATGAAATTAATTCCGGTTTGTTTTAATGCGGAGAGTATGGAATTTACTGATTCATGAGATGAGTTTCTTTCAATAAATATAAATATCTCGTCATAGCGATTGATTTCAATATTATATAAGTAATTTACGATCCCTTTATTTTCAGGACTATCAAATGTAAATTTATTATGAATTAGGTAATCACTCTTTTCTAAAGAGTATATTGGACTTCGAGTAGTAGATTGAAAGTAAACCTCACTCCCCATGGACGAAGCAATCATCATAGGTATATACATAAATTCCCCGGTACCTATAGCCAAGGTCCTCTTACCTTTGCGATGCTGTTTTAAAATACCGCCTATCTCTTCAAAAATAGGAGAAAAACTTCTTTCTTCTTCTATATCCAGACCAAATCTCCCTGTAGCCTGTGAATAAGGGGAAGCATTTAGGGACTCATCAGTATTAATAGAAGTAAATTGATTAAAGTGATGGTCTTTAAAATAATGATGGATAGGTATATATGAAACGTGTTGCTCAGAAGTTTGATTAGGAGCAGCAAGTTGGTCCTCTAGATTTAAATCAGGTTGACCATTAATCGAGATTGTTCCATCCATTAAAGACACTGGATGTATGGTAATCCCTAATTCTCTTTCTAATTGCTGATATTGTGAACGATGCTCAGCTGTGCGCCAATCCAAAATCGATATCAATGTAAATACCTTTTTTGATGGATAAACAGAATGGATTTTTCGGATAATATTGATTGCTGTTTTACCCGTCGTTATTTCATCATCCACTAATACAATTTCTTCGTCGTTATCAAAAAAAGCAGGGTCGCTTGAATAGACATAATGGCTGCTGGCATGGGAATGTTCTTCTTCAAAATTAATGATTGAAGGGATTTCAGCTATTTTTTCTCTTGTTGTGTGTATGTATTTTGCATGTTTATCAAAGGAACTAAATACCGCATGGCCCAATGCTGTAGCCGTCTCAGCAAAACCGATAATGGTTAGTGGCTTTGGTAGTTTGATCGGATTCTCTTCAACTAAAAGCAAGGATTCCTCAATGTTTTCACCAGTTTTTATAGCCTCAGCAATTGCCTCTGCACGCAAATCTTTCTTGCCGTAGACGACTTCTAAATATCGCAGGGATAATAAATGACCAACCAGTAGAGGTATTTTAGGACTAACAGCCAGATGTTTGCCTAAAACCGTACTTACGAATAAAAAATTACGTTTCTTATTAATGCGAGTCGCCATTTTAAATAAATGATGTGTTTCGAAATCATATGGATTATCATAGACTTCGATTCTAACTGTTAAATCATCCAGTATTTGGTGCGTTACTTCTCTTATATTCACTCTCGTTGCTGTCATTTCATTTCACCTCTAGAATTTGTTCATCATGTCCTTGATTTAAGAGTAAACTAGTAAAATCTTGATCAACATTATATACACCGAATACCTTGGCTCGGAGTAAGATTTTTTTCGCCCAATAATAATGAGGTTTCATTTCATTCATTTTATTTTCATACAAGCTTTTTAAAACCCCTGCATTCCCTTCGCGGTTCGCTATGATGCTTATAGCATCTAAATATTCTTCATGTGTAATAGTGTATAAAGAATGCACTACTTTAATATGAGTAGGGTGTATAATGGTTTTTCCGTTAATTCCATTCAATTTATCCAGGAGGACTTCGTTAATTAAACCCTCTAAATATTCATTGATTAATTCAGTCTGTTTTACTAGACCGGAGCCGCCATATCTTATTTGAAAAGGACTTACACGCAGTGTTGGTTTTAAGATAAGGTTATCTTTTGAGAAGAACTCCCAAACTGGTCCGGAAACTACATATTCATCACCCTGTCTGGTAAAGAGATTGATAATATCCGTGATACAATCTCTTATCACCGACACATCATAAATAGTTGTGTCTACTTTTCTTCGTATACCAAATAAACCGGAAAAATCAGTAGCTCCTATCCGGATGTTTAATATATAGCTCTTATATGAGTCCAATAATTCTTTTATTTTTAATAGAGCATCCATTCGGGTTTCTTTATAAATAATTTCAGCTGACTCCAATATAGGCATACCATATAGTAAGCTATTATTTTTATTGATTTCATCCAGGATTGCTAAAAATTCTTTCCCATTTTCATAATTGAATTTTGGAAAAACAAACCCTGTCAGTATGTACAAATAATCGTTAATGAGCTTAGTTATTCGTCTCATTTGGATTGGGTCCCTTACTCTTATAAAAATAAGCGGCAGTTCATCCATGCTTATTTTGTTTTCCTCAAGATGCTCAGATAGTATAGATAGATGTTCCAGCAATTTGTTTTCAGCATCCACAACTATACAATCAGCAACTGAGTCTTCCAAATCAATCACTAATGAAGTAAGCTCTTGATACTTTTTGTTAATGATATCCTTTGCGATATTCGCTTTTATAGCAGGCATATAAAGAGTGGCACCAAGGGCATAAGCAAGTACCTCTTTATCTGTATATTTCGTAAAAGGCTCCGGTTCCATATAAAAAATCTCTTTCATTTTTATGGATGATTCATAGCTGAAATGTTGCATTCTTATGCTCCTTTCATATAAAAATAAAGACTACTGTTTACGAACACAGTAGCCGTCTTTAATTCAAGCCAGATCTTTTTATTTATCTTTAGATGCAGCCATTTCCGTGTTTTTATCAATATTTTTACCTTTATTGATATAATGAATGATAAAAGTTGCGAGAAAAGCGACAATGATAATCGCAAAAAATACATAATGAGATACATGGAAGCCAAAAACACTTGCAAACATTTTTGCTGAGATAATCCCAATAAGTATAAATGCAGTAGTTTCGAGTTCAGGTACGCGTTCAATTAATGTTAAAAATACACCAGCAACTGTACGCATCATTAGGATTCCTAACATACCGCCAACCAAAAGTACCCATACTTGATCAGATATTGCAAATGCAGCTAATATAGAATCCACTGAGAACGCAATATCCATTAATTCTACTGAAACAACCGTGCTCCAGAATATTCCGATTGTACGTGTAAGCCATGAATTTTTATTAAATTGTTTTACGCCGTCTTCGCCATCTCCGGCTTTTGACCGAAAATGCTGGATTACAATCCATGCTAAGTACGCAGCACCTAAAACTTTAATGAACCAAAATTTAACGAGGTATACGCCTATTCCAATAAATAAGAAACGGAAGAAGTAGGCACCGAACATCCCATACATAAGTGCTCTTTTTCGTTGCTTTTCAGGTAGATGCTTTACTAAAACAGCCAGAACAAGGGCATTATCAGCGGACAATAATCCTTCTATGATTACTAAGGACCCAATTAGTCCCCATGCTACAGGATCAGTTAATACTTCCGCCCACATGTCCAAGTCAAAAAATAAAGCATACGTACTTAAGATTTGTTCTAAAATTTCCAAAGTGTTAACCCTCCGTTGTATATCTTAAAAATAATAGGGGAAAGAAATAATTTCCCCTAACTAATCACTGATTCTTAAACGCTTAAGCCATATGCTTTAACCAATGAATGTAACCCACCTTGATAACCGGAACCAACCGCATTGAATTTCCAATCAAGGTTATGTCTATAAATCTCACAAAATACGACAGCTGTTTCAATACTGAAATCTTCTCCAAGGTCATAACGTAAAACCTCAGCGCCCGTATCTTCATTTACTAGACGTACAAAAGCGTTGGTAACTTGTCCAAAATTTTGACGGCGAACTTCCGCATCATGAATCGTTACTGTAATAGCAATTTTGTTCACATCATCAGGGATTTTAGAAAGATCGATTTTGATTTGTTCGTCATCGCCTTCCCCTTCTCCCGTTCTGTTATCTCCGGTATGGGTAACGGAACCATCCGTACTTTGAAGATTATTATAAAAAATGAAATCGAAATCGTTACGGCATTTGCCGTGAGCATTTAAGATGAACGCAGAGGCATCCAAGTCGAAATCTTGGCCTCCATCAAAGTTTTTTACATCCCATCCTAAACCGATAACGATTTTTTGCAATGTTGGATCGTTTTTAGTCAGGTCAATACGTTGACCTTTACTGAGTTGAATAGCCATGTGCAAAATCACACCTCTCAAATTCGTATATTACTATTTAATAAACGAATAGGATTATCCTATTTGTAATCCATAGTCATTACAAAGAGCAGCTAAACCGCCTTGGTAACCGGAACCAATCGCACTAAATTTCCATTCTCCTTGATGGCGGTATAATTCGCCTACAACAACGGCAGTTTCAATGCTAAAATCTTCTCCCAAATCATATCTGATTAGTTCTTCATTCGTTTCTTCGTTCACAATTCGAATAAAAGCGTTTGAAACCATACCAAAGTTTTGACTTCTGGAATCAGCATCATGGATAGTTACAGCAAAAGCTACTTTTTGTATACTTTGTGGAATACTTTGGATTGAGATTTTAACCTGTTCATCATCGCCGTCACCTTCTCCAGTTAAGTTGTCACCAGAGTGAGTTACGGAACCAGCACCACCTGTTGTATTATTATAGAAAACAAAATCTTCTCCGCCGGATACTTTTCCGCTTTCATTTAAAAGAAATACGGATGCATCAAGGTCAAAATCATGTCCGCCATCATATTTGTTTACGTCCCATCCTAAACCTACTATTACTTTTGTTAAACCAGGATTTGTTTTTGTAAGATCTACTTTTTGTCCTTTTGATAATGAAATTGCCATTTTATTTCCCTCCAGTATTTTAATTAATATTTATTATTGGTATTTGCTGCATATCTCCGATAGACTGCTATCTTTCGTTCCATCACCAATAGCAGCAAATTTCCATTCTGAATTGTGACGATAAATTTCACCTGTAATCAATGTTGTTAAGCCAGCATAATTATCCGACAAATTAAAACGAACTAATTCTTCGCCTGTATCGTGATTCACAACACGTATATAAGCATTCTCAATCATGCCAAAGTCTTGTTTTCTTTGAACACAGTTATAAATGTTTACGACAAAAACTAATTTGTTGTATGTATTTGGAACAGATTTCAAGTTGATTTTAATGGATTCATCATCACCATCGCCATCCCCAGTTAAGTTGTCTCCTGAATGAATAACAGAACTACAAGCACTTTTTTTATTCCCAAAATAAACAAGATCTTTATTACTCTGCAATTTATCTGCAGTCAGCATAATAACTGATGCATCACAGTCTACATCTGCACTTCTGCTAAAAAAGCCGCCTTTTTTCTTTACTGGATCCCAACCTAAACCAACCATAATCGTATTTAGATTTGCATTACCTTTTGTCAGGTCAATTCGTTGTCCTTTTTGTAAGCTTATAGCCATTAACGTTCTCTCCTTCTTTCGTTTTGGATTTTCTGTATAGTAGCCATGGGTGAAATAACGAATATTTACATAATTCAATAAATTTCGTTAGTTAATATTTACTAGTTTATGAAATTACTAACTAGTAAAGCGCTATATATTTACTATAATAACTAAAAATGCCTTACATTTACAACTTTTTATATTAATTCCCACGAGATACTTTATATTTGTCGAATTTTTAGACATTTCGCATTATTGTCTCTTCCAGTTATAACCTTTTATTCTTCTTTTCCCTGGATGCTTTTCATCACTTTAGACTCTTCATTTACAGGAAATAAAGATTACTAATTTAGTAAGTACTTAATATCGTCATACCGGTAGCAATATGTCGTCATTGAGGGGTCTAACTAGACAGGAATTACCCATTAACTGAAAAATAGGCATTAGAGAAATTAGAACAGGAAGAAAAGTAATAAAAGTACTAATGATTTAGGGGAAATATGTATAACAGATAGGGTGGATACAAAGAATATTTACTCTCCTCACTCTTTCTCATGCTATGAGTCTTTTAGCTGCAAAAAAAAAAGAGATTATTCATCTGAATAACCTCCCTTTTACTTACATGGATTCCATTTGAGTAGCTTGCTTATCTATGTCCTTATTATATTTTTGCACCACCATAAAAACGAATACTAAGCCAACCAATTCCCCAAGAGAAGCAGCTATGGCACCCGCTCTTCCATTTAATGAAGGGAACAGGACAACAAATGTCACTAAAATAATTACAACCGTAATCAGATTATAAAGCTGTGGCTTTAACATCGCTCCTGTTTTCTTGTTTAGCATTAAAATGCCCCCTAAGTAATCCACCCAAGGAAAAACAAAGGTTTTTATAATAAAGAATTGCAGCACCTGCAATGTCTCTTTAGCCAATGTACCGGTTGTGCCAAAGATCGTATCCATAAACCAGAAGCCTGCAGGTGTATAGCATAATATAAGCAATAATGTTGTAGGAACTATACTAAAAATCACAATACACTGAAAGACCGCTTTTTTGTTTGTATCATAAAATTGAAGAACGACCTGATGGGTGTACATAAAAAAGCTGATGATCAAATTCGTTACACTGAAGGCAAGAGCAAAAGAAGCGATCCCGAGATTTACATTGTCAATGAAGCTTAAACAAGCATAAATGATAGGTGTTACAAGCGTTTGAAAAGATAAGTAAAAGACCAATGGCGTATAAAACTTTCCAATCTCTCTTTGGGTCAATGGCTGTTCATCATCTTCATCCAGGTTCTCTGTCTTTATTAAACGATGGCCTCTCCAGATACTGATTACACATTCGATTAACATACCGGTTAAGAAAATGATGGCTCCGGCTATACTTGACAGTAAATCCGCATAATGGATGAAATAAAATGCAATTGCAATCATACCAATCAAGCGAATAATCACACCATAGGTCACCCATTTTGTTTCAAGATGATTAATCATAATTCCCTGATATAACGTACGGATGCCTGATAGTAAAATCACAACAGCTAAAACCTTAAAGGTGTTCATTAAAGCTGACATATTCTCAGGTTCAGCATTAAATAAATAAGTGAATATCCATTCTCCAAGCGGTGAAAACGCGACTAACATACAAATAAGCATTAAAGAAACGATGATTTTTATGAAAAAAGAGCAAATAGCCTGGAAGGTCGACTTCCCTTTTGCTAAGGCTGAGCTTGTTTGTCTGAATACTAAAGCCGGTCTTTCCATAATACTAAACAGTGAAAAAGCAATTGCATAGTTGGATATAATGACCTCCGCTGCTTCAGCCCGACTAAGTGTCCCGTTAATAATAACGTGAGATACCGAAGTCAAACTAGCTGACAGAGCCAATGGGATAAAGAATAGCAATATTTTTCCTAATGTATATTCCTCTGATGTCTTTGGTTGTTTCATGTCGTAACCTCACTTCTTTTCAATCAAACATTTTTTCACAAAACTACAGACTGAAATATCTAATATGTTCACTTTCATACGGAAACTGAACAAATTATTGACAAAGTAAAAGCTATTCATGCTGCTTATTAGATTACTCCTCCCAAGCGGCAATCGTCTATCTTAACGCTTTATGCATGTGTATAAACCGAATTTTCAAAGAATAAAATAGAGCACCTTTAATTATTTTTTATTAGAAGGAGATATATTTATGTCCTTTCCCTGGTTTAAAAAGAAAAAAACAGAACTATCCGGAACATTAACTGAAATGAAAAAGATGCTTGATCAAAAAAAGAAAGTAATATACAAAATGACGCATGAAGATGAAATGATTTTAAGAATGATACGTGAAAAAACAAGCTTAGCCAATCAGAATAATATTACCAGGACTAAAGCCTATCTTTCTTTTTATCAAAACCATCCAGAGATCCATTGGTCATTTCTTGCCCATATGGTTTCCAGAAATGCCGGATGGAATATGACTGACTTAAAGGGTACTTGTTTATCAAGATTGCTGGAGAAAAAGGAAGCTGAAACATTCTTTTTGTTTTTAGAGCGGGGCAATTGGTTGATTTTTAATGATGCCTATCCTCAATTACTCATGTATGAAGAATCACTTAAATACGGTCGGAATCTCGCCTACTTATTGCCTCATTTATTTGTTTCAGCGTATATGCAAACTGTTTGGACTTACTTTTGGCAATATAAAGATTCAGCTCTTCTAACGGTGGCACTTATCATAAATGAACAAAACCATTTAGAAGAAACACTCATAAAAGAACCCAATATCCATAATCAGGTCCTTGTAAAACCTGAATTTTCTCTACAAGATCATTTATCAATGAATCAAATTTTATTTCCTTATTTGAAAAATAATACGAAGATCAGTTTTGCGGGTAAAACGATCCATCACTTTGAACATCTCGATAGCCGGATTCAAATTGGAAAGGATTTGTATACGTGTTTATTTAATGATAGAAGTTTGAAGAAAATTGAACAATGGGCATTAAATACGCCGCATACAGGCTCAAGAAAGGATTATTGGCCGCATCTTTTTAATGATATAAATGAAGAATTTCCAGGAAAAAAGTATAAAGTTCGTTTAAGAGAATGCAGGCTGCTATCTGGATCTCCTCACTTTTATAGCCCTTCACTCTCATATGTATGGAAAGATGTATCGCACTCGCCACCTCAATATACAGAATGGTATAAGGATTCAACGATTGTAAAGGAAATGGTTCTGAGTATGAATCAAACTATTGAAAATGTAGAAGTTGATTATTGTAAAACACTGGAGAAATTGGAGATGGCTTGTGTGGCAAAGAATGTATTCCCTCTTTTTTAAATATGGTTAATATCTAAGGTTTTCTAGCACTGTTATAGTGAATACTCTTTATAAAAGAAATATACCACTATGAATCACTTAATTCACAGTGGTATATTAAAATGATTTAATTTGATCTTTCTTTTATTAATGAAAACTCAGGATCAACAGAAACTTTTTGCATAGGCACTGCCAAAGATATTCCCTCTTTTTCTAACAGCTGCATGATACTTAAATTGATTTGATGTTTAATTTGGACATGTTCTTCCCAGGCAGTAGTATTGGTAAAGAAATAAACTAGTATTTTTATATAATGATCTTTAAATTGATCGAAGGCTACGACAATGGTGTCCTGATGAACACCTTGATGTGAGCGCAGCAAATGTTTAATTTCCTCTATTAGATTATCAAGTTGATCTGTCTCCCTTTGGTAGGCGACGTCCAAATGAAAATCGATTTTTCGTTTTCCCATTCGACTCCAGTTCGTGATTGCATCGCTGGCCAGCGTAGCATTAGGTACAGTCACTAACGCCTGGCTGAATGTACGAACCTTTGTACTTCTAAAGTTTATATCCTCCACAGTTCCTTCAACATTAGATGTTAAAATCCAATCACCGATAGAAAAAGGTTTTTCTGTGACGATTACAATTCCGCCAATTAAATTACCAACAGCGTCTTTAGCTGCTAAGGCAAAAGCTAAACCACCCAAACCAAGACCGGCTACCAATCCATTTACGTCATAATCAAATTCTTGACCGATAATACTAATGCTGATGGCTACGATAATCACTCTCATGGCTCTGGATATAAAGGGAATGAGGATCAAATCGATTTTTTGATTCATTTTCTCATTAATATTTAATAAAATACCTTGTGAAGGTGAGGACAAATTAAATAATCCCCAGGTAATCAAAAAGATAATCATCGAACGCAATAATTTTAAGAAAAAAGGATTATGTTGATTGATGAATGGAAAGTACTTTACCCCTATGTACAGACCAATGATAATAAACAGCCAACTGATCGGTTTTTCAAAGCTTTTAAAAACTTGAATAAATAAATCATTTGGCTTATCCTCTCTCAATTTTAATATCAACTGAAAGACATACTTCGTAACTAGCTTCCTAAAAAGGATGAATAGCAAAACAATCCCTAATGCAATCCCAGTGTTAACCCATTTCTCATAGTCTCCTTCATATAAAGTGACCATTAACTTGTAATCTAACAAACGATCAAATCCTTTCTGTCTTGATTGAAGTTCTACTACCAAGTCAGAATTTTTATCCATATTATGAAACGTCATGTAAGTAATACGCATTATTTTACCCTGATTTTCAATAAAATGAAAATAATGTGTCTTCAAACGAAGAGAGTTTCAACAAGTATGAAAGTTACATCAGCAATTTACGATATTTATATAAAAAATATAATTCTTTTCCAATTATGATAGGATATTACTTCATTTAATGTTAAAATGTTGAATAATTCTAAATATACAGATAAATTTACCTAATTGGAGATGAATGTCATGACTGAAATGCGTAGTAATATGATAAAAAAAGGAATAGATCGCGCTCCACATAGAAGCTTACTGAGAGCGGCTGGTGTAAGTGAAGAGGATTTTGGAAAACCATTCATCGCGGTTTGCAATTCCTATATTGACATCGTTCCTGGTCATGTACATCTGCAGGAATTCGGAAAGATTGTAAAGGAAGCAATCCGTGAAGCGGGTGGGGTTCCGTTTGAATTCAATACTATTGGTGTCGATGATGGGATTGCTATGGGCCATATCGGCATGCGTTATTCTTTGCCGAGTCGTGAAATTATTGCGGATTCTATTGAAACAGTCGTATCAGCGCATTGGTTTGATGGAATGGTTTGTATTCCAAACTGTGACAAAATCACACCTGGTATGATGATGGCTGCTCTTCGTGTCAATATCCCAACTATTTTCGTCAGTGGCGGACCAATGAAAGCTGGTAAAGATAAAGATGGCAACTCCCTCTCCCTCACTTCCGTTTTTGAAGGTGTCGGTGCCTATCAATCCGGACAAATTGATGAAGATCGACTGCAGGAGCTTGAACAGGTCGCCTGTCCAACATGCGGTTCATGTTCCGGAATGTTCACTGCGAACTCGATGAATTGCTTAGCGGAAGGCTTAGGTTTAGCTTTACCTGGTAACGGGACAATCCTTGCCGTTGCAGAGGAAAGAAAGGATTTTGTCAGACAATCAGCCAAACAGCTGATGCAGCTCATCAAAACGGACATTAAACCGCGTGATATCGTGACCATCGATACGATTGATAACGCATTTGCTCTTGATATGGCCATGGGTGGTTCAACAAATACAGTCCTTCACACTCTCGCTTTGGCTCATGAAGCTGGATTCGAATACCCTATGGAGCGTATTAATGAGATTGCCAGCCGAGTTCCCCATTTGGCAAAAATAGCGCCAGCATCTGATTATCATATTGAGGATGTACATAATGCCGGTGGTGTCAGTGCTATTATTAATGAATTGCTGAAAAAACCGGGTGCTTTAAACGGAGAATGTATAACTGTCTCCGGCCAAACATTGAGAGAAAACGTGCAGGGCTGTGAGATTTTAGATTATGATGTAATTCGTCCTTTAAGCAATCCACATTCTGAACGTGGCGGCTTGGCTGTACTGTTTGGCAATCTTGCACCAAATGGTTCAATTATTAAAGTTGGAGCGGTTGACCCGGAAGTTGGCGGCTATCATAGAGGCCCTGCTATTTGTTTCAATTCTCAGGAGGATGCTTTATCAGGTATTATTACCGGTAAAGTAAAAGAAGGAGATGTAGTCGTCATTCGTTATGAAGGTCCAAAAGGCGGTCCTGGTATGCCGGAAATGCTTGCGCCAACCTCGCAAATTGTCGGAAGAGGATTGGGCGCAAAAGTAGGCTTAATTACAGACGGACGTTTTTCGGGTGCATCAAGAGGAATCAGCATTGGCCACATATCACCTGAAGCCGCTGAAGGCGGCCCCATTGCCTTTGTTGAAAATGGCGATATCATTGAACTTGATATGAATAAACGAACCATTCAACTGGAAATTTCAGACGAGGAATTTGAACTCCGCAGAGCGAATTGGAAAGGTTTTGAGCCAAAGGTAAAGACCGGCTATCTGGCGCGATATTCGAAACTCGTCACTTCCGCCAGTACAGGTGGAGTTATGAAAATCTAATGACTAAGGGATGTAAACAACTGTTTACATCCCTTTTTACATGTATGTTATTCAGATGTATGCTGAAATTGTATTGTTTCATGCAAAGTTCTCCAGTAGTAATCATATAACCGAATTCTAATCAAGGAAGTCTATTTTCCTACTAGCAGCAACTAGAATTAACACATATTTAAATCGATTAATTAAGAGAAAAAATTTTATTTTTCCAAATATATTGAATATATGATTCGATTAATTTAGAATCTGAATATAATCCAAAAAATGGAGGGGATTAAATGCAGGAACTTTATTCGTTTGAATCGATAGAATCGCTATCTATGCAAGTAGAATCTTCACCAGTTTGGGAAGTTATCCTTGGTATTGCTGGCTATACACATGAAAAGATGCGGCATACCTTTGAGCAGGAAGCAATATGGTCCTCTTGGGAAAACAAGCTGCCAATATCTCTTTCTAAGAATTTAAAAGAAATCGAAGATACAAACCTTTGGTATGGACTGATGATGCTGCAAGCAAAATTTTCTTCATCTTCTATTCAGGAGTTTCTTGATGCTCTGGCTGATATTTCGCCAAATACTTTTTACGAAACCGTTCTTCCATATAAAAATCGAGTCTGTGAAGAAGCACGTAAAAATACAGCGATTAATTATAAGGAAAAGCATTTGTTTACTGAGTATAGTAAACATTTTTCAGAGCATGATTATTTGGGAGACTACGTTCTTAATCTTGGTAAATATCAATTCAAAAAAATATGTATGCTCTATCAAGCCATTATAGATGGATGGTATCAATGGGTAAGGAACTTCGAGGAATGGAATAAATGGTTAAAAGCATTGGAATTTGAAGAAAAACAGCAACAATCATTCGAATCAAAGAATCCCACCGAGATAATTGCGCAAATTAGTGGCAGAGCGAATTATATACCGGAACCTTCCGTATGGTCTGTAAAGATGGTCCCTCATGTTTCTTATCGGCCATGGATACTGGAAATTCGCACAGTAGATACCAAACTGATCTTCTATCCAGTTAAAGAAGAATATTTTAGGCAATCAGATGTACCTTCACAGGAATTAATTGCTGGCCATAAAGCGCTCGGGGATGAACTCCGCTTAAAGCTGCTTCATCAATTGATTAAAGGTCCAAGGTCCCTGCAGGAATTAAGCGTCCAATTTTTAATTTCAAAGACAACTCTGCATCATCAGCTTTCCATTTTAAAATCGGCCAAATTTATTCGTGCAGATAAAGGAATCTATTCAATCAATGCCGCTCAGCTTAAAGATTTTTCAACTAAGCTATTTCATTATTTGGGTAACCCTTTATGAAAAATTATTCAAAATCGTTTAAAGCTCTTTGGATTGGAGAAATTGTTTCTGAATTAGGTGGAGCAGCTGGTGGAATTGTCAATGGATTATTACTGTATGAATTGACTGGTTCGAAAGAATGGATGGGTATACTTTGGCTGATTTATTTTATCCCTTCGTTAATTTTACAATGTATTAGCTCTCCATTTTTAAATTACATGGTTAAAGAAAGACTTTTGCGCAATATACAACTGATTCGCTCATTCGCTTATTTACTTCCTTTATTGGGTTTTATTCTGGTCTCAGAGAATGGCGCTATTATTGGTTTATTCATCTTGCAATGCTTACTGGGTTTAATGCAGCCTATTTACGCAAGTCTCTCTTTCTCCCTTCTGCCGGAGCTTTGTGAAGAAAAGGAACTGGTAAATGCCAATGCATTATTGGACGGCACACTTCGTCTTATGAGCTTTCTCGCACCGGGAGCTGCCTCCTTATTTTTATTATTCATCCCCATTCACTTCATCTATGTCTTTTCTGCAATCATGTTCTTAATAAGCTTTCTATCTCTTAAACGGCTGCCAGAGAATCATAAACAGATCGTATCTGCATGGACAAAGCGATTTTGGTGGAAAGAGATGAAGGAAGGATACAAAATGTTTTTTCAATATCCAGGTCTTTTCCGATTGACTCTCCTCTCTTCTACCGTTCAATTTGCCGTGGGAGCCACAATGGTTATCAGTGTGCCTTTTATTAGAGGAAGCTTGAACGGAGAATATTGGGAGTATGCAATCTTTTCTACAGCCTTTCCTGTTGGGTATGTTATTGGCACATGGTTATTAACAAGACTTCCTAAATATCCATTGTTTATGTACATCGGTTTAATGGGGGGAGGCTTATCTTTCATATTATTATTTTTCACACATTCTATTCCTTATGCATGGCTGTATGAATTAAGTGGAGGTATATTATTCCCTCTGTTTAATGCACAAAGTGCCGCCATGTTCCAAAAAGGTGTAGCAAAAGAACGTTTAGCACAATTGAGCTCCGTTCGATTATTTTTCCTCCGGCTCACTATGCCATTAGGAATTCTGTTTGCCTCCTCTCCATTTTGGGATTTAGGGGTAAGGCCGGTATTTCTAATAATCGGAACGATCATTTTTGTTCCCGGTTTGTTTTACTTTTTAATAACCCTCAAGAACGCACGAAGCACATCCTTTATACAAGTAAAGTAAAGTAAAGGATTTAATGATAAATAAACCGAGGATTTTAGATTTAATTCTCGGTTTATTCATTGAATGATTGAGACATAAAACCATAAACACCAACCCTTTTTATGACCTCTATTGCCTCCTCCTTTATGGCTGGACATCAAAGAAATAACTTCCTTATCTATCGATTCTTTAAGCCTAACTTTACAGACAATGATACTGTTTCTTTATATTCTCCGGACTGACAAACATCTAGCAGGGCTTCTCTAAGCTCCTGTTCAAATTTTTCCACATTATTTTCAAGAAATCGTTTTGAACCGAAAGAGGTGGAATATAGGTTTCCAAGGATTGATTCAATGTTCCAAATGATGTCGTATGTAGGTAATTGGTGAATCTCTAAATTGAATTTTGAGTTAGTTAGTACTTCCTCATGACTTTTAATCGGATGGGTATAGGTAGTCTTTCCAGCTTTTCGATCAGTTCCATACCATTTCTCTATAATTTCATTCATTCTTACCTGCCATGTTGTAAGTGGTTGATTTGGATTATAGTTGTCTATAATAGCTACTCCTCCGCCATCCGTAATGATTGGAAAAAGTTCCTCTAAAATCGTTGGTCTGTCCATCCAATGAAAGGCTTTAGCGATAGTCACGAGGCTATATTGTTCATTATGTACATATTGATTTAGTGTTCCATTAAACCATTGAATTTGCCCTATTCTTATCTCTTGATGTAGACGTTTCGCTTCTTCAATCATTTCTGGTTCAGTATCAATCCCAACGATTTTTTTACACCAATCAGAAAATCTGATTGTGAGGTGTCCTGTTCCACATCCAAGATCCAGGAGGTTCTGCTCTCCATTTAAAGAGAATTTTTCTACTAGAAATCTAATTAGTTCAGAAGGATACATAGGTCTGTATTTTGAATAATACATAGCAGACCCCTTAAACAATTCATCTCCATACGTATTCAAATGATCACTCACCAATCTTTACATTGAATAATTTACTTAAGTCCCTTTTACAGTTACCATTTATTTTAGCAAACCTCATTTGAAAAAGTTGGATATTTAATTCTATGCAGTTAATCCAAAATAACCTATTAAGAATAAAAAACAAGCGTATGTGCAAAAGTAGACACATACGCTTGTTTTTATAATTTATTTGAAGTGACATTGCTATCAATTAGCTGTAATTGATATTGCTTAATAATATCAGTCAACATTTCACTATATATTTTTTCGCCTTTTTCATTCTCAGCCGTACTGTAGCCGGCATCTTCCAATGCTTGAGCCTGTTCCATATAGGTGTTAGCCTCAAAAAGGCCATGCTTTTCATAACGTTGATTTTCTTTAAGAAATGCACCATGATCATCGATTGACTCATCAATCGAATTATAGGCTCTGAAATCACTTTTCGTTTTTTGATTATGAAATTCCGTTGTGTCCATGCTTGCAACAGCCCCATCCCAGTTATGGCCTTTAATGCCAAATAGGTTATTATACTTCTGAGATAGTCCCGATTTCCCCCATTCAGACTCCAGGATAGCCTGAGCAATTGTGATGGAAGGCAATATACCATATTCCTTATAATTATCTACAGCGGCACTTTCAATTTCAGCAATAAATTCATATTGATTGCTTTTATTACCTTTTTTAAATGAATCCAAGTAGGTTATATAGGATTTCACCTGAGATTTCTGTTCATCTGTATAATTTAAAGTATCCATTACTTCTTCAATATTTTTAAGCTTATATTCGTTGCCTTCTTTTTCGATAAATAGATTAGTTGTTTGTTCGATATTATAAGGCTCTACAGTGTCTATATTATATTCAATAGCTGTAATAGCTGCGACGTTTTGCCAGTTGGCTTGAACTTTACCTTTACTTGCATCATCCACTATTGACTGGATTTCCTTCATTCGATCATTCGTAATAAAAGTCTTTTGCTCAGTCGGGAACATTTTCCAAAGAACAAATATCATAATCGCAATCATTGTGAAGAATACTAACTTTAAAGGTTTCATTTGATTTTCTCCTTTTGACAATTCGACATTTAACCGGAAGAAAGTCAGGATTAGCAGTAGATAACTACTATAAACGTTATCTAGTACGTTATCAAATTATATTGTATCAAATTGAGAAAAACTTTAAATGAAAATTACTTCAATAATATGTAATGTTTGGTAGTCTGTATATTGATATAAATAAAGGAACAAAAGTGATTGGTAAAATAGGAAAAGAACCCAAGAAAGATTCATTTTTCCACCAAGGAAAATTTTAAACAAAGCTATTGTTAGTGAAATGCTAAGGATATAACTTACTCCTTCGATTATGATATGAAGCAAGTTTTCTGTTTTAAACTTACTGCAGTAATTGTCCCAGTAACAATTAAATTTTTTCTCTATTGAATTAAAGGAATATCAATGATATTTACTATGACATAGTTTATTTCATCCTAAAATATTATCTTGTTATCAAAATCAAATAATTTAAATTTTCAGAATTAATATTGCTTTTGAACTTTCAAATCTTTATAATCTTCCTTAGATATAATAATAGAAACCTATCTTAACGCATTAATGTAAGCGTATACATTAAGCTAAAGGAGTGATCTTTATCGAATCTATTTTAAAACCTGCCATAATCTTGACAGGCGGGTTTAGTGGAATACAGCTTATTGAGACAATTCGAAAGCTGCAAATCAAGAAAGCTTTTATCATGATTTCAGTAAAGCTTTACAAAGATGCGAAAACATATCTCTTCTCAATGCTTGAAAAAGAAGGGGTATCGTTTCAGCTCTATATTTGCGACAAAGGAGAACCAACCTTCAGTCAGGTGAGAAAAACCACCCATACAGCTCTCTCAGAAAGCTGTGATGGTGTTGTGGCAATCGGTGGTGGCAGTGTGATTGATCTCGCTAAGGCCGTTTCCGTCTTTGCCATTAATTCAGAGCATACTTTACTTACCATCCAGCAAGAATCGATAATTGAACGCCTTCCCTTGATTGTCATACCAACCACGGCTGGTTCAGGATCAGAAGCAACAAAAGTTATGGTCATTACTGACGATGCAACTGGTATTAAACGTAATCCCTCTCATCCAAGTTTTGTACCGGATGCGGCCATATTAGATTCCTATTGGACCAAGAAATTACATCCGGTCATCTCCGCATATACAGGCTTAGATGCACTTACACATGCAATGGAAGCTTATGTTTCAACAAAAGCAACCGAATTAACAGACTTCTATGCTCTTCAAGCCTTCAAGAAAATCACCAATGCCCTTCCAAACGTTTACATAAAAACAAATAACCAACAAGCCTATGATGATATACTTATCGGCAGTTTATATGCTGGAATAGCTTTCTCTAATTCATCAACTAATTTAGCACACGCCACAGGCAGAGCCTTAGGGATAAAATATAAAATTCCCCATGGTTTAAGTGTTGCACTCCTGCATCCATTTGTAATTGACTTCGGAATTGAAGATGCAGAAGACCGTTATGCAGAAATGGCCATTGCTATTGGACACAATCCTAATGAAAGCAAATCCTCCCTGGCAAGAAAAATACTTAAACTGATCTATCAATATAATGAGCAGTTTCAAATTTGGGAGACAGGAAGACCATACATCCCAATGGATCAAATGTGTTCCTCACAGATAAAGGAATTAACGGCGCTCACTCTTTGCGGCAATGGTATTGACACAAACCGAAGGATTCCAACTCAAGAGGATATTGAAAAGATTTTCCATCAATTATTTCAAGTATTAAACCCTGATTTGATTCATCAATATAATCGTAATGATTAAGGAGGAATAGTATGGCTGAAATGAGTGGCGGCGAAGTTATTGCAAAAATGTTAAGCCTTGAGAATGTTGAAAAATTATTTGGCATCATTGATGGAACTTATTTTGGATTTTATTCAAACATACAGAACCATGGTATTGAATTGATTTCTCCACGTCATGAGACGAGTGCAGCCCACATGGCTGGAGCCTATGCCAGATTGACTGGTAAGCTTGGAGTTTGCATGGCCAGCAATGGGCCGGGAGTAGCCAATATCCTCCCTGGATTGGTTGTCGAGCAGGCAGAAGGTAACCGTGTGCTTGTCATTACCAGTGCCAGGCGGACCGGCATCATGTACCCAGACCGTGGAGGCACCTATCAATGCTTTGATCAGAAAGCCGTGATTGGCCAGATTGCGAAATGGAGCGAAGTAGTTCCTTCATTCGATAGGATTCCAGAAATGCTCCGCACCGCCTTAAGAAAATGTTTCGAAGGTCGCCCAGGAGTCGTTCATCTTGATATACCGGAAAATATTCTCAATACGAAAGTGAAATGTGACCTTTCATTTTGGAGGGCTAGCCAATACCGTGTAACCCATCCACCTGAACCAAATAAACAACAATTAGATGAAACGGTTGAACTGCTTATATCAGCCAAATTTCCTGTTATTCATGCTGGCAGCGGAGTCATTTATGCACGCGCCTTCAATGAGCTTGAGAAGGTTGCGGAATTATTACAATCGATGATTACAACGAGTTGGGCCGGTCGAGGCTCTATTTCAGAGAATAATCGCCTTATGCTACCAATGGTTCATATTGAGGCTAATAACAAGGTTCGCAATGAAGCAGATGTGCTTTTAGTGCTAGGCTCAAGGATAGGAGAAACAGATTGGTGGGGAAAAGCACCTTACTGGAATCCTAACCAAAAGGTAATTCAAGTCGATTTAGATCCTTCTATTCTCGGCGCAAATAAGCCAACTGAGGTCAGCATTCTCTCAGATGTAAAAATCTTTTTAGAAAAATTATATCAACGACTTCTTCCCTTTAAGGATCAATTGAACTACCTCCAGCGCGAAGCATTGCTATCCAAATACCTTGAAGATAAGCAAAAGCACAGGGATAAGCTTAACGAACATCTAAATGATCATGCCACTCCGATGAACTCAGCTCATATTCCTGCTATATGCAGTGAGGTATTTCCAAAAGAATCACCACTTGTTATTGATGGCGGCAATACAGCCATTTGGACAAATTTCTATTATAAGGTTACAGAACCTGGAACAGTCATTTCGACATTTAAATTCGGGATGCTCGGGGCAGGTGTCGGTCAGGCGCTCGGCGCAGCTGCTGCTAGGCCAGATGTACCTGTATGTTGCATCATTGGTGATGGAGCAATGGGCTTTCATCCACAAGAGATTGAAACAGCAGTGCGGAATGGCTTGCATATTATATATATCGTTCTTTGCGACCGTCAATGGGGAATGGTAAAAATTAATCAGCATATAGCCATGAAGCCAATTAAGACCTTAATCAAGAAAACTCTCAGCCCTGAAGAAAGCATTAATACAGACCTGGGCAATATCAATTTTCAACAGTTAGCTGAAAGCATGGGTGCACATGGGGAATATGCAAATAATCCAAATGAATTCCGCGAGGCCCTCGAGCGTTCAATCCGAAGTGGGATTTGTTCGGTTATTCATGCTGATGTAGATCCAGTCAAGCATATGTGGGCACCAGGCTTAAAATATTTTAAAGAAATGCATGCTGAACCAAGGGGTAAATAGCATGAATATCGATGATATCCAATTAAATTTCAACGCAACTTCACTGACAATTATGAATATCTTAATCGGGTTTATCATGTTTGGGGTCGCTTTGGACTTAAAATTAGCAGATTTTAAAGAAAGTATTAAAAAGCCAAAACCCACACTCATTGGACTGTCTTGTCAATTTATCCTGCTTCCGGCATTTACATATATACTTGTTCTTATCATAGAGCCAAGGCCTAGTATCGCTCTTGGGTTGTTTCTAGTTGCAGCTTGTCCTGGAGGCAATTTATCTAACTTCTTGACCTACTTAGCTAAAGGTAATACCCCATTATCCATCAGCATGTCGGCTATTTCAACCGTGCTAGCTATTTTTATGACTCCCTTTAACACCTTACTTTGGGGATCTCTTTACGAACCGACAAATAGCCTGCTCAAGTCTTTTACCATCAACCCGCAAGACTTGTTGATTACGATCTTTTTAATGCTTGGGTTACCGCTCGCCATCGGTATGTATGTGAACTATAAATATCCAGAAAAAGCGCAACTGATCAACAAATGGGCTAAAAATGCATCTATAGTCTTCTTCTTAGGATTTGTCATCGTTTCCCTGGCAGCAAACTTTACTTATTTTATTGAATTTATTGGAATGGTTGCTCTCATTGTATTTATCCATAATCTACTTGCCATTACGATTGGCTACACCACCTCCTCACTGTTAAAACTCCCTATCGCCGATCGTCGAGCGATTTCTATCGAGGTAGGTATTCAAAACTCTGGTCTGGGTCTAGTTTTGATATTCAATTTCTTTGACGGATTAGGTGGTATGGCCATTGTTGCTGCCTGGTGGGCAATCTGGCATATTGTTTCTGGACTTACCCTTGCCATTTATTGGTCAAAGCGCCCACCTCATAAGGACACTACCAAAGACACAGCCAGGAGCGTGAAAATATGAATGTACTCATAACAGGCGCGGCAGGTTATTTAGGAAGCCTTCTTGTCCAACGACTATCTATGGCAGAAAAAAATGGGAAACCTATTCACATTATCGCTACTGATATTCAAGAAAAGCCTATATTTTATTCCGATAGTACCATAGATTATGTACAGCTCGATATCCGCTCAGAGGATGTACATAAGATAATGGAGAAATATTGTGTAGATACCGTCGTACATCTAGCCTCTATCGTCACCCCTGGGAAAAAGAGCAACCGTGAACTGGAATATTCCGTTGATGTTCTCGGTACAGAAAATATTCTAAAGGCTTGCGTCAGCAATGGCGTGAAACGTCTTATCGTCTCCTCAAGCGGTGCTGCATATGGCTATCATCCAGACAATCCTGATTGGATTACAGAAGATGTGCCGATTCGGGGCAACAAGGAGTTTGCATATTCCTATCACAAAAGGTTGGTTGAACAGTTATTAGCTCAATATCGTCAAACTCACCCAGAGCTGGAACAGGTCATCTTCCGAATAGGTACCATCCTTGGCGAGACAGTGAACAATCAGATTACCGCTCTGTTTGAAAAGAAAGCCTTAATTGGCATCTCTCGATCTGATAGCCCATTCGTCTTTATCTGGGATCATGATGTCGCTTGCTGTCTCGAACGGGCCGTTACAGGTGATGTGACAGGAATCTTTAATGTTGCTGGTGATGGTAAGCTAACAATCGATGAACTTGCCTATATATTATACAAGCCAGTCATACGGATCCCTGCATTAGTCGTAAGATGGGCTCTTTATATCTTAAAACGATTATCCCTAACTCAATATGGAGAGGAACAGGTTAACTTCCTTCGCTATCGACCTGTTCTAGATAACACTAAACTGAAAAACATTTTTGGATATACTCCAACTTATACAACAAGAGAAGTATTTGAATACTACTTGAAGCACAATGCTAAAATGAAAAGTCAACGTCATCAGTACCGAATTGATGTGAAATCATACAATTAACGTATTTATTTCATTATAATACGGTAACATTAATTCATAATTTACAAATGGGAGCAGATGCCAAAAGTTCTAAGATAAGTCAAGATGATTACATCTTAGTGCTAAGTACTAAACGTAAAGTCAGGTTCGCCAATTTAAATTACTTGTAATTATCCCGACTAAAATGAATATAGGGAACAAGACGTGTATGAGTTCTTAAATAAGGGTGGCGTTTGTTACAAGCCTTTTGGATTCTATAACTAAAAGGCGTTTTTTTATTTAATAACAGTTTTCCTAAAAAATAATTTCTCTTTGTGTCCTACTTAAGTTTCAAATAAAGTCCCATTTAACGCTTGTATATATCGCTCAGCAGATTTTTGAACGGCTTGTTTGGCATCCTTCTGAATGATACGATGAAAAGCGTTGTAAATCCGGTCAAAGTTCATTTTGGCTACTTTATCGGCTATGTCCATTACTTTTTTAGCAGGCAAGGGAATCAGATTGGGATAACTATACATAAAACTAACCCATTTACGATCAGCCACCACCTGAATAATATCTCCTGTCAACAAAATTCCTTTATGATGATTTCCTTTATTCCATTCAAGGACAGCGCCACCTTTAAAATGGCCACCTAATCTGTGAAGGATTAATCCTTCAGACAACTTTAAAGATTCTCCTGACCAAAATACAATTTTTTCACTTTTTCTTAATACCCACTCCTGGTCGTCTTCGTGTATATAGATTGGGATATCAAAGGCTTCAGCCCATTCTATCTGACTGGAATAGTAATGAGGATGTGACAATGCAATTGCATGTAAGCCACCCATTTTTTTAATTTTATCGATGGTTAATTGGTCAATATAAGTAATACAGTCCCATAACAATGTAAAATTATCGCTTTGAACGAT
Source organism: Bacillus sp. z14 (2026) (assembly GCF_058313575.1). Taxonomy (NCBI): domain Bacteria; kingdom Bacillati; phylum Bacillota; class Bacilli; order Caryophanales; family Bacillaceae; genus Bacillus; species Bacillus sp. z14 (2026). The sequence continues at coordinate 169,649 of NZ_JBZFQK010000001.1, forward strand.
GTATGCTGTCTGACCGATACCTACATCAGGTTCTGTTTCCATACTGTACAAATCTTTTTCTTCATACTTTATTTCATTTTTAAATTGTTTTGAAGATACCATCTCTTCCATTGTTGTCCACTGCTGCCCATTAGGATTAATATACTGTCTTTCCTCACTGCAAATTAAACATTTCACCGGCGGGTCATTTAAGCAGTCCGTTTGTGTCCCGCAAGTTGTACAAATGTAAAGTGTACTCATTTTTATATCACCATCCCTTTATATTGGTTCAGTTGTTTATGTGTTAAGTATATTAATTACCAAGAATTTTTACGTCCTGACAAAGGATGATATGATCTACAACTTAAGTCGCAAGTACTCCTGTATTCGTTAGATAAATAAAAGAGACCAGTTTCTATTTAACTGGTCCCCGTTCATTTGTTTCTTATTTAATTAGTGTCTTCTGAGCCCTAAAAAACTCAGTAAATGCAGCATTGATTTCCTTCGTTACTCTGAACTTAGATTTGCATTCAGTGCAGCTATAGCGGAAACCGCCTTTTTTAACATCCAAAAAGCCTATGAACATAAATATCGGGATTAAATACCAACCCGGCATTGGAATGCAGCATGCAATCAAAATAGCCAAAAACATCATATCAGAGACAGTAATTAGTTTTTTCACTTGATTCCCTTGGCATTTATCACATTTTACTATTTGCTGATCATTCATTATAATTCCTCCCTCTCATAATAATGAAAGCGCTTTAATAATTAGAATTAGGCAAAAATATTAGTTCAGTTTGATAAAACGTATTCATATCGTTCACAATTTAGACACATATTATAGTATTCGTTATAAATTTAATATGTCCTTTATTTTTCCAATAAATATCCATAATACTTAAGAATAAAATTTCACCAAAACACATTTTAGGATATTGAAAGAATCTATTTTGAATAAAAATAGATCAAAATAGATTCTCAAGTTTTATAAAAATTTCTATGTAAGATACATGATTAACGCAAAGAAAGCTAAGTTTGAAAACTTAGCTTTCTACATATTTCCCGGAATTTATTTTAGGTTATGGTGTATCGTTCCTGAATAAATTGCATTCGTTCTTACCCCAGGTTTTATTTCTCCATTAATAGAATAAATATTTTTATCCATCAATACTAAGCCTTGACCACAGGGTGCATCAAATGGAATCTTGCCTATAGATCTCCAAGAATCCTTTTTTGCATTGTATATCAAAATATCTTTATTCCAATTAAACTCATGAGGGTCAGTATTAAAGTATTGAGTTCTAAAAGCTAGTAATTCTTCTCCCTTTAAGGTATTTAAATTTTTTACTGCATGATCATATACTTCTTTATTAAATCCTCCTATAACCATCATTTCATCCGTATTTAATTTTACTGAATTTGCTCCCAGTAAAGATATCTCTTTCCCATTTACTTTTACTGAAGAAACTTTAGACCATTTATTTTTTTCTATATTATATTTATATCCATCTGTATAAGCTGTTGTCCCTCCACCACTAAATACATATAGATTTCCATTTAATAGTTGAGCTACACTTTGATTTCTAACACTTTCTCCTGGCATTGATGCTAATTCTCTTGTCTTTTTAGTTTTTATATCATATTCATACAGTTTATTACTATCTTTTGCATTTTGCTTACCAAGTCCAATATACAATTTCCCATCTTTTTCAACTGCTATACCATCACTTATTGTAAATGGAAGATCTCCTATCTTTTTCACTTTCAATTTTTTATTTGAATCAATAGTTAGCAAACTAATATCATCTGCGTATTCCTTTTCAGGACTTCCTCCAATATAATAAACACCTTTTTCTGTAGTAATTGAAGATCCATAACCTATCTCATGACCAAGATTAGTATGTTCTACCATAGTTAATTTATTTTTATCTTTCTTTAATACATATATATCTGAATAATGTTTCTTTATTCCACCATTTAAAACGGATTCATAAGGGAAATTTGCTCCCCCTCCAACGATTACATAATTTTTATAAGATCCTGACAATACTCCCGCTGTACCAATATTTTCTTCAAAACCCTTTTGTGCCTCTAACTCTCCTCCATGTTCCCAAGTTATTCTCCCTACAGATTTCTCTTTTTCAAAAGCACTTACTTTCATACCGATAACTCCAACAAAAACCAACATCAATGTAATAGCTGTTATCCAAAATTTTTTCAAGATTTCTCCTCCTTATTTTTTATATAATTTAGAAACTTAACACCCATTTTAACCTTTCATATCGAGAACCAATATCAAAAACCCCTTAACTAATCAATCTATATTTGAAGATTCATATCTAATCTGATTATTTCAATTATCTCGGTTAAAATCTGATTCCTATGCCGGAAAAATTTGTATAAAAAAATCTAAAAGTAAGTAGTTACCTAAATTATCTACCCCAATGATTTTCTTTTAGTGTGATTGCTTCTTCATTTAATAAAAAAACAACTATTATAATTGTAAGATTAACAATAAATCTAAGTTCATCAGTTTATGCTTTTGGTTACAAATAAGGATGATTCTTAATGAGGTAAAAAGTATCTTATGAGAGGTATATGCTCTGAGGTGAAACTTGGGAGAGTTCCGTGTTGGTTCAATAACGATTATCCCGTTAACAGAGAAAACAGCTAATTCAATAACTATGTTATGAACTGTTTTTTTAGAAAATAAGTCAAAGTTAACGGGTGTATGTATAAAAGCTCTATATAATTAAGTCTTATTTCTCTAAGCTCTCTGAGCATCCAGGTCAGCAATCACTGTAATATTAGAATGGTGTTTTAAGATTGAGGCTGGAAATTCCTCACTGATTTCACCGTCCAGTAACCTTTGAAGAGCTCGAGCTTTACATTTACCAGAAACTAAGAGGAGAATCTCCTTACTCTTTAATATCGTGGAAATCCCCATCGTTATGGCATGTGTAGGTACTTCATCAATGGTATGGAAGAATCGAGAATTAGCTTTTCGTGTAGAATCATCTAGCTCCACGACATGAGTGCTAGATTTAAAGGATGTACCAGGCTCGTTAAAACCAATATGACCGTTTTGGCCAATTCCCAAAACCTGTATATCTATCCCTCCGTTCTGTTCAATTAATAATTCATACTGCTCACATTCATACTCTAAGTTTTCCTTATTACCTAGGGGAAGATGAATATTATCAGGTAAGATATTTATATGCTTAAATAAGTGATGATTCATAAAGTAATAATAACTGTGTTCGTTTTCTGGATTCATTCCAACATATTCATCCAAATTAAAGGTTTTAACATGCTGGTAATTTGTATGATGCAAGAACCGATCTTCTACTAAATAACGATATAATCCCTCTGGTGTACTTCCGGTTGCTAATCCCAGTGTTAATTTGCTAGATTGATTTACTTTTTTTATGATAGTTTCAGCAGCCATTTTACTTAATTCATGGTAGTTATTCACTTTAATTATTTCCATATAAGCACCTACTTTACGATAAGATAGTACTCCTCTGCAATATGTTAATCCCCACATCATAATCATGATTTAAATAATAAAATCTGTATTTAATTCATTTAACAGATGGTAAACTAACGCACATCATAGCATCTTTTCAATAACAGCGTTTGCAGTTAACTCTTTATTGTGAACCGCTTCCTTGTTAGTCCTTTTAAAATATTCAAAATAGAGCATATCTAAGAGGTAAAGTTGTGATATCTTTGCAGATAAACTGCCCCCCTGAAGCGGACCTTCATTTGCACCGCAAAGCAAGGTAAGATCAGAGAAACTAGTCAAAGGAGATTTTGCAAATCTCGTTATCGAAATAATCTTTGCTCCTCTTTCTTTTGCTACTTTTGCTACTTCAATCGTATCTTTCGTTGAACCTGAATAAGATATAAGAATGGCTACGTCTTTCTCTGTCATCAAAGCTGCAGACATAACTTGGAGATGTGAATCTATAGAACACTCTGTTTTATTGGTAATTCTCATAAACTTATTCTTTGCTTCCATTGCTGTCATTAAGGAAGAACCTACTCCAAAAAAATGAATTCTTTGCGCGGTTATCATACAATCAACAGCATGAGAAATATCACTTTCCGAAAGTAAGTTATAGGTTTCTGTAAGTGCATGTACGTTTGAAGATAATACCTTTGACGCCAGTTCCTCAACTGTATCTTGCATTGTAATCACGCTGGAAAGCTGTGGGGTTTCATTATCAAGGGATATGCTATGAGCTAAAACAATTTTAAACTCTTGATATCCTTTAAGATCCATCGTTTTACAAAATCGAAAAACACTTGATTCACCTACGTTACATTCATCAGCCAAATCAGTTATCGACATGTAAATGACATCTTTCATATTTTCAAGAATATAATCAGCAACTTTTTTTTCCGTGTTAGTAAATGAATTGTATCTCGAGTGAATGAGAGAAAATATATCTTGATTTGTCATTGCGGCACTCCTTTTAGTGTTAGCCTTTTAAATGAAGTGATACTGCACCTAGAACTCCGGCTTTATTTCCAAGAGAGGCTTTCATAATTTTAACATCTGAAAAGCTCTCCATCGTTAACTCTTTGACCTTATCTGATATCTTATTTACGAGATTGTCTTGCTCCATCACTCCACCTCCTATTATAATAGCTGGCGGATTAAAAATGTGGATAAGGGAAGTAAGCCCCAAAGCCACCTCCGAAACCCACTCCTGAAGGAGCATATCTAAACTTTTATCCCCTAGGTTCATTCTTTCAAAAATGACTCTACCATTTATAAAGTCAGAATTTATTTCCTGTGTTCTTTTTATTAAAGCCGTTGTAGAAGCATATATTTCATAACAGCCTACTTTGCCACAGTTACAGCTATTTCCAAAAGGATGGGTAATAATGTGACCAAATTCACCTGCCAATCCATTATGTCCCTTATAAACTTTTGAATCTATTACAATAGCTCCGCCAATACCTGTACCATATGTTAAACAAAGAAAATCACTAAATTCCTTTGCAGCTCCAAAGTACTTTTCCCCTAAAGCAGCTGCATTTACATCATTTTCAACTTTAACAGGAACCCTAAATTGATCCTCAAGAATATCCTTCAATTTAGTACCTGTATAGTTCGGGATATTTTCATTGGCATAAATGATGGAACCCTCTGTACTATCAACCTGACCTGCAGTGCTTATGCCTATCGCGTCAAAGCCTTTGAATTCACTTATTATTTTAATTATTTTTTCTACTAGATATTTTCCGCCTCTTTTACTTTCGGTATCATATTCTTTAAATTCTTCTATTTTCCCATCTTTATCAGAGATGCCAACTTTTATAGATGTTCCACCAATATCGGCTGCTAATATTTTCACTTCCATCATCCTTTAAATCTATCTTTTGTGCTATAAATACCTTGAAAAATGGACTGATAAGTTAAAAAGTTATCTCTTAATTGGACAAATTATTTAATCGCTTCTAGAAATTTCTTGGTAATTTCCATCGGCCTCGTAATAGCTGTACCAACTACTGCTGTATGAACTCCTAAATCAAAAACACGCTTCAATTCCTCCGGTGTCCAAATTCCACCTTCAGCAATGACAGGAATACGAAAATCCCGAACCAGTCGTTCAATCAATTCTATATCGGGTAAGGAATTGCCTTTTGTATATTCCGTATAACCACTTAAAGTTGTACCTAAGCAATCAAATCCTAATTCATAAGCCTCTTTTGCCTCTTCATAGGTAGAACAGTCGGCCATGAAAATTTGTTCTTTATATGTCTCTCTGATTTTAGGAAATACTTCACTTATCGTCTTTCCATCAGGTCTAATTCTTTTCGTTGCATCCAATGCAATAATATCTACCCCCTCCTGATAAAGAAGCTCAATTTCTTTAGAAGTGGGGGTGATAAATACTTCAGATCCTTCATAAACTTTTTTAATAATTCCAATGATAGGTAATTGAACCGTTTCTTTTATTTTTCTAATATCTTCAACACTATTCGCTCTGATTCCCTTTGCGCCACCAACCATAGCAGCATAAGCCATTTTACTCATAATAAAAGAGCTATGAAGGGGTTCTTCTGGAAGTGCCTGGCATGAAACAATCAGTTGTCTATTAATAAGATCAAATATCTTCTGTTTTTTATTCATTTGCAAACATCTCCAAGTATAAAAATATTACTTATCTGCTCCAATTGTAATTCCTTTTGTAAAATACTTCTGGAAGAAAATAAATATAAGTAGCATAGGAATTGCTGCTACAGTAGCACCAGCCATCTTATATGCAAAGTTTGGATTTAAGTCTTGCATCAAAGTTGCGATACCTACCATTAACGTTTTCGAACCTTCATCTTGACCGACTACGAGCTGCCATAAATAATCATTCCAAACTTGAACAAAGTTAAGAATAAATAATGCTCCAATACCTGGTTTAACTAATGGTAGCATGATTTTATAAAAGATTTTAAATTCACTGGCTCCATCCATTTTGGCAGCTTCTCTTAAAGAATCCGGGATTGTATCAAAGAATCCCTTTAGTAAAAATACTCCAAAAGCTGTTGCAACGTTAGGCAAAATCATACCACTTAAGGTATTAACCATATTAAAGTCTTGAATAATTCTAAACAACGGGACGATCATGACTTCTTTTGGAATCATAAGACTTGAAATGAAAATAATGAAAATAATATTCTTCCCTTTAAATTTAAGCTTTGAAAACGCATAGGCTGCAAGCGCACTGACAATGATTAAGGCTATCGTAGAAACCAAAGCTACAAATAGACTATTATACGTCCATTTAAAAGCAGGTTGATTATTAAAAACATCCATATAGTTGCTCAACGTAAAGGACTTTGGAAACCAATCTGGCGGCATTTTAACAACATCGGTACTGTTCTTAAAAGAGCTGGTCACAAGCCAGTAAAGAGGGAAAAGACTTAGAATAGCAAAAAATAGTACAATTATGTTTGTTACAATATCAATTTTTTCTTTCTTTTTCTTATTCTTATTCTCATTCTTTAACATTTCTCTCACCTCTAATTCTTCTTAAACATAGCTCTTAGCTGTGGAATCGATAGAGCTAATGTAATTAAGAACATAATTACACCTACAGCAGAAGCCAGACCAAGCTGATTATACTTGAATGCATTATTATATAAGTAGTACATAAGAGTTGTAGATGCATTGTTTGGTCCTCCACCAGTTAATAGCTGAATTACAACAAATATCTTTAGGACAGCAATAATATTCATAATAATAATGTATATAGTTGTTGGTTTAACCATTGGAATGATAATTTTAAAGATAATTTTCATTCTACTTGCCCCATCTACTTCAGCCGCTTCAAAAAGTTCCTTTGGCACCCCAATCATAGAAGCAATATATAGAATGATTGCTTGCCCAACATTCGTAGCAAATGTTACGAAAATAATCACTGGTAGTACCCAGTCCGTATCACCTAAGAAATTAACTGTTGACAGTTCCATTTTTCTTGCCACAAAAGGGATTAAACCATTGGCAGGGTTTAATAAGAAACTCCAAATCATGCTCATGACGACCATGGAAACCATTACAGGAATATAGTATGCACCTCTTATGAAAGACACATATTTAGCATTTTTATCAAAAATAGCAGCGGAAACGAACATTGCAAAAATAACGGTTAATGCCACAATGAATAGGACAAAAATAACCGTGTTAATAGTAGATTGAATAAATACAGAATCACTGAATAATCTTTTATAGTTTTCAAGCCCAATAAATACTTCATCTTGATAGGTTATTTTAAATAGACTCAATCTTATTCCTTCAATGATCGGATAAACTAAAAATATCAAAAAAAGTAACATTTGAGGTGCGATAAACAAGTAGCCTGTAATATTTTCCTTGAAAAAATCTTTTTTGATTTTCATTAATATCATTTACCTTTCTACAATTTAAGCCCCAAAAAGAAGGGGCTTAAATGTTGTTAAGTCGTATATTCTAGAGCTAATTATTTATAACTGAATTTGCTTTTGAATCTTCAATTATTTTATTTCCGCTTGATTGGTAGCTCTTTACAACTTCTTTTGCGGTTTTTTCACCAGTATATAAAGCCTGTAATTCTGGATAAAGAACTTGTCTTAGCTGGCTGTAACCTGGTACGTTTCCAGTGAAATTAAACATATATTGATCGTTAGCAGAATAGGCATCAAAGTAAGGCTTTTCTGCCTTAAACTCCTCAGTAACAGATGTTCTAACAGGCACTCCATTCTTAGAAGCCTTCACAAGTTCAGAATCAGTAGAGACAAATTTCACGAAATCCTTACTAACTTTAATTCTAGTTTCGTCTTTCGTGTCAAAAACAGCAGCACCTGTCACATAAGTGAAAGTTAAAGGATCTCCACTTTCAGACGGAATATTAGCCAGTCTCATATCAAATTTAGGAGCTTTACCACTTTCCATATCAGCCTTTGCATTGTTGAATAGTATTGAGTTAGTAAAGCTAATCGCAAGCTGTTGATTCTGGAACATCGCATTAACATCGTTTGAAGAAACAGATTCTACACCAGGATTAGTAAAACCATCATCATAGATTTTCTTTAACCAATTTGCAGCTTTAGCACCCTTTGCATCATCAATGATTAAATTACCATCTTTATCAAAAAATTCATTGCCAAACATTCTTAAATACGCAAGATTCCAAGTATCTGCCTGGTTATTCAGAGCAAATAATCCCATTGGAAACGCATTTGAATATTTATCTTTAGGTAAATTTCCCTTTAGATTTTTAAGAATTTTCTCATAGTCAGCCAGATTCCAAGTCTTGATTTCATGCTCTCCACCAATGTATTCTTCAAGCCCTGCAGCTTTAAACATATCAGCATTATAAGCTAAAGTACCTGGGTTATGTGAAAATGGATAGAAGTATACATCTTCACCAAAAGTCACATTCTCCCAATGGCTTTCTGGTATATCTTTTTTAGATTCATCGTCAACGATATCATTTAAAGGTACTAAAGCACCTCTATGAGCATAGTCACCCATAGCGAAGACACTCTCGAAGAAAACATCTGGAGGAGTCCCACCATTAAGATTTACGTTTAAAAGCTCATCGCGTTGGTCCCCGGCAATGACCTCTACATTTACTTTGACCTTGTGTTCCTTGTACTCAGCAGCGAACTTCTCTCCTGCATGTTTGAAAAAGCTATCATAGTCGGCTCCCTCTTCAGATGCGTCTAATACACCCTTCCACTGTGGAGTTAACCAAACTGTTATTTCTACCTCACCATTTGAACCAGAATCACCATTAGATTTACTAGTTTCTTTTCCCATACACCCTGCAAGTACTGAACCTACGAGCATGATTGCCATTCCGGCTTTCAAAAAACGCTTTCTTAACATAAACAAACCCTCCTTATCATCTTATTAAAATAGTAAAATGCTTTTGATTTTACGAAAGACAAGCTGTGATAGTTGCTTGTGACCTTCCTCATCAAGATGCATAAAATCTACCTTATTCATTTCCACTAATCCCTTTGTATCTAGAAATTCTGTACCTTGAAGCTCTAATAATTCTATTAAATGCTTTGATAGATCCTCTGATTTCATGTCACATTCTCTTCCCATTGATTTATTGACTTCAGTATTTATATACTTTTTATCAATAGGAGGAGGTACAATGACTAGTACTTTTGGACATGTTCCGTCTAAACCTGCGGGAGTATTTTTTGCCTTAAGAGAAAGTCTTACAATCCCTTGTGCGATATTATAAGAAGTTAGATGAAATCTTTCCTTCGTATCATTTGTTCCAAGCATTATAATGGCAAGTTCTAGAGGCATATGACTCATCAAGCAAGGATGGATATAGGTATACCCATTCAATCCTTCAAACAATGGATCGTCTATGACACTCGTTCTTCCTGATAATCCTTCTTCAATTACTTGAAACTCACTACCTAGTAGTTCCGCTAATAGGCTAGTCCATCTAATATCTTCCGGATACCTTTCCGAAGTTTTAGCATTAAATCCCCAAGTATTAGAGTCCCCAAAGCATACGACTCTTCTTTTCATATGATTATCCTCTATACTTTAATATCGATTTGTCGATTAACACTTTAATATCTTCGATTTTATTTAAATCCTCACCTGTTACTGGCTCTAACGGGCCTCTTACATTTCCTATGTTAACTCCTCTTAATTTTAAGACTTCTTTAATAGTCGAATACATAGAGCCATTTAAGGAGCACAACTGGATAACAATGTCATTTATATCACTTTGAATTTTTCTTGCATTAGTAAAATTCCCTGTTGATACAAATTCTTCTGCCAATAAAAAAAGTTCAGGCATAGCTCCATACGTTCCGCCTATTCCACTATCTGCTCCAATTAATCTCCCAGAAACATATTGTTCATCAGGTCCATTAAAAACAATAAAATCTTCACCAGCTGCTGTCTTGAATCTTTCAATATCCATAACTGGCATTGAAGAATTTTTAACCCCTATAACCTTCTTATTCTCCAATAATTTCTTAAATAGATTTATTGAAAGATTATATCCAGTTGTTTGAGGGATGTTATAAATAATAAATGGCAGATCGGTTGAATCGATAATCTCTGTCCAATATTTATATACTGAACTTTCGGAAAAGTTAAAGTAAATTGGGGGAATGGATGATAAGGCATCATAACCTAATTCCTCCGCATATTTTGCTAAAATCACACTTTCCCTAGTCGATGGTGCACCGACATGTGCGATTAAAGTGAGTTTCCCTTTTACATTGTCTGAAACATATTTTAATGTCGCTTTTCTTTCTTCAAGGTTCTGGTAGATGCATTCTCCTGAACTTCCACCAACGTAAAGCCCTTTAACGCCTTTATTGTATAGATAATTACATAGATCTTTTGTTCTGCTCTCAGATATTTCTCCTAAATCATCATAACAAGCATAGAAAGCTGGAAATATTCCTTTATACTTTTCTAATTTCAATTCTGACCACCACCTATATAGACTTTAAATAAAACTTGTTTTTATATTTTCCAGGTAATTCTATTCGCCTTTACTTTTATTTTGGTAACGTTTACAAGGATAAATATAACATCGTTATAAAAATATGTAAATATTTTTCTTAATTTACTATTTTTTTGGAGAAAATTTTCTTTATAATTACGAATCCATCTGAAAATTTTTTTTTGTAAAAAATTTGTTATTCTAGTTTTATTTTTTTATCATCAAGAAGTATATCTTTGGAACAAAAAATAAAGTCTTTTAAATCTTTAACAGTGAATCATCATTGGAACTAAATGAATTATTGAATAATGAAATCAGAGAATAAATAAGAGACCAGCCTGTACTCCACTGATCTCCCGAAATATGGAAAATAAAATCATAATTAAGCCATGAAATACGGATAAGAATAAAAAAGAGGAGTGTTGTAATACACTCCCCCTTCCCACTATCCATTTGTTCAATTTATCCACAAACATAATACGCAAGTAATTTTTGAACATCTTCAATGCTATTGCCTTTTTTGAATGTCTTAGTTATCGGCATGTCTGCTCCAGATAACCAAATTTTAAGCTCAGCATCCAAATCAAATGTTCCCGCTGTTTCTGTACTGAAATGAGTGATACTTTTGTAAGGAATGGAATGATACTCGATTTTTTTTCCCGTCATTCCTTGTATGTCTACAAGAATAAGTCTGTTGCCCGTAAAAACAATCATATCCCTGATTAACTTGTAAGCTTGTTGAACTTCTTCACCTGGAAACAATACTTCTTTTAAAGATTTGGATACTTCATCCTTACTTACTGTTGAAGAATTACCCATTAACCCATCCAAAATTCCCATCTATGTATCCTCCTTTATATTTCTGAATACTTAAATTATACCTTACTAATGATTTTATATAAAATGGAATTAAATACTATAATATATTTGTACAAGTGTTCGACAAAAAAGATACAGGTTCTGTATTTATATGAAAGATATGAATTTACAAATTGGAGGCTTGGTGGATAGTTCCATCTTTATTTCCATACCCCACTCCATTTTTTTATTAGAGATTTAAGGATATTCATTAAAGGAGGAATTACAGTGCCAACTTGTCAAAACTGCGGCAGCAAATGGTCATGGAATGATTCATTTAAAAAATTAGCATCATTCCGCAAAAATATGAAATGTAATGATTGTGGAGCTAATCAATACCAAAGCATGTATTCAAGGAAAATCACATCTATTGTAGTATTATTTCCGCTGATAACAATTCCTATTACGGTACTGTTTAATTTATCTTTAACTTTTGTCATAATCATCGAATTAGTGTTGATGCTTGTCGTTTTATTATCATTGCCTCTTTTTTTACAATTGACTGATAAAGAAGAGCCGTTATGGTAAAAAAGGAGACTGCTAGAATTTCAGCAGTCTCCTTTTCTTCTATTTAACTTTCAATTCTATTGTAAAACTTCCTCTTCCTGATAAATTCGATAGGCAGGTACCACTGTATCTGTCACAATCTCTTTACCATTTTCACGGACAAAATCAAGTTTATAATAAGAGTCAAAGCGCTGGCTAATCTCTGTTTTCACCAATTCAGGCGGTGTTACGACGATTAATTGGAATTTCAGTTTTTCTGCCACCGCAAAAATTGGATCAAGGACGTGCGCTGATGCCGCCTGGCCAAACGGATTATCACATACTAATGATACCCAGCTGTTATCTGCTTCACTCTTAACCGATAGGAGCATCATCATCATGACCATCCGCGCAGATAATTTTTGGCCGCCGCTTCCGTCTGACTTCGTCTTAGAACCTTGGTTAATGGTTTTCCAGGTTGAGTAATGTTCCTTCTGAGGTCGTCCATACATGAACGCGTTATCTGTACGCATATTATAAACAAGCAACTCAGGGAAACGATTGCGAAGAGAAACAAATAGTATTTGTTCATCACTGATTAATTGTTTGATTTCAACCTCTAGCGCTTTATTATGGTCATCAATTGTCTCGAATTGCTTCGTGATTTTATCAATTGCCATAACGAAATGCTGCTTTAAAAGTGGCTCCACCTCTTCCGCATTTTTAGGCAATAGATCTTCCTTCAATTGGACCAGCGGGAATGTCCCACGCTCATTTTTGATTTTCATTTTCGCAATCATGGAACGTATAGCATCGGACATACTCATAACCTTCATACTCGCACGACTTGCCCAGAAATCCTGCGCCTTTTCAGCTCGTTCTTTATCACGGTCCAATTGCTCCAAACCGCTTCTTGAAAATCGTTTCATATTCGAAATAATGGTTTCAATATGAGCGTAATGGCGCGTATCCATGTGATCTAATGAGGTCAAAACTTCATTTTTAAAACGAATCTCCCAATCTTTATCCTCAATCGTCAGCTTTAGCTTACGAAGCGATTGTTCAAGCTTGGCATGTTTAACCTGTTTTTCTTCAAGGAAGTTTTGGTGAGCTTCACACCAGGCTAATATACACGATTTTCCTTGATTTTTGATTCTCTCCACGACCTCATCTGTATAAGGTACTGGATTTTCCTTGAGGATTACGGATAATGTTAATTGGTCTCCCTCATATCCATTAATACGTTCGTTTGTCTCTTTCAACTTCTTCTCAGTCTGATCCAATTGTTTTTTGGTTAATTTAGTTCGGTCTTTAATTTCTACCTCTTTAACATCCAGATCCTGATCTTCCCATTTTTCCGGCTCTTGTTCATGCTTGCTTAGCTTTTTCTGTGCTTTTTTCGCTTGTTCATTTGCCAGATTAAGAGAGGTTTCCGCAACGGTTACTTCCTTATCCTGCTTACGCTCCTCTTTATCTGCTTCTTTCGCTTCTTTTTGAGCAGTTTGCTGCAAACCCTCTAATATACTGATAGGTTCATCAGGTACAGGTCTTTCTCTCCAATCTTCATGTTGCTTTGCTAGCTTCTTCTCCAATTTAGACTTCTGAGACATTTCGGCTTCTTTCTGAGCTTTTAATGTAAGTAATTCCTGTGCCTGTTCTTCCTTGGAGCGCTGCAAGAGTTTTAATTCATTCAATTGCCCCATGATCTTATCTAATATATGCAGGGATAAGCTTGGTACTTCATCGTTACCCTCCATTTTTTCCGCAGGTGGAAATGAAGCGGAATGAACAAATTGCACGATTTCCTTAATACTCTGGTCGATTGCCAATTTCCATTCCAAATAGGTTTGATTCCATTGAGCACTTCTATCGTTCAGCTCATCTAAATCCTTGGCAATCTCAGCCTGTTGTGCAATAAGAGTAGCTTTATGCACTTCTTTAGCTTCAAGTAATTGTTTATGTTCTTCATATTTTTCTTTTTCCAGAATAAATGCTTCCAATGCATCTACATGTTTTCCACATTCCTCGATTCTCACTACCTTTTGATTGAGTTGTTCACGTAATTGAGCATGTAATTCTTTTTCTTTATCGAGGATTTGAACAGTTCGTTTTAATTCCGTATCAGCCTTGGATATTTCCTTTTCTTCCTGTTCAATGAATTTGGCAATATCTACACATAGATCTGTATCCGTCATTCTGTTTAATTCGTTATATAAACGGCGAAGAGATCGCTCTGATTTTCCAAGCTCGTCTAAAACATCTTTTTTCTCTTCGATTTTCTTGGAAATTGCTATCTTCCATTTCATAAATTCATTACGGTTTGTGATTAGTTCATGTTCCTCACCGTGCAAAACAACAAAAGAAGATACCGGAGTACCATTCATCTCTTCTCTCAAATATACAGGTACCGGGCTTTTAAATAGCCTTCCCTGTAAAAGATGATGATTGATCTTTTCCCATTGATTCCGGCTTACGACTAACCCAAACGGTAAAAGAGGATAGGACTCCAGATGATGAAGACGTTCATCTTCATCCAATGATTGCAGGTACTGTGTCCCATAGAATACATCTATTCCTGTTTTTTCATCAATCCACTCTTTAAACTCTTTTAGATCCTGATTAGCAATCCAAAAATTCTCATCGTTTAAATAATGGTCTAGCTGACTCTCCCACAGTTCTTTTTTAACCTGTTCACTCTCTTCCTGATTCTGCGTTAATTGACCTTCAATTCCGGCAGCGTATTTGGATAATAGAGCATGGGTCAAGGATGGTGAGACATCATCCAAAACTAATTTCATCCGTTCTAAAATAGAGGATTCTTTTAAATCCTGCTTTTGGTATGCCTCTTTCCAATTATCTCGTTTGGAGTTCAGATGTTTCAGTGACTCACGTAATGTTCCTAAGGAACCAGACAGTTCATTTTGAAACTCCTGTGTTTGTTGATCCTTATCCTGCAGTTGTTTTAACTCTTCCTGAAGCTGAATTAGATTTTGTTTAAAATGACTGATTAATCCAGATAAATCATATGTGATGCGGTCACCAAATTGGGTGGACATATCCTTTGATTTCACTTCAAAAGATTGAAGCTCATCCTGAATGGAAAGAATTTCCGCACTTAATTTAGCAATTTCAATCGTCTTTTGTTTATCATGACTACTTGATTCTTTAATATGTTTAGTCAGATACTTTTTATAAGCATGGTACTGGTTATTGGATTGGGCAATATCTAGATTGGCCTTTTCCCATTCCGCTGTAACCTCGGCTTTAATTTCTTCCATTCGTTGATTCACTTGTTCTAATCCACTGTTTTGTTCAAGTTTACTCATTTGATCAGTCAGATTAAGAATCGTATTTTCAAATTCACTCCATTCCTTTAATAACAAGGAGAAAGTGAATTCGTCCCTTATTGCTTGTTTTTCAGCGACAACTTCCTTCAACTGTTCGTGTTTCTCTTTGTTTTTCTGAAGCTGCTCTTCCCATTTACGTACATCCTGATGGGCCTTGGCATACTCCAAATTATCTTTTTCAAAGCGTAGGACAGACAGTTGCTTTGTTAATTGTTCAATCTCTGTTTCTAGTGAGATCAATTCTTCTTTTTCTTGTTTAATGACATGCTCCAAAGCACCGAGGAGCTGCTGGCCTTCCTTCGTACTTGCTTGTACAATTTCTTCATGCTCTACACCAATTCTGACATGATCTTCAAAAGGAACTATATCCTCTAAAAATTCCTTGTGGGCTTGTTCTCTTTTAAGTAAAACCGGCAAATCCTTTGCGATACTGGCCTGGCTTTTAAAGATTTCGATTAGGTCATTCTTTTGAGCTTCAGCTTTATTTAATACCTGGCTGACCGTCGGGATAATTCTCTTTTGAAAAAGGGAATGATCATCCTCCGCCCCTTCGAAATATTTACCAACTCCGCCTTCATCCCTATTAATCTCTTTCATAATGTCCCAATCTTTTCGATTAATGCCATATGTATCAAGAATGCGGTAATGTTTTTTTATGTCTCGATAAACATCGAATCCATTCCATTTAAAATAATCCTTCAGTTCTTCCGGATCAGCAACTTGCCCATTCTCGTATAGAGGAATATGCTCTAATGCTACATCCTCTTTACGATCAAATTCTCTGGCATAAAAAGTGATATTAGGAACAATCTTGGCTTCTCGCTCATCTGAACCCGTTTCCTCATTGAGATCCTCATCCAGCAGTTTCTTTTGCTCAGCAGAGAACATACCACCAGTCACTAAATGGCGCCCGTCAGAACCATCCAGTTCCCATTCGATTAATATGTGGAAAGTATACGGTGCAAATTGTTCCTTTTTATTAAAGAAAAATTGTTGGTAAAAACGATTATTTTGTTTGCCCCATGCTGTACCCGGTTTGAGTACCTGAAAGATGGATTGCAGGAAAACCCCTTTTCCACCACCATTCATCATCGCGATTAATCCGTTTGTTGAGGTTTGTTCATTGTGAAAATCAAAGGTTGTGTCCTTATATTGCTTTTGCATCCCGTCATATTTCAGTCCGACGATTCTAATGCGATGGATTTTCGGCATGCTCCTGTTCCTCCGTTCTCATAAGTTCCTTCATTTGTTCATAACGGTCATAATCATGGTAAAGGAATTCAATCCGTTCAAATAACTCCATTTTAGGAACAGCTTTTGGTATATCATCTTTGTCCAAAATCACAATCAGCCCTTCAGTTTCGAGCAGTCTCATAGCGCTCGTAATCAGTCCGATACGCGTGCGCCTGTTCCCTTTCTTTGTACCGAAATCATCCGTTTCTATGACCATATGGACCCATGTAGTCACGATATCCGGCATATCAATGGCTTGTTCCTCGCCAAAGGATGGGTCCTCCTTTAACATTCGATTCCAGTTTGTAATCAGTTCATTAACCTGGCGTTCCAATGCATAATAGGTTATCCCTTCACGCTTTGTCCGAATTCTGGCTGCCTGATTCTTATCCACCATAGCCAAAAAAGCCATTAGGATGACACTCATTAAATTAAAATACTTCTTATTTTCTATTTGTTTATGCTTATCCTTCATATGGGTAAAATTAGTCGCAAAGACTGACCCTGCCGGCTGTACAACTAAATGGATACGTTTAGGCGATTCTATAATATAGGTTCCGGATTCATCTGCTAGTAATAGGACAGTTTGTCTGACTTCCGGCTCATAGTAGGTTTGAAAATGCTCGCTCGTTTCATCAATTACTTTTTCTTTTAATAAAGTAAAGTACACATGCGAAGCTTTTTTTATAATCTCATTATTCATTTATTCTTAGTTCCTCCCGGAAACAAATTTTAAATGGTGTCATTTTGGTCCCATACCAATAGATTGGATCTGATCGATGATCAAACTCCGTATAAATATGACGGCCTTCCAATGATAAAAATTGTGGATATTCATTCATTAATCGATGAAGGAGGATTTCACGTTCATCCGTCAATGTTTCCAATTTCCTTGTCGGAGACATGATTTGGAGAGGTTTTTTATCAAACAACATCCATAAATCAATCGTTTCACTTTCTTCAAACCATTGATCCTGTACTTCCATAGGCATATCTGCTAAATCCGCTAATGAAAATTCTCCATATTGCTGTAAATACTCAAATACATATTTCCATGCTTTAATAACAGAGGACCAATCTGTTACTCGCTTGATTAATTCTTCTTCTTCATCCTCATCTTGATTCGTATCTTCTATTTGGAGAGTATGCGCCGATTCCTGTTCCATCCAAATCCAGTCCAATGGGAGAATAAATTCATTTTTGGGTGAAAACAACGGTCCAATAATTTGATCAATCAAATCGAAATCCTTAATTCCCTCTTTCATTAACCAGTTTTCATAAATATGCTCCCGGAATGAAACAAGGCTGTTTTCCCAAAATAGAGAAGGATTTTCTGCTTTTAATTTCATCTCATATGAAATATTTTGAATAACCAGCTTTGCAAACCGGTCATGAAGCTGTCTGGTATGTTCAATTTTTTCATGGAGAAGAATTAATTCTTTTTGAACCAATCCATTTTCTTCCGTACGTTTCGCTTTTTCAATCATAGACGAGATGGTACGGAAATGATTTTTCTCCTCCTCAAATTGTTCTTCAATCTCCCACCTGTTTTCCTCTCTCTGGTGTTCTTGCTCCAGGAGAAGAATTTTCGGGTTGTTCATCATCTCTTTCTGAAAGGAATATTCCTTTGTCATTAAACGATTCACTCTCGAAATGAGGTGATCTAAATTCCGTGTCGCTTTTTTGAAGTTACCATTTTTAATCAGCTGCATACTGTATAGCTGTTCAATCGTAATGGAGAACTCTTCCGCCATTTCCCGACTCATAAAAATCATTTCTTGTGCAACATCAGTTAATTTATAAACGATGGATCCACCCATCTCCAGGTTTGTATACAGTTCATCCATCATCACATAACGAAAGGTTTGAGTATCCCATACCTGTCTCGTTTCATCAAAATATAAGGATTCAAATGGCTTGCTGTATTCTTCCTTCCCCTGAAATAAGAGACCATTCGTAATTCTTTCTATTTGCTTTTCATCAGCCGTCAGCTTCATTTGTTTAATGCTGTCCTCAACCATATGTAAAATGTCGGTTTTTCTACGGCCATCATCATCATTTAATTCACGATAGAACATGGTCAGTAGAACTTGCATTAATATAGTCTGTATATAGGGCTTGAGTTCACCGATTTCCATTCCTTTTCCCAATTCGAACAAAGGATTCAATCGTTTCATCCTTTGAGAAAAGCCTTCCCACGATTCGTTCACATCCATCTCCTCCACGTTTCAATCGTTAAAACCTCTTGCGGAATTCGGTTTTTGGTAGCCCATAATTCATTTAAGCTGTTTTGCTCCTCTTCCGTGAACCAGGAAAAGAATCGTTCCCTGTGTATTTCATTACGTACCTGTCCTGTCTCCGAATTTGCCTGATCCATGCAGTCAAGCATTTTGCGGTAGATTTTTAAAGCAGGCTGAATGGTGCATTCTTGATATTTATCTATCAATCTCATACAAATGCTGTAGCCCTCTGCATCTAAGTCACCTACATAATAAAATAAATAGGAGGAATCCTTCGGGAAAAGTTTAAAGAAGAAGGAGAAGCTCCTTTCTATCTTTTTACCTTCACCATAAATAATCAGTTCCGGTTCGTAATCTAATATTTCTTCTTCCAGCAATTGAACGCAAGTATGGAAGAATGATAGATTTTCTACTATTAATACTCGTTTAATATCCGCTATCTGAACACCCGGCTTTAACCAAAATACAAACGGTTCTCCAAACTTCATACTTTTTAATTCTTCCATCGAAACGCCAATTCTTTGTAGAAATCCCTTTCCCTCAGGGAATAGATCAGAGTCAGTCAGAAATTTTTCATGCCCGAAAAGCTCAAGGCTCCGCTCTTCCAGCGAAACAATTTGTCTATCCTGACTTGATTTTAGAAACGAATAAAGATTTTTCACCCTGAACCATTCATCTTCCGTTTGCCATTCCGGATGGTTTTCATAATAAGAAAAATCAAATCGATCATTCAGCTTAAGCATCTCAAGACGATCCCATTTAGTGATTTCTTTTTTGATATTAACCCAATAAAATAATGGCAAGGCTGGATGCCGGCCATTTGTTTGTTTATTTAGTATCGGTATAAGAATATTTTCTTCAACGAGTCTTTCGATAACATCGTGAAACAATGTATACCCATCCATATCAAAATAGTCTTCTATATGTATTCTTAATTGGCTTTCCAAGACATTTACATTTAATTTTTTCTTTTGCTGAGGATGCTGTATATCCTCTATAAATTGTCTAACTCTAACTTCAACCTTATTAATAACTGCCACCTTCTTCTTGCTTCAACTTACTTATAGGATTATATCAAAAAATAACCTATTTTCTCTTGGAGAATTTTGTCGATACGTATTATTATACACAAGATTTTCTGCTTTTCGGCTTATAAATAGGAAAAAAAGATGGCTAATATGATAGTAATAAAGTATTTTTAGTCATTGCTGTTACATTTCAAAAAACAAAACAGAAGGCTGCATACCTCCTGTTTTGTTTACGATCATTTCTATCTACTTGTAATAAAAATAGGTATTTCTTTATTCAAAAAGAAGAACTAATAAACACATTACCAAAATAGGTGCTAACCTCTTTAAAATCGTTTTAATAGAAAAGGCTTCCTCTTAATCTCTAAATAAACTGCCCAAAAAATTTAAAAATCATCAGCCGATTTTAAGTGATACTTTTAGGGATTCAACAGGATTGCCAACTTCTAAATCAAAATTTCCCGGCTCTATGGTATACTGCCTTTGATTTCCGTAAATTTGCAATTCTTCTTTTCCAATATCAAAATTTACTTCTTTTGTTTCCCCAGCTTTTATCCAAACCTTTTTAAATCCTTTTAATTCCCGTACTCTTCTTGTAATGCTGGATTCTTTTCCCTTTAAATATAACTGAATAACATCATATCCATCACTGCCACCACTATTGGTAACATCTACTGAAAGATTAAATATTTGTCCAGCTGAAAGTTTATCTACTGAAATAGCCTGTTCCGAGCATTGTAGATTTTCATAAGTAAAGGTCGTATAAGATAGCCCAAATCCAAATGGGAAGAGACTGCTGCCTATCATATCAAAATAATCTTTTTTGTAATTCCCATCCTTGTGATTATAAAATACAGGAATCTGCATAGAAGACCTCGGGATGGAAACAGGCAATCTACCGCTTGGATTGACGTGTCCAAACAATATTTCTGCAATTGCCTGTCCACCCATTTGCCCTGGGTACCATGCGCTTAAAATCGCTGGGGCGTTTGCAGCAATCCAAGGGATCGCATGTGGGCGGCCCTGTATCAAAATCGTAATGGTTGGCGTACCTGTCTTCATGATTCGCTGCAATAATTGCAATTGATGACCGCCTAACTCTAAACTAGCTACGTCTACATTTTCGCCGCAATCCATTTCCTCTTCTCCTGTTATATTAACGACTGCGCCATTTAAATCGAACTGTGCCTTAAAATCCCTTGCGCTCGACCCACCTAGTACCACAATAGCTACATCCGAGCTTTCAGCAAGACTGACGGCTTTCTCGATTCCTTCCGTAGACCGTGAGCGAATGCCACATCCTTTTTCATATACAACTTCTGTCCCCCCTGCAAGCTTTTCGATTCCCTTAAGAACCGTAATAACATGATCTTCTTGTTGGAACGGCGTGTAATCACCCAATTGATTGTAGATTGAATTGGCATTGGGCCCAATTACCGCTATTTTTTTTAAGTTATTCTTTAGCGGGAGAATTCCCTCATTTTTTAATAAAACAATCGACTGCCTTGCTGATTCTAAATTAATTTCCTCTTTTTGTGCAGTAATTCCAGCCCACTTGGTTACAACATAAGGATTTTCGAATAATCCCATTTTAAATTTCAATGTAAGAACTCTTCTAACGGCTTTATTAAGTTGTTCTTCACTAACAAGACCATCTTCAATAACCTTTTCTAAGGTGGTATATACATTATCCCAAAGGCTTATATCTATTCCGCTTTCAAGAGCCAGCGCAGCCGCCTTTTCTCTGCTTTGGGTCAAGTTGACCAAATTGTCTAGAGCGCAGCCATCTGCCATAACAGCACCGTTAAAGCCAAATTCCTCTCGTAAGATTTCATTGAGTAGATAGCCATTTGCATGGCATGGAATCCCATCGATTTCATTATATGCGGCCATACAAGCAAGTGCCCCGGAGTGTATAGCCGCAATCATTGGAGGCAGATGGATCTCCCTTAATTCTCGTTCACCTATAGATGCAGGTGCAGCATTATGGCCACCTGTTCCATTGCCCTGAGCTGCAAAGTGTTTTAATACCGCCACAAGTTTTCCAGCTTGAATAGTTTCACCATTATCTCCCTGCATTCCTTTTACCACTGCTTCTGTTAACCTTGAAGCTAAGTACGGATCTTCACTGAAGCATTCTTCTGAACGTCCCCATCTGGGATCCCGCAAAATATCGAGTGTTGATACAAGCGCCATATGAGCCCCTTTTGCCCGAACTTCCTCTGCTACAGCCGCCATCAAATCTTCGTGTAGATCCGGATTCCATGTCGCTCCTACACCTAAATTAACAGGAGTAATCATACTGTCGAGCCCTTGATGACCATGTGAGCACTCCTCTGATAGCAGAACTGGAATACCTAGCCGTGTGTTTTCTTTAATATATTGCTGTATCATATTCGCAACTTCAGCACTTTCACTTTTGGGAATTCCATTTTCATAATGAATGCCTGACCATGGATCGGATCGAAACAAACCGTAAATAACTCCGATTCCATCCCCAAATCGCACGTGGTTTATAAACTTTTCTGTTAATTCGTACCCTGATTCTGTTTTTCGGTAGGCTTCCCAACCATACATCTTTTGGTTTACCTGACCTACCTTTTCCTTTAGTGTCATTTTTGAAAGTAATGATTCTACCCATATTGATATCATTTCTGTTTCGTTTACTGAATCCATCGCATTATCCATCTTTCACCACCTCCTCTACCCTCATTGCTTGGATTTATATATGCTATACTGCTTAAGATATTTTGCAGGCGATACAAGATGAAAATCTAAGTGATTAGAATGTGACTAAAATCGTTTTTACTTCAAACGGCTTAAGATAGGAGGATAATTTATTTTTTTGAACCGGAACAGCGTCTTGTTTTTCCTCCAATAAGTTCGTTTCATCAGCAGAAAAAACCGACTTTACAAATGTTACTTGTACTTCTTCCCTGCCGCCGCTTGATTCGTACATTCTTAAAATGATCCCCTTACCATCTTCAGAGGGTTTCAATGTATCTAGAATAGCGTGTTTGCTCTTCAAATCGATAAAAGAATGTGAGTTTGGAAGATTTCCACTATGAGAGGAGGCGTTTACACAAACGATAGGGTGATTCAATTCATAACCTCTCTTAACTACTTCCGCTTCTCTCCAATCCCCTTCATGTGGAAGCAGCGAGTAGGTAAATTCGTGATTACCTAAGTCAGCTGTTGGATCTGGCCATTTAGAAGCTCGAAGTAAAGATAGACGAAGGGTATTATGTTTTACGTCATATCCATACTTGCAGTCATTGAGCAGGCTGACACCATACCCCGCTTCAGAAAGATCCGCAAAACGATGACCGCACACTTCAAACTGTGCTCTCTCCCAACTTGTATTCGTGTGATTTGCTCTCTCCACTGATCCAAATGGAATTTCATATGTGGCTTTTTGACAAAGGATATCAACAGGAAAGGCTACTTTTAATAATTTGTGTTGCTCCTGCCAGTTCACTTTTGTATGAAAATCAATTCGACTACTATGATGGTAAAGAATCATTTCTTGTTCAATAATGGAATTTGACAACTGCCATTTAAAACGAATGGAATCCTGTGTCTCGCCTTTTTGAATATCTTTACCTAGCAAAACTATTGAATCAGCAGGCTGGTCATTAAATTTTGGATCAATATCCCAGGCATCCCACACGATTGGCCGGTCATGAAACAACTGAAATTGGTTGGCTAGTGCACAAGGTGCTAAAACCTCACGTTGTGCCTTTTTGTCATACAAGCGGAGCATTTCCCCTTTTTCATTCCATTCCACTAAATAATATTCAGTTTCCCATCGGCTACCTACTTCCTCATTCACTTTTATACTTGGATTATCATAATCCTTTAACCAGATAGTCTTGTAGCCAAGTTGAGGAATGTCAGATACATAAATAGATAATTCCAGTTGGCCATTTTTCAGCTGGCGGATGTCTGACGGCAAAAAGTCACCATCCTTATTAAGCGCTTTCTTACCTGCCAATTCAAATCCCCCGATAATTCTTACCGTTTCTGACCTCGCCCATGACAAACTGTTAAATAGAAGGAATGGGGTTCCTTCACCCAGCGTATTTATTTGCTTTTCTAATACTACAAGAGCATTATTTTTAACATGCTCACCGGCAGTAAAAATTTCCTTGTAATCAGCTTCTGACTTTTCATACACCTCAGGAATTGATGAACCCGGAATAATATCGTGAAATTGGTTAAGAAGAAGTGATTTCCACCCTTTTTCCAATGACGGAGCAGTACCAACGTTTGCAAAGTAAGCTGCCATAGTACTCCAAAATTCTGCTTCTCGAAAAAGAACCTCAGCCTTACGATTCCATTTCTTATTCCGGGCATGTGTTGTGTATGTCCCTCGGTGAAGCTCTAAATACATATCTCCAACCCATGTCGGCAAATTGGGATCTTCTTGTTGAATACCATCAAAGAATTCGTGTGCTGTACTATTCACCACTGCTGGAAGTCCGGGAAGGGAGGTAGAGCGGTTTATATAATCAATCATTTCTTGTGTAACACCTCCACCTCCATCCCCGTGACCATAGAGAAGCATTTGTTTTGGATATAGTTGCTTTTGTTTATAGCTCCTCCAGTGATTATCAATTTCTTTTGGATGGGTATATTCATTCAAACCATGATTTAAATAGGAAAGAATTCTTGTTCCATCAATTCCCTCCCAATGAAATAAATCATATGGGAATGGATTAGTATCATTCCAGTTCATTTTGGTTGTCATAAAGTACTCTAATCCTGCTTTCTTTAACAATTGAGGTAGAGAGGCGCAATATCCAAATGTATCTGGAAGCCACTCAATTCTTGGCTGTTGACCGAATTCATCTTTATAGAACTTCATTCCATATAAGAGTTGACGCACCAATGATTCGCCAGAAGGTATATTTAAATCAGGCTCTACCCACATACCACCGACAATTTCCCAGCGGCCATCGGAGATATGCTTTTTAACCCTCTGATAGATGTCAGGATAATATTCTTTTACAAATGCGTATGCTTGAGGTTGACTTTGAGCATAGGTAAAGTTCGGATTCTCATCTAGTAAAGTACTCATCGTCGAAAAAGTACGACTGCACTTTCGGACAGCCTCCTTCATCGGCCATAACCAAGCTAAATCAATATGGGATTGACCGACCATTAACATCTGTCCCGGTATGCTACCAGGTAAATGTGCCAGATGTTTAATTAGCTTTTCTTCTATTTCTTTTATCCGTAAACTTTCACGTAAAGATTCAGGTTTTTCAAAAAGAACTTGATACTGAACTTCATTTAGAGCTTCGAAGATTTTTCCTCTTATTAAATCATCTTCAGGGAGCAATTTTGCAGTCTCAAAGTAACATGTAACAGTTGTTAAAAGACTTTTTATTGCTGGATTCGGCAATTCCAAGCACCCATTTATCAGATAAAGAGAAGGCGGGTCATATTCCGCAGGTTCATTTTGATGATTTAATTCATCTACTGCCTGAGGAACAGGATTAAATAATTCTATTTTGATATTAATTTTTTCTTTTCCCCTTGCTTTATCATTAAATGGCACATAATTTCTGTTTCGATCAATCCCTTGATAGGGCAAGCCATCGATCGAAACCAAACCCTCATGATGAGTTGGTCGTCCCTTTGCCCCAACTAGAAAATTTAATCCAAATTGTTGCTTTCTCCATTTTTCTGGTATGTATACATCTTTTTCAAGAAACATAGTTGTACCTGAATTGATTAACCAATCACCATTATTAACTAAAGGAGAACTTTCAGATTCTAATACATACTTAATAGGTTCCTCATATATCGCACGTTTCGTACGCCAATCGGAAATGGGTATAGCTTCTAGAAGTTGGTGATCTGCTAGATAACGAATGAATCGTTCTATTCTTTCCATTACATATCCCTCCAGGTACCTATTGAACAAATTAATAGACAAATTGTATGGCAGATGATAGGTCAGTATCATACTTTTCCATCAGGCACCAACAACTCAAATTACAAAAATCAGGCATTCTAAAAAACCTAGTGCTTTATCTTTTATCAGAAACTCTTCTAAATAAATTCTCCTTACCGTGTATCCAGATTTATCCTGTCGATGAATCAGGCTATGAGAGTTCATGGACATTTATTCAAACAATTATCTTAATCTTCATCTTTCTAAATAGGATGTACTGGTATAAATATGTAATCATTTTCATAATTTTAGCAATAATAAATGCCCCTTCCTATTGGGGAAAATATAGATTCATTGGATAAAATAAAGAATACTCAAATAGAAGATGCAATAAAAAAACGTATCAATTTGATACGTTTTTACTGGTAAATTCATGTGATATGAAAGTGGCCTAGCGATTTATCTTCAATTCCCTTCCACCAGATTATTCAAATCTTTCTCCATTCACTAGGTGTTGTCCCTATATTTTTCTTAAATTGTTTATAAAAGTAGGTTGTATCAGAATATCCTACTTTTTTGCCGATTTCCCCAGCGCGATAATGAGTTGTTTTTAATAATTCCTTAGCTTTTTCTAATCGATATCGATTCAGGTATTCAGAAAACACCAAGCCAACTTCTTTTTGGAATAATTGGCCTAAATAAATGGCGTTTATATGAAACTGCTGTCCAAGTGTTTTTAATGACAGACCTTCATGATAATGTGAATGAATATACTGAAGCACATTTTGCACAATCGGACTTCGACTATGAGTATGTTGATGAATGGCTTGGAGTAAATCATGACAGTACTCTTTTAGGATGGTTGTCATATGACTGATTTCAGTACTATAGACAATCCTTTCAACAGCTGCAGTATATTGAGAAAAATCATCGTGCTGTATGGAATAGTGGATATAGCAGATTAAATCAAATGTATATTTTTTCACTACTTGAGGAGAGATTAAATTTGACTGCTGTGTCAAATTTTCAAAGAAATGATCAATCTCCAATAAGAATACGTCTTCCCCATTCATTAGTTTTTTCACGATATTTTCTTTAATTTCTTTTTGTCTCTTTATTTCTTCCTGCCGATCCATTGCATTTTTATTGGAAATAAGAACATTGGGTTCGAAATTTAACTGCAGCAAACTATTTTCCCTTGCATTCGCAAAACTGTCCTCAAATCCATCAAGCGTATTGACTACCTTTCCCATAGATAAATAAAATAGTCCGGTCCCTAACTGTTCTTTATGTAAATGTTCGACTAGATTTTGATTTTGTCTCAATATATCCTCTTCATCATAACCTCCATAGATGATTACGATTTCCTGGAAAGGGCTAAAGAGACAAAGTGCTGAATAATTTTCCTCAATAAAGCTACGAACTTTGTTTAGTATCTCTCCATCTTGGTAATTCTCAATATTTAATATAGAAACATTATAAAGCTTTTCATTAAACTCAATACTGTATAATAACAACCTTTCATGAAAATCGTGCTGATCTATTTCACCAGTTAAATAGTTCCATAACGTATTATCCAACAGAGTTGTCTCATCATGCTGCTGCCTGGTGTTTACAATCGAATTTAACTTTCGGCCTGTATTTTGGATAGTTGTTAATAATTCTTCTTCATCTACTGGTTTTAGCAAATAATTCTCAATGCCTAACAATAATCCTTGTTTTATATACTCAAACTCTTGATAACCTGTTAAAACAATACTCTTAATCTCAGGCTTTATTTTATTCACTTCCTCAACTAAATCCAAGCCAGACATTTCGCCCATTAAAATGTCCGTGATAAGAATGTCAATTGGATGATTAATTAGATAAGCAAGAGCATCCTCCCCGCTTTCGGCAGTATAGGCAATTTCAAATCCATAATCCTCCCAATCTATTATGGCCTTTAGTCCTTTTGTGATAATCGGTTCATCATCTGCTAATAGTATCTTATACATGTTTGATCTCCTGCACAGGAATAGACAACTTAACCGTTGTACCTTGATCTTTGATGCTGGTCAAGGAAATTCCAAACTGGTCCCCATATTTAAGCTTTAGACGTTGATGAATATTTCTTAATCCGATTGATTTCACACCATCACCTTCTTCATGATTAATATGTTGAACAATGATGTCTAGTTTATCTTCAGACATTCCTTTGCCATTATCTTTCACGATGATATCTATTTTTTCACCTACTTGGTGGGCAAGGATTAATAATTCATTATTAAATTGATTTTTTTTGAAACCATGAGCAAAATAATTTTCAATTATTGGCTGTAATATTAATTTTTGTACCATTGTTTGTTCCACTTCATTTGGAATATTGATATCCACACTTAATTTATCTGGATATTTAAATTGCATCAATTTCAAGTATTGATTAACATATCTGATTTCAGTGTAAAGCGGTACGGTATCTTTAGATTCCAAAGTATAACGAAAAAGCTTAGATAAATGAAAAATCATTTTACTGGATGTTTTAGAACCCTCTACAACTGCAACCATTCGGATGGCCTCAAGTGTGTTAAATAGAAAATGCGGATCTATTTGTGCCTGAAGGGCTTTTAATTCGGCTTGCTGCTGCTTCATATTCAACAGGTAGGATTGTTCAATATACTTATTTAGCTCTGTTAACATCGAATTGATATTGATAGATATCTTCGATAATTCATCTTCTTGCTTTGATATCGGAATTCGTGCATTCAAATCACCATTTTCTACCTTACGAACTATCTTTACGATGTTTTGAATTCGACGGGAATAATTCCTGGTAAAAGAAAAAGTTATTAAAATAGCAGCTAAAATAAGAAAGCAAATAACAACCCACATAGTCCCTCTAATGATCGTCAGCTTTTGCCATCCTTTATCGGGAATAACACTTATGTAAGTAAATTCCCCCATATTAGCAATCGTGTTTATGTGATAGTTTTCTTGCTTCCACTCTATTTTCGTCTCATTTGTTTCTCGTTTCACTTCCCTAATCATATCAATCGGGATACCTTTATTAACCGAATAAGCAATTTCTCCATTTCTATCAATAAGAAAGAAAGATACTGGTGCTCCTTCTTGCTTTCTTAACATTTTGTCTAACCATTCTGTTGAGTAGTAAAATGATATTTCACCAATTTTTTTCAGTGTTACTGGGTTATTCAGTATGATTCTTTTTGTTATTGTGTTTCTTAACTTTCGTTCTTTTAGCAAACCATCCCTGTTTAAGTTAGGTATTCCCTGAGAAAGAGAAGGATCTGCATTTGTACCAAGGTCAATTACGCTTTTATTCCAGCGGACATTATTATTGATTAATAAATATTCAATAGATTGATTCTCATATGAACGTAAACTAATGGCATTTAAATCACTATCCTGACTAAAATAACCATTAAAATAGATATCAATATTATTAGGAGTAAAAGATTTACTTTTCGAAAATCTATCTAAATGGTACTCCAAGTATTTTCCATAACCATTGTTGAGAGCGAAAGTTATATCATTGATCATTTCTCCATTTATATAAAGATCTCTTATAGCTCTATTAATATCTGCATCCTTGGATGAAAAATAATCTTCTACTCTTTCTAATGTCCGTGTATTAATATTAACTTCCTTTTGAATAATAATATCGGAATAATAATTTGAAACCGTAACAAATAAAATGATAACGGTTACAACAATAGTGATAGAGGATATCAAAAACAGTCTATTAAATACATTTTGCGTAAAGCGTTCTTTAAATTTCATATTAGAATCCTTTAGTATACAAATTGTATATATGTTAATTATAACATCGAATAGCAATATTTAGGTTATTAGGTTAAAAAAGAGTATGGTAAATAAAATCAAGCTGGAATGCACCAGCTTGATTTTTATGTTTATTATTGTTTGCTTTTCCATTCATCATATTGCTTTTGAATTTCTTTTAATACTTTATCGATTCCAGCCTCTTTCAATTTTTTATTGAATTTAGGCAGATATTCTTCCGGATCCACTGAACCTGTTCCAAGCGCCGGATAAAACTCCTTCGAAATATTCGTTATCGAAGCAAGCTCTGAGCGAACTGGATCACTATTAAAATTGAAACCAAGGGTTGGTGATTTAACGGCAGAAGCATTAAATTCTTCGAATTTCTCCCATTTATCCTTAGGATCTTCTTTGTATAGGTCTAGGATGAAATGGTTTCCTAAAGAATAGGATGGCATATTATAGCTGTCGATACGTGCAGGAAGATCTTCTATTGTTCCATCTTCGTTTTTCTTATAGTGGGTGCCCTCAATTCCTTTATCTACGAGGTTACGAAGATAGGAATCTGTATTAAGCAAATTTAGGAATTCCATTGCTTTTTTAGGATTTTTAGATGTAGCCGAAATGGCCTGAATTGAACCAGAAACAGAGTCATTTACAATGGTTGGCGGTTCAGCAGGTGCAGACACAACCTCGTATTTAGCTGAACGGGACCAAAGTAAATCAGCATATGGCTGTGATCCACCCATACGTACAAACCAATTTTCCACATCCATTGGCCATGTGTCTTTACTTGTAGCAGCATCTTCTTTTAGATAGCCAGCTTTATAATATTTATGCATCGTTTTAAACATATTCATAGCTTCATCTGTATCAAATGGATTAATCACTTGATCTGTTTCCCCTTCAAATGGGAATGCAAAGGGCATTTCACCATTAAAGACATAGTCATAGCGTAAAAATGCTTTAAATGTAGCCATTGGTGTAACACCAGATTCTTTTTCCTTAATAGTTTTCAGCATTGGCTCTAAATCTTCTAAAGAACCCACTTTAGAAATATCGAAGTTGTATTGGTCTACAAGTCGTTTATTAAACGTATAAACCGTTTGTCTTGCTACCTCTTTATTAGCAGGAATACCGTAAATTTTACCATCAATCTTGATACCTTCTAAAAACTGAGGATCAATAACCTCTTTCATCTCTTTTCCTTCATTATTCAACATATCATCAAGAGCCATAAATGCACCCTTTTGGGAATTTTGAACATAATCGGTTCCGTTTGTAAAAATGATGTCAAATTGTTCACCTGAATTGATCATAACTTGCGATTTTTGAGCCCAATCACCCCAATCAATTTGAGTCATTTTCACAGTGGCATTTATTTTCTCCTTTAGGTACTTATTTACCTCATCGAATACTTTATCCGTATCCTTTTGAGGTGTTCCGATGGTGTACCATTTAATTTCGTATGGGTCTCCATCTTTTCCGCCGTTTTCCTCATTTGAGCTTTCTTTGCTGGTGCATGCAGATAGGATTGTTCCAATCGATAGAACTAGTGCTAATAGAATCACAAATTTTTTCTTCATACCTCTCTCCTCTTTCTATATTATTCTTTAACGCCGCCAATAGTTAGTCCGCTGATGAAGTACTTTTGAAAGAACGGGTATGAAACTGCTATTGGTAACGTGGCGATAACAACCATTGCCATTTTAGCTGACTCTTGTGGAATCGTATCAAATAAACTTTGTTGTATTGAGCCAACATCTAAATTTTGCCTCATAAATTCAAGGTTTGCTTCTATTTTCATTAGTAATGCTTGTAACGGCACTAAATTCGGATTATCTATATACAACAAAGCCGTAAACCAGTCATTCCAATAACCTAATGTGCTAAACAATGCAATTGTGGCAATACCCGGTAATGACAGTGGAAAGATGATTTGGAAAAAAATCCTCCATTCACTAGCTCCATCAATTCGCGCTGATTCTAATATTGATTCGGAAACTGATTTCAGGAAAAATGTCCTCATTATGATGATATAGAAAGCATTCAATGCAAGCGGTAAAATTAATGCCCAAATTGTATTTTTCAATCCTAAAAATTGAGTAACAATTATATAAGTCGGTACTAGACCGCCGCTGAAAAGCATTGTGAAAAAGGCTAGGAAAGTAAAGAATTTCCGATATTTAAATTGCGGTCTTGAAATAGCGTAAGCATAAAAGGTAATCATTAACACACTTATAATGGTCCCGAGGATAGTAACAAGAATGGTAACGCCATAAGAACGGAATAATCGTTCCTTCATACTCCATAAATAAAGATATGCATCAGTACTCCACTCTTTTGGAAATAGTTGAAATCCATTTCTTACAATACTTTCTTCGCTTGTAAAAGAAATTATGATGACATAGATAAATGGAAATACACACATGAATGCTAATATTGCCAGAAACACACTGATAATTATGTTTACGACAGGGGAGATTTGCTGGGGGTCTCGATACTTTTTCCTTGTCTTATTCCCTCTTAGCTCTCCCATCGATTGTGAAACGACAACCGGTGCTGGATCTTGCTCTAGTTTAGCCATAAAGTTAGCCGCTTGAGCGACTCTCCCTCCTTTCCGAAGAAAAAAACTTTAAAACAATGCACTTTCCTCATCGATTTTTCTGACTATGTAATTCGTAATCATGACAAGGGTAAAACCTACAACGGACTGATAAAGACCGGCTGCTGTACTCATACCGATATCCCCAAGATTCATAAGACCTCGGTATACGAATGTATCAATAACATTTGTAACCGAATACAATGCTCCGGAATCTCTTGGTACCTGATAGAACAATCCGAAGTCCGAGTTAAAGATCTTTCCGATATTCATAATGGTTAAAATAATCATTAATGGCTTAAGCATTGGTAAAGTAACATGTTTTATTTGCTTCCATTTTGAAGCACCATCAATCATTGCTGCCTCGTAATATGTTCGGTCAATTCCAACTATAGATGCTAAATATACGATACTGCCGTAACCTATACCTTTCCACAAGCTCATAAATACTAGAATAAATGGCCAATATTTTGACTCGCTATACCATGAAATGGGATCAATATTGAACCAACTGAGTACATGATTCATTAGGCCATAATCAGTACTTAAGAAAGTAAAAACAAAATAGCTGCCAATAACCCAGGAAATAAAATGTGGGAAAAGGATAGAAGTTTGATAAATTTTTGATTGCTTTTTATTCACTAGCTCATTAAGCAAAATGGCTATTCCCACAGCAGCAATAAGCCCAACAACAATAAAGATAATATTATATAAGAGAGTATTTCTTGTTATAATCCATGCATCATTTGTACTGAACAAATATTTAAAGTTATCCCAACCTACCCATTCACTATTGATAACGCTTGCAAAAAAACCGTCTGGATGGATTCGAAATTTCTTAAAAGCTAATACTTGTCCAAACATAGGTAAATAGGAGAATACCAATAACCAAATGGTTCCAGGCAGGACCATTAGAAGCCAGACTCGATTTTTATATAGATCACGTGCAAATCTTTTCAAGTGTTTTTACCTCCCTCCAAAAAAATGTAAGCACTTACATAACTATATTTTATAGGGAATAGAGCTTAATTTATAGTTGACTAATTTAGGATTAACTGGAAAAAACTTAGAAACAAGATGTTTTTTAGGACTTTTCATAAAGAATAACAAAATCGATTAAAAGATAAATTACTAAACGGCATTAAACGACATCTTTCAGCAATTTTTAAAGCTTAACCTACAACTAGGTTAACATGGCATAATTTTAAGATAGTAATCTTCATGCTATTTTACTTTGTTGTATTTACTAAACACTTTTACGTAATTTAATAAATTTTTAAACAATGTAAGTTTACCTAAAACTTGAAGTTATGTAAGCTGATGCTAAAGCGAAATAGTAAAAGCGAATTGCCTATATAAATACAAAAAATGAACGGAAAGAATGATCAAACCGTTCATTTTTCTGATTAGGTTATTCTGATTGTTTTTATTTCATAAGGTCTAATTTTCATCTTAATCGGTGCAGATGATTCTGTACCGATAGGTTCTTCCATTAAATTCGTCTCAATCCATGATGAGGTATCTGTGTGGAAATTCAATGATACCGTACCCCTGCGCCCCTCATATTCATGAATCCGAACGATAATCCCTTTTCCATCGTGAGCAGGCTTAATAGCATCTATCCAAATATGGTCCGAATCAGTTTCTAAGAAAGACTCCTCTCTCGTCCATTTTCCTTCTGTAGATAAAACCGGTGCATTTAAATCCCAAGCTTTTTCCACTGTTTTCGCTATTCTCCAATCTCCTATATGCGGATAAAGAGAATAAGTAAAGGAATGTTGGCCCTGATCAGCTTGAGGATCTGGATGAATTGCCGATTTTAATAAAGTTAAGCGCATCACGTTCTCCTTGATGTCATACCCGTATTTTGAATCATTTAGCAAACTGACTCCAAAATCTGGTTCTGATAGGTCGGCCCACTGATGACCGACAGTTTCAAACCTTGCCATATCCCAACTGGTATTCCAATGCGTAGGACGCTTTACATTACCATATTGAATATCATAAGTAGCTTCTGTAGCCCGAATATCAACAGAGAACGATGCTTTGAGCAACTTCCTTTTTTCATGCCAATCAACATCAGTTATAAAATCAATCCGTCGATCATTATGATAAAATCTGATTCGTTGAGTAATGGACGAATGATGATACTTCCAAGTAACAAGAAGGCTAAAGAAAAGCTCACCATTTTCCTCCACTTTAAATGTACTAATATCACGAATTTCTTCCATTTTTTCTTGATAGAATAGATCAATATCCCAAGCATCGTGTGCAAGAGGCTTATCTTCAAAGATTTGCAACACATTTCCATTTTGACCATCTGCTAAAATATTACGATTTGTTTCTTTATCGTAAATTTTGATCATCTGACCATACTCATTCCATTCAACTTGGTAGAATGCCGTTTCTAATTTTCTATTATGATAAATAAAATTAGAAGCTGCTGGAATTATTTCATCCGGCTCAAAATTTAAGACAGCTACACCAAAAGAAGGTAGGTTTTTCACTTCAATTAACCACCCATTCTCACTCTTTTGATGGTTTAACTCATGTCCTTCTCTATCTGTCCAAACCCCAGCGTTAAATTGTGCGAATTGAGACACGAATACATTCCTTTTATCCTTACAATGAGTAGCATTAAATAAAATCGCAGACTGTCCCTTCTCTTCAACGTTCTTACTAATAATGTTTGCTTCCACTTGTTGAACAATCTGTAGTGCTTCAGCGTATTCTTCCATCGCATCTTCATATACTTCATGTATCGAGGAACCAGGGATGATATCATGAAATTGATTTCTTAATATAATCTTCCAACCATCCTTAAGTCGGTCAAATCCTAGCCATTCTCCCTTGTCAGATAACCAAGAGGATAGGAATTCTGCCCTTCGGTATAAGAGCTCCAGTTGACGATTCATCTTTTTCATAAATGCTTGGCTAGTATAGGTTCCACGGTGATATTCAAGATATAGTTCGCCGTCCCATTTATGAATATAACCATCGGACTTTTCTACATTTTCGTGCAGTTTTCTAAAAAATTCTCCTGCCCCGGATGTTTTCACATTCGGCATTCCCGGCAGCTGATCGAATCTGCGGCGCATTTCAAGCATATGGCGATTAACGCCACCCCCACCGTCACCGTACCCGTATGATAGTAGAAGATCCTTGGATAAATCCTTATCGCGATAAGCTTCCCAAATCCCTTTTACTGTTTTCGCTGTAATGTAGCCGTTATATGTATAGAACCACGAGTCCGGCTCGTTCCAAGGTTCAGGTGTAGTGATAAAATGAGTTAATATCTCTGACCCATCAATCCCCTTCCAAAAAAATGTATCATGCGGCATACGGTTATACTGATTCCAACTAATCTTAGTGGTCATCATCGTTTTGATCCCAGATTTTTTTAATATCTGCGGCAACGCCCAGCTATAGCCAAACACATCCGGTAACCAGAGATAGTCACAATCGATGCCGAACTCTTCCTTAAAAAAATTCTTCCCATAAAGAATTTGACGGACAAGCGACTCACCACTGGGGATATTACAGTCAGCTTCCAGCCACATCGCTCCTCCTGCTTCCCAATGACCTTCTGCAATTCTCTCTTTTATTTGCTCGTATATTTCAGGATAGTCAGCTTTAATATAATCATAGAGCTGCGGTTGTGTTTGCAAGAAGTGATATTCTGGAAACCGATTCATTAGATTTAGTACCGTTGAAAAGGATCGGGCTGCTTTCTCCCTCGTATTCCGTAACCGCCAAAGCCAGGCAACGTCGATATGTGTATGGCCGACTGCATGTATCGTAATATCTGAATTTTTATCAACTGATCTAAGAGTTTCTTTTATATTGGTCTCCGCTTTATAACATGATTCATAGAATTCAAGGCTTCCTGGTTCAGTCCAATTAATTCGGAATAAAGCGTCCTGAATCATTTTCTTTAAAAACGAATAATGAGAATCTGCTTCCATGCTTTCTTTTAATACCTCATAAGCAGCTAAAAGGGTATAGTATAAATCATCAATACGAGTATCCAGCCAGCCAATCTTCGCGATTTGGAGTTTAAATTCAATTTCAACAGGAGGGCCTCCGCCTTCAAAGCCGGACCATAATCGAAAATCTAATCGTATGGATCCTTGCGACGTTTCTTGGTCGAATAGAACTTCTTCATGATTGGAATCTACTCCTTGTACGGGCTTTCCATTAATAAATAATAAGGACTCAAAACCAGAGTTATTTCCTCCGCCTGTCTTACCAAAAGAAAATAGTCCGACAATTTGTTTATCATTATATGGGAGGTGGCTATCGATATTAGCATGTATCCACATGTAATTATCTCGTCCCTTCCAATAGTCGCCTAACTTCATTTGATGATGTTCATCGTATTTCAATGGTGGAAAGGCACCAATCCTACCATTGTCACTACAGGTGTTAAATTGAGGAATATCATAGCAGTCACGGTAACGATACTCCCCTAGTTCATGAATACGTGCTTCAAACTTTCTTTCGGTCAAAAACATGTTTTCACTCCTATGTTTTAGATTGAAAAATTACCAGCAGTGACAATTCGATGATATATATTCCCACCTACTAATCCATCTACAATCTCCCAAGGTCCATCGTGAAGCAGTCGTTTTTCATCTAATTCATTAATTTGATCAATTCTTCCATCAAGCCACTCATTGAGACGATATTTTATGGTGTCAATTCTTGTAATAACACCCCCATAGCGGATATCAATAACTTCCCAACCGAATGGTTTATAGGCTGTAAACCAAATATCACGATGTTTTTGACGGAGCAGGTCCACGTTAGTTTGAATCCAATCGAGTTTAGGCAAGAATGAACGGATCTGTTCAACATCCTTTTTGTCATAAAGCTCCTTTAACTGAAGGCCTATTTCTGCCTTCACACTCAACACTCTAGCCAGCTGCCCATAAAAGTCGAATAAATGCTCCCAATCAGGATTATGAAGTTTAGCCTTTTCAATCTCAGAAGCTAGTTTATTATAATGTTCGCCAAGCCCTAAATCTCGAACATTTTCATCATAGAGACCGATTAAAATATCTTGATATAATAATATCTTCGAAGTCATGGATGTGTTCATATTATTCTCCATGACTCCTGGCGTTTCATCCAAGTGTTTCAAAATCATAAAATCCTCAAAGTGTCCTTGACAGCAAAATGCAAAGCGGTCGCCGACTTGTTCATTCGTTAC
Organism: Bacillus sp. z14 (2026); assembly: GCF_058313575.1. Taxonomy (NCBI): domain Bacteria; kingdom Bacillati; phylum Bacillota; class Bacilli; order Caryophanales; family Bacillaceae; genus Bacillus; species Bacillus sp. z14 (2026). The sequence continues at coordinate 207,304 of NZ_JBZFQK010000001.1, forward strand.
TACTTGGTGATAGGTATGTTCAGCAAATAATTGAAGAATCGGATATGCTGTTGAGAAAGGTGTCTCTGCCCCGTTATCACCCCAGAGTGTAACAAAGACTTCTTTAACTCCTTCTTTTTTACAAGCTGCCATAGCTGCTTCAGTAGTAGCAATTGCTTTTCCATAATTCGGAGCAATTCCATTCCATGTCCATGCACCGCCAGCGAAAATTGGTAGGCGACCTAGATCTTTATGATGTTGGATATATTCTTCATATACCTCCTGCTCTTTACGATAATAATTCCAATAGACAAGGTCTACATCCGGAATTCCAGCTAAAATTTCTTCGCTAATATGACCTTTTTCATCATGGTATTTACTATCCTTGGAGAATAGAGGGAAATACATATCACTCCATATCATTGGTTTATAGCCATATTTTTCGGTAATTGCCACAACCTTTTGTATGTGGCGGTTCATAATTTCGATATGATTCACATAACCATGGTTTTCTAAATACCTCCCAAGCCCTAACTGGAAAGTTTCATCCATTCCAATATGAATACGTTTCGTATTGAAAGCTTCTGAAACAGCTTTGATACAGTTCTCCAAAAATTCATAAGTCTTCGGCTCATCCACCAATAGGATATCATCGGTATCTCTAAATTCAGATGCATAGTTCCACTTCAGCGCTTCCCGTAAATGCCCTAATGTTTGGATACATGGAATCATTTCAATTCCAAGTTTATTGGCATAATTATCACATGATTTTAGCTCTTCAATTGTGTATCGTCCTCGCATATAACCAAAATAAGGATGCTCCTTAACTTCATAAGTGTCCTCTGTGTAAAGCATCAATGTGTTAAGTCCCATAATTGCCATTTTTTGCAGCAGCTTTTCCAATTCAGTAACAGTTGGGACAGCATTCCTTGAGGCATCAAGCATTACACCACTCATTTCAAAATTCGGGTCTTCTGATATATCAAATTCATGGTTTTTCTGATAATTCTCAATCCACAAACCTAAAGCACGAAAAAAATGTACTGGCTGGTCATAGCTGATTTCTCCGCTACCGTTTTGATTAGCAATCCTAAGCTGTCCACTTTCATTTTTCACCTGAATGGGATGCCCTTCCGTGGAAAGCTCTATATTTAGATGCTTAGACAGAATCTCTATACCATTTTGTACTGAATTTACCTCTCCCTTAATATGCAATTTCAAAATAAACTCCTCCTTAAAGATTGTTTTAGTAACCTTTATTGCTACTTACTTGACTATCTAAAGCTGTAAATCGGCTAAGACAGATTCTCATCATCCAAAAGGCAGGCGCAACTGCAGACACAAATAGAATAAGACCTGGATACTCATTAATCATATAGCCAATCAGGATAAGGCCAATCAAAATGAGTATAGTAGAAGGCAAGCTGGTCGCTGCAAACAGAAATGACTGTTTAATGTAATCCCTATTTGGTAGTTCATAATGAGCATAGATTGCAAAAAAGTACCCAATCGCTAAAAATAACACGCATACAAGAATGTATAAGAAGATAGAAAGAAAACTAGCCAAAAAGCCTGTCATCACTTGGTCAACTATTCGAATATCAATAAACAGGAAAAGTCCGATGCCATAGAAAATCAAGCCATTTACATTACTTCTTCTCCATTCTTGAAAATAAATCTGCTTAAATGTTTTTAAAACAGGTACATCCGTTTCGTTTCTAATCCATTTTCTTAATATCGTAAATAAAGCCACCGACGCAGGGAAAAATCCGAATATGCCTAATCCAAGGATAGTAAACGCAAACCAACACCAATTGACTAAAATCACTCTCCAAATCCACTCACAAACACCAATGATCCATGGCACTTTTTTCATTGCTTCATCCCCTCAAATGAAAATTCTCCTTCAAGATACTTATTGATTTTTAATCAATTGGTGATAAAGCGGGCTTCCTTTTACCGCTTTCCCCGTTAAACTTAATACAAATTCACTAAACATTGTGTTAGCCCAAGCAAACCAATCTCTTGTAAATTCTTCTGGGCAATCGGCGTTAAAGCCCTCATGCATATACGCCGTTCCGCCATCAGTTGTTTTAAAATAGTCTAGTATCATTTGTTTTTCGCCTTCAACCGTTGTCGTCATTCCTTGAATTGCAAGTGCAATATGCCAGATATAATGATCAGGTGTATGTGGACTTCCGATTCCATTTGCAAATTTCCCTTCATAATAATATGGATTATCCCTACTTAATATAAATTGGCGTGTATTCGCATATACTTGATCTTCATATGGCATGTATCCTAAATAAGGAGCAGCCAGCAGGCTTGGAACATTCGCATCATCCATTAAATTGACCCTGCCCTCACCATCCGTTTCATATACATACATGTCACCGTTAATTGGGTGAGAGAACTTGGCAAAAGTTTCGATTCCTTGTTTTATTTCATTGCGAAGCTTCAGACATTCTTTGCTTAATATTGGTAGGTTCAATACTTGATTGCTGATTTCAGCTGCATATTCAAGTACTACCACTGCAAACATATTAGAGGGCACTAAATACCCGTAAGTACAAGCGTCATCACTTGGACGGAAGGCACTCCATGTCATTCCGGTCGGTACAACATGTCCTCCTTTTCCATGACGTATTAATGTGTCGGACTGACGAACTTCTGCACGTTCAAACCGGTATGGTGAATGATTTTCATGATCCTGCTCCGTTCTCCATACATGAAGAATTGTTTTCATAACATCCTGGAACGATTCTTGTAAAAACGCAGTACGTCCTGTTGACTTCCAAAATAGGTAAGCCAGTTGGATTGGATAGCACAAAGAATCAATTTCATATTTTCGTTCCCAAATATGTGGGGTCATCGTTGTTATGTCGGTTTGATAACCTTTGCCGTTGGCACTTTCATTAAAAGCATTAGCATACGGATCATGAAGTATAAAAGAAAACTGTTGGCGAATTACTCCTTCGATTAAATCCGCTAATTCTTCATCTTCTTCTGCTGCCAGTAAATAGGGCCTTACTTGTGCAGCTGAATCGCGGAGCCACATTGCCGGAATATCACCGGTAATTACGAAGGTTTTGCCATCTTCCTGTTTTTTTAAAGTCGTTGTAAACGTATTAACAAAACATTGCTCAAACATTCTTTGTAATTTTGCGTCTTCCGGAAAAAAGTCATTTACATGTTTGATAAGTCTCTGCATTGATTTAGGAATAGTTATCATCAATTCACACCCTATCCTTTTCTTTTAAATCCAAGTGTAATGATTTCTGCATTTCCTGCTTCATATTGATTTTCTGTCAAAGTTGTTGAATCTTCCAAGATATTACTCTTGTACGATTGATAATCTTTGATAGATGCTTTTAAAATCGCATTCTTTTCACCAGGATTAAACCAGCGAATCATGATATCATCACGATCTTCCGCTACTTTCATAGAGGACCATGCTAGTCCCTTGTCTTCAGATTGTACAAATTGATGTATTGGTGGCCTTGTACCTTTATGTATAGTTGGTTGAACAATAACGAGAGGTACTTTAAATTGGTAAGCATCAACAAAAGCTTGTGATTTAATCACATCTTTTTCATGTGACAGTACTTGCCACTCTGCTGTCTGGATTCCTAAGCATTGTGCTTCAGGTGTCGAAAAATATCCCCAGTCTCCGAGCTCAGCTACCGAACGGAGAACAGTAATTGCGATCGTACCGTCTTCTGGCAGGATTTCATATTCTTGAAGACCATGGGTTGCCACGGTTAAGCCCATTTGCTCATCTGCTATACTGCTAAATCGCTGCTGATGGTGACAAAAGCTAGGATTATCCCATTCTTTTTCTGGTTTATTGGGACGAGTAACAATTTCAAATATACTATCTGCTTTGTGAGTTTCTGTCTTTAAACCAGTTGGGAAAAGCACACGGAGACGATGGTCTGTTGCTTGATTATCAATGGTCAGCGTAAAAACCGGACCTTTCATTCCTTTTGCCAGTGTGACAACAGTTCGTAAAGTAATTGTTGTCATTTCATCAGATCTACCTGCCTCCCGTTCTTTATGCCAAACTAATTGGTTCCTTTCTAAGGCTAATCGCTCATCCGCACATGCTGGAATTGATAACGTATGAGTATACTGGAGTACAGTTTTGAGTTTACTTTGTTCCAACCATGAAAATTCGGCTGCTATCCCCTTTGTATTGATGGAGGCATGCCCCTCTGTTTCCTTAAACATATATTCGTTTCCAATATCACCAGTGTCTTCATATATACCAAGATGATGAAATACTTCTTCCGTTAGTTTATTCATTAAATCAAAGCTTCCATCTCCATGAAAATGTAAATGAACATACTCATTTTCCATTTCAAATCTATCATTCTCAGTTTCTCTTGTTTCAGCTAGATGTGCTGGAACCTTTTCTGGTAAAAGGTAGAACGTTTTATAGCCAAATGAAGGAATTCCTTCAGCGAAGAATGATAGCTTAGCCCGTTTAGCAAAAAACGGCTGTCGAAATTGATCGTCTGGTAAATCATATCCAAATTCAATAACAGGTTTTTCAAGGTAATAATCTATTGCCTTTCCTTGATTATCTACGAGTTTATAATAAGGTAATTCTCTTTCCTTAAGATAATTTGGTATTTCTTTGAAATCCATTTGAGAAAAAAATACACTATCCAGATCGATTTCTTTTATTATGACTTCATTTTTCTCACAGCCAGTTGTATTAATTACAAGGAGTGGGATCCCGCCATCCGGTGTTTCAGATGTATCAATTTTTTTGGCAAGCTCAGCAGCAAGTTCCTTAACAAATACATCTCCCATCTGCGAAACTGTTTCAAAACGTGTGACCATTTCACGATGGACTTCATCTACACTGCAGCCACAAATGCTATCATGTGGGTGATTCTTCATCAGTGTTTTCCACATAAAACGGATATATTCTCTCGGGTAATCCCCTCCGGCCAAAAGGTTAATAGCTGCAAGTGGTTCCACGACTTTTTCCAGCAATATTTGACACCTCGTATTCCATTGCTTTAAATAAATACGGCTTGATGCCGTGTTGACAAGGGTAGACCAGCCATCTGTTCGCTGGTTGCGAAGCTCACCTTCAATGATTTGCAGGTTATTGGGAAGTGAGACTTTTAATGCTTGTATATATTCAGCAAAGCTGGAGTGTTTAAATGTATAATCTGGATATAGAGCACCGGCTGTTTCAATTGCTTGCGGTATTGTTTTTTGCAATGGCTGATGGTCGCAGCCGTTCATGAATAATAATTGATTAGTCGAGGCATATTTCTCTGCATCCTGGATTTTTTTATCCCAAAATACCTTTGCTTCTTCCTCATCAACTGGAATTTCATTCCCATTCGAATACCAATTCGCAAAAAGAATACCTAAAACACTAGAACCGTCTGGCGATTTCCAAACAATCTCGGAATAAGGGGATTCAAAGTTTGGTGTATCCGATACTGTATTATTAAAGCCAGTAGGCTTAACACCACGCCCAAATGCTGCTGTATCAATGCCCGCCTGTTTCAGAATTTGAGGTGCCTGTCCATAAATCCCAAATGTATCCGGAAAATAGCCAATTTTTGAAGCATGGCCATAGACTTCCGTATCATACAAACCAATCTGTAAGTTCCTGATATTAGCTTCAGAACTGGTTAAGAAAGCATCCTGCAACACGTACCAAGGACCAATATAAAGTTTTTTATCTTCAATCAATTGTTTTACGATTTCAAAATTTTCAGGGTGGACTACAAAATAGTCCTCTAAAAGGATTGTCTGGCCGTCAAGATGAAACGATTTAAATGTATTACCATCCTTCTTAAATTGCTCAATGATACTATTCATGAGTTTGATAAAGTAAAAACGATGTTTTTCAAAAGGTAAATACCACTCTCTGTCCCAGTGAGAATGAGAAATTATATGGGCAGTCTTATTCATAAAGACTTTTCCTCCTTTGGTGATTTACACTCAACAAGAAAGCGCTGTCATTTTTTTGCAAATAGATTCCTTCAATATCTACAATAAAAAAAACCAAGTTCTTCTAGCAATAGAATAGAGGAAAGTCATAAAGTTATTACAGTAGATATTAAATTAGTCCAGTGAATTTGTTATGTAGTTTAACTTTATCTTTTAGATACAATTTCTTTGGATTATTAAAATGCATTATTCATACCTTCCTGTATAAAGAAAATTACAATTATGAAAATGATGGAAATCACCCAAAATGCAAAGGCCTAATCTTCTATAATGAATGGTACAGAGAATATTTATACGATGGTTATCTTAACTGCTGTATACGCTCCTTCCTCTACTTGTCCTTCTGTATCATCACATCTACAATGTGCTTATACGAACAAAAATTTATTCTAATATCCTATATATAATAGAGCTGGAAAAGATGCTATATATATAAAAGCATCAGTCTACCCATCTCCTAGGGTAGACTGATGCTTTAAGGTTATGATTAAACCATTACTTTACAAATATTATTTGTAAACTCAACTGGGTCATTGATTGGCAGTCCTTCTATTAATAAGGCCTGGTTATACAATAGCTCAGTATATAAATCCAGCTTCGATTTATCCTGTTCATAAGCTGCTTTTAAAGATTGGAAGACTTCATGATTTGTGTTGATTTCCAATACTTTATCTGCCTTCACATTTTGATTATCAGGCATAGCATTCAAGATTTTTTCCATTTCAATCGTGATTTCTCCATCAGCGGATAAACAAACAGGGTGTGTTTTTAAACGTTTGGAAGCCCGGACATCCTTCACTTTGTTTGTAAGTAATTCCTTCATATAATTGAATATCTCAGTATTTTCTTCTTCTTGTTCATCTGTTTGCTTGTCTGAAGAATTGCGATCAATACCAAGATCTCCGCTGGAGACAGATTTAAATTCTTTCTCTTTATAGTTCATGATCATTTTAACGGCGAACTCATCAATATCTTCAGTGAAGTACAGGATTTCATACCCTTCATCTAGAACAAGCTCTGTTTGAGGAAGCTTTTCTATTCTTTCATAGGAATCACCGGTTGCATAATAAATGTATTTTTGATCCTCTGGCATTCTCGACACATACTCATCAAGAGTCACCAATTTCTTCTCTTTGGAAGAGTAGAACATTAGCAGATCCTGTAAAGCTTCTTTATTTGCTCCAAAATCACTATACACGCCAAATTTAATTTGACGGCCGAAGGATTTGTAGAATGAATCGTATTTCTCACGGTTATTTTTTAATAATGATTGAAGCTCACTCTTAATTTTTTTCGAAATATTTTTTGCAATAAGCTTTAATTGTCGGTCATGCTGCAGCATTTCCCTTGAAATATTCAGTGATAGATCCTCTGAATCGACCATCCCTTTCACAAAGCTGAAATGGTCAGGAAGTAAATCAGCACATTTCTCCATGATCAGAACACCGTTTGAATACAGCTCCAGCCCTTTTTCAAACTCCTTGGAGTAATAATCGAAAGGAATATTCTCAGGGATGTAAAGAATTGCATTATAACGGATTGTTCCGTCTACATTGATATGCAAGTGTTTAAGCGGCTTATCAAAGCCGTAATGCTTTTCATGATAGAAGCTTTCATAATCTTCATCCGTTAATTCACTTTTATTCTTTTTCCAAATCGGAACCATACTATTGATGATTTGTTCCTCAATAATATTTTCATATTCATCTTCGCTGCCCTCAATTAGGTGCTTCTCTACGGTATCCATTTTGATTGGATAGCGAATGAAATCGGAATATTTCTTGATAATGGATTTTAATTTATATTCATCTAAATATTGATCGAAATCTTCTTCCTCTGAATTTTCTTTAATCGTAAGAATGATTTCAGTACCGATTGTTTCCTTTTCGCATGGAACAATCGTATATCCTTCCGTACCTTCTGATTCCCATTTATACGCGGTATCAGAATCAAGCGCTTTACTGATTACTGTCACTTTATCAGCTACCATAAACGCTGCATAAAAACCAACGCCGAATTGTCCGATAATATCATGGCCATCTTTTGATTCATTTTCACTTTTAAAAGCTAAAGATCCACTTCTAGCTATCGTACCAAGGTTATTTTCAAGTTCTTCTTTGGTCATCCCAATACCAGTATCCAAGATGGATAAGGTTCTATTTTCTTTGTCTGCACTTACTTTTATGTAATAACTTTCTTTATTAAATGTTAAGGACTCATCTGTTAATGCCTTGTAGTAAAGTTTATCAATCGCATCACTGGCATTTGAAATAAGTTCACGCAAAAACACCTCGCGCTGAGAATAAATTGAGTTAATCATCATTTCCAATAATCGTTTGGATTCTGCTTTAAATTGCTGTTTTTCCATTTTCGTCTTTTCCCCTCCATCGTGTTCTGTAAAGAAAGAATATCCGGCAATTAGCACTCATGAATATCGAGTGCTAATTGCTATCTATTTTTAATTATTCACAATTTTAATATGGTGTCAATATTTGTAGGATAACTTGTTCGTGTAAAAGTAAAGTGAAGTGATTCACTGATAAGATCAACAACCTTTTAGAAATGCATATTTTATGTGGTTTTAGCAGATAGTAGGAGTGTATTTTTATTGAGGAGTGATAATATGCCAAACTTAAATGAATTAGAACTTCAGAACCTGCGTCATATGATCGGCTCGCATGGCACCCTAGCCACTAAGCTTGATTATTATGCACAGCAATGTACAGACCCAGAAATCATACAACAGCTACAAAAAGATGCTCAAGACGCAAGAAATCATAAAGAAGACCTAATGAAATTTTTATAAAAGGAGGATTTGTCATGCAGGAAAAAGAAATGATTAATGATTATTTATCAGGATTAAACAGTAGTCTTACAGGTTATGCGTCTATTATTGCACAGACAGAAAATCAGGAATTAAGACAAAAGGTTCAAGATATGAGAAATCAAGATGAACAAAGACAATATCAAGTCTATTTACTGGCTAAGCAAAGAGGCTATTATAAACCAGCACAGCCTGCAACCGAAGATGAAATCATGACCGTCAAGAATGAATTATCGCAGGGATAACAGACAGGTCTTTATTTAACCCTCTTCTTGACAGGGTGGGGGTCGCTGGTTCGAACCCAGTCGGGATCACACTTTACAAGAAGGCTTAAACCTAATGGTATCAAGGGTTTGAGCCTTTTTTCTATTTTTAGTAAAATTAATATTCCATAAACCGATTCGCCTCCTAATAAGAATCTTTGCATGAATATGCCTAAGATTATGAAGTGGCATGGAACCTTCGCCTTTTTAATTAAGCGCTTCACGTTTTGTTTTAAAACCACTTCGATAAATCTGTTTCCTCTTGCCAGTAAGTGTATCAGCACCGGCATCTATCCAAACGACCATACTTTACCAACTTTTTAACTGTCAATAAAAAAACCTCCATTTTTGTTGATGGAGGTAGGGTTGATATTAGTATGGATTTATGAAATAGAAGCATAGTTTGTACTGTGAAAGTTATCTTTCTCTATAGCTTCATATGCAGGATTGAGGGTTGTCCATTCCCTTCCTAACCGCTTCCATATATTCCTCCGCCTAAATATTATTGTATCGGCGTATGGACTGTACTGTCCAAGTTCAAACTAAATCGATATCTTCTAATTGATCCAACTTCACTATCACTACCGTCTAAACCGCATGATTACATTTTTGACTTCAACCTACTAGTCCAAATTTATGTTAATTTTTTATTTAGTGCTTTTGCATTTAAAACACACTCGATTATTTAAGTTTAATCATTCACTAAATTTGGTTGGTTTTATTAAAGTTCAACTATCGTGTACTCATACCCGATTGTAGTTATAAATTTATACATATCCTCTGTAGACATAAATAGAGTTTTAGTGTTGTCATTAGGGTGGAACGTTATTAATCTTTCTGAGAGCATCTCTTTATCTAAATAGACTTTTATGTCGTGTTCATCATTGTTTAGCAATCCAAAAATAGAAACAAAACCAGGAGATAACCCCATTTTTTCCATTAACCGTTCGGAAGAACCAAAGCTTATCCGTTTTTCATTGAGAATAGTAGCAAGATGATCCATATCAAGACGCTTTGCTCCATCCATTATAACTAAATAAAACGCATTCTTTTTTTTGTTGGTAAGAAAGAGCGTTTTAGTGCGCACCCCTTCTTTCCCATCAATATATTTGTCTGCTTCAGCTGTTGTCCAAGCAGGAGGGTGTTCAACTACTTCAAATGGAATATTCATTTTAGTTAAGGTATTATATACAATTTGATATTGTTCCATAAAGAATAGGCCTCCATCATTACAGTTCTGAATATTGTTATTATATTAAAATATTTTATCATAAAAATCCCGAAGTATTTGCCTTCGATAAATCAATCTTGAAAAATCTTATTAATCATTTTAAATAATGATCACTAAGCTAACCAATAGACCATAACAAAAGAAACTGCGATCTGATGTGAACCCAAGAAGTTAGATTGGACTCTAACTAGGGTTTCAGTACAGATCGCAGTTCCTTTAATTTTATCAAAGCTACGCTACTAGTAAATAATTAGAATCTATAACCATTAAGTTTGCTTCGCTTATTTTAGCTACCGATTAATCAGAAATAGAAAAGCTAGTACTACAATTAATAATGCAATAAAAACTGACATCCACCCGATCTTCACCCTTATTAATAAACGGTCAACAATAAAGAATGAGATGGCAGAAATAAGACCAAAAACTTGTAACATTGATCCGAAAACAACATGAAATAAAAAGGAAGCAATTTCACGAATTACCCCTTTTTTTGAAAGCTTCCTGCTAAACCAGTCACTAAATATGGATGTCATAACCCCGTAGGTAATAACAATCATAAAATTCATATAATATAAATTATAAAATAAATCCCCTTCAAAACCCGCTGGTATTGAAAAGATAAGGGAAAATATTAAACTACTAACAACGGCCGTTACTATTTTCCTCTTTAAAATAATCGATATTTCCCCTATTTTATCTTGTTTGCTCAAACATAGCACCCCTAAGAAAGATTAGTATTTAATATAAATATTCGATAATCCATCATCTATACCCTTTTTCATTAACGTGCCCCTTTATCTCCATAAGAGGTTTAACAAAAAAACATAAATCCTTCCTGGATCAACGGACTGATAGTAGTACAATAAAAAACTGGCTACAGGATTTTAAATCCTGTAGCGCCTCAGTAGAATATTATTTTATTCGCTTAATTTCTTAATTTGGCTTAACAGATCATTATAAACAGCGATTTCCTCCAATAAACCAATTTCCGAAAGTAATTCTGAACTTAATGTGCCTGCCTCTATATTTTCTAAATACAACTCAATACCACTTGCTAGTTCCATATTATGCTCTACCACTTGATTATGGATATCCTCTAACATAGCCGGTGCTTCAAGTATATTGAATTCTTCTAATTCATTTTGCATTTCTGTTAATAACTCTTCTAATTGAATTTTTGAATTTAAATCGTTTATTGCTGCTTCTGCTACAGTTGGTAATTCATTTGCAAATTGATTTACTTCATCGATGTAATCCGTAGCCTCCGTAACATAATTTAAAGAATTTGACACTTCCTCTATTGTCGAACAACTCGTCAGAAAAATAGTCATTGGTAAAATAAGCATTGATAATAATTTTTTCATTCTTTTTCCTCCATCCATTCCTCAGTATAAACAAAATATATATCCTAATCGACTCATACTGGCCAAGTATATTTCATACCATTATCAGTCATCCAATTTATTAATTTATGGAAGAATCACTCTACTCAATGTAAAAACAACATTTATCTTTAACAAAAGCTCTTTTAAGAATAATAACAAACCTACTGATATCTTCTAGTTTAACACACTAACCGATTACTCCATTTATTCTCGATCCAATCAAAAGCAAACATTCAACTATAACAAAACAATCTATTCCATGATTGTATATTTAATGTTAAAGAATTATTGCCCACACCCTTAATCAAACCAAATAATATACTGTCGTTAGCCTATAAAAAATTGAATTAGGAGTGTATATTAATGGAATATTATGATCGACAAATCCCCGGGCTTCCCAATCTTCCGTTTCCTATTCCAGGATGGCCTGGAACATCAACAGGATGGCCGAATACCAATACTGGAATGCCCGGCACAGGTGGTTCACCAACTGGGGGCACACCCCCACCTTCACAGAATACGATTAATATGTATCAATATCTTCTACAAAACCCGTCAAAAGGCCAAGAGGTTCTAACATCAGGTACATGGGTTGGTTCAGGAACTGGAACAACTTTTGGGGTGGGCTGTGATAGACGCTGGACAATTATGCTTTTAAATAATGGTCGTTATGTATTAATGTGGGTCCTATCAGCAAGTCCGTTTGGTAATACTACAGGAATCATTTTTCCTACTTTTACTTTTGCCTCTTTCCCTACATCTAGTATATTAGCTTATAGTTGCTAATTATTAATTATCTAGACATATGTAAATACCACGAATCTCTTAATATGACGGTAAAAAGTCAACTATCTGTCCACCGATACTATAAGTAAATCACTTGCGGTGGATGGATATTTTCTCTCGAAGTATACATACCATCGCAATATAAGATTATCCAAACAACGAATGAACCCTAGAATCGCTTATTATCAAACTACTTAATCAAACCTAAAAACTTTCAGGTACAGAATTCTATTTATCGGACTAGTATTTGTAACGTAATGCATTTTATATGTATTTCTTTAATGATACTTTTACGAAAGATAAATGAAGGAAAGACTCCCTGTTTGACAGCTTATGAGACAATCTCCCGTTGAGATAAGTATGTTACGTATCAATGTTTTAGAAAGGCATCAAATATCAATTTTTCATAAACAGTGTCAAATAATTATAGACTTTCCTGATAGTTATTGGGATCTAAATTAAATTGTCACTGATGTTAGATAAAAAGCTAATTCATAGTATTTACATAGAAATTATTATATATTTAACAGAATAACTTATATAGGAGGAAATATACATGCAAACAATTCCTATTATTGTTTCTACAGAATGGTTATCAAGCCGACTTGATGACCCTAAATTAAGATTAATAGACGTAACTACTCTTATGAAACCCTTAGAAAATGGCAGTATCACACTCTCATCAGGTAAGGAATCATATGAACATGAACATATACCTGGGGCGGTGTATGCAGATTTAATAAATGAACTATCTGATTCCGCTTCTGATTTACCATTCACTGTTCCTGATAGAGATTATTTCATAGAAAAGGTTTCAGAATTAGGAATCGGCGATCAGGATACTTACACTGTAATCTATGACCGAGGAGCGGTTGTTGGGGCTCCATTTTTTGCTCCATATTGGGCATCTCGTTTAAGATGGCAGCTTAAATATGAGGGCTTAGACAATATTGCTATTTTGGATGGAGGTTTGCCAAAATGGATTGAAGAAGGTCGTCCTGTTACTACTGATCAGACATCCTATCCAAAAGCTTCGTTTACAAGCTATAGAAGAGATCATTTATTAGTTACAATGGATGAGGTTTTAAAATCTATAGATGATGATTCGGTTATTCTAATCAACAGTCTCTCTCCAGAGGATTTTCGCGGTGAAACTAACAGTTATCTGAGAAAAGGCCATATACCCGGCAGTGCCAATGTATTCTTCGGATGCCATACTGATTCAACAACAAAAAATGTTCTTTCTGATGAAGAATTGAAGGATAACTTTGCGGATATCGGTGTATTTGATTCCAATAAAAAAGTAATCACCTATTGCGGTGGCGGAATCGCTGCTACCTGGAATGCTTTAATACTAGAAAAATTAGGTGTGCAAAATGTCGCGGTGTATGATGGCTCCATGAATGAATGGGCCTCCAAGCCTGACCTACCATTAGTCACTGGAAGTAAAATGATAGATTAATTGATAATTAGAGAAGATCCTCAAATCATTCGGTTTGGGGGTCTTCTATTATTTATTACAAGGTTGGGGAGTATCGGTGAATTATTGAGTGAATCAGCTGAATTATATAAGAATTCAGCTGGATTATCGGTTAAATTGAAATGTTAGGAAGGATTCTTACTCAAAGATAAAGAAATAAGTACGCAGAAAGATATTCTGAGGATGGGGTTGGGAAGTTGAATAAAGATGAGATTCTAATGAATAATGGTTCTGCAACTTCAAAAGCTACTTCTGCATATTTAGATAGGCATGGAGTTATAAAAAGAGAACTTTCTTGTTTTTCAGTCTCTCCAATCGCCATTGGCACACATTTAGGCAGTATGGATGAAACAGACTCTAGACTTTATCGAACTTCGATTGAATATGGATTGAAAAATGGTATCAATTTTGTAGATACAGCAATTAACTATCGAGGAATGAGATCAGAACGTGACATCGGCTTAGTTTTATCTCGTTTAATTGATAATGGAACAATAAATCGCGAGGAAATAGTGATTTCTACAAAAGCCGGAATTATCCCAGGAGATAATGATGCAGGGCTTGTACCTAAAGATTATTTACAGAAAATACTCCTAGATGCAGCAATAGTTGAAGAAGCCGATTTACATATCGTAGGAAATCAGCGACACGTTTTGGCTCCTTCCTATTATCAGTTCGCAATCGAACAAAGTAAGAAGCATCTCAGAATAAATACCATTGACATCCATTATATACATAATCCCGAACTCTCAATGGTGGTTTTAGGAGAAGAAGCTTTTTATCATCAGCTTGAATCACTTTTTTTATTTTATGAGGAACAAGTATCCAGGGGAAATATTCGTTATTACGGGTTTGCATCCTGGGTTGGATTATTATGTAATCCTAAAGAGAAAGGGTATGTATCATTGGAGAAAGTTATGCAAACTTTAGTAAAAGTTGTTGGAGTAAATCATCATTTCAAATTTCTACAATTCCCCTATAACAAAATCACTCACTATGCCAAAACAAGACGAAATCAACAAGTAAATCAAAAATTTCATACTGTTTTAGATGCCGCGAAGGAATTTGGGTTAACTACGGTGACCAGCGCTCCATTTAACTTAGGTAAATTAATTGATAGAGAATGTACTCCAGACGATTATTTACTCTCCATTTTGGGAGAGCAAAACATTAGCTCAGTAATGGTGGGAATGAAACATCCGAACCATGTGGTTAACAATCTTAGATTAATACAGATAAAACATTAAAAATAAAAATTAGTGAATTGAGTAGAAGGCATAAATCTGATTTATGCCTTCTTTTGTTCCAAATAATCAATGTTTTATTCTATTATTCTTTCAATAATAGTAGCATTCGCCATTCCTGCTCCCTCACAAATGGCCTGTAAACCATACCTACCCTCTATCCGTTCTAATTCATGCATTAATGTAATCATGACGCGAGCGCCACTAGCTCCTAATGGATGACCAAGTGCAATAGCTCCTCCATTAACATTTAATTTTTCTGGGTCAGCTCCAAACTCCTCCATCCAGCATAAAGGAACAGGTGCGAATGCTTCATTTACCTCATATAAATCCATATCATTAATGGTTAAACCGCTCTTTTTTAATACCATTTTAGTAGCCTCAATCGGACCTGTAAGCATTAAGGTTGGGTCAGAGCCTATTACTGTTCTGGAGATAATTTTAAAGCGCGGCTTTAATCCCAATTGGGTCGCTTTCTCTTTTGACATAATAAGAAGCGCTGCAGCACCATCACTCATTTGACTCGCGTTACCCGCATGAATGACTCCGTTTTCTTTGAAGACGGTTGGTAGTTTGGCCAGTTTCTCCATTGAGGATTCACGACGCGGTCCCTCATCCTGAGTGACTATAGTTTTAGTCCCGTCATCATTAACTACTTCTATTGGCATGATTTCTCGTTCAAAACGTCCTTCCTCCTGTGCCCGGATAGCCTTTTGATGACTTCTAATTGAAAATTCATCTAGCTGATTTCGGCTAAATCCCCATTTTTCAGCAATTCTCTCTGCAGATAACCCCTGGTTAATTAATTCATAACGCGAAGAAAGTTCTTCACTTGGTTTTGCATGTAACCTATTTGACCCCATTGGCACTCGAGTCATACTTTCAACTCCACCTGCAATTACAATATCCATATCACCGCTTAAAATAGCCTGTGCAGCAAAATGAACCGCCTGTTGACTTGAGCCGCATTGACGATCAATCGTTGTGGCAGGTACATGGATTGGGAAATCGGCCATCAGTACAGCTGATCTTGCAATGTTTATGGCTTGTTCTTCAACCTGAGAAACACAACCAATAATAACATCTTCAACCAGACCACTTGAAATACCAGCTTTCTCGGTAAGTTTACGTAAAACTCCTGCAAGTAAATCATCCGGACGAACTGAACTAAATACTCCCTTTCTTTTCCCGACTGGAGTCCTGACTGCTTCCACAATAACCGCTTCTCTCATTAGAGGTTCCTCCTTTAAAATTCACCTTGAAAATCAAATAACTTTTTTTTAGATTCATAACTTAGTAGCTGCTGTTGAAGGTAATATGTCTAATGCTTTCTCATATTCCTGCTGCAAAGTTTTAATAATAGACTCTATTGGTTGAATATCTTTAATCGACCCTACTCCTTGGCCTGCAGACCAAATATCCTTCCAGGCTTTTGCTTCATTTTGTTGACGAACCACATTCATTTCGCTTTTCCCCGGTAGGTTAGCTGGATCCAAACCAGCTTTTTTGATACTTGGTGTGAGGTAATTTGCATTCACACCACTAAAGGTATTCGTATAAATAATATCGCTGGCATTCGATTCAATTAACATTTCTTTATACCCTTCTTTAGTAACCGCTTCCAAAGAAGCGATAAACCGAGTTCCCATATAAACAAAATCAGCACCAAGCACTTTTGCTGCAAGAATTTCTTGTCCGTTTGATATACAACCTGCCAAAATAATAATTCCATTCCAAAATTGTTTAACTTCAGCTATAAAGGCAAACGGATTCAACGTCCCTCCATGACCACCCGCGCCATTGCAAACAAGAATTAATCCATCTACTCCGGCCTCAGCTGCTTTTTTTGCATGCTTAATGCTTATAACATCAGAAAAAACCAGCCCGCCATATTCATGGACGATTTTAATTTCATTTACCGGTTTTCCAAGTGACGTAATTACGATAGGTGGTTGGTATTTCTTTATTAACGCTAAATCACTTTCATAACGATGATTAGTAGAATGAACAATTAAGTTTACTCCCCAGGGTGCTATTTTTTTGTTTCTATGTTCTTTCTGTAATCTTACATGTCCATCCTTTATTTCTTGAAACCATGCCTCCAATTGTTCCTCAGTTCGTGCATTTAAAGTTGGAAAAGTACCAATAACCCCGGCATTACAGCTTGCAAGTACCATTTCAGGAGTAGAAATAATAAACATTGGTGAAACAATAATCGGCAAAACGGATTGCTCCGCTAATTCTTTGACACTTTCTTTTCTCATTTGTTCTCCACCTCCAATTTTTTTATCATTTTTTGATTTTACAACTACAAATTTCTGTTTTGGAATAAATAGAATCCTGTTGTCTATTTGATTTTTGAGAAAAGATTATGTAGAGTTTTACTAAAATCTTTATATTGGCGGTCTAGTTTGGATGGTGTATAGGATGGTGAAAGTACACCTTAATTTATGATCAATTACATAAAAAGCCCAGATTCAATTCCCTAAACAAGATACACTCTATTTCAAATTAGATAAGTAAAAATCCCCTCCATCCATTTAACTTAATGTGTAATTTTTTCAATTAGAAGCTTTATTCATTAGCTACTTAAAATCACTGCATATAATACTTTTTCAACAACAGTTAGATATTCCCTTTAAATTACCGATAAAATGATTGTGTTTCTGTTTTTTTAACCATCCATACACATGGTCCTGCCTTGATCAAACATGTTATTCATAAAAAATATAAAAAGAAGACTTCACTAGGAAAAATTATTCCTGGTGAAGTCTTCTGAATAGGGTGACAGATAGCGCTGACTATAAATGATTAAAACCAAGGCCTAATGTTTCCTGTTCAATCCCTTTTTCCTCTGAATCAGACCGTCCATAAATGCAAACACCAATCCATTCATTGCCCGTGCTTATTTTTTTATTTTTACCTCTTACTATGCCATAGGTTAAATCAACTTTTTTAAGTAAGTCACCTACTTGAATGGTCCCTCTGCCGACTCCTTGTACTGCCTCTAAAATGGTATGATATAACGTATTTCGTTCATTGTAGGATTCCGAATTTATAATTCCCTTTGTTTTTGCACTTGCTTCAATGACAGAGATGACTTTATTCAAGTCGATAGATCCTATACTTCCCACAGTATACCGGCAATTTTCCATGTTTAACTGCTTCTTTATCATTTCTCCCGCTTCATTGTTATGTAAGAGTACCAATAAAGAAGTTAACTTGCCCATCGTGAAATCGTGATCCTGTATGATCATCTTTAGCACCCCCTCAGTAAATAAAGCAATTGCCAAGTGAGAATAAATTGTCCTTAAACCATTTTAATAATCACAACTTAATATTTCGTTTATTAGTGCTTTTTATACTTATAAACAAACGAATTCTTGGGAGCTAACTAAATTGAACATCTTTATCCCATTACTATATATGTATTTTAATTCGAATCGATTTATTTATGTTTTTTTAATAGGAGGGATCTTTTTTCAAATTTTCATTTGCATCCCTTTAAATCATAAATACGTAAACTTAAGGTGTAATTCATTCTATACATGCAAAACAGACCGACTTGCTATGCAAATCAGTCTGCCTGTTGAAACCTAATTTTATTTTGCTATTTATTTAGAATCCTGACCCTTATATTTTCTTAACTGGACCAAAATGATCCTCTAAAGCAACCTGCAGTATGCCGATTGAACGTTCCAGCTCTTTTTTCATTAACTTTCGGTAAATTTCTAATTCTTCTTTCCCTTTATCCGTTAAATAATAAATAAAAACTTCTTGAACATTTTCTTGCGGATCGCCGAGTATTTCGGTTCTTTTTTTTACGAATCCGGCTTTATACAATTCTTTATAGGTTTTATAAATTTCCGTATGGGTTGGCGAATAGCCAAATGGTTTAAATTTTTCTCTTAAATCATTTAACACCATGGAACCATAGTCCCTTGGATGAGAAGCAATCTCCAGTAGATAAAGCTTTAAAAATGCTTTTTGTTTTAATAAGAATCCTCTGTTCATTCCCCTCACCTCTTACATTAGACATCACTTTTAATCTTATATTATCAAATTTTTTCTTTCTTGGTGGGTTTTGTGATTTTTTCTTGGTGGCTGGGTTTTTAGAAAAAAACTATGAAGATTTGGAACATAGTTTGTTTAGTTCTTATTAATAAAAACATATGTTATTTTCTCTCATAAAAAGTAATTTTAAATGTTACCGGAGTTATTATACTTTTAGTGTTAATTCATTGAAGTTTATTATCTTAAAGTTAGAATGAACCATTAAAAAAGCGGACCCGCATGCTTAAAGCATGTAGATCCGCATGTTTTTCGTGGACTGAATATAATTTCAATATATCAATGACCGTATATTATAGTCTTGTATCCCACTTATTACACCAAACGTTTTCATTTGGTGTACCATGGAATTCTGATTCACCCATGATCTTGTCAATAACCGCTTTAATTGTGATTTCAGTATCTTTGTATGCATTAATATAGCATTTTACCATTGGCACATCAGTTAAGTGTGTTGTGAAGTTCAATGATACGAATACGGTTGGAACTTCATGTACATACCAAGGGATCTCGTTTGCCATAGCCGTTTTCCATCTGATACGGTAGTTGTTTTCTGCACCATAACCGATGACATTGGCAAATACAAGAGCTGCATCTACTTCTTCACGATATTTTAATGTTGGGCCTTTAACACGAGTGTCACCTTCGTTAACGGTTACTTCAAAGCCTCTGCTTTCAAGCTCTTTCACAATATAGTTAAGAGTTTTGTCATCGCCTTCATAAATGCCGCCTTTTTCTCCTTCTAAGAAATACAGACGAATACGTTTATGTGTTTCTGGGCGAATTGGCAATTGATCCAATGTGTTTTTAACAAGCGTAATTCCTTTATCTGCAGCTTGTTTAGCACGCTCGATATGATCTTCACAGCCAATTACTTTTAAGTCTTCTTCATTGCGGAAGATGGAACCGTCTTTTTGCGCTTTGTGCAAGCCTAGTGTCGCTTTAAAGCCCAGGATTCTTTCTAATGCATCTTGAAGTCGTTCTTCTGTAATGATTCCATTTTTGTAACCATTTAACATGAAGTTGTAGTCTTCATCAATATCGTTGAAGAACAAGAACATATCACAGCCTGCTGCAATGGATTGCGGTACATATTCTTCACGTCTCATCGCTGCTGTCATACCAAGCATATGAGATGCATCAGTCAAGACTAGACCGTTGAAGCCTAATTTGCCTTTTAGGAGACCATTAATTAATTCTGGCGCTAACGTAGCTGGCAAGATATCACGGTCTTCTAATTCAGGTACTAATGCTTTTTGATATTCTGGCAAAGCAATATGACCGGCCATAATAGAGTGTACACCGTTCTCAATATGATTACGGTATACTTCACCGAAGGATTTTTCCCATTCGTCTACAGATAATTCATTTACGCCCATGACTAAATGCTGGTCGCGTTCTTCTGTTCCATCACCAGGCCAGTGCTTAATGCAAACACCAACATTACTTTCTGTTAACCCTTTAATGTATGAATTTGTGTGCTTGATAACCGGTTCAGCAGTTGTACCGTAAGCACGAGTATTTACGATTGTATTTCTCCAGTTTTTTAGGATATCCACACATGGGTCGAAGTTCCAGTTAACACCAACCGCATGCGCTTCACGACCACTTACATAACCGGCATCAAAGGATAATTGTTCATCACCAGAAGCTTCACACATAGCAGCTGAGGCCACATATGTACCATCGTTTACCGCACCATTACCGCCTGCATCACAGTTCGCTGCTACTAGTAATGGAATTTTGGAATCCTTTTGAAGTTCGTTGATAAGTGCTTGTACTTTATCGGATGTAGCCCCCATATAACGAGCCCCGCCGATATGGTATTTTTCAAGCAGTTCTTTGTTTGTGAATGTATTACCGCTGAATTTATCATCACCAAAGAAGAATAGGTTAATAAATAACTGACCGATCTTCTCTTCTGTAGTCATTCCAGCGATTGTATCTTTAACCCATTTAATATCTTCATCAGATAGATTATATGGCTTTGCTTTTAGATCAACCTTTGGCATTGGGATGTTTTTAGCAATTTTTTGAATCATCTGGACTTCCTCCAAACCTTATTTTAAGTTATCGTTGAATTCCTTAATCAATTGTTCTTGGTATTCTCCTGCAAAGCTGCCGTCTAAGAATTTAGCCAAAGCTTCGTTTTGAAAACGATCCCAAGAGAATTTCTCTTTACCAACAAGAATTGGGTAATAAAGAACGTCATTTACCTCAGCAGCAGATAAATCTCCAGGAGCATCACCGATCATCAATACACGAGTGTTTTCATAACCGAATTTTTTCAATTGCTCTATGCAGTAAGCTTTAGTACCAGCTTCTTGTCCAAGCATGACATCAACATGTACGTTTAGTTCATGTCTTGTCCATTCATCAAGTACAGCTGCACCATTTGCTGATGATACAATCGCTACATCTGCTACATTATTAGCAGCTGCTAAGCCTTCTTTAGCACCTTCAACAGGTTTATCATTTCCAGCCAGTTCTTCCTCAATCGTACGATTAACCGCATGGCTCCACTCTAAAGCTTTCTTTAATTGCTCATCATTTGTTTCAGCAATCGCTCTTTCAAGTGATGGATTGGAAAGTTCATTCGTTGTTTCAGCCCATTTTTTGAAAGAAGTGATATCAGGCATTTCAATGCCTTCTTTTTCTAAAGCTTCGAAAGTAGCGACAACCCCTTTAAAGCGGTTGATTCCTCTTGTTCTTGTGTAAAGGTTGATATCATTCCATACTTTTAGGAAACGATCTTTAATGTGATGAAGCTCCCATACATCTACTGCACGCGGTCCAAATGCTTCTTCGTGTTTTACACCCATCGTATCCATTGCGCAACCATCGGAATCAACGCATACTAAAAAGTCTTTTGTTTTAACAAATTCTTTGATGTTGTCCTTCATTTCTATACTCTCCTTCTATATGAATAAGCCGATACGAATTCTTACTTGGAAGATTCGCATCGACTTATTTTAATCATTAGCGATTATTTTTATTTACTGCTTCC
Source organism: Bacillus sp. z14 (2026) (assembly GCF_058313575.1). NCBI lineage: Bacteria > Bacillati > Bacillota > Bacilli > Caryophanales > Bacillaceae > Bacillus > Bacillus sp. z14 (2026). The sequence goes on from NZ_JBZFQK010000001.1 coordinate 229,556, forward strand.
CATAATCCAATTAGGTAAGTAGCACCTAATGCACGATCATATAAACCGTAACCAGGCTTACCAGTTTCGCCCCAGATCATACGACCGTGGTCAGGACGGATTGGTCCTTCATAGTTGAAGTCTTTCATTGCTTTAATCACTTCATACATATCAACAGAACCATACTCAGATGGGTGAGCACTTTCTTCGAATGACATTCCGCCTGTTAATTTAACGTTGCGGGCATGTACAAAGTTTACGCGGTCTTTCTTACCAAAGTAACGAAGCATTTCTGGGAAATCGTTATTTGGGTGAGAACCAAGTGAACCGCTGCACATTGTTAAACCGTTATATGGGCTGTCATATAGGTTAACGAATCTTTCTAGGTTTTCTTTGTTTGTGATGATACGTGGTAATCCAAAGATATCAAATGGCGGATCATCTGGGTGGATTGCCATTTTTACGCCAGCTTCTTCTGCAACTGGAATAATTTCTTTAATGAAATACTCAAGGTTTTCCCAAAGTTTTTCATGATCAACATTTTTGTAGTGATCAAATAATTGTTGCAGGTCTTCTTTTTTATAGCTGGAATCCCAACCTGGTAAAGAAAGTTCACCTGTTAGTGGATCCATTTTCTTAGCTACTTCTTCTTCGAAGATAAGAGCTGTAGAACCATCTGGAAGACGGTATTCTAAATCTGTACGTGTCCAGTCAAAGATTGGCATGAAGTTGTAGCACACAACTGGGATACCAGCTTTACCAAGGTTACGTAAAGTCGTTTTGTAGTTCTCGATATATTTGTCACGAGTTGGCAAACCAATTTTGATATCTTCATGAACCGGTACGCTCTCGATAACAGAGATGTGCATACCAGCATCTTCTACAGTCTTTTTCAATTCTTCGATTTTATCCATCGGCCAAGCTTCACCAACCGGGATATCATAAATAGCTGTTACAATTCCTTTCATACCTGGAATTTGACGGATGTATTCCAAAGGAATACTATCAGTTTTTCCATACCAACGGAATGACATTTCCATAGTAAGTTTCCTCCTAAAAATTATTGAAGATCTATATTAAAATAGTTCTTAGCGTTATTAAAGCAGATGTTTTCAATTAAGTTTTGCAGCAATGCCGGATCATTTGGAATTTCGCCAGATTCTACCCAAGTACCTATTAAGTTACATAGAATGCGGCGGAAGTATTCATGTCTGCTATAAGAGATAAAGCTACGTGAATCTGTCAGCATCCCTACAAAGTGACTTAATAATCCTTGATCAGCTAAAGCTGTCATTTGGCGAATCATGCCTGGTTTAGTGTCATTGAACCACCAACCAGAACCAAATTGGATTTTACCCGCGATTCCTTCTTCGTTTGTTTGGAAGTTTTGAATCGTTGTACCAATCAGTTCGTTATAAACAGGATTCAAATTATACACAATTGTTCTAGGCAGGGAATCCCTGATTTCTAACGCGTCTAGCAGCGCATTTAATGGTGCGGCTACTTCGCCTTGATCACTGATGGAGTCAAAGCCTGCATCAGGTCCTAATCTTTTGAACATTTTTGTGTTGTTATTGCGGATTGCACCAAAGTGAAGCTGCATTGCCCAGCCTCTTTCTGTGTAGGCCTTTGCAAGAGCAATCATGATGGCTGTCTTGAATTTATTTTCATCCTCTAGGCTTACAGCTTTACCGCTACGGCCAGATTGATAAATTCCATCTAATTCGCTTTCATCGAATTCAGCAAATGGAACCTCTGATAGGCCATGGTCAGAAATTCTGCAGCCTTTTTCGTGGAAATATTGAACTCGATCCAATAGAGCCGCAATATAATCCGCATAAGTTGCTAATGATTTGTCAGCAACCTTTTCAAGAGTCTCCACGAATGGAACGAATGTAGCTTTATTGATTTCCAATCCTTTGTCAGGTCGGAATGAAGGAAGAACCTTCACTGGGAAATCAGGCAATTCAGCGATTTGCGCATGATACATAAGATCATCCGTCGGATCATCTGTCGTGCCAATTACTTTTACATTTGAGCGTTTGATGAGTTCGCGAACAGAAAAATCATCTTGCTGCAACAATTCATTACAACGGTTCCAAATGCTTTCCCATGTTTGTTCGTTTAATAATTCTTCAATACCGAAGTAGTTTTTTAACTCAATATGAGTCCAGTGATACAAAGCGTTTCCAACTGTATATGGAACAGTTTTAGCCCAAGCCTCAAACTTCTCCTTCGGATCGGCATCACCAGTAACATACTTTTCAGGAATCCCATGTGCTCTCATTGCTCTCCATTTATAATGGTCACCTTCGAGCCATAGTTCAGTTATATTTTTAAATTTACGATTCTCTGCAATATCCTTTGGGGATAAATGGCAGTGGTAATCATAAATAGGCATATTATTAGCGTATTCATGATACAACTTCACAGCTGTTTCATTTTGCAATATAAAGTTTTCATGTATAAATGAACTCATCCGCTTTACCCTCCTTTATGTAGCAGGTCTTGATTATTTATTTTGAAGTGTTGCTAAATGGTCCATAAACTCTCTTGCAACTGCTTGGACAGAGCTGTAATCTCCATCTTTCACATTCTTCGTTAAGGCACTTCCGATACCTACTGCAAATGCACCAACTTCGATCCAGTCAGCCAAGTTATCCTTGCTAACACCGCCTGAAGGCATCATTTGAACATGTGGAAGTGGTCCGTGTACATCCTTAATGAAGGATTTGCCAAGAAGGCTTCCAGGGAACATTTTGATAACATCAGAACCGTATGTAACAGCCTCCATTACTTCAGTTACGGATCCGCAACCTGGTAAGTAAGGAACACAATAACGATTACACATTAATGAAATGTTTTTATCAAAGTGTGGACTCACGATATAGCGTGCACCCTTCATAATAGCAAGACGAGCTGTAGCTTCATCTAATACTGTTCCAGCACCAATGATCATGTTGTCATCATTCATGCTTGCAAGTTCAGCAATAACGTCACCTGCATCAGGTGTTGTAAATGTAATTTCTAAAGAACGAATACCGCCTGCATATGCTTGTTTAGCAATTTCAACAGCTTCTTCTTTTGTCTTACCGCGAACAACTGCTACAACATAGCCTTTGCGCATTTCATTTAATACTTCAAATTTTGGTAACATAACATTCACACTCCAGTTTTCGAGTCGATATCAACAAAACAAATAGCGATAGATTAATCGCTATTTGTTTTCAATTTTTTAGCCCTAATTAAACACCAGAATATGCAGAGAACGCACCATCAACTGGGATGATTACGCCATTAACAAAGCTGGATGCTTCATGGCTTGCAAGGTATAACATTGTTCCAACAAGCTCTTCCGCTTCACCAAAACGATCCATCGGCGTATTGCGAAGGATTTTCTCAGAACGCTCAGTGTAAGAGCCATCTTCGTTTTTCAACAATTTTTCATTTTGTGCTGTAACGAAGAATCCTGGAGCAATTGCATTAACACGGATTCCAACTTTAGACATGTGAACCGCTAACCATTGTGTAAAGTTACTTACTGCAGCTTTCGCACCGCTGTAAGCAGGAATTTTTGTTAATGGTGTGTATGCATTCATAGAAGATACATTGATGATTGTTGCACCTTTACGATTTACCATATCACTTGCAAATTCTTGAGAAGGTAATAAAGTACCTAAGAAATTCAAGTTGAATACGAATTGAACTCCTTCTGGATCTAAATCGAAGAAAGTGATTGTATCTTTCAATTGACCATTCAAATCTTCTGGGAATAAATATTCTTTAGTAGTAGTTCCAAGTGGATGGTTACCACCAGCACCGTTGATTAAGATATCGCAAAGTCCTAATTTTTCTTTTACAACTGCGTGTGCAGCTTTTAGGCTTTCTTTATCTAATACGTTTGCTTCAACACCAATCGCAATTCCGCCTTTTTGGCGAACTTCTTCAGCTTTCTTTTCAGCATTTTCTAAAGCGCGGTCAAGAATGGCAACTTTCGCTCCACATGCAGCCAAAGCATCAACAAATGCTCCGCAAAGGATTCCAGCGCCGCCTGTAACAACCGCAACTTTATCTGTTAAATCAACTTTAAAAGGTAAAGTAGTCATTTCGTCATACCTCCATATATTTGCATTGAAATTTTCATAAACACTATGTATACGTGTTATTGCATGCTTGTATACTAGCATACTTGACGAGTTATATCAATAATTTATTTTTCTAAATTTGAACATAACTCATACATTAAATGCCCATTACTTATCATGCTCTACCAGATTCAAAGTATGTACGTAATTCATTAAATACTCTTCCTTTTACATCCTTTTCTTCTTTTTACAAATTCCCCAATAACAAAAAAAGATAGCCCATTTAAGAGCTATCTCTTTACTAATTATTTTTTACGTCTTTCAGCAATATCAATTGCAAGTTGCTCTGTACGTTTCTTGTTTAATGGGTACAAGAACATTAGGATTAAGAAAATAACTGCATAGAACAACGCTGGTGCTAATGTACCAAGTGCATGAATTCCATTTAACGTACCTTCTGTTTGTGTTTCAAGTGCTGCATTGTAACCAACTGCAGCGATCAAGAAACCGCCAAGACCACCAGCAACGGCTTGACCTACTTTACGAGCGAAGGAGTAAACTGAATAAATCGTTGCATCTTCACGTAAACCAGTTAAGAACTCATGATAATCAATAACATCCGTTACAAACGCCCAAATAACAACGTTTAAGAATGCTGTACCAAACATACCAAGTGCTGCAATCCATACAAATGTCATTGCATCAATATCTTTCAGCATGAATAGTACGAAGTAAATGATAGCCGCAAATCCCATACCAATAGAAGCAATTTCTTTTTTACCGAAACGAGCAACTAATGGTTTAACCAACGGCATTGCTATAAATGCTGTAACTGTAGTCATAACACCAACAAGACTTAACGCTGCAGTGCTAGTGAAATAATCTTTAAATAGGTATACGTTTACTGCTCCCATAAGCATGCTGTTTGTCATGAATAATAAAGATGCAGTTAAAATCCAAATAAGTGGTTTGTTTTGACCGATCGCTTTAAGCGTTTTACGAAGATCCATTTTTTCTGCATCATTTGTTTCAGGAACGATACGTTCAGTTGTTAATTTGTAGCAACCGATGTAACAAGAAATTGCCAACACACCAAAAATACAAGCAGCCATGAACATACGATTTGCATCGATTTTGTTATCAACAAAGACAATCATTGGTCCGACTGCATTGATGATCAAGCTCGCAAGCATCATACCAGCTGTTCTGTAAGTAGATAAAGAAGTACGTTCAACTGGATTATCTGTCATAACAGATGCCATAGACCCGTAAGGAATATTAACTGTACTGTACAAAGTACCCCAAACGATATATGTTACGAACGCCCATGCCAAGTAGAAACCATCACCCATACCAGGAATCGTAACGAACATTAAAACCCCTGAGAAAACTAATGGGAATGACATTCTTAGTACCCATGGTCTAAATTTACCATTTTTAGTTGGTTTTCTAGTGTCAATAAAACGTCCCCAAGTTACGTCTGCTACTGCGTCCCATAAACGAGCAGCCATGAAGAGCGCACCAACTGTCGCTGCATTGATGCCAAAAATATCGGTATAGAATACCATTAAGTAAGCACTTACCAATAAGAAAAAGAAATCGTTTCCAAAGTCACCTAATAGATATCCAATTTTGTCCCTCATGCCGAAAGGACGAACATTAGGAGTAGGGTTTTCTTTTGGTGAGCCTTGTTTTTTCAAAGCTTCTGCACTCATTTAATTACCTCCAAATACTATAATAGTTATAAATGACGAAAATACCGCCAAGCAGGTTCAAACACTTACACTCCATACTTCCATCAATCTTTTGTAAACAGTAAAGGCTTCTTAACTGGTAGTATATACTTACTCCTAAATTTTATTTACATTTCATTTTGCTCATTATTTCACAAAGAAAAGTAAAATAAAATGCAGGAGGTAAAATTGTTCTAAAACTGATCATTAATATTTCGTGTAAAAATAAATTATAATTACTATTGCTCATTATTTCACAAACAAGAGTAAAATAAATGTTTGAAACTTCTTCTTGGTTCAAACTATGTTTCGTTCATTTACACTAGTATACTAGCATGCGCATGATAAGATTAAAAGACCTTTTTTTAATTTTTTATGAGGTAAAATAAACCAAACAAGAATCCTCACTAATTTTTCTGTTTCCGTTTTCATACGGGAAGCTTTAAAAAGATACTGGCCGGACATATACGGAATTACGTTTTTCTAGATTGTAAAGCTTTAAATTACTCCTCACCCTCTTTTTATCCTCTTATCTTTGCTTAAATTAGAAGCAATAATTAGAAAAGCTAAACAACAGAGCCTCTGATTTAACAGGATTCAAAAAGCTAATAAGATGTACTAGCTAAAGTACAAGTGCAATTTCCATAAAGTGCAAATTGTTTGACTTGTCAGAAGGGAAGCGTAATATCAAATTATCATTTAAATTTGGAGGTGAAGGTTACTTTCACTCTATAGTAGCCAATACGTTCATGAAACATTTAGTCATATGCTCGCAAATCGTTGTTCTTTTTCTTTTTTATTATATCGGCGTATTCATACAAGAGCTGTTTAGCATTCCCATCCCTGCAAGTATCATCGGGTTATTATTACTGTTAGTTTGCTTGAAATTCAAAGTGATTCCAGTTGAATACATTAATCGCGGAGCTGGTTTTTTAATTGGTTTCTTACCTTTGTTATTTGTTCCAATCTGTATCGGTGTTATAAAGTATCCCGAGCTATTCTCCTCTAAAGGTTTCATCATTATGTTTGTCGTATTTATTAGTACAATCTTTACCCTGCTGATATCCGGAGGAACCAGTCAGATACTCGAAAATTCAGTGAACAAACGAAAGGATCAAAATAAATGGGGAAATTACTGATTGCCATTACAATTATTATTATAACTGTCATCATATTTCTTTTATTAAATAAACTCTATATCCGATTTTCCTATCCCTTTCTTTTGCCAATCTTAACAACAACCATTTTAATTGTTTGCATCCTTTCAGTTTTTAATATTTCTTATGATACATACATGATTGGCGGAGAGTGGATTAATCAATTACTTGGTCCGGCAGTAGTTGCACTTGCTTTTCCGCTTTATAAACAATGGAGAATGTTAAAAGATCATATATTCGTCATTTTAGGAGGTGTCTTTCTTGGGGTATTGGCAGGAATGGTTAGTGGACTTCTATTTAGTAAGCTGGCTGGTATAGCCGAGGAGACTGCCGTTTCCATATTGCCAAAATCATTAACTACCCCGGTTGCTGTACAGATCTCCGAGGAGTTAGGCGGGGTTCCGGCATTAACAGCTATTTTTGTCATGATAGCAGGTCTAACCGGGGCTATTTTAGGTCCGCTTATTTTAAATTTATTCCACATAACAAATCCCGTTAGTAAAGGCATTGCTTTAGGCAGCGCATCGCATGCAATTGGTACCTCAAAGGCATTTGAATTCGGTGAATTAACCTTTTCCATGAGTTCGATTTCCATGACATTAAGCGCAGTTTTTGGTTCCATTTTAGGACCAATTATCATGAACCTCTTTATTAACTAGGGGTAAAAAAAGTCCGTTTTTGCTGAAACGGACTTTTCATATACTTTGCGCTACCTCTTTAATCCCGTAATTTTCATTCTCAATTTGTTTCACCTTATCGCTGCATTCCTGTAATTGTTGATTCAGTTTGATAAGCTCCTTTTCATATTTACTTTTAATCTTATTCTCCGTTTCAATCATGAAATCAATATCCGTTAATTCCTTCTGTATTTGTTTAATCCCAATTCGATCAGCCCGTTTAAAGTCACTATCCGAATCTAAAATATCTCGGACTAAGCTCTCAAGAAGCTCATCCACTTTTTTCTCTTTACCAAGCTGATCAAGTGTAACTGACATATTCAGCAATTTATTAGTAAATTGTTTGATTAAACTGGTTTCCAATATTTCATTGCTTTTGGATGCAGCTAATTGGTTTAATTTTTTTTGGATGTGAATGTACTCAGTACGATGTTTTTCAAAACTTTGATTTATCGTCAACTCATTTATATCCATAAAAAGGAGTGTTGATTTAAGCTTGTACATTTCGATATTCAATCGTTCCTGAATATGATTTTTTTGATTTGCAAATTCGTTTATCCGCTGCCGGGATTTATGGACAGATGAACTCATTTCGATATGTTTCATTTCTAATAAATCAGAATGATACTCCAATTGACGGTATTCCTCTACCCTTCTTTTCCATTCATTCAGGAATAAAACTGGACTGGACACAGAATTTTCATCGCATAAATACGCTAAAGTTATCTGCATTAGGATAAAAGGCATTAGCCTTTTTTTTATGGCATGATGCTGATAGTTTATTTGAAGGACTCTGCCTCCAAGGACATAGGGTGTAATAAAATATGGAGAAGTTAATAATTTTGTCGTAGGGGAAATATTTTCTTGATTGATTAATGGGATATTCATTGGAAGCTTTTCATTGTAGTTCATTAAAAGCTTTGTAAACATATCAAAAAATGAAGGAAGACTGATATTTGATACCTGAATAAGTAAAGTGGATAATTCTATTTCTTTAAAAACCTCAATTGACAAATAATTTGCAGGCAATTGTTGAAGAAGGATCCATTTTTCATCCTCTGAGAGCTGAATTATAAATTCATATATAGTGTTTAAAAAATCCTGCTGATCCTCAACTGAAAGATTTTGAAAGCGATATTCCACCTCATAAAATAGCTGTCTGAGCTGATAGTGAATAATGTGATGGATCCTTGTAAACTCAATTTGTTCCGTGTTTTGAAGGAATGATTTTTCCTGATTTATATATATTTGATATACTTTTTCAACAATTTCTTCACATTGATTATCCACATGGAAAGCTTCACTATAATAAACACCTTCTAGTTCAAGTGTTTTATTCATTTCCTGAAACAAACTGACCTGCAATGCCTCATCTGAGAGATGAAAATATTCATCGGTTTTTTCAAGAAGGCAGTTTACATAATCAGTATTATGTTTCCTAGAAATGATTTTGTTAATATTAAATGGGATTAGTTCTTTTAGATTTAAATTCGTTAATAAACTATAAATGATTCGTAAATCGGTTCCTTTCAACGAATAGATACTGTTAGATAATAAAGTTCCATCCATAGTACTCACTCTCCCGGCCTTAACGGATAGAAATATTTTAACATGGAAATAGTTGTTAATATACATGTGAGTGTAAATCTTTTTCAATTTAATACGGATTGATAGGAGTGTAATTCATAAAAAGCGGGACAAAGAATGGTTTAACTACACCATGAATAATCACTGCATAAAAAACAGCATCCATATCCCTAAAAGGTAAAATGGATGCTGCATTATTTTCGTTTCTAGTAAACTTCATCATTCATTTTCTTTGATTGTTCAGCACAAACCTCCATCGCTTTAATGACAGAATTTCTGAATCCTTGTGCCTCCAGTTCTGTGATGGCAGCAATTGTTGCACCACCTGGGGAGCAAACTTGATCCTTCAGTTCTGCTGGATGAATCCCTGTTTTCAAAGCGAGTTTTGCCGATCCCATAATGGTTTGTTCAGCCATTCGATAGGCTTTTTTTCGATCTATCCCTAATTTCACAGCTGCATCTGCCATTGCTTCAATTAATACGAAAATATAGGCTGGAGAAGAACCGCATAAAGCAATAAACGCTTCGAAATCATCTTCTTTAAGAATTTCATATTCTCCAAACACACTAAATAACTGGCAGATTTCCTCTAACTCTTCTCCTGTGACATGGTCATTTGGACAAATAGCCGTCATCCCTGCATTCACCAGGACAGGAGTATTAGGCATAGACAATATAAATTTTGATTCTGCTCCAATCCAGTCATCCATTTGCTTTATTTTAACTCCGGCAGCAATCGAAATAAGAATCTTCTTATCAGTAACATATTCTCTTATTTCTTTAATAACTTCTTCATATTGGTTTGGATTAACTGCTAAAAAGATTATATCTGAATTTAGGACAACTTCTTTATTATCCAGAGTTGTATGAATCGGCCACTTTTCCGAAATAGCAACTTTTGATTCTTCTGAGCGCACAGATACCAACAATTGATCAGCGAGTTTTTGATTACTGTTAATCAAAGAACCAACCATCGCTTTTCCCATATTTCCACAGCCAATAAAACCTATTCTTTTATTCATGTTTCAACACCTATTCTTCCTCATTTGCCACTATTCTAACATAAAACAAGTAAAAAATAGAAAATTAGGATTAGCGCGCTCATTCCCATGTAGCTATGTATGGTCAGTAATCAGTTTCTTTTCATAATGACCCAGTGCTAACAGAGGAAAAATATAATTATAGCTTTCATAAATGATATAAAAACCACCCCGTAAACCGAGACCTGTTGGATACCTGTTTGCATTAGGATGGTATAACTCTTCATTTATTAAAAAGTTAACCCCTTTCTGAATGGTTGGTGAAGTTGCCCGCTTAACTGCTAAGAGAGCATCCAATGCCCAGGCTGTCTGGGATGGAGTACTGTAGGACAATGGGATATAACGTTCTTTATCTGCACTCATACAGGATTCTCCCCATCCTCCATCTTTCAGCTGGATAGACTCCAGCCATCTGATTGCTTTTTGGATAGAAGGGTGCTCAGGCTTGATTCCGATTGCACATAGTCCAGTCACCGCTGCCCACGTTCCATAAATATAACAAACACCCCATTTTCCATACCAGCTACCATCTGATAATTGTTCTTTCAGAAGCCAGGCAGCTGCTCTTTTAATAAAGGAATGGTCATGTGTTAATCCAGCATAATTACCCATGAATTCTAAAACACGACCTGTCAGGTCTGCGGTAGAATCGTCAATGATGGCATCCTTTGCATTTTCGATTGGTAGATAAGCAAATAAAGAATTATAGGCATCTTTTTCAAAGGCTCCCCATCCTCCATCCTTATTTTGCATGCCCTTCAAATACGAGAAACCTTTTTTCCAAGCAAGATTTGCTTGTTGGTTCAATTTACTTTGCTTTGTTAATGCTCGTAAAACCGCACTTGTATCATCATTATCCGGTATATAATGATTGCTGTCAGAAAATCCCCATCCCCCAGGAATCACATCTGGAGCATGTACTGTCCAATCCCCTCTCGTGCTTTGTTGTTTTTTCAGCAAATACGCATTTGCTCGATCGATAACAGGATGGGTTGCCTTAACCCCCGCTTCTTGTAAGGAATAGCTTAATAAAGCTGTATCCCACACCAGGGAGGGTGAATTTTGCAAATGAAGGCCATAAGGTGTATCCGTTAAATAGCTCTTCATTCCCTCCATCGCCTTAAGAATAATCGGTGAGTTTCGTTTATACCCTAAGGCAAGTAAAGCATAAATCATATAACAGGTAGCCGAACTATAACTATACAGTGTCCCATTTTTCTCAACCCGGTCAATCATTAGCTTTTCTGCAGATTGATAGCCTGCTTTTTGCCAAGAGGATGGAGAAAAATTGAGGATCTTTAGTTGATTAATCAATTGTTCTGTCTGAAAAAAACGTTCCTCTCTAAACCATCCACCTTCTTGTCCATCAAGGAAACTCTTATCTATCCCCTTGTGTTCATACATAAATCGTTTATTAATGCAGATGGTCATAGGAGTTAAATGCACTCTGGCATAGTTACTGCATTGATACATGTTAAAAGGTACATGGGGCGGGAGCATAAAATAACTCATCGGAAATTTAAAAAAGCTTGGATAATTATACATTCCATTGACTGCGAGCATCATTTTAGTCATAAAGTGAGATTTTGATACTCCACCATGCTTAATTATAAATTGTTCAGCTCGCTTCATCTCCTCATCCATCCGAGTAAATTTGCCTGACACAAGCAGGGCTGTATAAGATTGAACGGTGGCAGATAAATTACCATCCTTCTCATCCGGATAGATACTCCAAGACCCATTATCATTTTGAGTGCGCAGCAGCCGTTTCACTAGTTGATGCATTAATTCTTCTTCATCTATTCCTAAGGTCCGTATAAGTAAGATCATAAAACAATCCGTTAATGAAGATCCTTCAAAGTTGAATGTCCATGAACCTGATTGATTTTGTGTTTTTTCCAGCCTTTCTAGCTTGGAGGCTATATACTTCTCAACGTTAGATTTTGTCATAACTATCTTATCACCCCAAAAAACTATTTGGATTTTCCTATCTCGCTAAAATTACTAAGGGGTATCACAATCGATTCATTTTTGATTGAAAAGTCTCGATAATATCTCATGCATCCTGCGTAGGCTGCTGCACTTTGTTCATCTATCTGATAACCTCTCATAAAAAGCGCTTTACTGGCTTGAATGATTTCAGTTTTCGTAATGGTCTGTAAGTGTCCATCTGTCTCTTTAATCATTTTTATCAATTCTTTATATAGGGGTTGAGGGATAGATACCGCTTTACTTTTTACAGGCAGAGAAGTTGATTGAATGTCGACAATGATAAATCTGGGGAGTTTTCCTATTAAATGATGTTCTAAAAGATCCTTAAATCCATAATAAGTACCTACTGCTAACATACTGGTTTCAACCGAGAACGTAACGATATCAGGATGACGGTGTCCCAACTGCTCCCATATCTCATATGCATATGTTTTTGCTCCCTCAATCATATAGGGGTGAAAGTCGGGTAAAATAAAATTATTTGCAGCAGATTCTTGATCAGAAACAAAATCGCTTACTCTGACTCCTTCATTTCTGTATGCATCCACCAGCTGACAGGCTGTATTTTCAGGTAAAGCTAACTCACAGGCAATTTGAGCATGTTTTGCATATTTAGCAACAGAAAGACTCATACAAGTGGCTTCCGTTATAAGGATGTTTTGTATCTTTTTCTCTAGTAACTTAGTCACTAATAATGCTGAGCATCTATCTATATAAGATTGGCTTGGTAAAGTGTTTTCTAATTTTAAGTAGATGTGCTGATTGTCCGAGTCCAATTTATCGAGCACGGTATTCCCCTCACCTAATGAAACCTTCTCCCATGCACGTTTGTTTGCTTGTACTGATACTACTAGATAGTACTTCCACATCGTCTGGTTCTCACCAACAATCCAATTATCCTTAAAAATGCTTTTACTTGTTTTGATTATTAACAGACCGCCGCATGTACAACAATTTTTATCCGTTTCCTCCATTAATAGCTCCTGGCAATCTACACAAATAAATTGAATTTCACTCATTCCTGCTCCTCTCGTTAATCAGTTAATCAACATATTAAGATGGAAAAGTTTGCGTTTTTCATTTATGATGATGGTATTAATAAAAATATGGAGGCGATTAGATGATTGATGTATTTCATGGAACCTCTACTACCAATTATGAAAAAATTCTCGATAAAGGCCTTACACTACGGACCTCTTTCAGTCATGGAAAAAAGCATGGTGATGCTATTTATGCCACGACACGTAAACATTGGGCTAAAAAGTTTGGACCAAACATCATAGAGTTTCGCGTCAATACGGAATACTTCTTATTTATTGAAGATGAGGACTATGCTAAATTATATGATTCATTTACCAATGAATTCGTACAACCTTACGAAACGATAAGTGCATATATATACCATAAACAATTCGATAAAATTCGTAATTTATCTGGAGTTAATAACAGAACAAACATTAAATTATTTATTAGAGATACCGAATTTAAAATAGGCAGCTTGCTTCGCGAAATGCTCACCTCTAACGGCTACAAAGGTATTGTTATCTCATCAGAAGACAGTAAAGGTCCATTTTATGATCTGACAATTTATGACCTTAGCTGTATTAGCATGTAAACCACCTCCTTTTTACTTATTCGAGAAACCTCACCACTATCCTCATGGCGTTTTTTTAAAACTGTTTCCTGCTGAATAATAAGTTTATAGATACTAAATGGTTAAATAAGGTTAATTTCAAGAATATGTATATATTCTGCAAATTAAAGTTGTTATAATATTAACCAGAATACATAAACTTTCGAAAAAGATTGGAGGAGATTTGTTGGCTAAACAGCATTCACTAACTGAATACCTTATTCCAGGCAGTCTGTTAACTGGCCTTGGAATTGGACTATCCATTGGGTCTCCAGGTGTAGGGTGTCTTGTTGGTTTGGGCGGTGGCTTCCTATTAACGTCAATATGCAATATTTTTCTGGATGGACAATCCAAACTATTAGGGATGGAAGAACTCGAACAAAGAATCAGTAAACTTGAAGAGAACGCAAAAAAGAACGGATGAATGGTGAATAGTCGCACCATCTTCGTTCTTTTTTCTTTGTGATTATTTAAGTTTTAACCTTACTTGATTTAAATAATTTCCCCTTATATGATCATGTGATTCTTGTTCAAACAATTGATCATATACCTATTCGAAACTTTCCTTTTTCAACTCTCGGTTATACACTTCGAACAATTTTTCCACTGAAATACCATTGATTTTCATTCCTGTTATCTCACTTTCCGTGATTTCCAGATTACTTAGGTCACAATTCCTAATCTTTGATTCCTGGAGGTCACATCTTACAAAGGATATCGGATTTTTGTCATCTCCAAGATTTGTGTCCATAAATTCGATTCCTGCAAGGGTAACTAATCTCATTTTAGAAAAGGATAGGTTTAAATCTGCAAAATAGGAGTGTTTTAAATTTATGTTTTGGAATTTTGACTGACTAAGATTACAGTTACTGAAATGAGTACTTCTCAAGTTACTGTTACTAAAAGAACTCTCTTCTAAGTTGACTTGGTACCATTCTGTATATGCCATATCACAATTTTCATATGGTTTATTTGAAATATCATGATTTTCTACCGAATTATCAGATTTTGTCAAACTCTCTTTCCTCTTTATGTAGCAAAACTCATCTTCCGACTTAAAGATCGTTTTATAGCCCAATTTCTCGTAAAAATGGTGATTATTAAGCTGTCTGCTGGATGTCTCAAGGTCCCATTGTCTTACGCTTGGAAATTTCTCCTCAATTAATTCCATTACTCTGGAACCGATTTTGAGATTCTGAAAATCTGGATCAACGTATATACGGTCTATTCTTCCATATGACTTACCGGTAATCGTCACGATAACTCCACCAACTATAGCCTCTTTATAGATGATTTTGTAATAGGATAATTCTTCGATCATATATTTAGTCATTTCAACTGAAGTATAGCCAGGAGGCTGGATATTGCAATCCACAATCTCTTGATCTATAAGCCATCTTTTTGCTTCTTCATCAAATGTTTTCTTCATTAGTTCTGTTAATTTTTCAGCGTCACAAAAGATTGCTTTTTCAATTGTTATCAAGTTGTAATCTCCTTTTTCAAAATTCGTATGGATAAACTGATGAATAGTTCTAAATTTTGTAACTATCAAGTGAATTCTACCATAATTTACAAGTTACACGTCATTTATTTAGTTATTTGTTTAAGAATACAAACAATATAAACTGAAGTATTTATAGTCGGGTATAACCATCTCTATATTGCACAAAATGTAAAATAGAATATAACAAGGAGTCTAATATATGCAAAAAATTTTGTATCGTATAATATGGGTATTGATTTTATTAGGCATAAATCTTTGTGCCCTTCCCATTTCGATTTATTCGATCTTCGCAGTTGAAAAAGGGACAAACATTACCACAATGGACTATACTTTGGCAATTACCATTATGGTTATCAGTAATTTCATTACACTCCAGCTCTTCATTGCCATAAAAAAGAATCAAAAACAGAACGCAATTTATGGAATAATCATTGCTGTCACTCAAATAATTGCCTTCATTTTATTCATGCATTTGTATGAGATGGCAGGCATAATCATCTTTTTACTTTCACTCATTGCATCTGTTACCATGATCATAAAAACCTGGAGAAACAAAAACCCAGCCTTGATGTAAGGCTGGGTTAATTGTTTAAGCTTGTTGTAACACTGCTACAATTTCATTAATTTTTTTAGCGCCAAAGACTACTTGTTCATCATTAATAATCATGGCTGGAACACTCATTACTTTATATTTCTTTTTAATATCTTGGAAGTTGCTGATATCAATCATTTCTGCTTCGACATTTGGGTTTTCAATTGCAATTCTTTGAGCACCGACAACAACATCAGGGCAGTAGTGGCATGATAAAGATACCATAATCTTAATATTTGCTTTTTTATCGATTGCCTGAATAGACTGCTTGATTGAGGAATCTAACGCTTGTCCAGGACCTGCCAGGTTATAAATGGCCAAGATAAAGGAATTAAGCTCATGTCCTCCCGGTACACCATGGAACTTCACGCCACTGTAATTCCCTTTATGATCAAGCAACGAAACAACCGGGAATTTATCAGCATTGATTTTCGTTTCCATTTCAGTATTTTCGCCTTTTGGATAAACTTCCAGATGAAGTTTATCGCCAAGTTCAGCAACATCGATCAAGAAATCACGTAATTCTACAGATTTAGGCATACTTTCATCCACAATACTTACTAATGTTACATCATTCTCCATTTTGGCAAAAATACCTTTTAGTTGTCCTTTGATGGCATCGCTTAGTAAGCTGCTCTTACCACTTTTAGCTGTTTCTTTTGGTGCAGATTCTTTTTTCTCTGCCGGTTTTTCTTCTTTTGGCTCATCTACAATGCCAAGACGCTCTTTTTCTTCAGCAACATATTTCTGTACGTCTGTTCCGGCAATCGCCCCATCGGCAACAGCTGTAATAACTTGACGTAAAGATTTTGGACGAAGATCTCCAACAGCATATACACCTTTAATATTTGTTCTCATTTCTTCATCTGTAATAATGTAACCACGTTCATCCATTTCTACATGACCTTTAAAGATCTCTGTCTTAGGCTGATATCCCACGAAAACAAATACACCGAATGCGCCATCTTCTTCTTTCGCTGTGTATTCCCATTCTTCCTTCGTTACATTATTAATAAATCGGGCATGCTGAACCATCTCCACCCCTGAAACCTCAAGCAATTCCGTATTAAATTTAACTTCTATATGTTCGTTGGCAAAAACCTTATCTGCGATAGAAGGAGCACAAGTAAACTCAGGTTCACGAGCAATAATGGTAACCTTGCTGGCAAAACGGGTTAAATACATCGCTTCTTCAGCTGCGGCAAATCCTGCTCCAATGACAAACACTTCTAATCCTTCGAAGAATTCACCATCGCATGTTGAACAGTAGGCAACACCACGGCCCGTGAATTCTGCTTCTCCAGGGAATCCAAGTTTACGAGGACCTGCACCTGCTGCAATGATTACAGATCTTGCCTGATACTCGCCATTGATCGTTTTGATTATTTTAACTTCTCCGGATAGGTCAACATCCGTAACATCTGTTTTGGTAAATTTAACACCAAAATCTTCACATTGTTTTTTCATTTCTTCTATTAATAAAGGTCCAGTCGTCTTACGAACACCCGGATAGTTAACAATTTCATTTGTCGTTGCAGCTTGGCCACCCATATTTCCTTTTTCAATAATAAGAGTGTTTAATTTTCCACGTCCGGCATAAATACCCGCTGACAATCCAGCAGGACCTCCGCCAATGATAATTAAATCTAAAATTCCTTTTGTCAAAATACTCACCTAATTTAGTAAACTTTTTAATAAAAAAGGTACTTATCATTTTAAGTACCTCATTTGATCATCTGATAGAAAAAACATTCAAAAACTGGACAAGCAGCTGTCAGTCCTTAAGATAAAATTTGCACTCATCTTCCATTAAGAAAGATAAATGCAAATGATTAATAATTATATTTTACCTACTAGGTCCAGGCTTGGCTCAAGTGTTTCTTCACCAGGAGTCCATTTTGCTGGACATACTTTATCACCGTGTTCTGCAACAAACTGAGCAGCTTGTACTTTACGCACAACTTCTTCAGCATTACGGCCAATACCTAGGTCGTGAATTTCATATGCTTTAATTTCACCCTCAGGATTCACAATGAATGTTCCACGAAGCGCTTGACCAGCTTCTTCAATTAATACTTCAAATTGACGAGAAAGAACATGCGCCGGATCTGCAAGCATAGGATATTTAATTTTGCCGATTGTATCTGTAGCGTCTGCCCATGCTTTATGTACAAAATGAGAGTCCGTAGATACGGAGTACACTTCGCAGTTAATTTCTTTAAGGGCATCATAATTATCTTGCAGGTCAGCTAATTCAGTTGGGCACACAAAAGTGAAATCAGCTGGATAGAAGAAAAAGATTGACCATTTACCTTGAACATCTGAAAGACTTACTTCTTTAAACTCTCCATCATGGTAAGCCTGTACTGTAAAATCCTCTAATTTTTTATTAATAAGTGACATATCGTATATCCTCCTAAACAATATCATCATCTAAGTGATGTTTAATACTATATTATAATAATTATTAAAAAGAAATTTGTCAATTGCTTATTTATAATTATTATCATATTCCTTTAAAATTTTCCGCTCTTTCCATTAGGTAAACTCAATAAAAACTCTCTATATAAACGGTAATCAGGATCAAACATAATTACTGTCGATACAGTAAATTTATCAATTGAATTGTATTTTAATGATAAAACGTGAGGGAAATCACCGAGTTATATTATATAAATATAATTTATTTTGCTTTTTTCTTTCACTTGCTAGTATGCCCAAAAACGTTCATTTTTTTCATCTGTTTATGTTTCAATACAATCTATTTATCAAGGTACTTTTTATCTTCATTTGAAGGTTTTGTTTTATAAAAAGAAGAGCCACACTGGCTGTAATAGTCCCTTTGCAGCCAATAATCATCAAAGAAAAAAACGTGTGATTAGTCACACGTCCTGTTGTTGATTATAAAATTTTCTCCATATACAACCGATCCTCACCGTCTCCGAATTCACCATACCTTAATTCATTTACAGTAAAACCGATGTTTTTATATAATTTAACAGCAGCCGTGTTTGCTTCGCTTACAGTTAAACTGACTTTATGAAAACCATCATCCCTCAGAATGCTCAGAACCTCATGTAAAAATTGTGTCCCCAATCCTTTCCCATGCTGATCTGACCGTACATAGTAGCCAAATATATAAGCTTTATCCGGCTGATTATAATCTCTCATACATTCACAAACCGCAACTGGTCGTTCATCCCCCTGTTGTCTATAAAGGATTAGTTTTCCGTATCTCGCCAAAGGAACCAGTGTTTGTTCATCTACCGCTCCCAACCCAGGAAATGCATCCTTTTCGAGCTCCATCATCATGTTCTGCTGTGCAGGCGTTAGGGATTCGGGTATTTCAATGTAATACATCGAATTCGTTTGTGTCATGATTTTTTCCTCTCTTCTACCTTTAGAAATTCTATATTTTTTAAGGGCCATGTTTGTTCCGGGATATTTTTATAGGGTAGCTGTGCGATGTTATTAGCGGCCGCGCCCGGTGCATCAACATAAATGACTTCACTTATCAACGGATCAAAAGCTGCCCTGAAATGATTTTTAGCTTTCAATATCAAATACCTGTACGCACTTGGTTCTATCCCAATATGACGAAAAAGTTCAGGATCATTAGCAGACATAGGTCTTCCAATTAGGAGAATATCTATATTTCCTACTCGAATCCAACAAGCACCCTTAACATCTACTTTCAAATCTTTATTAAATGGTCCACTATTATAAAATACACCATCAGTTAACCTGATAACAGTCGCTTGCACATTAACCGGTAATCCAAACTCAGGATAGATTTTCCCGCCAAGTGACAGTTGGACGGTTCCACCAACTCCCACACTCCTGCATATATCAATTGCCTTAGAATCCGTTAATGCTCCAAAAAGCGTTTTCTCTCTATTGTATTCTATACATTCTCTCAAAAGCTTCGTTGTATCTCCACTGCCTCCGCTCAACGGATTATCAGAAATATCAGCTAATGCGATTGGTTTATTTTTCTTCATTGCTAACGCAAGCTGAAATGCTTCTTTAACATCAGGCAATTTGACGATAAATTCTTCCCTTAGTTTCCAAAATATTTTGGCCAAGTCACTGGCAGTACGTTCGGCCAACAACTGATTTTTAGCAATTACTATCACACTTGCACCTGCGCTCGGTACATCTGAATATGGAAATCCACCAAATACGGAAATGTTTAAAATACCATCTTCCTCTTCATAACGGTGAGCAAGCTTCATCATTTTTGCCATTGGACCTTCCATTGTCTTCATATTGATTGAGGGAAGCAGCATGGGAATTTTAACACATCTCGCTACATAATCTACGCCAAGCGAAAGATGATTCATTAATGCATTCGCGGCATTTACTCCTTGCTCATACATATCAATATGCGGATAGGTTTTAAATCCAAAATGATAGGGTGTAATTCCAACGATGGCCGGACTAATATTGGCATGTAGATCCAGGGTCGTTGCAATCGGGATATCTACCCCAAGTTTTGCTCTAATCTTTAAAAGTAAATATTCTTCTGCATCATTAATTCCCTCAATGACCATTGCTCCATGCAGGGCAATCAATAATCCATCAAGCTTTCCTGCCGCTTCCATTAAACCCATAAGCTCTGTTTCAATTTCTTCGTATGTTTCATAGGTTACCGGACCCGAAGGAACAGCTGCTGCACAAAGAAGGGGGACTATCTCTACCTCTTCAAGTTTCCTCAGAACATCAATAAACCCGCCAACCTCTGTCCTTGTATTTGTATAAACGTCAAAAATTTGGTTCCCTTTAAAATAACCCTCATTCTTAAAATCCTGAATAGTCGTCTTAGTTCTAGAGAAACTATGGGATTCATGATAAAAAAAAGCTATTCCAATCCTCATTTGTTTCACAAGGGAATCCCTCCTATAGATAAGTCATATACACTGATTTCCATTCCGTCATACTATCCAAAGCATGATGGGATACTTCACGATGGCCATTCCCTGAATACTTCATCCCGCCAAACGCAACACCAATTTCAGCATTAGCAGTTCCGTTATTCACATAAACCAATCCACTTTCAATTTCAGCAGCAGCTCGGTTGGCAATAGACAAACTGCTTGTAAAAATGGATGTCGACAGTCCATATTTCGTATCATTATTAACCTCAATCGCCTCTTCATAGCTGTCCACTTCAATAAAGGCAAGAACAGGTCCAAATATTTCTTCTTTAGCAATCGTATGTTCCTTTTTCACATCACTGAAAATAGTTGGTTCAAAAAAACACCCTTCTTCGTTCGCTAATTTCTTTCCTCCACACTCCAATAAGGCTCCTTCTTCTGTAGCTATCCTTACGTATTTCTCAACCACCTTCATTTGCTGCTCATTTACTAAAGGACCTATATCTATATTTTCATTAAGGCCATTACCTATTTTCAATTCCTTCGTTAACTTTACGACCCTTTTCAATAAATCCTCTTTAATCGATTGTTCAACAATAACCCGGCTTGTCGCCGTACATTTTTGGCCAGTTGTTCCATATGCACCTTTAACAATACACTCTGCTGCATAATCTAAATTAGCGTCCTGTAGAACAATTGCTGCATTTTTCCCACCTAGCTCAAGGGAAACCCTTTTTAATTGTTT
Organism: Bacillus sp. z14 (2026); assembly: GCF_058313575.1. Lineage (NCBI taxonomy): Bacteria > Bacillati > Bacillota > Bacilli > Caryophanales > Bacillaceae > Bacillus > Bacillus sp. z14 (2026). Next base: position 251,157 of record NZ_JBZFQK010000001.1, read on the forward strand.
GGCACCTACCTGTGAAAGCAGCAAGCCTACTTCAGTAGAGCCTGTAAAAGAGATCACTTTGACATCTTCATGTTCAGCAAGCTGCATTCCCACCTGACTGCCGCTCCCTGTAATGAGATTTAAAACCCCATTTGGGAGACCAATTTCATGAAAGACTTGCATAAATATACCTGCTGAGAGTGCAACCTCAGAAGCTGGTTTCCACACAATCGTATTCCCACTGATTAAAGCAGCACAAATTTTATAAGCGGCAAGCGCTACCGGAAAATTCCACGGAGTGATACATGCAACTACACCAAGCGGCTCACGATTCATCGTAATCGTTCGATTGTTGTTGCCGGAAGCAATGGTTTCACCATACATTCTGCGACCTTCCCCAGCCATATAGCGGCATGTTTCTATGACGACATTCACTTCCCCGCGTGTTTCCGCCAGAACTTTCCCCATTTCTTTGGTCATAACTTCGGCTAATTGATCTCTTTTTCGTTCAAATAATTCTGCTGCCTTCCATAAAAACACAGCACGTTCCGGCGCGGGTGTTCGTCTCCAGCTTTTAAAGGCAAGGTGAGCATGCTGTACAGCCTGGTCTACCTGGCTTGAAGTTGCGATTGCATACATACCCACCGCTTCATTCGTTGCAGGATTCTTGCTTTCCCGATAATTCTGATTTAAATCGTGAGTCCAATGACCATTCATGTAAAGCAGCTGTTTTGTAAATTCTTTGGACATTTACTAAATACCCTCCTTTACCACGTCTCCAATAACGGTTTCGAGAATGGTTAACCCAGCATCCAATTCTTCTGTTAATATATTTAATGGCAGCATGAGCCTGATGGTTTGCCCGTTAACTCCGCAGTTCATGATTAGTAAATGCTTATCCAGGCATCGTGCTTTGATAAGCGGCACAATGGACTTTTTATCGGATTCATTGAATTCAATGCCAATCATCATACCGATTCCGCGGACTTCTTTTATTGGCTCGTATCCTAGCAAACTATTTTGCAGCCTATTAACAATTTGCTCACCGAGTTCTTTACTCCTCTTTACCAGATTCTCTTCTTCAATCACCTGTATACTTGCTAGGGCAGCTGCACATGAGATTGGGTTGCCTCCAAACGTGGAGCCATGCCCCCCTACAGGCCATTTATTATGTAAATCCCTATTTGCCACAATTGCACCAAGAGGCAGTCCGCCTGATAAAGCCTTTGCTAAAACGAGAATATCTGGAGTTACTCCTGAGTGTTCCGAAGCAAACATCCGCCCAGTTCTGCCAAATCCTGTTTGAACCTCATCAAATATTAATAAAATACCATGCTCATCAGCAATACTCCTTAATTCCTGTAAAAACAATGGAGGTGCGGGATAGTAACCGCCTTCCCCCAAAACCGGTTCAACAAGTATAGCAGCCACTCTCGATGGGTCAATATGTAAATCAAATAACGAACGTAATTGGTTAATACAATAATTTGTCAAATCAGCATTATCGATATTTTTTACTAAACCGGGATATGGATAAGGTGTATGGTAAACCTCTCCTACCAGCGGTTCGTAGTACTTTTTATATTTACTGCTTGATCCTGTTACAGTAGTAGCACCTAACGTACGTCCATGAAAGGACCCATTGAAAGCGATAATTCCCGGGCGGTCAGTAGCCGCACGTGCCAGCTTCAATGCTCCATCAATGGCTTCACCGCCTGAATTTGAGAAGAATACAGTATCTAAATTACCTGGCGTGATTTGTGCCAGCTTTTCAGCCAAGCCGATCACAGTCTCGTAATAGCCATAATTCAAACCAAAATGAACGAGTCGCTCCGCCTGTGTTTTTATAGCGTTAACGATTCTTTCATGAGAATGGCCGAGTGCATTAACTGCTACCCCTGAAACAAAATCAATATACTCTTCTCCATCCTTCGTCCAAAAACGTGCTCCCTTACCTCGATCTATAATTAATTCCGTCACTCTTGTGCTAACTGGAGATATATGTTTTCTCGCTTTCTCTGTTAATTCAGTAACTTTTTCAGAATGACTCATGATTTACTTCCCCCTCGAATACATAAATTGTTGCAGAGCAAGTTCTAATATATTTATGATTGCATCGATTTCTTCCCTGGAGACTGTTAAAGGCGGAGCAATTAACAAATGATCACCTTCATAGCCATTGATTGATCCACTTCCAGGATAAAAGACAGCTCCAATTTGCATGGCAATCCGATTAATCACTTCAGATGTTGAGCTAGAGGGAGGGAATGGGTCTCCTTTCGGACTGGAAGCAAATTCAATGCCTATCAAAAGGCCTTTACCCCTTATATCCCAAATGACAGGGTAACGGTCCTGAAGCAGTTTAAGTTGTTTAATTAAATATTCACCCTGCATAACTACGTTGGGAAGGATTTTATTGTGAGCTAATTTTTTCAGAACTGCCAATCCGGCAGCGACAGAGACCGGATGGCCACTGTATGTATATCCATGCGCAAATTTCCCCTTGCTGTTTTGAATAATCCCTTTAATTAATCGATCGTGAACAATCATACCGCCAAGAGGCGAGTAGCCGGCTGATACTCCCTTGCCAAACGTAATAATATCCGGTATGAAATCAAAATGCTCTACAGCAAAATAGGTCCCTGTTCTCCCAAAACCCGTCATCACTTCATCTGCAATCAAAAGAATATTATAATCGTCACATAACTTTCTGACCTCTTTAAAATACGAGTCTGGCGGACTTACACTTCCCAATTGGCTCCCGACGATTGGCTCAGCTATGAAGCAAGAAATTTGTTCCGGACCTATCTCAATAATCAACTTTTCTATATCCTTAATGCATGACCAATTGTGTTGTTGATTGCAATCATCGAGCTTTCTTTGGTATGGGCATCGTTTACAATGAGGGGAATAAACATGTTTAAAATCAAGTAGATTTTGAGTGTATACCTGCCTTCTTTTAATATCGCCTCCAGCAGACAAGGATCCTAAAGTATTCCCATGATAAGATTGCCATCTGCCAATCACAATATGTTTTTCCGGATTTCCTGCACCTTTATGATATTGCTTTGCAAGTTTAATAGCACTTTCATTCGCCTCCGAGCCGCCACAGGTGAAATAAACCTTGTTTAATGGAACGGGAGCAATCTCCGCAATTCTCTCTGCCAGAAGATGCAATACCTCGGTTTCAAAACGCATCGAATGTACAAAGGCTGCTTTTTTTGCCTGTTCAGCCATCGCTTCAGCAATTTTCACATCCCCGTGACCTAAATTTGCGGCAACAGCACCGGAGCATGCATCAATATATTGCTTGCCATCCTGATCGTATAAATAAATCCCTTGCCCATGCGTTATGATTGGGTATTTATTCGTAAAATCACGATGAAATACATGGTCAGCCATTTGCGTCTCTCCATTTCATAGAGATGTTCTATCATTTTTCTACATACAAGATATGCTTAAAAAGCAAGTTCAAGACTTTTTTATGCTACATATCAAAGCCAACAAATTCACTGTTTAATTGAATTCTGAAATCCGCTTCCGTTTTTTCTTTAACAGTTTCCACTGTTATTCCTGGACCAGTTTCCACTAAAATAAGCCCCCTATCATCGACTGCAAATACGGCCAATTCAGTTATAATGAAATCCACTCTGCGCTCAGATGTAAGCGGATAATTAAGATTCTTAACGAGCTTCGGCTTCCCCGCTTTTGTTGTATGTAAGGTTGTTACGATAATTCTTTTAGAGCCCTCTAATAGATCCATCGCTCCTCCTACACCCAAAACCGCTTTTCCTGGAACTGCCCAATTTGCTATCCTGCCCATTTCATCCATTTGCAGAACACCCAAAATCGAGACATCAATATGGCCCCCACGTATCATCGCAAAAGATGATGCACTATCAAAATAAGATGCACCAGTCATGACAGTTACAGGAAGCTTTCCTGCATTCACCAAATTGGGATCTGGTTCATTTAATGGGGTAGGTCCCACCCCAAGAATCCCATTCTCTGTATGTAGAAATACGGATAGATGAGGAGCGATAAAATCTGCCACCAATGTTGGAATCCCAATCCCCAAGTTGACAATATCACCATTTCCAAGGAATCGTGCAGCACGTTTGGCAATCGTCTCTTTTGCACTCACAACGACTCCTCCTTTAACACTAAGTAATCAACATACAAATGAGGTGTGATAATTTCCTCAGGATCGAGTTCTCCCGCTTCTACTATTTCATCAACTTCAGCAATCACGATATTCCCGGCCGTCGCCATAGCAGGATTAAAATTCCGGGCAGACTTTATATAAATTAAATTACCAAGTTTGTCTGCTTTATAGGCCTTAATCAGTGAAAAATCAGCCTTCAAAGAATGTTGCAATATATATTTATTATCATTGAAATTTTTTTCTTCTTTCCCATTTGATAAGTCAGTGCCTACTCCAACGGGTGTATAGAATGCTGGTATTCCAGCTCCACCCGCACGAATCGCTTCTGCCAGTGTGCCCTGCGGCAGAAGTTCAATCTCAAGCTCTCCCCCCAAATAAGCCTCCACTACATCCGGGTTGGATGTGAAATAAGAACCTATCCCCTTTCTTACCTTCTTTTTTTGAACAAGCACTCCAAGTCCCCTGCCTGGCTCACCGAGATTATTGCTGATAATTTCAAGATTATTTATCCCTTTTCGGTCAAGAGCGTGTACCAATGTTATTGGACATCCCACCAATCCAAAGCCCCCAACCATGATACGGGCTCCGCTCTTTAGCAAGGATGCTGCTGCATCAGGTAAAAGTACCGGTTTCAACCTATTCACCTCTGTCCATTTCATTTTAATAAAAACGCCAAAGAATATAGCTTTTCTTTGACGTTGAATAACTGAAATCGCTTACATATATTTTGTCTATTTGAAATAGTTTCGCTTTAATAACCTTGGTACTTTCATCAATTCTTCAAAATGTACAGTGCCTGTTAATTGTTTTGTATTAATGAGCAATAAATGGTCCTCAATCTCCTCAGTCTGTTCATCCGTTAAATATTCCATTTGGCAATTGCCACAATGGATGGCTGGTGTTTCCTTTATTTCTAGTGATTGCGTTCCATCTGGCAGCTCCCAAAATACAGTGGTATTGGTCTCAATTGCCCCATCTTGTTCACACCATTGGCATTTCATACTTTTGAATCCTCTTGATCAGTTTTAGTTGTTTTTGTTTGTTGGGCCTTGAATTTCTTTTCTTTTAGAACGTCCCGTTTATCTCGTTGATCTTTAAGTGATGTATGCTCCGGGTTTTGTTGATAGGCGCTGCGCTTATTATATCTTTCTAAACCATCCGGTGTAATATTAAACTTTTCATCATCCATAATAGACAAGATACCTGTGCTGTTGTAATCTTCATATACATTTGGGTATGTTTGTTTGAAATATTCATCTGCACGGCCGGACACATAGTTCTCAGGTTCTGGATATGATGTAATCACACCTTCAAAATTACGTAAGATCACTTTATTTGAACTTTGAGAAATGATGTAGTTCGGCTGAAGCGGTATTTTCCCACCCCCGCCTGGTGCATCAACCACAAAAGTCGGCACAGCATATCCGCTTGTATGGCCGCGCAGTCCCTCCATAATTTCTAAGCCTTTACTAATAGGAGCTCTGAAATGTCCAATTCCTTCTGATAAATCACATTGGTAAATATAATAAGGACGAACTCTTATTTTGACTAAATCATGCATTAATTTTCTCATGATTGGGACACTGTCATTAATCCCAGCCAAAATAACCGCCTGATTGCCCACAGGTACTCCCGAATCAATAAGCAGCTCGCAGGCACGCTTTGATTCTTCTGTAATTTCGATCGATGTATTAAAATGTGTATTCAGCCAAACGGGATGGTACTTTTTAAGAATGGTACATAAATCTTTAGTGATTCTTTGCGGAAACACGACCGGGGCTCTAGTTCCAATACGAATAATTTCTACATGAGGAATGGCGCGTAAGTTTTTTAATATATATTCCAGTATACTGTCATTAATGAGAAGGCCATCACCACCAGAGATTAAAACATCCCGGACTGCCGGTGTTTGGCTGATGTAATTGATTGCTTTATCCAACTGCTTCTTCGGAACTCCCATACCAATCTGACCAGAAAACCTTCTTCTTGTGCAATAACGGCAGTACATGGAGCATTGATTTGTTACTAAAAATAAGACACGGTCCGGATAACGGTGAGTTAACCCTGGAACTGGGGAATCTTCATCTTCATGTAAGGGATCCTCTAAATCATACACCGTTTTGTGGAGCTCTTTTCCTATGGGAACGGATTGCATACGGATTGGACAGCGCTCATCATCAGGATCCATTAAAGATGCGTAATAGGGCGTTATATTCAAGGGAATCGTTTTAGTTGAGATCCGTACACCTTCTTCCTCTTCTGGTGTAAGATTAATCACCTTTTTTAAATCATCAAGTGTTTTGATGGTGTGGGTTAACTGCCAAATCCAGTCATTCCACTGATCATCCGCTACATCCTTCCATAACTCGATTTCACTCCAATGGCGTTTAGGTTTGTATAAATTATAGTCCACTATTCTCCCTCCCATGGTACGTATTCCATAACATCTCGGCTATGTGAATGGATAATTATTCGAGCTTTGCTCAGAAAAACCATATCGGTGGCTTTATTGTCATTCGATTGGTAAATTGTACTCCATCTGAATGGTAAGCTCATTCTAAATCATTCAGCTCCTGAGCTGAGCGCTGAAAAGAAGTCTCCTACGGAATGAAGATTAACATTTAATTTTGATTTACAGATACAAAATCTAATATATGAGTGAATGAAAATATGGTGTATTTAACCCAATCTCAACCTATCACCTCTAACCTTACACTGTCAATGACAAAAAATTTTGACAATTTAAGTCGAAAGATTTTTATATTTTTTATGACAAACAAATAAAGCAGTTCAGCTAAAAACTGAACTGCTTCGACAAATTTTATAGTTGGTTAAGAGCTTCCTCAATCGGGGTATCACCTGATATTAGATCAAAAGAACGATAATAGCTTGCCTCATTCGTGAGGCAAGCCAAAATAGTTCGTGCCACATCCTCACGCGGTATCGTTCCAGCCTTTATTGTATCCCCAGTACGGATTTTCCCGTTTCCAGGTTCATTCAGCAATCCACCCGGCCTTATAATCGTATATGTTAATGGGCTGTTTTCCAGAATTCGATCTGCATAATGCTTGGCAACATAATAAGGTTTAATTTCATCGCTCCAGTTTTCGCGGTTGTTAGCCTGAAGGGCACTGACCAAAATAAATCGTTTGATTCCAGCCTTTTCAGCTGATTCCATCATTTTCACTGCACCATCAAGATCAATTAAAAGCGTTTTGTCATGACCTGTGCTTCCTCCTGACCCAGCTGTGAAGCATATCGCATCTGATCCTTCAATTGCCTTCGCCAGATTTTCTACGCTATCTTCTAAATTAGCAAGAACAGTCTGTATACCACTATTTTCAAATGATTTTACCTGCTCTTCTTTTCTGATCATCGCTTTTACATTGTGTTGTCCATCTTCCTTAATGAGGTGAACCAATTGATTGCCAATTTGTCCATTTGCACCAACTACTACTATATTCATAGAAACAATCACCGTCCTATCCATACATTCAGCCTTCATTTACTGCAAAATCATGATTTTGATCCAGACAATAATCAAGAATCCACTGCCATTTTCCAAAACCGGAGTCGATATTGATATGACCTTTATTCACAACCAAAAGTTGTATAATACCCAAGTCTTTATAAAATTGACTGTCTTCAACAGAGCAATAAGAATCGTTTGTGGATTGAATTTGCAGTGTATGATCAATAGACTGTATTAATTCTTTACCCTTAACTGGAAGGGGAAAAAACCTTTGGATGATTTCATGCTTTAAATAGGGAGAGGGCGGTGCCACTAAAATAACACGGTTAACCGATTTTTTTATCTTATGAGCATTTTTGAGAGCAAAATGAAGCCATAGGACACATCCTAAACTGTGAGCAACAACGGTTATATGGTCTGAGGTAATAGTTTGAAAGGTATCTTCCAATTTTTTTATCCACTTATCTTTATAAGGATCATCATATTCAGGAAGGGTCGGATAATAAACTGTTTCACCTGCATCCACCAGCTCATTATACAGCCAGGATTGCCAATGTTCAGGTCCGCTTCCGCCAAGTCCATGTATTATGAGAAAACTTCGGTCCATATTAACCCCTCCTTTTACCGATTTTATTCCACACTAAGTTTATCAGATTAATATATTTTATGTCTACTTTTATAGTAATCAAACTTTTTCCAAAAAATAAACCGGTACAGAGTGAATATCCTCTTTGTACCGGCTTTCGTTAATTTAATTGGTTATCCATGTGGTCACTTCATCAATAGATTTTCTTGAACCTTCTTTAGGATTCATATCTGGATATCCTAAATAGATAAACCCAGTTACAGCACCATCCTCAGAGAGATTAAAAGCCTTACTCATCCGTTTATCATGGCATTGTTTCCCGGTTCTCCATACGGCACCCAGTCCAAGAGCGTGAGCTGCCAGCAGGATATTTTGTGTAGCTGCATGGACAGCAGCGTATTCTTCTTCAATCAGAACCTTTTCATTCTTCACTGGTTCAACGGCAGTCACTATGATAACAGGAGCACGATAGGGATTCTTGCTTACTTTTTCTAATCTTTTTTTACTTTCTTCTGACTCAAGATCATCTAATTCAGATTTCAGGATATCCACTAACACATCACTGAGGATTTTTCTGCCATCCTCTTTCAAAACAAAAAACTTCCATGGTTCTGTACGATGATGACATGGTGCCCATGTTCCCGCTTCAATAATTTTATGTATGAGCTCATCAGGTATCGGCTCATTTTTAACCTTGCCAATACTTCTTCTTCCTTTAATGGCTTCAAATAGTTCCATAAACATTACCTCCCTATCTATTTCTCTCTATATTTTGTAAAATTTAGTTACTACTATACTATATATCCCTATGTTAGAAAGTACAAAAATTTCTTCTTCTCAAACAAAAAAGAGCAAACCAGTAACGGCTTGCTCTTAATCATTTATACATAATTATTCAAATTTATTTTTAATTTTATAATCTTTCTTTAAATCTTCCAACCATGTGCTGTACTCAGAAGATATCTTTTCGCTTAGAGCGGCTTCTTTAGCATCCTCTTTTGATTCTTCATAAGTGGATTCTTTTGCTTCTTTATGGCCTGTAGCTTTAATAATGTGGTAGCCATATTCTGATTTAACCACATCACTTACTTCATCAACTTCTAAAGCGAATGCTGCTTTTTCAAACTCTTCTACCATTTCTCCTTCAGAAATATAGCCGAGCTCTCCACCATTTTCAGCAGATGCTGTATCAGTGGAATTTTCTTTGGCGAGTTCAGCAAAATCCTCGCCGTCTTTGATTTTTTTCAATAATTCCTTTGCTTTGTCTTCGTCTTCAACAAGGATGTGGCTAACTTCAACTTGTTCAGATTGATCATAATTTGCTTTATTCTCTTCATAATAAGCTTTTACTTCATCCTCAGTGATTTCAATATCTTCCTGCATTAACTTTTCGATTTTAATATTTACCGCTATATCCTCTTTTAAATCATCAAGAGTTAAACTGCTAGCTTCAAGTGCTGATTTTAAAGCATCCTCTCCACCATAGCTTTCTATATATGCATCTACTTCTTTATTAATTTCACTATCATTAACTTTTATATTGCGCTCATCTGCTTCCTTTTCAATAACCTTCATCGTAACTAAGCTATCTACAGCAGAAGCTCCATACACATTGGCCATTGTGTCATATAATTCACTTTTAGTAATACGGTCGCCATTGACACTGCCTACTGTTTGAGATTTAGTATAAGCATATGCCCCGCCAGCTATAGCTGCAGTTAATACGGCAGCTGCTGCAATACCAGCAATCCATTTTTTATTTTTACGTTTTTTTGTTTGATCTGTTTTTATTTCAGTAGCTTTCTCTTCTGTATCTGAAGTATTCTTTGTCTCGTTGGTCATAATATAACTCCTATCGAAATAAAATTTATGTTGTCTGTTAACAATACTATAATCATATAATGTGTCAGGAATATGTCAAATATAAAATACCCACTGTCAAATATTGTTTAGTCAATGAAACAATGAATATTATTAGCATTACTATATGTAATATTATCTAATATAGTATATAAAAATATCATAAAGTGAAAATATAACCACTAGTTGAATTTGCACTGTATGTTTTCACTCCCTAAAGGATACTGGTCTACAAAAATAGATCTTCAATCATTAATTTTCTAACATAATAATATGTTCCAACCTTGTCCTAAAGTATGGTTAGACGATTAAAAATAAAAACTCCTTTTCAACTATATTTAAGCACTTTGTGTGAATTAGATTCATTTACGCATTAAAATGAAGATAATAGTAAAATAAAGGGGACTTTATAATGGCAGAGCATCAATTTATTTTAGAGGCTGTTTGGCCTGGATTACGAAACGATATAGGAGAAATACATACTAAAAACCTTCATACGAAAGTTTCGATACCGGAGGAAATGGATGGACCTGGAATCGGAACAAATCCTGATGAAATGTTACTTGGTGCTGCAGCAACCTGTTATATTATTACGCTGGCAGCCATGATGGAACGCAGCTATTTAGAAAAAGAAGGGTTAACCTTACAGTCAGCGGGAATTGTCGATGTAACAAACGGTGTGTTTACCTATAAAAAGATCATTCATCGGCCAACGATTATACTAAAGGACTCTGCAACAAAAGAAGATATCGGACTTGTCCAAAAACTAGCCCAAAAAGCTGAAGCATCCTGCATGGTCAGCCGTGCTCTCAAAGACAATGTAGACATAGAATTAGAAATCACGGTTAAGCGTATTTCTGAATAATGGTTATATACTCTAGAAGATTTTGAGTTTATTCAATCCTAATATCCGTAATAAACAAGAAACAACCTGAGCCCATATGAACTCAGGTTTGTTTATTGTTTATTTAGAGTTGATCTGGAGTACGATCAAGTCCCTTAACAATAGGAATCTCAGTTTTAGCCAACTCTTCTTCAAGGTTTATTCTGGGACTGACGCCTGAATTTTTACCTGCAAAGCTTTCAATTAACTCTTTCATGTCGATACCGGAGGATGCTTTTAATGACTCTTGTAAAGTTGCCATTAAATTCGTCGCATATCCGGTCACTTTATTGGCGCCGCCGCCTGTACCGCCGCTCCCTGTATCAACAATCGTAATTTTATCAATACTGCTCAGCGGTTTAGCCACTTCCCTTGCATATTCCGGAAGCATTTTTAACATCATATCCATAACAGCAGCCTGACCAAATTGCTCGAAGGCTTCTGCGATTTTTTGCTTTGCTTCCGCTTCCGCCAAACCTTTTAAACGAATGATATCCGCTTCGGAAACCCCTTGTGCTCTTTGTGCTTCCGCTTTTGCAAGACCATCTAAACGTACTCTCTCTGCTTCCGCTCTCGCCATTGCTTCGATGCGATATTGATTGGCATCGGCTTCAGTTAATTGCTTTGTTTTTTCCGCAGAAGCTGCTTGTTCAACTGCGTAGCGATCTGCATCCGCCTTTTTCTTCACTTCAGAATCATATTGCTTTTCACGGCGTAAAATTTCTTTTTCTTCTAATTCAATCAGCTTCTGCCGCTCAATGATTTTAATTTGCATCTCTTGTTCCGTAACATCTTGCTTAGAACGTGCAGTCTCCAAATCATATGCCTGATCGGCTTTTGCTTTAGCAATATCCTGTTCACGTCTGAATTCAGCAATTTTCAATTGATTTAATTTTTCTGCCTCTGCGATTTCAGTTGCACGTTCAAGTTCAGCTTTTTGCGCTTCCTTGGATGCTTCAGCCCGTTTGATCCGTGTTTCTTTATCGGCTTCGGCTGTTGCGATATCCGCATCCCTTTTCACCTGAGCTATTCTCGGTTTACCAAGCGATTCCAAATATCCATTTTTATCACGTACATCTTTAATTGTAAATGAAACGATAACCAATCCCATTTTCGCTAAATCCTGTGAGGCAACCCTCTGCACTTCCTGTGAAAATTTTTCACGGTTTTTATAGATTTCCTCAACTGTCATCGAACCAAGAATGGAGCGTAGATGCCCTTCCAGTACTTCTCTTGCTTCCTGTTCACGGTCATCCTTCGTTTTCCCTAAAAATTGTTCAGCAGCCGTTGCAATTTCAGAAATGGTATTACCTATTTTAATAATGGATACACCATCGGCCATTACCGGCACACCCTGTTCGGTATATACTTCCGGTGTTGAAACCTCTAATTTACTCGATAATAAGCTCAACGGCTCAGCTTGCTGGAATACTGGAAGAACGAAGGTCCCTCCTCCGCGTACAATTTTGATTCGATTTCCGGATTCATCAATATGTACATTTTTACTGCCTAAGTAACTGCCCGTGACAATCAATGCTTCATCAGGACCAGCTGTTCTATATTTTGTAACAAAAACTCCTATAAGGGCTAATAAAATAAATACCACTGCACCAACAATACCGTAGATTAATGTCATACTACTCCCACTCTCCTATCCCAGTTCATTTAATTCTTCATGTGGACTGACATGCAGAACACCATTTTGGATATCAATGATTAATACCTTTGTCTCAGATGGTATCGCTTCTTGGTCAAAACTTACGGCCGGCTTTGAAAACGTTCCGCTTTTACTTGTTATTAATACTTCACCATACCCATTAACAGGTACTGATGTTATCACTTTTCCCAACCGTCCCTTTAGTTCATCCTCGGTTATCGTTAAAGATTCATGAGCTGCCGACAAGGGGACTAAAACGAATAGATTAATAATAGAGACAAGTATAAAAGCAATTGCGAAGGAAATAAAAAAAATGGGAAGTGCCCGCAATGAGGTTAAAGAAACAAGCACATACCCTGATCCGCTTGCAATGGTCAAAAAGCTTAGTATAAGGGTTGGGTTTAAAAAGTCAGGGAGGTCTAATCCGGCAAACAGATCATTAAATAATATGAAGAAAAACGTAAGGATACCGGATATAATCAGTGAATATAAGAAAAAATCAGCTAATTCCACCCCTAAAAATTCCATACTAATCAACCCTTTATCAGTTATTTTTCGCTATTCAATGAATCCTTTAATCTTTGTAATTCTGATTCAACTAATTTTTCGGTTTCCATCTTTTTAAACTCATTATCAATTTCAAGATGATTACTTTTAAGCTCTTTACTGACTTCCGCTTCTGCTTCATATTCCATTACTTTTTGTTCCATTCGTTCAAATCCAGCTTTGGCCGAATTTCGACTTTCTGTATGGAAAGAACGATTTACTGAAGTTTGCACTTTAGCAGAAAGCGCTCTTGCCTTTAATGTATCTCTGCGCATCACAAGTTCCTGATAATCAGCTTTCATTTCTCGCAGTCGATTTTGCAAATCCTTGACATTTTGTTTAGCCTGTTCATGCAAATTCTCCAATGAGGCAAGCTCAATCCCGAGCTGAAGTTTGTTTTCTAAAGCTTGTTTTGCAAGCGTCTCTTTACCAGCTTGAATGGCTTCCATTGCCTGAGTATTACGTTTTTCAATCAGTAATTTTAAATCGGTGATTTTTCTGTGGGTTAATTTCTCCTCAGCCATGACCTTTGCAGTTGTCTTCTCTGCTTCTTCAATTTCATGATTCATTTCTCTTAGGTATTGGTCGGCCATTTTAATGGGATCTTCTGCTTTTTCAATGAGTGCATACAATTCTGAACTGACCACCGTCTTCATTCGTTTAAAAAACTCAAACATCTTATCAACCTCCTAGGATAATCTTACCATTTTATACGGTTGAATATCACTGAAAGTTTCAATTATTTTACAATATTATAATAATTCAAAAAATTCACCATGAATAATCTAATCATGCTTTTTGCTCAATCTTTTACTCCGCAATAGCCTTTATAGTAAGCTTAAAAAATAACAACATAGTTATTCTGAAAGGAGATTTTCATTGAATATAGAAAAACCAGAATCAATCGATGCAATTATAAGTGACTTAAATAATGAAATAAGCTACTCTTTAACTACTCTTTCACCGTTTAAAAAAACACCGGAAGAGTTAAAGGCGGCCAGCCAATTGGCTACATTAAGAGATTCAGATATAATGGCTATTTCGTCAATGGCTCGTATATTGATTTCTCAAAGTCAACACCAAACAGATCAAGAAATAGCATCCAAACTAATAAAAGAACTATCCAATTCTCATCCGAATCGTTTCATCAAAAAAATATGCAAAAAGATGGCAAAGCAAAAGTGGGGTGAAAAACATGAGACAGAATGACCTTCATCATTTATGGGAGAAAATTAAGCCAATCACATCAGATCCCATTATCCAAAAACAATTCTGGAGCATTCTAGTCAAACTAATTAAAAACGAACGAAATCTTCAAAACCAACTCCCCATTCAGAAGGAAGAAGTGTAAAAAAGGTTTCCAGAAAACCTGGAAACCTTCTAAGTACCTATTTCTTTTCTTGCACGCGGATTGTGTACGGTGACAGAGAAGCAGAACCTTGAGCATCTTTTAATTTTATATAATAGGTACCTTTTTTAAGACTGATATTTAAAACTTCTGTATCATTTCCAGCATATCGGTCAGAGCCGGCGATTTTTTTGCCATTTTGATAAACCTCAAAGGCTCCATCCAATTCCCTGCCGCCACTTAAAGTGATTTGACCGCTGAAGGCTTTATCCACTTTAAGCTTGTACCAATCTTCATCATTTTTCTTTGTATTAAATGCGTTAAATCGGCCTGTTTTCTCCCATTTTCCCTTCGATTTCTTAAAGCTGATTGGTTTTGATGGTTTATTTTTCTTAATAACAGTCCCGGCATCTTCATCTTTGTGATTCACTTGACTGAGCTTAAACGTATATTGAGTTAAAGAGAATGGTAAATATTCCCCATCACCCATAATCGCGATAAAATACGCTTTACCCTTTTGGAAATAATGTGAGCCATATGCACCTGCAGGATCATAATAGGAATCTATATATTTAATCGTATCTAAATCCGCATCATCTACATTCTTGTTATTATTTTTATCTTCCATTACGGCAATATACGAATAAACATCACCTTTAACTAGTGCAGGGAGTCCTGGTGTGCTTGGTTTATTATTATCCACCGTTAATGCATAGTTACCAGATGCTTTGGCTGTGTATCTAAACAGATCCGTATCCGATAATTTTGCGTAATCTCCTTTAACAGTAGTACCAGGAAGAGTCTTTACGTTTTTCATAGAATCGTTGTTCTCGTATTTATCAGCAGGCTTACCTACCAATCTTGATTCAAAGAAATATTTATCCGTAGAATAGGAATCAGACATCCAATCCATCTCAATCTTCATATAATAGGTTTTTCCAGCTTCAAGTGAGGCATAAAACGTATTAAGCTTTTTGCCGGTAAATGGATCATAATTATCAGCAACTGCTTCTAGTAAACGGATTTCATTTCCGTCTTCACCTTCAGATTCAACGACCTGATAAATGGAGTACGAATGTTTAGCTGTACCTAAATCAAAGGCATGGATTCCTGCTGATGTTACATTGACTTTATACCAATCTTCATCATAGCGTGACTGTAAATAACCCGATTTTTCACTTGTTAATTTATACGGAATGGCCATTTCATTCAGCATTTCAATTACTTCATCGTCGCCTTCTTCTTCCCAATATTCTTCATCATCACCAACATATTCTTCTTCTTCGTCATACTCTTCATCACGATCATAAATGGAATGAATTCCATCCTCGTCCGCTGGCATTTTGACTAGGCTGGCCTTGAAAATATAGGGATCACCGTTTTGTCTGATTGCACCAGTTATCTTGGTAGCCGATGATTCGAATCCTTCTGAAAGGATAAAAAAGTCAAAGAAACTTTCGGAATATCCTTCATATTTGTTAGAAATTTTAATGGTATAGGTTGTTTTAGGCTCAGCAGTGAATACATCCTGTTCACTTTCTCCGATGGTGCCGCTGTTAATTTCCTGTTCAAGAATATTAACATGCGTTGGCTCTTCTTCTGAGTTACCATCCTCTATGTCTCCATCTGCTTCCTTACTCATACCCTCACCTTCAGTAATTTCCTCCTTTTCTTCCAACTCCTCTTCATCTCTAATGTCTGTCAAAGCATAGACAAACATGCTGACGTCTGCACCAGGTGTACCATTTACAGAAAGCTTAATGTTTTCCTCTTTTTCACCCGTTGTAAATTGAAAATAATCATCATCTCCATTTTCGCCAACAAGATGCATTTTTTTACCGGTAGTATCATATGACAATTTTGGTATTATAATCGGGTTTTCTTTACCGGATTCATCTTTTGAAACAGTTACTTTTTTGAATACTAATTCATATTCAGATAATTTGCTTCCGGCCACATCGTAATTTCCGCTAATATCTTTAACACCAACGGTCAAAGTACCATCGTATGGTGCTTTAAAGTAATAACCCTCTGTTTTACCTTCAGTGACATCATCGATTTTTTTCGTGCTTGATTTATCCTTTCCATACATATTCACAAGTAATTGGGAATCAAACACTTTAGATCCCATTAAATTGATTTGATATGTTTCACCTTTTTTTACGGTATGCTTAATCCAGTGCTGTTCCAAAGGTTTCATAAATGTTTTTTTCACCGTATAGCTGCTGCCAACCGTTTTAGCACTTTTCATAATTGTATCCTTATTCCACACGGCAGTAGTTAAGGATGGAATTTTTTTAATATCAAAGCTTAAAGCAGATGATGGGTTGATTAGTCCATATCCATATTTCTTATCGTAGCCCTTCGTACTCAAATCGGTAGCTGTTTTCTTCAAGATGTATTCTACCTGTTCCGGTTTTAATTTAGGATATTTAGATAATAATAAAGAAACCGTACCAGTCACCATTGGAGCTGCCATCGATGTGCCGCTAAATGAAGCAAAAGTCGATTTTTTCTCATAATCATAGATTGGTGCATAAACATTATCCCCAGGTGCTACCAAATCTGTCGATACACCATAGGATGACCAGGATGTCAGTGTTTTGCTTTTATTCACAGCACCGACACTAATGACTCCTTCATATGCAGCCGGGTAACCTTTCATATCAGATCCTTCATTACCAGCCGCAGCAACAATCACAATTCCAGCCGCTTTCGCTTTTTTGATTGCGGCTTCAAGAACCGGTGAACTGAATGGGCCACCTAAGCTTAAATTAATTACCTTCGCTTTCTTTTTAATCGCATATAAAACACCTTCTGCGATATTGTAATCATACGCACCCCATTCTCTATTAAATACATCAATAGATAAAACCGAGGCATTTGGATTTATGCCATATCCGCCAATTCCATTATTCTTCTCAGCTGCAATTATGCCGGCTACATGTGTGCCATGATCCTCCGGCAATGAGGCGTTAACTGGATTATGGACATTATAGCTTGATACAATTTTGTTTTTTAATTCAGGATGATTTTTATCAATTCCCGTATCAATCACAGCCACCAATACTTTATTTTTCCCTGCTTTTTTCTGTGCAGCAGGTAAGTTTAACAGCTTGTTATAATATTGTTGACTGATCTTAGGATCGGTTTTGACAGAAGAAGTTTTATACTTTACGCTCGGCGAAATCGATGTGACCGAATTAGATTTACTTAATTCCGTGTAAGCTTGTTTAGCTGCGGATGCTGTTTTAAATTTTACAACTGAATAACCAAGGTTCCCGCCAGCCTTCATCACTTTCCCCTTATATTTGGTCAGGGTTTTCTTAGATAACGATCCACTATGCTTAATAACCAAGGTGTCTGCCTGAATATATTCGTCATATTTCTTCGTTGTTGGTTTGTAAATTTTTTCGGAACTGCGGATTTCATCTCCCTTTTGGTTTATTGAACTCACCTTTGCCGCAGCAAATACCCCACTTGTACCCGACGTGAGCAGCAATGCGGTAGCGGCTATGACAGCTACTATCTTTTTCATTCTTTCTCCCCTTTTTGTCTTCACTGATTTTTAAATTGAAGACTATTACCATTTCGTTACATTTATGTAAATAACCTGCTATTAATTATGAAAAAGATTCGACAAAATTCTTTCTCTGCTATTTTGAAATCGGCAAAAAAACTGTTCAGCATTTATGCCAAACAGCCAGTTATAATTTAAGGTGATTTTATTAATTAAACTGGGACCAAGGTAATATGTATATATTGCATCAGAAAAAATAAGCAATACAGCAGAAGTGCAGCATCATAGACGATGACTGCACTTCTTTTAATTTATCAATTGCTTCTCCGGTTCAACGCTCGTTCAATCTTCTGCCGATCCACATCTTCCACCCAATCCTTATGTTGTTCATATAGCGGGCGCAGTCGTTCAGCGTCTATAGCAACAACCTCACACCCACGGTCATCATAGACAAATAAAATAAGGTCTTTAGTGATGTTCACTAAGAAGACATCCGGATAATGAATGGCGTCCCCTCCGAATCTTGGCTTTAGAGGAAAATCTTCGTGAGTTGCTGCTTTTAATAATTCAGTTATGCGTATGTCCTTTGTTTTACACAATAAGGAAAATTGCTGCGTTTCATATTCTTCTTCATCTAACTCAAAAGGATATGGACATGTTCTCACCTGAATATGATTTAAAGAATTTCTATACTTTAGAAAAGGTTCATATACCTTCAACTTTCTCGTATGCTTTACATTAGTTTTATACGTGTACATATTCGTTACAAGGAATACGTCATCATATTGCTCAAATAATTGATTAAAGATCGTATCAAGTTGCTTGTACACTAGCCTAAATCTTTCACAATTTAGTTCACCATTTTTTTTGAACTGATAATTAGTGCCACCGAGCGTAAAGTGGATTCCTATGTCCCATTGATTATATATACTTGGCATTAATTCGATAGATGGAAATTTCTCCTTCAGATAGTCTATTACTTTCAAAGATTGATTCTCTCTTTCTATTATTAAGTGTATGGCCAATCTTACTAATTAAATAGAATTATTAATTCGGGTCTATTATGCCGTAGAAAAAAATTTACTCACCTGTTAATCCGGTTCCTTTTACATATTGAGAAGGTGTCATAGATGTAATCCGTTTAAAAATCCTACTAAAGTAATTTACATCATTAAATCCAACTAGGTAAGCAACATCTGTGATTGACATATTTCCATTTAATAAATATAACTTGGCCGCCTCTATTCTTTTTAAATTGATGAAATCGGTGATACTTTTGCCTGTCTCCATTTTAAATTTTTTTGATAAATGTGATGGATTCACATGAATAGACTCTGCTATTTCATTAAGCATCAAGGGGCTTTCCAAATTGAAATTAATATATTGCACAGCATTTTTGACAATTGGACTAAACTTTCGTGTTGAGAACTCATTGACGAGTTCACAATATGCATCAAGCATACTCCTCATAAGCTTGTGTAAATATGGAAGATTATCTGCTCTTTCAATCAGAATAGCATATTTTTCTGAAATATCATGTAGATAAACCGGATGAACTCCGCCTTTTTCAGCAGCAATTCTAAATAATGTATTCTGAACAAACGTTAAATTTTTAGTCGATCGAATTGGATTTTCCGGCACCCTATTTTTTAGATGTACATCAGTTAAACCCGTTAATTGGTTTAATGCCCCTTCCTTATCCCCTCTTGCAATGGCATCTATAATTCTTTTTTCTATTTTATAACGGTGTTCAATGATCTTTTCACGATCCTCTTCTTCATGCTGAATAGGTTTTACTGGATTACTTTGTTTATTAATAGTCGGTGTAACCAGCTGTGATGACGAAATATAGTCGTGAGGACACAAATTTACTAATAACTCTCCAATACTTCTTATTTCTTCATCACTTAGGATTGATAAAGTCTCGTAGAAATCTTGATATTGCTTTCTGTCACTAATGGGTAAACTTTGAGAGGAGATAATTTGGCTGATAAATAAATCTGAAGGTAAATCAGACAAAAAAGGGCCAACCATCACTGTGCCTGCATATTGATCATCTTTCCAGATTCCAGCAAAAATACATTCCAATTTAGCCGAATTAATATAATGTAAATATTCATTTTTATTACTTGCCTTTAAAAATTTCGTGATTGATTTATTTTCCTCTTCGTTATTTGCCAATCCACTTGGTATCTGGTGTTTAGCCATTAGGATAATTTTATTTCCATCCAGGTCAAGCAGTTTTACATCCAATTTAACAATTGAACTGACCAGATTACATAGCTGAGCGTATACTTTTATCTGTTCCTGATTCAATCTAAATCATCCTTTAAAATTCACTTTTTTATTTTCATTATACAATGAAAACGCCATCACGAACTAAAAATAATACTAAAAAAACAAAAATTGTACGATATTTTTCTAAAATTAATACCTATAATGAAATTAATTCAGTAAACACTATATATGAAGACAATCTGTTCTTATATCCTGATTGTTTACTGAATTAATTTATAAACAGGGAGTTCAATACATGAGAAAAGTAATTAATCTGAATGACGCATGGAAATTCATTAAAGAAAACGTACAAGATGCAATGAACCAAGTTTATGATGATGCTAATTGGGAGTCCGTAAACGTCCCTCATACGTGGAATGCGATTGATGGCGCAAATGGATTTGATTTTTATAAAGGAGCATGCTGGTACAGAAAAGAATTTACTGTAGATACTATAAATGCCGGCAATAAAGTATATATCGAATTTAATGGAAGCAATAGTGTCACAGACGTTTATGTTAATGGACAACACCTTGGCCAACATCGTGGCGGTTACTCTATTTTCAGATTCGATATTACAGATGTTGTTACTTTCGGAGGTAAAAATACGATTGCCGTAAAAGTCGACAATACAGTTGTTGAAGATGTATATCCTCAAATGGCTGACTTCACTTTCTTTGGCGGAATTTACCGTGATGTTAATTTAGTTATTGCTAGCCATGTTCACTTTGATTTAATGGATCATGGTTCCCAAGGTGTTTATATCGTTCAAGATGAAGTGACGAAGGAACAAGCATCCATTACCCTAAAAACTAGACTTACAAATGATCATGAAGAAGAGAAAAAAGTTCGTTTATGGGCTGATATGCTTGATGCAGAAGGTAAGACAGCTGCTTATGGAGCAAAAGAGATTGTTCTTCCAGCAGGACAAACTACTGTTGTTGAATTGCCAATCAAAATCGAAAACCCAATCCTTTGGAATGGCCGTAAAAATGCCTATATGTATGAAGCTAACCTATCTTTAACAAGCTATAACGATGTAATTGATGAACTTTCCATTCCATTTGGTGTCCGTTACTTTAAAGTGGACCCTGAAAAAGGCTTCTTCTTAAATGGAGAACACCTTCGTCTGAATGGGGTTTCCCGTCACCAGGATCGTAAAGATATGGGCTGGGCAATCACCAAAAAAGAGCACAAAGAAGATATGGAATTTATCAAAGAAGTGGGCGCTACTTCCATTCGTTTGGCTCACTACCAACACGATCAATATTTCTATGATTTATGTGACCGTGAAGGTATGGTTGTTTGGGCCGAGATTCCGTTTATCTCTATCATGTCCAAGACTGAGCTTGAGGGTATAAACGCTAAACAACAAATGGTTGAGTTAATCAGACAAAATTACAACCACCCTTCCATTATGTTCTGGGGTGTTCAAAATGAGATTCAAATTGGCGGTAACAGACCAGAAGTAAGAAAACTTGTTAAAGAACTTAATGAGTTAACGAAAAAAGAAGATCCAACACGTTTAACTACACAGGCCAACGTTATGTTTGTTCCTGATACAGATGAATACAACTATATCACCGACACGATTGGTTACAATAAATATTACGGATGGTATCAAGGTAAGGCAGAAGATTTTGCTGAGTGGATTGATGCTTATCATGCAACGAACCCACAAGTTAGCCTTGGTATCTCTGAGTACGGTGCAGAAGGTATTATCCAGTACCATACAAACGATCCAAAAGTAAAAGATTACACAGAAGAATACCATACTCTATATCATGAAACTGTATGGAATATATTCGCTGACCGCCCATTCCTTTGGTCAACATATGTATGGAATATGTTTGATTTCGGAGCCAACATTCGTGATGAAGGCGGTGTAAAAGGCAGAAATAATAAAGGTTTAATGACTTACGACCGTAAAATTAAAAAAGATGCATTCTATATGTACAAAGCAAATTGGTCTGATGAAAAATTCGTGCATATTACAAGCAAACGATTTGTAGACCGTGCAGACGAAAAAATTACAGTTAAAGTGTATTCTAACTGCGAGGATGTAACGTTAGTAGTAAACGGGACTACCTATACAACAGAACGTAACCGCGCTGCCTTTACCTTTAATGATGTGGCACTGGAAGACGGCATGAATACTGTAAAGGCAATCGGTACATCCGAAGGAAATACATTCGAAGATACTGCTCACTTCAATAAAGTGGATGAGCCAAATCCAAGCTACCTAGTTCCAGAAAGTGATGCTGGCGGAGTGGTTGCTAACTGGTTTGACATGCCTGATTTAGATGAAGACATGGAAATTGAAGAACTTGTTATCACTGATGATGTATATTCTACTCGCAATACACTCGGTGAGTTATATAAAAATGAAGAAACTAAGAAAGTATTAGAGAAGTATTTAAAAGGATTCAATGAGGATAATCCAATGTTCGGTATGGCAGAAGGTATGTCAATTGATATGCTGGCATCCATGGCGGATGATATATTTACTGAAAAAATGATGTATGCCATTAACAAAGAGTTAATTAAAATTAAAAAAGCTTAATTTAAAAAATGGAAATAGCGATCTGGGTTTATACCCGGTCGCTATCTTTCCTATATTCTTAGTCAAATAAAGAAGGTGCACGTATTGAAATCAATCATGTTATTTGGTGAAATGCTGTTGCGTTTAACACCAACCAATCATCAAATGTTAATTCAGGCAAGCCAGCTGGATATGATGTATGGTGGTTCTGAAGCAAATATTGCTGTCGCTCTCAGTCATTGGGGTGAAAAAACCTCCTATGCTACTTGCTTACCAGATAATAACCTTGGACTTGCCGCTGTCACACAGTTAAGAAAATATGGTGTAAACACTAATCATATCGTCTATAAAGGCAAGAAAATGGGCTTATATTTTGTTGAACAAGGTCATTCCATCAGACCTACAGAAGTCACTTATGATCGCCAAAACTCCGCTTTTGTTGAAGCTTTGCCAAATGATTATGATTTTGAAGCGATGCTTTCCGAAGTTAAATGGCTCCATGTCAGCGGAATTAGTTTAGGTGCAAGTAAAAATGCACGTGAAACGACTATGGAATTGGTCAAGGCGGCAAAACAAAAAGGCATTAAAATCAGCTTTGACTTTAACTATCGTGCAAAATTATGGACATTAGATGAAGCAAGAAAAGCTTACATCGAAATCCTGCCATATATTGATGTTATTATCGGAAGTTACCTGGACGTTCTAACAATCAGACAGGAAAAAAGAGAAGTTAACACATTCGAAGAAAAAATCGCTTTATTAAAAGAGTTTCAAAAAGAGTATCAGTTTGACCAAATTTACACAACTGAAAGAAATATTCTTGGTAACAATGTACAAGAATTACGATGTGCCATTATAACTGAAACAGAGCACTTCACAGCAGGTCCGGTTAAAGTAAATGTTCTTGATCGAATCGGTACGGGCGATTCATTTGTAGCTGGCGTATTATATGGAATCAACAATCAATACAGTCCTCAAGAAATCATTAATTTTGCCCTATCATCATTCGCCTTAAAACATACCATTATCGGCGATTTTCAAATTGCCAGCAAGGCGGATGTTCAACAATTTGATGTTGAAAATGAAAAAGTAGTTATCAAACGCTAATGAAAGCAGGTGCTAAAAAAGCACCTGTTTTTCATTTTCTCCCCTCTTCTGCTCCCTTTCAATAAAAAGCAATTCTCGAAAAACAAGTTTAAAGATTATGCAATTATGGAGATAGGTATATATATTCTATTAACAGCTTATATAGATTTACAGAAAGTGAGTCGATTGTTCATGCCATCTGAAGTACTAACAACTGATTTTTATATTTTAATAGCAGCGATCCTATTAATCCTCGGAATTCTGTCTACCAAATTCTCAGCAAAATTAGGAGTCCCTTCACTCGTCTTTTTTATACTGGTCGGAATGGCCATGGGAAATGATACCTTCGGCGTAATTAATTTTTCGAATGCAGGATTAGCACAAACGATTGGTGTTCTGGCCTTGATTATTATTTTGTTTGAAGGTGGAATACAAACTAAATGGAAATCATTGCGGCCAATTATTCTCCCTTCCCTTTCACTGGCAACCATTGGTGTTTTGATAACCTCTGCAATAGTTACGATAGCAGCTCATTATATTCTTAATGTTGATTGGCTGATAGCTATGTTATTCGGTTCAATTGTTGGATCAACGGATGCAGCAGCAGTATTTGCTGTATTAAAAGGACAAAACATACAAGACCATTCAGGTAAAACATTAGAGGCTGAATCTGGTTCCAATGACCCGATGGCAATCTTTTTAACCGTGTCCTGTATTGAAATGATTACCTCTTCTGAAGTAAATGTAGTTAATCTAATTGGATCTTTTATTGTCCAGATGGGACTTGGTTTACTGCTTGGATGGATATTCGGGAAAATAGCCGTTGCTGTGCTTAATCGGATCAATTTGGAATCAACTGGCCTTTACCCTGTTTTCGCTGTTACATTCGCTTTATTAACATACGGTATTACTGCGAATCTAAACGGAAGTGGATTACTGGCCGTCTATGTAATGGCTATTATCATTGGAAACTCTGAGGTCGCCTATGAAAAAGCTACACAATTCTTTGCCGAAGGATTTGCCTGGATGATGCAAATTTTAATGTTCATTATATTAGGCTTACTTGTTAATCCCGACGATTTATTTTCACTTGAAATTATCTTAAAAGGCTTATTGCTTTCTGTTATTTTAATCCTGATTGCAAGGCCGGCAGCTGTATTCATTTCTACTATTAAAATGAATTTCAATTTTAAAGAGAAAGTATTTTTATCCTGGGCTGGCTTAAAAGGCTCCGTACCAATTGTCCTGGCGACATTTCCCTTACTTGCAAACATTGGAGACAGCCACCTGATTTTTAATGTTGTCTTCTTTGTTGTATTAACAAGTTGTTTAATACAAGGATCCACCATATCCTTCGTGGCTGGCAAACTTGGATTAGCCGAGCCTGCCAGTGAAACCCCTAAGCATTCACTTGAAATTGTCTCACTGGGTAAGGCCAATGCTGAAATGGTGAAATATCAAATGGAACCGGACTCTTTCTTGATTGGGAAAACACTAATTGAAATACCATTCCCTGACCATACATTGGTCAATGCAATCATAAGAGATGACAAATTGGTTACCCCTACCGGTGACACAGTGATCAAAGAAGGCGATTTTCTCTATGTATTGACACCTAAGTTAAAAAAACGCAGCGTAAAACAGTTACTGCGAAAGAAAAATACTGATAATGAAGAATAATAGTAAGATTAGAAGTTAGTATCCTATTTCAAAACTATGATAGCTTAAAGAACAAAATCTCATCAAAAAATGCCTCCTATCTCAAGGATAGGAGGCATTTTTATTAGACAGTCACTACTTTTATTTCGTTTTTGATCACTTCTGCTTTAAATGTTCTCTTGTCTGGGTGTGGGTGATTGAAGACACAATCCGCAATTCCATCCTCAAGTTGTTCCTGAATAACTCGACGTAATGGACGTGCTCCAAAAGCAGGATTATATCCAAGCTCAGCCAGTTTTTCTTTTACTTCATCTGTTATGGTCAGTTTAAATCCTTCATGATCAAGCATTTCATATAGTTCAGCAAGCATAATATCTACAATTTCAAGTAAGTTTTCTTTTGTTAATGATTTAAACTCAATGATGCTATCAAAACGGTTTAAAAATTCAGGCTTGAAGTAGCTGCCAAGAGATTGAAGAATAGATACTTCTTCCTCTACTCCTCCTGCTCCAAAACCAACTTTCTTAACTTTCTCACCGACTCCTGCATTACTTGTCATGATAATCACTGTGTCTTTAAAGTTTACTGTGCGTCCCTGACTGTCTGTTAAACGTCCATCTTCAAGGATTTGCAAGAACATGTGCATCACATCTGGATGAGCTTTTTCAATTTCATCCAAAAGAATGATGCTATATGGTTTACGGCGAACCTTTTCGGTTAATTGTCCGGCTTCTTCATGTCCGACATATCCCGGAGGAGAACCGATTAATTTAGACACACTGTGTTTCTCCATATATTCACTCATATCTAAACGAATCATAGAGTCTTTTGTGCCAAACAATTCTTCTGCCAATGCTTTTGATAGCTCAGTCTTCCCAACTCCAGTCGGACCTACAAATAAGAATGATCCAATTGGGCGATTTTTGGCTTTTAAGCCGGCACGGCTCCGACGAACAGCTTTCGCCACTTTTTGAACGGCCTCATCCTGACCGATTACTTTATTTTTAAGTTCCTCTTGAAGCTTATTCATTCGAACAGCTTCATCCTCTTGTAGCTTACCTACTGGTATACCTGTTTTCTGTTCGATGATTTTCTGGATATCTTCTACAGTTACCTTCGGCTTTTCACCAGTTCCTGTTTTAAGCATATTTTCAAGTTTTTCTTCTTCGTCTCGAAGTTTGGCAGCCTGTTCATAGGCTTCTGTTTTTAATGCCTGTTCTTTTTCTTTGTGAATTTGCGCCAATCTTTCTTTTACTGATTCTTCACCTTGATTTTCAATTGTCAAATTCAATTTAGAACCAGCTTCATCCATTAAGTCAATGGCTTTATCCGGCAAGAAACGATCTTGAATATAGCGGTGTGACAGTTCTACCGCTGCTTCTAATACTTCATCACTAAATTCAACAGAATGGTAGGATTCATATCTTTCTCTTAATCCTTTTAGAATATCTAACGCTTCTGCAGTTGTAGGCTCATTAACCATTACTGGTTGGAAACGTCTTTCAAGTGCCCCATCTTTTTCAATTTGACGATACTCATTTAATGTTGTTGCACCTACTAATTGTAACTCTCCACGCGCAAGCGCTGGTTTCAGAATATTCCCTGCATCCATGGAGCCTTCTGCAGATCCGGCACCTACAAGCTGATGAATTTCGTCAATAAACAGAATCACATTTTTTCTTGTTTGCAATTCTTGAATAAGCTGCTTCATCCGTTCCTCAAATTGCCCACGAATACCAGTATTGGATACTAAGGAAGCAACATCAAGCAGATATACTTCTTTATCCTTTAGTTTTAAGGGAACATTCCCTTCCGCAATTTTAAGCGCAAGTCCTTCAGCAATCGCTGTTTTACCAACCCCTGGTTCACCGATCAGGACTGGATTATTTTTCGTACGTCTGTTCAATATCTCAATTACACGTTTAACCTCTTCTTCACGTCCAATCACTGGATCAATGAGTCCTGCTTTTGCATTATAAGTTAAGTTACGACCGTATTGATCAAGTAATCCTCCACCATTAGGCGGCTGTGTTTGTGTTCTGACCTGTTTATGCTGGTTGTGATTTGTCTGGTCCATTGAGCCAGACATATCTGACATAAATGAATCTCCGTTACCCTGGTTGAAAAATGATTCTAATGTAAATGGCTTAAATGGATGTAAATTCATTCCTCCCATTTGAGCTCCTAATTTATTGCGTTCCTCTTTATAGCATGAAGAACACAAATGATGATTTTCCTGATGTCCATTCACCCTTAATTGCATCTGTACAGTTGCTTGGTTTTGTTGGCATTTTTCGCAAACCATAGATGTATCCTCCTTATAATTCTAAATTTATTTTATCGTTTTACAGTTACTAAACTCATTTGAAAATTGGTCAATTTGACTTTGACTATCTTTGACCTTAATTACATTATACTCTGACCTTTTTTGACTTTCAACTATTTTATACCCCTTTGTTTATTTTTTAATCATAAAAAAAGGAAGCGCCTGATACAGCGCTTCTTAGATAAACAAATAATTAATTAGTCACGGCTTCCTTTATATCATCATATCGCAAAGTTGCCTGTGCAGCTGCCAGCCTTGCCAATGGAACACGATAAGGCGAACAGCTTACATAGTCTAAACCGGCTTTATAACAGAAGTCGATTGATATTTTTTCTCCGCCATGCTCCCCGCATATGCCAGTTTTTAATTCAGGTTTTGTTTGTCTGCCCAATTTCACTCCCATTTCGACCAGCTTACCTACACCATCTTGGTCTAACACTGCAAAAGGGTTTTCAGGCAGGACTTTTTCTTCTATATATGTTTGTAAAAACTTCCCTTCCGCATCATCACGGCTGTATCCAAAAGTTGTTTGGGTTAAATCGTTAGTACCGAATGAGAAGAAGTCTGCCTCTTTGGCAATTTGATCAGCAGTAAGTGCTGCCCTTGGGATTTCAATCATAGTACCAATCGTGTACTGGAACTTTTTGTCCGTTTCTGCCTCTACCTGAATCGCTGTATCCATCACCAATTGTCGCATTTGTTTCAATTCATTCACATGTCCAACAAGCGGAATCATGATCTCAGGCTGAACCGGAATACCGCGCTCCATTAAGTTAGCAATCGCATAGAAAATAGCTTTTGCCTGCATGCCGTATATTTCTGGATGAATCATGCCTAATCGGCAACCGCGATGTCCAAGCATAGGATTAAATTCATCCAATTGACGAACCTTTTTTAACAGTTGCTCTTTTTTCATTAATTCCTTTGAATCAGGATCAGTAATTTGAAGCTTCGTCACTTCGATGATTAATTCTTCTTTATCAGGTAAGAATTCATGTAATGGTGGATCTAATAAGCGAATAGTAACCGGATTTCCCTGCATGGCTTCAAAAATGCCTTCAAAATCCTCTTGCTGCATTGGCAATAAATATTCTAATGCTTTATTTCTTTCCGCAATGGTCTCAGAAAGAATCATTTGTTGGACAAACGGTACACGTTTTGCATCCATGAACATATGCTCTGTTCGACATAGTCCGATTCCGCCAGCCCCAAATTCGAGAGCCTTTCTTGCATCCTCTGGATTGTCGGCATTTGCACGTACCCCTAGTTTTCTAGTTTCATCCGCCCATGATAATAAAGTTAAAAATTCATCCGATAATTCTGGATCAATCATTGGAATCTCTCCAAGCATGATTTCACCTGTAGATCCATCTATCGTAATGGTATCATGATGGTTCACTACTATATCGCCAACTCTGAATTGCTTTTCTTTTAAATCAATCTTTAATGGCTCACAGCCGCAGATACATGGCTTTCCCATACCTCTCGCTACCACGGCAGCATGGCTTGTCATTCCCCCACGGGTTGTAACAATTGCCTGGGCAGCAACTATTCCATGAATATCATCAGGTGTCGTCTCAGGACGGACAAGAATGACCTTTTGGCCGTCATTGCCCAATCTTTCTGCTTCATTCGCATCAAATACTACTTGGCCTGTAGCAGATCCTGGTGATGCTGGAAGGCCTTTAGCCAGTTGTTTTCGTTCATAAGTGTCATCAATTCGGGAGTGGAGTAGCTGATCCAATTGCTCCGGATCTACTCTTAACAGCGCTGTTTTTTTATCGATGATCCCTTCCTGCACCATTTCTACAGCAATTCTAATGGCTGCCTGTGCAGTACGTTTACCGGATCTCGTTTGAAGAATGTATAATTGTCCACGCTCAACCGTAAATTCTATATCCTGCAAATCCAAATAGTGTTTTTCAAGCTGCTTGCATGTATTTACGAATTGTTCAAAAACATCTGGCATATCATTTTCCAAGGTATGTATAGGCTGTGGTGTCCTGATTCCCGCAACTACATCTTCTCCCTGAGCATTAATTAAATATTCCCCATATAAAACATGCTCTCCGGTGGATGGGTTTCGGGTAAATGCCACTCCTGTTCCGGAATCTTCACCCATATTCCCAAAAACCATGCTTTGAATATTAACTGCTGTTCCTAAATGTCCAGGAATTTTATTTAAACGTCTGTACACTTTTGCACGCTGATTATTCCAAGAATCAAATACCGCTTTAACAGCTAAAAACATTTGCTCACGAGGGTCTTCGGGGAAACTTTGTTTCGTGTGCTTTCTAACAATATTTTTATAACCTTCTATAACTGTTTTCCAATCTTCGGCGGTTAATTCAGGATCATTTTGATACCCTTTTTGTTCACGTATATCTTCCAGCAATTGCTCAAAATAAAATCCATCAACTCCCAAAACCACATCGCTGAACATTTGAATGAAACGACGATAAGAGTCATAAGCAAACCTTGGATTTCCTGTTAATTCTGCCATGCCAACAACCGTTTTATCATTCATACCGAGATTTAAGACAGTATCCATCATACCCGGCATTGAAAAGACGGATCCTGATCTAACAGAAACTAAGAGGGGATCAGTTGGGTCGCCAAGCTTTTTACCAGTGCTCTGTTCAAGATTTTGGAGTGCCTCGAGAATTTGCTCTTCCATCTCTTCAGTAATTTGTTTTTCATTTTCATAATAAGAGTTACAGGCTTCTGTACTGATGGTGAATCCAAATGGTACAGGTAAACCGATATTCGTCATTTCAGCTAAATTAGCTCCTTTACCACCCAATAAATCTTTCATATTACTATTTCCTTCGTTAAAAAGATAAACATATTTAGTCATCATACATAGCTCCTCTCACCTTTTAAAATATCCAAAATAATACTCGCTGTTTCTTCAATAGCTTTATTGGAAACATTAATGATCGGACAGCCGACTCTTTTCATAATTTTCTCGGCATAATCCAATTCCTCTAATATTCGCTCATAACTGGCATAGTTAGACTGAGAGGTTAAACCTAATGATTTTAATCTTTCTTTACGGATTGCATTTAACTGGTCTGGAGTTATAATCAGACCAACACATTTACTCTTTTTAATTTTGAATAACTCATCAGGCGGTGAAACTTCTGGAACTAAAGGCACATTGGCTACCTTGTACCCTTTGTGTGCTAAATACATCGATAATGGAGTTTTTGAAGTCCTTGAGACTCCTATTATCACAATATCTGCATTTAAAAGACCCCTTGCATCTTTACCATCATCGTACTTGACGGCAAATTCAACTGCTTCAACCTTACGAAAATAGTCTTCATCCAATTGTCTGGTTAATCCTGAAAGATGATTGGCTGGCTTATGGAATTTTTCCTCAAATGCATTTAATAATGGAGATAACAGATCAACTGCTACTACATTCGCTTCTTTAGCCCGCAAATCCACATGCTCTTTTAAGGAAGGAATAACAAGGGTGTACGCAATAATGGAGGAGTCCTGTTTTGCTAAATTGATAATTTCATCAATATCTTCTTCACTTTTTACATATGAATTTCTTCTAATATCTACTTGTCCGCCATTAAACTGTGTGGCAACCGCCTTTACGACAAATTCTGCTGTTTCTCCTACCGAATCAGATATAACGTATACAATTTCCCTCTTGTTCATCAGCCAATTCCCTTCTATCCATAAATTAGTTATGTATTCGTAATATATAAGCAATGACTGTTATTTTTCTGTTCATCTCCCTCTCTAAATCAACCTCAATTAATTTTTTCGTTAACTTAATAGTATCACCACTTTTTTAAAATTCAAACTAATATGTTATACTTTTTACCAATTAGTATAACACAATTTACTTCTTGAAAATCATCTATTATATATAAATATATCTCAATTTTATGTATTTTCAAAAAAATAAACTATACAATTCATTACACAATAGTAAAATAAAAGATAAAGCGGAAAGGAGGTATCTATGAACGGCCTAACAAAGCGAATAATTGTAATATCTTTTGATTGCTTATCTGCATTGGATTTTCCTAAATTAACTAATTTAACGCACTTCAGGGATATAATTGAGAGAGGATCTTATGCAAACCATGTTCAAACCATCTACCCCTCTTTAACCTATCCTTGTCATACATCCATCATCACAGGTAATTATCCGAAAAGACATGGGATTATCAACAATACGCTTATTCAGCCCGGCCGGAAATCTCCTGATTGGCAATGGTACAGATCTTCTATTAAAGGCACTACTTTATATGATCAGGCAAAAAAGGCCAACCTAACAACCGCTTCCCTTTTATGGCCTGTCACTGGCCGTGCGAACATCGATTACAATTTGCCGGAAATTTTTCCAAACAGACCCTGGCAAACTCAACTGCTTGTCTCACTCTTCAGCGGCAGTCCTCTCTACCAATGGCAGCTGAATAAAAAATTCGGCCATCTGAGGCAGGGACTGAGTCAACCACATTTAGATGACTTTGTGCTGGCCTCTTGCCTTGAAACAATCAAAACGAAGCAGCCACATTTACTTCTTGTTCATTTCACAGATTTGGATTCAAAGCGACATGACCATGGATTTGATTCCAGCGAAGCTAATGAAGCACTGACAAGGCATAATGAACGTCTTGGCCAAATTATTACCACATTGAAAGAAATACAATTATATGAAGAAACAACAGTGATTGTCCTTGGGGATCACAGTGCATTAGATGAAAATAAAGCGATACAAGTAAACACCCTATTTAAACGGGAAAATTTTATACATATTAACAAACAAGGAAAATTGATCAATTGGAAGGCTTATTGTAAATCCTGTGATGGATCAGCATATATTTACGTAAAAGATAAAGAAGATATCGGTACCTACAAGCGAGTTCAGTCATTATTGACTAAATTAATGGAGAACAAAGACAACGGGATTGAACAAATCCTGACTGGTACTGAAGCAGAAAATTTAGGGGCAGACCCAGCTTGTGCCTTCATGCTTGAAGCAAGAAAAGGGTTCTATTTCACGGAATCTTATGAAGGCGATTTCATTAAGCATATAAGCGCAGAAGATGTGAAGCGTGAACCCAAATATACATTGGCCACACATGGATATTCTCCTCAAAAACCAGATTACAGCACCGTATTTATAGCAGCAGGCAAAGGAGTCACAAGCGGACAAATCATTCCAAACATGCACCTTGTCGATATAGGTCCTACATTAGCTGCTATGCTGGGTCTCTCCCTGGGAGAAACAGATGGAAAGGTGATAGAAGCGTTTATCCAGCCAAAAGAATAAAGGAGGTAAGGTATGAGTTCACTAACAAAGCAGGAGAAAAGCTGGGCTTTTTATGACTGGGCAAATTCAGCCTATTCAATTGTAATCGTGACAGCCATCTTTCCTATTTATTTCAAAGCAGCCGCAGATGCAGCGAATATATCGAATGCTACGTCAACTGCTTATTGGGGTTATGCCAATTCTATTGGTACATTATTAATCTCTATTTTGGCACCGCTCTTGGGTACAATTGCAGATTTTAAAGGATTTAAGAAACGTTTCTTTATTTTCTTTTTTTCACTGGGGATACTCTTCACTTTCATGCTAGCAATCGTACCTTTTGATCAATGGATCATTTTATTGATTTGCTACATCATCACTTCCATTGGTTTTGCAGGCGCAAATATTTTTTATGATGCCTTTTTAGTAGATGTGACCGATGATAATAAAATGAGTAAACTCTCTGCTCACGGATATGCATTGGGGTATATAGGAAGTACCATTCCATTTATCATTGGGATTGCCCTCACCCTGCTCGCTCAACAAAAAATCATTCCACTCTCCATTACAGCAGCAATGCAAGCAGCCTTTATAATCACAGCACTATGGTGGGGATTATTTACGATTCCGCTGTTAAGAAATGTACAACAAACATATTATATTGAACGGGTTAGAAACCCAATCAGGATGAGTTTTAAACGCCTGTTTGCTACGTTCCAAAATATCAGAGCCTATCGTCATTTATTTATTTTCCTGATTGCTTATTTTTTTTATATTGATGGTGTGCATACGATTATTACGATGTCGACTGCCTATGGAACTGATTTAGGCTTTAGCTCGACTACCTTGTTAATTGTTTTATTTGTCACGCAAGTCATAGCCGCTCCATTCTCTTTGCTATATGCCAGACTGGCAGCTAAATACAATGAAAAAATCATGATTTTAGTAGGTATAGCAATCTACACATTTATTTGTATCTACGCTTATTTTATTACGTCAGCGCTTGATTTTTGGATATTGGCTATCCTGGTAGGTACGTCACAGGGTGGGATTCAAGCTTTAAGCCGCTCCTATTACGCTAAACTTGTGCCAAAAGAGTCTTCAAATGAATTTTTTGGCTTTTATAATATCTTTGGAAAATTTGCTGCTATTACCGGTCCATTTTTAATGGGAATCACAACGCAAATTACCGGCAATACAAATATTGGTGTGCTTAGTTTAGTGGTCCTATTTATCATTGGCGGGCTCTTCATGCTCCGTGTGCCAAATACTGCCCAGCATGCCCCTACTGTTACGGCAAAATTATAAATATGTTAACAAATATAATCTGTTTATTGGTAAGGTCTACTCTTGTGAATATGATATATGAACGAGGTGAAGACAATAGCTTATGTAACGGCAGGAATGATAAGAGCGTTTATACCTTTTTTAATTTTGACTAGTATATCAATTGTTCTTTATTACGGCTCTGGACCGGTTCATGAGGTAAGAAGTACGTTTATTGTGGGTATAATCAGTGCTCTAGTTGCAGGTTTTTCAGTTATATACAGTATTGACGGCTGGTCGTTGAAGAAGCAGAGTATAATTCACTTTGGTTTTATGCTTTTGACCATTTTTCCATGTCTTATTTTCAGTGGATGGTTTGAAATAAAATCTTTAATGGATATTGCAGCCTTATTGGGTATCTTTTTGATATGGGGAATTACTTTATGGAGTATCTTCTACCTCATTTTTGGTATTCTAATCAAACGGTAAACCATAAAGAGATTTACAGAATGCTTTAACAAACAAAAAGAAACACTTTCTCGAAATGCTGAAAGTGTTTCTTTGTTTTCAAATAATTTTTAGATTAATGCCTTACTTTTGAATATGGACTTCTCTATACGACTAACTAAAAATTACATCGACTCAAATTTTCATTTCCAAAGAAATTGGACAATGGTCACTACCCATAATTGACGTGTGGAATTCTGCTTCGGTAATTAGATTAGCGATTGATTCAGACACAATAAAGTAGTCAATCCGCCACCCAATATTACGTTCGCGGACTTTGCTCATATAAGACCACCAGCTATACACTTCTGTTTTATCAGGATAGAGATAACGGAAGGAATCAACAAAACCGCTAGATAATAAAGCTGTCATCTTACCTCGTTCCTCATCTGTGAAGCCAGAATTCCCTTTATTTGATTTGGGGTTTCGTAAATCTTCGGGTTTATGAGCAACATTTAAATCTCCCGTTAAAATCACTGCTTTCTCTTTATTCAATTCATGTAAGTAAGCATAAAGTAAATCTTCCCAAACCAAACGGTACCCAAGCCTTGCCAGGTCACGCTGTGAATTTGGTGTATACACATTTACAATGAAAAATTGATCAAATTCCAATGTAATGGCTCTGCCTTCCACATCATACTCATCATTCCCAATCCCGTATTTAACGGATAATGGTTTTTGACGAGTAAAAATTGCCGTGCCTGAGTATCCTTTTTTTACAGCGTAATTCCAGTATTGATAATAGCCATCCAGCTCCAGATTAATCTGGCCCTCCTGCAGTTTAGTTTCCTGCAAACAAAATATATCAGCGTTTAATTCTTTAAAAGTATCCAAAAAACCTTTTCCAACGCAAGCTCTTATCCCATTCACATTCCAAGAAACAAATTTCATAACTTCAATTTTCCCCCTGCTAAATATCTCTATCTAATTCATATAAAATTCATTATAACAAATCGAGTAGATAAAATGCGGTTTGGGCACCTTATATTTAAAGGAGACGTGATTAACGATGGCCAAACGCAGAAAGATTTTAGTACCTGAATCCAGGGAACAATTAGATCAGCTGAAAGCAAAAGTGGCGCAAGCTGACCACCCGGACAGAGCAAAATATGAAGTAGCTAAAGATCTTGGCATTCCCCTCAATGAAGGATATAATGGTCGCATTGCTGCAGCAGATGCAGGAAAAATCGGCGGTAAACTAGGTGGAAGCATGGTGAAGGAATTAACCAAATTGGCAAAGGAAAATATATTGAGGCAATAAAAAAAGCCTCTCAGGCTTCAAAAAAAGTTAAGTGAAGAATTATAAAAGCTGAAATTTATAGAGCTACAGAGTTTTTCAACTATTTTGTTAACCCCCGAAGATACAAGTTGATTGCTCGTTAACTCAATTACAGCTAATCCTGTTTTCCAAAATTACCGTTTCACTCTCAAATGATTTAATTTACTTTACTGTACTCAGACGCAACCGGAAGATCGCCAATTGCTATTGGTAAGGCCCTTACTTGTAATAATACAGCTGATTTCAACAACGCTGTCATAGAGTAAACTTCCTGATTGCTCCTTTATTCATTGACAGCTTGTTGTAATGCCTTTCTACCCATCAATTCAATGATAATACAAGCAAACCTTCTTTTTAATTTGGCAACGCTCCTACTCTTTCCAGTTTTTATTTGCCATCTTCAATATCGGTAAACCATAATCCCTTCACAGCCAATTTATTCCTCATACATTTTTATAAATTCTTCTATCAATTCCGGTGTGTAACTCGCTGCTTTCATATAATTCTACAAATTCAGCAGCCATATTCTTAACTGTCAAGGTTTTCATCAGATTATTCTGTGCAAGTAGCATTAAGAATGATACATTCATAACTTCTTCCGTTTCTTTCTGTAATAAACAAACTTGCGTTTGATGAGCCATTAGAATAGCATCTGTTGATTCTTTCAATTTTTGGTGAGCTAGGCTATAATCTCCGTGCTTCGCTGCAGCAATTGCTTCCACCGCACAGCTTCGACCGTCTCCACCATGGAGAATTAACCTGAATTTTTCTACTTCATTCATCATTTTCCCTCCATTTAGATAGATTTGATATTTTATAATATTGCAGTCCTCATCTCTGATTCTCCTGCTTTATCTTATGCTATCCATATTTTCATATCTTTTAATACGTATCAGATTGGAATTTCCAATCAATATTCCATAGTCGAAAAATCATTCATAACGTTGATAAAACAATACCCTTTTTAAAGGCTTACTAACCAGAAATTTCAAATGCAATAAATCTCATAATCATCAGCATTCACAATTAGTATTTTCATATAATATAGTACCTTCGTTTGAGTTATTTATATCTGACGATCCTAAGATTTTTATGATAGGATAATCATCCAATTAATACTGGGAACATCTGATCTTGAGTCTATATCACTCTCTGTAAACCCTGTTCAGTTTCGGAGGTATACACATGGTTAATATGAAATATCTAGAGGAGTCAGATACCATTATTTATTTTTCAGAAATAAAAAAGGGAAGGCCTCAGCCCTCCCTGTTATCATCTGTGTTAATCTCTATAATAGTAAACTAGCTCCCTCAGGTTACTGAATTCGGTCTGGATCTATGTATATGTTTTCTCTCTTCTTTGGTAGAAGTAACTCAACTATAGCTATTCATCTCTAGAAATTTCCTTCTAATTTAGGACTATTTCTTTTTAAAAAGCAGGAATAATTGAGGAGTATTAGCCGTTACAAAAATCATCATAAAACCTTGAAAAACATATTTCCAAGGCTTTGGTGACTCCCTTATTTAGATTTCTGCTTTCTCATTTTCCGTTCTTGATACTTCGCTTCAGCACGATTATACAGCTCTTTTTCAAGCTCGGTTTCAGGCAGTACTTTAGGAACTGAAGAGGGCCTTCCATCTTTATCAATCGCAATCATTGTCAAGAATGCCTCAGACGTTAGTCTTCTCTCTCCAGTCATCAGATTCTCTCCTTCAACCCTTACATACACCACCATTGAGGTATTGTGTGACCAAGTAACAAACGCCTCCAAACAGATAGCCTGCCCAGATTTAATAGGAGCATGAAAATCGAACGAATCACTTGAAGCTGTAACCACTGGTTTTCTACAATGACGCATCGCAGCAATTCCTGCAATTTTATCAACATACGCCATTACCTTACCACCAAAAATCGAATTGTACTGATTTGTATCAGCAGGTAAAACTAAATCAGTCAAATAAGCTTTTGAATTACTTGGTACTTTGCCTTCATCCAACATGGCGCTCGACCCCTAACCTATTATATTCTATTTATCCCAATATACTACACATAGAAAAAGACTGCCAAATGACAGTCTTTTCGTTTAGCTTACTTAATTTCTCATAAAGCGTTTTGCTTACAAACACCAATAAAATGTCTTAACAATTGATCCATGCTGGCATCATGTTTACGCAATTCTTCTGGATGAAATTGAGTTGCCATAATTGAATCATCAATTCCTTCAAACGCTTCTATTAATCCATCTTCAGCCTTCGCGACTGGTTTTAAGCCTTTACCTAACTCTTTTATGCCCTGATGATGAAAACTATTCACATCCATTTTATCCTTTTTGACAATACTATATAGTTGGCTATCCTGTTCTAAAAAAACTGTATGAACTGGCTCAGGCCGCTCTACATTTGATAGATGCTTCAAATCATCAGAATTATCATCTTCTTTATCTTCTTCAACATGCTGGTAGAGACTTCCACCTACTGCTACATTAATTAAATGTGAACCCCTGCATATTCCAAATAACGGTTTCCCTTGCTTGCGTGCTTCTTCAATGATTTGGAAATGTGATTGATCTAGCCCCTTATGTGTGTCTCCTAAATCCTCACTTGGTGGTTCATTGTAAAATATCGGATTCACATCAATACCACCCGTTAATAAAATCCCATCAACCATCGAAACCCAAATCTTAGCGAGTTCCTCATTACCCAATGGAAAAATCAATGGAATTCCACCTGTTTTTTTTATTGCTTCTGAATAACTTAAAAATACAGTTGTTGTATTGTTTCCTTCTATTTTTAATATATTACTTGTTAACCCAATAATCGGTTTATCATTTTTCATATCTAAATTCCTCCCTTAATCTCTCACTTCTATTCCCATTAAATATTATTTTTACTCTAGAAATATTTGTAATTTATTCAACTGATAAAAAATAGCAGCCCAATGATGAGCTGCTATCATATTAATATTAGTGTATGTTTTTCTTTTCAAAGTTACCGCCCATAACATCAGAAACGTTCTGAATCGCTATAAAGGCATTTTCATCAATATCATGTACAACATCTTTTAATTTAGCCAATTCCAGACGTGTCATTACGCAATAAACCATTTGCGTATCTTCCTTTAGGTAGCCACCCTTTGCATAAATAAACGTGGTCGATCTTCCAAGGCGATCCTGAATAGCCTCTGAAATTTCTGCATATTCGTTGGAAATAATCGTTACAGATCTAGATTCATTTAAACCTTCTACTACGATATCCATAACCTTAGCGGCCATATAATACGCGAAAATAGAATACATTGCAGAATCCCATTCAAACACGAAACCCGCAGCAATAAAGATGAAAACATTTATGAACATAATGATTTGTCCAACTGGCAATCTTAATTTCTTAGATAATAAAATCGCTATGATTTCTGTACCGTCAAGGGCGCCTCCAACACGAATAACAATCCCAACTCCAAGCCCAAGAATCAATCCTCCAAATAACACCGCCAGGATTTTCTCATCTGTAAATGGCTCAACATGATGCAACATTGCTGTACTAACAGAAAGCACGGCGATACCATAAATAGAGGAAATCGCAAAAGTTTTTCCTATTTGTTTGTATCCAATATATAGGAATGGCAAGTTAAT
Source organism: Bacillus sp. z14 (2026) (assembly GCF_058313575.1). NCBI lineage: Bacteria > Bacillati > Bacillota > Bacilli > Caryophanales > Bacillaceae > Bacillus > Bacillus sp. z14 (2026). The sequence continues at coordinate 291,027 of NZ_JBZFQK010000001.1, forward strand.
AATAAAGATGAATAGTCCCAGCTGTAGTTTGGTTATATGCGAAAGCATGATAGATATCCCAGTTATTCCACCATCAATGACACTGTTTGGTACCAAGAAGAGTTCCAATGCAACAGCCATCATGACTGCACCAAGTGTAATGAAGAAAAATCTTGTTAGTATTTTTAATATAGATGCTTTTTTATGTGTTTTTGGCAAAACTATTCCTTCTTTCTTTATAAATATTTATTATTTTGATTGATAATCAGTAAATTTTTGAAGAATAGAATTTAATATCTTCAGTTCGTGTTCATCCAGTAAAGCTGCATACTTTTTTAAAATTTCTCGGGAGTTCTCTCTTGCCTTCTGAAGAACTTGAACCCCCTCTTCGGTAAGTGTTACAGCGACAAACCTTCTATCCTTCTCATCTTGAACTCTTGAAACAAATCCATGCTGCACCAGCCTTTCAAGCATGACGGTGATCGCGCTTGGTTTCACATTGAGGATTTTCGCTAAATGTTTAACGTTTGTCACTTTTTCTTTTTCAATTTTATTTAACAAATGAAATTGCGATCCGGTAATCCCCAAATCCTGATGCTGCGTAATCTCCGACATGATTGTTCTAATTGTTGAAATCAATATACTTTCAAATTCTTCTATTTGATTTTCTTTACCATCCATCCTATATTGTCCTCTCTTACATCGAGAATAATTTTAATTTTTTTGCTTAATTATTATACCATATTATAATTAAATAGTTTAACTATCTTATATATACACTTTCCAAATTAATATTAACCAAACAAAAAGGCATAAAAAAAACCGTGGTTACCCACGATTCTCTTTCAAAACTTTTTATTTATATACATGTATCTGGCTTTCTTCTTTGACTTCCTTTATCCAATTGAATGGATCTTCTACTTTTCCATTTTGTATTCCTGTGATGGTATCATATAATTTTTGCGTTAACGTTCCTATTTTCCCTTTGTTGATGGTTAAAATTTCATTATCCCATAATAATTCACCAATTGGCGAAACTACTGCTGCTGTTCCTGTCCCAAAGGCTTCTTCCAATTTCCCATTTTTATTAGCCTCAATAATCTCCTGCATAGAAACTCGACGTTCTGTAACTGGGATGTTCCAATGTTGTAATAGCTGAATAATTGATTGACGAGTCACACCATCCAATACACTGCCGTTTAATGCAGGCGTGACAACCTCACCATTTATTTTAAAGAAGACGTTCATGCTTCCGACTTCTTCGATATACTTTTTCTCAATTCCATCAAGCCAAAGCACCTGTGAACAGCCAAGTGCTTCTGCCAATTCCTGTGCTTTAAGACTGGATGAATAATTACCGCCTGTTTTGGCCATCCCTGTACCGCCCTTTACAGATCGTACGTAATCTTTCTCAACACCAATTCGAACGGGATTGATTCCCTCTTTATAATACGCTCCCACTGGTGACAAAATGATTATGAACTGATAATGCTTGGACGGTGCAACACCCAAATAAGGTTCTGTTGCAATAATAAACGGCCGTACGTATAAAGAAGTACCTTCCCGGTCCGGAATCCATTCACGATCAATATCGATTAGGATTTCCAATGCCTTGATAACAAACGACTCATCTATATGGGGGATGCATAAACGATCATTAGATTTGTTCATCCGTTCAAAATTCTTTTCCGGTCTAAACAGAAAAACCCGATTATCGTGAGTACGATATGCTTTTAGCCCTTCAAAAACCGTTTGTCCATAGTGAAAAGTCATGCAGGAAGGCTCAAGTGTAATAGGTTGATAGGGAATAATCCTCGGATCATGCCACCCACCCAATTCTTCATCATAATCCATAATAAACATATGATCCGTAAAAATTCTTCCGAAGCCAAGTGTTTCAGGATTGGGCTTTTCTTTTTTATAATTGGTTTTTGTGATAGAAATTAGTTGAGTATCCATGTGATGTCCCCTTTAAATTGTCAGAATAATTAATAAAATTAATTGTACTCCTCAAATAGAGAACCTGCAAGTAGCAAACTTAAAATTAATAAAAAAACTCCAATTCATCGACTATTTCTCATAATCAAATGTTTTAGCGCTCCGAGCTCATAATGATATATGGATGTATACGACCTGTACTATCTTTTCCTAACTTATCAATCTGCCAGTTATGATAATTAGCCTCATTCACATTAATCATTTGAAATGCATCAGCTTGATTGGAGCTGGATATTACATATTCCTCATGTGAGTTCGACTTTCTTTTAATATGGAAGAGATAGAGAGGTTGTTTAATTAAATTCTTTAATCCCAATAATTCTTCCATTTTTCTTTCAAAGGCATCCAATTTTTTCAATGTATGCTTACTATTATCACAAGCAGCATCCTCGTCACCCAAATCATGTACCACTGTCTTATGTTCGCCAAATTGATATACCAATCGGGTAACACAAGTCGGGCTATCCGGCACAATTTGTGCAGTAGTATTATAAATGAAGTTTTTGTAATCAAATGATAGCAAGAGATCTTCAATTTTTTTAACTCTTTGCTTAGAAACCGTAAAGTTCTTAACGCCTATATATGAAACATACTTCTCACCCTGCCAACTTACATGCCCTTCACTTGTGATGGTTGCCTGATAAATCGGGGATTTGCCAAGACATGATGTCCGCGAGATGGAAAATTCTTTAAACAACTTTATACTTCCTCCTATTAGTACAAACTGATTCTTTAGAGTGCTAGATATCTATATATTTATCACGTGCTCACTTTTCAAACATTTTCCAAATTATAATAGGTCTACCATATATACTATGAAAGACCAATACCATTTATAATAAGCCAACTGACACATTAATTAAAGACCAAAAGTATCTATTTAAGGCTGGCTGCTACAAGTATAATATGAGTTAAATTTCCTAAATTAATATAGTTTTAAAAAAATATAACATACCTCTTTAGATGTTAGTTATCATTTTGCGGGAGAGTGTATTTTACATGGTGAAGAAATTGAAAAGAGAACAAGCTGATCTTTCTTGACAATATCGAGGAATGTTTCTGTATGGATTTCTGCCAATAAATTAAAATCAATCACTAAGCTACTATAACATATCTGTAAAAATTGATGTTTCAGATAAATATGCTAACTTTAATTTTACGAAAATTAGAAACAGCAATCTTTCTTTTGGACAAATTTTATCTGAAAGAAGTGCTGGCTCATAAGCAGAAAACAAACTATAAGAAAGCCCGACTTTTATTCAATAACACATTTACTTATACAGGTTCCGCAATAAGGATAAATCGATGATGTGTTACATCAAAGTACCCATCCGCCTGAATAATCTGGTGGATTATATATCATACATCCAATTAATGATCCAACTCAAAACTCGGTACTTTCCAGGGAATGGCTTTTAGATATAAAAGTACCAACATCATAAAACGTTGGATTGGATAGGCTTCTTGACTATAAACAACAGTCATATCATTCTTCCGGACTTCTTTCAGTGCTATTTCATCGTATTTTCCCCTTTAACAGATGATTTTATAAATCATTCTGTCAAAATGGGAGACCGCGGCATAGATTTCTCCGTTATTATTGTTCATATTCCAAATTTCGCATAATTATCCACCATCAATATCCATATTATATATATTTTATCATAATATAGAAAATAATTCGTGAACTTTTCCCGAGATTAAAAGGCACTCATTTTGTATATCCTATACTTGATGTCCTCAAAAGGGACATCAGAACGTATCCTACTGATGGGGTGATAAGCAATGAGTTATCGGAATCATTTAGATCCACACTCTTCTCTTTTTCACCATAACTGGACAAGGCGGAAGCGCTCAAAATCACAGGTTAACGGACATACTGCAATGTCCCAAACCAATATCATTTTGAGGAGCAATGCGAAAGCTCACCGCTGGTAAGGATGCCTTCAAGCAAAAAGACGCCGTAATGGCGTCTTTTTACATTTACAGTTCATCAAATCCATTGGTATCTGTTGTTTTTGTATATTGTCTTGATTTCTGCTCAAAGAAATCCGTCTTGCCTAAATCCACTTCCTGATAGGCAACAATCCATCTTAATGGATTTTTGTTCGGAACCTCTGGAAACGGAGATCTTCCATACCCCAATTGATTGCAACGCTTATTAGCCATAAACTGGATATATTGTTCGAGCTCAGCCATCGTAATTCCCTCGATTTTATTTCCTATAACTTTATAACCCCATTCAATCTCAAGCTCTGCAGCAGTTCGGAAGGTTTCAATCGCAAAATTTTTCAATTCTTCTGTATTTGTTTCAGGATGTTCAGCCAATATTTCTTTAAAAATCTTCTCAAACAGCCCAACATGGATCTGCTCGTCTCGATTTATATAATTAATCATCGTTGAAGTTGCCACCATCTTTTGGTTTCTGGCCAAATTATAAAAGAAAGCAAAGCCTGAGTAAAAGAAGAGCCCTTCTAGGATTACATCATAGATAATCGATTTAAGCAGATTTTCAATTGTTGGGTTTTCTGTGAAATCCCGATAGCCATCAGTAATAAAATCATTTCGTTTACGCAAAATCTCTTCAGTTCTCCAATATTCAAAAACTTCATCTTGCTTGCTTTTCTGGACAATACTTGACAATACATAGGAGTAGGAATGGTTATGAATGACTTCTTGCTGCGCCAGCATAATCATCAATGCATTCAGAGATGAATCGGTCAGATAGTCGGCGACTTTACTGGCATAGTCAGACTGGATACTATCAAGCAATGCCAACAAGCCTATAATTTTTAGAAAGGATTCTTGTTCAATTTCTGAAAGATTTGGAAATTGTTTCGCATCATTCACCATATTAATTTCAAAAGGCGTCCAAAAATTAGATAGCATTACTTTATATTTAGGATATGCCCATGGATAGCGCACATCATCCCAATTTAAAATATTTGAATTTCTGCCATTAATAATACCCGTTAGACTATTCGGTGCTACCCGATCGACTAATTTACGTTTTTCCACTATTGTTTTTGTATCCATTATATTTCCCCCATCCTTATTGGCAGCTTTCGCATTCTTCTATAACAGCGCTTGAAGTAGAACGTACATAGTATGTTGTTTTTAATCCGGTCTCCCATGCAAGCAGATGCAAGTCTAATAAATCACGTGCTTTAATATCATTACGGACATACAAATTAAACGAGATTCCTTGGTCGATATGTTTTTGACGACGTGCATTTTGGAGAATGCTCCATTTTTGGTCAATTAAATAAACGGATTTATAATACCACATTGTCTCCAGATTCAAGTCAGGTGCAGTCACTGGAATACGGTAATTCTTCTTCTCTTCGGAATATTCCCTTCTGAAAATTGGATCAATTCCGGATGTAGAACCGGCAATAATCGCAGTTGAAGAATTTGGTGCTACGGCCATAAGATAGCCATTTCGAATTCCGGATGTATGCACTCTATTTTTCAATTGACTCCAAGCATCTGAATCATAGCCTCTTTGGTCAAAATAAGATCCGGTCTCCCAATCAGATCCTTCAAAAAATGGGTAAGCACCTTTTTCACCAGCTAAATCCACACTTGATTTAATCGTTAAATAAGCGATTTTTTCGTATAATCGGTTACAGTACTCAACGGCTTTCTCTGATTCCCAGGCAATGCCCTCAAGTGCTAATAAATGATGCCAGCCAAATGTCCCAAGTCCTATAGCACGATAATTTTTATTCGTTATATTTGCCTGAATGACCGGGATATTATTTAAATCAATGACATTATCAAGCATTCTCACCTGTATCTTAATTAAGCGTTCAAGGACATCTTCCTTTACAGCTTTGGCAAGGGAGATAGACGAAAGATTACATACAACAAAGTCACCCGGTGTTTTTTCAATAATAATTTTCCCATCCTCGGTTCTTTGTTCAATAACTTTGGTAGCACTTTGATTTTGCATAATTTCCGTACATAAATTACTGCAATATATCATTCCTTTATGGCGATTAGCATTAGAGCGGTTGACCGTATCCCGATAAAACATATAAGGTGTTCCTGTTTCAAGCTGAGAAATCATGATCGCCTTAAACACTTCAATGGCAGGTATTTCTTTTTTGGAAAGCTGCGGATGATTGATACATTCAGTATATTTTTGTCTGAATTGGCCATCCCCTGCTTCTTCATCAAAATAATCTTCAAGAGAATATCCCATTACTTTTCTTACTTCATGCGGATCAAATAAATACCAGGTACCCCGCTCCTTGACCATTTCCATAAATAAATCCGGAATGCAAACACCAGTAAATAAATCATGCGTTCGAAAACGTTCATCCCCATTATTTAAACGCGCTTCGAGGAAGGCAAATATATCCTTATGCCAAACATCCAGATAAACTGCAATGGCACCCTGTCTTTGGCCCAGTTGGTCCACACTGACGGCGGTATTATTTAATTGCTTCATCCATGGTATAACTCCTGAGGAAACACCCTTAAATCCTTTAATATCACTGCCTCGCGCTCTAATTTTCCCTAAATAAACACCTATTCCTCCGCCATTTTTAGATAGATTGGCAATATCGGTGTTTGAATCATAGATACCTTGCAAACTATCATCAACAGTATCGATAAAACAACTGGATAATTGGCCATAGCTTTTCCCAGCATTAGCAAGCGTAGGAGTTGCCACCGTCATATATAGATTGGATAAGGCCCAATATGCTTCTCTTATTAATTTGATTCGCTGTTCTTTAGGCTCATTCATCATTAATGTCATGGCAATAATCATAAACCGTTCCTGAGGAAGTTCATATAAGCTTCCATGATGAGATTTGGCTAAATAGCGATCTGCCAGCGTCCGAATGCCAATATACGTAAACAACTGATCTTTTGATGAATCGATGACTGCTTCGAGTTCATTGATTTCGTCTTCCGTATATTCATTTAACAATGCTGGATTATAAATCCCCATATCAGTCAATAGTTCAACAAGCTGATGAAAGCTCCCATATTTGTGTGTTAAATCATATCCCCGGCTTTTTGAAGCTTTATCATATAACTGGTCTAAATAAATAGTTGCCGCCACAAATGTCCAATCAGGCTCATCAGCAGAGATACGCTCTACGGCGCTTAGTACCAGTAAATTCACCAACTCTTTCTTGCTATAGTCAGACTTATACTCAAGTGCTGTCTTGATTTTTTCTAAGTATTCCTCTGCTGAATAAATAGATGTATAGGAACTAACACATTCCTTTATGTATGTTTCTATGCTTTTTAAATTTATGACTTCCAGACTTGCATAGTTTGATTCGTAAGATACTGCCATACTAATTTCCCCCTTATTGTTTGCCGATAAATCGATTAAAAACGTCTGTTCCCTCCACGCAAAAAATCCCATTGCCTAAAAATAAGCAATGGGAAAAGAAATAATAACAAGATTGAACTGTTCAATATTGCTATTTCATCCGTTCCACCCTCATTGCTCCCGATAAAGGCAAACCAGTGAAAAAGGCAGGTCTCCTGACTCATGCTTCGCTTTACTCTAAGTCCTTCCCATAGATTTCTCTACAGTGGTTTACTTATTTCATCAGCATTTACAGTTGCGGGTACAGTTCCGGATTTTAACCGGATTCCCTATTAAGTCGTAATACGACACCTTAAACACGTTAAAATCAATATATAGTATTTTAGATATAAAATGATAACAACATATAGAATTATAAATCTTATATGTGAAAATAGCAACTAAAATTCCGACAATTTATTTAGGCAATTGCTGGAGAAATTGATTGATAAATGCTTCGGATTCCAATCGAATTCCAATGTATGGCGGATGAACACGTTTATTGGCTTCAAGAGGAACCCCCAACCACAATACTTTTTGGTCAAGGATGACAAATGTGAAGCTTGGCCCATTCTGAAGATGGATATCCGGATCCAAATAGGAATGGGAATCTGGAGAATACATCATCAGTCTTGTTCTTGAGTTCCTCGTCTTCACTCTTTGAACAAAATCCGATGATAACACACTGGAATTTGGCAAGGAAAGGATAATGGAAGATTGGGCTTTTTTTAAATCCTGATAGAACCCTTCCAAATTTCTTGCATAAATCCATTGTAATTTTGGATGATGGTTGGCAATCCATTTGCCTATTTGATCCATATTGACCATTTGATTCCGTTTCATTTGATATTGAACGAGCTGATGAAGAGTTTTTGTATGCGAAACTTTTGATTCTATAAACTCCACATCGCTGACATGAATCAGTTTCCCTTTTGTTCTGGTAATTGCAACATTTAACAGCCGTTCACTTTCCCTGCCCGTTAAAAGCATCCCTGCCCGATTTTGCGGATAACTATCTACACTATCAAATACCATTACTTCCCGTTCACTTCCCTGGAAACGATGGACAGTGGCAGCCAATATATCATGCAGGCCGTTCTCTTCCTCATATAGATCTTTAATTAATGTTTCCATCAATTGTGCCTGCGCACGATAAGGGGTTGCATAACCGATTGATTTACTCCCATTGCTGTAGGCTTCATGAATAACCTGAAAGGATAACAATAGATTCATCAAATTCATTCTAGAACCAGAGGAAGTGCCCGTAAAGCAGTGTTCCCCTGTGAAGCTCGTATTTAACAGTACGGAAGCACGATCTACAAAAGGTGTCTTTGAAACGATATCTTTTTTATTTATATGAACACTTGGATGATCGCCAACCAGTGAATTATAAACATATTGGTTCGTAAAAGCGGAGATATCCGGATGCATTCTCCTCTGTTCCTTTAATAAAAACAAATGAGTATGAAGTTTTCCCCCACGTGCAATATCAGCAACACCGGCACGATGGAAGATGTCCTCCTTCAGCCAGCGGTCTACAAGCTCTCCCCTCGAAACCGCAATAGGAGGTAATTGCTTAAAATCCCCACAAATAATACAACGCTTGGCAAGTGCGCCGGCAAAGGCAATTTGCGGGATAAAGGCCATACTGGCTTCATCAATGATAACTAGATCATACTCTTGTTCAAAAATACTCGGGTCCATTGCTGCTTTCGCCAAGGTAGTCCCAACAATGAAGGCATTTTTGACTAAATGAATTTCTTTTTGCCTTATTTTCTCTAAGATTCTGCCCAGTTTTTTTTCAAGGTCAAGAAGCTGCTCCGAGTCACGTACGCTAAAAGACAGAGACAGATCTTTTTTTAGCAGTTTCTTTTCTTCATTAATCGAATCCCTTTCCTTCACTAAATGTCCATCATGACTTTCCAATAATTTAGCCGGCAATATATCCCCATGCATCAGAAGACCCTCACCAGTTTGAGAGCCGTAACGTAAAATATCTCCTTCATGAAAACGATCCGCTCGTTTAACAAATGCCGTAATTTCGGCAAGCAGGACATCCACAGCCTGATTACTGTGAGAGAGAACTAATATACGTTTCTTTTTAAAATATTTATTGGCTGCCGTTCGTGCTAAAGTATACGTTTTTCCTGTACCAGGCGGTCCCCAAACATATGTGACCGGGTTATATTTTGATCTGGCATATAATTCGCGTACCGCGCTTTTACTTGTTTTGTCCGTTCGTTTATCAGGCATGGAAGGCTCCATGATCCGTTTAACCCGACTTCTTTTCCGCTTACTTTTCCTGATATCATCCAGTCTTTCAATCAGCTGATCTAAAAGTTCCCATGGGTCATGATAAATCGTAGCCTCTTCAATCAATTCACCTATTGATTGTTCAAGAGACAGAAGCAAACTATTGCCCTCAGAGGATAGGATTCTGGCATCAAACCGACTCCCGCCCCATTCCAGCTTAGCAATCGTTCCAACAGGTATACGCAAAATACTGGATGACTCAAAATAGTACGTAAAAGAATCACCTGACATAATCTTATTGCCATTCATCAGGTGATAGCGGGTACTTCCATATTTTTTTAAATACTGAATCTCTTCTTCAAGTGCTTCCTGCCATTCTTCAATATACTCTTGTGTTGAATTCATTCTTTGTGCCCCTCAAATCATAAACCTAAATTATCTCTAATTTGATAACTATACCATACAAACTAAAACTAGAATAGTCGATGGCACATACTCACCTAACCGAAACATGCATCCAGACACCGTATTGTTTCTCGTATTAAGGGGTGCACAGTTATGACATTTTGTTTATGATTTTTTTGTAAAGAGTTGCTTAAGTGATTCAAAAAAACCTGTCTTTTTTTCTGTCTCCTCAGTATTAGTTTCTTCCTGTGCCGGTTCTTCTAATGTAATGTTATCGTTATTAATTGCATGATCATAGGCCAATACCAAACCATTAGGTGAATTATAGTCTTTATTGGTCACGATTTTAAATTGAATCCCATGTTCATCTGCTGCTTTAACGAATTTCGATAGATGGGAATAATTAATGTGGCCATTTAAATAAAGCTTAGCGTCCTTATTTTTTTTCAATAGGTCAATAAATCCATGTGGGATTTGTTTTTGAAAAACCTGAGCCTGTGTTAATGCGACAACCACACGTTCACGTAAGCTCCCAAGAAATTCTTTCCGTTCAGCAGGCTTTATTTCTTTAACGCCATGTATCCCTTCCTGTAAGTAATCATCTACTGTTTTCTTATTCATTTTATTTCCTCCTTGAATACTAATTAACATATGTAAATCGTTCTTAACTTGAGCTTATGTATTAGTTTGGTTAAATGCCTTCTCAACGATTCCCTATTCGGAAAACCTGATTATTATCTTTACTATTTTTTGATTGATCTGCCTGCATTATGTATTTTAAAGCTCGCTATTTGTGTACCATTATTGATATGTCCAATCGACACTCTGGATATGAATATATAAAAAGGCACCTGTTAAAAACAGGTGCCTTGTTCGAAAAAATTGAGGCGAGTCACCACACTCCACATAGTGTGTACCATAAGGTATGTGCTCGACTTACACAATTCAGCTCATCGCATATATTAATATAACATCATGCCAGAAATTTTGCAAGTAAAATTTACGATAATGCTTCTGTTAATGCTGGAACTACCTGTTTCTTACGGGAAACAACCCCTTTTAGAACAGCTGTATTATTTACCAATGTTACATGGAAAGCTTTTTCAACAGCTGCAGCTTTATCACCAATAGCAAGGGCAACAGAATCATTTGTTAGGATATCTGTTACAACTAATAGAAATAAATCCAGACCCTTTTCATTAATAGCTGCCTGCATAGCTGCTTCGAGTTCAGCTTGCTTCGCCATTACATCGTTTGTATCAACTGCATTCACTTGTGCAATTTCTACTTTTGATGTGCCCATGGAGAACTCTTTAGCATCCAAAGAAATTAATTCTGCAATAGTTTTCTTGCTTAAATCTGCTCCAGCTTTTAACATTTCCAATCCGTATTCTTCTGCATTAACACCAGCTATTTCAGCCAATTCTTTTGCAGCAGCAACATCTTGCTCCGTGCAAGTTGGAGATTTAAATAATAAAGAATCAGAAATAATAGCGGATAACATTAAGCCAGCTACTTCTTTTTTGATTTGAATTCCGTTTTCTTTGTATAGCTTATTTAAAATGGTTGCTGTACATCCAACCGGCTCAGCACGGTAATACAATGGATCAGCTGTTTCGAAATTTGCAATACGGTGGTGATCAATAACCTCTAATACTCGAACCTGATCGATATCATCCGCACTTTGCTGTCTTTCATTGTGGTCTACAAGAATAACTTCCTGTGTTTCTTCCGCAACCTTCTCAACCAAACGGGGAGCTGCCACTTTAAATGTATCAAGTGCATATTGTGTTTCACCATTAATCGCACCAAGTCGAATCGGTTCTGCTTCAACACCCAACTCTTTTTTTAATTCAGCATAAGCGATTGCTGAACAAATTGTGTCAGTATCTGGATTTTTATGTCCAAAAATCAATACTTTACTCATTTACAAAAACTCCCTTAATATAATATGTACTCCATTTACCAGCGCAAATGGAAACTTCTTCGACCATTATACCTGAATGCACAAAAATTTTTAAGTTTTTGGAGCAATTTCATTTGAAAACAGGAAATTAATTTTACCGTCCTTCCATTCAATCGCCGCGTCAAATGATTTTTCTCCTTTTTTAAACCCTTTTATGACATTGGTTTTCCCATCTTTTAATAATTTCTGCATATTGGTTTGGGAAATCTTTTTTCCAAGGATTTTTTTCGAAAATGTAAATTTACACTGGTTTTGCTTATAATTCGCACATCCATAAAATTCACCCTTATCGACTATATCCCCTTTACACAGCGGACAGGCGCCTACCTTTTTCCCTGTTGTAAACTTAGAAGAGGTACGTTCAATCGTTTCAACCTTTAATCCTGTAAAATCCCAGGTTTCAAAGCCTTTTACAGCATCCTCAATAATCTTCCCCGTTAATTTCTTTGTCTGCTCCATAAATTGAGCAGCTGATGCTTTCCCTTGCCCGATTTCGGCCAAGCGCTGCTCCCATTTAGCTGTCATTTCAGGTGAAGCCAATATCTCGTCGCCTATCGCTCTGATCAACACTTTCGCTTTATCAGTCGCAAATACTTGATTCTTTTTAACATCTATATATTTTCTATCCTTCAGCATCGTAATAATTCCCGCTCTTGTTGCCTCCGTTCCCAGTCCTTCTGATTTCATTAGCACTTTTTCGAGTTCTTCATTATCAAGATGCTTACCGGCCGTTTTCATTAACGTAATTAATTGTCCCTCGGTATATCGTTTAGGCGGTTGCGTTTTTCCTTCTTTTACTTTAACGCTTTTCACTTTACCTTCATCATCTTTTTGGACATTCGGAAGGATGGTATCTTCATCCTTTTCTTGCTGGAAAATAATTTGTCGCCAGCCTTCTCGTATTTGCTGCTTTCCTTTTGAAATGAACTCTGCTCTTCCATCAACTAATGTTATGAGGGTTGTATAGTCAAATATGGCTGATTCATAGTGAGCAGCAATCAAACGACGCACAATTAAATCATAGATATTCCTTTCTTCTCCTGAAAGCTTGGCTGGATTCGTCACCTGTTCAGTAGGAATAATCGCATAGTGATCCGATACTTTCTTTTCATTAACAAACCTAGAGTTATTGATAATGGATTCGTTTGGAACGGGTATGAATGATTTATATTCCTCGAACTGAGCAAGTTTCGATAGGATCTCCGGGAATGTTTCCGCCTCTCCTTTAGTCACGTAGTTTGAATCACTCCGCGGATAAGAGACAATTCCCTTTTGATACAGTTTTTGCGTGATATCCAGCGTTTGTTTTGGTGAGTACTTATACATTTTATTGGCGGTTGCCTGTAAGGCCGATAAATTAAATAATAAGGGCGGCTGGAATTCTTTACGCTCCGTCTTCATTTCTATAATTTTCGCATCTTTATTTTTACAAAAAGCTGCAATATTTTGAGCCATCTCCTGCTTATCCAGTCTGGACTCCTGATCCTTTTCCCATTTTCCTTCATAAGTCTGCCCATTTATATCAAACGTAGCAATGACTTCCCAAAATGGCTTAGATTCAAATTTTTCAATCTCCAATTCCCGTTTCACTATTAAAGCTAGTGTAGGTGTCTGTACTCTTCCTGCAGAGAATACATCATTCATCCCTTTTTGTTTAAGCAGCAAGGAATAGGCTCTTGATGCATTCATGCCAACAAGCCAATCTGCACACGATCTTGTATAGGCTTCATGATAGAGAGGTATGGTTTCCTGGCTGTCACGGAGGCTGTTAAATCCTTCTAATATGGATTTTTTCGTTAAAGAAGAGATCCATAAACGCTTCATCGGTTTACGAACGCCGCTCACCGCAATAATATTGCGTACGATTAATTCACCCTCCCTCCCAGCATCACCTGCATGAATAATTGATTCGACATCTGGTCGCTTCAATAATTGCTTGATAATGTTAAATTGCTTCGTTTTTGATTTTGTTACTTCATATGTAAATTTATCAGGGATTATTGGCAAAGTGGCAATAGCCCATCTTTTCCACTCCGGTTTATATTTCTCCGGTGAGGATAATTCGGTTAAATGTCCGATGGCCCATGAACATAATGCCCCTTCCGGAAATACTTCATTAGGAGCAATCTCTAAATACCCGTCCCTTTTTTTGAAAGAGAATGGAGATGCCAGTGTAACTCCTTGATCCGGTTTCTCCGCAATAATCAATGGGATTCCCATTTTCAGGTCAAACTCCTTCTATGAAAATTTGTTCATTACTTTAGCTTAAGAATCTAATTAAAAAAGTCCACTTGCTAATAGTATCATTTTTATTGTTTTTTTAAAGATACTTCTATTTTACTACAAGGTTTCTGAAAAGTTTAAACTGGTAATTGATGGATAACTTTGATTGATTAGAGTATAATTAAAAAGCATATATATCTTCGTAACTCATTTACTATTAACTTTTCACCGAAATTTAGGCTATTTTATAGATAAAAGTTTTGAGGACATTACTAATAGATCAAATTAAATAAAGGAGGTATTTGTATGGAGACTGAGCATCTTCCTCAAATAAAGAAGGCATTGCTTAACTCATGGTCTTTAAAATCAAGCTCTAAATGGTCTTCGGACACCAATGAATCTCAGTATAATTACTTAAAACAAGCAGTATTCCACTATTTAAATGCATAAAAAAGAGGCACCGATAAGTCTTACAAACGACTCAACGGACAGCCTCCCTCCTTCTACATACTATTGAACGAACTTGCCATTAAGTTGCAGGCAGTTCATCTCCATTGTATTCATCTTTAATTTCTCCAACAATTTCTTCTAAAATGTCTTCCATCGTGACCAAGCCGGCTATAGTGCCTTTTTCATCTACAACGATAGCCATGTGCACCCGACTCTGCTGCATTTTTAATAATACATCCTTGATATGAGTAGTTGATTTCAAACGCGGCATATCATGAATAAAATCCTGAATCGGTCTTTCACGCCCTGCTGCTATATTTGTCAGCATTTCTTTTGTGTTAATAAATCCAACCAGAAGATCTTTATCGCTATTTTCCGTAACAGGATAGCGAGTATATTCATAGCGATCAAGCGTTTCAAGAATTTCTTCAAGAGACATTTGCTTATCCAAAGTGACAATTTGATTTCTTGGAATCATAATATCTTTTAAAATACGTTCATCAAATGCAAAAATGTTCTCTAGATAAGCCAGCTCAGTTTGATTTATCTCTCCGCTCTCATAACTTTGAGTGACAATTAGTTTCAATTCTTCTTCCGAATGGACTGTATCATGTCCAGCAGGCTGTACACCAAAAATTCGAAGGATAAATTGCGCAGAACCATTTAATGCATTAATAAAAGGTTTTGTTACTCTTCCGAACCAATATAGCGGCGGCGATAAAAGCAAGGATAATCTTTCTGCAAATTGGATCGCCAATGTTTTAGGAGCAAGTTCACCTATAACAACATGCAAGAACGTGACGATCGTAAGAGCAATTACATAGGACAGGACAGTAGATACTGAATCTGAGATCCCCCATTCATCAAATACGGGATGGAGCATTTTTTCGACTGTTGGTTCCCCCAACGCACCTAATATTAATCCTGTAACCGTAATACCCAACTGACATGCTGACAGGTAATAGTCTAGATTTTCTGCAACTTTTTTGGCAAGAACCGCCTTTTTGTTGCCTTCAGATATCAATTGTTCAATTCTGGACATCCTTACCTTCAAAATGGCAAATTCAGCACCAACAAAGAATGCAGTAAGCCCAATAAATATAGCTACTAAAAATAAATTTAAAGCGATTGATCCGTCCAATTATTTCCCCCAAAAAGGGGGATTCACCTCCAAGAATAGTAAAAAAATTTGTTGTTCCAATATTTTCATTTGATTATTTCTTGACATTTTGAGTAAACAATACTTGTTTAATTTGGTGGTTATCCATTTCCTTTACAGCCCATAGATGCTTACCATGCTCCAATGAGTCTCCATTTTGAACAGTATCAATTTTTTGATATTGAATCCAGCCTCCAACTGTATCTATATCTTCACTGTCCTCAAACTCTAAACCAAACAGTTCCTCCATCTCACTCAAAAGGACTCGTCCATTAATCATATATTGGTTTTCTCCGACTTTACGGATATCGGCCACTTCATCAGCGTCAAACTCATCGCGGATTTCTCCCACAATTTCTTCCAGAACATCTTCCATCGTAAGAATTCCTGAAGTGCCTCCGTATTCATCAATGACTAAAGCCATATGTACCCGTTCCTGTTGCATTTTCAACAGTGCATCCTGTATATGGGTTGCTTCAAGAACATAAGGCAAGTCTCTAACAAATTCTTCAAGTTTACGTTCTCTTTTGGCAGCAATATGAGTCAGCATTTTTTTCACATTTACTACACCGACAATCTTGTCTTTATCCCCATCTTCAACAACCGGATAACGTGTGTAGTTATGTTCATCAATAATACTCACGATTTCGTCATAATTCATATTCAAATCGAGCGTAACCAATTCAGTTCTTGGAACCATAATATCCTTGGCAACACGTTCATCAAACGAAAACACGTTTTCCATGTATTCCAATTCCGTTTGATCAATTTCCCCGCCCTGAAAGCTTTGAGTCATAATAATCTTTAGTTCTTCCTCAGAATATGCCTCTTCATGTCCAGCAGGTTTGACTCCAAATGCACGAAGAATGACTCTCGATGTCCCATTCAAAGCTTTAATGAATGGTGACAGCACTCTGCCAAACCAATATAAAGGCGGCGCAAGCATTAGTGTGAGTTTTTCGGCAAATTGGATCGCAAGCGTTTTTGGTGCCATTTCCCCCACTACAACATGCAAGAAAGTAACCAGTATAAATGCAATCGCATAGGACGATGCTGATGCAACAGCATCAGACACATTAAAAAGATTAAACAAAGGATACAATAGACCTTCCACCGCTGGTTTACCCAGTGCACCAAGTCCTAAAGTGGTTACGGTAATACCAAGCTGACAGGCAGAAAGATAGTAATCAAGGTCACTTGCTACTTTTTTCGCAAGCACTGCTTTTTTGTTTCCTTCTGAAATTAATTGATCAATACGGGACATCCGAATTTTTACTACCGCAAACTCAGATGCTACAAAGAACCCTGAGGCTCCTATTAGTACTACAAGTAAAACAAGATTGATTATCGTGGTTATGTCCAATTATTTCCCTCTTAAGAGGGATTCACCTCCAAATTATTTTTAAAAATTTTTACTAGTTTCATAGTTTTTTACGTTTTGTTATTAGTTTTGGTTACATCCTTATAATCTCTAAATACTCTTCTGCATGCAAAAGACCAAACCGAGAATGTTATATGCTCTCAAATTGGGTGAAAATATAATTAAAAGTAGAAATTAATCGTTATCCTTCCTTACCATGGTAGGACACGATTCAAGAAGAGTTAAGCGGAAGATCCTTCTCTATTGAAAAACATCTTTAAAAGGAGTCTGTTGCATTGGATTATCATTCTAAGCCTTTCACCTTCTATCAAGTAAGCCTCCTTGAATAATATAGTTAAAAAAAACTATAACATAAAACTAATGATAATATAAAATGAAACCACTTATGAATATAATAAACCTCATCTAAAAGTTCAAAAAACTTTCACATATTTTATTAAAATAACATCCTTTGAGTACTAAACAATCCTAATAAAAAGGCAATAAACCTTTATTTGTTTATAATTTAGATAATCCTATAAAAATATCCATTTCAAAATTATTATTGGGTTTATAGTTTTTTGTATACGTAAATGCAAATATATAACTCTACAGAATCTTTAGCAGTACTCTAAAAATATTTTTATACTGTGTAGATGTAAACTCTAGGTCTAAACAATCCACCCTTATATATAGTATTCTTATCAGTCGGTTTAATTTCGAAGTTTTTTTAAAAATAAAGGATTTACTTGTGTTACTACCGAATTAAACAATAATATACCTGAAGTCAATGTATATATTTTATATAAGCGAGGTTGAAGATGGAGACTAACGAAAAAGAATTACTTCTTAAGCAAATAAATGATTTAACCGAGAAAGTCAGGGAGTTGGAAGCTAAGGACCGTAAAGTTTCAGTCCCGATGATCGCTTCCATCATACCCGACACCTTACTTGTTCCTTTAACTTTTGATGTTTCAGTAGCCTACTTTGATCAGGTTATTCAAATCATATTAAATTATGTAAACAACTCAGAAATCGATTCCATTGTACTTGATTTTTCCGGTTTCGTTCTAAAAGATTGTGATAATTTAGAACTGATGGGTGAGAATATAGGAAACTTAATATCCTCCTTAAAAGTGATGGGAATACAAGTCCTTGTTGTAGGATTATCACCAGAATTTGTAAAAGACTTAGTCTCTTCCCAATTACCTTTTACCAATTCACTACATGCATTCTCAACCTTTAAAACAGCACTGGAATGTTTAATGAAAGAAAAGGGTCTTATTATGGTAAAGGAATCACTGAAATAGATCGAGATTTCAGTGATATGGAATTTAACACCCTATAACATTTTCCGTAATAAACAAAATCATATTTATTAATTTAGAATATTAATTGGTTAATAAAGTTGACCTTTAGTAATAAAATTATTATAATTATAAAGTATCTTACATAAGTCCCAGTAGCTCAGCAGGATAGAGCAACAGTTTCCTAAACTGTAGGTCGGAGGTTCGAATCCTCTCTGGGACGTACGAAAAGCCTTGATTTATCAAGGCTTTTTTTTGTGTGTAAAGTAGCTGTCTAACGTTTGCCGATAATCTGCCGAAAACAATAGATGAGATTATACATTTTGAAATATTTCTAGTGGTGTCCCAATGTCGGTTGGTCGGGCAGCCCCCCAACTTATTACTTTTATGCTTACATATATAAGTAGGTACATTTCCTTCAAATTTCTCGCTATTATAAAAAACAAAGTTCATATTCATCACTTTTATTTACATCCTTCTTGAAGAAATTCTGGAAATAGGACCATGCTGCATGAATTTTTCGTTATTTAATTTAGCAGAACATAAATTTACATATTTGAATACGATGGTGTATGACTAAAACCACAAATTAAGTTGGTGATTCAAATAGAAACCAAAACACAGATTACAACAGGTGCAATGTGGGTAGGCGCGTTTGGCAGAATTGTAACTGCTATTGGGAATACACCACCTATATCACTCGATAATAAGGCCTCATCTGATATCAATTTAATTGGTTACAATCTTCAGCTTGCGGCTACGACAGTCCTGGTTGACACTGAGAGCGTCCTGACACTAAATAAAGTTGGTAATATAATTCAGGCGGGCGGCTTGTCTGCGGAAGTGGCCGGTTATATCCTTCCATTTAGTGATTCAAATGCACAACAAACCGTATTCAATATAGGAAATGAAGGACAAGCATTGGGCACGGTTTTGTCTTTTATGTATTCATTGGAAAGAATCACCAAACTTGCTAATCTATATAATGCATTCGGAGGTTTGTTACAAACCATTGGGATTAATATGTTAGTAATAGCGGGATTTTTACCATCAACCAGTCTTAAGAGACAGCAATTCAATTCCATAGGCAGCTGGATACAAGCTATTGGTGCTATCATCCAAGCAATCGCTCAAACAATAAGTGAGTCGGATCTTTCCAAATTTCAAACCGTTAATTCAGTTGTATACTATAAATAGATAAAATTGCATTTCTTTATAAATAGAGGCGTTCCAAAAAGTCATGTTGACGATTTATTGGAACTCCTTTTTTATTTGGTGGAATATTACAATTCATATATTAATCATTTGAAAAAAGACATCTGTAATCACAATGGCATCCAGATTATATACTCTTGGAACTTCTTTAATCTTTGGGCATATATTGTTTTAACTTACTTTATAGATCAAAGGGGAAAAGATATGGCAAACACTATAAAACAATATGGGCATGCTCTTCAATTAGCCGGCGGTAACTTAGTCTATATATCAAATAAAATCTATCCACAGTTTGCTGATAATGGTTTAATCATAAACCCAGAACAATACTATATAGATTTAAAAAATGCAGTAAATGTTGCACAGACTAGCGTTCTTTGTTTAGAAAATACAATTCCTCCCTCATTTTTAGTCATTGAACATACTCAACTAGTATCATCCTTCCAAGGGATTCTAAATTGCCTAAACAACGTATTTAACACTGATAGTATGGATCATTTATTTGAATTAAATGAAATAGAACTTGAGAAAGATTTTTCATCATTAAAAAGAATTCAAGAGGATTTAAATCAAACTACATTAAAAGTTATGGAGAAAATCAGGCTACAATCAAGTAGGTGATTAGAGTTGATTAAAAAGGACTCAGAAAATCAATTTATCGAATCTTTGCCTGTTGAATTTGGAGATAAGGTTGATTTATTTGGCCAAATGATTGTCACAATAGGTAACCTTCTTACAGTTCTCGGCATCAGCTTTGAGGCAAGCGAAGTTGAGGAAATTGAAGAAGAAGAGCAATTAGAAAATACGGCAGATTCTTCTCCCCCCCCTGACCAGGCCAATGAATCCAACTTAGGTTTTATCCTTGCATTAATTGGAGCAAGTACTATAACAATTGGTGATTTAGTATCTATTGGCGGTACTTTTCTGGATATAAAACAATCAGAATTAAATGAAAAGAATGAGCAAACATACAGGGAAGAACAAAACAAACAATTTAAAAAAATCGAGAACCAGATTACCCTATTGCAAAATGATGTGAATGCTTTATTTTCGTTAGTTAATTCATTAAAAAATGAAGTTAGTCATATACAAAATTTTTTATATGCTAGATATAATTAAATGTATTTCCACACGTTTCTTTATCTCAATGGGATATATCCTATATCCTCACAATCGAATCAGCTATATACTTATCTTTATAATTTCAGATAGTACCATACAATAAGCTCCACATGTTTTTGAGCATAGTTGTGAGTAAATTGCAATTAATAGTCTGTATGCATATATCCATAAATAATTTTTATATTTCTCATTAATAAAAACGTCCTATAAATGCCTAGGACGTTCCTATTCATTATGCTTCTGCTGACTTTCGTTTCGTAAGAACGAATATAAAATATAGTTGGCAAAGCGATTAAATCTTTTTTGCTTGATGACCACACCCTATGAATACTTTGTAGTTATTCGTTACTCTATTGCTTCACGTTTAATCACCGATTTAATCGCTTTTTCAATTTCAGCGTAGCCCGTACATCGACATATATTCCTTATATAGAAAAAGGCCAATCCATTCATGAATGGCACCCATTTTGTTAAAAATAAACTCATTTTATAATCGCTAACTTAAAACCTACGGAAAAATTTATAATAATTCCCTTTTAACTAACACTCATGATCAAAGCCAAATAGCTTGAAAGGACAAAGAAGATACTAAGCACTAATGTAATCATTGATGAAGCTTTTTTAATAAACGCA
Organism: Bacillus sp. z14 (2026); assembly: GCF_058313575.1. Classification (NCBI taxonomy): domain Bacteria; kingdom Bacillati; phylum Bacillota; class Bacilli; order Caryophanales; family Bacillaceae; genus Bacillus; species Bacillus sp. z14 (2026). Next base: position 312,432 of record NZ_JBZFQK010000001.1, read on the forward strand.
TAAAATAGCAAGGCTAAAAATAGAAAAGCAATAGTAATAAGTAAGATACTGATTGAATTTACACTCATCTGAACATCCATTCCTGAATAATACTGACCTTGATAAAAGAGTTCGAATAGAAAAGATAATCCTTCATGTTCCAATGTACCTGCACTTGGCGGTGATTGCTGGCTCATTGCAGCAGTTGCCGAAAAAATCAGTAGTGCTACTATACTTTCGGCTTTCACCCAGGGAACTGGATTAAAGGTTTCGTCCTCCCTTAACCTCCGTCGAATGAGTATGCCATTAACGAAAGCGTAGGCAAGCAGCACCATAATAAGAATATGTTTTATCAATAAAAATTGTCCATAATCAACCATCCAAGAATTTGGATATTGCGATAGATCTATAACAAATGTCATAAGGACTATTCCTGAAGCAGCTGTCACTAGGACACAACTAATTGCGATTGGGGTAAACCATCGCAAAAACTGCAGCCAATTCTCTTGATTTTTTGAGAACCAACTTATAACAAATAGAATACCAACCCAGACCGTTACAGCAGTAACATGCACAAAATGAGTTAAAAAACCGATGATCTGTTCCGATGTACTTGCATGACTGGACCAAGCAAGGCCCATAATCAAAAGAATGGTTAAAATACATCCAATCCAAGAGTATTTAGAATCTTCTCTTTGGTGAAATTTAGCAATAAACAGGAGTAAAATTAACATCACAATAGTTGTAAAAATCCATGCCTTGCCAATTTCGAACGTTAATAATACCGTTTGTATTCTCCCCTGCCAGTCTACTCTTTGCTGTAAGTTCAAGATTCGAATGAGTACGGGTGAAAAAGAAAATAATCCAACACCAATGGCAGCTAAGATCATATATTTCTTTCCTACAGATATGCTAGGCCGATGATGGTTTGGAACAATGGATAGAATAAAACTGCCCATTAATATGGAAAGACAAAGATATAGGGCAACTTCGCTAAAAATTACAGAGGACATTGTTTATTTTTTTCTCCTTAATGCAATAAAGGTGATTATAATAGTGACTATTAAAACACCGATAATAATAGGAACGAGATTGGATGATATATCATTTTCTGTTTGATCATTAGCAACATTTTCATTCGAATCCTGTTCATTTAAACCATCTTGATTTCCTTCATGATTTTCTACATTTTTACTCACTTGTTCTTCCTCATCGTTATTAGCTAGTGGAGATTCAGTCTCAGCAATTTTCACCTCGAATGAAAACTCCCCTTCCATTTGATGGCCATCTGCACTAATAATATTCCAATCAACAACATAATTTCCATTTATCAAACTAACAGGAATTGTTCCTGTAATTTCAGTGTCCGTGATCGTAATATTTTCAACTGAAACAGCTTGTTCCTTGGAATCCAATAGTTTAAAAGTACTGCCTTGTTCAATTTTCCCACTAAATATTAATGTTATTTCACGTAACTCTTCTGAAATAACTTCTCCGTCACTAGGTGTAGAACTCTCTAAATGAGAATGCGCAAAAGCATCAGGTACAAAAGAAACCATTAACAGTACTGCGATGATTAGTATAATTTTCTTCAAAACATTTCCCCCTGTTCGTAATTTCTTGAAATCAATTCTAATTATTGCAAAGTTTACATGTATCCCAAATAATAAGATAAGCGTATTCAGACTTATTTGTAAATTATAGATTACAATAGGTTTGATAATTTAAGGAACCCCTCACTATAATATAGGAAATAAAGAAAACAAAGAAGTCATTTACCTTTATTTAGAAGTCACACAATTAACAAGGAGATTATAAACTATGAAATATATTTGCCCCGTATGCGGTCATAAAGGGCTTGATGAACCCGCTTATTATGATTCCAAACAGTTACAAGTGGGTTCTTTTGAAATATGTTCTTGTTGCCGGTTCGAATATGGTGTAGATGATGATGTGGAATTGGAAAGCGGAGAATTTTTACCCGTAAGAGATGTACACAATATCTATCTTACAGTGTGGCTGAATTTAGACGCACATGTCGCCTCACCTTATTACTATCCAACTTACTGCCAAGAGAACGGGAAAGTGAAGCCAGAACATTTAGAAAAGCAATTAAAGAATATAGGTATAAACACATTTGGAAGACCGATACATGAAGTATAAAGTTAACCATATTGATTTTGCTTAAACAAAAAAAACAGGAACACTGTTCCTGTTTTTTAAGTACAAGCTGCTATCAATCCATATAGCGATATTCCCTTAAACTATTTAATATTGAAATTTCCTGAATTATTTTCTCTCCAATATTGGTTTCTCTAACCTTTTTCCGTTTTAATTCTTTATCTACCAATCTTTTTATTGATAAAACATCTGTCCCGTTAAGTAAGACATCTTCCTTTGAATTAAAATGCTTATGGGCGACCAATTGCATACCGTAAGAATTATATAGCAATGTATATCCTGCTATGCCTGTAGTTGATTGGTATGCTTTGGAGAAACCTCCATCAATTACGATCATTTTTCCATTTGCCTTAACTGGATTTTCTCCCTCTATTTCTTTAACTGGTGTATGGCCATTTATGATATGACCTGTGTCAGGATCCAGATCAAAATCAGCTAGTATTTTGCGACAAATTTCTTCATTCTCGCGTAAATGATAGTATGGATTCTTTCTTTCTTTATGGGTTGACTTGTCCTTAATAAAGTACCTCTCAAAAGTTGTCATTTCTCTTTTTCCAAAGAGTGACGAATATTCTCCCGTCCATAAATACCAGACCATATCCGTCGCAAGATCACCCGACTCTTCAGGATGTGCAAAAGAATAACGTAAATATTGCTCAAAAACATCAAGTAACTCACGACCTGAATAGGTGTTATTATCGACGGTCATCTTCTCCATATTTCCTTCTTCATCTAAAGGAATACACCCATGTATTAATAGGTTCCCGTTATATTTTAAATAAAGGCTTCCTTTCTTCATAAGGAAATTCATATGTCTCGCGAGCTTTTCTGAATTCTGAACTGAGAATAATAGCTTTTCCATAACCTGCTGTTCTTCCTCTAATAACTGTTCAGGCTGTTCGGGATTAACCGTGGCAAAGCAAGTGTTTTCAAGAGGGTAAGTCTCCCCATAAATCGTTATTTCATTTTTATCATAATCAATTTTCTCTAATAAAAGCCTATCTGACATATTAAAGCACGGACGTCTCTTTATTATAGGCATTTCGAGTTTGAATTGAATCATCGCAATTGCTTGATGAATTTTCGTTATTTGTAATTTTTCATGACTAGATAGTTTCTGATCTGAATGTACCTTTGGTCTGAAAGCCGGATTGTCATCATAGTATTTCTCAGCCAGAGTTAACAAAGGCCTCAAATTGATTCCATACACATCTTCAATAATATCGAGATTGTCATACCTTGCACAAATACGAATAATATTAGCAAGACAAACCAATGAACCAGAATAAGCACCTAGCCAAAGTACATCGTGGTTACCCCACTGAATATCAACCGAATGATAATTGATTAGAGTTTCCATGATTTTATCAGGTTCAGGTCCACGGTCATATATATCGCCAACAACATGAAGATGATCGACAACCAATCTCTGAGTTGTATAGGCAAGACCTGTTATGAGTTTATCAGCTTGGCCTAAGGAGATGATTTGCTCAACAATTTCATTATAATATTTTTCCTTATTTGCTTGATTCGTTTTGTACAGCAGTTCTTCGATAATAAATTCAAACTGCTTTGGCAATGCTTTTCTTAATTTCGAACGGGTATATTTGGATGAAGCATGAGAAATAAGTCTCATCATCCGCTCAATAATAACGATATACCATTGATTCAATTCTTCTTTATTATCAAATTGATTTTTAATTAACTTTAATTTCTCTTCAGGATAATAAACTAATGTCGCAAATTCATTAATTTCTTTTTCTAATAAAACATCTTGAAACAAGTCTTTGATTTTTTGTTTTACATTCCCGGAACCGTTTCTCAGTACATGTTGAAAAGCTTGATACTCCCCATGTAAATCACTGACAAAATGTTCTGTCCCCTTCGGTAGGTTAAGGATGGCTTCCAAATTAATAATTTCTGTTACTACTTTTTCTTCACAATCATATTTTTGGACGAGTAAGTCCAGGTATTTTGAATTCAAATATAAGTATCCCCTTTCGATATTTCTATCAATCTAATCGATTGGATCTAATTAATAAAAGGGGAAAGCGAATGCATTTGTAAATTCCCCGAATTAGCGAATATAGTAATTTAATTATAATTTATTTAACCAATAGTTGAATACAGATTTTTTAAATTTCTAATAGTAAAACCGTCTTTGCAATAATAACTTTGACCGGGATAAGTTTTTTAAGAATGAATAATTCTATTTCACTATTGGTAAAAATCATGCTCAATTCATTAACCATTCTCTTATCTGTAATGATATTAACTATTGCAAGTGTAATAAAAAATATCATACCTGATATTCTTTTTAAAGGGAGAGCTTGTTGCCGTTACACCTCTATGATAAAGTATATAATAATTATTTGAAAATTGAAAATTATGGAGGCTGAGTAGATGGTAAACAATCTGTTGCAGGTACTTAATATCTTGAAATCTAAGGAGTGGGTGGACCTCACTCATACATTTGGACCAGATTCCCCTCATTTCTTTATGTTTGATGACGCACAGATTGATACTTTATTTACTCATGAAGACGGATTCATGGCACAGCGTTATTCGTTCGCTGGTCAATATGGAACCCATATTGATCCTCCCATTCATTTCGTGCCAGACACCCGGTATTTGGACGAATTGGAACTAAAGGAGCTTGTGTTGCCCTTGATTGTGATTGACAAATCAAAAGAGGCGGCGAAGAATCCTGATTTCACACTCACCATCCATGATATTTTAGATTTTGAAACAGAACACGGAACAATTGAGGCAAATACATTTGTGGCTTTGCGCACCGACTGGAGCAAGCGCTGGCCAGACAAAGAGGCCTTCTCCAACAAAGATGAGGAAGGCCATAATCATATCCCTGGCTGGGGCTATGAAGCGTTGAAATTTTTGTTTGAAGAACGAAGAATCAAAGCTATTGGCCATGAAACCTTTGACACCGATTCAGCTATTGACTTCCGTAAAAATGGGGAACTTAGAGGCGAATATTATGTACTTTCTCAGGATACGTATCAAATTGAACTCATGAAAAACCTGGACAAGTTGCCTCCTAAAGGAGCTATCATCTTTAATATCGTACCGAAACCTGAAAAAGCGTCAGGCTTCCCAGTACGTTCGTTCTCTATTTTGCCTTGATAGGACAAATATAAAAAAGGAGTTGCTATGCACCTCCTTTCTTCTTGAGCAATTTTTAGTAAATAAATCTTATATAGTGTCTCTGGAATAATTGAATCGTTCTGCCTTCTCCCTGAAACGTATGATGTCAGCAAAGCTTGATTTTGTAATCTTGAAGTCGTGCGAAATAAAAATTCTTCAAACAAACAACAACTCATAAATCTCATTTAAATGCTTGGATCGTTCTTCGTCCTGCTCTTGGTTTGAATAAGCAATGGCATTTTGTAAAACCCTATTTAGGTAGTGACTTTCACCCACTGATAAATCTCTGACAAACTGTTCTCCGCTGTCGTAATTTCCGTCAGAAATCATATTATAAATATGCTTGCCAACTTTGCTGTCCTCCGTATGTGCTGATAAAATTTCCTTCACATATCCTAATGACTGGTTCATAAAGTACACTCCTTAATGAATAGTAGTTATTCCTTTATTCTTTACAGGAGAGAACAAATCATACCAGCATTTACCGATTCATCCTTAGATTTATAAAGCAACCGCAATAAAAAAGCCTAAACCATATCCTTGATGGTTTAGACTTCTCCCCTACCTATCCACTATTAGTTATTAGATACTCTCTCTTGAATCATTTCTCTCAATTTAGCCTTTAGAAATTTACCAACGGAGGTTTTCGGGATTTCATCCATAAAGATGATTTCATCTGGAATCCACCATTTTGCAAATTGCGGCTTAAGGAAGCTTTGAATCTCTTCTTCGGTAACCTTTCCATGAAATTCAGGCTTAAGAACTACACACCCGACCGGTCTTTCCTGCCATTCGGGATGCGGTATGGCTACGACACTTGCTTCAAATATCGCCTCATGAGCCATTAAGGCGTTTTCCAGATCAACAGATGAAATCCATTCACCGCCGCTCTTAATTAAATCCTTTGTTCGATCGACCAGCTTGATTGTGCCCTCTTCATCTACAGTTGCTATATCACCAGTCAACAGCCATCCGTCTTTAAATGCCTCAGCAGTCCGTTCATCACGATAATATTCATCTGCAATCCAGTTGCCCCGTAACATCAGCTCACCCATATCCAATCCGTTCCAGTTCACTTCTCCTTCAGAGCCGACCACTTTCATTTCCAGGCCTGGTACAAGCAAGCCTTGCTTAGCTCTAATATCGAGCAGCTCTTCTTCCGGTAAGTCTAACTGATAGCTTTTCAGACGTGATACAGTTGCCAATGGTGCCGTTTCTGTCATTCCATAAGCATGTAGGAATGGTATTTTATATTTAATTTCAAATTGCTTAATCAATCCTTTTGGTGCAGCCGAGCCACCGCATAAAATAAATTCCAATGTGCTGGTATCATATGTACCTTTTTCAAGCTCCTGCAGGAGACCTAACCAAATTGTCGGCACACCAGCTGTTTTTGTCACACCTTCTGATTGGATAAATTCGGCTAATAATTTAGGATTAAATTGAGGTCCAGGCAGAACCTGAGTTGCTCCAAACCAGGTGGCCGCAAATGGCAATCCCCAGGCATTCACATGAAACATTGGCACAACAGGCATGACCACATCACGTTCAGAAACAGCTGTTGTATCTGCTAGGCCGAGTGCGAAGCTATGCAGCACAATCCCCCGGTGCGAATACAATACACCTTTTGGATTCCCAGTTGTTGCTGATGTATAGCACATTCCTGCTATTTCATTTTCATCTAAATCATTTATAAATGGAGTTTTCGGGTTGCCGACTGCTAGAAGTTCTTCATATGAATATGCGGGTTTAAGACTTGTTGAGGGTATTTCTGTCTGATCCGTCATAATGATACAGGCCTTGACGGTTGTCAGCGCTGGGGCGATTTTTTCTATTAGGGGTACAATATCTTCATCAATCAATAGTACCTTGTCTTCTGCATGATTAATAATATAGGTAATATGTTCTGCGGATAAACGAATATTAATGGTATGGACAACAGCTCCAATGCCAGGTACTGCAAAATATGCTTCGAGATGGCGATGGTGATTCCACGCCAGCGTACCGACTTTATCACCTCTTGATACATTCATTTTCTGGAGTACATCCGCCAGCCTTCTTGTCCTTTCACCGATCTCTTTGTACGTTAATCGCTGCACCTTATCATGAGTCCTTGATACCACTTCTTTCTTCGGAAATACTTTTTCAGCTCTTTCCAGCAAAGAATGTACAGTTAATGGCACGTGCATCATCATTATTACCCCTTCCTCCTATTAATTGAATATAGTACTCTTAAATCTCACCTGACCTTGAGTCCAATGCTAATTCACTTTCCCCCATTAAAGTCCAAGGTTCTTAGCAATGATCGTCTTCATAATTTCATTTGTACCGGCATAAATACTGGCAACCGGGGTATCCCTGAATCGTCTGGCAATCTTGTATTCTTCCATGTAGCCATATCCACCGTGTAGCTGCATGCATTCAACCGAGATGCGTTTAGACATATCTGTTAATTTCCACTTGGCCATTGAGACTTCTGCTACTATATTCTTCCCGGCTATATGATCTGCAATTAATTGATCAAGAAATACTCTTCCCATTTTTATGTCGGATGCGATTTCAGCCAGCTTAAACTTCGTATTTTGAAAATCACTGATTGATTTTCCGAATGCTTTCCTTGACTTAACATAATCGAGCGTCATCTGAAGCATATCCTCAGCAGCAACCTGAGCTGAAATAGCTACGATTAACCGTTCCTGCTGGAGCTTATCCATCATATACATAAAGCCTTTCCCTGCTTCTCCCAACAAATTTCCCTTTGGTACGATACAATCCTCAAATAGGAGCTCCGCTGTATCCTGGCAATGCATACCCACTTTTTCTAGTTTACGTCCTCTTGAGAAGCCTTCCATATCTCTTTCGACAACAAGCAGGCTTATTCCTTTATGCTTGGGTATAGCATGTAAATCCGTTTTACAAGCTACAATGATGAGGTCTGCGTGGATTCCGTTCGTAATGAAGGTCTTCTGTCCATTTAAAATATAATGGTCCTCTTTTAATTCTGCGTATGTAGATAAGGAAGCAAGATCAGAGCCTGCACCTGGTTCTGTCATGGCAATAGCTGTGATGATTTCCCCGCTGACACATTTGGGAACCCATTTCTCCTTTTGTTCTTTCGTACCATAGGCGTTAATATACGGCACAACAATATCATTATGGAGACCAATCCCGATTGTACCGGAACCAAGGCGCTCGAGTTCTTCATTAATGACAACTGATATACCCCAATCCGTTTCCAAGCCGCCATATTGCTCTGGTAAATCCGGGCATAAATATCCCTCTTGACCAAGCTTGGACCAAAATTCTCTTGGAATCAGTTTCTCTTTCTCCCACTGGTCATAGTATGGATACGCCTCTTTTTTTAGAAACTTTCTAAAGGATTTTCTAAATATGTCATGCTCTTCATTTAAATAAGGATGCATCTTTTATTTCCTCCTATATGTATGTAAGCGCTTAAATAATTTCTTATGCTTTTTATATTAGCGACCAATATGTATAAAGTCACGAACATTTTTATAATTTTCTAAAAATACGTAACAGTCCCAGTCAATTGATGAATAGACTGATTATAAGCTAATCATTTTAAATAATAAAAAAGAGGCCTAAGCCTCTTTTCATACTTTTATTGAACGTAGGCAATAATGCCTTCCTCGTCATCTAATTCAAGTTCAATAGCTGCAGCAAATGGATCCATATTCAGCTCATGCTCAATATAAAAACGCAGTGCTTCAATCATGTTTGCGGTGATTAGAATTTGGGATCTTCCATTAACATGTGCTTCTGCGGAGAACCCATATTTATCGTCATACAATAATTCAATTTCAACTTGTTCAGGATTGACTTGCTTTTTAGCTGCGATATAAACACAAAGTGAATTAATAATCTCATTCTCTGAAATTTTTATTGTCTCCACGTTCCGTCAACCTCTTTTCGTGGACGGTTACTACGTGTAAAGATTTTTTTGATTAAAGCAACAATCAGCAAAATTGCAAGTACATTCAATAATAAACCAAGTACGGATCCCATGGCACCCATATTAGCTAGCAAACCGCCGAATAATAAACCGGCAATACCGCCAAGCATCATACTTTTCATGAATCCACCTTTATTAAATGAATTTGTTTTAGTTGCTTTGGCATTGCTGTTTGTTGTTGATTTTTGCTTATTAACTGTTGAATTGTTTTGGTTGAAATTAGATTGGTTATTATTTGAATTGAACGATTTTTTACCTGAACGGTATGATTTTGCACTAACCTCGTGTGAAGTTCCTACAAACGCATGTTCAGCCACCGGTGCAAATACAAAGGTAACCAACATAAAAGCAGTTAACATTTTCTTTAACAAAGTAATTCCTCCTGTAATTCTAGTAGTCAGGCTTAGTTTCCCATATTTGTATTTACGAATCAAGTTTTAAGAAGTTTCATTGTTTTTCATTTTTCTTCAAAATTTATATAGATTTTTATAAAATTTGTAAGCTTAACATTCAATTCAAATAAAATATGTAAAAATTGGACCCTTTTTACTATTCCTACAATTCAAAACGTTATAATATATACACTATGAATATATTGAATCAGGAAGGGAACGTCTGTATATGTATCAATCTATGTTTACGATTGCTATCACCATCACGATTATGACGGTTTTTTTAGTTATTATCCTATCAAAGCGTAACCCTTTCATCGTATTTAAGATTTTATGGGATAGCCGAAAGAACAAAAAATCATGGATTCATTTTGCATTACTTGGGACTATACTTTTAATCAATAAACTGGAATTGCAAATAGAGAGCAATTTTATTCATATCGGGGACTATTCTCATATTATTCAGCAGTATGAAGGGCAATTACTGGCTAATTTCCAAAACCTATTGTATAATATTTGGTTAACAGAAATCACAACTTTTTTCTACATCATTATATTTGTCACTTTGATTTCAACATCATTTGTCCTCTATTTCATCCAACAAAACAAGCAATTATTCTATACATTTATTTATGCCGTTGGGCTGAATTATCTTATTGCCATACCCTTTTATCTTTTTTTACCTGTTAATGAGGTATGGTATGTCCATTCTCAGGTACACTTTTTAATCCCGGAAGTTTATCCGGACTTTGAGACTCAATATCGGAATGTATCAGGATTGAATAACTGTTTCCCAAGCCTGCATAACTCGATTTCACTGACTTTATTATTCTTAAGCTATAAGTCGAACAATAAGCCTTTTAAATGGTTTATGACTGGCAGTGTGGGAATAATCATGTTCTCCACTATTTATCTTGGCATACACTGGCTGACAGATATGGCTGCAGGAGTACTTCTTGCTATTACAGCCTTTACGATGGCCAATTTGATCTCTATATTGGTAAGTAAGTCTGCGCGAATGGAAGGGAAAATGACACCCAACCTGCTTTTCATCAAAAATAAAACCGTATCTTCAAAGATTAAATCCGAAAAGCAAGCGAACTAATGTTGAATTATCAACCTAATAGGACTTTAAAGACTTATTCGAAGAGACACCTAAAATTTCCGCTTCTTTATCAGGAAAAGAAAAATCATAGATTAAATCTTATTAAAAAGGAACCATATAAAAGCGGCATCGTTGTTGACGATGCCGTTCAAAATTATTAATGGTTTTCATATAAAGTTCCAAAGAGATTCATTAGAATAACCACTTGCTATGCTGAATAAATTCAAAAAAAATATAAAGCGAATACACAATTATTTATTTCAATAAATCTCCTCATTCAATCTCTATCTTTTACAAATGGACGGGTATTCTTTCAAACTCTAATAGAAATTAAATTCCCTTCACTTTTCCACCATCGACTAATAATACTTGTCCGGTTACATACGTATTGAGCATTGATAACAGAAATACTGCATAGTTAGCAAATTCCTCTGGTTCTCCGTATCGGCCAAGCGGAATTTGCTTTTGTGCATTTTCTTTTACTTCATCTATGGATAACCCTTGACGCTCGGCTGTTTTTTCATCCAAATAGGTTATCCTACCTGTGGATATAACACCAGGTGCAATCGTATTTATTAAGATATGGTCCTGAGCAAATTCAGATGCTAATGTTTTCGTTAAACCGGTAATACCAAGGCGGAATGTATTGGATAACAGCAATCCCTGAATTGGTTCCTTAACAGAAATAGAAGCCATATTAAGAATCCTTCCACCCTGATCTTTCATATAAGGATACACTTCTCGAATCATTCGAACATAGCTTAATAAATTCAATTCAAACGAGTTTTGCCAGTCCTCATCAGATAATTCCATAAATGTCCCTGCCGGCGGTCCTCCTGCATTATTGAGTAGAATATCAATTGTTCCAAACTCTTGCACCGTTTTCCTTACCAAGTCCTTAATTTGTTCAGGCCTTGTAATGTCAACTTCACAATAGACAACCCTGCTTTTTTTGTTTAAAGGGATTAGTTCATTTGCCACTTTTTCTAACTTGTTTGCATGTCTGCCAGTTATCATCACATTTGCGCCCTCTTCCACTAACTTTTGCGCAATAGCTTTTCCTAAACCTTGACTAGATGCAACCACTAACGCGTTTTTTCCTGCTAATTTAAGATCCAATCGTTCAACCTCCATTCTTATTCGGATATCTAATTTTTACATTTCGACCAATTGTTTGTCAAAATACAGTATGAATGGGTATAGAAGGGTATAATATCTTATTTCATCCTGATACTAAGGGATGACGTTAAGCAGGAGGCAATGGTACTACTATGAGAAATTCTTGGGAATGTATTGTTATAGGTGGAGGTATTGCCGGCACTCAGGCGGCAATACAAATGGGCAGAAGCCAAATTAATTGTTTAGTTATTGATTCTAAGGAAGCAGGACGGTCTAATTTATGTAAGGATTATCGAAATATCATCGGATGGCCTGAAGGCGTCAGTGGTGAAGAATTACGAAAAAAAGGACAGCAGCAAGCATCTGAAACAGGAGTTACATTCATCAAATCTGATGTGAAGCAAATATCTAAAAGAGATGATGAATTTTTGATAACGACTGATAACGAAACGTATCAAACCAAGACTATTTTACTGGCTACAGGCGTTACCGATCGGATACCTGATATCCCCAATATAAGAGAGTGCTTGGGCAGCACCATTTATATATGCACAGATTGTGATGGCTACGAAGCGATGGATAAAAAAATTATTGTGATGGGTGCTGGTGATCCAGGTGCCAATCTTGCAGTATCTTTATTAAATTGGACGGATGTTATAACCTATATCAATCATGAGAAAACACCTGTCTCAGCGGACATTCTATCTAAACTTAACCAACATCATATTACGTACTTAGAAGAGGAAATAGAATCTGTGTCAAAAGAATCAGAGGACTTTTTTACAGGCGTCCATTTAAAAAATGGTGAATCCCTGCAAGCTGATCGAGCTTTTATCGGCTTTGGCGGCAATAAAGTTCATACAGAATTGGCCAGTCAAATTGGTGTTCATATAGAGAATAACAGACATATTAAAGTGGATGCACGAACAAAAGAAACCAATGTTAAAAATGTATGGGCAGCGGGAGATATTGTATCGCACTCCGAACAGGCCACGATTGCCATGGGGGATGCGACACAGGCGGCCATTTGGATCAATAAGCGATTAATGGAATACAAACGAAAAGGATTGTTGTAGACCAGTATATTGGTTATTTTAGAAAGAGAGAGCGGATATTAAACCCCGCTCTCTCTTTTTTTTGTTTATTTAAAGATAATGGTTGCCAAAGTTTTCAATACTTTGTAGGATTCTCGTATAGTTGCATTACGTTTATTTGGTTATATGGTAAAATTAGGTTATCTATTTTAAAAGGAGGGCGTAAATGGTCAAGCATCCCATCGAAAACAAAAAAACATTATTTGAATTTAGTTTTAATATAGTATCTTTAATCCTACTTATAATCATTTTTGTATACATAATGATTAGATGGTCAGATATACCCAATAGTATTCCTATGACATTCGATTCGAACGGTCATGTTTCACATTGGGGGGAGAAAAAAAGCATTTTAGCTCTTCCGTTCTTCGGATTATTAATTTGGTTTGTATTCAATTTCATTGAAAAGGATCCGCATAATATTAACCTACCTTTGTATCGAAATGACGATAAATCGAAAGAGTTAAAATACAATAGAATTCTCGTAAATGCAATTAAAAATGGCATTGTAATTTGTTTTGTCATAGCTAACTGGAGAATTATCCTATCGGTTTTGTAATAAGCAGAGACACAAAAAGAGGACCCAATCTTAAAGGTCCTCGTCTAATCCATTAAAAGCATCACTCTCTTTAAACATAGCCTTATTTAAAAATATATCTCGTATGCGCTTGATATACATCATCTTTTTTAAGTGTGACCGGAGGGAAATCAGGTTGGTTAATAGCATCTGGGAATCCCTGTGTTTCCAAACATATAGCCATATGATGATGCGGACGGACACCCCTGATTTCATAATCCCCTTCCGATTGATTGCAAGTATAAATAACAACGGCTGGTTGGTCCGTTTCCACTAATAATTTACGTCCACTCTCAGGATCGTATAATTCTATTTCTCTATTAAAATTGGAATCCAAAACGAACGGATGGTCAAAGCCATTGCCTGCTAACTCATTTTGTTTGTAGCCACTATCGACACCTTGAGAAATCGGCTTGCTATTCGTAAAATCAAACGGTGTTCCCTCGACAGGAATTAATCGACCAGTCGGAATAGAATCTTCCTTAAGCTCAATATATCGACTGCTTTCGAGCTGTAATTCGTGATTTTTGATTGTTTTGCTCAAGTCACCACTTAAATTAAAATATGTATGATTCGTTAAATTGATGATCGTATCTTCATCGGTGGTAGCTTTATAGCGAATATCAAGCTGATTGTTTTCATTTACTAAATAAGTCGTTGTAACCTCTACCTTGCCAGGGAATCCTTCTTCTCCTGCTTTACTTGTATAGCTGAATTCAACCCCAACAGCATCCTTTTCTTCTACTACTTTATAATCCCAAAGAACATGGCTAAACCCCTTAACCCCTCCATGCAGGTGGTTATCCCCCTCGTTTTTAGTGATCTGGTAGGACTTCCCGTTAAGAGTGAACTGACTATTTGCGATTCGTCCTGCAATTCTGCCGACAACCGCTCCAAAATAAGGTGAATGATTCTCGTAATCTTCCATACAATCAAACCCCAATACGACATTCTCCATATTTCCCTCACGGTCAGGAGCAATAATATCTGTAATCACACAACCATAATTTATAAAACGAACGGTAAATCCTGATTTATTAGTAATTGAAAATTGCACAACTTCCTGATTCTCAATTTCACCAAATACCTTCTGTTCAATTTGCATGTACTTTCTCTCCTTATCATATAGAGGTGTAACCTAATTTTATATTTTGTATGTATTCCTTCACAACAAACGTGATTGAAAACGCTATTATTAGTCTATTTCAGAAGATATAAATTGTGCAAATAAACAGGCATTAGAAAATATATAAATCTCTAATACCTGCTCCTTTTTTATTGATTATCTATTAATCGTTTCAATCTCCCGTTTAACTGGCATTAATAAGGTCCGCGAATATAATCATGTACTTCATTCATATAAAACGTTTGCAGCCTATCTAACTCTTCTTTTGAAAAGGATTTAGTTTGAATCGCCTTTAAATTTTGGTCAACTTGTTGCGCATTTTTAAAACCAGGTATTGCACATGTAATTTCTTCATGGTCCAGAATCCATCGTAAAGCTGAATTAGCCATGGTACCTCTTCCATCCGCAATCCAGGAAAGCTGATTGCTAAGCTCAACTCCTTTTGAAAACTCAAGTCCTGCAAATGTTTCACCAACATTAAATTTTTCTCCATTTGCATTAAAGCTACGGTGATCATTTTCTTCAAATTTTGTTTGGGTGCTGAATTTTCCTGTTAGCAAACCACTGGCCAGTGGTACGCGGGCTAATATACCAACCCCCTGTTTTTTAGCTGTCGGGAAGAGTTCTTCAAGCGGTTTTTGCCGGAATATATTGAAAATGACCTGTAATGCTCTGACACCTGGAATGGTAAGACAGAATAAACCTTCTTCAACAGTCTCTACGCTCACGCCATAATGGCGAATTTTCCCTTCCTGCTGAAGCTTATCCAGCACAGTAAATACATCCGTATTCTTTAAAATATGTAAGGGCGGACAATGAATTTGATATAGGTCAATCCGTTCGCGGCCAAGCCTTTTGAGACTGCCCTCACAATATGCCCGAATTGCCTCTTCCGAATATGTATCTGGATCATGAATATCACCGGCTCGACAAAATTTCGTAGCAATATGGATCGTATCCTCTTTGCCTTTCGTCGCTTCCCTTAACAGTTCTTCGCTTCTACCACTTCCGTATACATCCGCCGTATCAAAGAAGTTAACTCCATTCTCCATAGCGCGATTTAAACCAAGAAGAGCATCCTGGGTATCAGCCTTTCCCCAATCACCGCCAATTCCCCATGTCCCAAAACTAATCTCACTTACAGATAAATCGGTATTGCCAAGTCTGCGATAATTCACTTTCCAAACACCTCTTTTTGTTAAAATAAACTTACGATGATTTATTTTTATTATACACGTCAAACCCTACAGCTAGCAACAATACCAGTCCTTTAATTGTCTGTTGATAATCCACGCCTAAGCCAATTAACGACATACCATTGTTTAATACACCCATTACCAAACCACCAACGACAGCGCCTATAACAGTCCCTATACCGCCATATGCGGATGCCCCGCCAATAAAGACCGCAGCGATCGCATCCAATTCAAAAGAGTTACCCGCTTTAGGAGTTGCTGCATTCAACCGAGCTGCAAATAATAATCCTGATAAGGCAGATAATACACCCATGTTTACAAATACCCAGAAGGTAAGCCATTTTGTTTTAATACCTGATAATTTTGCTGCTTTTTCATTACCGCCAAGCGCATATAAATGTCGACCAGGGACTGTTTTATTTGTAAAGAATGAGTAAGCAACAATTAATACAACTAAAATCACCAAAATATTAGGAATACCTTCATATGAAGCTAGGAAATAAGCAAATATATTCATTACTGCTACTATAAATACCAGTTTTAAAGCAAATAACCACATTGGAAGTACTTCAAAATTGTAAGACTGTTGTTTTTTACGCTTTCTAAATTCACTCCATAATAGTACGAGAGAGATTAAAACTCCGACAATCATAGTCAGTAAATCTAATTCTCCTGTTTTATTCAGCCCCGGTATAAACCCTGTACTCATTTGGCGGAAGGACTCAGGAAACGGAGCAATGGATTGCCCATTGAGAACAAGCATAGTAAGTCCGCGGAAAATCAGCATCCCTGCGAGTGTAACGATAAATGCTGGGATTTTAAGGAATGCAACCCAAAATCCATGCCAAGCTCCTATTAAAGCTCCTATAATAAGACAAAGAATGACAGATATCCAAACCGGCATGTTCATTTCAATCATAAATATCGCTGACATAGCTCCAACAAAGGCTACAATCGAACCAACGGAAAGATCGATATGCCCCAATATAATGACCAACAACATCCCGATTGCTAAAACAAGAATATAACTATTTTGCAGAATAAGATTTGTAATATTAAGAGGTTTTAGTAATATGCCATCCGTTAATACTTGAAATAGCACCATGATAAAGATCAGAGCCAATACCATTCCATACTGTCTTATATTATTTTTCAATAAACTAGTCAGTGTTTTCACAGCTGTTCCACCCCTGTTCTGGTCATGTATTTCATAATTTTTTCTTGTGAAGCTTCATTCCGGTCAAATTCTGCGGTAAATGTGCCCTCACGCATGACATAAATTCTGTCGCATATTCCTAATATCTCAGGCAGTTCTGATGAAATGACCAATACTCCCATTCCTTTGTCGGCCAATTCATTAATAATAGAATAAATTTCATACTTTGCCCCAACGTCAATCCCACGTGTTGGTTCATCCAAAATCAAGATTTCCGGTTCAGCAAAAATCCACTTGCTTAACACGACTTTTTGTTGATTTCCTCCACTTAGATTCATTGCTTTTTGTAAGATACTTGGGCTCTTTATATTCATTTTTTTGCGATATTGCTCTGCTTCAATAATTTCCTGATTATCATTTACAACTAGTTTTTGAGATATTTTACCCAGATTTGCCAATGTGATATTCGTTTTAATATCTTCTTCCAATACAAGTCCATATGATTTACGGTCTTCAGTTACGTAAGCAATGCCATTATCGATTGCTTGTGTAATATTTTTCAGCTTCAGTTCTTTTCCCTTTTTAATTATTTGGCCTGAGATTTTTTTACCATAAGCCTTTCCAAACAAACTCATCGCCAGCTCGGTTCTCCCAGCTCCCATTAATCCGGCTATGCCAATAATTTCACCGCTTTTTATTTGGAAACTTACATCATCAACCACGTTACGATCGGAATTGTTTTCATCCTGAACCGTCCAGTTTTTCACTTCTAATATGGTTTCTCCGATATTTGGTGTGTGTTCAGGATACCGATTCGTTAAGTCACGTCCTACCATCCCCTTAATGATTCGGTCCTCCGTAACACCTTTTTTCATATCAAGAGTTTCGATAGTTTTACCATCACGAAGGATGGTTATCGAATCGGCCACCTTTGCAATCTCATTTAATTTATGAGAGATTATTATGGAGGTCATTCCTTGTTTCTTAAATTCAAGCATTAAATTTAAGAGATTTTCACTATCATTCTCATTTAAAGCTGCAGTTGGTTCATCTAATATAAGTAATTTCACTTTCTTGGATAATGCCTTTGCTATTTCAACTAATTGTTGCTTTCCTACACCCAGTTGATTAACCGGTGTATTCGGTGATTCATTTAACCCAACAATTTTCAGTAAGTCTAATGTTTTTACAATTGTTTCATTAAAATTTATGATTCCATGTTTTGTTTGTTCATTGCCTATAAATATATTTTCAGAGATAGATAGATAAGGGATTAAAGCCAATTCTTGATGGATAATTACAATGCCTAGATTTTCACTTTGCTTAATATTTTTAAATTCACACACTTCTCCATTAAATAAGATATCTCCTGAATAAGTGCCATGTGGGTACACTCCACTCAATACTTTCATTAAAGTAGATTTACCAGCTCCATTTTCTCCGCAAAGGGCGTGGATTTCGCCTTCTTTAATTTTTAAATTCACATGGTCAAGAGCTTTTACCCCAGGGAATGTCTTCGTGATATTTTTCATTTCTAATAAAATTGATGACACGCCATTCACCTCAACTGTATAAATTTAGATGCTGTTTAACCGTTTACATTACAATCAAACAGCATCCGCCATCCATTCTGTTAATTGCTTAGCTCTTCTTCTGTGTAATATCCGCTATCGACTAAAATTTCTTTATAATTTTCTTTATCTACTATTACTGGTTCTAAAAGATAAGATGGTACAACCTTGTTTCCATTGTCATATGTTTCAGTGTCATTTACTTCTGCTTCCTTGCCTTTTAGAACTGCATCTGTCATTTCAACTGCTTTTTTAGCCAATGCTCTCGTATCTTTAAAGATGGAAGAGGTTTGTTCACCGGCAATGATTGATTTTACTGATGCCAAATCAGCATCTTGTCCGGTAATAATCGGTAATGGTTTGCTATCCGATCCATAACCAACCCCTTTTAAAGAAGAAATAATACCAATAGCTAATGCATCATTTGGCGATAAGACTGCATCTACACGATCAGATGAATATTGTGAACTTAGTAAGTTGTCCATACGAGTTTGCGCTGTTGCGCCATCCCAGCGTAAAGTAGCAATTTGCTTCATATCTGTTTGTTTACTTTTAACAACCAATTTCCCAGAATCTATGTATGGTTTTAGAACAGACATTGCACCATCATAGAAAAAGTATGCGTTGTTATCGTCTGGAGATCCGCCAAACAATTCAATATTAAATGGTCCTTTGCCGTCCTTAAGACCAAGTTTTTCTTCAATATAAGAGCCTTGTAAAACACCAACTTTGTAGTTATCAAATGTGGCATAATAACTCACATTATCTGTCCCTTTAATTAAGCGGTCATAGGATATAACCTTAATATCCTGGTCAGCTGCTTTTTGAAGAACTTCTGTCAATGATTCCCCATCAATAGAGGCGACTACTAAAATATCTACTCCTTTAGTAATCATATTTTCAATTTGGGCAATTTGATTTTCAATGACATCTTCGCCATATTGAAGATCTGTTTTGTAGCCTAGCTTTTCAAACTCTTCGACCATATTTTCTCCATCAAATACCCAACGCTCTGATGACTTTGTCGGCATAGCGATTCCAACAAACCCTTTTTCATCACCGCTGGATTTTTCATCGCTGCCACATGCTGCTAAGGTAAGTACCAGTGCAAACATCATCATTGCAGTAACAAATTTTCTCATGTTTTGAACCTCTCCCTTTTGATAAAAATAAAGGTTTCTAATTTATGCTAGCCCCATAAAGCTTGGAATATAGAAACCTTTGAAAAAAACGAGACCCACTATTTCTTTTATTTGCTTAATTCTTCTTCTGTGTAATATCCGCTATCTACTAAAATTTCTTTGTAATTCTCTTTATCAACTGAAACCGGTTCCAATAGATAAGAAGGTACAACCTTATTTCCATTGTCATATGTTTCAGTATCATTTACTTCCGCTTCCTTACCTTTTAGAACTGCATCAGCCATCTCCACTGCTTTTTTAGCTAATGCTCTCGTATCTTTAAAGATGGTTGAGGTTTGCTCACCGGCAATAATAGATTTTACTGATGCCAACTCAGCATCCTGTCCAGTAATTATTGGTAATGGTTTACTTCCAGTTCCATAACCAACCCCTTTAAGAGAAGAAATAATACCGATACTGATTCCATCAAATGGAGATAAAACGGCATCTACACGATCAGTTGAATATTGTGAACTTAGCAAGTTGTCCATACGAGATTGTGCAGTTGCGCCATCCCAACGCAAAGTAGCAATTTGCTTCATATCTGTTTGTTTGCTTTTAACAACCAATTTCCCTGAGTCTATGTATGGCTTTAAGACAGACATTGCACCATCATAGAAAAAGTATGCATTGTTATCATCTGGAGACCCGCCAAACAACTCAATATTAAAAGGTCCTTTGCCGTCCTTAAGTCCTAGCTTGTCTTCAATGTAGGAGGCTTGTAGAACACCAACCTTGAAGTTATCAAATGTGGCATAATAACTCACATTATCTGTCCCTTTGATTAATCGGTCATAGGAAATAACTTTAATATCTTGATCAGCCGCTTTTTGAAGGACTTCTGTTAAAGATTCCCCATCAATAGAGGCAACTACTAAAATGTCTACTTCTTTAGTAATCATGTTTTCAATTTGGGCAATTTGATTTTCAATAACGTCTTCGCCATATTGCAGATCTGTCTTGTAGCCTAACTTTTCAAATTCCTTGACCATATTTTCTCCATCAAATACCCAGCGCTCCGATGACTTTGTTGGCATGGCAATTCCAACAAACCCTTTTTCTTCCCCACTGGATTTTTCATCGCTGCCACATGCCGCTAAGGTAAATACCAGTACAAACATCATCATTGCAGTAACAAACTTCCTCATGTTATTAACCACTCCCTTTTGTAAAATAAGGCTCTCATTCAATTTATTCCCAAAACATTATGAATATAGAAACCTTTCAAAATAATGCATGCGCTTACATTAATATCATACTACTTGTTAGTACAAGTACGCTACATAAATTATTCTCCTTTGCATATTTTTTACAACCATTTGTGAACAAAATAAAAAACCCATTTTGGTGGGTTTTTAAAAAGAAATTCCTATAATTTTCTCGTTGAATTTCGTAATATTAACTCTGGTTTATAACGGATTGAAGGATCTCCATCTACTTTATTTTCAATCAGCTGGATAATTGTTTCTGCAGCTTGTCTACCCATTTCAAATTGTGGATGTCTGATGGTCGTTAATTTCACTTCAGATGCAGTCGCTAAATTTGAGTCATCGAACCCTACAATGGATAGATCATCAGGTACACTAATTCCATATTCCCTAATAACATCAAGAGCAGACAAAGCTATTTCATCGTTATAACAGAAAAGCCCTGTAGGTCTTTGTTCAGAATTTAGTAGTTTCCTAAATTCTTTATTCAGTACTTTATCTTTTTCTATTGTTGTACAAGGTAGGATCATATTGGGTAAGATGGGGATGCTATACTCCCTATGCGCTTTGATAAATCCCTGCATCCTCTTAACACCTTGCTGGTCATCCGTTTTAAAAATACCAGCAATGCGTCCATGCCCCAATTTAATCAAATGTTCTGTTGCCATATAAGCGCCTAATTCATCATCTACCGTTAATCTATAAGGGTGTAGCTCTGGATAATAAGCATTAATCATTAAATATGGTATTTTTTTCCTCTCTAAATTTAAATAATATTTCAGGTTCGGATTATAATAATTACTTTTAGTCGGTTCTACAATTAAACCGGCAATCCCCCTGTTTGAAATATTCTCCAAACACAACTTTTCTTTATTTAAATCATTATTTGTACTATAAAGGAGCAGAGTATATCCTTTACTGCTTAGATAGGACTCAACTCCATTAATGATGGAGAGGAAGATGTAATTGGATATATATGTAGTCAAAAGAGCAATTGTTTTTTCAGATGGTTGATTTGTGTTCCGGTCAGCACAAAAGGTGCCTGAACCTTGCTCTGTATACAACCAGCCTTCATTTACAAGATCATTAATTGCTTTACGCACTGTATGTCTGCTAACTCCAAATTGCTGAGTTAAACTATATTCAGAACTTATACGCTGATCGGGTATATAATCGCCTTCTTCGATGAGCTTCTTAATCTCCATCTTTACTTGTTCGTATTTTTTCATTATATGAATCACCCCTCACTATGAACAAACGCGAATCATGAATAGTTTACCATAACTTGTAAGTACATGTTAGAGGCGTGAGTCATCCAATTCTTACGATTCTGTAGAGTTTTATAGTTACAGTTTGATTGCCCATTTCAGCTTCCCTGCTAAATAACCTTGAATATACCCCATGTTTATTCTCAAACAGTTCCCTATGTGTACCTGTCTCAATTACTTTTCCATTTTCCATAAAAATAATTCGGTCGGCTGATAGGACAGTGGAAAGTCGATGTAAAATGATCAGGATGGTTTGCGAATTTTACATTTCAAAAAAAAGAGGAGATTAATAAACGGTAAAATATCAAAATGATAGATTTTATAGAGATACTATTAAAAAGAGGGAACGTAAATGAGAGTCTATCATTCTTAATCAGATATATCGCGAACTTCAATTTTATGCCAAATAGACTTCCAATTCTTTTTTGAAATTCGGTCCTTATAAATAACAGCCAGTTCTTTTGACTCACGAAAATGGGGAGTTGGCTTAACCTCTAAATTTATGACATCATCTAATCCATATGGAGCAATAAGGATTAATTTATTCTCATGATCTAACTTTATCCCTAGAGCTGTCGCTGTTTCTGGGAATTTTGATATGGCATCTTGCGAAGAAGTATATGGAGAAAAGTTATTAATCGTATGCATTCTAGCCTCATTTTTCACAGACCAAGGTATATTAGGCATAATACTAATCAATTTATCTCAAATTCTTTTTCCATATCCTCATTAATTATTGATTTATCAAAATAGATAACATCAACATCCGGTGTTTCAGTACGATCTTTAAATCCGTGCAAAGCATCCCAAATCTTTGAACGTATAAATCCTGCACATATCCACCAGTCAGGTAAATTTAATGTGCTTACAGCCTTTATAATCTCCATCATTTTTTCATCGTTTTGAATTAACCTAATAACATCTGCTTCATTCTTTAACATCTTAAAACCACCCACCTTCCACAATCGAACATATATTCCAATTTTAACAAAAAATATAATCAGTATGCCGTAATATTTTATGCTTTTAAAAAAACACCTCAAAGCAAAAAAATAGATTCCACTCATCCGTTGGAATCCTGCCCATTTTTATTTTGATATCAATGCCTGTCTGTCTTAATAAGAATTATGTATACATCATTTGTGAATGATTATAGAAATCTTTCTTTATTTGAGCAGCAATGATATTTTTCTGGATTTCTGAAGTACCTTCATAAATTTTGGTGATTCTTGCATCACGATAAAATCGCTCGATTGGATATCCTTTCATATATCCTAGGCCTCCATGAATCTGAACGGCTTTATCAGCTACTCGATTAAATATTTCTGAACCTAGCAATTTAGACATAGCCGCTTCTTTAACAACATTCTTTCCTTGGTCTACCATCCAGGCAACCTTATAGGTTAATGCACGGAGCGATTCAATGTCCAAGGCCATATCAGCCAAATAGTGCTGGATGATTTGCTGTTCAAAAATCGGCTTTCCGAATTGGTGCCGTTCAAATGCATATTGGACCGATAATTCCAATAATTTTTGACAGGATCCAAGATTCCTAGCGGCCAGACCTACGCGGCCATTAGCTAGAATCTTTAGAGCATTCACATATCCCATTCCTTCTTGCCCCAGAATATGATCTGCCGGAACCTCGCAGTCTTCAAAAAAGATTTCGAAAGAATGAGAGCCTCTCAAGCCCATTTTTTCTTCCTTTTTCCCAATAATCATTCCTTTTGTACCCTTTTCAATCAAAAAGGAAGTAATTCCTTTAGGACCTGCAGCCGGATTGGTCACAGCCATCACGGTAAATAAACCGGCAATTGATGCATTTGTTATATAGTGCTTGGACCCATTTAGAAGATAGCTGTCTCCTTTTCGAACGGCTCTCGTTCTAATCGCAGCAGCATTTGAACCAGCTTCAGGCTCTGTTAAAGCAAATGCACCAATTAATTCTCCAGTTGCCATTTTGGGTAAATATTTTTGCTTCTGTCTATCATTTCCCATCTCAACAACCCCAACAGAGCCAATACCGGTATGTGCTCCAATGATGGTCGTATAGCCATTATGCGTACGGCCAAGCTCCTCATATATGGCACATTTTCCAACCATATCGAGGCCAAGTCCGCCATAGCCTTCCGGAATACTCAAACCAAATAGACCCATGTCCCTGCTTAGCTGCATGATGTCCTCAGGTATATGATCATTTTTCTCGATTAAGTCTGCTTTCGGATCGACCGTTTCATCAATGAAATGTTTGATCATCTTTTTCATTTTTATCGTTTCATCTGATAAGGTAAAGTCCAAACTCGTTCTCTCCCTTCTCTTCTTTTTAATTTGATCTATCCAGCTTTCAAGTGAGTCCCAATTGTTTAGAGATAATGACCCATAATTTCATTCGAGCCTGCAAAAATGGATGTGACTGGTATATCTCTATACCGTCTGGCAATTTTGTATTCCTCCATATAGCCATAACCGCCATGAAGCTGCATACATTGGGTGGAGACACGTTTTGCCATCTCTGTCGTCCACCATTTAGCCATACTTACTTCCTTCACAATTTCTTTTCCATCAATATGTTTTTTGATTAAATCATCGACAAAAGTCCGACCAAACTTTATTTCTGTAGCAATTTCGGCCAGCGTAAATTGAGTGTTCTGAAATTGGCTGATTGGCTTTCCAAAGGCATCTCTCTCTTTTACATATTGTATGGTTAATTGAAGCATATCTTCAGCAGCTACGACCGCATTTGTTGCGCATAAGAGCCGTTCCTCCTGAAGATTCATCATCATATAGCGGAAGCCTTTTCCTTCTTCTCCTAATCGATTTGAGACTGGCACTATACAATCTTCAAATATTAGCCCACTCGTATCCTGGCTGTGCATTCCCACCTTATTTAACTTCCTCCCACGCGTAAACCCTGGGGTATCTCGTTCAACTAATATAAGACTGATTCCTTTATGTCTTGGTTCAGCTTTTGGATCCGTTTTACAGGCAACAATTATCAAATCAGAATGGATTCCATTTGTAATAAATGTTTTCTGACCATTTAATATATACTGATTACCTTTACGGATAGCCGTAGTTTGGATGCTTGCCAAATCTGATCCAGCCCCTGGTTCTGTCATTGCAATCGAAGTAATCAGTTCCCCTTTAACGCATTTTTTCAAAAATCTATGCTTTTGTTCCTCATTGCCAAATGTATGTAAATAAGGAACAATGATATTGCTGTGAGTTCCAATGCCCGTCAAACCAGCTCCTATTTTTGCTAATTCTTCACTTAAAATAATAGCAAAGCCAAAATCAGTACCCATTCCGCCATACTCCACACTGACCCACGGGCAAATAAAACCTTGTTCACCCATCTTCTCCCAAAAGGATCGAGGGATCAATCTCTCCTCTTCCCATGTTTCAAAATAGGGAACAGCTTCTTTTTGTAAAAAACTCACGAGTGATTTCCTGAACATTTCATGTTCATCAGTAAAAAATGGCCGTCTTGCCCTTTTTATCTGATCCTGTTTCACCTTGATTGACACCTAAACCCCTCCATGTAAAAAAGATTATTGCTACAACTGTGATGTAAGATTAGCACTTAAACTTTCTCTGAAATTCGGGTGTACGATGTTCAGCATTTGCTGTCTTCGTTCTTTAAGTGATTTGCCAAACAAGGAAGCAATTCCGTACTCTGTCACAATATAATCAATCTCTGATTTTAAGGATGTAACAGAAGATACAGTATTTTTTATTCTCGACCTAGTACCTCCCATTGCAGTCGCTGGAAGGGCAATAATAGCTTTTCCACCTTTTGAAAGTCTGGCCCCACGAATAAAATCCATTTGGCCGCCAACTCCAGCTAATGGATAATTGCCAATTTGCTCAGCATTTATTTGTCCTGTCAAATCGACTTCCAAAGCTGAGTTAATTGAATAGAAATCCGTAATCTTTGAAATTTGTAAGCTATTATGTGTAAAATCTGCTGGGTATAAGCAAATATCCTTATTGAGGTTGGCGAAGCTATATAACTGCTGACTTCCAGTTAAAGTGGTACAAACCGTTTTACCAGTCATCACTTCTTTTCTTTCATTAGTAATAACTCCTCGCTTCATCATTTCCATGACACCGTCTGTTATAGTACCGGAATGAACACCCAATCCCTTCTTTTCCTTAAGGGCCAAAAGAACGGCATCTGCAATTCTACCTATCCCAACTTGAATCGTTGCATAATCAGGGATTAATTGTGCAACATTTTTACCGATTGCCTCTTCTATTTTGTTTGGAATTCCAGATGAAATCGTCAATAAACTATCATTTGATTCAACAAAATAATCAATCTCTGATACATGAATTTCTGAATCCCCAAATGTCCTGGGAAGATTGCTATTGACCTGAGCAATGACTTTACCAGCATGTTTACTAAGTGAATGGATAATATCGACTGAGATTCCCAGATTACAATAACCATTTTGATTGGGAGGAGTAACCTGAATCATGGCAAAATCAATTTTATTTGTTTCCACCCATTCCGGTAATTCGGATAAATTTAAAGGTATATAATCACCATTTCCTGCATGAAAAACCCCCTTTAGTAATGAGGATCCAAGGAATGTCTTGATAAAAAAATGAGGATTCCCCTCCGATTCAGCATACAAGCAGGGACTCCCAACAATACACGTGTATAAATTTAATAAATGAAACCGTTCCTTTTGTCGAATAAGTTCCTTTACCAGCTGTTGCGGTTCATTACAAAAAGGTGCCAAAAAGACATTGTGAGAGGAGGAGTCTATAAGAGAGATTGCTTTTTCTGCAGTGACGATACGTGAACGGTAAAGATCTAACCCTTTGTTCTCTTGCATGGCCTAAACCTGCAGATTCTCAACAATTGAGGATATTCCTAAACCTCCGCCAATGCAAAAGGTAACCAAGCCATATTTTTCTCCCCTGCGCTCCATTTCATGAATAAGCTTGGTCATTAGGATACCTCCTGTCCCTCCAATTGGATGACCAAGCGCAATCGCTCCACCATTTACATTCAATCGCCTCAAATCCAAATCCATTTCTTTAATCACAGCTAAGGTTTGAGCAGCGAATGCTTCGTTTAATTCTATCAGCCCTATATCCTCTAACTTCAATCCGGCTAGCTTCAGTGCTTTTCTCGTAGCTGGTGCAGGACCGATTCCCATAATATCTGGAGAAACACCGGCAACTGCCTGAGCAATGATTTTTGCTTTACATTTATAGCCCTTTTGAATAGCTGTTTCTTCTGCCATTAGCATAACCAACCCTGCGCCATCATTCCGTCCGCTTGAATTCCCTGCCGTTACAGTCCCATTTTTCTTAAAAACAGGTTTAAGCCGCGCCAATTGCTCCATACTCGTTTTTCTTGGATGTTCATCCACTTTAAATATTTCTGTCCCTTTCTTCGTCTTTATCTGATATGGAATGATCTGATCATTAAACAGGCCAGAAGAAATAGCACGTTCAGCCTTTTCTTGACTTAAAAGCGCATATTCATCCTGCTCTTCTCTGGTGATTGAATATTTTTCGGCAAGGTTTTCTGCTGTCATCCCCATGGTTAAATGACCGTATGTCTCGATTGGTTGTGCACGCGGCTGACTTTCCGTATTGGAATCAAGGATTTCCGTATTACCTGTGCCAAACCCATAACGAGCATTACGTAAATAGAATGGTGCCTGACTCATACTTTCAGCACCACCGGCAATTACTATGTCCGATAAACCGCACATGATTTGCTGGACACCATTATGAATAGCCTGCACTCCTGATCCGCATTGGCGATGGACCGTATAACCCGGTGTTTCTATTGCAAGTCCGGCACGCAATAAAGCTAATCTTGCCAGGTTTGGCTGATCTGTGCTTTGTTTCGCCTGACCGATAATGACTTCATCAATCTCATCTTTCTGTACTCCTGTGCGTTCAATCAATCCGTTTATGGTGGCAGAAGCAAGATAATCCACTTCCTCATTTTTTAACGATCCGCCTATCTTGCCAACCGCCGTCCGAACAGCCTCAACAATCACCGCATTTCTCATACTACATCCTCCCATCAACCTTGAGTATCATACTAGTAAGACTTAGGCAAACCTAAGACATGCTCCGCTACATAAGAAAGAATCATATTGGTTGAAATTGGTGCCACTTGATAAAGGCGTGTTTCTCTGAATTTCCTTTCTACATCATATTCAGCCGCAAAACCAAATCCTCCAAACGTTTGCAGTGCTGTGTTAGCAGCATCCCAAGACGCATCAGCGGCAAGCAATTTTGACATATTCGCCTCAGCCCCACATTTTATACCTAGATCAAATAGCCTTGATGCCTCCTTACGCATTAAGTCCGCTGCCTCTATTTGGATATGTGCCTTCGCCAACGGGAATTGAATTCCTTGATTTTCCCCAATTTGCCGATCAAAAACGACTCTTTCGTTTGCATATTGAGTTGCTTTCTCTATAAACCATCGTCCATCCCCTATACATTCGGCCGCAATTAATATTCGTTCTGCATTCATACCATCTAAAATATAGGAAAAACCTTTTCCTTCTTCACCAATCAAATTTTCGGCTGGTACCTTTAAATTTTCGATAAATAATTCAGTGGTAGAATGGTTCATCATCGTCTGAATGGGACGGATGGTAATACCATTGTTTATTGCTTCCTTCAAATCAACAAGCAGAACAGATAATCCTTCCGTTTTTTTCTTAATTTGACTGACTGGCGTAGTCCTCACTAGCAGCATCATTAAATCAGAATGCTCTGTTCTTGAAATAAAGACTTTCTGACCATTCACGACATAATGATCTCCTCTTCTTTCTGCAAAGGTCCGTAATTTAGTCGTATCGGTTCCTGTCGTTGGTTCTGTGACTCCAAAAGCCTGCAATCGTAATGTACCGTCAGCGATACGAGGTAAATAGTTTGACTTTTGTTGCTGGTTTCCATGCCGGGCTAACGTCCCCATTATGTACATTTGAGCGTGACAGGCACCAGCGTTGCCTCCGCTTCGATTAATTTCTTCAAGAATAATAGAAGCCTCCGCAATACCTAATCCAGAACCACCATACTCTTCTGGGATCAAAGCTGATAGAAAACCATTTCTCGTTATTTCATTTACAAACTCTTCAGGGTATGCATTTTTCATGTCTAGCTCTCTCCAATAAGAGCCGGAGAATCGTTGACATACTCTTCGTACACTGTGACGCAGCTCTTTATTAAATTGGATTGTTTTTTCCAGCGGAACAGATTTCACCAATCTCACCTCCTATCACCTATTGTTTACTTAACACGTCTAACCAAGAGAAAAATTAGAATAAGTGCTCCTGTTTATACAATTTATTAATGTTTGCTTAAAGGTAGCTCACCGGAAACATATTTTAATAATGACAGGCTCTCCTGATTTTACTTACCGATAAACTTAGGCGACCGTTTCTCGACGAATGCTCTTACTCCCTCAAGTCGATCCGAGGTTGATAAACATCGGTTATAGTACTCTTGTTCTATAATTTTTGCTTCATTATTCTTTAATACAAACAAGGAATCTATTGCTGCTTTTGCTTGCTGGACAGCTATAGGGGCATTACGGGCAATACCCCCAGCAAATTCGAGTGCTGATTCATATAATTCAGCAGAACTGGTCATCCTGTTCAATAATCCATCCTTTTCCGCTTCTAAAGCCGACACAATCCGTCCTGTACATATCCATTCCTTTGCACGGTGAACCGGTATTCGCTTTGATAGCAATCTCGTTCCGCCACACCCAGGCATAATTCCACGCGTCACTTCTGGCAATCCAAACTGTGCCGTATCTGCCGCAATTAAAAAATCACAATTCAAAACGAGTTCAAATCCTCCAGCCAACGCATACCCATCCACTACCGCGATAACCGGTTGCTTAAGAGATGCTATAGCAGTGAACATTTCCCGAAATAGCTGGTGCTGATTTTTCCACTCTTCCTCATTCAGCTCGTTGCGCTCTTTCAAATCTGCACCGGTACAAAAAGCTTTCTTATTGGACGATGTGATTAAAACCACCCTTGCATCACTTTCAGAAATAATTTGAGTCGCGCCAAGAATTTCTTTAGCCATCTCTGTATCAAAGGCATTAAGCGCTTTAGGTCTGTTTAATCGTATTTCGGCTATATGCCCCTCCACACCGACCCGTTTCCATTCAACATACTTCATACAGATGATTCCCCCAGACTTCTTCCCAATAGCAAACACTTACATGCTTATTGATGAGTAAATACCGGACGGCGTTTTTCAAGGAATGCAGTTACTCCCTCTTTCATATCCTCTGTTGTAAAGATTTCCTGGAACAGGTTTGATTCCAATTCGAGCCCATCCTGTAATTGGCTATCTGTTCCCTCATTAACTGCCTGCTTGATTCTTCGTAAAGCCTGAAGAGAATGCCTGCTGATTTTCCGGGCCAGTTTGCGGGCAGCTTCAATCCCTTCTTCATCTGTAGCAATTTGATTAATGATCCCGAGCTGAAGCGCTTCTTCAGCCGTTATCGAATCGCCTGTAAACATCAGCTCTTTTGCTTTAGCTGAACCGATTAAACGGGGCAGCCTTTGCGTTCCCCCTCCACCTGGAAATAGGCCGAGCTTCACTTCAGGCAAGCCAAGTTGGGCCGTCTCCTTGGCAATACGCAGATCACAGACAAGTGCAAGTTCAAATCCACCGCCCAGTGTTATTCCATTTAAATAGGCAATAGTAGGCTTTGGAAAATCGGATATCAATCGAAAAACCTCATTTTTCTTACTGGGCTGTTTTTTGGCTTCCGTGCTTTGGTTGATCATGTTGGGGAACTCCTTAATATCTGCTCCCGCCATAAATGCCCGGTCACCTTCCCCTGTTAAAATAACCGTAACCACTGAATGGTCATCTCTCAGTTCAGTAAAGGCATCACAAAGCTCACTTGCCAGTAGTTCACTCAAAACATTCATCGGTGGATTATTAATGACGACCGTTGCGACATTATTCTCTTTTTCAACACGCAGCAATGAATACATAGCACTGCCTCCTCTTAATCTATTATTTTGGCTGCATACGAATTGCCCCATCCAGGCGAATTGTTTCTCCATTCAGCATTGGATTTTCAATAATACTTTTGACGAGCATGGCATATTCTGAGGGATATCCGAGCCTTGGCGGGAATGGTACCATCGCACCGAGGGCACTCCTGGCCTGCTCTGGTAATCCCCCAAACAAAGGTGTGTCAATCAAGCCCGGAGCAATCGTCATAACACGAACTCCGCTTCTCGCTAAATCTCTTGCCAACGGCAAGGTCATGCCAACAATTCCACCCTTTGAAGCACTATAGGCTGCTTGGCCAATTTGTCCATCAAAAGCTGCTACTGAAGCTGTATTAATGACAACACCTCTTTCCCCTTCTTCATTAGGTTCATTCTTAATCATTTGTTCTGCAGCCAGACGAATTACATTAAATGTCCCAACCAAATTGACCTCAATCACTTTTTTAAATCTGCCAAGATCATGAACTTTATCCTTAGAGACGACTTTTTCACCTACTCCAATTCCTGCACAATTGACGACCGTATTGATTTTCCCAAACGTTTCAACACTTTTCTCAATGGCAGTCCGAATCTCATCCTCACTGGTTACATCCGCTTTTACAAAGATCACATTTTCATGACCGAGTGATTCGGCTAATGCCAACCCTTTATCTTCCGAGCGATCGATAATCGTTACTTTCCCGCCATTTTCCACAATATTCTTGACTGTAGCCTCTCCCAGACCCGAAGCTCCACCTGTTACAACAGCAATTATATTTTGCATCTTCATACAACCAACCTCCATTTTTTAGTTTTCAATCATACCTGTTTGATTGTTCTATTCAATTCGTTTGATAATCGTTGCATTGGCCATACCGGCACCCTCGCAAATAGCCTGTAATCCATATCGTCCACCCGTTCTTTCAAGTTCATGCATTAAAGTAACCATGACCCTTGCCCCACTTGCACCAAGAGGATGACCGAGTGCAATCGCTCCTCCGTTTACATTTAACTTATTCATGCTTGCTTCAAGTTCTTCCTTCCAACAGAGCGGAACTGGTGCAAAGGCTTCATTGACTTCATATAAATCCATATCCTGTATCGTCAGTCCTGCTCTATCAAGTGCCATTCTCGTCGCCTCTATCGGTCCAGTTAACATCAGGGTTGGATCGGATCCTACAATCGTTCGGGCAATTATCGAAAATCTTGGTTTTAAGCCTAATTCCAACGCCTTCTCCTTATACATAATTAACAGGGCTGCAGCTCCGTCACTCATTTGACTGGCATTCCCAGCGTGTATCACACCATTTTCTCTAAAAACTGTAGGCAAAGTGGCCAGCTTTTCAAGAGAGGTTCCCCGACGTGGGCCTTCATCCTGTGTAACTAAAGTCTTTGCTCCCAAATCATCCAATACTTCCACTGGCACGATTTCACGATCAAAGCGCCCCTCATTTTGGGCTTGAATAGCTCTCTGATGACTCAATAGAGAAAATTCATCAAGTTGATTGCGGCTAAAGCCCCATTTCTCAGCAATTCTTTCTGCTGATAGTCCTTGATTGATTAATTCATAACGGGAAGACAGCTGTTCACTAGGCTGTGAATGCTTTCTTGTTGAACCCATCGGCACTCGTGACATACTCTCCACTCCACCCGCTATAACGATATCCATATCTCCACTCAAAATGGCTTGTGCGGCAAAATGAACCGCTTGTTGACTGGAACCGCATTGTCGATCAATCGTCGTGCCAGGTACTTTAATGGGGAAATCAGCCATCAAGGCAGCTGAACGTGCAATATTTAACCCTTGTTCTTCCACTTGGGATACACACCCAATAATGACATCCTCAATCAAATCAGAAGAAACACCTGCCCTGTTTACTACTTCTTTTAAAACGTTTGCGAGCAAATCATCCGGGCGGATGGAGCTCAATACTCCATTACGCTTTCCTACCGGTGTTCTGACTGCTTCAACAATTACGGCCTCCCTCATATAACTCTCCCCCTTATAATCCAATTTTTTTAGCGATTATTTGCTTCATAATTTCATTTGTACCTGCATATATCGAGGTGACCGCTATATCCCGATATCTTCTCGCAATCGCATATTCTTCCATAAAACCGTAACCACCGTGCAATTGCATACATTGGCTGACCAATCTCTTTGCCATATCGGTTATCCACCATTTAGCCATGCTCACCTCGGTGACAATATCCTGACCCTCCATATGCCTCACGATTAAACCGTCGATAAATGTACGGCCTATCTCCACCTCAGTCGCCATTTCAGCAATCTTAAATTGTGTATTTTGAAATTCACTGATTGATTTACCAAAGGCAGTCCGCTGTTTGACATAATCAATCGTGATTTTTAACGATTCCTCGGCTGCTGCTAAGGCCTGAATCGCACACATTAACCGCTCCTGCTGAAGTTTGGCCATCAAATAATAGAAGCCTTTATTTTCTTGTCCTAATAAATTACTAACCGGTACTCTTGCATCCTCGAAAATTAACTCAGTCGTTTCACCCGCAAGCTGACCGATTTTATTCAGCTTTTTACCACGTATAAATCCAGGTGTTTCTTTTTCGACTACAATGAGACTGATTCCTTTATGTCCTGCTTCTGGATTTGTTTTACAGGCTACGATGGTTAAGTCGGACCTGAGCCCATTTGATATAAATGTTTTTTGCCCATTAATAATATAGTGATCCCCATCTCTAACAGCTCTTGTCTGCAAATTCCCTAAATCTGATCCCGTTCCCGGCTCAGTCATTGCAATAGCCGTTGAATATTCACCCGTAATGCACTTTGGAATCCATTTTTGTTTTTGTTCTTCTGTACCGAATTCATATAAATATGGAACAACAATATCATTATGTAAAACACATCCTCCAATTCCGCTTCCGACTCTTTCAAACTCCTCAGCAAGAATGACTGAATAGGCAAAATCTGCATTAAACCCACCATATTTTTCATCTGCCCACGGTACAAGAAACCCTTGGTCTCCCAACTTTTTCCACAAATCTCCAGGTGTGCTTTTCTCCTTCTCCCAATCAAGATAGTAAGGAATCACTTCCTTATCTAGAAATTTCCGAACTGATTCACGAAAAATACGATGCTCTTCCTTTAAATAACCGGTCATATTTGTACTCCCTTTCTATTCATAGTCTTATATCTGTACACCCTATATACATGCAATTATCATGCCAACTTGTTAAATGGGTATTCCGCCAGATTGTGAGATTGGTTGTATGAAATCTGTACACCTTCCCATTCATTAGTGTCTCGTTTCGTCCATTGTCGCTTGCTGTAGCAGGTTGGTTTAAACGGCGCCTAGCAAAATACGCTAATTATCAATCTATAAAGAAAAAACTGCCGGTATTCATACACAGCAGTTTACTAGCGTTTATTTTTGATAGGTTCGATTATGCTGGCCAAGCTTTGGATAGGTACCGATTATTTCATTTGAAAATGCTCCTGATTGAAATCCAGTCACCATATATCGATATGAATCTTTCTCGTGAATTAGATTTCTGTCCTTCATATAGATATGTTCGCTTAGCTCATCGGCTTCAAGGACAGGCGCCATGCAGCAATCCACTTCCATAGAGAAATGAATCCATTCCTCGAATGTTTTACTTGCAAACAATTGAACTATTTCCTGATAAACTTCATTTTGCTTAGTCGGCTTAGAAAATTGAGCATTTATCCATACATCCTGTCTTGTTGCCGCGCAAAAATTTCTCCAAAACTTTGTCTCCAACGCACATAACGTCATATACCTGTGATCTTTGGTTTCATAAATCCCATAACAAATCACATTACCATTTAAAGTAGGGATTCCGTTTTTTCTGCCTGTTGCTGATTCAATAAACACATGGTAATTCATTAATGCAGCAGTCGTGTCCAATAAAGCAATATCTAAATAGCTTCCACTGCCTGATCGTTCTCTTTGAAAGAGGGCACCTAGTATAGCTTCGGTTGCTGAAGTTCCACCGATCAAATCAGCAAATGTAAGTGACGGTTGAATGGGTCTGCCATTCCCATCCTTTAACTGAGCTAATACACCGCTAAGAGCCATGTAATTCAAATCATGGCTGCCTAGTTGGTGCATGGTTCCTTTTTGACCATAGCCGGATAAGGAGCAATAAATAAGCGATGGATGCAGGACTTTTATATCTTCGTATCCAAGCCCTAAGCGAGCCATTACACCAGGACGGTAGCTTTCAATTAAAATGTCTGAATTACGGATCAACTCAATCGCCAATTCTTTGTCCGCTTCGTTTTTCAAATCTAGGGCCAAGCTATTTTTATTTCGGTTCATACACCGGAAAAGATAATTTTCTTTTTGATCATCCTCCAATGGCATACGCGCATGATCTCCAGTTGGAGGCTCTATTTTAATGACTTCTGCTCCTAAATCTGCCAGCCGCAGGGTTGCATAGGGTCCGGGCAAGTTTTGGGTGAAATCAACTACTTTAATTCCCTTAAGCATGTACGCTTCCTCCTTAAATTCACCTAATTCATATCCTGTTAAAATATAGAATTTATCCCATCCATAAAGAATGTCTGATTTTCAAACACCTTCATTTCTGCTGTTTTAAGTGGGAAGATTCAGGCAGTAACCAATCATACTTCTTTAGCTTGTCATACAATACAGATCGGCTGATTCCAAGCAGAAGACAGGCCTTACTTTTATTCCCTCCTGACATTTCCAATGCTTTTTGTATGGCCATCTGCTCCGCTTTCTCTAATAAAGGCTGTGTTTCATCTTCCTCCTCTTCATTCAAGAAAAAATCATAGCCAACTTTCTGCAGAATATATTCTGGAATGTCCTCTAGGCCGACTTTGCCATCCTCTGCAAAAATCATGGCTCTCTCCCAAACATTCCGCAATTCCCGGATATTTCCGGGCCAGTCATACTCCAATATTGCTTTCTCGAACAATGGGTTCCACCCTGTAATACTTGTCCCGTTTTGTTTATTAAATTCTTTAATAAAAGCTTCGCTTAGGAGGAGAATATCCTTTTTTCTCCGCCTTAACGGAGGAATCTCGAAGGATATGACATTCAAGCGGTAAAATAAATCCTCCCTAAATTCCCCTTCAGCAACCATTTTTTCCAAGGGACGATTGGTAGCGGCAATGATTCGGACATTTACACTGATCCGTTCTGTTCCGCCTACTCTGTAAAACTCTCTTTCTTGCAGGACACGAAGCAGCTTGGCCTGAATGGGTAAGGACATATCCCCAATCTCATCGAGAAAAAGTGTGCCACCATTAGCCATATCAAATTTGCCGATCTTCCCTTTATGTTTAGCGCCTGTAAAAGCGCCTTCTTCATATCCAAAAAACTCTGACTCCAATAAATGCTCTGGTATAGCTGCGCAGTTCACCGTAATAAACGGACCCTTTCCAAATGGACTGGCACTATGGATGGCATGGGCAAACAACTCTTTACCTGTTCCGCTTTCCCCAAAAATTAATACCGTGGTCTTTACCTTGGCTGCTTTCATCCCACTCCTCATAAACTTATCCATTTGCTTATCGTGTGACAGGATTTGATCAAAAGTAAATCTTGATTTCTCAAGCTTGGTAGGATTCAGATTCTTCCTATCATTTATCTCTGCACTTTTGAATAACTCACGGACTTCGTGCAGTTGGCGATAAACGATTTTACCAATGGCACCGATAATTTGCTCATCCTGATAAACGGGTATACGGTGAACGATATAGTCTATTCCTTTAACCTGCATAAACTCACTTACTTCCGCTACACCCGTTTTCATCACATGCGGCAAATGAAGATGTGGTAAAACCGATTCGATTTCCCTCATATCCAATTGCTGTTCATAAAGATCAAACAGCTCAATTAACGAGGGGCTGATAAAAGTAACTTCTTCGTTTTCATTAATCATGACGAGGCCATCATAAGCATTATGGATAACTGATTGCAAAAGGGTTTTCCATTTCTTTTGAAATTTTAATTCTCTTGTTAAATTCTCTAATTCAGATACATTTTGAAAAAGTGTGATATACCCCTGTTTACCATTTTCTAAATCATACTTCGACAGACGTACCATATAATGTTCGGATTGAAAAACCATTGGAAAATGAGCTTCCATTTTCTCGGAAAAGTGATCTAATTGAGGGATATAAATCTCGAGGTTCTCATTGATGAGTGATGAATAAGGGATTCCAATCATCTCAGTGATTTTTTCATTCACAAAGATAATTTGATTTTTTCCATCTGTCATAATGGCTCCCAAATTGGATGTTTGTAAAACTTTTTCAAGCTGTTCTTTTAATAATTTCGTTTCTCTCACGTAATTCATAACCGCATTTGTTTTTGTAAAAATACCTACAGGTGCACCCTGTTTGTTCACAACAATCCCCGTGCCAACCCTGCTTTTTGATATTAACTTTTCCAACAGTTCAGCGTTCACATCCTCCAAAACCGTTCCTACATCTTTTTTGATATACTCACTGATTGTCGTATCTTTTGAAACATCCGTCAGAATCATTTGGTACAATGAACTTCTTGTAAATACGCCAATCAGTTTACCTGAACTGTTTGTCACCGGGATTGTATTCCACTTTTGCTTGTACATGATAGATAGCGCTTCCATCAATGTGTTCGTTGGTGATAAACAATGTTCGAGCGGACTCATAATTTCTTTAACGGGCTTTATAGTTTTCTCCCCCTTTAAGATTCTATATACGTTTTCCACAAATACGTGTAAAACTCCTCTAAATATAGGAAGGGAATAAAAATCGGCAAAATCCTTCTCGTTTAAGAATCAGGATTTTGCCCCACTGAAATCATTTATTATTTAATAGTATTTTTATCGTAATCTTTTAAAACAGTTTTTAGCATTTTTCCTGTTCCTGATTTCGGTAGTTGGTCAATAAAACAAATATAATCAGGAACCTTATACTCTGCCAGTCTCTCTTTACAATAGGAAACTACCTCTTCTTCCTGTAACTCTGGTTTTTTCTTTGCTACATAGGCCACCGTTTTTTCGCCAAAGACCGGATCAGGCCTGCCAATAACGGAACACTCCAAAATATCAGGGTGCGTGTACAATACTTCCTCTAACTCACGCGGGTAAATATTAAAGCCGCCTCTGATGATCATGTCCTTCTTCCGGTCCACAATAAAATGGTATCCATCTTCATCATAATAGGCCAAATCACCAGTATATAACCATCCATCTTTAATCGTGTTAATCGTATCATCTTCCTTCTTATAGTAGCCCTTCATCATGTTCGGTCCTCTGAAAATAATCTCCCCTACCGCGTGAGACTCTACTTCCTCACCTTCCGGGTCAACAATTTTCAAATCGACGCCAGGAATAGGCACTCCAACAGAATTCAATTTTTTAGCCATATCTCGAGGTGTGGTCATTAGCATAACTGTACTTTCTGTCAGACCATATCCTTCTGATATTTCTACACCAAGTGATTGATTGGTCTTATGGAGGATCTCAGCAGGCAAACTCGCACCACCACAACCAGCTGTCCGAAGATGAGAAAAGTCTAAATCTGAAATGGCTGGATTTTGAAGAAAGAAAGCATACATAGTTGGGACGCCCAAGAATATCGAGATTTGATAGTTTGATATCTTTTCAAGTGTATCAACAGGATGAAAACGTTCCTCTAAATAAATCGTACTTCCGTGGGCAATCGGCGCTAGGAATCCTTGTAATTTGGCATAAGCATGAAAAAGAGGCAATACACAAAGGACCCTGTCTTTTGGCGTTAATTGATTAATGACGGCTGCCGTAATTGTCATCCAATTCAAGTTGGCATGTGTAATCATGGCTCCCTTTGGATTACCGGTTGTCCCGGATGTATAAATGATTTGCGCGACATCCTCCGCATGAACAGGGGCCACCTTGCTGATAGGAGATAGAGACTGCAATTCCTGCCAGTCAGTAAATGGATGATTTTCCTCTACTCCAAAATAATAGATTTCTTTCATCTGTTTAAAGTCATTCATAGAGTTTTGAATGACAGCGGATGCAGCAACTTCCGTAATTAAATATTCCGATTCCGAATCATTAATAATATAGGTTGTTTCTTTTTCTTTAAAAGTAGGGTTAATGGGTACGACTGTTGCACCAGTTGCTAATATAGCAAAATACGTAATGATATATTCCGGTCGATTGGTCATCATCAACGCTACTTTTGTCTCCTGAGTAATGCCTTTATTTTTTAACCCGGCTGCAACACTGAAAATTTGATCTCTCAGCTCTTGATAAGTCATCACTTGTTCCCGGTAATGAATAGCGGGCTGATTGGGCAAACGCGACACAGTGGACGTTAGCAGTTCAACAATATTCAAAAATTAACTACCTCCTTAAAATATAGAATCTATATTTCCGCCTATTAAACACTTACTTTTGTGCCTAAAACCTCTCGGCAAACCTGCTCAATTACCTCTTCTGGCAAACGATAGGTTTGACCAGAAGGATCATTTTGGACAGCAGATATAAGTTCCGATATATCGGCAGATTCAATGTTATATTCAGAAAAATCATCTGGTAAGTTTACAGCTTTACGAAGTGCTTCAATTTCTTCTATACATTGCTGTAAGCACTCTTCCTCGGTATCGGCAATATTCTCAATGCCAAGCGCCTGAGCAAATTCTTTTATCTTAGGTAAATAGAGAGGAGCTAAGTTTTTCATAACACTCGGCATTAAAACAGCATTGGCTAAACCATGTGGGATGCCATACTTTGCACCAAGAGTATGGGCTATATTATGGATTGGCATTTCAGCAAATGCCAAGACAAAGCTTGTAATCGCCATCGCACTCGCCTGCAGCATAGTAGCACGTGCTGCGATGCTACTGCCTTCATGTACAGCTGTTTCCAAATTAGCTCTAATTAGTTTAGCAGCATGGAGTGCAAATGCATCTCCCATTGCACTTGAATTATTGGAAAAATACCCTTCGACTGCATGGGTTAAGGCATCTAACCCAGTAAAAGCCGTAATTTTTGGCGGTAAGCCAACAGTTAACTCTGGATCAAGAATTGCGATATCTGAATTGATAAATGGATGGAGCAAATTACACTTCACCCCTAATTGCTCATTGTAGACGACCGAGATGCCTGATATCTCCGCACCTGTTCCGGCTGTAGTTGCAATCGAAATGTGGGGAATACCCATATGCTGAGCCTCTGGCCAAACTTCTAAAACATTTCCATTCATGGCATGTTCGATCTTGTTCACTTTCTTATGAAGACACCATTTAATGGTTTTTGCTGTATCCAAAACTGAACCACCGCCGATGGCAATCAAAGAATCACCATTGCACTCTTTGTAATATTGCAGCCCTTTATTAATATTGGAGGACTTGGCATCCTGTGTAACATCATCAAATACCCCTGCCAATTGGATACCAGGTACCATCTCAAATAAACGCTGGATTTTTTTCGTCAATCCAGCCTGGGTTAAGCCTTTATCTGAATATAGAACCGGGCGTTTACCGCCCAATGATTGAATTAAGTCTGGAATAAGTATATGCGACCCTGCCCCATTCTTAATGATTGATCGATGGATAAATTCATAATACGAAGTGACCTTCATCTTATCTCCCCATTCCTATTAGTTTTAAAAGAATGCTAGAATATCAGCCCTAAAGCTGCCCGTTGTTCATTTTCAGTTGTCAGTGCTGTAATGATGCTCTTCAGCTCTGTATATTCATTGAAAACCTGGCTTCCCAGTTCACGTCCAAGTCCACTTTGCTTATAACCGCCAAATGGCGCATCATTTCTGAACGCATGCCATTCATTAATCCAAATCGTGCCTGCTTTAAGCTGTGTTGCTATTTCATTAGCTTTGACGACGTCACGAGACCATACACCTGCCGTCAAGCCATAAATGGTATCATTGGCAATTTCAATTGCTTCCTCAACCGTTGAATACTTCATCACGCAGAGGACTGGACCAAAAATTTCTTCCTGTGCTATCTTCATATCATTTGTGACATCTGCAAAAATAGTTGGTTCGATGAAATAACCCTGATCTAGTCCTGGTCCTTCTGCTTTTTTGCCACCGCATACAAGACGCGCACCCTGTTCCAATCCGGATTCTATATATCCCAGGACCTTATTCATTTGTTTCTCAGAAATGACTGGACCCATTCCGGTACTTGGATCAAGTGGATGGCCTAATTTTATTTTTGCAGTCATGGCCACCAATTTTTCAACGACGATATCGTACATCGATTCATGAACCAGGACACGTGTGCTTGCTTCACAAACTTGACCGGCATGGAAGAATACGCCAAGTAAAATCCCAGGTATGGCCACTTCCAGATCAGCATCCGGAAGAACAATTGCAGGTGCCTTTCCGCCAAGCTCGAGCGTAACTTTTTTCACACCTGAAGAGGCTAACTCCATTATTTTCTTTCCTGTTTCAGTTGAACCTGTGAACGCAATTTTCTGTACCTCCGGATGCGTCACAAGCGCCTCGCCTATCTCTGCACCTGAACCGGTAATGACATTGAAAACTCCTTTAGGAAGTCCTGCTTCAACAGCAATCTCCGCCAGTTTTAATGTCCCAAGCGGGGTATCAGATGCCGGCTTGACAATAATGGAATTCCCCATAGCAATGGCTGGAGCAATCTTCCACATTGCTAAGACAAGCGGGAAATTGAACGGTGTAATCGCGGCTACAACGCCTAATGGTTCCCGAACCAATTGAGCTCTATTTGCCCCGAACACTTCCCTTACTGGCAATGCTTGAACAAATTCATATTCAAGGGCCATATTGGCTGTTTGCTGAAGAGATAAGATGAGCTGCATAATATCTGCTCCACCAATTTTACGTAAGGTCGCTCCGGTACTGATACCTTCCAAATAAATTAACTCCTGTGCATGTTCCTTTATTTTACCGGCAAAATTCACCATGATTTGTGACCTTTCTGCCTGTGTTTTCCTTGACCATACACCTGATTCATAAACTTCCTTTGCATTGAGAACAGCTTTATTTACATCAGCTGATGTACCTTTAGGGACTTTAGCAATTACTTCGGATGTAGCTGGATTTATGACATCGAACATTTCTCCCGTAGAGCCTGGTGTCCATTCTCCACCAATAAATTGTGCAAATTCCTGAACCTTCACGTCTGTACTCATCCTATATCCTCCCTTTTCTACCTATTTTCTTACTCAAAAATAACTTCAGTTTCATGAATTTCTTCCAGCGTTTTCTCCTGGGCACGTGATAGTACCTCAATCCGAGCACTCAATTGTTTTAGCGCATATTCCATTGCTTTTCCTTCCTCGATACCGAGACTTGTCACTTTTTCCCCATCTTCCCTGGTTGTCAGCTCATAGGCAATTGGAAGCAACTCCTGGAGTCTTACTTGGACACGATCAAATAACTCGGGCTTTTCATGAATCAAGCGCTGAATAAGGAATGTGCCAAATCCAATATGGCGTCCTTCGTCCCTCTTTACATTCCGTATTCCTTCAATAAATCCAGGGAACAAATTCGCTTTTGATAAAGCTTCATAGAAGAACCAATATCCCGTTTCCGCCAATACACCTTCAGCAAAGATATTGTATGTGACCGCAGCATCCAGCATTGCTTCAGGTGACTGATCTACGAGTAATCTATTCATTGTCTTAGGGAGGACATCGTCAAATAATTTCCTGTGCCCGGATGTCAGGAGATGGCTGAGATCCTCAGTCACGCCTATTTCTTCTAAAAATAAACTAAAGAACTCCGCATGCTTAGCTTCTTCAAATAAGAATGTAGATAGGTAAGATTCCTCTTCAAACCATCCTTTTTTGGATACAGCCATAATCATCGGCAGGATATCCTCCGAGACAGCTTCCTCCCCGCCAATAAACTGTGCAAATTGAATCAGAACTTCCTGCTGTTGGTCAGGACTTAGCTTTTTCCAATCCTCTTTATCCTGGCTAAAGTCAATATCAACCGGATTCCATATCCCATGTCTTTTTGCCTTTTGGTATAGCCTATATGGGAGTGAATCCTTTTTAATCATTTGTTTGGTAGTTACATATTCACGCATTCGTATCCCTCCTTTAAGAATAATTAGTTTTATTTTCATGGATACTTTTCGTATGTATTCCCTCCTCCCACCAATAATAAAGCGCTTACATTATGTTGCATCCACTTGGAACAGCCTTCACTTAACTAATTGCAAGTTCCGTGCCAACACACCATCCATGTGAGAATCAGGAAAATAGTATGGCTTTTATGTAGAAATGATTGATTTCCAAACAACCTTTTTTCCTTGCTGTTTGAATATCAATCATAGGCTTTTTGACCTGCAGACGGAACTTCTTTACTTAAACTGTAACTTAAAACCTATACATAATATGTTGTAATTTGTAAGCTAACTAAAAAAAGATAGAATAAATCTATCATCAATTTCCACACTTCTATTCATAGGATTTAATTTTGAAACTATTATTCTTTGGAAACAGTGATACATTACTTCTTTTATTAAGACTTGTTAATTTAGAAAAAACGATTTCCCATTTAAAATCAATCCATATACATAGCTTAAAAGGTACTTTAAGTAAATAATAAAGCGTGGATTAATAGTAATAGAGCGGATTTAATTAATTATTGAGCCGAACTTCAACATAATTGAGCCAAACCACTTTGTAATGATCAAATTAGTGAGAGTATGTGTGAAAAGAAGCCAAATAAGCGCAGATTTTCATTTTTGATATACTTCTATATTTAAGCCACTATAACGATTATTATTCTACCGTGCCTATTAGTATAGATAATTACCCGATAGACACATATAGTTGATCCTT
Organism: Bacillus sp. z14 (2026); assembly: GCF_058313575.1. Classification (NCBI taxonomy): domain Bacteria; kingdom Bacillati; phylum Bacillota; class Bacilli; order Caryophanales; family Bacillaceae; genus Bacillus; species Bacillus sp. z14 (2026). The sequence goes on from NZ_JBZFQK010000001.1 coordinate 356,538, forward strand.
TTTTCTCCCTTATAAATTAAAATTTAACTAGCAAAGTCGCATAAATAAAGGAAGTGATTAGCCACTAAATATGCCTCTCACTGCCTCATGCTCAAATGACTGACCTTATCTACTTTTCTGTCTCTAAATATCCCTTTCTAAGGACTGTCTTAACAATTTTCCCAGCTGCGTTTCTTGGCAATGAATCTACGAAATGTACCAGCTTAGGCTTTTTATAGGATGCCAAATGATTCTGGCAAAAGAGAATGACTTCTTCCTCTGTCATTATTTCACCAGACTTCAGAACGATATATGCTTGAACCACTTCTCCCCATTTTTCATCAACTGCACCGACCACAGCACTTTCAACCACTTTGGCATGCCTATTTAAGACTTGTTCGATTTCGGCTGGATAGATATTCTCTCCTCCACTAATAATCATATCTTTTTTACGGTCAACGACATAAATAAACCCTTCATCATCCATCCGAACTAAATCCCCGCTATGAAACCATCCTCCATGGAATGCCTCTCTTGTTGCCTCTGGGTTTTTATAATATTCTTTCATAACGGTTGGTCCACGGTAGACAATTTCACCTACATCCCCGAGCGGAACATCATTCATATGGTCATCAACAACCCGGACTTCTACGTTGACCACCGGCTTACCAACCCTAATAGAGTCCTCTGGCTGAAGACAGGTGGTAACTGGGCTCATTTCTGTTTGTCCAAAAGGATCGCGCAGTTTCCCATTTGGAAAATATTTTGTTATCTTCTCTTTCAATAATAGAGAACAGGGTGCACTCCCAGCGGCACACCTTTCTAATAATGTTAGATCATAGTCTTCAATCGAAGGGAATTCTACAAGCATATGCCACATGGTCGGTGCTAAAAAGATAAAATTAATTCGCTCTTTCTCGATGGTTTGAAGTACTGCTTCGGGGTTGAATTGTGAATGAATCACGGTAGTTCCATTAATGGGGTATAAAAGAGTTGATAGAGCAGCAATGTGAAATAAGGGAGCAACTAATAATTGCTTAAAATTCGAGCTAAGTCCTGCTGTGACGACTTGGTTCATCCCATTCATGCACATATTTTGATGAGTTAAAACTGCTCCTTTTGGACGCCCAGTTGTACCTGAAGTATAAATAATAAGCGCACCATCATCACCCGATAATGAATTGCATGGGCGATACGTTGAGGAGCGGTCATATATTGTCTCATATGGTATATGGGAAGAGGAAGAATCTCCATTCACGATAACTATACTGTCTACAAGCTGAATTTGTGATCGTATCGACTCAATCACAGGTAAAAAAACGTGATCAACAAATAATATTTTACACTCAGATTGCCCTATGATATATGCTAGCTCATCTTTTGTGAGGCGAAAATTTATTGGAACTCCCAATGCTCCCACCAATGAGGTGGCAAAGAAAACATCAATAAAAGGAAGTCCATTCAAGAGCATAAATCCAACCTTATCCTGATATCCTATTCCATTTTCCTGCAACCAACCCGCTAAGTGGGTTGCTCTTTTCTCTGCCTCACGATAGGTCCGTCTCTCACTGCCAAATATGTATGCCTCTCTCTCATGAGCTGTGTGTGCTGACCTGCGTAGATACTCTCCGATCAACAATGATCTGGATAAATCCAAATTAGATGTCGTCACATAAATCCCTCCATATTTAAACTTTAATTTATTTGAACAAAATCACTTAAATGGTTCAATATGAAATCATCCTCTATGGGGAATTGGCAAGCATCCATTGTATTTTGCCATCACTTACAATAATGCAATTATGATGCCAATCTGTATTTTGGCAATCACACGCTAATGTTCAATTATTCATGTCTTCAAATCACACACATCAATGATTACAGGTGTTTGATAGTCTAACACATTTATCCACGTCTATTTTTATAATGATAATGGAATCTGATGGAAAAATAATGAATTTCTCGTATTCTATACTGTCCATTGTGTAAAACGACGTGCCTTAAAAGAATCTAAATCCGAGCGCCATGATAAACTCCTTCTGCTGTTCCTGTGGGCCAATTTATATGAGTATTCTCTTGCTCTTTTTCCTTTTAGAACATAATAAACAGCACCTGCCCATATTGGGTAAGTGCTGCTTAATTTCTATTACATATACAAATAAACAGCGTATTGATCCTGAGTCATTCATACAGCCCTGTCAGCCTCTCCGGACTGCTTTTAGAGGTATTTTTAATTACTAACCGAATAAATGTAAATGACCCATATCAAATTTGAAAAACGAATCCGAACAATAAAGAGCTCTTAAATAGAACTCACTGCGGAGGATTGATAATGATAGAATCGGGCAGATAAATACTGAATTCCGTCCATTCTGGATTGGATGTGCATAATAAGTCTCCATTATAACTATCAATAATTTTTTTGCATACATACAGGCCAATACCCGTACCTAATTCCTTCGTAGTGAAAAACGGCTCAAAGATCGACTCAATAATATCATTTGCAATCATTGGCCCATTATTGGACAAACTTATCACTAATTGATTGTTCTTAATTGTGGATTTTACTTTAATCACACGCTGAGGCGGCTGATTTTTCAAGGCATCAATTGAGTTAACAAACAGATTAAGGGCAACCTGCTTCAATCCATTTCTGCTTGCCTTTATAATTAAATCTTCCGGAACATCGATTTCAACCTTAACATTGGTGTCGATAATGTTCGCATAGCTTAATTGTTTAATCTCTTCAATCAGATCTCTGATTGATATATCCATGATAATCTCTTCATTGAATTCAGCCTTTGATGTGTGCAAAAATTGGCTAATGCGAAAATTTAATTGATTAAGCTCATATTCCATGATATCCAAGTATTTCATATCCGGAAATTCTTTTCTCAAAATCTTATTAAAGCCCATTACAGCAGTAAGCGGATTACGGAATTCATGCACAAAGCTTGATGATATTTGGCCGAGCAGTGCTAATTTATCCTTATGGTTTTCATTGATGAACGTAGTCTTCTGATCAATGACTTGATTTTTTAAGTGTATACATGTCGAAACCATTTCATAGCTGAATGTGTCAAATTGTCTATTGATATTATTAACTGTACTTTGTAGTACATAAGACGGTATATCCATCTTCAGCACAAAATTCACAAATATTCTGCGCCCCTGATTGATATTATATAAGACATCTCCTATATTAATATCATCCATTCGCTCAACGGCTGTGCTTGCCGCCATTTCCTTAATTTGGCTTTCAGATATTTTCCCGTTTATCGTGTCAATCAATTGCATAAACATAATCTTACGCGGTTGTTTCAAAGATTCTAGATAATCCTCTTTATTCGGCGCCTTAATCGAATCTAAATACTCCTGAAATAAACTCGCCTCTTCTTTAATCAATAAATCCTCAATCAGCTGTTGATATTCACTTTGCTTTAATAAAATTGGCTCCATTCCATTAGACCACCATTTCACTTAGCTTTACATGTATGTTCTATATTCGACAAATACACCTGATATCCTTTACTAACTTTAAAACATCTCCAGATTGAGAATATTGTAATATTCATGTAAAATGATTACTTTCGTGTAATTCCATTTTTTCGCTTAAAATATACTTTTCTTTGCTTTATCGTCTATGTAAAGAGGTAAAAAATAAGGTCAGATGTTTAATGATAATCAAAAAACAACTCGAGTAACGAAACATACTCAATTCTGTCCATCTAAAAAGGACTATATATAGGAAGCAATGTCCTTATATAGTCCTCAATTAATTGGCTGATATAGTTAATGTGATTTCTTTAGTTTTAGATCTGCCTATTCACCTTTGCGAAATTCTGTTTTTAATAATATTATAAACAAGTACTAACGCAGCCACTATTAAGAAAACATGGATAATTGCTCCGCCAATTTTAAATATAAGACCTAATAACCATATAGCCAATAAGATTCCAACTAATGTCCAAAGCATTTGAATCATCTCTCTTCCAATAAGGGTTTCATTTACCTATTTTTACCCATTTGAAAAGATTTAAAACAAAAGCGATTATTAATAACAATTTATTACCGTACCAATCAGCGTTTGGTTGAACCAAATCCACCGGTTCTGCTTGCATGTAGTACTTGATCCTCATCTGCTAATAGATACTGTTTAAAAATACCCTGTGCAATCCTGTCCCCTTTTTTTACAAGAACCGGAGCTTCTCCGCGATTAGTAATGGAAATACCAATATTCCCATCATTTTCAGGGTTTCCATAGTAGGAAGAATCAATAATGCCTGTCCCATTTGATAGAACTAGCCCATATTTCACTCCCAAACTACTTCTGATATGTATCTCCAATAATTCATTTTGCTGCATATAGGCTTTGACGTTAGTCCAAAACAGATGCTTTCCTCCAACATTCAATGTAATGGTTTCGTTTGAAAAAAAATCATATCCTGCTGATCCGGCATCTCCGCGCATTGGGAGCTTGACTTCATCCTCCGTCATTTGAACCTTGATATACGCAGAATTAACAACTTCGAATCCTCTTACTTTTTGCTCTTTCATATAAATCTCCTTTTATGTAACAATATCCTTGTAACTATTAATAATTTTAAACTGACTCCACATTTCAGGAAACAAAGATTGATATTTATCGGTTAAAAATCGATCATCTATTAAAGTAAGCGTACCTGTATCCTGTTCACTGCGAATTAATCGACCTGCAGCCTGCAATACTTTGTTCATCCCCGGATAAACATACGCGTAATCAAATCCATTTTTACTTTTTGAGTGATAATAGTCGCGAATTAAGTTTCTTTCTTCATTTAATTGAGGCAATCCAACTCCAATTATGATAACCCCACTCAATCTATTGCCAACCAGGTCGATTCCTTCAGAAAAGATTCCGCCTAATACTGTAAAGCCAATTACAGGAATATCTAGGTTCTCTTCAAAGGCTGACAGAAAATCTTCTCTTTCCTGCTCACTCATTCCTTGATTTTGTATCAGAATTTTAGAAGGTTCCTCAAATTCCTCCAGTTCGTCCATAACCATTCTTAAAAATTGGTAGGACGGGAAAAACACTAAAAAATTACCTCTGTTTTTTGTAATTGCATGAATGGTTCTGGCAATTTGAACACTAGATACCGAGCGATCATGGAATCTTGTAGAAAGCGGCTGTATTGCTATATCCAACTGATCTGGGGAAAATGGTGAACCGATTTGAATCCGATAATCCCCATCACCACTTCCTAATGCATCCATGTAATAGCCAATTGGCGTCAATGTAGCCGAGAAGAATAGAGTGGAAGCAAATCCCTTCGTCATCTTTTGCAAATTTAAAGCAGGATCCAAACAAAACAGCTTTAAGTATACATTATTGCTTCCCTTTATTACATGCGTCGTATAATGCTCATTATAATACTTAGCTATCCGTAGGAAATTCTGTGATTGAAAAAAGGTTTCTAATAAATCAATTTCATTTGACGTATGATTTTCTCCATACCTGGTTAATTGAGCACCGGCATGAAGTACGAAATCTTCCAGTGCATCCAGCAACTCGTCCGGCTTTTCCGAATAAGCAGCTGATTTCCTTTCGCCCAATTTCTTCCTTTGCTGAATCAATAATGCATTAATTACTTTAGCTGCATTTGATAGCTCTGGATTCAATTGGCCGTACGCCCTTTTTATATCTAGAAATGCTTTCTTTTCCAACTCTGCAGAAAACATTTCCCGGCCGCGTTCCACCAGATTATGCGCTTCATCAACCAGAATTACAGTTCGTTTCTTTTGCTCATCAGATAGTCGTTTCAAGAATACTCGTGGATCAAAAATATAATTATAATCGCAAATCACAATGTCTGCCAGGTATGCTAATTCAATCGAATATTCAAAAGGACATACTCGGTGGCGCTGAGCGTATTCCAGAATTGTTTCTCTATCCATTAACCATTCATTTTCTAAAATATCCAAAACAGCAGCATTAATTCGGTCATAATGCCCCTCCCCATATATACATTGCCCAGAGGTGCAATCAGGACACATTTTATCCTTAGCTGTAAGGGTAACAGTTTTCACTTTTAAACCTTTGCCAATTAAGATGTTTAGTGTATCCTCAGCCACTTGCCTCGTAATTGTTTTGGCTGTTAAATAGAAAAATCGTTCAATCTTATGGTCTATTTCTCCCATCATTTTTATGGATGGAAATATAAAAGAAATGGTCTTTCCAATGCCAGTTGGCGCCAATGCGAATAATTTTTTTCGTTCAGAAATGGTTTTCCAGGCTGCTCCTATGAGCTTTCGCTGTCCCTTTCTAAAATTTCCGAACGGAAATTCAATTTTTGCTGCTGAATTGAGCTTTTCTCTCCGTATCTTTAATTGCAGGATTGCAAATGGTGTAAAGTTTTCGAGTACTTGAGTTAGAAATTGTTCTAATTCTTTAAATGTTAGGGTTTTGCGAAACGAGGCTGTTTGATTAGTCAATATTTGTACGTAAGTCAATTGTATATCAATATGTTTCAGACCTTCATTCAAACAGTATATATAGCCATAACACATTGCCTGAGCCCAGTGTACAGGGTATGTATTTTCATCAATCCCATCAAGAGCTCCAGAGGTTGATTTAATTTCCTCAATGACTGTTCCTTCTCGCCCATGTAAAATACCATCACATCTTCCTTCAATCTCATAAAGAATATCCCCGTATTCCATTATCAGATTAAGAGGTACCTCTTTTTCATCGTTCTCCTCATATTCTGCTTGTCTTCTTTGATGAATTCTTGTCCCCTCAATCATAGAACTGGCCGTGCGAAAACGTCCGTCCAAATCGCCGCCCCGATAAACATATTCAACTAACTGTCTAATGGATATATGATACTCACCTAACATGTACACTCACCCAACCTGCGTCATAGTACCATTATCATACCATATAGGGTACAGATGTTCTTACTTAAATGAAATTGAAAGAACATCATTCATATAAAGTAGGGACTATTGAAATCTCTTTGCTTCACCCTTAATAGTAACTAAAACAGGGTATTCTCAGATTTTGAGAATACCCTGTTTTGTTTGATTGCCTTGTCACATAATCACTTAATATGAATATTTCTAATTTCCGCTTTTATGAAGAATATATATACTCGGCTTTTTCTTAATTTTCTTCTGAAATATCCTGCAAAGCTTCACCGGCTTCGTCATTACCGGTATAGCTTACGGCCAAATCACCTAAGGATACAATTCCAACAAGTTTACCGTTTTCCAGGACAGGCAGACGCCTAATTTGATGTTGAGCCATTAGTGCAGCTGCTTCCTCCTCTGTTGTATCAGGGTTTGCAGTCACAACATTTTGATGCATCACATCTGTTACCCTAGTTGAACCTGGCCGTTTTTCAGCAATTCCGTCCACAACCAGATCGCGGTCCGTAATGATGCCAATCAATGTATTATCCTCACAGACAGGAATGATTCCTACATTATCTTCTTTCATTTTCAAAGCAACCTCATATACATTATCAAGCGGTGTAACATAGTCTACATTTGTGGTCATAATTTCTCTTAACATCGTCATGAGCTATACCTCACTTCCTTTTACCTCTATCTTCCCCTTTTTTACCTTTTTGACACATTTTTTTAATGGAAGAAGGAGGTTAATTAAAGTTTGGTTTCACTCATTAATTTATCAATATCTTTATATATCTGAACTTCTTCATTAATTCTGAGCATTTTATCGTCCAATTCTGCAATCATATCGGCAGACCCTTTTAATTCTTGGAGTAGATGCTCAGGTACATCCTTAGAGAATTTATAATAAATTTTATGTTCCAGGCTCGCCCAAAAGTCCATGGCAATGGTTCTAATTTGTATTTCCACCGGCATCCATTTTTTACAGTTCGAAAAAAACACTGGTATTTCCGTAATCAAATGAAGGCTCCTATACCCGTTTGACTTAGGGTTTTTAATATAATCTTTAATCTCAATAATATGTATATCATCCTGTTTTCCAAGGGCATCTACAATCGCATAAATATCCGTCGTAAACGAACAGGAAATACGAATCCCGGCTATATCACGGACATTCTGCTGTGCATTTTCAACCGTAATATCTAGGTTTTTTCGTTTTAATTTTTTCATAATACTCTGTGGACTTTTCATTCTCGATTTAATATGTTCGATTGGATTGTAATTGTGAATCAATTCAAATTCCTGATTTAATATTTCCAGTTTTGTATTCATTTCACTTAATGCAAACTTATAGCCAATTAAAAATTCTTTCCATTCATTTAATTCTTGTTCATAAGGCAAATTCACAGTTGGGATACCTCTTTTCTGTAGTGTTTACATACCCCTACATACGATTAAGACGAATAAATGGTTTCATTTTGATCTATTGAAAATACTGTTAAATTCACAAAATAAAAAACAAGACAAAAAAAAACAGACCACATATTCAATGGTCTGTTTCTGTGAGAAAGCTGGACGGCTTAATCGTTCCGTCTAGGATTATTAATCGCTTGAAGCATTTTAATTCCTTCTGTCATCTCACTACCACATAATGGACACTTAGGTGTTGCTGTAGCTTTGAAATTGTCACGTACCCAACCGTTACAATCATCAGAAGTACATTCCCACACCTTCGTTTCTTCAGGGATTATTTCCTCAACATTTTTTCGATTATACATAACCGGCACACCTTTCTTTTAGAAGTTAATTATGTAGTAAAAGACTATCCATACCTGGGATAGCCTTTATTCGCATACTTCTTAAAGCTTAATTACGTTTTCAGCTTGAGGTCCGCGAGCGCCTTCTGTTACGTCGAACTGTACGCTTTGGCCTTCTTCTAGAGATTTGAAACCTTCGCCTTGAATAGCGGAGAAATGTACGAATACATCATTTTCGCCTTCAACTTCAATGAATCCGAAACCTTTTTCTGCATTAAACCATTTTACTTTACCGTTTTTCATTTTGTTACCTCCAAAAATGTGTGATAAATAAAGATTCACCTATTATAAAAAGTACCGCTCTGTAAAAAAGAGAACACTTTATAATAAGTGAATGTCTATTTACGGTCAATTTTATAAAGATAAACATTATACCTTATAATACGGCACATTTTCAGAAATGTCAATAATCTGCTGAACTTTCTAACCATATCATGCCTCTGTCAGCAGATATTATACCTATTTATTTTTGAGATTTATTCCACTCATATAATTGCCGGAAATAGTCTATTCGTTCTTCTCTCGTATAATGGGCATTTACCCCGCTTGTAGATGGAACAACAAAGATATAGCAGCCTTCCCAATCAGGTGTAGCAAAAAACAAGCCGTCCTGAAGACCTGGTTCTACTTTGCCTTTAAGACGGTTTGTTGCATAGCGGAAGGCAGTAATCCCAATGAAGCATAAACATTTAGGCTTGTATTGAGTGATTAAATTCCTTAGGTCAGCCGCACCCTCTATAAATTCATCTTTTTTCAAATCAGAAGAAGATCTTGTTGCCCTGCCGACAATATCAGTTATTCCGTAACCATAGTCCAAGAGTTTTGCCGTCTCCTCAGGTTTAAACTGATACGGCGTAATGCCACCCAAATACAAACCCTTCCAAAACAAATTCGCTGGATTCGCAAAATGATACCCTTTTAGAGCAGAAATTCTGCCAGGATTAATCCCACAAAATACAATATCCAATCCAGGCTTGATATAGGTTGGCAATGTTAAAGATTCAAAATCCTCCATTCATACCCTCCTCGCTCTATTTTGGATGATTATAACGCATTTAAGAATGATGATAAAGTAATCAACTTATGACTGTTCTTACATCTACTTCTTTGTTAAAAATAAAAAACACGGCATATCCCCCGTAGCAAACGCCACGAGGTACACACCATGTTCACAAGTTACCTGTATGAGATTAAGCTTTACCGCAGCATTTTTTATATTTTTTGCCGCTGCCGCATGGGCAAGGTTCATTTCTGCCTACTTTTGGTTGAGTTTTTAGAACTGGAGCAGAAGCTGCAGGTTTACTAGCAGATGGAGAGGATAATTCAGAAGGTGTGTGACCTTTTAAAATCCATAGTCTTGTATTGTTTACGACAGTAACCATTTTTTCAACCAGTGCATTAATATCTTTTTCTGACTCAAATTCAATTTGTTCTCCAAACCATTTCACCACATCAGGCAAGGATTCTCCGAATTGAACTTTAAAGATAAAACGGTCTGCCAATTCTGCTGCTTCTTCTTGTCTCAAAGAATACGTATCTGATAAATAGTGAATGAATTCAACCATTTGCTCTGTTCTTTCAAATGGCTCGTACCGGTTCACGTTTACCATAGTTTCAGCAGGAATATGGTAGTATTTCAAGCCTACTCTGCTTACCTGAGCCTGTTTAAATCCATCTAATTCCTTGATAGTATCATGAATAATATATTCATCATCTAGACGGAAATCTCCATAGAAATCTTCCAAATATCGAATGTAATTGTGCAGCCATTCAATATCCACTTCTTCCTGGATATATCCTTCAATCAATTTATGAGCTTTTTCAACCTCTATAAATCCATAATAACGAATTAACCCAAAAAGAATGTTTGTCACTTTTTGATTACGGTTAATGACAGTCATGATTTCTTTTGGATTTAAATTGTAAAATTGTTTCATTACTTCAGTCGGCATTACAACCACTGGTTGATCTTCCACTTTGGAAGGGTGGATATATCCGATACTTGATAAGTAAAATACATTTTCAAGTCCAATTTGTTCGATTGGCATAATCCCGCTTTTTGTCATCATCGCTACAATAGCTGTGTATTGATGAAGATCCATCATTTGAACCTTCTCAGGGACAGAAGCTGGTATTTTCTCAGCCAGTGCTGCTACCAATTCTTTTTTTCTTAATGAACTCATGTTTTTTAAATTTAGATTTCTGCGGATATTCTTTAAAGCATCCATCTTTAATGAATCCAGCAAACTCTCTAAATTATATTCATCTACAGTTGCAGTTGTCATCAGAATTCCTCCATATTGATTCAAAAACTAAAAATATAATAATTCCCCGTCAAAGAATTAAATTTTACTACAAATCACGAAAAAAATAAACTGTCGCTCTATTCCTAAATTTTAAATTCCTTCTATACACTTATGTAATTGACTAAAACATATGGTATTGATACTACCCCTCTTTTACTAGAATAGAAAGGAAAAAGCAATCCAGCATGCTTGGATTGCTTTTCATGACCAATCAAAAAACCTATCAGTCTTCCAAAATTTTCACATCAACTGTTTTAATACCCCAGTCTTCCGCTTCACTTTGTGATGGAATAAAAACATCAATTTTATTACCTTTAATTGCTCCTCCAATATCTCCGGCAATTGCATGTCCGTACCCTTCCACATAAACTTTTGTGCCCAGTGGAATTACAGATGGGTCAACAGCAATTACTTTTTGATTAGGATTAGCTTTAAGATCTATACCAGTGTATGTGACACCAGTTCCACCTTCACAATCCGCGGTATAAGCTGTTGCCTTAACAGTAATGATTTTCTCATCCTGCTCAGAGTTTTCAGCAGATGTATTTATTTCTTCATCTACTTCTTCAACTTCAGAAGTTACGGCAGTTTCTGTATTTTTATTTACCTCTTCTTCAATTGGTGATTTTACAGATGTTTCTTTTACCTCATCTTTATCTTCAACTGCAGGTGTTTTAATAACCTTATTTTCCTGAGTCTTTTCCGTCTTTACAGCCTTTTCTATCTTAGATAAGTCTGTTCTACGTTCAGTCGATTGCACGTCTTTCGTTTCGACTCGATCTGTTGCATCGGCAGCAGCGTTAGCAGATGATTGTATGTTCATTTCTGTATCTTTAATGCTTGAATTAATAGATTCATATGAAGTATGCTCAAACTCTTTATCATTCTGAATGATTGTAGAGCTTGTCTTTTTTTCAGGCATATCTATAAACATAAAATCAGTCAAATCATCTTTCACTACTTGACTTACTTCAGCTGTTGGCTGCTGATCTATATGTTGAGTTTTATTATTATTGGATGAGGAAACGAAGCCACCTTGTATGACTCCCGCAAGTGATGTTGAGATTAATACTGCAATAATCAATTGATTCATCGGGCTTAACCTCCTTTATTTTGACCGAATGAATTTCAGACATTATCCTACCAGCTAACTAAAATAGTTGTTAAGAACAAATAGATGTTAAACCTATTACATATATGTCGCTAACATTACAATAATGTAACAAATTTACAGAAAAGTAACTAAGTAAGCGCTTTATCTATTGATTCTGTAAGTACTGGATTTTTTGTCTTTATAGCTAAAGAAGTAGTTGTTTTACATAAATTACCACCGTCAAAGTACTGTTTTCTGACTAAAACACGAGAATGTTAGTACTTCTCTTTCAAAATGTGTACATGTGGTGATATAATTTGCTAGATACCAGCAAACGGAGGAAATGAAATACATGATTACTGTAAATAACGTAGGTCTTCGCTTTGGAGACCGAAAATTGTTCGAAGATGTAAATATTAAATTTACACCTGGAAACTGCTATGGATTAATTGGCGCCAACGGTGCCGGAAAATCTACTTTTCTTAAAATCTTATCAGGTGAGCTAGAGCCTCAATCTGGAACTGTCAGCCTTGGCCCTGGAGAGCGCCTTACAGTCTTAAAGCAAAACCACTTCGAATATGAAGATATTGAAGTGATTCAAGTAGTTATTATGGGACATGCCCGACTTTATGAAGTTATGAAAGAAAAAGATGCTATTTATATGAAGGAAAACTTCTCCGACGAAGATGGTATGAGAGCAGCAGAACTTGAAGGTGAATTTGCTGAACTGAATGGTTGGGAAGCAGAACCTGATGCAGCAATCCTACTTAAAGGGTTAGGGATACCAGAAGAATTACACAACAAAAAGATGGCTGAGCTAGATGGTGGAGAAAAAGTAAAAGTATTGCTTGCACAAGCTTTATTTGGCAAACCGGACGTATTATTACTCGATGAGCCTACCAACCACCTTGATATCAAAGCTATTCAATGGCTTGAAGAATTTTTAATCAACTTTGAGAATACGGTAATTGTTGTATCCCATGACCGTCATTTCTTGAATAAAGTATGTACACATATTGCAGACCTTGATTTCGGAAAAATCCAATTGTATGTCGGAAACTATGATTTCTGGTATGAGTCCAGCCAATTGGCACAAAAATTAACAGCTGAGTCCAATAAGAAAAAGGAAGAAAAGATTAAGGAATTACAAGCATTCGTTGCCCGTTTCAGTGCTAATGCTTCTAAATCTAAACAGGCCACTTCCCGTAAAAAATTATTGGAAAAGATTACGCTCGATGATATTAGACCTTCATCCCGCCGTTATCCATATGTACACTTCACTCCAGAGCGCGAAATTGGTAATGATCTTCTGCGTGTAGAAGGTCTATCCAAAACGATTGATGGAGAAAAGGTACTGAACAATGTTAGCTTTATTATGAATAAAGACGACAAAATCGCTTTAGTTGGTCAAAATGATAATGCCAAAACAGCTCTATTTAAAATCCTAATGGGTGAAATGGAAGCTGATGAAGGAACATTCAAATGGGGAGTTACAACTTCACAATCCTACTTCCCTAAAGACAACTCTGAGTTCTTTGAAGGAAACGAGCAAACTCTAGTGGATTGGCTTCGTCAATTCTCTCCACAGGATGAAAGCGAATCATTCCTTCGCGGTTTCCTCGGAAGAATGCTCTTCTCTGGTGAAGAAGTAATGAAGAAACCGTCTGTTCTTTCCGGTGGCGAAAAAGTTCGTTGTATGCTATCCAAAATGATGCTCAGCGGAGCAAATGTTCTTCTTTTGGATGAACCGACGAACCATCTAGACTTGGAATCCATCACAGCAGTCAATAACGGTATGATTAATTTCAAAGGTGCCATGATCTTCACATCTCATGACCACCAGTTTATCCAAACGATTGCAAACCGTATTATCGAAATTACTCCAGATGGCATCATCGACAAACAAATGACGTATGATGAGTATTTAGAGACAGTTAAAAAGTAATGAATGCAAAAGACTATCAGTGAATTTTAACTGATAGTCTTTTTCTTATAATTTGGATTAGTGCCTTGTTAAATATAAAAATTACAAAACAGCTTAAATCCTTCTGTATTTCATACTCCATAATTAAAGCCTTAATCTTAATCAAACGACTACATACGGTGTCTTCTGGATGATTAATCTTCTAATATCTCTCGCAAAAACTTGTGTCTATTTTGTAAAAAGTAATTCGTTATTTGATAGTGATCTGTCATTTCATAATCTATCTCTTTAATTGTATCGTTATCAAAACTTAGAATTGTGGCGTTGGGATATCCTAAAAGAATTGGAGAATGTGTAGCGATTATAAATTGACTGTCCCCTGCAGTGACTAAATCATGTAAGATTTTCAAAAATGAAAGTTGTCGCTGGGGTGATAAGGCAGCTTCTGGTTCATCTAATAAATAGATGGCTCTCCCTTTAAATCGGTTTAAAAAGAGGGACAAAAAAGACTCGCCATGAGATTGTTGATGCAAAGAACGTCCGCCATAGGCATTATAAGCTTTTACTTCATCAATATGAGAAGCAAAATTATAAAATGACTCTGCTCTAAGAAAAAAACCGTCTGTGACTTTAGGAAGCCACGAAAGCCTTATATATTCGCCAAGTGCGGATTCTGAAGCATGAACATTATAAGTATTATTCCGCCCTCCACCTGCTGTATTAAACTGACATTTATCAGCAATTGCTTCTAGAAGTGTAGATTTTCCTGAACCGTTTTCCCCAACAAAAAATGTAACATTGATTTTCAAATTCAATTGGTGAAGATTCTTTATTGAAGGAATAGAGAAAGGATACTCATTATAAGAAGGTATGTTTTCATGCTCAAGTTGAATTCTCTTTAAGAACAACACTATCACCTACGATTTCCTTTTTTACTTTTTTTTCGAATAAAACGTCCCTTTAACTGAATGAAAAAGACAATAAACCATGCATAGCATTCGACAATCAAATCGGATCGCTTTATTTAACAATTATATACAAAATATCATTACTTTTCACAATTTAATCCCACGAAAATAGTATAAAGCCGCGTAGTTGGAAAAATTGATTATAGACGACACGTACTGCTTATTTTCCTTGAAATTACTCTATACTTAGTAACTTCTATAACACTTGATAATAAGTTCAATCCAAACAGCAACTATAAAAAACGCCATTTTGAATATTGATATTCAAAATGGCGTTCAAATTAATATGTGAGTTTGACATTTCTTAATTGATATTCAGAAATAGTGACATGAGTTTATCTTCTCGAAATCTTTAATAAAGGCGGAACTACCGCCATCGTTACCATCCCGGCAAGGAGTGCTTCGGCAAGTCCATTTGTAAAAAACACAGTTAAAACAGCTTTATAAATGGCACTTGTACTGCCAGCGTTAATAGCCTCTGCATAGGCATCCTGAAATAGAAAGGTAATAGAACCCATAACCAAGAATGTATGCATAAAAGTGGACACTAAAGCTGTAATAAATAAAGCAGGTTTTTGAAGCGAATTTTTCTTTGTTATAGCATTACGAAATGCTTTAAAAATATAGTAAGGTATAAATCCAATCATTACTCTTGGAACAATGGCAATAAATAACGCCCAAAAACTTCCTTGATCTGTTCCTAATACGGGAATTGCTGGTGAAAAAGCAAATGATAATAATGTCGGAGTAATCGTATTTACAGCAATACTAGTAAATCCAAATACTAATCCCAATAACGCACCTATCTTTGGGCCTAAAATAATAGAGGCAATAATAATTGGAATATGAATTAAGGTTGCTTTAATTACACCTAAATGAATAAAACCAAATGGTGTAAACGCAAATAATAGAATAATAGATAAAAAAATGGCTGTTAAAGTAAAGTCTTTTATTTTCAACTTTCTAACTCCTTCAGTAATCAAATTTCTTTAAATTATCTTTTGATTAGTAAATTAAATTATAAGGATAAATTATTTGGTATGTAAAGATATTTCGCTTTGAGGATTCAAAATTTAATGTAAATCTTAAATATGTGAAATAACCCTTACAGATACTGAATTACATAATTGTACTCATGGGATGTTCATTTATCGCTATACATCCTAAAGATTGAGAAAATATCCAATGGAAAACTAATCCGCTCTATTTCCTTACTGATTCGCTCAATTATTGCTGAATTCGGCTGAATTCTGGTCAGAATCGGCTCTATTATCACTAAAATTGGCTCTATTATTCTGAATAACGGCTCTATTAATGGCTATTTAACCTCATATCTATTCTTTTCTCCTAATCCAGCAATCTTATTAGTAAAGTATATATGTTAAAAATCTATTTCCAGCAAGGGATTCGTTATAATCTATCCATAAAAAGCAAAACAGGTGGGAAAGAACAATTTGTTCTCTCTCCACCTGTTGAACTTAACTTATCTTTTAACAATCTCAAAAAACGTATCATAGCTATTAACATAATAATCCGCACCTGGCGTATCATTCTGAAATAAGCAGGTTTTGATTCCAATACTTTTGGCAGGTAAAATATCTAACTCCCTATCCCCAACCGCGAGATCAATACGGTACTTATCGTGCAGGTACTGATAGCTTGCTGGATGAGGTTTTTTTGGATATCCGTCATCAATGGCTACTATTTCTGTGAAATATTGATCCATTCCGTTTGCTTTTAAAATACTCTCGGCACCTTCACGGTATTTATGCGTCATGATTACATTTAAATCCGCTGCCTCCAGCACATTCTTCACTCCCGGAAACGGTTTGAAATCCAAGGGCTTTAACTGCCGTTCAAGTATATGAATATGTTTAATTTGTTCTTCGGTTAGCTTAAGTTCGTTGAACGCATGGCCAAACGACACCTTTAGCAAGGAAAAGATTTCTTCCTCCGAAAGAGGTGTCTCCACTGCACTTTTGACCATTCTCGCATAACCGGGATAGGTATCAAATAAAGTGCCGTCAAAGTCCCAAAGTATATTCATATCCATTCCCCTTATTGTTTCGTTATCTTCGTCCAGCCATCCTCTTGTGTAATTCTGCGATCCTTCATTAGTCGGCCGAGTGCACGTTTAAAAGCTGCTTTACTCATACCAAAACGTTTTTGGATAGACTCCGGATCCGATTTATCCCAATAAGGCATGCTGCCCCCGCGGCTTTCAAGATAAGTAAAGATTGCTTCCGCATCTTCATCAAGGTGTTCATGCGTACGTGGCAGCAACGAGCCGTTTGTACTGCCATCAGGCTTAACTTCAATAATTCTGCCCTTGACCAATTCACCCAGCCTTGGTTCATTCGCACGTTCACTCTCATGAATGAAACAGCGGTACCCTTCTGTTGTTAAAATAAAGGTGCCTACTTTTAATAAACGGTAAGCTCTTCCCTCAAAATCTTTATTTTTTATTGATTCAGGAGCATGCTCGCTTAATTCCTGTACAACGGTTTCAGTAGCAAGACGACCAAACATTCTGCCTCTATTGTCGACTTTTAATGTAACATAAAGCTGGTCTCCTACTTCTGGCCATAGGCTTTTTAATTTTGGTAAATCGTCACTGGAGATCAATAAATCCTTTTGAAGTCCGATATCAAGGAAAACCCCGTGGCTTGGATGAACATCCACGACCGGAACCCAATCATAATCACCTTCAGTAATGGTTGGCAATTTCATGGAGGCTGTCAATCGGCCTTCTTTATCGTTAAATAAGAAAACCTCTATTTCTTGCCCTATTTCAAGATCACCAACGATTTCATGTGTGTGAAGCAAAACATCTTCTTCACCATTAGAAAGAAAGTATCCGAATGAAACCTCTCTTTCCACTGTTAATGTTGCTTTAATACCTGGTTGTAAATAACTCATTAACTCTTCACCGCTTCCTTTATACAATCCTTAAGTATATCATTATTTTACCCGTTTATCAGTAAATAAGGACTAGTTGGATCATGTTTTTGTCTATTTGTCTGCACCAGCTTCGGACTTCTTACCGCATAGCAATATACGCAGCCAAATGGGCATGTATCATATGAACCCATCTCTTCTGCCTCCATGCACCCACATTCAGCCCGTTGGTATTTATCCTTTTTACCGGATAATTGCAGGTTAAATACTTCTTCAATAAAGTTTTTATCAATACACGCGCCATGTTTGATTCCGTGTGTATCCAAGTCAATAATCTCCGAACAAGTCTCTGGTACCATTCCATATTGCTTGCAAACTGAACCAATGGTACGAGTCAATGCATTTAAAGCTGACCGATTGTTAGGGTCAAGCCAGTCATCGAATTGATAGCCCTCCACCTTTTCCAGATTAGCAAGTCTACCTTTTGTCTTCGTATAAAAATCTTGAAAACTAATCACTACACGCGTAGTAAACCCGGATAATTGTTTTGCTATATGAGTAAATCGCTCGATATGATACTCCACATTCGTTTTATTGCTTAACACAATGGGATCGTATCGCCAGATTACTTTCTCCTGCCCGATTAAATCAGATATATACTGGAACTCTTTCATTCTGTTAGATAAACTTGGCATCCCTGGCTCAATCTCTTTTGGATAGTCATTTAGAGTATATTGAAACATTAAACGGTAGCCCATCTCCACCAATTCAGGAATATAGGGATTCATCGGTTTTGGATTCTTTGTCCAAAAACAAATTGCATCCACATCTACCGGCAAAAGTGAAACCTTCTTTGTTTGATGACGATTAAAAGGATTCACCTTCATATAATAGCCTTCTCTGATTCGATTCATAAACCACTCAGAGTAAAACGCAGGTATATCTGTTCTCCTGCTGGCACTAATAATCATCATTCTCACCCTTTCAGGCCTTTACTTTATACTGTTATATCCCTTTTTGCAAAGAAAAACCAAGCAACACCATAAAAGAAAATGAAATGCATGATAAGGATGATGATCGAAAAGCCTGGTGACATTCCAGACAGGATAGGTGTATTACCGAATAAGTATTGGTCCCACTGTGTATTGGCAAAGAGCAAAATCTTGCCAAGGGACAGCTCCAGCAACTCTGCAATTTCCGTTACAAACTTCCCGCCAAGTAACGCAGCTATTCCAAACCCAATTGCAAAGGCACTATTTTTAAATACGACAGATACTGCATATGTAAAGGTTGAAATCAGCATCAATTCCAAAAACGTAATTCCATACGTTAACAATAACTTTTGAAACATAAGCCCATAGCCCGCTCCAAAGCCGTAAATGATTCCTCCAATAAGCCAGGAAAAGATAAATGTAGTGGTTAATAAATATATACCATACAATTGAATCGTAAGCCATTTGGCAAATAAGACCATTGACCTTGTTCTCGGACGGATCAATAACAGTTTAATTGTTCCTGTTTGAAATTCATTAGCCAGTATACTCCCCGCCAAACCAATCGCTAGAAATATCGTGATGATTAGGAAGTTGGATAGCACAGACATAAAGTCAATCACATTTCCGTCTGTTCCTTTAATCAGTTTTGTAAAAAAGAATGGTAATAAACAAATCAACAAAGGCATCACCAGAAAGGAGTATCTGACCATTTTGTTATTTGTCATTTTATAGTGTTCGTTATAAAGTAATGACCTCACGAAATTCCAACCTCCCTCGCTGAAATCGTCTGTAAAAAGGTGTCTTCCAACTGATTTTGGTCATAAGCAAGCTGATACACGCTCACTTTATTCAGAACCAGCATTTCATTAAGCATCGGGATATCCTTTTTCTCAACTGATAAGCGAATAAGATTTCCCTTATATGAAATAACCTCATAATTTGCATCTAATACAGCCAGAGCATGTTGGATATCATCCACCTCAATAATAAGCACATGATGATCCATTTTTACATTTGTGATCTCCAATAATTCACCCGCTTTTATGATGCCAATTCGATCACAAAGCATTTCAACCTCAGATAATAGATGAGTGGAAATGAGAATCGATATATTCTCTTCTTTGGCCAAATAGAGAAGATGATTGCGTAAGTCACGCATTCCTTCTGGATCCAACCCGTTTGTTGGCTCGTCCAAAATCAAAATCTTCGGTTTGTGCAAAATGGCCTGGGCGACTCCTAATCTCTGTTTCATTCCTAACGAATATGTATGTACCTTGTCATCGATTCTTTCTGTCAGGTTGACTAATTCAACAACTTCTTCTATTCTATCAGATGATATATTCGAATATAAATTAGCGTATAATTCTAAATTTTGCCACCCAGTTAAATAATCGTAAAAGGCTGGATTTTCAATAATAGCTCCTACATGTTTGATGGCGTCAACAAAAGACGTTCCTACCTCGTGATTCATGATTCTAATCTGGCCGGCATTTTTCTTCATAAGTCCGCAAATCACTCGAATTAAGGTCGTTTTTCCAGCACCATTGGGTCCAATTAAGCCGAAAATTTCGCCTTCTTCTATTTCAAAGCTGATATTTTTAAGGATATCAGAACCAGCTATTTGTTTGCTGATTGATTTGACTTCTAAAACTGTATTTCTCATTCTCCCTGCCTTACCTCCCTAATCCAATCTACTTATCTATTTTACACTACTTACAACCGCTTACCTATATACGGTAAACGTGTTTTCCAAAACAAATAGAAAAAGGGACATTTTCTCCAACAAATGTTAGAGAATAAATGCCCTCTTCTGTTTCCCCATTAGTATCAGTCGGTGAAGAGCTCTGGTCATTACAACATACAATAGTTTAATATCGATCTCATGGTTATCCGAGTATACTTCATTATATGTGACAGCAAATACAGCATCAAACTCCAATCCCTTCGCTAAGTACGACGGTACAATTACTATTTTATCCTTTGGAATAGATGTCGTTTCTTCAAGTAAATAGAGGTCTAGCTCAGTATGCTGTTTAAGAATGGAATTTACAATCGCTGCATCTTCCTCAGTCTTTGTAATAATCGCGAAAGTATTGAATTTTTCTTCCTTTAACTTCCTTACTTGATTAGACATCTGTTCAGCCCATTCCTCATCAGATGTGATCTCTAAAAATACAGGTGGTTTGCCATGTCGAATGATTGGTTCAACCTCCGGAAATGAAGTGGATAGCCGTTTTAATAATTGATTGGCTTCATTCATAATCTCGACGGTTGTTCGGTAACTCTTTTTCAGCTCTCGATAAATGGCTCTTGGAAAAATGGATTTTCTTACTTCCTGCCAGTCGGTTATTCCCCGGTAAGAATGGATGCCCTGCGCCAAATCACCGACAAGGGTAAACATATCTGTTTCCAAAGCTGTTTTAAGCCCTTGAAGCTGCAAAAAGCTATAATCCTGCGCCTCATCAATCACTACATTCTTTGCCTTTTTCTCCGGCTTAACTCCATAAATTTTTGCATATAAATACAGAATAGGGCCCAAGTCCTCAAGCTCATATTTTTTCTTAGAAAAGATATTCTGACTGCTTTCGCAAAGCTCTAACGCCTCTTTTTTACTGAGTTTATGATCTGAGTATTGAACCAGCCTGTCCGGGTCGCTGTATAATTCTTTATAAAGTGTCCATATATCTCTCTTATCAAAATAGCTCATATAATCCTGGACGGCTTTTTTGATTTCCATTTTCAGATCATTGATCCTCGCCTCTTTTTTATCCAAAGCCAGCGAAATGTATTGCTTCCGCTTTTTCTCATCACCCTTCCAGTTTAAGGCCCTGTCAATTCTGACCTCATAATGCTGAACTACTTTTTTCAGCATTTTATCTTTATTCAAACGTACTTGATTTTGAAGGACTTTTTTTAGTTTCTCGATTCGTTTATAAAGCGGCAAATATGTATACTCATTGTATAAAAGATGATTAAACTGTTTTGCTGTATACAATTTAAACTTATCAACCCGAAAGTCTTCATGCACCATTAAACTGGTTTTTATTTCTTCAACATAATGGTCAAGCACCCCTTGAAATAGAGAGGAACCTTTGATGCTTGAGATGTGAACGAATTGTTGATCCTTGAGGATGTCACGAAGCTTAGTATCCTCTGTCAATTTAATTTTCTTCCCCAGCACCTCTTCCACATATCCCTGAAAGGTCATTTGCCTTACTTTCTCAACACCGAGTTCCGGGAGTGCCTCTGAAATATAATCAAGGAATAAAAAGCTTGGTGCTAAAATTAATAATTGCTCAGGCTGGAATACATCTTTATAGTGATACAAAAAATATGAAATACGGTGCAAAGCAATAGTTGTCTTCCCACTTCCTGCAGCTCCCTGCACAATAATAGGTTTATTTAAATCCGCTCGTATGATTTGATTCTGCTCCTCCTGAATCGTTGCAACAATCTCTGTTAATCGATTGGCAGAACTGCCGGCAAGAGACTCCTGCAATAATTCATCCACCGTCGTAACATCGATATCCCGTATGTCAAGCAACTCTCCATCCTCAATGATGAATTGCCTTTTTAGACTAATGGTACCGTCATAAGTTTCACCTTCTGATGTGTAACTCACTTCTCCCAACCGGCCTTCATAGTATAAATTAGCAATAGGTGAACGCCAATCGATGATCAATTGCTCCTGATTGTCACGTTGGAATAAGGATGTCTTTCCAAAATAAAGCTTCTCCATTCCGCCAGCCTCACGAGAAGTGAAATCAACCCGCGCAAAATATGGTTTAGGTATCGCCTTAATTAAACTTTCCAGTTCGGACCTTGATAGCTGATAGAAGCTTGCACTCGTTAAAAGCTGCGAATACCCCGCACTCTCTACCCAGTCTTCATCTTTAAAAATGTCCTTCATTTTTTCCATAAATTGTTCTTTGTTTGTTTCAGCTGTATCAATGACAACCTGCATGTATTTTTTTATAAATTCGAGCCGTTGTTTCTCCTCTTCAATCTCCTGATTTATACTACTTATCACTCTTTCACCTATCCTTTCTTTATATATTTCAAGAATTCCTGTTTGAAAGACTAAACAAATCACCATACTGCTTATTGGAGGTGGAATCATGTACAGAAATCAAATCGCTTTGGTCTTTTCTGATTTTGGGTTAGATCATCTTTATTTAAAATTTGAAGTGCCGCTTGAAGTTCATGGAATATTGAATGACCCGGAGACGTGTGAAATAATGGAACAATTTTTGTCCGTGTATGACTTTAATTCACAGGAAACTCTCTTATTTGATGAATTTTTCACTCATTTTAAGATATTTAAACGAATAATTACATTCACTAGTGATTTACCCATCCATTATATTGATTTATATAAACCGAGCAGTGAAATCTCTTACTAAATTGATTTTGGGATTTTGCAGGTAACGTTATATTCATACACCCGATACGACAAAATAACCAGACAATCGTTTCATGATTGCCTGGTATTCTTCTTAACGTTATTCACAATAAGTATGGCCCAAATAAACAGGTCATAACTAATAAATTATAGCCTATGTAGTAAAATAATCCAGCAAATAAACCTGTATCTTCCTTCATCACCCAGCGATAGATCATATACGTAACAATACTGATGATTAAAGGCCAAATAATCAAGCTACCATCGAAGTTTAAATATGATGGAGCCGCAAAGAATGACCTTTCTGATAAGACCTCATTCAGCATATAGATCATAGTACCGATATAGAGCAGAATTCCCACCGGCTCTACCCAACTGCGTTCATTCCTTTCGAAAATATCACTCTTGATAAACGACAGGATTCCGTAAAAGACCAATGGAGGAACAACCCATACTAGTCCAAGCACTAGCATAAAAAAGCCGCTGAATATGCCAGAAATAGAATAATATAGAGCGGAGGTATAATCTTCTTTGGTTATTTTTTGTGAAGATTCGATATATCGATCATCATCCGTTGTGCCGTTCAACACATATTCCTTCCCATCAAACGTTTGCCAAGTTATATAATTCTGATCAAGCCATTGAGGTCTGGCAGGTGTGTCTTCCGTATTACTTCTCCTCTCAGCTACCCAGGCTCCTTTTTGCTGCGTGGCATAGTAAACATTATACCCAGAACGCTTTGCAACTCGACTGCCCTCAGCAACAAATAAAATTGCCGGCTTATCATCCTGGTAGGAAATCTGCAAATATCGAGGATTATCTAACTCACTCCCATTCTTCTCATCATAAAAAGTATACTTCTCATTTTTTTCAACTTTTGAAGTAGCTAAATCAAAGCTTAACTCCAACGCTTGATAGGCCCTTTGTCCCTGTGCCATCGAATATTTTTCGATAATAGCTGTAGCTTTTTTGTCTCCGGCATCATAGATGATATTCTCAATTGTTTCCCCGCCAGTTGCTGAATGCTCGAGCAGCTCTTTTAATTTTCCATTATACAATGAATAAAAATGAACCTCGGAATCAGATATTTGAAGTCCTACTAAAAAGGACTTACCATTTTTAGCCTGCAATCCTGTGTAAATAGGTTGATCATATGTATGTATAAGCTTTGTTTGACCTGTACCTGCATTATATTCTTTTAGTTCATTCTGATTCCAAAAGAGAACTCCAGCTTGGGTAGGTGAAAAAGAAGTAATGTCTTGAGCGATTACCTGATCCGTTCCCTCTTGGTTGATGGTTAACTTATCATCATCCATATAAATCAGCTGACCCTCGGACGCCCAAATTGGTTCTGCCGGCGCCACTTCGGCTTGGATAGATTCTTCTTTTAACATGTTGAAATTTTGATCCAATACTTTGTGAGAAACATCTGTCTCATCCGGCATAAAAATGTGTAACTCATCATCTATTTGATAACTGTAATATTCCATTGGATATTTTGATGATGCTTTCAAATTGCTTGATCTTCCCCACCCATCATCAGGCAGAGTTGTTTCCAGTCTTACATTGTACACATAATAAAGCAGCAACATGATAAAACCTGTAATAATTGGTATAATTATAGCCTTCTTACTCAAATGAATCCCCCTTAATCTCTAGATCTTTATACTCATTTAAATAATATCACTATATTAGTTTAATTTGGTAGAATTTTCAATAAATTATAATAGTTTAAATTTTACATTTATTTATTAAACAAATCTTGTTAACTTCCCATAAAATATGTTAACCTATTATTTAAATTGGTTTACTTATTTTTCAGTTGAGGTGACTGTCTATGGCTCATGATAAAACGAAAAAGCTAGTTCTCGCAGCAATGTGTGCATCCATCATCTGTCTGTTAGCCCAAATCACCATTCCTTTGCCTCTCATTCCTATTACAGGACAAACATTAGCCGTTGGGATTGTGGCAACCATCTTGGGATCCAGACACAGTACGATTACAGTATTAGTCTATTTAACACTCGGTCTTATAGGCTTACCTGTATTCTCTCAATTCACAAGCGGATTAGGTATTTTATTTGGACCAACGGGCGGTTACTTAATCGGATTCATTCCGACAGCCTTTCTGATTGGGCTATGGTTAGAAAAAACATCCTATACATACAGTCAAGCTTTTTTCGCAAACCTAATCGGTATGTGTATCACCTTAACCGTTGGATGCGTTTGGTTAAAACTATTTGCAGCACTTACCTGGCAGGAAGCTTTAGTAACAGGTATTTATCCTTTTTTACCAGTCGGCATCATTAAAGCATTCCTAGCCGCATGGTTCGGCATCACTATAAGGCAGCGCTTGAACTCTGCTAAACTATTACCAGCTCAAGCTAAAAGATACTCCTCCCTTTGAATTAGGTGGAGTATCTTTTGCTATATTGGGAAGGTATTATCTGTAAGCCGATATAAAGTATGTTTTTATCAGCTTCTCTATTACTGATTATATTTCTACTAGTTATCATAAAAGCAACTAGATACTCCATAGAAAATATGCAAAACTATATAATTCGTGCTGTAAAACCAAATAAAAGGCACCCTATTTGAGTGCCCACTAGTCAACATTTCCTCTATACTCCTTTCATTTTTTCTTAAAAACAAATTTTATTTAAAGTCACACAAAAGATTATCCATCAACCAATATATGTAAAGGATTAAATGGAACTTTGTAGAATTATATATTGAGCAATAATTTATATGAAATTAGGTGAAGAGATTTTGAAAAGCAGCATATGGGATAAAGATGTAGGTTACAAACCACTACCGGTCACTGATTCAATTATTGAAATGGCCGAAAAAAAGCTGGGTGTTAAACTTCCAGAATCCTACATAAAATTATTAAAAGATCAAAACGGCGGGAGTATCATCTACAATGCTCATCCCGCTCCCAAGCATGAAGTATTTGACGATTTATTCATAGAAGTAGAATACCTCGATGGAATTGGCAAAAATGGAGGAATACTAGATAGTGAAGAATTAATAGAAGAATGGAAAATGCCTAAAGGCCTTGTTTTGTTTAATGGTGATGGTCATTACTGGCTGGCCTTTGATTATCGGCATACTTCTTCAAATCCGCCAATTGTGTACGTAGATAATAATGATGAGATTTCACAAGTAATAACACTCGCTAGAAACTTTGACGATTTTCTAGAAAACTTATATGTAGTGGAAATAGAATTACCAGATGACGAAGACTATTCTATTGTGACATATAGTAAGGAAGACTTTGAATCGTTAATCGAACAAGATGATGCTGAAACACTTTCTGAAATTATCCAATTTGATACTATTGATGAGGAAGCAGATTTAGATTGGTATGGCGAAAAGTTATTACAATTGAGCGAACATCCTGATGATGATTTAAGGATCTCTATAGCTAATAAAATTTGGAATGATTATACTTACCAATTTAGTGAAGATACCTTAAAGAAATTCATTGAACTATTTAAAAATGATACAGATTCTGATGTGAGAAGCTATGCTGATATGATTACAGAAAAAATTAATTACTCTATAGAAGATTTAAAGATGGAAATGGTAAGAGAAAATACTGATTATGGTTACAATGTCGTATCCAGCTTTATGTATAAAGACAATAGCTACCATGTTATACAGAAAGATAATAAATGGATATTGGAAAGTCTCACTGGTGCAGATCAGTCATTCGATTCAATAGAACAATTCTTTAAAGAGGCAACATTGGGGGGAATCCCTCTTACCGATGCTTGGGTAGAAGTTAAGATAATATAAGCTTTTTTAAGAAAAGAAAAAATTACAGTGTACTAATTAGAGCACTCTAACCTATAAAAAGATCCTGACCTCTAAAGTTGATCGGGATCTGATTATTTTGGATTATTTCCCTTCACATATCTAGACGATAAAACATATCCAGAGATCCTCCTTTATCTAATCTTCATCAATTCTAATTTATCTACCATTTTGTAATTTTCAAAGTGCCAACTCAATAACAACTATTATTTTCTTTTGAGCATCCATTGGTAAACTAACCTTCCACCCTATTGGAATGGCATTGTTCGTTAAATTATTCTTAAATACCAGGTGTAACATTATATATTTTTCTACAATAAACTCTCGTTTCACTCTCTATGCTTATCTCATTTATTAAGTATGGGTCAATTCAGTCCTTCTACTGATTGATATTTAATAAATATTTCCAAATATTATTGTATAATCTGTTCTAAATACTGTAAAATTTAATTGTCTGAATATTTAACGGTTTCTATTTAGGGGTTTTGTTATTTTGCGCAGATACTACTCAAAGGGGGATTTTTTAATGGGTTGGGATTACGAATATGATGTAGTAGTAGTCGGTTCTGGAGCAACAGGTTTTTCTGCCGCCATTACTGCAAAAAAAGAGGGATTAAGTACACTGCTAATTGAAAAGGAAAAGCATTTTGGAGGAGCTTCTGCTTTATCAGGCGGCGGTGTATGGGTTCCGAATAACAGATATTTAGTTGAGGCTGGTGTAGCCGATAGTTTTGAAGAGGCTAAATTATATTTAGATTCCACTGTAGGTGATTTAGTAAGTGATACAATTAAAGAAACCTATTTGAAAAAAGGGATCGAAATGCTGGATTATATGCATAATTTAAGCCCACATATGAGATTCTCCTATGCAAATAATTACTCTGACTATTACCCGACACATCCGGGTGGAAAAGGGATCGGCCGGTCGATCGAGCCCAAAGTAATTGATTTAAATAAATTAGAAGATTGGAAGAGCAAGCTTCTCCCTCCTGCTATGGATACAAAAGGTTTCGTTATGACAGGACAGGATTTCGTTAAAGTGAATATGATCACCAGGTCCTGGGCAGGAAAAAGAGCTTCTTTAACACTTGGATGGCGATTAATTAAGCATAAATTATTCAAAAAAGATTATGCCGCATTAGGTAGAGCTTTAATAGCTCGATTGGCTCTAACTTACAAAGATTTAAACGGTGAAATTTGGCTTGATTCACCATTTGTTGATTTTATTTACGAAAACGATAAAGTAACAGGCCTAATCGTAAACAAAAACGGTAAACAAGTAACAATCAAAATCAATAAAGGCTTAATTTTTGGATCAGGTGGATTTTCTCGGGATCAAGAAAAGAGAGATAAATATCTTCCAAGTCCACAAGATGTGAGTTGGACAAGCTCACCAAAAGGTCAAACTGGTGATATTATTGAGCCTTTCGCAAAATTGAATGCGAAGTTTGGTTTAATGGACAGAGTTTGGGGTGCACCTACTGTCATTAATCATTTGGGTATGCCATTTTTCTTAGTAGCGGATAGAGGCTTGCCGAATATGATTATCGTTGACCAAGACGGAAATCGATATATTAATGAACCGACTCCATATCATGAATTCGTTGATAAAATGTATGAACATAATGAAAAAACAGACGGTAAAGCCATCACTTCCTGGATTATTTTAGATGCAAGAGCCAAGAAAAGATATATATTTACTGGCCTATTCCCCGGGCAAGATTTCCCTCAAGCATACTATGAGAATGGTGTTGTTTTGAAAGGAAATACAGTCGAAGAATTAGAAAACAAATTAAATATTCCACAAGGAAATTTAGTTAAAACAATGAACAGATTCAATGAATTTGCACGAAACGGAAAAGATTTAGATTTCCATAGAGGAGAAACACCACATGATCGATATTACGGGGATCCTTCTTTGCCAAATCCAAATTTACTTGAAATCAATGAGGCTCCCTACTATGCAATGAAAGTCTACCCAGGGGATATCGGCACTAAAGGCGGGGTAGTTACGGACGAATTAGCAAGAGTTGTTAAAGAAGACGGTACAGTATTTGATAATGTATACGCTTGTGGTAACTGTTCATCATCCATTATGGGGCATTCTTATCCTGGGCCAGGAGCAACATTGGGACCGGGTATGACCTTTGGTTATGTAGCTTCCATGCACTGTAAGGATAAAAAATAAGAGACTTTTTAAACCCAGACAAAAGCATTTGAACAACTAAAGTTCTTATGCTTTTGTTATTTCTATTAATATCTCTTTTCTTTTATACAAAAGGAGAAAATACCTCCATTTTTAAAATGATTAACCATACTAAAGACCGTTCCATGGTAATACA
Source organism: Bacillus sp. z14 (2026) (assembly GCF_058313575.1). Classification (NCBI taxonomy): domain Bacteria; kingdom Bacillati; phylum Bacillota; class Bacilli; order Caryophanales; family Bacillaceae; genus Bacillus; species Bacillus sp. z14 (2026). The sequence continues at coordinate 385,975 of NZ_JBZFQK010000001.1, forward strand.
GACAAAAAGAACAACCAGATACTTTTTCTTTTTTACTCAGTGCTTCATTCACGTTTTTTTAGATTATTTGGAAATTCATACCAGTTCTCAAAAAATATATTCATGTTGTTCTCCACCTTCGTTCTTCATTAATGCAACGCTTCTAACTGGTAATTATTCGTAAATGGAAATTACAGTAAAATTCCTTCCCCTTCCATGCTATAATAAGATCCTAATTTCACCAAAGGAGTGCACAACAGTGATGAAGCGATTTTTCATTATTATGTTTGGAGCGTTGTTGTTGACGGCTTGTTCGAACGCAACAAAAGACACAAACAATGAAACAACTTCTACCACCACTAACGTTCAAGAAAACGATCAGCAGGAAGTCAACTTGGAATTCACCCAAGAAAAATATTATATCGAAACCGGTGATGACACGACCATTTACTACTATGCCGAACTGGAAAATACCAGCAACATCCCAGCAGTGTTGTATTCTTCTGACTTAGCGGCAGAAGACAAAGACGGAAATGTATTAGGTGCCCAAATGGGCGGAAGCAGTTACCCGCACATTGTCAATCCAGGGGAGAAAACCTATATTTCGAATACCCTCTTTATTGAAGAACCTATCAAACAAGAGAACATCGCCAAAGTGTATTGCGTGCCTGAGTATGACAAGGCATCTGAGGAATATGTCGGTGTTAATGTGGAAAACCCTGTATTAAAAGAAGATGAGTACAAAATGTACACAGTAACAGGCAAACTTGTGAATTCGACAGATGAAGAGTTTGATGCATCCTATGCAGCCGTTTTACTAGATGAAAATAACCAAATGGTCGCAGTCTTGTCAGGCTATGCGGACAGCTTGAAAAAAGGCCAACCAAAGCCATTTGAAACGTATGAATATCTGCCAGAAGCGGTAAAAGGAAAAGTCAAAAGTGTAAAAGTGATTTCCTGTAAACATTAAGAAATAAAAGCGGTTCCCGTGTGATCTGATTCAAGAAATTTAGACATATATAATTAGGCTGCTTCAAGACCTGAGTTCTGTATTCAACTGGACTCAGGTCTTTTAATTTCGCCTTCATTTGTTTTTGTGATTGTAATAATGGATATAGTCCGCCATTTCTTTCTCAAAATACTCCAAACTCTTAAATTCCCGGAGAAAAAGAAGCTCGGACTTCAATAAGCCCTTAACCGTATCGGAAAAGCCATTTGATAGTTCTTTTTGTTTATTGTACTTTTTTATACTTTCGCCAGATATTTTTCTTTATAAGACAACCCTTGCCCTAATAGATATGCACCAATCATTTGCATAACCGTTTTCACGATAATCTGACCAATAATTGCAGCTGGTACAGCTGACCAAGGAATATATCCAGCTCCTAATGGGCTTAGTCCTACAATGACGAACACAACTGAATCTAATAAACCACCAACCATTCCACTATAAAAGACACGCCAAGCCATCGGAAGTTTTAAACGTGTATAAATTTCTGTATCTGTTGTTTCTGCGATTAAGAATGATAGCGCAGAGGCTGCGACGATAATTAGAGTATCTCCTAATAAATAAGATGCAGTTGCTGATAATACTAAAGCTAAGAAAATAAAACCATAGGTCCTCTTACGACCAAGTTTATTTTGAACCAAATCACGGAAGATAAAGGTTGCACCAATTAAGAACGATCCCATTGGAATAATGAATATCCAAAATTCTAATGGAGCAAAGCGCGCTGTCAGTACATTTGCCGTTACAATTGATACTAAATAGAATAGAATGCGTATCATATTGATCCTCCTATATGCTGTTTGGTATGTAAATATGTGTGCATTCCTTGCAGACGCAGCTTACAAGCGGGACATTCACCACAGCCGTCCGCTTTAATACCGTGATAACACGTTAAGGTCTTTTCTTTCACAAAATCAAATGCACCTAATTCATCTGCTAAGGACCATGTTTCTGCTTTGTTCAACCACATTAAAGGTGTGTGTATAACAAAGGCTTCTTCCATTGATAAATTGATTGTGACATTAAATGATTTTATAAAAATATCACGACAATCTGGATATCCGCTAAAATCTGTTTCACAAACACCTGTAATAATATGCTTTGCACCAATTTGTCTCGCTAATACACCTGCAAAAGATAAAAATAATAAATTGCGACCCGGTACAAACGTTGATGGCAACTCTCCTTCCGCACCATCCTTCACCTCAATATCAGCGCGTGTTAATGCATTCGGAGCAAGTTGATTAAGTAATGACATATCTAAAATATGATGATGGACGTTTAATTCATTAGCGATTTGTTTTGCACATTCAATTTCTAATGCATGTCGTTGCCCATAATTAAATGTCACAACCTCTACCTCTCCAAAATTTTTCATTGCCCAGAACAAGCATGTCGTACTATCTTGTCCGCCGCTAAACACGACTAATGCTTTTTCTTGCTTCATGATCTTTCCCCCTCCCAAGATAAAAGGATTTTAACGAATTGTGGTAACACTCAGTTAGCGATTATCAATTTTTTCGGGATATAAATCGTGATTCATTAAGCGATGATTTGCGATTTCTTCATATTTCGTACCTGCACGGCCATAGTTACACCAAGGGTCGATTGATATACCCCCGCGTGGAGTAAATTTGCCCCATACCTCGATATAACGAGGATCCAGCAGTTTAATTAAGTCATTCATAATGATATTGACACAGTCTTCGTGGAAGTCTCCATGATTGCGGAAACTAAATAAATATAATTTTAGTGACTTACTTTCTACAATTTTTTTATTTGGAATATACGAAATATACATGGTCGCAAAATCCGGTTGCTGCGTAATTGGGCAAAGACTTGTAAACTCAGGGCAATTAAACTTAACAAAGTAATCACGGTCTGAATGTAAATTATCTACAGACTCTAATACTTCAGGTGCATAATTAAATGCATACTTCACATTTTGATTTCCCAATAACGTTAAATCCTCTAATCCTTCTGTTTGTTGTCGACCAGACATAAATAACCCTCCTTGAATTAGATATCTAATCATTCCAAGGAGGGCCATACTCTTTTTCTATAAAAATAACTACTTAGAAAGTCAAAAAAGCCACGTCCAATATATGGACATGGCGAGAATGACATGTATCCATAGTTTTTTATAGAGGGTATCCGCTATGAACCTCTCCTGAAAATCTTCAGATATTATTTTAATTACATCTTATCATATCACACCCGATAATGGTTATAAAAGGAAAAAAGTTAACAGATGTAAGTTGAATCACGGGTGTTTCATAAAATATGGAGCTGAGCTAAAAATGATAAACACAAGTTAGACGATAAAAGTATTTTGGCAATTTTACACAAATAAATGGCCAGATGACTATTATCTAAAGGTTTGATGGTTTATTAATCAAACTCAATTATTTCTTTCTCCTTCGGTTTTTCATATCATACGAACCAGACTTGTATACAAGTTCTTGTATCGCTATTACTGGTTATGTTACTATTTTATATACTTATATTACGTATCGGAGGAAACATATATGATTATCGATCAGTTATCAAATGCTCCATTATATGATGGAGTGCATCCTAGATTAAAGAAAGCCTTCGCTTTTTTAATGGAAAATGATTTGCAAGCCTTGCCGGTAGGAAAGTATGAAATTGAAAATGACAAGGTCTTCGTAATGATTCAAGAGTATGAAACAAAGCTCATTGAAGACTGTCGCCTGGAAGCTCATTACTCATATACGGATATCCAATACGTCATTAAAGGCGAGGAAAGAATGGTTTATACAAATAAGGAAGATACAGAAGTCGTAGAGGAACAAAAAGAAAATGATGTTATGTTCTTGAATGGCGAGGGTAATCATCTTATCGTGAAAGAAGGATGTTTTGCTGTGTTTATGCCCCAAGATGCTCATATGCCAGGTGTTTGTGTGCAACAACCGCAAACTGTAAAAAAAGCAGTAGTAAAAGTATTGTGTGATTAATGGAAGAGGCAAAATCAATTCATGATTTTGCCTCTCTTAATCTTTGTCGTGATTGCGGAAAGTTTTTCAACGACCTAACTAACACTCCTATATCTGGCACTCGTTATCTTGGAAAGTGGTCTACTTTCTTTCATTTAATAGTTGAGGGTTACACCTTGCCGAAGATTGCCAAAAGACTAAAAATCCATTTGTCTACCGCATTTTACTGGCGACATAAGGTGCTTTTTGCCCTTCGTTCATTGAGATTTCAAACTTTAAAAGGAATTTTCGAAAGCGATGAGACCTTTTTCAAAGAGTCTTTCAAAGGCCGAGAAGCAATTGATAGAAAGGCTAAGAAGCGTGGAGGTAGAGATGAACCAGCCTCAAACATATTTCTACAAGTAGGGGGTGAACAGTTTAGCGGACGGGATCATTTGTCCCACTGCCCCTTACGTTCTACCCTGGCTACTGATAGATTAAATTCAAATGAAAAAAGTTCAACCAGAAAGTTCTGGCTGAACTATATAATACGAACCTGCCCCTTTACTTCAACAAGATATTCAACCACAAAAAAGCATTAATCTTTCTAGGATGAACGCCACTGTTTAATAATTTGGGATCTAACCTGTCCCACTGCTCGGGCAGGAATCGCCCGTCTTTCACTGCCATCCTGTCTTTGTATAATCAACATTGATATATAAAAGATCCTTATTTATAAATTTCTAGCAGCGTCTTTTATAGCCAAATCTCCGAGGAATGAATTTGTTTATTTATTTTTACCGTTTTTTTCGTTGCCGTGTTTAAAGTTCCCTGTAATTTTAGCTAATAAAAGCTGTACTTCCATTATATCTTCTGCTGCATTTAATTTTTCTATAAGTTGCGCAGCCTTCCCATCCTTTACAATTTTGATTTGCTTGCCTTCGTAATAGATGATCACTGTCCCTTTTTTCGTTATTTGGTAATTGAATGGCTCTTCCTTTAATCTGTTGCGTTTATCTATTTCACTCACCATATTACCCCCTAATCGTTCGACAAAATAGCTTACAAGCCATTTTGTATAAATATATTCTCTTTGAGGACATTCTTTCTTGAACTTAATTATAATGCCTTGGTCAAGCTTGATGTCTTTATATATGTCGTTTATTTTCCCGGTGGTATGTAAAACCATTATTATATATATGTCTTTAAAAATAATATAAGTCCTTTTTTCGCTAACCTGCCCCGTTTGTTCAATAAGCTACTATAATCTAACCGTACCATAAAATGGATATAAACCAGCCTTTTTTATAAAGCAACAATCTTTACGAAAACAGCCTATTTTTAAGACGAAGAGTATTTAAAATGGCTTCGATTTGAGAGAACATATTGAAGTTTGACGAACGACAAGCCATCTTGAAATGCTAAAAATCCCTTTTCTCCTAGCAGAAAAGGGATTTGGATTTTGGCTAAAAGACCTTTTTGAAAGTGGTTGAAGCATGGTCGGTCAAAATGTGTGCGGTAGATGAAAGCATATTCCCGACAATAAAGGATAAGAAAGACAACTTATGTTGAATAACGAATTCCTCTAAATGATTGATATAAATTTCATATGGCACATCTGTCAGGATACTCATCGCTCCTGCTCCCAGCATGATCCAAGCCATCACATACAGATATCTGATGATATCTCCAATCACATACCCATGTGTCCAGATGGAGCGATGCTTAAATTTTTGGTAGGGAATCCACATGAACCGTAAGAATCCCCACCTCCGATACGGATTGCTTTTTATATCCAAATCAGGGTTCATCCAATAAGTGCCGAAGAGATATCCTATAATCACGGAAATCCCATGCACATATTGTTGAGAACTGATCAATACGGCCCCAATTCCAATAGCTAAAAATACTAGGTTTATTTTCTTATGCGCTTTTCCGTTTGCCACCCTAATCCTCCGTTTTGTTCTTTTATGACGGTTCTCCTGAACCAGCCATTGTTTTCCATTATAGGGGATAATCAGAGCTGGGAACACATTTTCGCTCAAAACAAGTGTTCGCTCTTCTGTTCGTCGTCGAAAAAACAAAAAAGCCAATAATTTTGGTTTTTTATCTAGGCATGATTCAGAATTGTAGAATGAATTTTCCCAGATTCAAAAGTCGCATTACTTCTTTTGAATAAAAGAAATAATATCAATATATAGAGCTGTCATTTCTTCTGGTGTTTTGTCTAAACCATTTTGAACCCATTGTTCGACTAATCCTAAAAAAGCAGATGTGATAAAAGATAAAAAATATTCCATAGGGGCCTTTAACCTTGCATTAATGCTATCATTTTTCTCTAAATTCAAACGTACTTTTTCTGAAAAGGCATCCCTGAATCTAATATGAAAACCTGCTCTACCATGATTGCTTAAGAAAATTTTTAATATTGGTGCATGCATTTTAATTGAACTAAATAGAGAAGCAGCTATTTGCTCTTGTCCATTTTCAAATGTATGTATGGAGGAGTAGCGAGATTGTAATTCGTCAATATGATTTCCTAAATCTCTAAACAATTGTTGTTCTATTTGATCAAGCAAATCGAATTTATCTTGATAGTGTAAATAAAAAGTTCCTCGATTAATTTGTGCGGTTTTTGTTATATCCCCGATCGTAATTTGTTCAAACGGCTTATTCTCTAAAATTTGCAAAAATGACATTTGAATTAGTTGTTTAGTTTTACGGTTTTTTTCTTCATAAATACTCACAAAAATCCCTCTATTTCTAAAAATGAACAAGCTGTTCACTTTTGTTCATTGCTTCTGTTTATACCTTGATTATAAAATGAATAAATATTACTGAACAATATGTTGTTTATTAAGAAAGGAAGAAATTGATTGAGATTATTTAAAGAAAAATTAGCTTGGGCTGCTCCTATTGCAGTAATTTTAATTATTGCGTTATTCTCATTAAATTTATTTGCTCAAGGTAACCCACAAGTAAGAAATTTACCAGTTGCACTTATAGTAAATGATGAAGGCGTACATGTAGATGCCGTGAAATCGGCAGTTGAACAAATGAGTAAAGGCACTGACGGCGAAGAACCAATGTTAGCTTTTACAAATGAAAAAGAAGAAGATATTGAAGATTTATTTGATGATAAACAGTATTATGCTGCATTAGTCATTCCTGAAGGTTATAATGATACATTGCAAAATGCGCTGACTAACAACTCTCCAGCAACTTTACAGGTATATATTAACCAAGGTTATAACATAACTGGTGCGAACTATGCTAAGACTGCTTTAACTGCTTTAATTACCCAATTAAACAACCAATATTCTTCAAATTTTATTGCGCAAATGGACGGTCAACAAATCGAGGCTAACAAGGCAGCTGTACTTGTGAATCCGATTGTTTCTGAAGAAAAAGTATTCAATGCCGTTACAGCCTCAACTGCAAACGGAAGTGCTCCAACCTTAATGGCAGTTCCTGCTTGGGTAGGTGCGTTAATCGGTGGTTTCATAGTATTTTTAGCTTCTTCAAACATTTTGAAAAAAGAATTATTAACTCGGAAACAAGCGTTACACCTAATGGGAGGTCAAGCATTATTCGGCATAATTATTGCCCTATTCTCTGGTTTTACCGTTGCAACGCTTGGTTTAATCGCTGGTATTAATATGCCTAGCTACTTCTTGGTTGGTTCGTTCGTATCGTTTGCAGCCTTCTGTTTCTTTTTATTAGTCTCCGGAGTAACTGCATGGATCGGTAAACCAGCCATTACCTTATTCATGGTTGTAATGCTGTTAGGTATGGGTGTTTTAATGACACCACAAGAAATGCTTCCTGATTTCTTTGTAAACTTCATTCGCCCTTGGGTTCCTATCCGCTTTGCCTCTGAAGGTTTACGTGAAATTTTCTACTTCGGCAGCGGCTTCTACACTGGCCAATCATTCAACACCATTTTAGGAATTGGTATTGCAGGGTTAGTGATGTATGTTCTATCTATTTTTAAACCAGTGCGTGCAAAAAAAACTAATGCTAAATAAGCTTATTTATAATGATGTGCTCTGACAACATTATAAATATTCGACTTCAGTCATTCCAACTGGATCTGCGCTCTTATATAAATAAAGCTGAATAGAGGCAGGGACATCACTAGATTCAAAATCAAAGCCGGCAGATTTTTACTCCTCGTAAAATTCTGCCGGCTTTTTTGTTCATTCGTAGATTTATCTCAGCTTTTTATTATAATTCTACAAATTTAAGACCGCATCATATGCTTCGTGTACTGCATCAAGTACTTTTCTAACCTTCACGCTATCACCAACGTTAACAATATTCGTTTTATTTTTTAAAGAGTGATATAGATGATTGTTAGGCGAAAATCCTGCTGCTACCACAACGCTATCACAATCATTCCATTCTTTATTGCCGTTTACCTCAATTTCTACGGCTTGATCTAGTACTTCTGTTACTTTAGCAGATGTTTTAAACGTGATATTTGGGTGCTGCAAAAGCTGGTTTAACATCATTGCATTTTGTATAAATAAAGGTTCAGGTAACATTTTTTCAGCCATTTCGATAATAGTGATCTGCATTCCTTTATTTGCAAGCACAACTGCGGTTTCACAGCCGACTAGCCCGCCGCCAATAACCGATATCTTTTTTCCAAGAAGAGCTTGATTTTGCAGAACGTCTGTTGCTGTGTAAACATGGCTCTTATTCAGTCCCTTGATTGCACTTGGCATTATAGGATTGCCACCGGTAGCATGAACCACCAAATCTGCTTTATAGGATAATATCGCTTCTTCCGTTGCCTCTTTACAATACCTAATCGAGATATTTAACCGGTCAAGTTTTGTCCGATAATAATCGAGAATTTTCATTCCATCCCGCTTAAACGGAGGCATACAGGCATTATGAAAGTTCCCTCCTAGATAGGCTTTTTTCTCCCATATTTCCACATCATGACCTGCTTCTGCAGCAGTTATGGCAGCTTGACAGCCGCCAGGACCAGCACCTATCACTAGAACCCGCTTCGATTCATCTGCTGCTTTCAATTCTTTCAATCCCTCATAGCCCGTAAGAGGATTGACGGCGCAGTTTATGCTCTTACCAGCAGCAACGGTAGCAATACAGCCTTCATTACAATAAATGCAATGTCTGATTTCGTCCGTTCTATTTTCCATCACTTTCTTTGGAAAATTTGGGTCTGCCAAAAACTCTCTTCCAACTCCCGCGATATCAATCCAACCATTTCGAAGTGCAGCTTCAGCCTTTTCAATGTCACCCAGGCGCCCATTTGAAAGAACTGGCAAAGACGTGACAGCCTTAATTTTAGCAGATGAAATCATTTGTGGAACCATATCCTGCTGGTAAATAGGCGGCATTGCTATGTACCAATTATCATGACAGCCAGCGTCAACATGTAATGCATGGACACCCTTGCTTTCTAATAGTTTGGCAATCTCTATTCCTTCTTCAATTCCCCTGTACCCTTCTTCTACTGGCAAGAAATGATCCGGGGTAAATTTAACAAGGAGAGGGAAGTCACTTCCAAGGTCTTCCTTGATGACATCGATTATTTCTGTTAAAAATCTCATCCTGTTTTCAAAGCTTCCGCCATATTCATCCTGGCGGATATTCCATCGTTTGGTCATGAATTTATCTGTCAGGTACCCGCCATAAGCATGGATTTCAATGGCGTCTGCTCCTGCTCTCTTCGCTAATTTTACTGTTCTCGAGATTTCACCTTGTATAAACTTAATTTCATCAATCGTCAATTCTTCAAAGGTTATATTAGCACCGGGATACAATGGTAAAGCTGATGCTGAAGCAGGCTTTAGCCTGCCCTCTCCTATACCACCTAATCCAATTCCGGGCACCACTTGAAGGCAGATTTTACAATCAAATTCATGGGCCCTATCCACTAGCTCTTTAAAGCCTGCAAAACTTTCTTCTGTCAATGTGGATGCAGGGGTATGGCCATCGATAGCTTCTGTTGCAATAACGGTTGTCATCACCATCGATGCTCCGCCCTTTGCTCTGGTAACATAGTAATCTACTGTTCTTGGATCAAAATTTCCGAGTTCTGCTCCCATTGGAACCATAACAAATCTGTTTTTCAGTTCCAAATTTCCGACTTTAATAGGTTCTAATACCAACATTTTGTGGCCACCTCATTAAAAGGGACGAATTCGATCAAAACCATGCCAGAAGCGTCCCCTTGCTTTCATATATTATTAGATAATTTTATGTGATATATTTCACATAAAGAATGATGACTGGATTTTAAAGATAAGTACCATCCATACAATTATTGTAAATTTTTCCATAAATTTAATCAATGTGATTTAAACGCTTTATTTGTACGGTTTGTGAAAAAAACAGCAGTCATACTCTGCGTGACTGCTGTTTACACAGGTTTTAGAACATATTATGATTTCTTATATTGTTTATTCATTTCTATATAACTTTAAATCGGATAAAGATATGCTATATTCCTGCTATAACAGAAGGTGTTGCAATTGTATGCCATAAGTTAGCACTGATAGCGCTTGTTTCTTCATCCTTTTCCCGGCCATCAAAATAGAGAATCTCTTGTTCTAATTCTTCCAACTCGTTTATCCTGCCTTTAAGGTAGTCATTGAGCCGGTTAATGGCGGATTGAATCCGCTGCAGCAGGCCGCCCATCCGAAGATCGAATACATCAAGACCGAATATTTTATTCTCTTCCATCCACTGCGTTTGATAAGCTTTCATGAATTCCTCTGCTAACTTTTTCATTTCAGGTAAGAAGGTATTACAATAGTCCTCCATAATTTCACGATTTTGATTATGATAGGCTTGCCGAATGTTTATCCCTGCCTCACACTTAATTGCTAATAAACTGCTTAAGGAATACTGTGTCAGAAACAATGCCTGCCAATCGGGAGTTCTATTTATACACTTTTTAAAACGATCTGCACAGTTTTGAAAGTGCGAAGCATACTCATTAGGTATCACATGTCTATCAAATAACCCGAATAATACATCTTGATACAATAGATACTTAGCCGAGTTAATTGAATGGTTATTCGGCAATTTATTACCAGGTACCATCATCGTCATATCCAAGCTCATAAAATCAGAGTAATTCCCTCCGACACATGTGGTAAAGCGCTCCTCCAGGCGGCTTGTTTCAGCATTATCCGTATAACAAAGCTCTGCCCAAAGCTGTAAGGTCGGAAGTATGGAATAAATTGATGCTTCCGCGCCGTTATCACCCCAGGCTGTAATAAATACATCTTTAACTCCATTACGAAGGCAGCTTTTATGAGCAATTTCACCTGCATGATGACTAAAATGATTATTTGAGGAAAAGCCAGTCCATTTCCAAGCGCCGCCAGCAAAAATTATGTTGTTACTGAGTTGTTTATGTTTTTTCAACATACCATCATATTTTTCCGACTCAACCGAATAGTAATCCCAATAAACTAATGATATGTCATCTGGGATCATTTCTATAACATCCTCTCGAATTGCGCTTTCGGTATCGTAATACTCTCCCGAACTCGCCAACCGGAAAAACATATCACTCCACATCATCGGCTCATAGCTGTACTTTCTGGCAATTTCCATCAAGCGGCCAAAATGCTTAAGCAACAAAGTCGACCGGTCCCGAAAACCATGTTTATCCAGATACTTGCCAAGCCCGACCATATGGGCCTCATCCATTCCAATATTGATTTTTCTGCTGGAAATATGTTTGGACATAGTCCTGAACATTGCATCAATCAAATCGTACGTTTTCTCTTCATCAATAAGCAGGATATCATCACAATCCACGATATCGGAAAATGTCTCCCATTTTAATGCTGTACCCAAATGTGCCAGCGTTTGAATACAGGGAATCAGCTCGATTCCGAAGCTGCTTGCATACAGATCCATACTTTTTAATTGTTCTCCCGAATAACGGCCACGCATATAGCCAAAATACGGATACTCTTTTATCTCATACGTGTCTTCAGTATATAGCTGCACAGAAGAATACCCCATTAAGGCCAAATGTTTGATCAACTTTTGAAAGGTTTCGACTTTTAAAACGGCATTTCTGGAGCAGTCAATTAAGACCCCAAGGGAATTATAAACTGGTTTCTCCGAAGAGCTCATCCTTTTTCATCCCTTCTATCAATAGGCCTAGTGCACGGAAGAATTGGCACGGTTCTTGATAGGCAATCGTTCCACTTTTACCATCATATTGAACGTGAATTCCAGATTCTGAAGATTCCACTAAAATGGGAATCCCATTGTCTGATTGCTTGATGTTTAATAGATTTAAGATTTCCTGAGAAGCTGAATCCAATTGCTCATCCAACCCAATTAATTGTATTTGCATGGCTACCTCCACCTCTATTCAAAATCAGCGAAATCCTAATGAGCGTACGTACTCTCACGGGATTTCGCTGCTTTTTTTAGTTATTGTTTTGAATCAAAACCTTGCTCAGTTCGATTGGCGAAAATTGAAATTTGTTATACGGCCTGAAACGCACTTTAAATTCAAAAGCTTCAGGTCTTAAACGATATTTTTCCAGTACATCTGGACCACAGCTGGAAGAGCCAAGACCGTGTTGTTTATAATCCAAATTAAAGGTAATAAAATCCTGTTTTTTCAAGTCATACGTATGGTTAGCTCTTTCAAAATTTTCAGCAGTATAGTAGTGGGCACTGAAATCTATTTCTGGTTCACCGACCGCTAAAAGACCAAAACCGTTTGTATCCGTTAATGATACCCATTTAACCTGATGACGGTTTCCATTTTCTTGCGGCCAGACATAAGGTGTATATAACCCTTCAACATCACTGGACCATACTCCTACTTTATTGGCCATCCGGCTGTCTGCATAAGCTTCTCCAGGACCCCGCCCGTACCAGCTGACATTCTCCAACGTTTTTGGCAGTTTCATCGTTAACCCAATTCTCGGCATCGTTTCCGGCAGTTCTCCATAAGGTTCACCTTTTACCTTCAGAAAAACATCGCCGCTGCCTAAAATGGTATAGGTGTATGTGGTGTTGATCCCCCAAGCAATTCTTGGCGGCGCAATTCGGACAGTGACATGAATATCCACGCTCTTCTTATCAGATGAAACATCATACGTTACATCAGTGATTCTATGCTGCATCCAGTGCAGACCATATTTTTGCCATACTTCCTTTGAACTTATACTTTTATGAATAGCCAGCTTGTCATTATCTGTCGGTGCCCGCCATACATTCAATTTCGGCCCTGATCCAAAAACCTTCATTCCCTCAACAGTCCATGAATCTATGACGCCAAAGATTTTACTAAAGGCAAATTCAAAATGATCTCCAGATACCGTAATCAACCGGTCACACTCTTTAACCGCTATAGGATAAGAAAACGAGGTATTATTTTCAGTTACTGTCGCTAAAACTGGAAGTTTAAATTGCTCCCATGCTATTTCATGACCTGCTTTAGCCCATAAGGTATCTACAGTCGTCCGGAAATTTACATTTAACCAGTAATCAGTGTGATCCCTTATAATAGTAGGTAGCGTAAACGGTATAGTAATGCACTTTGATTCACCTGCTTGAATACCTTCAACAGATTGCATCCCCTGATCAAGAATTTGATCATCACATATAATAGACCATGATAATTGCAGATGATCTAAAGGAATAAAATCATATCGGTTGGTAATTTCAATTATCCCTTTCTCTAAATCAACTGCTTCTGCCTTAACTGGCTCAATCACCTTCTTGTATTCTATTAACGCAGGTGATGGTGTCCGGTCAGGCCTGATTAGGCCATCAATGACAAAGTTGGAATCATGCGGTGTTTCGCCAAAATCTCCACCATAGGCAAAGTACTCTTCCCCATTATCATTTATCTGTCTAATCCCTTGGTCAATCCATTCCCAGACGAAACCTCCCTGCAATCTTCTATATTTATAGAAGGTTTCCCAATATTCTTTAAATCCTCCAGGTCCATTCCCCATCGCATGAGCATATTCACAAAGAATATGTGGCTTATTCAGGTCGTCTCTCTTCCCTAATTCGTCCATGATCTCGACTGGTGTGTACATAGTTGTGTGGACATCTGAAGCAATTGGATCCCTGGTCGGTATATTTTCGCCTTCTTCCATAATGAAACGGCATTCACCTTCATAGTGAATAGGTCTTGTTGGATCTTTTGCTTTGGACCATTCAGCCATCGCTACGTGATTTCGACCAAATCCTGATTCATTCCCCAGCGACCACATAACAATGGAAGCATGATTCTTATCCCGTTCAACCATCCGTTTCATCCGATCCACGTAGGCCTCTTCCCAAGCTGAGTCATCACTGATTTGATTATAGTTATTTATCTCCTCAAATCCATGGCATTCTAAATCCGCCTCATCGATGACATACAATCCATAAATGTCACATAAATCATAGAAACGTGGATCATTGGGATAATGGGATGTCCTTACCGCATTTATATTGTGAAGTTTCATCAGTTGGATATCCTCAATCATCGAATCCATCGGAACAGCTCGTCCAAGATCAGGATGATGATCGTGGCGATTGACCCCCTTAAACATGACCGCTATCCCATTTACTAGCAAAACTCCATCTTTTACTTCTACTGTTCGGAAACCGACTTTAGTTGGGATGACTTCTATCACATTCCCTTTCTCATCTTTCAGGGTAAGAAGCAGATGATAAAGGTAGGGATTCTCAGCCGACCATTTATTCGGATTGTCAATCGGGATAACAGAAGATATTTTTGCTTCATCCATCACATCAATCGTAATATTTTTTAAATCTCTTATTTCAACTTCTTCATATAAATGGTTTACTAATTTTATTTCAAGCTGATAATTAGTTATCGGATTATTCTTTTGGTTTAATATATAGGTTTCAATTTCTAATTCGCCATTTTCGTAGTTTTCATCGAGAGTTGTTTTGATAAAATAATCTCTGACATGCGCCTTTGGTCTTACAAGCAAATAAACGTCTCTATATATACCGCTGAGCCACCACATATCCTGGTCCTCGATATAACTCGCCTCAGACCATTGATAAACCTGAACAGCTATTACATTTTTTCCTTCATGAACCAACTTGGTAATATCAAATTCACTTGGAAGACGGCTGCCCTGGCTATAGCCAACTTCCTTGCCGTTTACCCAAACATGAAAGGCACTATCCACACCTTCAAATCGTAGGATAATTGCTTGATCTGCCCAATCACTTGGAACGGTAAACTCACGTCTATAAGAGCCTGTTGGATTTTCAGTTGGAACATGAGGCGGGTCTACTGGAAATGGATATTGTACATTTGTATAATGAGGCCTTCCATATCCATGCATCTGCCAGTTTGATGGAACTTGCAGATCATCCCACTGACTAGTATCATATGATTCTTCAATGAATTGCTTCGGTGTCAAAGACGGATTCTCAGCGTAGTGGAATTTCCATACGCCATTTAACACCTTAACCTCCTCAGCTTTTCCTCTGTCGTAAGTCAATGCGGATGACTCACTGGTATAAGGAAAGAAGTAAGCCCTCTCTTGCAAACGATTCACATGAAGAACAGATAAGTTTTCCCAATCATACGACTCTTTTTTCATAACTCTTCACCCTTCTTTCTACATAATCGAATACTTACTTACTTTTTGATTGCTCTGTATTTTCTCATCATTCATTCGCCATTAAGTTCATCGGCAGTTAGCAAATTAAACGGAAACGAAAAGTTTATTCGTCCAGTAAAAGCGTGAAATCGCTTATAGAAACTGAGTATAATCTCATTAAGTCAGCCATTTTAGAGTTGCATGAATGATGAAGAACAACTAGTTTCTCAGCCTTTTATCCAATTCCTTTTTGAATACTCGAAAATCAACTACTTCACTGACCCCATCATGCCGGCAACGAAATGTTTTTGGAGAAGGAAGAATATCAGTGCAGTTGGCAGCGTTGCAATAACAATCGTTGTCATAATCACTCCAAAGTCTGGAGAATATCCTGACCCAAGATTTGATATTAACAACGGCAAGGTATGGTTCTCTGGTGACTGGAGCACTACAAGCGGCCATATGTAATTGTTCCAGCTTGCCATAAAAGTAATAATGGCGGCTGCAGCATATGTTGTTTTCATTGTTGGAATATAAATCCTAAGGAAAACCCCTAGCTCCGATAATCCATCAATTCGGCCAGCCTCAATAATTTCCCTTGGGAACATCTTTGTACTTTGGCGGAAGAAAAATATCAGAAAGGCTGTTACACTTGTTGGTAAAATAACTGCAGCAAGTGTATCAATACCCACCATTGGAGTAGCTTCGGAAATAGTTCCAAACATCCGAAATAACGGAACCATTAAAGCAGCAAAAGGAATCATCATGGAAAGTAATAAGAAATTAAAAACATAGTCCTTCATTTTGCTTCTGAAAATTTCAAATCCATAACCAGCCAAAGAGGCAATCAACAAGGAAAGCACTGTTGTAATAACTGCTATTTTAATAGAATTACTTAATACAGATACAAGATCGGTGGTATTCAGCAAACTTCGAATATTTTCCACCAGATGACTCCCTGGTAATAACCGACCCTTTGTTACATCCACCGACTTATTAGTCGAACTGACTACCATCCATATAAATGGAAAGATGGAAATAACGGAGACTATGCTTAAGAAAGTATAGTTAAAAATACTTTTAAGTTTACTCATTTTTATCACCTGCCATTTTAAATTGAAGGATGGAGAAGAATACAATCATAATCACAATTGCATACGAGACGGTGGCTGCATAACCGAAGTCAGGGGTATATTTAAATGACAGATTATAAATATACTGAGAAATGGTCATCGTTGCATTCCCAGGTCCGCCTTGTGTAATATTCATGACTTCATCAAACAATTGAAGTGTCCCTATTGTTGAGATAATGGACGTAAACAAAATAATTGGTTTTAGTAATGGTATGGTTATTTTAAAAAACTGTTGAAATGAGGATGCCCCGTCAATTTTTGCTGATTCATAAATAGAATAATCAATGTTTTGCAGAGCAGATAAGTAGAAGATCATATTATAACCAGTCCATCTCCAAGTGATGGCAATAATAATCGTTATTTTTGCCCAAAAGGGATCAGTCAACCACTGGATTGGTTCAGAGATAAGAGCTAATTTCATTAACATGGTGTTTACAATGCCATCCATAGAAAATAAATATTTAAAAATAACAGAATAGGCAACAAGTGACGTTACACATGGTAAGAATATGGCTGTTCGAAATAATCCCCGATACTTTAATTTCGGATTGTTCAGTAAAACCGATATAAACAAAGCAAAAATAATCATAATCGGGACCTGAATAATGAGATAGATCACCGTATTTTTTACTGTTGTCAAAAAAGTAGGATCCTTAAATAAACGTGCATAATTGTCCAATCCGACAAAGGAAAGATTTGTACCCGTGCCAGATTGTAAAGACATTATAAATGCCTGAATCATTGGATAGAAAGTAAATGTGCAAATCATGATGACTGCCAGTACGACAAAAGACCATCCAATCGTTGCATTTTTCACCCGATGCTTCCGACTGTTTTTTTGGGGTATTACATTCTGGCCGGTTGTGTTCGTATGATAACTTTGTTTGGTTTTAGCCGGGAACAATATACATCAACTCCTTACTAGATTGATAAAAAACTCGGGAAACGCGCCTGTTGATCAAAGTAGCTCCTATTCTTATAGGAGAAGCCGGCAATTTCCCGAGGCTTGAATTTTCATTTGCTAGATTAGCAGAGACCAACCTATTATTTAATTTGCTGTTCTGCTTGTGTTTGTGCGTCATTCAAGACTTTATCAAGTTCTTTTCCTTTTAAGAAATCCTGCATTCCCACTGCTAATATATCTTCAATTACATACGTGTGCGCACCATAGTTTACTTGTGGTATTTCAGCCACCCATTTAGAAAAATCTTCTGTGATTTTCTGACCGTCAAAGAATTCATCTGCTGCTTTATAAGCCTCACCTTCTGCAGCAGGCTTATACGTACCAATTGCACCAATCTCTTTATTTAGATCCTGATAAAAATTAACGTTCGAACCGAAAGTTTTTGCCAACAAATCTGCAGCCTTCTCTTTGCCCGGAATATCAAGAACATACCAAGAGCTTCCGCCAAGGTTAGTAGCATTAACAGAATTTGCATTACCAGATTGTTTAGGGAAAGGAACAATTGCCCACTTACCTTTTTGAGATACTTCCTGCTTTACTGAGGCTGTCATCCAGTTACCTGTTAGAATGGATGCTGTTTCACCGCTATTAAAGGAAGCAAGATATTGACCCCAGTCGGAAACCGGTTTTGATATATCTGCTTCTACAATCTCTTTGTAAGTTTGAAATGCTTCTTTAAGATACTCATTGTCTGCCAAGTTCGGGGTAACGCCATCTTCCTTCAAATACCATGAACCGCTCGTCTGAATCATTTGACGAATAAGACCAAGATCTTTAGGATCCATTGAAATCATAGATTTGCCAGTGGCTTCTTTAACTTTTTTGCCTATTTCTATATATTTGTTCCAGTCTATACCCTGCAAATCTTCAACAGCGTAGCCTGCTTTCTCTAAATAATCTGTTCTTACATAAAATCCAGATACTCCTGAATCAAATGGAATACCATAATGCTTATCTTCTAAACTGGTAGGAGCAAGTTTGTATTCTGCAAAATCTTCCGCTTTATAATATTTTGATAAATCGAAGAATGCATCTGGATACGCTTTAAGAAAGCTTTGCGCACGATAATCCTCAATTAAGACAATATTCGGCATTCCTTTAGTTGTACCGGAGCTTAAGCTGGTATTAAGTTTTTGGACAATGTCTGCTTGTGCATTTTCAATGATTTTTAAACTAAGCTCGGAATTTTCCTTATTATAATAGTCCTTTGCCATATCGATAGCTTTCACGTTGAAATTTGGATCCCAAGTCCATACCGTTAATTCATTGCTACCCTTTTCTGTGTCGGAAGCCTCTTCGTTCGTTTTTGATTCAGAAGAACAAGCTGATAACAAAAGAATACTGGCTAACAATAATGCAAAAATCTTATTCATTGACATCCCCTCCATCTCTAATTGTAAGCGTTATCAATCCTACATGTATTATGTTAGCACCCCTTTGCTACAACTCGATAGGAAGATATTTTCGTAAACTTGTATTATTTTTGCCAATTGAAAGCGTATTCATTTTTGGGAATTTGGAATATCTTTAGATTTTATTACGATTTTTGTTCCATATGAGAAGGAATGATAATCCGTACCTTTGTTCCTTCTCCCTGTTTGCTGGAAATGGTTACTCCATATTCTTCTCCATATATAAGTTGAATACGCTCATGAACATTCCTAACACCGATTCCTGAGAAAAGCTGTCGTTTGTACGTTTGATTAGGAAGATTTTCACCTTGCTCATCCGCTATTCCGTCACCATTATCTACTACTTCACAAATCAGGTTGTTCTCTTCCTGCCAAATAAGGACATGGATAGATCCCCCCGCTTTACGATTGAACCCATGGAAAAATGAATTTTCCATAAAAGGTTGAAGAATTAGCTTAGGCAGATGAAAATCCATACAATCTGGCGAAACCATATAGCTTACATGTATTTTATTTCCATAACGTTTTTGATTAATGAAGACATAGTTTTTCAAATTATCCAGTTCCTGTTTAACAGTAACCGTTTCATTCACATTGCCTATTGTATTTTGAAGTAAGGAAATCAAAGCAGTAATCATAGCTTCCGTATCTTCCTTGCGGTCTTGCTGAACCATAAATTTAATGGAAGCTAATGTATTGTACAAGAAATGTGGATTGATTTGTCGCTGCAGGGCTGCCAGCTCCGCATTCCGTTTCTGTTTTTGCGACAGCATTAACTGCTCAACATATTCATGCAGCTCATCCAGCATGGAATTAAAAGCATTTCCGATTTGCCTCGTTTCATATGTACCTAAAACAGCCACGTTTTGACGAAATTTAGATTTTGGCGCATTTTCAATCTGTCTAACAAGTCTTGATAAAGAATTAGTCAATCTTTTTGATACGAAAAATATACTGACCAGACCTATCAAAACAATCCCTAGCGAGATCAATACAATTTTTCTCTTATCAATTAAATTTCCAAATGTCTTTTCTTTATCAATAATATTAAATAAATACATATCAAAAGAGGGAAGTGCTTCTACAAAAATGACCTGATCCTTCCCTTTAAAACTACCAATCATATAATTATTTGAGTTGTTTTTACTCTCTTTCGCATACCGAAGGAGTTCCACTTCCTTTTGCCCAATAAATTGAGACTGGTTACTGGAAACAATCCTCCCTGATTTATCAATAATGAAAATATCATTCCCAGGGCTAGTATAGTTGGAATAGACCTTTTTGAATTCACTTTCCCTATAAGAAAAATACATGGAGCCATAAACAGTACCGGAAAGTCGATCCATTAACGCTTTTGTAGCTACAACATACCTTCTATCCTCAATACTTCTCGTTTCGCTCTTACGTTCATCATATTGATACAGAAGCCGTTTCGGTTCTTTAAATGTATTGCTTGTTAAGATACTTTCATTAAGCTCCTGATCAGATATCGGCCAGTGGGTACGATTGGTCGTTAAGGTAACCCCATTTTCTCCTTTAACGATGATTTCAAGCTCGTAAGCTTCAATATTCGATTGAATTTGTTTAATATATTCCCCCATCGTATAAAATGAGATCATTTTTTGAGCATTCGTTTGCTCCTCAGTTAGGTTGGTCTTAATTGTGCCGCTTTGTAAAATATTATTTGACGCAATGACAATAGAATAATGAAAAGACTCAAAGCGTTCTTTTATTTCGTTTATTATTTTCGCATTCGTAATACTGAATTTTTCAAAAAAGAATTCCTCCGACATGCGAATTGTTGTCCATGTAATCGTCACAGAAACAAGAATGATAATGGTGAAGGTGATAAGGGAAATCGTAATAAATAAAGTGTGGTGTTTAAATCGCTCGGGTATAAGTCTCATATTTAATCACGTCCCTTATCCTATAAATTGTTTTCTTTTGTATTGACTAGGGGACATCCCCTTTATTTTTTTAAATACTTTGCAAAAATAGCTATGCTCCGAGAAACCGACCATTTCACTTATTTCTGCGATAGTAGCTGTTTCGTTAAGGAGTAGCTTACATGCCTCTTCAATCCGGATTCTATTCAAAGAATCTATAAATCCTTCATGATTATGAGTTGTAAAATAGCTTGAAATATAAGAAGGATTAAAATGAAAATAAGTAGCCACATCGGTTAAGGTAAGCGGCTCTGCATAATGACTCTTAATGTAGTCCATAAACTTCTTCATAGTGATATTCTCTGCTCGATTTTCCATTAAGAATATGCATTTATTCGCTTCCTCAATAAAACAATCCAAAAGTTTAATTGTCTCATTTACAGAATGTGCTTCATCAATGAGCTTGAAAAACGAGTACCTGCTTTGTTCAAGCTCTTTGATATCATAATTCATATTGCCAAGGAGGATTGTAATGTTAAATATGATGTTACTGATAAATGATTTATACTCGAAAACATCCACAAAAAAACAATTAGATAATTTTAGGGCATGATTCCTTAAATAGTGAAAAGCCGAATCAAAGTGCTTATTTCTGAACTCTTCTGTAAACCAATCCAGATTGAATTTTTCACTCCTATGTACAGTCTTAGGTAAAGATCGTTCAGTTAGAACTAAGATATCAGGAAAATAAAAGCGATAGTTTAACAGTTTTAGAAGGCTGTTCTTTAAAATTCCTGCTAATTGACCAAAACTTTGGAATCCCTCCGTTAAAGCAAAACCACATGCGACCTGTGAAGCTGCCAATTGATTAGCAACATCCTTAACCCTTGTCATATGATCTTGATTTGTATTCAAAAGAAATACAATGATATGCGGATCATAGTTAAAAGAATAGTAAGAGACCTCGCTTATCTTTTTGTTGAATACGTTTTCAACCTTAGTTTTGACTTGAATTAAAAATTCAGCAGCACCCTTGGATGGGTGTTTTTTTAAGTCCACACCCAATAAACTGTAATGACTGTAAGGAAAAGCTCTAATAATCTGTTTTGAATCAAAATGTACATCATACCCTAAAACTAACCTGTTGATAATTTGATCGATAGATAGACTTACATTCAGTTCCTTTTCCCTTGATTGAAAACCTGGTATTCTTTTAACAGCGGTTTTTAAAACTTTTAATAGACTTTGCGCCTCGAGCTTTGGTTTTAAAATATAATCGACCACTCCACATTGAAAGGCCGAGCGTACATAGTCAAATTCGCCATAACTGCTCAGGATAATGACCTCTATTTGGGGATATTTTTCTTTAACGACTCGTGTTAATTCTTCTCCATTCATGATAGGCATGACGATGTCTGTAATAATGATTTGCGGACTCAAAACTTCTATCATTTCCAATGCTTCCTGACCATTTGAAGCTTCTCCAACGATTTGAAAACCTTCAGACTCCCAATCTAAATAATGCTTAATTCCCTGTCTAATTAGTATTTCATCATCTACAATCAGTATTCTGCAAATTCCATCGTCTTTTACCATAATCTACCTCCAAATGCTGACAACTTTAATCGTTCAATTTATTATTTATAAGCTTTTAAGTAGTAACATTAGTTGTTGCTACCATATCTTCTATGATAATACCTACAGAAATAGCTTAATGAAGCTGTATATTTTATACCTTTTTAAGAACAAAGGAGTAACTTATCCTAGTTAGGACGCTTCAAATAGCTGCCTCTGATGGAATAGAAGTTTCCGTATTATACCTTAAATTATAAATTCTGGTTCTCTGTATGATAAGTCTCTTTTTATTGCTGAAATGCTTTTATTGATTCAAAATTACCTTGAGTGATATCAGCGGCATAATAAAGTTCGACAGGCAGTCTAAAATGTAGTTTTTGTCAATTCATGGAAAAACAAGTCGAAACCACTCGTGAAAAAAAACATTTAAGCAGGTTGTTATTAGGGTCTTAGTGTTTGTCTGATAACATACTTATTTCGACATTTTGGAAAGGCACTCCTTTTTGCATTACAACGGGGACTCTATTGTTCCAAATAAAGTGGAAACTTCCGAGTAATTGAGGAACATACAAGAATAGCAGCAATATAGCAAACGAAACAGCCCGATCCGATAACATCGAATCGGACTCCAGCTTTTTTTCTGTTTGATAGGTGTTGAAGATTTCACTTGATAGGCAACTATACTTAGTAGCGGTAGGGAGCATACCACTGATTCCGTACCCTCCTCTTGCTGAACATCTGGCCGCCATTTCACTTGTAAAGAAGAATTAGATTATAGTAAGGCCATTCTCTTATTCATCAATAATTATCTTTTTAATATAGTCGTTTAGGAAAATTCCTTGCGGGTCAAGTTCATACCTTATGGCTTGAAAATCCGGCAGTTTGGGGTAGCAGGAATATAATTCTTTTTTACCTAGGCTATGCATTTTACCCCAATGTGGTCTTCCTTCATACTTCCGCATAATCGCTTCCATCTCTTGAAAATATTCTTCATATGGCGTGCCTTTATACATATGGAAAGCAATATAGGCGGAATCTCTCTGATAAGAAGGACTAAACCAAATGTCGTCTGCCTTGACCGTCCTGCATTCTATCGGAAAATGAACCTTATGCTTCTTTACTTCAATACACTTCCGAATCTCTTGAATGGCCGGCTTAAAGTAATGAAGTGGAATACAATATTCCATTTCCCTGAACTTCACAAGTCTTGGACTAGCAAAAATCTCATAGCTTTTTGCCGTAATGGTTGTTGTTCCTACGGCCTTTGCAGATATTCTGCTTATGGTTTGACTGCTCCTTGGTAACACACGACATACCTCTGACAGTACAAAAAATAAATAGTTTTCAAAAATGAGATTTTTTAAGTTATGAAAGAATAAACCCTTTGGTTTACGATTCGTAATATTCATCGTTTTAACTTGTACACAATCTGAATATGGGAATAGAAAAAATTCAAAGTGACGGTTTTCATTGATATAGCATTCAAGCTGTTGCTCAAAAAGTGGATATTCTTTTCTTTCACTTCTGTATTCATATATAAGTGTTTTAATTATCTTCAGTTTTACTTTTACAATGATTCCAAGAACTCCAAGCGATATGAGACAAGCCTTGAAGTATTGAGGATTTTGTTCCTCGGAGACGGTAAGAACATCTCCAGATGCTGTAACAATGACGATTTCTACTACTTGGGTTGGAATATTACCAAACTTCAGTCCAGTTCCATGCGTTCCAGTTGAAATAGCACCCGCAATACTTTGGACATTGATGTCGCCTAAATTTTCCTGAGAATATCCTTCTTGTCCAAGCGCTTCTCCTAATTGAAATAACCGGGTACCACCCAAGACGGTAACTGCACTGGCTGCCTCATCGAGTTGTTCAATTCCACTAAGTAAATCAAGAGATATGAGCCAATCATTCGTTTTCACTAAACTCGTAAATGAATGCCCAGCTCCTACAACTCTGATTCTTTTCTCTTGTTTCGACGCTTCTTTAACGATTGAAGCAACCTCCTCAATTGAGGATGGATACAGGATTTTTTCCGGGATACTTTCACATGTTTGAGACCAATTTCTCCATCGTTTGCCTTGTATCGTCTTCATTACAGAAAGCATTTCCCTTCCCCCCGATAGGTAAGAAATCGATCAACGATTTGTTGATTAGCAAGACAAATGATTTCATTAAACCGTTCACAAATTTCTCCAGCTTTCGCTGCCCTGAAGATAATGACATCTCCAATTTCCAACGTTTCCTTTTCATAATAAACAGGGGTTTGCACCTCCCCAGCTCCTTCAAATGACAATAATTTACCACCCGGCGGGTAAATAGGCAATGGCACCTTATCCTGACCATGCACTCCAGATGAGACATATCCACCTCCAAGACAAGTATAAATATTTGGAGTTGGTTTTCTAACGACTGGCAATGCGAAATATAAGGCAGGTGTGAAGCGAAAATTTCGGTAATAATCAAACAACAAAGGAGCATAGAAACCTGATCCCGCTGTCAGTTCCGTAACAACCTCTTCTTTTGATGTAGTTTCAAGACTTCCCGTTCCTCCTCCATTAACAAATACTAATTGTACACCCTCACTCTTAAGAGATTGAACAATCCTCTCCCTTCGCCGTTTGATTTTATCAATTGATTTCTTTTTCATAAAAGCAACAGCCATATTTTTAAGCCTCTGAGATGGCAAATGATCACCTACCCCAGCTATTTGTGCTTCATAACCCATGATTCCCAGAAGCTTTAGCGATGGATATTCCTGTATAATTCGTACTAGCTGAATCACGCCTTCTTCTGTTTTTAATGGGGAAAGTCTTACTCCAAAATGGAGATTACCAAATGTGGTGCTCATATCAATATCGATGCATAAATAAAAAAATCCATTTGCTTCCTTAGCAATCGCATTTAAATGTTTAATCTGTTCAAAGGAATCGACCATACAGGAAATTTGATGACCTTTTCCATTTAGTTCAGCTATTTTGCTAAGAGGTTTGGAATCCCAGCATGGATAACCTATCAGGATATCCTCAATGCCTTGTTCTGCAAGAAAAATAGCTTCATAGGGGCTATAACACATTACTCCTTTATAGACAGGATTGGATTGGAGAATTCTTTTTAAAACTGGAATAGACCGTATCGATTTAGTAGCAATTCTGATCGTTTTTCCATTTGCTTTTTCAGCGATTCTCCTGCAATTTTGATCTAAAGCATCTAAATCCAGCAAAAGGGCTGGATAAGATAACTCCTTTGATAATTCATATAGCACCACTAACACCACCACCTCTCATTCTCATAATAAACGAGGAGCATGATTAAAAATAGAACTTATT
Source organism: Bacillus sp. z14 (2026) (assembly GCF_058313575.1). NCBI lineage: Bacteria > Bacillati > Bacillota > Bacilli > Caryophanales > Bacillaceae > Bacillus > Bacillus sp. z14 (2026). The sequence goes on from NZ_JBZFQK010000001.1 coordinate 411,801, forward strand.
CAAAATATTCAGACTTATTATAACAATTACGTTTTCAAGGAAAGATAAACGCATAAAAAGTTTATCTTATATTATAGCGGTAGATGTTTTTTAAGGGTGTTACCAATACTTTTTCATGGAGTTAAAAAAGCCATTGATATAGTGAACTCATCAATGGCTTTAGACTTAATATAGGAAGTTTTAATAAACAAACATACCCATGCTCTTACTTATAATGCAGTTGCTGTAATGTATCTAGCGGGAATTTTTGAATCTCCCATTAAAGTAATAGTTAATAATATACACAGTACTGAGTAGTTTAAGATTAACACCCTGACCCTCTCAGTTTGTTAAAACGAACGTGTTTTGGAACTCAAGTAGAGATGCCGATTGACGTATGTTCATAACGGCTATCCTTTAATGCTTTTAAGATAAAATGTGCGACGTCAGCACGCGGTATTGATCTTGATTTCTCTGGTACACTTGTTGCAGATTCTCTATACTTTCCTGTAAAGGTATGATTCGTTAGCCCCATCGGTCGAACAATGGTGTAGTTCAATCCATGTGATTGAATATATTCAACTGCAGCCCGATGATCAATTAGAGGATTCTTAAGCATTCTCATGACCAATTTACCACTTAGCCCTGTTAATTCTTTATGGACTCCCGCAGATGCAGTGTAGATAATCCGCTCTACATGTTGCTCCTTCATACCAGTAACAATATTTTTTATCATCTCTTGAAGCTCGATTGATTTTTTCATCCCTTGATTCGAGCCTAAGCAAGATATAACAGCATCATGACCTGCAATCGCTTCTGTTACTTCCGCTAGATTAAAAGCATTTCCTTGTATAATCTTTAAATTTTCATGGGAAAAGTCTAGCTTGGCCGGAGTACGTACAAACGCCGTCACCTCAAAACCAGCCTCAACTCCTTGACGCACAACAGATTGACCTACACCACCTGTTGCACCAAACACGATAATTTTCATAACAATCCACCACCCTTTCTTATTATCATCCCAACATTCCCAGAATGCCCACTGCACATTTCTTGGACCAATACTTTTATCCATTCCTGAGTCATTCTAAGGAAAACTATGGATTGTTCTCTGTATTAAACATACCTACTTACACTTGATTGACTATTTAATATAATCATATAATTATCTGTTGGTTTTATCAATTTTCACTACTTATAAAAACAATTCTTTATCAGTGACGTTCATTATAGTAGAATAGCTCAAAATGACTAGCGTAAAATCGTATGCTAGGGTATTCAATTAGGGATTCTTTCCATATTTAGTACTCCTTTAATCTACTACGATAATAATCGGACTAGAACATCCAGTGCCAGCCTATTTCCGCACTACTCTAGTGTCCATATCTGGGAACGATGTGATTTAGAAGAAATCTTTTATACAAACTGGGTTTAAAAAAACCGTAACTAAATATAAGCCGAAATACACATAGCCCTTTTTGTGGCTATGTGTATTTCAGCTATTTTAAATGTATGCAAATTTGTAAGCAGTCCACATCTTCTATGCTGTACGCTTATATAGTTCAATCATTTCTGTAACTAGAATTGTAATCGTATCAACACTCATTATCTGGTCTTCCGCATGCATAAATATAAGCGAGAACTCAAGCTTTTCTCCATTTGCCTCTCTTTGAATTAAAGAGGCGTGCGTTTTATGACCTTCTACAAAGAAATGTTTTGATTCAGCTAACTTTTCTTCTGCTAATTCATATTTTCCTTCTTTCGCCGCATAAAGCGCTTCCATTACTAAGCTTTTAGCCGCACCTACGTTACTAATAATCTTAAACGCCACAGTATAGTAATCATTTGCTTCTAATGACATAGTATCCCCCCTTCTCGCCTTCCATTAACAGCTATCCTTTTATTACTTGTTTTCAATTATTTGCAGTGCTTGATCAAGGACCTTTTCACCATTCATCATACCGTAATATTGCATATTAATTGCTGCTACAGGAATGTTTTTCCCGACCAGTTTTGATTCAATTTGATTTTGCATATATTTCACTTGAGGTCCTAATAACAATACATCTACATTTTTCTGTTCGAGAGTAAATTCCATTTCTTGTGCTGATTGGGCAAAAATATCAGCTTGGATTCCACGCACTTCTGCTGCCTTTTGCATTTTTGTCACTAATAAACTTGTACTCATTCCTGCTGCACATACTAACATAATAGTTTTCACTGTTAGTTCCTCCTTTGATTTCATTCTTTAGTTTAAAGATGTCAGTTAATAAGGATATATAAATATCTGTTCACGCAAATTTCTTCCAATGAAAATAACGAACTATAGCAGGCAAGGCATTGGGCTTATGCCTCTATTGTCTAGTAAACTAAGTATATGAGCCTTACCTATTGATAGAACGAGCAACCATAGAGACTGTATGCCGAATACCACGAATAGCTTTACTCATCGCAAATATATTTTCTACAGGAGCAAGACCGGCGTACCCCGCGTCACCGATATGTTGAATATCCACCCCACAAATTTTATTCCGGATAGCAATTTGTTTAACCGTGTCTTCATCAGAACTTTCTTGGCTTGTACCAATAGCAGATAAAACAAGGGCACCATGTTGATGGGCACTTTTTACAATCTTCTTTAGTTCTTCATCATCAAAGCCTGGAACAGTCCCCACTGCAGGAACTAAAATAATATCTGCACCTGAATCAATATAACCTTTCACCACTTCTGCATCTGCAACTGGCTCATCCACTCCTGCTCCATGCATTTTTCCTGCGATAATTAATCCCGAGAAATGTTCTTTAGCAAGCTGTATCGTTTTTTGGATCTGCTCATTTGTTACACCCGTGCCAGGATTTCCTGTAAAACATACAAAATCAAGTCCTAATTTTTCAATTTCCTGTATGGTTTCTAGATTAGCTTGACGACCTTTTGAAATGATTAATCTTTCTTCTGCCATATTCGCTGAATTGTCCACTGGCTCTAGATTAACACCAATAGGACGGCCGACCAATCGGTGAAGTGCCTCTACGAATGAACCTTCTTCGTTTTCTAATCCTGCAATATGTGGCGAAAGCACATCAACACCATTCAAGAGAATTAAGTCTGCTCCAAACGAGCGGGCAATTTCTGCATTTGTAATATCTTCAATATAAGGTTCACGAACCGCAACATTTTCAGACATAATAACGCGTCCTTCGCATGCTTTAATACTTTGCTTCAACTCTACTGCAGTCATTTCCAATATTTCTGATGCATTTGCACTGATTAATCGTTTTTTCATTTTTAAAGTCCCCTTCATTGCTTTTTTGAACTAATCCACTAATCCTGATCATTCATACTTTTACACTTCAATCTCTTCATTAATAGTGGTAGCCCAGAGTATGTTTTCATTCTTAATTAATCAAGAATCATTATTTGCATTGGAACTATCATTTGATCCCTATATTTTTTAGTATCATTGAGAACAAATCAAAAGATAAATTAGTAGTTCAGTAACTTTATATAGTCAAACTATTCTTGCGATTTGAAACGCTTTTCAACAGCTAAAACGAATGGCAAGTAAAGTAAGATATCCAGTATTATTAAAACAATCTGCAAAATCGCCCCGCTTATATCACCTGTAACTAAAAATCCACTGAATATTGGAGGCATTGTCCAGGAGGCTGCTGCTCTAGTTAACGGTACTAAACCCGAGGCCATTGCTAAATACGTGACCACTACATTTATCATTGGAGCAAGAATAAATGGAATGAACAACATTACATTCAATACTACTGGTATACCAAACATAGTCGGTTCATTAATATTAAATAAACCTGGTACAACGGTAATCGGTGCCAATGCTTTTGTTTGTTTGCTCGTTTTCTTTTTACGTGCTAAATATCCGAGAACTAAAACTAAACCAATCGTAGCTCCGCCCCCGCCAATATAGACGAAGTTATCCATAAAGGGTAGTGTAATAATATTTTGTAATTCTTGACCAGCTTGATAAGCCACACGATTTTCATCTAAGTTGGCAATCCATACAGGCTGCATAACTGAGTTAACTACATTACCTCCATGGATACCAACAAACCAGAATAAACTATTGAGACCTACCACGATGATTGTACCAAAAACGTTATTTCCCAATAACCCTAATGGTTTACCTAAGATGACTTGCGCAATGTCATGTACATTTGGTAAATCAAACGTACTTAGAATAGAATAAATAATTAACCACATCGTTATAATTACTGCACCCGGAATAATGGCACTGAAGCTTCTGGCTACAGCTGGCGGAACGCTTTCCGGAAGTTTAATCTGAATATTACGATTAATGAACCATTGATATATATAGCCATTAAGCAAACCCATAATTATAGCAATAAATAAACCTTTCGCTCCCATATAAGCAATTGGCATTCCAGCTCCAGCATCAGAAGAAATAAATGGAGTTGCAATAATAAATGCAGACAATGAGATAATGCCTGAACCGATTCCGTCTACATTAAACTGCCTTGTTAAACTATAAGCAATCCCAAAACTGGCTATTAAACCAATTAACCCAAAACTACTGTCAGTGCCTTTCCATAAAAAGTCTGCGATTCCCATCTTACCCAACCATGCTTCCCAACCTGGCACCGGGAAACTAGCTATAATCATAAAAAGTGAGCCAATAATAATTAACGGCATTGCAAACGTAATACCATCTCGTATAGCAATCAGAAATTTATTACTACCTAATTTTCCAGCAATGGGCATCATTTTATTTTCCAACAGTTCATTCATTTTGCTCACTGTTTAATTCCTCCTCAAGGTTCATATCCAAATGAATTACATTTATAGAATGCTTTTAATCTTATAAGTAATCCTTGTATCGTTCTTAGCCTCCTTTGAAAATCAAAATATCTTCCTTTATTTATAAATTATTATCAAAGACTATAAAAATACCTTATTTTTATCATTTAAATAATAATAAAATATAATTAACTATCTTAACACTAATTAATGAAAGCGCTTTTGTCAATCAAGAATTTTCAATTTATTGATAGTATTAGTATTTTTTTACTTCGCACATTTACCTTTCCATATATAAAGGAAGAAAAAGTTTTTTGAAAATTGATTTTAAATAGTAAATTAATTATAATTTATAATTAATTAAGATAAGAATAAGAACGGAGATTATCATGACACTCACAACTAAACAAAGAGAACTGCGTACTAAAATTTTAGATAAAATTTATGTCCATGGTCCTATCTCACGAATAGAGATTTCAAATCATACAGGTATTACCCCTGCTACAGTTAGTGAGATAACTGGATCTTTACTTAAAGAAAACCTAATTTATGAATTAGGAGAAGACTCTTCTGAAAATAATAAATCGGGACGTAAACGGATTCTTTTAGATATTGCCGCACATCACAGTTTTTATATTGGATGTGAATTATCTGAAAAATATTTTTCGTTTTGCCTAAGTGATAATATCGGAAAAATCTATGCTGAGAAGGTAATTAAGTTTAATGCAGGAAATAAAAATGATGCTTTAACAGAAGCTCATTTTATAGAGGAGTTAAATCATTTTATTCATTGTCATCACAGCTATCAGCCAAAGGCCGTCGGAATTGCATTGCCTGGACATTTTAATGATAAAAGTAAGACCATTTACAGCAACAATACACACTGGAAAAACTTTAATCTAGGACTTCTACTGGAAAATGTAGAATTACCAATCTACTTTAAAAATAATGTTCATTGTATGGCCAACGCGGAGAGACTATTCAGCAAGAATCATATAGATGATAATTTCATTTTCTTTCATGTCAGTAGAGGGATGTTCTGTTCTTATATTTATGAGGGACATACTTATGGAGAAAACAAATTTTTGGTAGGCGAAATAGGTCATACGATTGTTCACCCAGACGGAGAACTATGTGAGTGTGGAAAAAGGGGCTGCTTGCAGACATACGCTAGTGAGGCTTGGATTATAAAAAAATCCCGCATACTTTATGAGAGTTCGAATACAACTTTTTTGGGGCAATTAACCCCAGATAAACATAGCATCACAATTGAAACCATTTTAAGTGCTTATAAAATGGGGGATGAAGGAGTCACCAACATCCTTAATAACGCCATTAAATACCTGTCTATTACAATCAATAATTTACCGATGTTGATTGATACAAATAAAATCATTTTACACGGAGAGCTATTTAACGAACCCGTATTAAACAATCTGCTTAGCCATTGTTTAAATCAAAATAACATTCTACTTCCCCTCAGCCATACTTGGGACATTGCATTTAAACAATATTCCGATATAAATGGCGCTCTTGGAGCATGCAGTTTCGCTATCTCCAACTTTTTGTTAAAGGGTAAAATAAAAAGCTAGTAAGAAAAGATTAGAAGTAGCTCATACTTAATTAAAGAGGCTGGGACATAACTAAATTTATTATGTCTAAAGCCGAATGATGTATTGGATTTTTATTAATCTAAATAGAAAAAGCCGAACTATTATAAATAATGCTAACACTGCATTTAATAATAGTTCGGCTTTTTTAGTTACTGGAAACCTTTTGTCCCAGCCTCTTTTAATAAATGTATAGGAGTATTTTTTAAAATAAAAATGACTTACCTTTTTGGCAAGTCACTCCCCTGTGGATACCCTGATAACCAATCTGAGATGATACTTTTATTGTTTTTCTAAATAATTGAATTCGTCATAAATTCGTTATATGAGGGATTTTAAGAGAAAGACTTGGTCTATTCTTCTCTAAATGAGATAAACATAACAAACATTTGTGGGTGTCTGATGAAAATTTCAATATGCGGTAACGAACTCTTCACAAATTATTATACAATCTTAATCAGCAATTGATCCACCACTTTTTTCTATACTTGAATTACCATTAATACTGATGATTTTTATAGACAGTAATGTATTTCTTTCTTTTGCAATAATCGACTCATGTTTAATATTATTCGGCAAATTATGGATAGATTGAGGATTGTTGTTATTTGAATATTTTATTGAACTCAAAGGATTATTTTGTTCTTGTATTAAATCTACATCCGCTGTTTTCTCGCCTTTAATATCTAAAGGTGGATTGGGTACAATGACTCTTTCACTTTCTAATGGTGATTCATCATAAGATTTATTTGATTTGTGTGTCACATTCACATCTTGAATTCCTTTGTTTTTTTCCATTTTAGGACATAACCTAGGAAACGATGCTAATGTTCCGAATCCATATATACAATGAATACAAAGTATCATTTGCATACCAAAACAATCGTAACCTCTTACAGATCCATTCCGACTATTAACATGTGTTATTTTCAGTATTATTTTTTTTCCGTTTTTAAAGTAAAGGACATAAATGTGTCCAGGTTTAATTGAATTAATTAATTGTTTATTCATCCCCCTCCTCCTTTTTAGAACATTATGTCTGCTTAGGACCGTAAAATTAATCAGCTTCACTATTTATGGATTTAATCAAATCCTTAAATGACTTACGATTTTCATCTAATAAGGCATCTAATCTAATGAATAATGAATCGATATCTATCTTATCATCGTTCTTTCCAATAAAATATTGATAAAATAAGATCATCGCATAGGCAATCCCAGTATTATCAATATATACAATACCATTTCCACTTTGTTTAACACTTGCATTCCCATTTTCATTTTTTAATACTGCGGAAAAATTATTTTCTATTTGCTCAAAATATTGTTTAACCTGTTCTTCCACCATATCTTTTATTAACTTTTCTTGGCCTTCATCCACGGAAATCACCTCACTTTATATTTGTATGAAAGTATTATCTTATTGTATAGGCTAAAGATACAGGACCTAAAAAAACCTAAGAAACTTAACGTTTCCTAGGTTTTCCAGCAATACTGTTACTTATTTAGCAAAAGGTTTATAATACAACCATTGGCTAAATTATTTTCTAGCCCTTGAATTACCACTATTTTGAACAAACGCGTTACCATTTTTCACATCAAAATGGAATTTTTGTTCAGTTCGTTGATTTTGTTCTTGGTCTTGGTCTTGATCTTGGTCTTGGTCTTGATCTTGATCTTGATCTTGGTCTTGATCTTGGTCTTGATCTTGGTCTTGGTCTTGATCTTGGTCTTGGTCTTGATCTTGATCTTGGTCTTGATCTTGGTCTTGGTCTTGGTCTTGGTCTTGGTCTTGATCTTGGTCTGTTTCTTGATCTGTTTCTTGATCTTGATCTTGATCTTGATCGTTTTCTTGATTGCTTAATTGTTGCTGTTGTTGCTTTTGTAGTTGAGCTTGTATAAATGCAAGTAAATCCTCAATTCTGATTGAACTCATTGATATTTCCTCCTTTCTTGTTGGTATAAAATATTGTATGTAGACAAGCATTATTTGCATGGTCAAGTAGACTGAGTTAAATCCATCATTTTCGATGAAAGCTATTATAAATGCTTTTTTGCCCTTAAAAATATACTTTGTGCCTTTCGTCGACCCTATTTACCTTCAATTCATATACTTACTTTTTCAAAGAAATGTATACAGAAGTTTTTTAATCGCAATAGAAACAAAACTCTTAATTGATTGCATAAAAAAGAAAGCGAAGTATTCCTCCGCTTTCTCTAAATTCCATTCGATTCAATGACTTGCTTGTACCAATAGAAGCTATCCTTTTTGATACGGCGTAAGTCATGCGTGCCTTCTTCGTGCTGATTAACATAGACGAACCCGTAGCGTTTTTGGAAACCATTCAACCAACTTAGTAAATCTGTGAAAGACCAGACACAATAGCCAATCACTTCGGAACCATCAGAAATGGCGTCTTGAATTGCTTTCACATGAGCCTGAAGGTACTCGATCCGGTAATCATCATGGATTTGGTCATGTTCCTCTACCTTATCAAATGCACCGAGTCCATTTTCACTTATCAATATCGGCAAATCATATCGGTTTGTGATTCGGCGCAGCGCAGTTCTCAGCCCTTGCGGATCAATATTCCAATCCCAATTCGTCCGTTCAAGGTTTGGATTCTTCGTAGTTTTGTATAGTCCTGGAATTCCAGAATCCTTTGATGTCCCTTTGATCCCGGTTGTATTCATTTCACCGGCACCCACTCCGCCTTCTAAAGGATTGACTTCAAAGGTCGAGCTTTGGTAATAGTTTAAGCCCATAAAGTCTGGCTTACCTTCTCTTAATAAAACAAAGTCCTCCTCTTCCACTTCAGGAGCAAGACCTTCTTCAACCAAGTAGTTCCATGCTGCCTTCGGGTATTTTCCCCAAGTATATATATCCATCCACCAATGGCTATTCAACTCCTCTGCATTCTCAGCAGCCAAAATATCTTCCGGCTTTGAAGATGCCGGGTAAGCTGGACCATAGGCAAAGCTCGGACCAATCTGTCCATCCGGGACATATTGACGGAATGCTTTGATGACACTGGCATTGGCCAGGTTTGCGTGATGATTCACTTGGTAGAATAACTTTGTATCCTTTACACCCGGTGGATGTGAACCTTGATCATATCCATGGCGAGTAAAAATATTTTGTTCATTTAAGCTGACCCAGTACTTCACACGATCTCCAAAGCGTTTAAAACATTCCACACTATAATTCGTAAAATCCTCAATGATTCTTCTGGACTCCCATCCGCCATATTCGTCCTGAAGTGCTTGTGGTAAATCCCAATGGTACAAGGTTAAGATAGGCTCAATTTGATATTTTCGCAGCTCATTAATCAAATCATCATAAAAGGCGAGTCCCTGCTCGTTGATTTCACCTCTTCCATTTGGAAAAATACGCGGCCATGATACAGAAAAACGGTACGCCTTTAAACCCATTTCTGCCATTAAACGGACATCTTCCTTATAACGATGATAATGGTCTACTGCGACATCTCCCGTCGTCCCTTTATATGTCTTACCCGGGATACGTACAAATTGGTCCCAATTACTAACCCCTTTTCCGTCTATATCCCATGCACCTTCAATTTGATAGGCAGCAGAAGCAGCTCCCCATAAAAAGTCTGTCGGAAACGGTTTTAATGTTTTATACATATCGCTTTAGTCTCCCTTCCGTCTGAATGTTGTCTTTTCCTTTTATAACATAGTCACTTAGACATTCTCCCAATCTAGCTTTAAACCAAAATGGAGTCCTTCTGCCGCTGTAAAAAATGATACAAAGCACCAATTAGATTCGAATCATTTCCAAACTGACATTTTTCAACTTTGACCGTTAATCCATCTGTTTCATATTTCATTTCGTTTAATGTTTCATTAATCTTGTCGATAAATGCTTCGCGATTACTGATTGCACCGCCAATCAAAATCTTATCCGGATCCAGAATAAATTGTAGATTATATATGCCAACAGCAAGCCGACGCATAAACTTATCAATCTCTTCCTGTACCTCTGTGTCACCCTGTTCAGCAAGCTCAAAGATCATCTTACCGGTAAAAGTATCGGGGTCTCTCTCTTTTCGTTTAGCAACCTGCTTGATCAAGCCTCCTACGGCTGCCAACGTGCTATAGGTTTCTGCTGGTTGTGTTCCCAAATAGCCCTCCATCTTCATATATCCGAATTCTCCAGCAAACCCATTTCTCCCATGCCGAACTTTTTTATCGAGTACGACGGCACCGCCTATACCGGTGCCAATCACTATACAAAGATAATCCTGTACATCCTTTGCTGCACCAATCCAGCCCTCCGCCAAACCAGCACAATTAGCGTCATTCTCCAATTCTACCGGTAAATTTGTCCGTTCCTGAAGGAGTTCTTTTATATTAGGGCCATGGATATAAGGGAGTGCTGTGATCCCCTCTATGATCCCGGTTTCAATATTTACCGCACCAGGCATACTCACCGCCAGACCTTTTATCACATATTTATTTTTAAAATCCTTCACGATCATATCAATTGTATTTATAAATTCGGTAAGACTCTCTTTAGGAGTTGGAAGTGAGGATTTTTCAATAAAACATCCCGTTTCATCCATAAGTGCATATTTAATGGCAGAGCCACCAACATCAAGTACCGCATAGTAATTCACTATATAACCTCCAGCAACCCAATTTTTCATACAATTATCATATCCAATATATCTGTGTTTCTTATGGGTTATAAAATAGCTTCATACATCGAAAACATCAGAATTTATCAGCTTCTGTGAACCTCGAAGTCTATGAAACTTTGATTAACAGGATTCTCGGATAATTAATTCGGAATCAATAAATACCGGTTTTAATTGGGATCTATCATTAATTAAATCGTCGAGCATATAGGCGGATAATTTACCGAACTTTTCCTTATCCTGTTTCACCGTTGTTAATTTTGGAGAACTATAACGGCAGGCTGCAATATCATCACAGCCAATTAACCGGATATCATCTGGACAGCTTAAGCCTGCTTCTTTAATAGCTTGCAAAGCTCCGAGGGCCATCATATCTGATGTCGCAAAAATTGCTTCTGGCAGCGTTTTAGAGCACAGGATTTTCTTCATTGCCGCATACCCGCTTTCCTCATGAAAATCACCGTATTGAATCCAGTCCTCACAAATTTCGAGTCCAAATTGATTCAGTGCTTCCAGGAAACCTTTTTTGCGAAAGATCGAAACAGGAGAATCAAATATACCGCCAATAAAACCAATCTTTTTAATAGCATGAAGATACAGATATTCCACCACTTTTCTCGACAAGCCCAAATTATCAGTCATAATATAGCTAGCCTTTGGCCCTTTTAATTCAATATCGATTCCGATACAGGGCAGGCCGGCTAAAGCTAAAGCGTAGGTAGATTCCTCCACCTCTTCACCAGCAATAATTAAACAGCCATCCACATTAAAATGCCGGCATCTTGCTAAATAACTTCCATTATCCGACTGAAAATGTTCGTTTGAAAACATTAAAATATCGTAACCCAGTAAACCTATATTCTTTTTAAATGAAGAGATAACCTCATTAAAATAAGGATGGGTCATATCAACATTAATTCTTCCGGCATAAATTAACCCAATTAGATTTGACTTTTTCGTAGCCAATGATCTGGCAGAAAAGTTTGGCTCGTAACCACTTTGGTTAATAATATCCATCACTTTTTTTTTCGTTTTTTCACTTATTCCCTCATAATTATTGATTACTTTTGAAACTGTACCTTGAGATACATTGGCCATTTGTGCAATATCTTTAATCGTTAAATTCATGTTAATCCCTTCTAAATGCGAGTAGTTTGGTTACCCATTTTTAGGTTAATAGGAGTTTCAATAGTTAAGCATAAAATTTGGAAGGAATGTTTATTTAACTGAGCCTTCAGTAATACTCGAAATAAACAACCTGTTGAAAAATAAAAATACTAGTAATAACGGTACTGTTGCCCAAAATACACCTGACATAATCATTCCAAAATCCACATTATGTGTATTGCTTAATTGAGCCAATGCTACCTGAATCGTATAATTTTCCGGATCTCTTAACACGGTAAACTGCCATAGGAACTCACCCCATACTGCCGTAAAGACAATAATACCCAACGTTGCAAATGCAGGGAGAGTAATCGGCACGATGATACTGCGATAAATTCTAAAGTTCGAACAGCCATCTAACTTTGCTGCTTCGATAAGTTCATCAGGAACCGATTTACTAATATATTGCCTCATGAGAAAGATACCCAAAGGATTTAAAAAGAACAGCACCATTACCCCTGGTAATGTATCAAGCATGCCCGCCTTTGATATAAGGAAATATTGAGGGATTAAACCCAATTGCGGCGGAATAATCATCGTTAGCAAAATCGCGATAAATAGTACATTTTTTCCCCGGAATGTAAACTTAGCAAAGGCAAAACCGGCCAATGAACTAATGAATAGAACAACGATTGTTACAATGGCACAAATGACAAATGAGTTCCACATCGAACCGAAGAAATCAATTTGATTTAATACCTTTTTAAAATTTTCAACTAACATATTCCCCGGTGTAAGGGTGGGAGGAATCGAGTTAAAGGCCGAGCTTGGACTAGTCGCCATTACAAACATCCAATAAAACGGGAACAAGGATAATAAGGAGGAGATGCCCAATAAGGTATAAACTAATAGTTTGCTTATGGAAAATTTCCTCACTTTTTTATTTTTATTCATTTCCCACCCCTCCTTTTTCTTCCAACTCCAGAAGTTAAGTATACATTGATTGCTGCAATCACTGAGATTAATACCAGCAAAATAATAGCTGTTGCAGAAGCAGTACCAAAGGATTGCAATCTGAAAGCATCACGATACAGGTACATAACGATCGTCATAGCCTCATCTCTTGTAAAGGCGCCTGTTCCCATAAATATAGTAGGCTCGGAAAACAGCTGCAAAGCTCCAACGGTAGAAGTAAAGACAGTCAGTATAATAAATGGTTTTAACATAGGAATGGTTATGTAACGAAATTGTTGGGTTTTATTTGCCCCATCAATCGTGGCAGCTTCATACAAATCATTGGGAATACTCTGAATCCCTGCTAGGTAAATGATTGTATTATAGCCAACCCATCGCCAAAAGACCATAATGGATATCGCAATTTTCGTTCCCCATTCTGAACTTGCCCAGCTTACTGGATCAAGACCTGCTAAACTAAGAACATAATTGGCTAAGGAGGATTCATGATTACTAAACAGCACACTGAAAATCAAGGCTACCGCAACCATTGATGTAATATAAGGCATAAAAATAGTGACTCTGAAGAAGTTTTTAAATCTTAGGAAGGCTAGATTTAACAGATAAGCAAAAATGATTCCAAACACAATTTGCGGAGCCGTGCCCATAATGCCCATAACAATCGTATTATAAACAGCCTTCCAAAATAGAGGGTCTGTTAAAACAACCTTAAAATTATCCAACCCCACTGAGACCATGGGACTGAGACCGTTCCACTTTTGAAATGCTAAATAAATACTGAAAATCATAGGATATAAACCAATAATCGCAAAAATGATAAAGAAAGGAGCAATGTATAAATAAGCGGAATACATATCTTTTTTTGCCTCAGATCTAGCTCGCTTCTTTTTAACTTTGATTTCGTTCATACTAGGATTCGCTTTCACTGGATCCATTTTCACACCTCTTTTCTTATCAAAGATGGGAGCGACGTATCCATGAAAGTCACGCCGATTCCCACCTTATTAGTAATCTATTGAAATTACCGGTTTAGTAAGCCCTTGGAACGTTTAACAGCGGCTTTCCATTCTTTTTCAGGATCCGTTCCTTTATTTTGAACGTTCTTTAAGCCATTCAATACTTCTGAATAGATTGGGAAGTATTTTTCTCCTTTATAAACAGCCCCACTGATATCCTGTGCTGCTTTTGCAAATACAGGTGCTGTTGCTTGACCGCCAAAGAAAGCATCTTCGTTTGTTTTGAAAGCATCCATTTCATATACAGCTTGTGCGGAAGGGAAAAGTCCCTTGTCTTGGAAGGATTTTAGTTGATTGTCTGGAGAAACTAACCATGAAGTAAATTTATATGCTTCTTTCGCATTTTTCGTTTCGCTTGGTATGGAGATGAATGAGCCACCCCAGTTTGCCGCAAATTCAGATGGCAATGTCGCAACTCTCCATTTACCGGAAGCTTCTTGCGCATTCCCTTCCATCCAGCCTTTTAACCATCCAGCCCCTAATTCAGCAGCAAATTCACCTTTATTTACAGCATTTGCCCACTCCGGAGACCACATTTCAAATTTACCAACAATACCCATTTCATTCAATTTCACAGCATAATCATAAGCTTCTTTAACAGCGTTACCGTCCTCTTCGATCAATAACTCCCCTTTAGAATTAAGGAATGTTGTTTCTGCACCATCCAAGTAAGCTCTGAATGCCATTTCGATACTATCTATAAATACCTTGCCTGTTTTTTCCTTCACCTTCACACCAGCTTCTTCAAAAGCTTTTGGTGAATTAATCAGTGTGGCTACTTCCTCAGGATCTGTTGGAAGACCTGCAGCTTCAAATAAATCTGCACGATAGTATAAGGCTTTCGGTCCAATATCTGTTGGCAGACCAATCAGGAAATCCCCACTATCATTCTCCCCTGTTTTCCATTTCCAATCTAAGTACTGATCCTGAATATCTTTTGCACCAAGATCATATAAGTTTTCAAAGCGATCCTGCGCTCCTTTAAAACGGTCCAGTTGGTCAATTTCCAACATCGTGATATCAGGTGCTCCACTTCCAGCAGATAAAGCAGTAAATAAAGCATCATGATGATCTGCTGTTTCAGCTGCTCTTACTTTAATCGTGACGTTTGGATTTTCCTTCTCATATTCCTTCGCAAGATCCTCATAATTCGTAGCTCCGAAAGTCCAGAAATCCAGAGTAACTTTTTCCCCACTTTTACCACCGTTTGAAGAAGTCTTTTCATCATCCTTACATGCTGCCAACGACAGCGCCAGGACCGTTGATAATCCGATTGCAGCCAATTTTTTTAAGCTTTTCAATTGTAAAACCCCCTATAATAATTTGGTCAGACCATCATCCAATGGATGATGCAATAAATATAAATTTGGATTCTGTACTGCTTAACCCCCTTTACCATATTAATCTTTAAAAAAATGATAATAGCACCACCGTTTAGAAACCGGTTTCCAAAAAGAATTTAAATCATATCATTATCAGAGATTAGAAACCGCTTTCATTAGTGATTATAAATCGACTATTCGGAAAAATCAACCATTTATTGGGAAAAATGACCATTATTTTGGAAATCGCTTTCGTAATTAATTTATATTAAATATTCTTTGGTTAAATCTAGATAAAACTTGGAAGTATCGTTCCTCTTGTATCTTGAGTTTCTAGAGTAGATTAGAGCTTTTATTCTTTTTTTATTGGAAAGTTAACCAATGAAATTTAGCAATTTTTAAGAAATACAGCACTATAACTTGTCCTTAGTGGGGCAACGTTCCATAATAAGTACCAAATAACAAACCTTACCCCTTCCTTTATTTCACAACACCATAATAATAGGTCAATAGAGTCAATTTATGTTAAAATTACACTTTACAGATAGGAGGATTTTTAATGGCGAAAAAGAAAGTATTGGCTGTTGTGACGAGCCATGAATATATGAAAAATGAAAAAGACAAAACGGGTTTATGGTTAAGCGAACTTGTACATTTTTATGATTGTTTAAAATTGGCAGGATATGAGGTTGATATAGTTTCCACAAAAGGAGGAAAAGTACCACTTGATCCGAAAAGCCTTCTCCCTGTCTTGCTGGATAACAGGACAAAGGAATACTATCTGGATCCGTATTTTATTAGTAGATTGGATAAAACCACTTCTATCGATGAAATAACATCTGACGAGTATGGCTGCATCTATTTTGCCGGCGGACATGGAACGATGTGGGACTTCCCTAACCAGTCCAGCATTCAAAAGTTAACCGCTGAAATATATGAAAAAGGCGGTGTCGTTTCGGCTGTTTGCCACGGACCTGCTGCTTTATTAAATGTTGTATTATCAGATGGGACTCATCTCTTGGAAGGAAAAACAGTAACCGGTTATACAAATATGGAAGAAACGATCATGTTTGCATCACATAAAATACCATTCAAGCTTCAAAATGAGTTAACCGCTAAAGCTGGAAAATTCACAAAATCAACCGTTCCTTTCACATCACATGTGGTGGAAAATGAGCGAGTGATTACAGGACAAAATCCACAAAGCGCACGAGCAGTTGGTGAGAAAACGTTACATTTCTTACAAAATCAAAAAAGATATTAAAAAATGTCGATTCAAACTCCAAACCTTTGTTGGAGTATTGAATCGACATTTTTTTAATTTACATAGGTAATACATACAAAAAGATAGATAAAAAGTGCAGAATAGAAGCAACCAAGACCATCAGATGCCAAATCGCATGGTGATATGGAAACCCTCTCCATACATAAAAGATGCTTCCTACCGTGTATAATAATCCGCCATACACAAGCATCATTAATCCAGTTGGAGGAACTGCCATTTTTAACGGCTCCCATGCTACAACAATTAACCAGCCCATGATGATATAGATTATTGTAGAGAGAATGACAAATTTCCTTAGGAAAATGGCCTTAAAAACAATTCCGGCTATTGCCAACGTCCAGATAATCGCCAATAATGCATATCCTGTTTTCCCTCCAATCGCAATGATTGCATACGGTGTATACGTTCCTGCAATAAATAAATAGATGGAGGTATGATCAAAGAATTCCATAATCACTTTGACTTTGCCCTCAGGAAATGCATGAGTCAGAGTCGAGAATGTAAAAAGCATCAACATCGATATTCCATAGACCAAAACAACTGATAGCCTATCGCCAGCTCCATTCGTTATAGAAAAAACAATCATTAAGATTAGGGCCGCAAAGGATAAAGCTGCTCCTATCCCATGCGTAATCGCATTGACGACTTCTTCTTTCTTGGTGTAAGTATAGACTCGATTCATCAAGAGACTCCTTTCCATGTTTTTTATTTGTCTATTCCCGTTTTTTTGCTAAATTAATACCTTTCTACCTATTTTTTAAGATTTAATTGTTTTAAAAGATATGGCCAGACCTCCATAATATCTGTTGCTAGCATTGCGCTAGGTTCACGTTCAATCGCCCAATATTCTGACGATTTCCCATGAAGATAAACCGCATTCGACACGGCTGTTGTATAGTGTGAGAAAGGTTCAGATTGACACAGTAATCCTAAAATAATTCCAAGCAATGTGTCTCCAGAACCGCCTTTTGAAAGACCGCGATTTCCCGTTTGATTGATATAGCCAGTTCCATCTGGAAAAGCGATAACCGTATTTACTCCTTTTAAAATAACTGTTACCTCATGTTCAATAGCAAAATCACGAGCAACCGAAATGCGGTTTTCATTGATCCACCTAGAAGATAATCCTGTAATTCGAGCCATCTCTCCGGGATGAGGTGTCAAAATGACCGGTGCCGGACGCCCTTTTGGATACTCTCTTTTTTGCAGGGCAGCGGCATCTAAAATAAGAGGCAAATCAGGTTGATTCAATAAAAATTGAACTTTATCCTCCAATTGTTCATCCAAATCCAAACCAGGACCGATTGCTGCTGCTTTCATACTGGATAGCTGTTTATTTTCTTTTAATTGTTGAAGCGTGTGATACCAATAGGTTGCTTCAGGAAGTCTCTGACAAACAATTTGTGCTACACTTTTATCGGTTGCGATTGTCAGTTTGCCAATTCCGGAACGCATAGCACCAAGACCAGACAGAAGTGCACAACCTGGCATTTCCTCACTGCCAGCAATTAATAATCCGGTTCCAAATGATCCTTTGTGCGGATTATTTGGTAAAGCAGGCCATGTTTGTTTAACATCTTCCTCTGTCCATACTCTCCAGCCTGATTGCTGTACCAATCCAATATCCAACGATTTGACTGTCCCATAGTATTCAGCCGAAGGCACTAAAAAAGCTGAAGGCTTAACCCCATGTAAGCATAATGTGTAATCTGCTTTAAAGGCAGTCACTACATTACCTCTATCTGCTTCAACACCTGAAGGAATATCAATCGCAATTTTCAGAGCCAATGATTGGTTCCAGTAGGCAAGCACTCGATCCGCATGACTGGAAAACGGCGGTTTAAACCCAATTCCAAAGAGCCCATCTACCAGAACATCATATTCATTTTTAATCGTTTGGGTGTATGGGTATCCACAAGTAATAAAATAAGAAAAATGCTGTTGCGCAACTTCAGACTTTGGCAATCCAAACGGCAAAATAAGCGTCGCCTTATAACCGTGATTCAGCAATAATCTCGCAAGGACAATCGCATCGCCTCCATTATTTCCTTGCCCAGCGATGATTCCAACTTCATCTTCCCTCTGAATTAAACTGGATACTTCTCTGAACAAAGCCTGTCCAGAGTTTTCCATTAAAGTAAAGATGGATAGCCCATTCGCGTCAGCTTTACTGTCGACTTCTCTGATATCATTCGCAAAATAAATATTCATCATCGACCACCTCTCTTCTTATATTTTTAGTATACAACAATAGGAATAGGAAATTTAAACGATATAGTAAGGTAAGGGATCTGATATCTATTGATCAGATATAGGTTTAGGAGAGAGGTAGCATAGGTGGGTAGATGGTCCATAGCCAGGGGATTCCTCCTTTCTCCCACCTTTCCCATACCTTTACGCCACCTTTGACCGGGGATAGGTGTGATATAGGTGGGGTAAAGCTCCGGTATAAGTTTTCGATTTAAAATAAAATAGTCAGCTCCACAATCGGAACTGACATTTGTTTAACCATCAACTTCCAGTAAATAACGTATCTCCTTTTTCCAGTTCCCCTGTATGAAGTTGATAACACTTATACTTATTTCCTGCCTGTTCTTTTATCCAACTTGCTGCATTCGTTCTTGATGATCATAAGTATCAATTTACTTGGAAAAATTAATCAAATTATCACCGAGGTTCAGAATGACGCTATGATTCTTTTCGATTGCTTTCCTTCTTGATTCTGTATTCACTTCATCTGTCAGTAAAATAAGATGTCCTTGATCCGTTTGCGGTAATCCAGCCCTCTTCAGATTCTTTTCAGTAGCCTCATATAAATGTTTTTTCCTGTTTGACACATAAAAGATTTGGATTCCTTTCATATCCGCATATTGAAGGAACTCTGATGCACCAGGCAGAGGTTTGGCATTTGCTTGGTAGACCCATGCATCCCATTCTTTATCATTAAAGGAGCTTTTCTTTTGAGCCAACTTAGCTAAAAAAGGGCGGTTATTCAATACGGTTTCATCTAAATCTAAAATAATGGCTTTATCCTCATCCGTCTTTTGTTGCAGAGCTCGATCGAGTCTATGTTTAGCCACTTTATAACCTTTACTAAATGACGCATCAGTCGTAGATTGTTGGTACCTAAGGACGTGCATTATATTTTCTTCTTGTTGATTCTTATACGGACTAGCTTCTATCCAGTTCATAGGTAAGCTTATCCAAACACTAAATACAGTAATAAGTATACTTCCTTTTCTGATGCCATTCTTTTTCATTCCAATCACCTCTCGAACAGTTTTTCCAAAGACTTTTCATTTCATGAAAAATTTATATTGGAATAGCGAATCTGCTTAAATAAAGTAGGTATTGGATACGAAAAAAAGACCTCATTTGAGATCTTTACTGATTGATTTAGAATTTTCTTTTTCTTATTAAAATACTACTAAACATCCTCAAAGAAACCGTAAAACAGAACATTTTATCAGTCGGAATTTACAGAATAAACCTATTTTCCAGAAATTTTTTAATCTTTAATCAGGGTCTTTATTATGAGGAGCCGAATTGTAAAACTATTTATCTCCATTGGTATACATATCTTAGAATTCATAAGAACTAATATTCATAAATATAGGGGTGATATTCTTGTTTAAAAAACCATTTATTTTGTTGATGATCGGTATCATTCTTGTTCTATTTATAGATACGGGTGCAAAGAATTTCTCAGATCTTTTGCTTAATAAATAAACAGAAACATAAAAAAAGCGGGGAATGCGATACCGCCCCTTAAAAGTTAGTTTTACTCTAACTTTTAGGGTATGACAACTTCCCCGCTCTCTTTATTAATATTGATTAGTAGTCTTATGTCGTTCAACTAATTTTTTTAATGATTGAATCTGACCTAGATGCATCGCTTCATGGCTCAGTAAAAAGTGAAACAATTCGCTTTTTGTTTTAATACCAAACTTTGCAAGAGGACCTGTTACCTCTTCTCTCCAGAATTCCTCCGGTAAATCTTTAATTCTCTTTTCCTGAGATTGATAATTGGACTTGATATCATTCAAAGAAGGTGCACTTCTTTGCCAATATTTTGGCGAAGTTCCGCTTCTGAAAAATTCTCCATATAACTCTGAAAGCGGTGAACCGCTGCCAGGATAATCAAACAAGAAGGATTCCGCACTTACCAGTACATGCCCTAATTGCCAGCGAATCGTATTATTAAAACCTTCTGGTTGAAGATCAGCCTCCGCTTCAGATAAATCCTCTAAAATTTCCTGTAGCTTACTTCTGGTCAACTCAAATTGTTTTTGCATACCAGTCGTTTCCATATAATCCCCTCCACTAATTCTTTTTGCCCTTCACAAGATATGGGTTGCTATCCTTTATACCCTATCTTTCCTGAAAAAAAACAGAAGTGAAACGGCTTATTGGACTGATAACATACAAATTGTTAGCTGGTTGTTTGTTTTGCCTTATTTCTAATCAATTCTTTAACAAAGGACTCCAATTCCTTATGGCCCTTTTGATGCAGTAAACTTACAACCTTACTCCCTACAATAATTCCATCACAATAGTCATACAATTGATTGGCCGTCTTTGCATTGGATATTCCAAATCCCGCATAGATTGGACAATCCGTATTCTGCTTAAGTTGTAGGATTTGTTCTTTAAAGGCTTCATCATTCAACTGTGCCTGTTCTCCTGTTGTCCCATTTACCGTTACTGCATAAATAAAACCTTCCGCTCCATCACAAAGCTTTGCCATTCGAGTTGGATTTGCCGTTAAAGGTATGAGTCTAATTAACACAATCCCTTCATTACTGAGCTCTTTCTTAAACATCTGCTCTTCCTCCAGGGGAACATCTGGAATGATACAGGCACTAATGGAGGCTTCTCTGCACTTGGCAGCAAATTTTGAAATCCCAAGGCGTAAAACAGGATTTGCATACGTCATCATTATTAACGGAATTTCAATAATTTCCTCAGTATTCTTTAATTCATTTAATATATCCTCCAAAGTAATATCCTGTTCCAGGGCACGTAAACCTGCTTCCTGAATGCTAGGTCCGTCAGCTACTGGGTCAGAAAATGGAATTCCAATTTCTATGGCGGAAGCCTCTAATCTTTCAAAGTACTTTATAGTCGGAACAAGCTGATCAAGCCCTCCATCACCGCCCATAATATAGGGGATAAACCCTTTTTTTTCACTCTTTTTAGCCTCTGAAAAACAATCTACTAGCTTAATAGGCATGCTCCGCACCTCCAACTACATTCATGACGGTATCCATATCTTTATCTCCTCTCCCAGATAAACAAATCACAATAGACTGATCTTTCCCCATATTAGGTGCCCTTTTGACTGCTTCCGCTATCGCATGCGAGCTTTCGAGCGCAGGTATAATTCCTTCCTTTCTTGTTAACAGCTTAAATGCCTCTAATGCCTCATCATCTCGAATAGATATATATTCAACTCTTCCCTCGTCCTTCAGAAAGCAGTGCTCCGGTCCGACTCCCGGATAATCTAGTCCAGCCGATATAGAATGAGCTTCCTCTATCTGTCCAGCTTTATCCTGCAGGAGATACATGAGTGCGCCATGCAGAATCCCCTTTTCTCCTTTTGAAAGGGATGCTGCATGCTCATTTGTATCTAACCCATGGCCAGCCGCTTCCACGCCTACTAAAGTAACCTGTTCATCCTCTAAAAATTCGTAAAACATCCCCATCGCGTTACTGCCACCGCCGATACAGGCAATAATTTCATCTGGCAATCGATTGTGTAAAGCTAAGAATTGCTCCCTGGTTTCCCGACCTATTACACTCTGGAAATCTCGTACAATTTGCGGGAAAGGATGGGGTCCCATCACAGATCCCAATAAATAATGTGTATCCTCAATATGACCGACCCAGTAACGTAAAGCTTCATTTACGGCATCCTTCAGTGAACAGCTTCCTTGTTGTACAGGCACTACCTTTGCACCCAACAATTCCATTTTCAATACATTCGGTTTTTGCCTCTTCACATCTTTTTCACCCATAAAGATTACTGCTTCCAAACCAAGCAAGGCACAGGCTGAAGCAGTCGCGACTCCATGCTGGCCGGCACCTGTTTCCGCAACAATTCTTGTTTTGCCCATTACTTTGGCAAGCAGGGCCTGACCAAGTGTATTATTAATTTTGTGAGCCCCGGTATGATTTAAATCCTCCCTTTTAAGGTAAATCCGCGCACCACCTAAATGTTCGGTCAAATTTTCCGCATAGTATAACGGAGTCTCTCTTCCTACATAATCCTTCAAAAGTAATTGATATTCAGTAATAAATGACTCTTCCTGCGCAATCGTTTTATAGGCTTCCTCCAATTCGAACAAAGCCGGCATTAATGTTTCCGGTACAAATCTTCCTCCATATTCCCCATATCGGCCAGTTTTATCTGGATATTCTTTTATTTGATTCACTTGATTTCCCCCTCTTTTGCCATTTTTATAAATTCAAAGATTTTTCTCGTATTTTTTCTCCCATTTACCTCAACACCACTGCTCACATCAACCATAAACGGATTTACAACCTCAATCGCAACTCTTACATTTTCAGAATTCAAGCCTCCCGCTAAAATGATAGTAGGATATTTAGCTCCTAGTCCTCTAACCTTTTCCCAATCAAATGCCACTCCGTTTCCACCTCTATATTCCCGTGCTTCAGCATCCAATAAAATATAATCAGCATGCTTAACATCACCAACATCTAAGTCTGCCTGAGCAGGCTTAATTCCTAGCGATTTAATGATCGGCAATCCAACCTCCAAATAGTCTGCCGGCTTTTCTTCTCCATGAAGCTGAATGGCTGTCAATCCACAATATCGTGCCACTTGTTTCACCGTTTCTACCTCTTCATTAACAAAGACACCGACCTTCCAGATTTCACCTTCCAGTTTGGAGATGATTGGTTTGGCCTTCTCAGGAATAATTCTTCGCTTGCTTTCGGCGAACATAAATCCAAGGGCATCCGCACCTGCTTTTTCAGCTGCTAATGCATGCTCGACGGTTTGTATTCCACAGATTTTCACCTTCACCGACTGTACCTTCTTTCAATTTTCTTGATTTCTTTTACAAATTGAGCGGGATCTTGATGCTTCATCAATGCCTCCCCAATTAGGATTGCATCCACGCCTGCATTGGCAACACGTAAACAATCATTAACATTCTTGATTCCACTTTCACTAATGACAATAGTCGACGGATCGTCAATCAATTTGATTAAATTTTCAGTAACAGCTAAATCTGTGTTAAATGTTTGAAGATTTCGATTATTTATGCCAATCAATTGCGGTTTAAGGGACAGAGCTGCCATTAAATCCTCCTCATCATGCACTTCCAGTAAAACTTCCAAATGTAGATGGAGAGCATACTCATACAATGCTTTTAATTTTCCAGGTGATAAAATTCTTACAATCAACAGGACTATACTTGCCCCCGATAAAAAGGCTTGATTAATCTGAGATTCTTCCAATATAAAATCCTTGCATAAGACTGACAGATCTATATGACTGCTTACAACCTGTAAATCTTCAAAGCTTCCATTAAAATATTCTTTATCCGTTAAAACAGATATGCCGTCAGCGCCGCCTTCCTTATATTGATTAGCTACCTCTATTGGGTCGGCCAAAGATTGAATGATTCCTTTTGATGGAGATGACCGTTTAAATTCTGCAATCACACCAAGGGTAGACTGACTTCTGATTCGTTCAGCAAAAGTATCTCTTACCTGCATTCGTTTGATGTCATTTGACAATTCAATTGCGGTTGATTTGCTTAACTCTCTCCTCTTGTGCTCCACGATATTCATTAAATAGGTTGGCATATATCATTGGCCCCTTTCGTTTGAACCGGTCCCCTAACTTCAAGTAATTTCCGATAGACAGCACCTGAATCAATTAATTCAGCCGCATACATGACTCCTTCCTGGATCGTAGAAACTTTCCCTGATACAAATAAACCAATTCCTGCATTTAGAAGGACGGCATCACGACATGGATTCTTTTCCCCACAGAAGATACCAATCATTTTTTTTGCATTTTCAGACGGCTCACCACCGGTCAAACGGCTATTGTCCGATACTTTCAATCCAACGTCATTGGGATGGATGGCTTCTTCTGTTATTAGACCACTCTGAACAAAATATAGCTTGTTTTCGCCAGACAATGAAGCTTCATCCATATTACCCGCTCCATGGATAATGGCAGCCTTTTTTCTCCCAGCCTTCAACAATACTTCTCCATACAGCTTTAATAGTTTTACATCATACACACCAACCATTTGATAGGTTAAATGGACTGGGTTTGTTAAGGGTCCGATTGCATTGAAAATCGTAGGAATACCCAATTGCTTCCGAACTGCAGCGATTCTTTTTAATTTTGGGTGGATATGTCCAGCATTCAAAAATACTAAGTTAGCTTGATGAATAGCTTTCCTGGCTTCTTCCTTTTGATTAATCGTATTAATGCCCAATGCGTTCAGCACATCCATGCTGCCGGATTGACTCGTCATATTTTTGTTTCCGTGCTTCACCATTTTGATTCCGGCACTTGCCAAAACAAATGCTGATGCCGTACTGATATTAAAGCTATTGCTGCGATCGCCTCCGGTACCACAATTATCCATGGCTTCCGGGATAGTTCCTAGCTGATGTGTCGATTCTTTTCGAATCATTTCTGCGATAATATACAGTTCCTTACTCCCGTATCCCTTCAATCCAATAGCCATCAAAAATGCAGCCAATTCCGCTTCAGAAACAGTTGGACTTAACATTTGTTTTGCAGCATCTGTCATTTCTCCCTCTGATAAACTCTTTCCTTTACTTAATTTGAAAAGATACTCATTCATGCAAGACTGCCTCCTTCACAGTACTATTAAGAAAATTAGTAATTATTGTTTTTCCATAGGGCGTTCCTATTGATTCAGGATGGAATTGAACGCCGTATAAGGGATACTGCTTATGACGAATGGCCATAATCTCGTCATCATCCTCTGAAGTTGCTATAATCTTAAACTCATTTGGCAATGTCTCTTCTTTTATAATTAGAGAATGGTATCTCATTGCCTGAAACCCTTGAGGTGTACCCTTAAAAATTTCATCTCCTGTATGGATGATCTTTGATGATTTACCATGTTTGATCTTTCCAGCTCGACTTACCGTAGCACCAAACACCTGGCCAATGGCCTGATGCCCTAGACAAACGCCTAAAATAGGAATATGGCTATAAAAAGCTTTAATCATTTCTTTACATATCCCACTCTCTTCAGGCCGACCAGGTCCGGGTGATAAGACAATTGATGTTGGTGATAAATCTTTTATTTCTTGAATCGTAAGGGCGTTATTTCGTTTAATCAGTACCTCTTCCCCCAGTTCTAATAAAAGCTGATAGAGGTTATACGTAAAGGAATCAAAATTATCGATAAGTAAAATCATTTATCCCATCCTCCTTAAATCCAACTTTATGAAGTGTTTCATACCATTCATTTTCCGGAATGGAATCATAGACAATACCAGCGCCAGCCTGGAAATGAATTTGTTGATCTTTAATTACCATCATTCGGATTGCTAAGGCCAGGTCCAATTCACCACCATAGGAGATAAAACCAACACCGCCGCCGTAAGCCCCTCTTCTTTCCTGTTCAGCCTCTGAGATTAACTGCATCGCTCTTATCTTTGGCGCGCCCGATACGGTTCCAGCCGGCAAACAGGCTTTAATTGCGTCCATTGGATGAATCGCTTCGTTTAATTGGCCTGTAATTTCTGAAACAAGATGGATTACATTTTTAAATGATTCAATCTCCATAAACCGTTTAATATTTAAGCTTTCCGGCTTACAAATCTTCCCCAAATCATTTCTAGCAAGATCCACCAGCATGACATGTTCTGCCTTCTCTTTTTCATCCGCTATTAAACTGGCAATCTGTTCTTCGTCTTCTTGAAGAGTAGAGCCTCTTCGTCTTGTACCAGCTATCGGATTAGAGTGAATAACGCCCTGATCGATCGCAATCAATCGTTCAGGAGAGCAACCCACAATGTGATAGGAGCCAAAATTAATATGAAACTGGAATGTATCAGGATGCTCTTGCTTTAACTTCCCATAATAATCTTCCGGGTCTCCCCTAAATGAACCGGTCCATCGCTGCGACAAGACAGCCTGGAATATATCGCCGTTCCGTATTCTGGATTTTAATTCATTAACCGTATCAATAAATTTCTCCTGATTCGTATTGCTTTTAATTCCGTGAATCAAATACATTTCATTTCCAGAAGCCTGGCTATATGTGGATAGTTTTTCCCGAAAGTACTTCATGTTTTTAGCCAATTCTTCCTCTGATCGTTCACCTTCATAGTCTAAATGGAGGTGGCTGCATTCGGAGAAATCATCACCGCTGTAAATAAAATAATCTGTGTGATAGAGAAAATGAAAATCCGGAATACCAACCGGATTCATTTCCGGCGAATCTATTTCTTCAAAGAGAAAACTGTACGAATAACCGGCAAATCCAATGGAACCTCCTATAAATGGCAGATCAGGATAAAGGGCATCATCGATTGCAAGGGACGCTTTTATAAACTCATGCGGATTATTCACTTTCTTTTTCATTTGACCTTTTTTAAAGAACGTACCATCTATACTCGTCATGATTTCTGCATATAGGTTAAAGGCAACAATTTTTGTCCTGCCACCGCTCGGAGATGGAAATTCAAGCACAGCTTTATAAGACTTAGCAATGTCTTCTATATTTCTAAGTTTGTTCTTTTCCTCGGCTTTCAGTCGTTGCCTAATTATGTTAGGTTTCCTCAATCTAATCCCCCCTGAAAATAAAAAAATCCCCCATAAGCAAATAAATTGCTTATGGAGGACGTATAATCGTGGTGCCACCCCCGTTGGATCTCTTTCAGATACGATGAGGAAGGAATCCATCATTTAATATCCTATCCTTTTAACGGCGGAATCCCGTATTCCCCTACTAATCTTTCAGGGAATCACTCGAAAGCCCATTCACATAAAGCCTGCATACCGGTTCTCACCCACTCCGGCTCTCTGTAGTGCAATGTTTTTATGCTACTCCTATTTCTTAACGTTTTATTTATTCAATTTTATCCCATACAAAAAGGGCCTCACATCCTTGAAAAAAGGACGAGAGACCCGCGGTACCACCTTAATTGATTGCTGAATTCAGCAATCCACTTTATGACAGACTATGGAAATAACTGTCAGCCTATTTTAACGATTGGCTAAATCGACCAAAGCATACTGAATAACTCACGTTCTGCTCGGCAACTCCGAAGTCCATTCACAAATGAAATCGTACCGATTCCCACCACCCATCGGCTCTCTAAAACTCCTTCAAATGCTACTACTCTTCATCAACGCATTATTATGTTTAAGTTATTGTTAATATTAAATTAACTCTTTTGAATTGTCAATCTATTCAGTTAAATATAGGTAAAATGATGCATTTTTAGTCAGACAAAGTGAAAAATGACTATATGTTAATGAAAGGGATCATATCTCTCATAGATTTTGTATTAATTTATCTATTAGAAACAAGCAACTTTAAGTATTATTGCGTTTTCCTATCCTCTAATTACAATACAAAGGCTTGATAGAAGGGTGTAGTTTATACGATTTTCAAAAAAAGAGTGCCAATTCAGTAAGAACTGGCACTCTTTAAGTAAATATCATTTGTATGATACAACATTAATTATTAATTTATTTTGTTAGTTAAACAATCATCCCTCAAGCAATAAAGATTCAGGGTCTTCGATTAATTTTTTCACATTCGCTAGGAAGCTAACTGCTTCTGCTCCGTCGACAATACGGTGATCGTAAGATAATGCGATATACATCATTGGGCGAACTTCAATTTTGTCATCCTCAACAGCAATCGGACGCTTTTTAATACCGTGCATTCCAAGAATACCTACTTGTGTTCCATTTAAAATAGGTGTTGACATTAAGGAACCGAAAACACCGCCATTTGTGATAGTAAAGGTTCCACCCTGTAAATCTGATAGGGCCAATTTATTATCACGTGCTTTTTTAGCCAAGCTACCTATTTCTTTTTCAATTTCAGCAAAGTTCATACGATCCGCATCTCTGACAACAGGGACTACTAAGCCTTCTGGAGCAGATACTGCTACACCGATATCATAGTATTTTTTGATAAGCAGCTCATCACCTTGGATTTCTGCATTTAACAGTGGATACTTCTTAAGTGAACCAACCACGGCTTTTGTAAAGAAGGACATAAACCCTAATTTCACATCATTTTCTTTTTGGAATGCATCCTTACGTTTATTACGAAGGTTCATGATATTCGTCATATCTACTTCGTTAAATGTAGTCAGCATCGCTGTATTGTGTTGAACCTCAACCAAACGTTTCGCGATTGTTTGGCGTCTGCGTGACATTTTCACACGTTCTTCCGGTTTACCAGATACCTGAGCCGGTGCTGATGCTGCTTTTTTAGCTTCCGGTTTTGAAGGCTTAGATGCAGGCGCGCTGGCTTGTGCATGACCATTGTAGGATTCTACATCCTGCTTGCGCACTCTTCCAAGTGGATCTACTGTAGGGATTTCATCCAAATCGATTCCTTTTTCTCTTGCTAATTTACGTGCAGCCGGAGAAGCAACTGTTTTATTTCCTTTTTTCTCTTCTTCTTTTGGTTCAGGAGCAGGTGCTGCTTTTGGCTCTTCTTTTACTTGTTCTTTTGCAACAGGTTCTTGTTTTTCACTCTGTGCAGGCGCTCCATCAGCATCTACCATCGCAATTGCTTCCCCAACAAGAACCGTATCTCCCTCTTCTTTTAATTGCTCTGTCAAAACTCCTTCATAGTCGGAGATGATTTCAACATTTACTTTATCTGTTTCAAGCTCAACGATATATTCACCTTTTTCAACCTTTTCACCCGGTTGTTTAAGCCATTGTGCAATTGTTCCCTCTGTAATTGATTCCGCTAATTCTGGTACTTTTACCTCTGCCATCTCTATATTTCCTCCTCTATTCGCGAGTTAATGCGCTGTTAATAATACGATTTTGTCCTTGTTTATGAATGGTTGGATCTCCCTCTGCAGGACTGGATCGTCTTCTTCTGCCGATGTACTCAACTTTAACCCCTTCTGGTGCTGCTATTCTTAAACGTGGCTCAACGAAATTCCACGCGCCCATATTTTTAGGCTCTTCCTGTACCCATGCAATCTCTTTTAGATTCGGGTAGGATGCAAATAATTCTTGAACCCCTTTAAGTGGGAATGGATAGATTTCTTCAATTCTCACAATATGAAGCCAATCAAGATTTTCTTGAGCTTCAATAGCCTGAGATAAATCAATTGCCATTTTACCTGTACAACAAACGATTCTTTCCACACTGTCTTTTTTTGTTCCTAAGCCTGGCTGTTCAATAAAGGACTTGAATTCACCGTCACTCAGTTCTTCAGCAGTACTCGCAACAGTCGGATTTCTCAGCAAGCTCTTTGGCGTCATTAATACCAGTGGGCGTACTTCTTCTTTTCCTAAAATAGCTGCTTGTCTTCTTAAAATATGGAAGTATTGAGCTGCTGAACTTAAATTAGCTACAGTCCAGTTATTCTCCGCTGCCAATGATAAATAGCGCTCTAAACGTGCACTGGAGTGTTCCGGTCCCTGGCCTTCATAACCATGAGGCAATAGCATGACTAAGCCAGATTTTTGGCCCCATTTCGCTCTCCCAGCAGCAATAAATTGATCAAATAATACTTGCGCAGTGTTGGCAAAATCACCATATTGGGCTTCCCATAAAACGAGCGTATCCGGGGATTGAACATTGTATCCATATTCAAATCCAATCACAGCTGCTTCGGACAACGGACTGTTATGAACCGCAAAGGAAGCTTTTGCCCCTTCAAGTCCATGTAACGGTGAATAGGTTTCTCCGGTTTCACTGTCATGTAAAACAATGTTTCTATGAGCAAATGTACCGCGCTCGGAATCCTGTCCAGTAAGGCGAACCGGTGTACCATCCTGTAAGATAGTTGCAAATGCTAACGTTTCAGCCAAAGCCCAGTCTACCTTATTTCCTTCTTCCAAAGCATTCTGTCTTCTCATAAGGATTTTATCCAGTTTATTAAATACCTTGAAGTTCTCAGGTCGTTTTAAAAGCTCCGCATTTATTTGCTTTAATACGTCAAGCTCTACTTTTGTATCTACATTCGGAATCCCGGATTCAATAATTTTTGGAACATCAGCTGCTTCAAGCGGAGAATCTTCCTTTTCACCCACTTGATTATAATACTCTTTCAACATATCAAAATGTTCCTGATCCAGACGAGCGACCTCTTCTTCCGTTACAAGTCCTTCATCGACTAGTCTCTTTGCATACACCTCTCTAGGTGTTGGATGCTCATGCACCATCTTGTACATGGCCGGATTGGTTGTCATTGGCTCGTCCATTTCGTTATGGCCATAACGTCTGTATCCAATTAAATCTATTAAAAAGTCTTTTTTGAAATTTTGACGATATAAAATAGCTACATAAGCTGCTGCTAATACAGCCTCTGGATCATCCGCATTGACATGGATAATCGGGATTTCATATCCCTTCGCCAGATCACTTGAGTATCGAGTGGATCGGGAATCCCGGCTTTCTGTTGTAAATCCAATCATATTGTTCGCGATAATATGAACGGTGCCTCCTGTTTGATACCCATTAAGGCGACTTAAATTCAAGGTTTCCGCCACAATTCCCTGACCTGGGAATGCTGCATCTCCATGAATAATAATTGACATACTGGAATTCGAATCCTGTACAGGAAATCCTTTTTGGCTTCTGTCATCCTGTACAGCCCTTGTATATCCATTTACGATGGGATTAACAAATTCCAAGTGACTCGGATTATTTGCTAACGTTATAACCGCTTCTCTTGTATTCTCTTCTTTAATTTTACGATCTGCGCCTAAGTGGTATTTCACATCGCCAGTCCATCCAAATGTAACACCAATGGATCCTTCAGATGGCACCAACTTTTTATCTGGAGCATGCTGAAACTCAGAGAATATTTTTTTGTACGGTTTACCCAGCACATGAGCCAGTACATTCAATCTGCCTCTATGTGCCATTCCGATATTAATAGAATTAGTTCCGCCGCGAACGGATCTTGAAACTAATTCATCAAGAAGTGGAACTAAAGAATCTACACCTTCAATTGAAAATCTCTTCTGTCCAACAAAGGTTTTATGTAAGAATCGCTCAAATCCATCCACTTCAGTTAAGCGCTTCAACAAATTTTTCTTTTTAGCTGCCGAGATTGCAAAACCGGAGGCTGTTTGTTCAACCATTTGTGTAAGCCACTTTTTCTCTTCCATGTCATGGATATGATCGAATTCAAAAGCAATCGTTCTCGTATATAAAACTTTTAAATATTCGATGGCTTCATGGCCATTTTGAATGTTTGCAGGCAAAACATCACTGATTAAGGAAGCTGGCATCGCTTTCAAATCATCAGTCGTTAAATCATATTTACCCAATCCTAAATTAATATCTTTCTTTACCTTACTGTACAATGGATAAATATCAGCGGCCAAATGTCCGTTTATTCGAATATCCTCAGCCAATTTGATAGCCTGCGATACTTTATACATCATTTTTGCTGTGAACTGACCGTCTGAAACTTCCTTACTTTGATTACCCCTTGTTTGTTCGGTTTCCTCTAATCTTGGAGGTCCCCATTCTTCAAATAATCTCACCAAATCCGGATCCACTTGCTCTGGGTCCTGTAAAAAAACTTCGTACATTTCCTGGACGTAACCCAAGTTTGGCCCCTGAAACTCTAGCCAAGGGTTTGTTACAGGTGTATCAAGTTTCATTATGAAATCCCCCTGTTAAACATTGTTTTGCCTTAATCCTGCGACTGAATAATATATAATAATAATGTTATCGAAAGAGTCGGAAGGATAAAACATTTCCGACATTATTCTACCATGTTTTGGTGAATATACCCAAAGGTTTGCACTTAATTTACGAGAAAATCAAAACTTTCTAAAAAATCAGCTATTATGAAATAGCAAAAAAAGAGAATTGATTATATAACCAACTCTCCTTTCTGATTAATTCCAAATTGAATCATGCTGGATTCACATACCCATTCATAGCCAATTTTTTGATAAATTGAATTTAAAGTTGGATTTGATAAATCCGTATATAAACTGCAAAATAAATAGTTTTCAAGAAGTTGTTTCGAAAAAGTGTGAACGGCCGAGCTCGCATACCCCTTCCCTCTCTCTTCATCGGGAGTATAAACCAGCGAGACTACAATTCCATTTTGCGTTGGCCGAGCCCACTTCACCATCGATACCGGTCTGTTCTGATCAATCCATAAATGTAAGGACTTCTCCTTGATATAATCATTTGCCCTTGCCTGACAATCTTCGTAAGTGAGATTATCAACCGTATATTTAGTGAACTTTTTAATCCAATCAGCTACTAAGGGAGCATCTTCATGGCCTGCCATACGTAAATACCCTTTTGTGATTTGAACAGAATTCAGTTTTGTCAGTTTATAGATTCCCTGTTCCACGCCAATAGAGCCCTCAATTCCCGTTACACACTTCCATTCATCAGCAAATAAATGCGCTAATTGCTTTTCGCCTGTTATCCCTGGAAACATGAACCCTTCTTCAACAAATTTATTTACAGCAAAGGAAATAGCTTCTTTTTGGTTTGGATCGCCTGCAATAAGCAGATTATGTGGATGAGTTCGTAAAAAAATCAGGACAGTCTGATCCTTTACCTCCACTGTACACATGAAAAGTTTTATAGTATCTGATGGATTTTGGATCAATTTATTCACCAATCCCAGGATGACATTATGCTTCACTTCTTCCTTTAAAAGAATAGGTTCGACTTTGTCCTTAAAAGGTTTAATCGTGTCATAGAATACGATATTCATTTTCTCATCCTCCTTTTTTCCATTATCCTCCTACATCTATATATTTCAAACAATTTAATTTAAATGTTTGTAGTTTACATAATATTTTTATAATTAACCTTTTTGTATTTTGTTGTCGTGTATCAAAAACAGCAACCCTAGTAAGGATTGCTGTTAAAACATTGCCTATTTATGCATTGCCTTTGCCCATCATATCCAATATACCGTTCTGTGGTAATTCGATGATAAAGTGAGTTCCTTCAGGACAGCTTTCGGTAATCGAAATGGTACCCAAATGCTCTATTATCGTTTTCTTAACAAAAGGTAATCCCAAACCCATTCCCCGCTTATCTATTGATATAAAGGGATCAAATACACTTTCCCAATTAGCTGGTGGAATTCCTTTTCCGGTATCAATGAAATGAATTAGAATTAGTTCATTTTTTAATTCTGTTGTTATCATTATTTTCTTATTCGCTCGATCTACTGGCATAGCCTCTACACTATTCTTGATTAAGTTAATGAAAACTTGCTCCAAATTCGTTCTATTTACATAGGTAATTAATGGTTGATATTTGTTCTGAAATTCAATGTCTACCTGTTTTGTACGCAACATTTCAGAAGATAGGTTAATGGATTCTTCAATAACTTCCATTAAGTTTTCCTTTTTCAGAACTAGATTGGATGACTTCATGTAATCCTTATAATTATTGGTCAGTTTACCTAAATGATCTGAAGACTTTTGAATCATATCCAACGTTCTCTTATCTGTGTCATTTAAGTCACCACTAAGACTAAGAAGATTAGAAAAACTCTTGATGATTTGGTTGGTGTTTTTCACTTCATGGATTAAACTCCCTGCCAGATTCCCAGTATAGTCCAGCTTCTTTTGTCGTTCCATCAAATCATAGTAACTCTCTTTTAGACTGGTGTTCAACTTAACATAAAAATGAAAAATCGAAATGGAGAATATAATGACTCCAATACTACTCGTTATGGCACCCATAGCTGGAGAAAAATTAAATAAACCGAGTATGATTAGCCAAATGGAAGCTAACGATATGGCTGTTAAAAGGTTTCTAAAGCTCGGGTTAGAGATTTTCCTCGAAATCAAAAAGACTAGGAATACGAAGATAATAAAACCAAACATATGGGCAATGAATATCCAACCTAAAGGCCCATATACCGGATAATAAAAACTGGAAGAAGCAGCCTTCTCTACAGTTAACCCACTAATCCCTAAATTTGTTAGGTTGATAACATATAAAACTCCACTCCAAATAGTAAAGAAAATGAGAGACTTTTTAGTAAGCAGCACCCGAGAAACTCTCAACAACCAATCAGTCTCTTTTAACATGGTTGGCTGATCCTTTATGATTTTGTATGCTAAATAGAGAACAATGGGCACTCCAAAAGTTGGCCCTATGCGCAGAACCTTAAAAAGCCATAGAATGGTACTTTCAGAGAAAGTATCTAAAAAATATAGACTTCCAATATCAAGTTGCCAAATGGTAATAAAGGACAAGTATAAAAAAAGACCTGATGACAAACTTGAATTGTTATACATACTTTTAATAACAAAAGAAACAAGTAAAGGACTTAAACCAATGCTACATACTAACAATCCGATAATCATGTATTTTCGCGCTCCATTGCTGAATGATTTGGTCTATATTTTTGGATATAAGCACAAGCGTTATTTCCACCGTGTCCATGATTAGTAACAGCTACTTCGTTAATTTCCTGATATTTTGTTTCGGTTACAATATTCATATCTTCATAACCTTTTTTGGTTGTTCTTATGGTTGGTGGGATAAAATTATGTTCCACACTCAATAGTGAAGATATAACTTGTAAGATTCCACTGGCCGCAAGAGGATTTCCGAACATACTCTTTATTGAGGTGTAAGGCGTTTGATGATTGAATAATTCCCTTGAGCACCTTTCCTCTATACGATCATTTATTTGAATCCCTAGCGCCTGACTGTTGATATAATCTGGGGAACGTCCATTTGTGATTTCTTTTAACACATTGACCATTTCTTCCCCAGTTTCATCTGTGCTATAAATGTAAATTCCATCATTATTCGAGATAGCGTCTACGAATTCTCCTTTAATAGAGGCTCCGCGAAGAAGTGCATCTTCTTCTCTTTCTAATACAATGGCACCGGCAGCTTCCGCTATTGCAAACCCTTTACTATCTTCTTGGAAAGGTACAGCTCCATCTTTCATTTCTTGGTCCAATGGCAACACTCGTGTTCTAGAAAATGCATATGTGACCGTTCTGTCAATGGAGCTTTCCGTTCCGCCTACTATAGCTATATCAATTTTACCGGACCTCAAATATAGCAATGCTGATTCAATTGCTTCCAGACTAGATGTACAGCCGGTAGTAATGGTTCTAGTTATACCTTTTGCACCTAAAAAGTAAGCAATCGATGAGGTAATGCTATGATAATTAACATAGTGAGGGAATGTAATGGGTACTTTTCTATATTCATCATTATTGATATGTATAACAGAGTCCTGGAAGGGTCTTTCTGTAATGGAACCAAGTGAAGTTCCAAAAAAAACCCCTACTTTTTTTCCTGCCAAATCTACCCCTGCTGATTTCAACGCCTCTTTCCCTGCCACGATTCCTAATTTAGACACTTTAGGCAATCGATTAATTCTCCTATCTTTCTCTAACTCTTCTAATCCATTATCTATTAAACCAACTATATTGGACTCACCTTTATATCCTTCTCCATCTATTAGTTCCAGTGTGTTCACACCATGCTGTAAATTAAATAGAAATTCATCGATATTCCTTGTATTCGGGGCTATTGTCCCGTAGCCACTAACTACTATTTTCATGTAATTTTCCGCCTTAGTTGAGAATATTTACCTAAGAAAATTATAGCAGATAATATTTCAGAATGACTATAGGAAAAAACTATTAAAAATATATTTAAATAATCTAAATAGTTTAAATAAATCATTAATACTACTTTATAAAACAATCAAAAGCGTATGTTGATACCACATGTCGTTGAGCTTTTTGTTTGGGAGATAAAGTAACTTCATTTCAGATGTTCAAATACCTGGAACTCTAGTGAGATATCAGCCCCAACAAGAATGTTATTAGCCATCAATAATATAAATTCTTTAATCTATCAAATTTCCCTGCTAACATCAAATATTGTTGATAGCAGTCCTGAGCCCTAACCAACCGGGGACAAATTTCGAGTAATAAGAATCATTGAATATAAAAAAGCTGCATACCGTAAAATCCCGGAATACAGCCATATCTATGGTTCAAGCATCAAACACTTCTTAACTTTTTACTGCTTAAAACTTATAATCCTCTTCTAAAACCTTCATTCATTAAAGTGATTTAGAAGAATACTTTAATACTTGCTAGGATCGTAAGCAAACCTACAACAATGACGAATACGTTGCTCAATTTCCCTCTGTATTTAGCTAGTACTGGTACTTTGCGGATTGCATACATTGGTAATACACATAAGATAGCAGCAACTAGAGGTCCGCTGAGTGTATCAATTAATCCTAGAATACTTGGATTTGTATAAGCAACAAACCAACATGTTAATACCACAAATACTAGAATTGCAGTTTTAATTGTTTTTTCTTTAATACTTTTTCCGCGTGCTTTTCCTGATGCCACAATCATGTCACGCATTACTTCGTAAGCTCCTACATAATGACCAAGGAAGGACTTTGTGATGGCCACGAATGCAATAATAGGCGCTGCAATAGCAATTATTGGTGAACCAAGTTCATTCGCAAGATAAGATAGGATTGATAAATTCTGTTGCTTTGCCATGGCAAGATCACTTGGAGTTAAGCTCAAGACACTGCTCCAAACGAAGAACATGACAACAGAGAATGTCATAATATAACATACTTTTTGTATTTGGGCACATTTCGCGTCAGTCGCATCTTTTCCATAAGTTGCCCGCTGTTTCATTACAAATGACGATACAATAGGAGAATGGTTAAACGAGAATACTATAATTGGTAATATCAACAGTATAATTCCAAAATATCCGGATCCTGATGAAGCAGTAGAAACACTTGCAGAACTAAAAATCGATGTATTCCACTGTGGAATTAAAGATACTGCGATAAATAACAGAGAAGCTATAAATGGATAAACTAGCATGCTCATCACTTTTACAGTTATATCTTGTCCAAAATTTAGTATGACGATAAGACCGAGAATTAATACAAGTGATAAAATGGCTCTTGGCGGCTCGTTCATATGCAATTGATTTACCATAAAACTACTTGCTGTATTTGTAAGTGCAACTGAATACATCAGCACGATCGTATAAATAGAGAAGAAATAAACTATGTTAAAGGCTATACTTGCCTTATTTCCAAAATACTCCCTTATCGTACCGGTAATTCCCTCATCAGCAGAATCTGAAGCAGCTATCATTTTAGCAAGTGCCCTATGCGAGTAGTACATTACCGGAAAGGCTAGTATAGTAATTAACAATAATGATATTAATCCGCCTGATCCTGCATTAATAGGTAAAAAGAGTACACCCGCTCCAATTGCTGTTCCAAAAAGGCTCAAAGCCCAGGTTGTATCTTGTTTATGCCATTTCTTCGCATCTGGAAAATTCTCTTGTATTACTGAATGATCTTCAACTGGTAATTCGAGTTTTTTTGCTGTATTTCCATGCATAATAAGGTTCCTCCTTATATATACCCTAGCTTTCTGCTAAGGCTTATAAATATGGATATTTTTTTAAAATTAAATTACTTATAAGATTCGGACAATAGAAATTATTAAATGAGAATGCTAGCACTGAGAAATTGGTTTATCTACCATTCTAGTTTATTTGTTGGCGTTTGCAAAATATTGTATTTGTATAGTATTAAATTCCTTTATTTCTATATTTGTCTTTTCTTCTTACTTTTCTCCAAAAATTTTATTTTTAATGGCAATTCCAGTTGGTGTGGCTGCCACTCCTCCTAAACCTGTCTCTCTTAACTCGCGTGGCATTTGTCTGCCTATTTTATACATGGCTTCAACAACTTCGTCGGCACTTATGATATTATCTACGCCGGCCAATGCCATGTCCGCTGCAACTAATGCATTGGCAGTTCCTATAGCGTTTCTCTTTACACAAGGAACCTCTACCAATCCAGCGACTGGATCACATACTAAACCAAGCAAATTTTGAAGGGCGGTTGAGAACGCTTCCGATGATTGCTGCGGTGTTCCGCCGGCAACTTCTACTGCGGCAGCTGCCGCCATTGCCGAGGCACTGCCTACTTCAGCTTGACATCCTCCAAATGCTCCAGCAATACAAGCATTATTTGCTACTATCATTCCAAATAAAGCAGAAGTGAATAGAAAATGAACCATATCTTCGTGACTTAACTGCAACGTATCTTTAATACCGAATAGGACCCCAGGAACTGTTCCGCTCGCGCCTGCTGTTGGAGTTGCACAAATTGCCCCTAACGAAGCATTTACTTCATTAACACCAATTGCATGTTGAACCCCAAATACCATCATATCTCCAGAAAGAGTTTTTCCACGTTCGCGATATTTTTTGATTTTAACAGCATCGCCACCAGTTAAACCGGTCGGAGAAAATACCCCGTCTCCCTCAATACTTTTATTTATGGCATTTTCCATGGTGAGTAGATTTTTTTCCATTTTGATCCAAACTTCATCATAGGTGGATCTAGTTTGTTGGATTTCCTGCTCAATGGCTAATTCATAAATGGGTTTTTGCCTTTTATTAGCTGCATCCACGATTTCTTTTATGGTCATGTACATAAACTTTTCACCTCCCTAAGATTTTAAAGAATAATAATAGTAGCTGTATTACTAAGGTCCTTCAATTTCTGCTGAACATTGTTACGTAATTGAGAATCTAATGTAAATTCAAAGAGGTGTTTTCCGTCTTTTTCTAAACTGATAAAGCTGTTAATATCGACATCATTTTCTTTAAGAATCCTGCGTAACCCAAATTCAAGGTCATCTTTTTCAGAAATCGCTAGTATAACTGGCAATGGTCCTTCGAGATTCAATTTAAACCCGTCCATTTCAATCTGCTTGACTTCAACCATACCGCCGCCGACCGAAATTCCCATCGTTCTAATACTTCTATTTTCATCCTCCAGATAAACATCTGCAGTATTGGGATGACCGGCAGGACTATCAATCACTTCTTCAATAAAAACAATCTGGATACCCTTAGATTCTGCTATTTTAATAGCTTCCGGCACTCTGCTATCATCAGCAGCAAATCCTAATATACCAGCAACAATGGCAAAATCAGTTCCGTGACCCTTATGAGTTTCAGCAAATGATTCATAGTATCTGACTAAAACTTTTTTAGGAAGACCTTGAAATAATTTATTGGCAACAGCTCCAATAGCTAAGGCACCTGCTGTGTGCGAACTCGAGGGCCCTATCATTACCGGACCAATTACATCAAAACAACTTTTATAATTAATAATCTTTTTTTCTTTAACGGGTGCTACATTAATACTCATATAAAATTCCCCCACCCCATTAAATTACTTGATCTTTAAAATTGATTTTGCACTGTAAACTTCAATGGATGAACATGGCTTGTACTAGTGAGCTTACTAGAGTTATTCCTAACTACGCTCTATTTGAAAAGGTTTTCATTACTAACCAATAAAATCGAATCGTATTTATATTGAATACTAACTAGCATTGCAAACATTTCTTAGCAACTTAATGCCATCAAAACATAATTTGTAGCAATTCCTAGTTGTTCAATAAATCCGATTCCAGATACACCACCTTTAGCATATTTTAGAAAAGCATAAGGTAAAAACGGTACCGCAACTGCCCTAAAAAAATCCATATAAAGTGTTTCAAGCTGACCATGGAAATCTATTAATCTATTTACAATAATTTCTTACAGTAGTTATTATTTACTACTCGCTCAAAGTATCACATAATTGGTTTAATATGTCAATATGATTTAGTAAAAACTTATTTTTGTAAAAATTTATTATTAGAAAGCCTTTACAATCTGCTATAATTATTAGTAGATTATGTCTAAATTGGTTTTATTATCAAGGACTTACTTGATGCAATTGATAATCATCACTTCCCTAACCACTGAGCAAGCGCACAAATATAAGTGCAAAACTGAAAACTTGCATGTAGGGTCTAACTTACTATGCTCGTAGAATAATTGATAAATATTATTTGATCTCGATGTTCCATTAAAAAGAGTTTCCTAAAAGGAGGAAAACCTAATTGGATAAAGATCTATTTCGACATTATCAAACTATAATGAATTATTTTGGAGAAATTCTAGGACCTAATTATGAATTTGTATTACATGTTTTAAATCCTAATGGAGGTTCTCATATCGGTCATATTGTCAATGCTGACTTGAGCGAAAGGTCCTTAAATAGCCCATTGACTAACTATGCAAAAAAGTTAATCAACGATAAGGTTTATTTAGACAATGATTATGTTGTTGGATATGTTGGGGAAGGACCGCGGGGTAAAAAATTTCGTTCATCCACTTTGTTTATAAAAGATCATGAAGGTCAATTACAGGGACTTTTATGTATAAATTTTGATGCAGACGTTTATCGAAAAGTCGCCAAGGATATACTAAGTTTAGCCAATCTAAGCTTTGATATTAAACATATTGAAATGAAAACTGAACAAGAGAAACCTGTAGAAAAGCTTCAAGATAATGTAAGTAATATCATTTATACAGTAATAGATAGAGATATCCTCGAATCTGGAGCCCAATTATCACCTGACCAAAAGAAGCTTGCTATTTCAAAATTAAAAGAGTATGGGATATTTGATATGAAAGGCACAATAAGTGAAGTGGCAGATATAATGGGAATGTCCGAGTCCAGTGTTTATCGTTACCTTCAAATGGTATCACGAAGCAAAAAAGCAGTACCGGTATAATAAAGTGCATGTCAATTAAGCTGGAGAGTCCGAGGAAAGACTAGATATCTCGCAGACTTCCCAGCTTATTTTTCATCCACTTTTTTCCACACTTCAAAAAGTCATATAGGTTGTCATCCTACAGAAAAATTTACATCTCGAAGTCTATCTAGGTTGCTTGATCTCCTAATAGAAGTAACTTCATCCTTTCATTGAAGCTCTACACCCCAATATAACACTTAGATAACAGTCCGACTGTAATGGTTCTGTTATAAACAATAAACCCGTTTGTACTATACTAATAACGAAACCATATAGCGAAGGAGGACCTCAACATGAACGAAATAATGCAAACCTTATTATCTCACCGCTCCATCCGATCTTATAAAAACAAACCAGTCGAGGATGTACAGCTGGAACAAATCATTAAAGCTGTCCAATCTGCCCCGAGTTGGATAAATGGACAACAGGTTTCCATTATTGCTGTTAAAGATCCTGTAAGGAAGAAGAAGTTCGCAGAGCTATGCGGCGGGCAGAAGCATATTGAAGAGGCCCCTGTATTCCTCGTATTCTGCTCAGATTTTTATAGAGCATATATATCCAGCGAAATCGAAAAAACACCGTTTGCTGTCTCAGAAAATATTGATACATTATTGGTCGGTGCTACAGATGTTGGGATTGCTCTTGAAGCAGCCATTACTGCAGCCGAATCATTAGGCCTTGGTACAGTCTGCATTGGCGGTATACGCAGAAATTTAGATAAAGTCATAAAGGAACTCAACCTTCCTCCATTTGTTTTACCCATTTCAGGTTTATGTATCGGCTATCCTGCAGAGGATCCCGGCTTAAAACCACGCCTGCCAGTTAAAGCGGTCTATCATAGCGAAACCTATCAGCATGATATAAAAGAAGACATTGAATCATATAATCAAACATTTTCAGATTACCTGTCAGAGCGTTCCCAGGGTACACAGACTGGGACATGGACTAAAGCTGTAGCCAGCTTTTATAGTAAAATCTATTATCAGGGCGTTGATGAAGCAATTAATCAACAAATGCAGATTCCGAAAAAAATAGATGTTAAAGATAAAGGAAGAGAAGCCTAAACGCTCCTCTTCCTTTTTTTCACTTTGTATCTCCCAAATCTCTTGATGATCCCTTCACCTTGCCTTGATTGCTTTAGTAATAAAAATCGATAGAAATATCCTCACATTATTCTAGGACTTAATACTCCTTATTTCACTATAAAGAAGATTAATATGCCCTAAAAGTTATATTAGATGAGTAATTTCAAATTCCGTGGTAAAATATCTATTAATTCTCGGAATTTGGAATATAAGGATAAATATAATAGTTTAGTGTCAGAATTTATGGCTGAGAGCTAGGAGGAATCATATGAACTTAACGAAGAAGATAATCTATGCACTGATACTTGGTGCCCTTGTAGGTCTTTCCCTAAATATTTTCTCCCCATCTTTATTTGAAACATTCAACAAATTTCTTTTCGATCCATTAGGTACCATCTTTATCAATCTGATTAAATTGTTAGTAGTCCCAATAGTATTGTTTTCTATTATTTTAGGTGTAGCTGGCCTGGGAGATCCTAAAAAATTAGGATCCATCGGTTTTAAAACCGTTTTCTACTTCCTATGTACTACAGCCATAGCCATTATATTGGCTATCGTTCTTGCTATGGTAATTTCACCGGGAACCAAAGGTGAATTTGATACAGAAAATGCAACTTTTGAGGCTGAAGAAGCCCCTTCAATCGGAGAAACGTTCCTTAACATTATTCCTGATAATCCAATCATGGCTATGGCCGAAGGAGATATGCTCCAAATCATTTTCATGGCTGCTTTAATTGGATTTGCATTAACTGTTTTAGGAAAAAAGACAGAAGGAATTGTAAAATTGGTTGAACAAGGTAATGAATTGGTTATGTTTCTTGTAACCTGGGTTATGAAATTAGCTCCTTATGGAACGTTTGGTCTTATAGCATCAGCAATTGGAGAACAAGGCTACAGTGCAATGAAAGCGATGGCATTATATATGATTGTCGTTGTAATTGGACTAATCATTCATACTATCCTTATTTATGGTGGAACGATTCTCTTTTTGGCACGTAAAAGTCCAATATGGTTCTTTAAAGGCTTTGCACCTGCCATGACGGTTGGATTCAGTACTTCCAGCAGTAATGCAACTTTACCTCTATCCATGGAAGCGGCACAGGACAATTTAGGTGTTAAAAAAGAAATATCTAGCTTTGTTCAACCTCTGGGCGCGACAATCAATATGGACGGAACAGCCATTATGCAGGGTGTTGCCACCATCTTTATCGCTCAAGTCTATGGTGTAGATTTATCCTTCACTGCCTTAGTTACAGTCGTGATAACGGCAGTTCTTGCCAGTATCGGCACAGCAGGCGTACCTGGTGTAGGTCTAATTATGCTTGCAATGGTTCTAAGCTCAGTTAATTTACCTGTAGAAGGTATTGGGCTAATCCTTGGAATCGACCGTATTCTTGACATGGCACGAACATCTGTCAATATTACAGGTGATGCAGCTTGTGCTGTCATGATCAACGAACAAGAAAAAAGAAAAGAAAGCGCTGCATAGTCATAAACTCTAGTATTCTATTCTATTTTTATAATCCTTATATCCACTGCATCTTTATTGATAGAGATCTTATCGATAAAGATGCAGTTTTCTTATTATTGTTTTATTTATAATAATAGTTATATTCAATTCAAAAAAGAGCAGGTAAAATCCAAAAACAGGAGATTTATCTGCTCTTTTAGTCAGAGTTTAAGGTCTATAAATTTACTATACATTTAAAAATAAACAACTATAATGGTTGTGTTTGGTAAATCATTTCCTTTATACCCTTATCAGTTTTAAGCTTTTAGTGTAACTCTACAGTTTCCTTGCAAATTTTACTCCCTACTTTCACAGTTACAGCAATACAACTGGAATTCATAGTTTACGAACTACTATTAAGAATAATCCATATCCTAAGCTAGGTGGAATTAATCATTAAAAAGTAGGAATCCGCCCAATGGTCCGGTAATTCCAACAATTAATTTAGTTTCCTTATCTACATAAAAAATGTAGTCATAACCGCCTTCTCCAAATTTAAAGTAGGAATATAAAGTTCTTTTCCCTGAATCCCTCTTACTAGAACTCTCCGGTAATTTATCCAACAAATCATCTTCTGTCATTCCTACAGTTAAACCTTTCACAAAAAATACTTGTGATTCTACTTCTGCACCTTTAATTTTAGTAATGACATCCTCATCTTTTACGCTTAAATGCACCCCAGGATTG
Organism: Bacillus sp. z14 (2026); assembly: GCF_058313575.1. Lineage (NCBI taxonomy): Bacteria > Bacillati > Bacillota > Bacilli > Caryophanales > Bacillaceae > Bacillus > Bacillus sp. z14 (2026). The sequence continues at coordinate 456,707 of NZ_JBZFQK010000001.1, forward strand.
TCACTCATAGCACCGTCAGCAGTAACATGACATTCAACTAACGGAATTGATTCACTTGTTTCCTCATAAGTAGGATTAACAGGCTCAAGAAATAATTCAAATTCATTTTTGGAAACCTTGATTAGTGGTGAGAACCCAAAACTATCGTCAATCCAAACCTCTTCAATTGATTTATCACTTTCCTGTGTCTTACTTTCCATATAGACAACATTAAATCCAGCATCAATAAAATCCTGAACAATTGTATCTTCCGTCCATATGAAGTCAAAAATTTGGATGGCTTTAGTACCTAAATCAGCATTTAGAATTTCTTTATCTGCCTCATGGAGTGCAATTTTTTCTAAACCGCTCACTTCTTTATTTACTTTTCCGTCTTTTAAGTTAACCTCTAATTCCCCTTGATCAGCCGTATAAGATACATCTGCTACAAGTTTATCTCCATTACTAATATTTTGTTCCTTATTTAACTTTATTTCTATATTCTCTTCAAGTGAAGAAAATAAAAGTTTTCCATCAATACTGAGTAATTTTTCTTCAAAACGAGATGAATCGAAATTAGCATTTGCTGTTGCTTCACCATCATAACCACTTACTTCAATTGTTACATATTCGGTTAAATCAATTTTTTCCTTTGAACTGCAACCCGATATTCCTATGAAAGTAATTAAAATAAATAATAATGCCAAGCCTTTCTTCATTTTAATCTCCACCTTCCGGAATATTAATTTTATATTGATATATTAATAATACCCAGTTTGAATTTACTTAAATATATACACATTTAAATTAAATTATTTTTATATATCAGATTGATACTTAATATACATAAAACAAAACACCCACATTCAATAGTGGGTGTTCATAGTATCTCTTTATGTATGCTTTATTATTGAGCAGTGTATCCTCCGTCTACGACAATTTCCGCTCCTGTCATAAAAGTGTTTTCAATAGCGAATATGATTGCATGTGCAATCTCCTCAGGTTTACCCAAACGTTCAAGTCCTTTTGATAGCGGATGAAGTGATTTTAACATTTCGATTCCTTCTGCTCCTGCAACATCCTCATTTACCATACCTGTAATAACATAGCCAGGATGGACACTATTTACTCGAATGTTAAAAGGAGCAAATTCTAAGGCCATTGATTTTGTCATTAATCTTACTGCACCTTTACTAGCGTTGTAGAAACAAGCACCGGCTGAACCTACTAAGCCAAGAATTGAAGAAACGTTAATAACCGCCCCACCCATGCCTTGTGCAACCATCTGTCGAATCGCTTCACGGCTGCAATAAAATACACCATTTTGATTAACCCCTATGTATTTTTCGTATTCATCAGTTGGAAGATCTAGTGTAGAACCTCCTCCTCCTATACCTGCATTGGCAATCATAATGTCAAGGTGTCCATATTTTTCAACCACGTGTGACACCATATCCTTTACTTGATTTTCGTCTGATACATCTACTTTCAAAAATTCAACGTTTAACTCTTTGGCAGTTTGATTTCCCAACTCCTCGTTGAAGTCTGCAATAACAGGGATTCCACCTTTGTTGAGAATAGCTTTTACCGCTTCTTTACCAATTCCGTTTGCCCCTCCAGTTACAATAGCTACTTTACCTTTGATTTCAAACATACTAACTTCTCTCCCTTTTTCTTATTTAAATACTTTCTAAAGAAAGATTATTTGACCATTTATTATCCACAAATAGTAGAAATATTGCTTGATTTTTTGATCCCTGCATATAAACTTCACAATAGTAGACTTCAAGATAACTAAAAAGGGGCACAAACGCTTGGTGCTAATCTCCGTTTGTACCCCATTATATTGAAATTTACTATTCATATGGACTTATTCATGCTATCTATTACATCCGAAGAGAGATTCGAACTCCCGACCGACGGCTTAGAAGGCCGTTTATCTATGCCTTTACGTTATCTCGTTACTCCTCCCGCCCCACATTAAAATACCTAGCCTCCGGATGCGAAAAGACCATCGCGGAAACAGATGCTTCAGGATTCATCATAAATCCCTCTGTCAACTGAATTCCGATATCCTCTGGTTTCAGCAACCTGAATAGCTTTTCTTGATCCTCGAGATTCGGGCAGGCTGGATACCCGAATGAATAACGCTGACCGGTATACTTAGCACTCAATCGTTCTTTCATGGTCATATCGATAGAGTCATGGATTCCCCAAGCATCCCTCATAAGATGGTGGACTCGTTCAGCTAAGCCTTCAGCACATTCGAGTGCGAGTGATTGGATGACATGGCTCTTTAAATACTGTCCTTCTTTTTTCCATCCTTCTGCTATTTCTTTTATACCTTTACCTGCTGTGACAATCATCAATCCCACATAATCCTGTACACCTGACTCTTGGTCCTTCACATAATCAGATAAACACAGATAAGGCTTTTTGGACTGTCGCGGAAAATCAAATGTTTCGAGGACTTCATCCGGATTAGCTGGGGAACATATTTTTAGAATTTCTCCATCACTTTTTGCAGGAAAATATTGATACATCGCTGATAATTTAATCTGATTGTTTTCGAGAATCTCATCAACTATGGCTGCAAGTTCTAATAATTTTGGATTCTCTTCCTCAAACAACCGATCCACTTTCCCCTTCATCCCAAGGTGATGGCCAAATAACATTTGTTTATTCACATATGGGTACACCAGAGATAGTGGGTAATCCTGCAGAATATGCCGGTTTAAGTCCTCGGGGACTGGTATATTCTCTTGATCCTTCACTGTTTTATCACGGTTTTCTGTAACTTGAATATCCCTTTTCGTTTCAATCGAAATCACTGCTGCTTGCTCATTCGTTTCTGCCTCTAGCTGAGCGAGAAAGGATAGCCTTTTCTCATCGTCATGGAGCTGATTGATTAAATCGAGTCCATTCATGGCATCCTTTGCATAAAAGACCGGTCCATTATATTCAGGAGCAATTCGCCCTCTAGTAAATTTCCTGGTAAGAGCTGCTCCACCTACTACAATCGGAACATCAATTTCCGCTTCTCTTAAATCCTGAGCGGTAATAACCATCTGTTGGGCTGATTTTACCAACAAGCCTGACAAGCCAATAATAGTTGGGTTCTCATTTCGGACGGATTCAATCAAGGTTTGCGGAGCTACTTTAATGCCTAAGTCAACCACTTCATAGCCATTATTACTCATGATGATATCAACGAGATTCTTCCCGATATCATGTACGTCCCCTTTCACGGTTGCCAGCACCATTTTTCCTTTTGTAGACGTTGTACCTGATTTAGTCATCAATGGTTCAAGCTGCGAAACGGCTGCTTTCATGGCTTCCGCGCTTTGCAATACTTCAGCTACGATTAACTGGTTATCATTAAATAGTTCTCCAACCTTCGACATACCGGCCATTAATGGACCGTTGATGATATCAAGCGGCTCCATCCCTTTTTCAAGAGCTTCATCAATATCCTCCTTCAACCCGTCCTTTGTCCCTTCGATAATGTATTCAGGCAGGCGCTCCATTAATGGAAGTTTTTCTTTCGTTTCCTTTTGAACAGGCTTTTTTGTCCTATAAAAAGCAACAAACTCAGCAAGAGATTCTTCTGAGTTATGAAACAAAAGATTCTCTGATAATTTAACTTCCTCCTCAGGGATTAACGCAAATCGAGTTAATTTTTCTGTATTGACAATCGCATAGTCCAAGCCAGCCTTTGTACAGTGGTATAAATAAACGGCATTCAGGACCTCTCTTCCCTCATTCGGCAGTCCAAACGATACATTACTGATGCCTAAAATCGTTAATGTTCTCGGAAGCTCTTTTTTAATGGCCGCCAGTCCCTTTACCGTTTCCGCAGCTCCTTCCCGGTATTGTTCATCACCAGTACCAACCGGAAAAACAAGCGGGTCAAAAATAATATCCTCCGGTACGATTCCATACTTTTCTGTTAACAGTTGATACGATCTCTGGGCAACCTCCAGTTTTCGTTCTTCTGTTACGGCCATCCCTTTTTCATCAATTGTTCCAACAACCAAGGCTGCACCATACTTTTTTGCCAATGGAACAATTTTCTCAAAGCGTTCTTCCCCATCCTCTAAATTTATCGAATTAATGATTGCTTTACCCTGAGAATGGCGGAGTGCTTTTTCGATGACCATTTCATCGGTTGAATCGATAACAAAAGGCACCTTTATTTTTTTAGCCGCTTCTTTCATGAATTCTTCCATATCAGACACTTCATCGCTATCTGGATCAGCTAGGCACACATCTATTACATGGGCTCCTTTTTTGACTTGCTGTCTAGCAATCTCGGAAGCTTCTTCAAATTTCCTGTCCTTAATCAGATTCTTAAACTTTCTGGATCCAATCACATTTGTCCGTTCACCTACAAATAAAGGTCTCATTGAATCATCATAGATTAAGGCATCAATACCAGAGACAGCATGATTACCCTGTTTGCCATTAATTTGCCTCGCTTCAATTCCGGTAACCGCTTCTTTAATAGCTCGAATATGATCAGGAGTCGTTCCGCAGCAGCCGCCAACAAGATTAATCCAACCTTTTTCGGCAAATTGCTTGATCTTCTTGCTTAGGGAGGAAGGCGATTCATTATATTGGCCATTTTCATCTGGTAATCCCGCATTCGGGTAACAGCTTACTGCAGCAGTGCTTAATTCAGATAAAGACCTGATATGGTCAGCCATGAACTCTGGACCAGTTGCACAATTAAGCCCGATTGCAAGAGGATTCATATGCTCACACGATATATAAAAAGCTTCAATGGTTTGACCGGCTAGAGTAGTCCCCATTGGTTCAATCGTTCCTGAGATAATTAATGGAACTTCCCTGCCTAAAGATGAGAATGCTCTTTTCATTCCAATATAAGCTGCTTTCACATTTAATAAATCCTGCGATGTTTCCAAGAGAAGCAAATCAACTCCCCCATCAAGCAGGCCCTTCGTTTGCTCTTCATATGAATCTGCCAATTGTTCAAAAGTGGCTCCGCCTGTTACGGATAAGGTTTTGGTCGTAGGTCCCATCGAACCTGCAACAAAGCGAGGGCTGTCAGGACTGTCAAACTGTTCTGTTGCTTTTCGAGCCAATTGAGCTGATTCTTTATTCAGCTGATATGCCAGGTGACCAAGATTATATTCATCCAGTACAATTGGAGTTGCCCCGAATGTGTTTGTTTCAATAATTTCCGCACCTGCTGCCAAGTACTCTTCATGAATCGATTGGATTACATCCGGGCGGGTTAGCGTTAAATACTCATTACACCCATCGTATTGTTCCCCGCCAAAATCATCCTCTATTAATTGATGCGCCTGAATCATGGTTCCCATTGCTCCATCTAGAATAACTATTCTTTCAGCCAATAACTCTTTCAATTTTTCTGTTCTCATGATAGATGCACTTCCTTATTTACAACTGATTTCTGTTCTTTGATGTACCGAACCAAATGCCCGCTTAATTCATATTTCATAAAAGGTGTAATAATATAGATACCGTTAAATAGTTCACTTGCCGCGTCCACTAATTCTTTTGAAATGGCAAAGCTTTCGCGAGCACAGGCTTCCTTATCCGTTCCGGCTCTTTCCATCGCCTCTCTAACATGAACCGGCAATGAAATACCTGGCACTTCATTATGTAAAAACTCTGCATTCCGGTGACTCGTTAAAGGCATAATGCCAATAAAAATCGGCTTTGTTATATGCCTGGTTGCCGCGTATACTTCCTCTAATTTTTCAATACTAAACACGGGCTGGGTTAAGAAATAATCAGCTCCAGCCTGAATTTTCTTTTCCATTCGCTGTACGGCTTTATCTATGTACTTTACATTTGGATTAAAGGCAGCTGCGATATCGAAATTCGCCCGGCTACCCAGCGATTTTCCTGAATAGGAGCGCCCCTCATTCAATTGCTTAACCAATGAAATCAGGTCCATTGAAGAAAGATCATATACAGAAGTCGCGCCCGGAAAATCACCAATTTTTGAAGGATCCCCAGTCACCACCAACACCTCTGATAATCCAAGGGAATGCATGCCCATTAAATGAGATTGCAAGCCAATCAGATTATGATCTCGACAAGTTAAGTGAACAAGAGGCACCGTATTTAACTTTGATTGTAAAATCGACGCTACCGCAAGATTGGATATTCTCGGTGACGCCAATGAATTATCCGCAAGTGTAATCGCATCGGCACCCGAATCTAATAGGTAGCGACTTCCTATTAAAAAATCCTCCAGGCCGAACGTCTTTGGCGGGTCCAACTCCACGATAACCGTCGTTTGTTTTTTTGCCTTACCTGAAATTGTATCTGGACCTTTTCGTTTATATTGAATGATTTCATATGATATAGGCTGATGCTTCGGCTTGGCTACAAAATCTTTCACCTTTACAGGATGAAGATCTTCGATTCCTTTACGAATGGCCTGAATATGGGCAGGAGTTGTACCACAGCATCCACCTAGCAGCCGGACCCCCTGCTTCACAAGCTGCCTTGAACTATTAATGAAATAATCCGCTTCTGTCGAATAGACATATCTTCCATCTGATAAATCAGGTAAGCTGGCGTTTGGATAAGCCGCATAATAGGTATCTTCCAATAAAGGTACTTCTTCGTATGAGCGAATCATATGATAGGGACCCATCCGACAATTGATGCCTAACACATCAGCGCCTGTTTTTTTCATAAGAGAAAACGCCTCACTGACATGCATACCATTTTGCAAAAGGCCTGTTTCATGCAGAGAAATATTCGCGATAAGAGGAAGATCACTCATTTTTCTAGCCGACTCTATTACCGTTAATAATTCGTCTAAATCATAATAGGTTTCAAGTAAAATGCCATCCGGCTTTTCATCCAATAAAGCGGTCAGCTGTTCATCGAAATATCCCTTAATTTCCGTTAGTGTTAATTCTGATTTCCTAAAGCTCCGCAAGCCGCCAATCGTGCCGATGATGAATGTGTTTGGATCAGCCGCATCTTTCGCTATTTTCATTCCGGCTCTATTAATTTGAGAAACTTCCCTTTCGAGACCATAGCGCTTTAATTTATGAAAATTTGCGCCGAATGTATTCGATTGAATCACATCAGCACCAGCCTCAATATAACTTCTATGCATCTTTTTGATCTGATTGGGGTTTGTCAAATTAAGCTCTTCAAAGCAACTATCAATTCCAAATGAATATAAAAGTGTTCCACTCGCCCCATCTGCGACTAGAATTTTTTCATTTAACGTTTCCAGTAGTTTCACTGTCTTTCCCCCTAATTAGTTGGTTAATGTCTCTGATGAGGAAAACAGACTAATAGAAAAGAGCTTTCATCATGAAAGCCCTCTTTCCTAAGGTCTCTCATCTCTCAAGCATTGCTTGCTGGATTTAGCACCTTGGATTACCATCCAGGTTGCTGAGATTTCAACGGGCCAGTCCCTCCATCTCTCTAGATAAGAATATGAAATTATATATTTACTTAATTTACTATAAATTTTCAGTTATTTCAATCTATTTTGATAATTAATCCAAAAGAGTTAACGATTTAGTATTTTGGGTATGTATGGGGTAGGAGTGATGTTAGATGAAGGAAATAATAACGAATCAGTTTAAAAATCCAACTGGTGTCCTCGGAAAGATTGCAGGTAAAATAATGGCCTATGAAAATGAGGAATTATACGAATGGACATTTGATCAATTGACTATTACCCCAAATGACACACTGCTAGAAGTTGGTTTTGGCCCAGGTGAAGGAATGCACATGCTTTTTGAGAAGTACCCTACCATCCAAATAGATGGTGTCGATCCATCAGAAGAAATGGTGAAAAATGCGAGCAAACGAAATCAAGAACAACTCAACCGCAATCAGCTTCGTTTGTTTAATGGAACTGTTCTCGGGATTCCCAATCCAATGGTGTACGATAAAATATTTAGTGTAAATAGCTATCCATTATGGGAAGATCAAGAGGCTTGTATTCAAAAAATACATTCTTTATTAAAAGAAAATGGAAAACTGACTATAACCGTGCAGCCAAGGCAGGAAGAAGCAACCGAAGAACAGGCTCATGCCTTTGCCGAAGAGATTAGAGAGGTGCTAACTAATACAGGCTTTAAGTCTATTAAGGTTCAAACGAAACCACTCAAACCGTGCTTATCTATAAATGTCACAGCCATCAAATAGCCCTTTTTATGAATATTAGAAATTCCACTCAAGCTTAGACACTCTTTCTATCTGACCCTTTTCAACCTATAAAAACCATAAGCTCCTCCATCAGTTTTGATTGAATTTCTATTATTTAGGGTATATTATAAACATATACACATATATTAAAAAACCAGAGAGCTGGATACTCCCTGGTACAACTACTAGCGAGTGGTATGCAAATAGTTTAGTTCTTAGAGGAACCACCCTTATGCTTTGGTCGGCGCGGGGTGGTTTTTCGTTTGCCCTTTAGCTGAAGATTGGCGAATCGCGTGGCGATGCCGGCAGCAAGGGTCGTGAAAAAGATCATTGCTACATCTTTTGCCAGAGCTATTAGAAAATCCATAAGTATATCACCTCCCTTCTCCTTTATATAAGGAAAAGAAGGCGCATACCACCCGCACCAAGTAGTTGCATGAAAATTATACCATATATGTTATTGATAACATAATGACTCTGGTTGTCTTTTTTAGGTGATTGAAAATTCCTATCCCTTGCTAATGGATCTCTTTTATTTGCTCTCTGTTCACAAGTATTGTTGCTGATGACTTAAAGAGAGACAGCTTTTTTATTGTCGCAATTATTCAACTAATGCCCCATGTTTTTCTCCCTATTAAATTGATTTTTATCAATTCCTTATTCTTATGTAAAACTCTTTTTCGTTATCCTGAACCTTTACTGCCATAAGAAGTTCAACACAAAAAGGCATTCAACGATTATCACTTAATATTACCTTAATTAAAAATTATACTTTCTCTTCTTCAGCTATCCCAACATAACATCGTTAACCGATATTGCGGTTTTACCGCTACGTCTATTTCACACTGAAGTAACTAACTTTGGCTGCTGCATTAAGCGAAATGGGAACCCTATAAGAAAAGGAGCAGCCTAAGCAACCCCTTTTAAATAACATCAATAATTTCCCTTGTTCACAGGCCTAATAAGCACTCCTAATTTAACTATTAGTTTAAACACCCAATAAAAGAAAAAGAAGTTAAACAAAAAGCCAAACGAGACTAAAGAAAACAGCATTCCACCATGATAAACTAAAATATCAGCAGGAAAACCGAAATAATAATCACCAATACTCTTATCAAATCGATAACCTAAGGTAGGAACAACTACAACAATAATAGTTGATATAAGACTTACTATTGATAATTTTAGTTTTTGGGCATTAAATTTGTTGATGTTTAAAAACGCAACTATTACTAAACCATTGATTAACAACCCAATAATCAAATCAATCATACTAAAATCCCCTTGTTTACTTATTCCAGAATTTTTTTCTTTATAAATTATTATAACAAATATTTCCTTAGAAACGTTTTGTTATTTTCAGACCGCCAAGATTCCTAAAAAAATAGGCTGTCCATAAGCCATTATGGCTTATGGACAGCCTATTACGATTTCGAACCTTTTGTTTTCCGATATTCCCCAAACGTAAATACAGTAGCAATGATAGCAAGCCATGCACATCCTGCAATATACCCTGCAATTACATCACTCGGATAATGGACACCCAAGTAGATTCGGCTGTAGCCCATCGTTAAAATCATAAAAATACAAATCGCATAGACAGCCAATCTAATGGGCCAATTCTTCGTGATTCTGGTAGTTATGATCATAAGTGCGCCGTATAGGATAAAAGATGACATAGCATGACCGCTCGGAAAGCTGAAGCCATTTACCTCGATCAATGGATTCAATGTTGGTCTCTCCCGCTGGAAAATCCATTTTAAGTAATGGTTAACATAACCGCCCGATAATGTCGTGATGATTAAGAATATGACACTTAATACACGTTTTTTAAATAATAAAAACACAGAGAATAGGATAACCAATAGAATATTGCCATCAACTGATCCAAGATTAGTTATAAAGGTAAGTACTTTTGTGCTTAATTCATTAATACTCCCCTGCACAGCCTGGATGATTGTCATATCAAAATGATAAAGCTCATTCTCATTTATGTTCTCTGCAATATCTACGAATAGGATGGTACACACAATAAAGAGGGCGATTAATACGAAAAAGGTGATTACATGAACATTTAAAAAGGTATTCGTCTGCTTCTTCATTTCTGCCCTCCTATTCTAATATGTATCAGCTCAACCTATTTTAGATTCTACAAATGCTTTAGCATGTTGTTGGAATGCTGAATAAGCATCTGCCTCTTCTTTATAGACTTTCCTTTCTCCAAAGCTAACATGTAGTGTATCCAAATTTAACTGAACAACCGTTTCATACTCATACGTTGCATTGCCAATCAAATCAATCCACGTTTCATCTGGCAAATCATGGACCTGGCATAGTACCATTCCGCCTGGATTATAGACGTGCAGAACTGCTTCATCAGCCAACTCATCAATCCATTTCGTAACAAGGCTTGAAGCTGACATTGCCGTTCCGCAAGCATCCGTAAAGCCAACACCTCGTTCAAATGTGCGAACAAAAATGGATCCTTCCTCCAGACGGGACACGAAGCTGACATTCACACCATCTGTAAACCAGTCATTCTCACCATTCAGCATAGTTGCTATTTTCTCTTGTCTATCCGAATGGATTACCTCTTTATCAACAAGACTGATCAGATGTGGATTTGGTACTGACAGGGTTGTGAACGTAAGATTCTCGTCAATAAACGGCAGTTTTTGATTGATGATTTCGTCCATTTCAGTATTCATGGGCAATGCACTCGTTGCCTTGATAACCGGAGATATTTCGACGCTGTATGTAGGGATATCCTTATACATGTCCGGCTCTTTCTTAACCTGCAGGGTGGCTTTCATCGTTTCTATCAGCAGGTTATTTTTCTTCAATTTTTCTTGAACATACCGACCTACACAACGGAGTCCATTCCCACACATGGATGCTTCTGAACCATCTGCATTAAAGACTCTCATTCTGGCATCTGAGGCCTCACTGTTTAACACAAAGAGAATTCCATCTGCTCCCTCTGTGCCCGTCCGCTTGCACATATTTATAGCCAATTGGCTTCGTTCTTCATCTGTTAATGACAGCTTGGTATCCATTTCATCGATTAAATAAAAATCATTGTTAGAACCATGTACTTTAATTATCTTTATATCCATTCTCCTGCTCCCTTCAAACAACATTCTCTTCACTATTTCACCATTATAAAACATATTGTGCAACAAGCTAAAGTTTAGCGACGTTTATAGGAGTGGTCAGTGGTTTTGCTGCTGAAGGTAATCAAGGCAAAAGCAATAGCCTATTCTCTTTTCATCCTCTGTTGCTCCTTCCGTAAATGTCAGGAGAGGTGTATTGGGATCAAGAAAATGTTTACTGTAGTATGCCGGCATCCATCCGCAAGAATAATGTACAATTTTCCGCTTATCATATGTTTGTTCAACAATGAATTCAGATCCATGAAGGATTTCACCGCCATATTGCCGGATTCCATATGGGTTTGCCACATTGCTTGTACTTTTTTTTCCCAGTTGTTTAGATTGCTTATACCTGCCTAATTGTTCTTGCTCAGACGTTAAAATTTCAATATCCCCATTTAACCCAAAACGGCTTCGATACTCACATAATACATGGCCGTTGCTGTCAGATAAGATATATCTTCTCGGTAAAAAAATAAGCAATGAAGCTGGAATAATCCACATCCAAATATTTTCCCGTTTATCTTTAAGAGATCCAACCAGATTACCTTCTGGTGAGAAAATAGCCATATGAAGGGTCGGGGCTGGTAAAAATCCAAGGAAATATTGGCTGTTCGTCAGCGGTGAGCCTTCCTCATCAGCCACTTTCGCTTCCGGAAGTTTCTTCATTCTGCTTTTCAGTCTGAAATTACGATTGATAGAAAAAAGAACCAGCACTATAAAAGGACAGGTAACACACGCAGCTAATATGATATCGAATCCATTCAACCAGGCAAACAAAAAACAGAGAAGACCGACTACAAAGTATGCAACTAATTCTGCTGTATATATGCTATGAATTTTTTGGTAATAATGCTTAGTAGTCAAGGATTTTTCACCGCCAATTTTTTAAACCTGATAACCATCCATACATTCTATGCTGGACATGTCCAAAATAGTAACGGATTTAAAAAAGACCCGGCAGAAATAATGCCAAGGTCTTTAGCTATTGCTATTTCAATATTCGAAGTGTTAATGGGATTTGATAATATTCTCCAGAATATGCCTTTACAGCAGCCACTATTGTAAATATCAACACATATATTCCAATCAGCCAAGCAAGGATAAAACCAATACCGATGAACGCCAATATAAATGCTATAAAGGTGTAAATCGTATAGCTGATTAAAAAGTTTAAATATTCCTTACCATGGTAATCGATAAAATCTGAATCATTCTTTTTAATTAACCATATAACGAGTGGCCCAACCAGCACTAAGAAAAAACTGCTGACATAGATGGCTACTGCCCATAATTTATCATTTGTATTTTGCATCATTAAAACCTCCCGTATCTTTATATAAATTTATGCGATTCATTCAACATTTAGGTTTCAAAGCTTTCATGATTTCTTTTAGTTCTTCATACACTCTATACAGAAACTATAGACAAGTATAAAAATTTGGTTTTGTAACCTGCATGAGGAGGCTGGCTAATTTGTTTGAAGAATGGAAAGCAATAGTACTGGGGATCATCCAGGGTCTTACTGAATTTCTCCCTATCTCCAGTACGGGTCATTTATATTTAGGGAGACATTTATTCGGTCTTGATGAAGCAGGATTATTACTGGATACCCTGCTTCATACAGGGACACTTATTGCATTGCTGATCTTTTATGGGCATGAAATTATAAAACTTCTTAAAAAACCATTTTCAAAAATGACATTCCTTTTGATAATCGGGACAATCCCTGCAGTATTAGCAGGTGTACTATTCAATGATTATTTTGAAGGCATTTCTAAATCCGGGATTACAATTGGCTGGGAATTTCTTATAACTGGGATTGTTTTATGGTATGCAGATATTATGCCCAAACAAAATAAAAATTTAGAGAGCATTACCTATAAACAAGCGTTATTTATTGGTACTTTCCAGGCGGCCGCCATTTTCCCAGCCATCTCTCGATCCGGTTTTACGATGGCAGCGGGCCTCTTCAGCGGGCTAAACCGTGAAACTGCGGCTTACTTTTCCTTCCTCCTCTCCATACCGGTAATATTCGGAGGAATATTATTTAAGAGTAGAGATTTATTGACAGGACCCGTCGAAGCAATTTCATTCCAAGGTTTATTTCTCGGTACAATTTTTTCTGCTATATTTGGTTATCTTGCTGTTTCCTGGATGATTAAATATATTAAAAATCATTCCTTAAAGCCTTTTGCTATCTATGTCATTCTATTGGGAGCTGTCATATTAATACTTCAGCACCTAAATATATTCTAACTTTATTTTTACGATAAATAGGCATTAAATTTTGTTAAAAAAATGTACAAAAAATGACGAAAAAAAACTATTTCATTTTACTAAAAAATCTTGTATGATACTTTCAGAAATAGTTTATTTTTGAAAATTGTATAAGCGAAAATTAGGGAAGGCAAATGGTGCGCCACCAGTAATGGTCCTAGTGGGTTCGATTCCCACCCCGAAATTTTTTGATATTACATTAAAAAATTTCGAGGGGAAATCGCAGTTAGCGGCTGCCCTCATACGGAGGGATCTGTATGTTGAAAAAACGTGAATTATCTGATTGTCCTGTATTGTTTGATTTAATGATTCACCCCGATGTCTTCCCTTTTGTGCGCCATAAAACGCATCAATATGAAGAATATCTCTTTCTTACTAAACAAATGATTGAAGCTGAGGAGCGTGGCGAACTGATTTCACGTACCATTCTCGATGAGTGGGGAAATCCAATTGGCACGATAACGCTTTATGATGTATCCAATCAGGCTGGCTTTTTAGGTACTTGGTTAGGGAAACCCTATCATGGGAAAGGATATAACCAATTGGCTAAACAGCATTTCTTTGAAGAATTGTTTTTTGAGCTTGAGATTGAAACGGTCTTTCTGAGAATAAAGAAAGAAAATATTCGTTCTTTTAAAGCAGCTCAAAAGATGCCCTATACTATGCTTGCAAACGAAAGTCGAAAAGCCTTATATGAAGAAATCAACTCAGGGGAGTATTCATTTGATTTATTCGAGATAACAAAGGACCACTTCACTTTATCACAAATGCGACAACCAGCAGAGGTGTCTGTATTTGATATAAAAGAAGCTTAAAAAAGGTGTTATGCATAGTCTGCCTAATAGACTGTGCATACACCTTTTTTCGTAATAGCGCCCCTTATTCTTTTGTTATCTTTTGCTGTTCGTATAATTTTCTCAAGATATATGTTTTGTACAACTCCAGCTTTCTCCGTTCAACAGGATGCCTTCTTATACCATTTTCTTTTAGCTTGGCCACATACCAACCCTTCGAACCTATGTATGCCATTCTCTCCTCACTCCACTCTGTTTTATTCGTTATACAATATATGAGTGATTCTAACTAATATGACACATAACTGAATAAACATAATCCAGCCAATTTAAGTAAAAATTAAAGTTTAAAAAGCAGAATTATTTTGTGGTATAATTTTTTATTGTCATACTTACTTTATACGGGGGGCATGGATATGAATTTATCTATTTTTACAAAGAGTAACTTTTCAAGAATAATTTCGGTATTCCTCCCGATATTAATTACACAGCTGGGACTGTTCGCTATCAGCTTTTTTGATACGTTTATGTCCGGGCAAGCAAGTCCTGAAGACCTAGCTGGAGTAGCCATAGGCACGTCTATATGGAGTCCTTTCTATAATGGACTTGCCGGCATTTTACTGGGAGTAACACCAATCGTCGCCCACTTAATTGGGGCTAAAGAAAAAGCGGATAAAATTCGCTTTTCTGTTATGCAGGCGATTTATGTAGCTGTCGCAATGTCCATCATTCTAATTGGCGCTGGTGCTTTAGTGCTTAAACCGATATTAACAGGCATGAATCTTGAGCCGGATGTTTATCAAATAGCCTATGGTTATTTAGTTGCTTTGGCATTCGGAATCTTACCAATTATGATTTACAATGTACTTCGTTCATTTATTGACGCACTAGGGAAAACTACTGTCTCCATGCTAATCACCCTTATTGCGATCCCAGTCAATGTGGTACTTAACTATATGTTTATCTATGGAAAGTTAGGTGTTCCGGCATTTGGCGGTATTGGTGCAGGAATCGCTGCATCAATTACTTATTGGGTTATCACTCTGGTTGCAGCAGTGATTATCATTAGATTACAGCCTTTCTCCGGTTTTGGCATTTTAAAATCATGGCCATTGCCCGTTTTTAAGGAATGGGTTGAATTAATGAAAATTGGATTCCCAATAGGTATGTCCATCTTTTTTGAAACCAGCATCTTTGCAGCAGTTACGCTGGCTATGAGCTCATATGATACGATTACGATTGCATCACATCAGGCTGCCATGAACTTCTCATCCTTCTTGTATATGGTACCACTTAGCTTTGCGATGGCATTGACCATCATTGTCGGCCATGAGGCAGGTGCCAAGAACTATAAAGCAGCTAAAGAATATTCAATACTTGGTGTTTTTTGTGCGATTGGTTTTGCAGGCATTAGTGCTATCTTCTTATTTATTTTCAGAGATTATATTGCTCTTCTATACACTAAAGATCCTGTGGTAGCTTCATTAACAGCTCAGTTCTTAATTTACGCCATCTTCTTCCAGCTTTCCGATGCTCTTCAGGCACCAATCCAGGGTGCTTTGAGAGGCTATAAGGATGTGAATATCACGTTCTTTATGTCCCTGTTATCCTATTGGATTATAGGGCTTCCACTTGGCATATTCCTTGCTAACTATACCGACCTTGGAGCATTTGGTTATTGGATTGGATTAATCTCCGGCCTAGCTGTTGGGGCAACTGGTTTAACATTGAGATTGTTATACGTTCAAAAAAGAAAATTTGTGCACACTTCAAATAGCTAACCATACAAAAAGTTCGCTTGAATAAACCAAGCGAACTTTTTTATTTACTATCTATTACGATGATTTTTCAGACAAAGTTACACATACTAAATTTTCAAGGCCAAGCTGCTTATCTGGTTTTTGATAAAACATCCTGCCCACCTGTTACTGGAATAACCGTTCCTGTAATAAAGTCAGCTTCTTCCGCACATAGAAACGAAATGACACGTGCGATATCACCGCCAGTTCCAGGCCTTCCAACTGGAACATTTTCTGATACTATACCTTCTTCTACACGAAAGCTTTCCTTCCAAGGATCCACAATATCCCCTGGACAAACCATATTGGCTGTGATTCCATACTCCGCCTCTTCCAAAGCCAGCGTTTTTGTCAAGGAGGTTAATCCCGTTTTGGAAGCAGCAAAAGCAGAACGGTATTTCCAGCCCGGAGCGTGGTCTGACTGATCAAACCCCATGGTAATAATTCTTCCCCATTTATTCACTCGCATATAGGGAATAACCAATCTGGCTAAGTAAAACATACTCGATAAATTCCCATTAATAAGATATTCCCATTCTTCTTCCATATATTCCATCATTGGTTTACGTTCCTGTATATATGGACCAGCATTATGTATCAGAATATCAATTCCACCACATAATTCATAGCATTGATGAATTAGTTTGCGATGATGATCTTGAACTGTTACATCATATGGCAAAGCATAAGCTTGCACGTTGTAGTTTTGAGCTAATTCCTGCATATCTTGGATGGCACTGTTTTGATTAGTACGATAGGTCGTAATGACATTTATCCCATCCATAGCTAATTGCCTTGCTGTAGCTCTGCCCAGTCCTCTTGCTGAACCAGTAATTAAAGCCGTTTTCCGAGTCAACTTCTTCTCCCCCTACAGGCAGTATTTACTATCTGTATTATACATTGAAAGATGACATTTCCGTTAATCAAAAGCTGACTTCTGCATTAACGACAATTACCCTTATCGCATATAGTAAGTTAACCTAATATGTCTCTTGAAAGTCGAGGTGATCAATTGTTTCCGTGGAACCTTTTTCCCAAAAATCAAAACCAAATGCCAGATTGGATGAAGTTCCTTAATCAGCCAGGTATGGAAAAGCAGATGGAACAATTATTCTCCATGCTATCACCTGATCAATTAGGAGGAATGATCAACCAACAATTTAAATCAAGTCCAGAACCAGATGAGCAAACGGTGGTCCATTCAAAACATTCCGTAGATATTCTGGAAACACATGATTATCTTTTCATTAGAATCCCAATAAAAGAGGATCATTTACCTAACGTTAAGGTATACCATACTTCTACAAAGCTTCTCCTATCCGGATTACCCCCGGATCCAGAGGAGAAACACTCTTTTCATCTACCTGCTCCGGTAAAAAAAAAGGGAGCGAAATCTTCATATCGGGATGAAATCCTGGAAATCATTCTCTTTAAGGTAAATGAATCAAACTATTCAGAAATTTCTATTCCTGAATGGTAAAAAAACTGGCTTGGATGACAGGGCCAGTTTTTTACTATCCTTTATTTTTCTCCCTGTAAAAATACAAGAACTTTATCTCCCGGTTTCCCATTGAATTCCACCTTCATATATTTAAGCCTGTTAGGGCAATCCAATATTTCTAATTTACCCTGGTTAACCAATCGCTTTTCAATCAAAGAGGCATAAATCGTGTTATCAGGGCTTACTGATAAGGAAACATGGATTCCTTTATCATTTGGATTTGCAGTTGCAACTGTAAAATACCTGAATTTGTGGACATCAAAAATGATATGTGCATTGCCGTTTGATTTAAAAAACAACTCTTTTTTTATATTAACAAATTCATGATTTTCCCTTTTTATATGCGCATTATTATTAAACTCTCCAACATCCAATCCTGCAATCTCTTTTATCCTGAATTCTGTTTGATTATGCGTTTCAGCGGTATATTGTTTTTCTTCCCTATGTAATTTGTACACCTGCGATGGTTCAATTACCTTTTTATCATTCTCCTGAATTGTCAAGATAGACCCTTCCTTTCTATCGATGCATAACGTAATTAACTATATGTGTATGCATCAATCTTTCGGAAAAGAAGGCATAAATGAATTCTTATCAGTGTACTTCTATAACTTTTTGACCAATAGAATATTTAAAATTTATGTTACTCATTTTTTATACAATATTATCACTCTCCTGGCGGAGAACATCTTCATTTAGACTGTAACTGTTCTAAACATGCTTATTGTGCTTACCTGACCAGTTTGTATTATAAGGAGTACAACATATAATGGGGCATTGATCCTACTTGGAGTAAATGTCTCGTTAACCATATTTCTATTTCTGATATTAATGCTCCGATGACTGTCCGTTTAGCCGAATAAGGCAAGATAAAGGAACAATCACACAAACATACATTTGAAAATTTCTACCCTAAGATATTCGCAGATTTCTTCTATTTATACGATTCTATTTTTAATAATTAAAATGATTCACACAGACTGTTTCTTATATTTTTCGCTTTGTAAAGCAAAGAAAACCCAAATTATCGTAATTAAAGTTACGTAACCTGTGCTATTTTCAATAGGTCTTCCGATAACCCACGCAATTATGTCTGCACTTAATAAAGCTAAAAAAGTAAGGGTGATAATAAGAATAACGGAATGAATTAACAGTTTAGTGAATCTAATCATTGTTAGTTTTGGGAAGTTAAACATTTAAAAACACCTCCTAATAATAGAGTCAGCATCAATAATCAGTAATAAAAGAAGATTATGGTACGTAAACAGAAAAAGGAGACAGCAAAGAAGCTGCTCCTCTATTTCAAACTATTAGCAATCATGGTTACGAAAGAGTAATCATCCTGAGATTATCCATTAATCGTTAATTAACAACAGTAAATTCTTTCTTTGGCATTGCATGCATTCCTCTTGCTGTCACATGAGGGATCATATAATAGTCCCCTTCCTGAGAGAATGACTTTTCAAGACTGTATATACCATCCTTTTTATGCTTAACGGCAATTTTCTCTTTATCCGAACCATCCTTTTTGCCAAATTCAAATTCGACAGATTCAGCATCCGTCACCTTATCATTCCCCTGTGTTACGGTCACCTCAAAAAGTACATTTTCATTCACTATGGCCGCCTCAGGTGAAAGTTTTACCTGGACATCAATGATAGCTGGCATTTCTTCATCTGCTGCTTTGTCCTGACATCCGAACAGGATTATTACTGTGATCATACATAGACTCAAAAATAATACATTCTTTTTAAACAACTTAATTCCAACCCCTTATCATTCACAATCCACTAATTCTAATAATACTCCAAAACTGGAATTAGAGACCAGTAATTAGTTGGAAAATTCACCAAATATTCAGGTTTTCTCTTTCTCATTTTTTTCTTTATTCCCTACTTGTATATTTCTGGATGAGGTTACAAAACCTATACTAAAAGGAGGTTAGACATGTGAGCCATCCATATTGTTGTCCAAACTGTAAAACAAACCGGTCACGTTTTAATGTGATTGAACAAACTCCCATTTACGTGAAACTTGATCCCCAATCAGGCACTGTTATTCAAATGTACGCAGACGATGAATTAGACGCCTTTCATTTACCCTATAATGGACCTGTCAGAAGAATCCAGTGCGCTGCCTGCGGTTTAATTGAAGATGAAAAAACATTTATTGCATTTGGTGAACGCTCGTTTAAATAATGTTGATTCAAAGCGCATTCATATTCTTTCCTGAAACATTAACCAAAAAATCGCCTCTCCTGGAATGGAGAAGCGATTTTTTTATTTTATATCCTCAGCCAATTTTTTCTTAGCTGCTTCTAGCTGTGGATCTTCTTCAGTAATTTTATTTCTTAATTCATTCATTAATTTATTTGTTGTGTCTCCCTGGATCACACCTGTTTCTTTTAAATCATGATCCTTTTGGAACTTTTTAACCGCTGTTACAGTGTTCTCATCAAAATATCCATCGGCTTTACCTGGATTATATCCAAGTGCTTTAAGCATTTTTTCAGCATTCTCAACTTCTGGCGACATTTTTGAAAGCTCTAGCTTTTCCTCAGGATCAATAAACGATAAATTTGCATAATCAGGCATTTTGACAGTAATGTCCGGCTTGATGCCTTTTTTATGAATCCAGTTGCCATCCGGTGTCAGCCATTTTGCATACGTAAACTTCAAATTGGATCCATCTGTGAAGTCCATTGCTGATTGAGCAGTTCCCTTCCCATATGACTTCACACCAATAATCGGAATATCAGCAGATTCATTTAACGCTGCAGCCACTATTTCAGATGCACTAGCACTGCCTTCGTCAATTAGTACAGCCGTTGACAATTTAAATTTATAACCGGTATCTGTCGCTTTTGCTACTTGTTTATTCCCGCTGCGGTCTTCAATCTGTACGAGATTTTCACCGGCTGGAACAAACATATTCGCTATTTTTTCAGCTTGGTCAAGCAATCCGCCCGGGTTTTGTCTTAAATCAAGCACAATTCCCTTCATACCTTGCTCTTCCACTTCACGTAATACTTTTTCAAGCTCTTCAGCTGTATTCTCAGAAAAGCTGGTTATCTGTATGTTTGCAATATCATCCGTTAAGTTCTCTTTATAAACTGTATTTACAGGAATTGTATCACGTATTATTTTAACGTTCATTGTCTTACTTGCACCCGGACGCTGGATTACTAAATTAACCTCCGTCCCTTTTTTTCCACGGATTAAGAGCACGGCATCGCTGGACGACATCCCTTGCAGGCTTTTATCATTTACTTTTAAAATAATATCACCCGCTTTTAATCCGGCTTTCTCAGCAGGTGCACCTTTTATCGGTGAAACAATTACAATTTGTTCATTTTCTGACATTATTTCTGCCCCAATTCCCTCAAAAGAAGAGGAAATGCTTTCATGAAAGCTGGCGGCTTCTTCTTGTGTCATAAAGTCCGAATATGGATCATCAAGTGATTCTACCATTCCATTAATGGCACCATCAATTAATTTATCGCGGTCCACTTCTTGGAAATAACTATTTTCCAAGGTATCCATAGCACTTTTGATTTTCTCCATATCGTTTTTAGATCCGCTAAGCGGAATCTTGATTCCTGATGTTGATTGTTGCGTGTTATCCATTATGTACCTTGTTGCAAAAACACTAAGGATAATGAGTAAAGCTGATCCTAAAATAAGATAAATCCATCTAACTTTAATATAGCCCTTCGGCTTGTTTGCTTGTTCTTGATCTTGTTCTGAATCCAACTGGTTCACCACTTTCACTGAACTATACTGCCTTAAAATTAACTATATTATATCAGAACTCCAAATGATATCCTACTCTGTTGCCAGCTGGATGTATTCCTCCAAGGTCAAGCCACGTTTTTTCATATCAGTGGCATAGGCTTTTCCCACATATCTAATATGCCAGGGCTCATACATATACCCTGTTGTTTTCTCGTCACCCTTTGGATAGCGGATGATGAATCCATATTCTGCAGAATTTTGGGCAAGCCATTGTCCGGCTGTTGTAGAGCCAAAATCTTCATTAAGCTGATAATTATTCTCTGCACTCGATACATCCATTGTTAGACCTGTTTGATGCTCACTCTTACCAGGCTCCGCTACCGATTGTTGGGCATACTCTATACCGGATGCTTCAATTTCCGCATTATATAGCTGTACCTGTCTTTCATAGGAACGAAAACCTGACACGGCTGCTAATTGTACTCCCTCTTCATTGGCTGCAGTAAACATCTTCTCAAGCGCCTCTGCAGCTTCCTTTCTCATCAGCTGTTTTTCATGCTCTCCTACGAATGAAAAAGTAACATTCGGTTTCACCAAATCATCTGCTCGGTAACCAATCGGCAGACTATTTTCTTTATTTACCAACACAAGAATATTATCAGGATTTTGGATATAGTTCACTCCATCCTCAACCTTAATATCATTTAAGAATTCAGCAGCCAGATTCACACTATTATCATCCTCTTCCGACCCTTGATTTCCTTGTCCATTTCCAATCGTTTCCTGCGTATGGTTCTCGTTCTCTTCTTTTTTCGATTGATCTGTGTCAATGGATAAATCATTACATGCTGTGAGTAATAAAGCCGTTGCCATCATCATCCCAAGAAGTATCTTTCTCATTTCTCTTCCCTCACAATTCTCTCTCTAGCTGTTTATTGTTTCAAAAAACCATTAAATCAGCCTATGCTATTTATTATTTTAGTAACTTTTTAAATTGATATGTTTTTAAGTTTTGTTTGTATTATACTAAGTTTCTGAAAAATTCAAACAAACTGTTAATCATCAAGGAGTGTACTATTTGGTCACTCGAACACATTTGCTTTAAATAGTGATATATTGATGTTTCCACTAATCCTTTTCAAGTATAGCTGAAATGTTCCCGATCTGCTTGATTTTTTCAAAAAATCTAAGTTGATAATTCAATATCAAAATTCAAATAATACATCAATAGTACAATTATAAAAAAAAGCTCTGGTTTTCACCAGAGCTTTCTTGTTTTTATAATATTAAGATTCAATAGCAGTATTTAAAGCAACTTCGATCATGTCATTAAATGTCGTTTGTCTCTCTTCAGCTGTCGTTTCTTCACCTGTAAGGATATGGTCACTGACAGTAAGAATGGATAATGCTTGTCTGCCATATTTAGCAGCTAAAGTGTATAACGCAGTGGTTTCCATCTCAATGGCTAGGATACCATATTGTGCCCATTTTTCATGGTCTGCTTTATCATTATAAAATTGATCTGCAGTAAATACATTACCAACTTTTAATTGAAGTCCTTTTTCCACACCTGTGTCATATGCTTTTTTTAATAAACCAAAATCAGCTGTAGGTGCAAAGTCGATTCCATCAAAAAGTAATTTATTCATATTGGAATCCGTTGATGATGTCATGGCTAAAATAACATCTCTCACTTTTACATCTTTTTGAATCGCACCGCATGTACCAACACGAATTAATTTTTGTACACCATAGCTTTGCATTAATTCATTTACATAAATAGAGATGGACGGAACTCCCATACCTGTCCCTTGAACAGACACTTTTTTCCCTTTATAAGTACCAGTATAACCAAACATGTTTCTAACTTCATTATAACAAACAGGATTTTCCAAAAATGTTTCAGCTATATATTTTGCTCTCAATGGATCTCCCGGCAATAGCACAGCTTCTGCGATTTCGTTTTCTTTAGCGCCTATATGTATACTCATGTTTGAATATTTCCTCCTTTATGTAAAGACAAAAATGTCTATATTCAACTATAACTATACCATAGGCTTTTTAAAAAGATAAAGTTACCGATAATTCAGATTTTAACAAACGTGAATTCGGTTCACTACAGCCCAACCGCCAGATTGAAGCTGGTAATAACTCTTTTTCTCGTACTTATCCCCGATCATAATGATATCACCACTTGATATGGTTCTTCCCTTATAATTCTCAGGTATTAAATCTCTTATATTAAACTTTCTAAACAATTTATTAATGACTTCCGTATGACTTTCTCCATCTATGTAGCCTTGATATACCTGTTTATATCCTTTCTTATCCCGAGGGTGTTCTGTTTGAAAAATGGCGATTTCATATTCTCTTCTTCGCAAAGCCGACCACTTTAAAATTCTTTGTTTAAGCATAATTTCCCTCCTAATACGTTTGTTATTTAAATTTACCCTTCCTATAACAAATTCCTGCAATGAAAAACTTCTAGTTTTGTCGAATCCTAAATTTATGAGTTTTGGCCTAGTCTTTTCTTATAAAGTATGCTGTTAAATGCTTACACCCCTGTGGTTAGAGAACAATTTACAATCTGCATATATTTGTTGAATCAAAAAACAGACCAGGAGAAGTCTGTTTTTTGTTTAGTGAGGCTCTTTTTTCTCTCTTGTTGTTTGATCGGCCACTAATTTTTCTAGTTTTTTTATAGCAGTTTTCATCACTTTCCCATAGGTTTCATCACCAAACATGTCACGTAAAATTCGATAATCATTATAAATATCGAGAAGATGATTAATTTTCTCTTGATGATCAGACTCCTGGTTACCATTTTTATTTAAATGTGCGAGCGGTGAGGGCTCTGTTAGTTTCTTATACTGATTTGATTTCAATTTTTGATTAAGAGCATGTTTCTTCAAAAATTGTTCTGCATCTTTCGCATCTGCAAGAAAAATCAAATCATCCTCATTGCATTCTAGCCATTCATTGTCTGTAATTCTAGATAATTCATAAATAATATCTTCCCACGATTCTTCTTTATATCTCCAAATTTCAGTTCGAAACCCAATGACTTTAAAGATTTCCTTTCCATACCCTTTCACTTGCACTAAATCTCCAAAAAAATACTTGTAATCAATATTTACATGTTCTGCTTCAAATAAAAGCCCTTCAAAATCCTCAACAAGCATTAAGGATGATTCCGTAAATACTCCATCAGCACCTTGGACCTCATATACATAGGTTTGATTAAATTCCTGAACAGACTTCACTTTACCCACGATTCCGTTCACAAGTATGACTACTGAATTACCAATTGCAAACTTCGGTTTATTACGCTTGCCCATTGCTGCCACCCCTCGCAGTTCGGGTAGAATTTTTATCAGTATATGCAGCTCTTTAATTGAGGGGAAGCCTATTATTTAAACTCTTTTAGCCATCTTCCCGAAAAAACAAGACTTGATTCAGTAAAAGGATTAAATTGGGGAAAGATTTATATTTTTGACTTTGGCTTAATTCACCGATTTAGACTGGATTTGTGACAGAGTTGGCTGCTTTCTTCCTGTCCCCTACTGTATTTACAGTAAATCAATTGTTACCCATTCTATGACTGTCGGAAAAAGACATAGTTTTTAATTTCAACTAATACAATCTTTTTCGTAAAAAAGAAAAGCAATCCACTTATTCAAGTAAATATGAATAAGCAGATTGCCAAGAAATTTTCATGCGATAGTTAAGTAGAAATATCTTCATCGGAAGGAATGGTTAGAATAACGCTCGTTCCTTCTCCTTCTACGCTCGTTACTTCAAATGTACCTTTTAACTCTTCCATGATTTTCATGCTCGTTGCCAGTCCTAATCCGGTACCATTTTCTTTAGTCGTAAAGAATGGGGTACCAAGCTTGGATAACGTTTCTGCTGGAATACCCGGTCCATTATCCTTAATGATTAATTTCATTTTATTCTCAAAACAATCTGTTAAAATGCTGATCGTTCCGCCATCTTTCATAGCATCTCGAGAATTTTGGATTATATTTAAAATTACTTGATAAAGACGATTTCGATCTGTATAAATGATTCCTTCATGATGAATATCTTTTAATATTGTTATATTATTTTTATTTAACTCCGCTCTTTGCAGTAAAATAATTTCTTCAATCAACTCAGTAACTGAATATTTTTTCAAGATTAATTGATATGGTTTTGATAGATTCAATAATTCGCCGACTATTCTATTCATACGGTTTAATTCTTCTATAATGATATCAATATAATTTTTAAATATTTTTTCATCATAGGGATGATCTCTTAATAGTTGGAAAAGCCCCCGAATCGTCGTAATAGGATTTCTGATTTCATGGGCTACTCCGGCCGCTAATTGGCCAACATATTTAAGCTTCTCCGTTCTGAGAATCTCCTTTTCCCGTTGTTCCAAGGTTTCTATCATGGAAATAAAGGCCCTATTAAGTACATTTAGCTCATGATATGTACTTTCAATTTGGTTATATTTTTTTCCGTTCGTATATCTCTCCACACCTTCTGCCATCCTGACAACAGGCTTAACTACTGTTTTAGATATATAATAGACAAATAGTAAAATACCAATCAGCAGTATTAACCCTATCATTAGATAACGATCAATTAATTGCAGCAATGGAGCATATACAACTTTTTTACTAGCTTCGGTAACCACATACCACTGCTCCTGGGCATCAGTTCTTTCCTTGATTGGTTTCACAGCAAATAACTGCTTGCCATCTTTGGATTGAATTAATTCATTTTGCTTATCAGAGGCAATCAAATCATCTAGTGAAAGATTATTTTCCTCCAGAAAGTTTGTTTTCATAATATTATCTTCATTTTGCTCTGATACAATCCAGCCCTCGTGATTAATCATAAACGCTGTATAAGGAAATTTTTCACGCTCAAGTGTTAAATTAGACTCTATCGTTTTCCACAGATAAAATAAATTAACTGTTGGAGCAAATACTCCATTTATTTCATTATCATTCGTATAAATTGGTGTGCTAATCAAAAAAAATGGCTTTTCACGATCTAATTTATACACTTTAGACAAATACTGAATGCCTGCACTTGATTTTTCGAAGGATTTACTATTTATAAAATAAGGAGTGATATCATTATACTCCTCCGAGGGAATTACATCCCCGTCCTTATTAACATAGATATATCCAGAGTAAATCGGCTTTGATTCAACATATTCCTTCAAAAAATTCAATGAATGCGTTTTATTGTCACTTTCTATATCGGAATGCCGACTTAAATAAACTAGATCACTGATTCTCTCATCTATAAAACGATCTGTTGTATCTGCCGCATGGTAAGCGGCCGTTCGCAATGTCATTCTAACTTGATTTTCAATTAACGATCGCTGGGTCGAATACGAAATAATCCCAAGGCATAGTAAAGGAACCGTTGAAATAATAAGAGAATAACTTAACAAACGGGTTTGTAATCGAACTGGCATAGGAACACCTGTTTCTTTCTGTTAAATTCAATTGCTAAAAAGCTAAGAATCCTACTAAAAATTTAATAAAGCTTTGATATGGTTAATCTGATTTTCTACAAACTATAACTCACCAATATGCTGAAGGTAAAGATTCCAGGCATCGTCAAATAGGCTCATGTCCAATATATAGTCAACATTCATTTCTAGATACAGACTTATTTCATGATAATCAGACGAATTCTTAGGAAAACCGGGATCATGAAAAACATTTTCAGCAAACATGGACATCTCACTTTTCTCCAGGGCATGCCTATATGTGTTTAAAAATCGATAAAAAGATTTCACTTGCTTTCGCTCCACTCATTTAACATTAATTATGCATTATACATATTACCTAAAAAAACTACATAATGCTATTATTTACCTTGTTGATTTGGGGTACTTCACGCGAATAATGATACGAATTACCTTCATTTATATAATAATTTTGTTAATCAACAATGACACCAAATCTTTTTGGTACTATGTATATTGCGGATAATTCTTCTTTCTATTCTGTAACAAGTATACATGAATACAATACATTTCCATATATTATAAAACAATTAAATGTTGCAGAATAACATTAATTCACAAAAAAACCTCGGAATAATCCGAGGTTTTCATTATACTAAAACCGGTTCTACTTTTACTTCCTGAACTTTACGGATAATATCACGCGCTACCCAGACCCCACAGGCACTTGCCTGCGCTAATCCCCTTGTAATACCGCCTCCGTCTCCACCTACATATAAATTTAATATGTCTGACTGAAAGTGCTCATCTAAATTTGGTCTTGCTGAGTAGAATTTTGCCTCTACTCCATAAAACAATGTGTGCTCAGATGCTAATCCTGGCGTTACTTTATTTAATGCTTCGGTCATTTCTATTAAACTTTTCATTGTATTGTAGGGTAAAACCAAGCCTAAATCTCCTGGAACTGCTTCTTTCAAAGTAGGCTCGATAAAACCTTCTTTTATTCTCTTAACAGTAGATCGTCTTCCTTTTAAAATATCGCCGTACTTTTGAATAATTAAACCGCCATTTGAAAGGGCATTTGCCAGTTTTGATATCTCATGGGCATATTCTGTAGGCTTATCAAACGGCTCAGAAAATTTATGGGATACCAGTAATGCAAAGTTTGTATTATCACTGCCAAGTTCAGGATCTTTATAAGCATGACCATTCGCCAGCATAATTCCAGAATGATTTTCAACTACAACATGCCCGGAAGGATTGGAGCAGAATGTGCGAACCTGCGTACCAACAGAGGTATTGTAGATAAATTTACCTTCATATAAATGTTTATTGATTTCTTCCATTACCACATTGGATGTTTCAACCCTCACACCAATGTCAACCTGGTTACTCGTCATTTTAAATTTACGTTTTTTAAGAATCTCTGTTAACCATTTGGAACCGTCTCTCCCCGGTGCGACCACGACATAATCAGAATATAGCTTTTCTCCATCTTTAAGAACAATTCCTTTGGCTACATATTGGTTATCCTGCTTTTCAGTTAATACATCTTCTACTTCTGCCTTAAAAACCATATCTATTCTGTCTTTTAAATATTCATAAATACTTTTTAAAATTTCAAGATTCTGTTCCGTTCCTAAATGACGTACATAAGCTCGCAATAGCTTTAACCCTGCTGCATAGCCTGACTTCTCAATTCGGCGCACTTCTTCACTCATTGGATTCGTAAGCGTATCAGTAGCACCATGCTTTATGTTAATTGCATCTACATATTTTATCAGTTCCACAACTTGATTTTTTGATAAATAATCTGTCATCCACCCGCCAAATTCGCTTGTAATATTAAATTTCCCGTCAGAATACGCACCAGCTCCACCAAATCCGTTCGTAATGGAACAAGCAGGCAAACAACCCGCAAAGCTCTTTCGATTAGTAGGTGGCGGACATTTAACTATTCTCTTCTGTAATATTGGGCAGTTCCGTCTATATATATCATGACCTTTATCAATTAAAAGAACCTTCGCTTCCGGTAATTTTAGAGTAAATTCGTAGGCAGCAAATATTCCGGCAGGACCGGCACCCACGATAATTACATCATAATTCGTTTTCATATGAGGATCTCCTCCATTTATAGGTCTGCTCCGCACTAAAAATCATACCAAAGCGAACATGAACCGTCAACAGAAAATACGAACATTATTTTTGTAAATTATATTTTTGTTCGTCTTTAAAGTGTTTATATGTAGTTTTTATCCAAACATAAGATGTTTTTTTACCAATCCATTAAAAAAGGACGGATAACCGTCCTTTTTCCCTTTAATCAGCAAGGGCTGCAGAAAGAAGCACCGATAATAATAAGGAGGATAAATAACACAACAATCAATGCGAATCCGGAACCAAAACCGCCTCCGTGTCCGTAACCTCCACCGTAACCATATCCACCGCAACCGCTGAAACATCCATCTTGACCACCGTAATACATTTGTTTCACTCCTTTAGAAGTTCATCATTACATTTTTACTATATGTGTTATTCGCCCTTTAGGTATGTGCATTCGCCTAATTTGATTGCCTTTTTTATGTAAATATTGTAACATTATTGTAACATCAGACTAGATTATAGAAAGAAAAATGGGGGTTAATCGTATTTTCAAACGCAAGCAAGGGTTATTACTTGTTGTGATGGTTGCCACAGGTTTATTGTTTTTTTTCAGTTTTAATGTATTTTACAGCAAAAGCCAAACACAAGGCTTAATGGATAAATTAGAGAATGGACAAACAATTCGCTATTTAGTATTAGGTGACAGTATTGGTCGCGGATCGGGAGCAGAAAAGCCTGAACTTACTTGGTTCTCCCAATTAGAAAACATGATTCATGAGAAATATGGAAGCAAAATGAACGGACAATATATTGTTCAAAGCGGTGCCACTTCATTTGAAGGCATCTATAAATTGCAAGAAACAAAGGTTTCCCCATACACAGATTTAATCTTCATTGTTTTTGGTGAAAATGACAGGAAACACATGCTGAAAGACGATTTTGCCGAATTGTATGAGAATCTAATCAGGCACGCTAAAATCAGTGCACCACAAGCAAACGTAATAACTGTGATTGAGAGCAGCTTGCCGGATGAGGGGTTTGCCCAAACAATCAAGGATATCAGCCAGCATTATGGAGCTGTCCCAGTAGATATGCGAGCAGTCTTTAAACAGTCGCCATTATCGATTTCTGAATTAACAAAGGACTCCGTTCATCCAAATGGAAAAGGGTACTCTTTATATGCGAATGAAATCTTTAACACCCTTAGTACATTGGATCACGCACAAAAATCAGTGACTCTGCCTAAAGCCAAATATATTCAAAACGAGTATCAATTAAAAATGAATGGTCGATACAATTATAATAACGGGTTTACGAAACATAATGGATTTCTCCATTCAAATAAAGAAAAGAGTCAATTAATCTATCAATTTAATGGACCAATTGTTGGCGCCGTTTTATTTCGCGGTCCAGATGGTGGTACGGCGAATATTTATATAGATGATCAATTTCATAGTACCATCAGTACTTGGTGGCCCTTTCAAAAAGAAAGATATATTTATCTGGCCAATAACCTCGGGGAAGGTACACATGAACTAAAGATTGTTCCTACCGGACTTCAAAGTAAATACAATTCAACGAACGAATCTTATATTAGGATTTCTGGGATACTTGAAAAGGATAAAGATTAATAAGGAACTACTGTTTGTTACGGTTTCTCTTTTTGAATTTAGAATCTCAATTCATTTTCCACTAGAAAAAATAACACGTAACAGCAAAAGAGGAAGCGAATATGCTTCCTCTTTTCAATTACTTTTCACCGCAAAAGCAATACTCATATTTACAAAAATTCATCCTGTGCTTCAAAAATGTTTGAAAAAATCCCATTTGTTCTTTTTCTATTTTAAAGTAGCCTGTAACTGGATGCTCTGCTGATAGGTTGAAAATCCTGCGATAGTCATCTAATGGAATAGATACTAGTTCCTCTTCACCAATAACGATCTTATCTTCATCACTAATTTCGTTCCATTGAATCATCCTAGTTGTTTCTTCCTCAGAGAAAAAATATGGCGACGTACATTGTTCAACAAACAGTCCATTACTTTCAGCAAATTGAATAGCGGATTGACAATTTACATTAGACCCAATATACATATAGTAATCATAGCCAAAGTGTATGAAGAATTGATCTTTACTATAGAGCTTACACCATATAAAATTTCGCAAAATCATTTTGCAAATCAAACGCAATTCATTTTTGTTTACCAACAGGTCTTCTTTGAGAACCAGCTTTTCAAATTCCTGTTCGTATAAAGGTGATGTAAGGTCTTCTTCAGAAATCTTCTTATCCAATTGCAAAATTCTTAGTGAATCAATATTACTTTCCTCCATGAATTTAATCATGGAATTTATATAAGCTGTCTCAACCTGAAGATATTCATGAAAAGTGAATTCCTTCCCATTAATAAATTCCCCTATTTCAGAAGGACAAGTCCATTCCTCCGCTATGGTATAGTACCCATTTTCATCCCTAAAATCAGGATTAAACTTTGTGACACACCACTGAAAATTTATTTGTTTAACCACCCTGCCCCTCCTCCATTCTCCGTAAGTAAAGTATATCATTTACATTAAATTTCATATTGAAATTCCAAATTGCAGGAGTTTTCTTTTTAACATCTCGTGTTTTGCAAGGGAATTTAAGGCTATAAAAGCTCTTAAAATGAAACGAGAACCCGTTAGGTATATGATGTAAAAATATATCATAAAGAAAAAATAACAGATTCACATTTTCCAAAACCCATTTGCTCTATTAC
Organism: Bacillus sp. z14 (2026); assembly: GCF_058313575.1. Classification (NCBI taxonomy): domain Bacteria; kingdom Bacillati; phylum Bacillota; class Bacilli; order Caryophanales; family Bacillaceae; genus Bacillus; species Bacillus sp. z14 (2026). The sequence continues at coordinate 488,459 of NZ_JBZFQK010000001.1, forward strand.
GAATACGGATTACATAACAAAAAGGATAATCACCCAAGCAGGCAACGGTGTCCTCACTTAGAGAGATTATCCTTTACAATTTAATATCAGCTGAACAACTTTACATATCGCCCGTATCCTTCTTTTTCCAATTCTTCTTTTGGTATAAACTTTAGTGCAGCAGAATTAATGCAGTATCTTATCCCTGCAGGACCCGGACCGTCGGGGAATACATGACCTAAATGAGAATCCGCTTCATTACTCCGGACTTCTACGCGACGCATGCCGTGTGAATAGTCGTCCTTTTCGATTACTTCAGACTCATCAATAGGTTTTGTGAAACTTGGCCAACCACACCCCGCGTCATATTTATCCTTTGAACTGAAGAGTGGCTTTCCCGAAACGATATCCACATAGATCCCTTCTTGTTGGTTGTCCCAGTATTCATTTCGAAAAGGCGGTTCTGTACCACTTCGCTGGGTTACGTCATATTGCATAGGTGTTAGTTCTTTTAGACGATCAGAATAATTGGTCAATTATTTTCACCCCAATGCTCTTTAATAAACCCAGAACGCCCTGAACCTACTTGATAGGATTCATAATGATCTTTATTCTTCTTATAGAAATGCTGATGGTACTCCTCAGCTGGATAAAAGGTTTTGGCAGGAAGAATCGGTGTTACAATTTCCTTTGTAAATCTACCGCTGTTACCCAACTCTTTTTTGGATTGCTCCGCAATTTCCTTTTGTTCCTCGGTTGTATAGAAAATGGCTGTCTTATAGGAGTCTCCTCGATCACAAAATTGTCCGCCTGCATCTGTTGGGTCAATTTGCTGCCAGAATAACTCCACAATTGATTTATATTTTATAATAGCGGGATCAAATGTAATTTCTACTGCTTCTACATGTCCAGTACTACCTGAACAAACTTCCTCGTAAGTAGGATTTTCTTTATGTCCGCCTGTATAGCCTGAAATAACACTTTTTACTCCTGGAAATGTGTCAAAGGGTTTTACCATGCACCAAAAACACCCACCGGCAAATATTGCTTTTTCCATCATCCTACCCCCTTTTGAGTTTATATTTATAAACGTATTGATATTCTACCCTTTTATTGTTAATTAAGAAAATGGTTTGCTTAAGACTTTTCTCATATAAAGACACATGCCTAAGCTCTCTTGCATATAGCTAGAATATAATTTGGAAGTGCAAGGAGTGAGACCAATGTCCTCTATGAATGGACAAAGCTATTATCAGAAGGCAAAGGAATACGATTTACTCTCCCAGTATTACAAATATACAAATCCTGATTTGTATATTAAGTATTACTACAGACATCTGCATTATATGGAACAGTTACTTCATCAAGGGGCAGGAAATGAGCGGACTACGCTTGGTAAGATAAAGTTTTTCCATGCCCTTCCATCTGTAAAAAGCATAGATTTATATATAAATGGAACACGGATTTTCAAGAACGTCCCATCTAAATCTGTTAGTCATTATTTATCACTGCCTGAGGGGAAATATGAATTTGACCTTTATCCGAGCGGCCAATCACATTCCGCTTTGTTAAGCAGAAAAGTAGACATTAAAGAAGGAACCCCTTATACCATTATTGCTGCAGCGAATCAAAATGGATATTCTCTCTTTTCAATCGAGGATAATCTTACTCTTCCGACCAGGGAGACAAAGTTAAACTGTTTAAATCTAAATCCTGATTCGGCTGGTATCGATATCGCTGTAACAGGTGGAGATACCATATTTTCTAATTTAGCCTATAAAAAGCCCAGCTCTTATCTTGGATTGACTCCGATGACAGTAGAATTTTTAGTGAAATGTTCAAAATCGAAAGAAATGATTCTTGATCCTTTTTCCGTCACCCTCCATCCCGACCAAATATACACAATGCTTATTTTAAGCTCGGGAAACGAACATAAAGACCCGGAAATTGTGTTTATTTAAAAAATGAGAGGAATTGCATCCATGGACTCATGGTACAATTCCTCTTTTTACAATTATTCTACCGGAACTAACAAACTTAACTTAATTTCATCATTTTTGAGATCAAAAGACTTTGCTTTAACTGTGATTCCACTCTTAAGATCCATTTGGCTTAATGCCAAATATATGTTTTTTTCTTTAGGTCGTATCATAACCCATTCAGGTGTATCATATTTTTCGTTAATGTAATTCAATACAAATGTTGCCGGCAAGCTCATACCGCCAATTTGAATAGCTTCATGCTTTAAAAGTAAATCCCCATTTTCGAGTGTAACTGGTTCAAATAACACCTTGATTTCGACATTTCTGCCAAACGCGGATAATGTTCCGTACAATTCAAGACTTTCCTTTAAAAGCACCTCATATTTAATTGGACTATCTGAGCTTTCTTCCTCAATATAATAATTAATAATCCGATTAAGGTCTTCCTTATTGGATGTAAACGGTATCTCCACTTTTTCATCGTTAGTGGCTAGTTTATTTAATGATTCTTCATCCTTTATCGGACGAGTCGTCCAATAAATCAGGATACAGGCTGCAATTAGGTTGATTGCCAATAGCCCAAAAAAAAGTCCTTTCCACTTGTTATCTATTTTGAAGATTCTCCTCATTCTTCTCCCCCTCTTGTACCATCCTCATCGTATTTATGTTTTTAACAGTACTCTCTTTCATTTTCTCATATATACGTGAAGCAATAATCTCATAGCCCTTGTCATTCGGATGAAAATAATCCTCTTTGTATAAAAGATTTTCATTTGATTTTGAGAATGCATCATCAATTCGGATAAAAAAAGCATTTGGATCCTCAGAAACTATTCCCTCACTGACGCTATTCCAATCATCCATGATAATATCCAGTTCCTGAAATGCTGATATCCATTTCCCGAAAGGGTTATACAAGCCAACAAAATAAATTTCTGCTTCTTTATTATATTGTCTAATTATACTAAAGATTTCTTTCAGTCGCTCTTCATATTGAATAGCCTCCAGATTAAAATCCTGTATGGTTAAATTTGTAAATTGTTCTTTTACAACTCTCATGATATCGTTTCCGCCAATCGTAATGATAATGGCATCAGAAGTTTGTATATCGGCTATTAACTGTGGCGTATTCAGCCGTCTTAAAAGATCTGAAGATCGATTGCCGCGGATACCGTGGTTGGTAAATTCCGCTTCTCTTATCCCCTTATTTTGTTCTAAATAGGAGACTAAATAAGGAATATATCCCCCTTGATCACTGCTATCCCCAACACCCTGGGTCAATGAATCCCCCAGTGAAACTACCTTCACATCGGTTGGAAAGAAATCATTCGGAATTTCCCGCTTTAATGCTTTTGTTATAGATGAGGCTGAATGTTCTTCCACTTGCTTTCCAAAAAAATATCGATAAGGACTGCATCCTGAAAGCATAAATATCATAATCACAGTTATCAAGGTTTTCCAAAACATAGCTGTCACCTGCCTAAAGATTACTCTTTATTATATTCATTATAGTTACAATAAATATCCTTATCATATAAAAAAAGACAGGTTTCCCCTGCCCCTAATTTGACTGTAGTATTTTTATATGTTTAATAATATCCTCGAATGGAATACCTTCAACACCAGAATATTGCTGAACAACTGTGCCCTCTTGATCGACCAATGAAAAGCTCGTTCCATGAATTACCTGGTCCCCTTCAGCAGGCTTCTGCACCAATACTTTAAAGCTATCCTTCGCCAGGCTTTCAATCGTTTCTTGGTCATACCCTGTTAAGAAGCTCCAATTATCGAAATTCGCCTGAAAGCTTTCCCCGTATTTTTTCAAAATAGAAGGATTGTCTACTTCCGGATCGATACTAAAGGAAACAAAATGTACATCCTCAAGACCTTCTTCAGTAATCATATTTTGAAGCTTTTTCATATTGGAAGTCATCGGCAAACATACTGTATTGCAATTTGTAAAGATAAAATCAGCGATCCATACTTTTCCTTCTAAATCACCTTTTGATACTTTTTGTTCATTTTGGTCTGTAAAAGTAAAATCTTCTACCTTCCAATTTACCGCATTAGGTATTTCTTGTTGAGAGCAACCATTAATAATGAAAACCAGAAAAAATACCATTGCTATTTTGCCAAAATAGTTCATGAATTAACCACCCTGTGTTTAATCTCTAATACTGTTAATTTTATCAAAATCTGTATTTTCACAAAAGTATTTTGCCTTTGATTGACAGATTGTTTTATCCTTTTGAGATTTAAACATTGGTAGTTTCGTTTGAGTTTCTTTGACTCGTTATAAAACCCTACTCGAACTGAATTTGAATCGTCACAATTTCAGAGCGTGTACCAATCCGAATAGGCGGTCCCCAAAAACCAAAACCGGATGTTACGATCGAGTCCATCTGACCCTTTTTTAAATAGCCCCAATCATTTTCATATATCGCTTCAGTAATTAGATTTCCCGGAAAAATCTGGCCGCGATGGGTATGACCGGAAACCATTAAGTCAACGCCTTCTTGCTGCGCAATATCAAGTTCATAGGGCTGATGTTCCAACAAAATGGCGGGCTTTTCGAGATTTACACCGCTCATTAATTTTTCTAAAGGCAACCTATCTTCCTCAGTTCGATCCTTGCGCCCAATGAGAGTGAATTCTTCTTTAACCTCTACGGTTTCATCGTACAGCACTTGAATTCCGCTGCGCTCTACCGCTTCAATCAGTTCCTGCATCGTACCATCGTGCTTATCATGATTTCCAAGGGATGCATACACCCCATATGGTGCCTGAAGCTTGGATAATATCCGATCGATCTTCTGATCAAGGAATGGTTGAACATCATCATCAAATAAATCTCCAGGCAAAAGGATTAAATCAGGATTCAGTTCGTTAACTTTCTTTACAAAACGCTCCGCATGGTCTTTACCCGATAGCAACCCAAAATGTGTATCTGCAGCCATCACGATATGTAGGTTTTCGAGAGACGAGGAACCTTTATCCATCTTAATTTCATAGTTACGTACGACTGGGCTATAGGCATTATATGTACCGTATATCATAAATGTTATTAACAGCCCTAAAGTGATGATCCCTGCCCATAACTGCGTTTTCGGCCGATGCAGCCGTGTCAGGCGTAGAAGAATAACTGTAATATGAGCAAGAGGAACTAGCATTAACAGTAAGTAAAAGCATGCCATCCAATAAGCTCCAGCAATATTTAAAAATGTCAGCCCAGAAAAGCGGCCAATTATAAATGAGCTTGCTGCAAGTATAATGATGAGGCTGTATAGGATTTTAAATCGTCGGCTTGAAGATTCCGGTCGTAGCCAACGATATCCCCGCCAGCCTATATAGTAGACGAGGCCACCATAAAGCAGCAGTGCAATAATCAGAATAAGAATGAACATATGTATTCCATAAGACTCCTTTTCACATGACTTTTATCATTTTAGTTTAATAAGGTAACATCCTACTTTATTATGACTTACCTATTCTTGATTGTTAATTTATTTGATTTTTATTTTATTCCATATCAACTAAAAGGGACATACACTTTAAAAGTTGTTCCTTTGTTTTTCTCACTTTCGACTTCAATTTTCCCTTTCATTCTCTCGATAACTTGATAACAAACCATCAATCCAATGCCGGTTCCTTTATCTTTTAATGAGTAGAAGGCTGTGCCTAAACGTTTTATTTGTTCCTCACTCATACCATTACCTGTATCTGATACCGAAAAGACTATACACTCTCCTTCTTTCTGAATGGATAAAGTCAGTTCGCCGCCATCCTTCATTGCCTCAATCCCATTTTTCATAATATTGATTAATACCTGCTTCACTTCGTTTGTATTTATGTATATTTCCAAGTCAAAATCCAATTCGAAGTGTAAATGAATATTGCTGACCATTAAGGCATATCCGTTCATTAAATCAACAATATGAGCTGAGAACTCTGATAACATCACATATTCCTTCGATCCTAAGTCCGGCTTGGCAAGAGATAGATAATCGTTAATAATTCCTTCAGCCCGATTGATTTCGTCCACCATTAATTTTATATATGATAATTCCTCTTCAGATAACTTGCTTTTATTTTGGAAGATTTGCAGAAATCCTTTCACAACGGTCATAGGATTTCGAATCTCATGAGCAACAGATGCTGCTAATTGTCCAATGGCGTTCATTTTTTCAGCTTGTTGCAGCTCTTTTTGGATACTCGTCCTATATACAATATTATCAATTTCCTTTATGGCTTCATCAAAATTATTAATCAGCATTTCATTATTAGATTTAGAACCAATTTGTACTGAAGTAATTGAAAGCTTTTCAAATAAAATATGAAGCTGATGAACCATATAGTTGAATTGTTCAAAAAGCTCCTCAAATTCTGTTGAGGAATCTTCGGTTAACTTAATATTAAATTCACCCTGACTTACCTTCGTTATCCCTATAATCAACTTATGAACAGGGCCCATTAATTTATTTAAATAATGACAAAGGACACCATATGCCATACAAAAAATAATTAATATACTTCCAATGAATAGGAGTAACCAATACAAGTTTTTCGTGAACACTTCATCTGCATTGATTGTCACCGCTAATATAGCTTTATTAGACCCTTCTAATCCATCAATTCCAGCATAGGCATTGACCCATTTATTCGAAGATTCCTTATATATTTCTGTTATTTGCGGATTTTCACCATGTATGACCTTTTGAATATAAGGTAGGGTTCGTTTGCTTGGTATAAAGGGAGACCCTTCCTTTATACCATTAGGTTGAGTACCATCTGATGCACTGATGATTTCATAATGCTTTTTATTTTCGTTATATAAAATAATATGTCCGGAAAATAAGTGATTACTCTGTTTATCCATTTCGTTCAGATAGGTTTTCAGTTTAGACCTTGCACCTATTGAGGAATCAGTATTAACTGAAGCTTCATTTATTAATCGGGAGGGAATCATTGATGAGCCAAACATAACCATCCCCTTACCTCTTTCATACAATATATCTTCTGTATAAGCATTCATTAATTTATACCCAATAATCGAGATAAGAATGATAGTAATGAGCATTAACAAGACTAATAGCGTCAAAATTTTGCGTTTGATTGACATCGACTTTTTTATATTCTTCATAGATCCCTCACACAGTTTCATAGTATCTATCTATAATTAGACAAAATTAGGCAGTTTTCCTGTAATAAATATAAAATAATCGCAAAATCAAAAAAAAATACACTATCTCGATCTTGGATAGTGCATTTCTCTTACTGTTACATTAGTCGGCGTAATACATAAAGCCGATTGCCCCAATTCCCGTATGTGTACTAATAATCGGTGTTGTTTCATAAATTGGTACATCATCTATACCAAGTTCACGGATGATCATTTCTTTCAATTTTGTTGCAAGTTCGATTGCATCTGCGTGGGTTATGCCAATCCCCTTTAGAACTTTCCCCTCAATATCCTGCATAAGCTGCTTTACTAAGAATTTCACGATTTGGCCTTGACTTCTCACTTTCGCTACAGGAGTATACTCTCCTGTATCAAGTGAAGCAATCGGTTTGATATTTAAGAGAGAACTTAACATAGCTTTTCCTTTTCCAATTCGGCCGCCCTTAACTAGATTCTCAAGGGTATCCACCACCACAAAAAGTCGAGTATTTTCCCTAATATGATCCAATTTTTCAACAATCTCATCCATCGTTTTACCTTCTCTTGCCATTTCAGATGCCGCTAGTACCTGGAATCCCAGTGCATTGGATATATATTTGGAATTAACTACTGCAACTTTCCCATCAGCCATTCTGGCAGCAGTTTGAGCCGATTGCACAGTACCGCTCATTTGAGCAGTCATATGAATAGACAACACTTCACTTCCATCTTCTGTAAGTTTATTGTATACTTCCAGAAATTCACCTGCTGGGGGCTGGGAACTTTTTGGCAATTCTTCTGATTGCTGCATTTTGGTAATAAATTCTTTAGATGTAATATCTACTCCATCAATGTATGTTTCGCCATTTATTGTAATTGAGAGTGGTACAACTGTTATGTCATTTTCTGCGATGATCTCCTTTGGCAGATCAAGCGTGGAATCAGTAACAATTTTAATATTTGGCATAGTTTCACTTCCTATATGTATGACTAATCATATTATACATGGTAGAAAATTAAATTTAAATGAATTTCATTTTCCTTAATATAAGTTTATGAAAAATTCTTATAATTCAAATACTCAATTCCAGCAAATCCTACCATGTAAATTTGTTAATCGATTTACGTTAAACGAAAGCATAACTGGCATGCAGCTGTACTAAATATATATTTCCTAAATTTAACTATTTATTATTTCCCCTCATCATGTATATAAACTCCAAGCTATTCTATTATTAAAAATAAAAAGAGTGTGAATCACTGTAGATTCACACTCTGCTGCATTCAAATTTCGTACTTAATTTAAATCCTGTTCCAGTTCGTACTGTTCTGCTTTTATTAGCTTTCGTTTATATACAAATTTTGATAGTGAAATGCTGATTTCATATAACAGCAATAACGGAACTGAAACTACAAAATCAGATAAAAATTCAGGCGGTGTAATAATAATCGCAACCACGATTAACACAAAATATGCGTATTTCCGATACTTCGCCATAATATACGGATTCAAGATACCCAAGGACGTCAAAAACATCATGACGACTGGCAATTCAAAGAGAAATGCAAACGGCAATGACATATGAATAATAAATTTCAAATATTTATCTGCCGTATAGGATGTCGTCATCACATCATTACCCAAATCTGTCAAGAAACTCATAACGATTGGAAAGATGACAAAATAGCCAAAGGATAATCCTGCTATAAACAGAAGAAATAATGCAGGTATATAGGATAATGCAATTTTTTGTTCGTGTTTCAAAAGTGCAGGTTTAATAAACAGCCAGAGTTGAATTGCTAGAACAGGTATTGTACAGGCAATAGCCACTATGGAGGCTATTGTAAAGTAAATCCACATAACATCACTAGGGCCAAGTACAATAAGCTTCTCATCTACATTACGAGTAAAAAATTTATATATGTCTTTAACGAAGAAAAAAGATACACATAAAAACAGTATAAAAGCAGTTACTGTGATGATTAACCTTGTTCTCAATTCATCAAGGTGCTCTATCATATTTAATTCTTTCTCTTCCAAACTAGAGTCACGCCTTTCTGAATCCCTTTAAAGAGGTGCAAGAATAAATTCTCACACCTCTTTTAAATAAACTATTAAATTATTTATTGATCTCTTTTTTAACATCCTTTATATCATCCACTACATCACTGGTTAAATCTTTTGTAGAATTTTTAAATTCACGTAATGTTTGACCGAAAGCTCTGCCGATTTCAGGTAGCTTTTTAGGTCCAAAGATAATCAGGACAAGCAAAAGGATTAACAGCAATCCTGGTACACCAATATTTGAAAACATTCTTTTCTCCCTCCCAAGCTGAAATGAATCTAATTCTATTATAATTGTTTTAAAGGTAAAGAAAAGTAATAATTTCATATACAAACAGAATATACTAACTTTTACTTATTTAGGAATTCGTTTTGTTAAATAAATCTACCATTCTAACTTATATTAAAAATTGATGAAGGCTGCTTCCTTTCTTTACTTCAACAAACTGGAATCCTTTAGTCTCCATTCGCTGCATCAGTCCATTATAATCCTCTCTTTTTTGCAATTCGATGCCAACAAGTGCAGGACCATTGTCTTTATTATTCTTCTTCGTATATTCAAACCTGGTTATGTCATCATTCGGTCCAAGCACCTCATCGAGAAATTCTCGCAGAGCACCCGCCCGCTGTGGGAAATGAACAATGAAATGATGCAGGAGACCTTCATATTGAAGAGAGCGGTCTTTAATATCCTGCATTCTCCCAATATCATTATTGCCACCGCTAATGATGCACACGACCGTTTTTCCCACCAATTGCTCTTGATACAAATCCAGTGCTGCAACGGACATAGCTCCGGCCGGTTCAGCCACAATCGCGTGTTCATTATATAATTCCAGAATCGTGGTACATACTTTCCCTTCCGGCACAGTAACCACATCCTTAAGCAAGTCACGGCAAATAGCAAATGTTTTCTCTCCAACCTCTTTTACTGCAGCTCCATCAACAAAGGAATCAATTTGCGGAAGTTTAACCACCTGTCCCTCTTTGATCGCAGTTTGCATAGATGGTGCCCCAACTGGCTCCACACCGATACAGGCAGTATTGGGAGAGACACTTGCACTGTATGCAGCTATACCTGACATCAATCCGCCGCCGCCAACACTACCAAAAATATAGTCAACGGGTACGTCTATATCATGAAATATCTCTACAGCTACCGTACCTTGTCCAGAAATGACATTTTGATCATTAAACGGATGAATGAATGCTCTATTTTCTGCTTCCTCGCACTTCCTTGCTTCTATAAATGAATCATCAAACGTATCACCAATCAGGATAATTTCCACATATTCTTTTCCAAATAACTCCACTTGATTAACTTTTTGTCTTGGAGTGGTTGTAGGCATGTAGATTTTACCCATCACCTTTAATTCATTACATGCGTAAGCTACTCCCTGAGCATGATTGCCGGCACTGGCGCATACTATGCCATTTTGCAATTCCTCTTTCGATAGATTTAGCATCGCATAAAATGCCCCACGCAATTTAAAAGAACGTACATATTGAAGGTCTTCTCTTTTCAAATAAACATTACAATGATACTTTTCTGACAACCTCTTATTTCTTTGCAAAGGAGTGTGAGCAACCTTGTCTTTTAATTGCTGATACGCAATTAAAATTTGTTCAGGTGATACTCCTTCATTTGTTTTCACCAGATGCCTCATATGCTCTCCTCCATTACTTTTATTAATTTATAAAATTATAGCAGGTACGAATAATAAATCAACAGAATTTTTAGAAAAATCAATATAATAGAATTTAACTGATATACTTTTAATAATTTACAAATTAATTCCGTGTGATTAATTTTGCTACATTGATGACTTGATGAAATGCTGACCACTTTTTAAAAGCTTCAAAAAAAACGACAAAACAGGTAGAATTTTCTCCACCTGTTTTGTCGTTCTAGCACTAGTGATACGTATGCTTTTAGTTTAATTTATGCACCTTTTAAAAGATGGCTTCTTTCTTCTTTGATTCTAGTATGAATATGTTCAGCCACTGCTGTCATTCCCTCTTCTTCGTATTGTTCAGAGGTAATCGCGGGCAATATAACAAGTTTAACCTTCCCTGGCTTTATCTTATTATTGTTATTCTCAAACAAGTCCGCAGTACCTGTAATCATAAAAGGTACAATCGGCACCCTAGTATCTTTAGCAAGACGCAATGAGCCCGCTTTAAATTCACCAATCTCCTTACCTCTGTTGCGAGTACCCTCTGGAAAAATGAGAATTGAGTGGCCATCCTTTAATTTCTGTACCCCTTCTCTAATAGCCTGTATAGAAGCACGTCGATCCTTACGATCCATAAACACGCAGCCCATTACTTCCATCCAGCCAGCAACAATCGGAATTTTTTTTACTTCAATTTTTGAAATAAAGCCAAACGGCTTGGAGATACCAGCCATTAATACGGGTATATCAAAATCCCCTTCATGATTTCCTACAAATAATACTGGCCCATCCGGAATATTTTCGGACCCTACGACTTCCAGCTCACAGCCTGAATTCTTTAAAAATCCTTTTGCCCATTTTTTCGGAATTTGTTGAATTTCCACATCGTCATGAGCATTATTTTTCTCATAAACCTTCTTCATTTTAGATAGTCCTGGTAAGCTGTACAATAAAAAGCCGCATAAATAAATAACCATATAAATTAACCGTAGCAATGTAATAAAACCTCCTGTATCTAACCCTACTTGCGTATGTATTCTTTAAAATAATAATCGTATGGATTTTTTTCGTCTTTTGGTCCTTTTTCAGATGAAAGCAATTCCCATTCTTCATCATAATTTTGAACTGGGAAGAATGTATCTCCTTCAAAATGATGATCAATATATGTCAAATAGATTTTTGATACATACGGAAGAAGCTGTTCAAATAATACTTGTCCCCCGAATATGACACATTCAGTATCGGTATCTTTTTCTATCTGAAGAATTTCATCCACTGAGTGTACGACTTTTACTCCATCAACGACCCACGATGGATCTTTCGTTAAAACGACATTCGTTCTGCCAGGAAGAGGCTTTCCTATAGACTCAAACGTTTTTCGACCCATAATTAAAATTTTACCCATCGTGGTTTGTTTCACATGGGCCATGTCGGCAGGAATACGCCATGGAAGATTATTATTGATACCGATAACGCGATTTCGATCATGTGCTACAACAATTGAAAACATTTTAATCCTCCTTTTGTTTAATCTTCTCTTGTTAAATTTTAAATATCCGTCTTCGAAAAATCATTGCTAATATCATTTTATCTCATATATCGAGTAACATATAAGAGAAAAACCGAACCACAGTCGGGAACGGTTATATTGACTTGGATATTTACGACTAACAGACTACTAAAAGTCATTTACTACTTGATATACGAAACAATTAAATATTACTGACTTCTTAATCGTCAATGGACCTATTTAACCATTTAAATAACGGATTTGCAAGGTCAAATTTCTAACAATCTATACATGTTTATTCAGTAACATGATATAAACTTCTTTCAAAATCCCCTCCGGTAGATGATTTAGATTTATTGTGTTTTTAGAAATAAAAGGTTTTTGGAATTCCGTTGTTACATAACGGGCATTATATTTTATAATTTCGTAAAATGCTAACCTCAGGTCCTTGTTGTAAAGTTGGTCATATTTATGGAGTAATTGATTAATATCTCTTATTGTTACTTGCTCGCTAATCAGCTCTAAACTCATAGCATACACTTCAATTGAAGGATGTTTATCCATGAAATAGCGATAATTTAGTAAAGATTCCTGTAATCTTTTCTTGTTAACTTCATGTTCTTGATGAATTGTCCCCACAGCACGATCCACTTTAAATGTAGCACCACACTGGTGGAGCCTGTACCCTAATTCCCAGTCCTCCCATCCATAGCCAATAAACTTTGGATCAAACCTTCCCGCCTGGTCTAATAAAGTACGCTTCACTGAAAGATTACCACCCATGCAGGCAACCCAAGGAATCAGAAATTTGTCCAATTCATCCCCATAAGGGACAATGATATTAGAATAATAATAATCTTTAAAACGGATTAAGTTTTGAAATTCTTCACTTAGGAAGTTTATATTCTGGTCCACGATTTTTTTTTGGGCTCTTTGAGTTATAAAATAATAATACATAGCACCAGTTAAAACCAAGTTTTCACATATCTCATGCCCTTTAACATGATTTTCAATATAGTCAGGATAAACCAACATCTCCGCATCAAGAAAAATGATTAAATCCCCATCTGTATTGGCAATCCCTTTATTCCTTGTTTCTGCAAGTCCCATTTTTTTATTATTTCGAATCATACGAAAATGATTCGGAAGATCAATTGTACTGGTGCGATCATCTGATGCATCATCCACAATCATCACTTCATAATTATCATAACTTTGTTTCCGTAATGCTTCAATTGTATTTTTAAGCTGTTCATACCGATTGTGACTCGGAATGACAATTGATACTTTCACGATTTTTCAACTCACTTACCTAATCATATTTTCCGATATCAATCCAATTTTCATTCTCCAAGCCCATCAATATAAGCCAGAAACAGCACATCTACATTTTCATTAATCTATCTAACCCGATTATTTCATTGATCCAAGAATCAGTAACAATTTCATCCGTAATAAATGTCTGCATTCCTGAACCTATATCGAATGCTACTTTTCCATACCTGGATGCTATATATGGGGTAAGGATAAGTGCATTTATTCCTGCTCCTAAAAAACATATATCAAAATCGATTGTTTTAAGCTGTTTTTTTACAGTTGGTATATCATCATAGGAATAGATAGGTAGTGCTCCCACTACTTTTACACCTAATGTTTTTCCATACTTATCTTCCATACCCTTTTTAGCTTTTTCAGCCAGTGATCCAATTAATAATACTTTTCTGTTACGTAATATTTCTTCAAACTTATCTTTTTGCGACTTCATAAAAACTCTTCTAATATTAGCTTCAAAATACTCTTTTGGTTGGATATTATAAATTGAAAAAACACGCTCCGTGATTTCCTTGGAATTTTCTTCAATTGTGTTATAACCCACAATATCAGCACTATTCACCGCGGCAATCCCTTCCATTTGAGCAATGGGGTTTGGAAACCTTATTCCACGATGATAAAAGCCTTCTTTCACATCTTTATTGGCAATCTTTTTTTCCTTTCTATAATGGCCTTGAAATTTATTTAAAATAGGATCCTTATCGAATTGATCTTGTCCCATCACAACGGCTTCGGTTTGACCGACTGATACAATCGATAGAGGCCTTTGTTTTTTCAAACTTCTTAAAATACGGTCCATTATTTCACCGCTTGATAATTGGTTTGACAAATTTCTCTCTCCCTTCGCTAAAAAAATCACATATATTAGATTATTTTTCCATCCATTTACAGTAGCTTAGTAAATCATTTACATGCTTTGTAACCCATGATTGCTCAGGAGTTCTCCGACTATTATTCTCAAATTTATTTAAATACCATTGAATTAAATAACATTTATAAAGGATTCGTGCTGCGAGATAACTACCATAAAATGGTTCCCACTTAACTGGCTGTGAACTGTATTTATTCCATCCGTCAACATAGGACCTCAAAGCTGTTTCATTTAACTGACTTGTAGGAACATGAATATCTCCCTCACCAATATATTCCATCAATAAAGTCATCGGTCCAATTTTCATATTCTCAAAATCAATAATTAAAACCTGGTCATTAGAATAGCTAATTAACGTATTAAACTTCGAAACATCACCAGGATGCAATGTACATGGTACTCCGTATAATTTATGGATTATTTGCAATATCCATTTTTGATCCATTCTTTTAATTAAATCTAAAAATTCAGATCCGCCAATCATTTTCAAAAGATCTTCTCTGCTTTCACGGAATTTAATGCCCTCATAGATTTCATCAATATGGTTACGAATAGATATTTTGTCAATAAAGTGATCTAACTTCCCTCTATAATCTTCGTTCGTATTTATCAATTTATCAATCTTATCATTATCAAACTCATTTATTTGATTTCCCCACTTAGCTGCAAACTTCCCATAATCTTTATAAACCCTTTTAACGATTGCTTGATCACTAAAATCTGGGTTTACTCCTTCTATCCACTCTAGAATCAGGACCTTTACATTATTATGGGCATCATAGGCTATGATTTTTGGGATTTGTTCTTTTACAGAGTTAGATAATTTACTATAAAAAAGCACCTCAACCAGTATCGCTGAATCTCTTCCATATTTAATTAATATTTGTTCGGGTATAGCATTTTTATTTTCCCGCCATTTGATACGCTCTATTCTCTTTGAGGCGTCAAGTATCAACTCTCTTTCCAAAATCTCAAACGAATCCAAGCTCAGAATCTTTGCAATCTCATCAGAATTAAGTTCAGACATTCAATTCCTTCCTCTCATAATAAGCACAAGCATTTATCATTAATCTATCTTCCTTACTTCTGTTCATTTGTTATTATTTCCTGAATCAACTCGACAAATTGTTTTGCACGCTTTTTCGTCGTATGGTGTTCATGAACCATCAAATAGCCTTGTTTAGAAATCTTATACCTTTCTGATTCATTCTCCAGATAATACTGCGCCTTTTCCTGAAAATTATCTTCATTGATCTCCACAAAATGCACTCCTGGTACAAATCCCATGTCTTCTAACTCGTTCGATGAGGGAGCTAGCAACAAAGTCCTGGAGGCCGGTACTTCTAAATATTTTGTAAGAACATACTCATATCTTGAATTACATGTAAAAAACATTTTGGAGCGGTTTATTTCTTTTGCATATTTTTCACCAGCAAATACATTCTCTTCGTCATCATCTATATTTCGATAACCAGGATGCTCATGATAAACAAATCCAGGCTTATCTTTCATAGCTTGTACAACTTTATGTCTAATCGGATAGACCCGATGGTGTACCGCCCCCATTAACAAATAATCTATTTCTTTTTCTAACTTATAATCTTTAAAAATAGCTGGATTAATATGTTTGGGCAGCCATTTCATCATATGCGCAAACTCCGGATACCACTCGAGAAACTTATCGCGATAATACACAAATATATGCTTTACATTATCAGCATGGAGAGCTTCTTTCCTATCCTTAATATGATAATGAATATCATATAAATTAACTGCAAAAGGGATTTCCAAAGTGCTGAGGCCTGTAATTTTTGGAGAGTTACTTTCTCCGAATTCATTTATGAAAATAAAATCCGGTTGAACTTCTACTTTTTTCAGAATATCCTTAATATCGCCTGACTCATGCCAAACAGTTAAATTTGTTAGCTTGGCTACCTCCATCAATAAATAGTGAAACTCTGGGGATATATATTTGCTGAAATCACCAGTCGTCACAAGAAGGTTTATTTTTCGCACTTGTTTCCCTCCTTAAAAATATTAGAAATTACAACTTGTCTTTTCATACTATGAATAACTTCGCAAAAGGTAACTATAAATACCCAAATCGTGTATTTAGAACTGCTAAACTAATTTTTTTAAATTATTTCCGGCAAAAAAACAGCTGCCGATTTTGTCGACAGCCACAGATATAGATAAGGTGTTCATATCCTTATCTATCTCTTCTATTCGAAATAATTTCATTTACCGTAAACAGAAATTCCTCTACTCTCTTTTCCACAGAGTGTCTTTCTGCAACTAATTTATAGCCTTTATCAATTATTTGTTTTCTTTCCTCTTCATGCTCTAAATAATAATTCACTTTTTCAAGTACATTATATTCATCTACTTCAACAAATGTTTCCCCATCAATAAACCCCAATTCTTTTAACTCATTTGATCCCGTTCCCATCAATAATGTTTTGCAGGCCAGGCATTCGAAATATTTCATAAGAGGCAGCTTTTCAACAGAATCACATGTTACAAATATTTTTGCTCTTGATAATTCTTTGGCATATGTTATTCCTGTTAAACGATTCGAATTTGCTGGTAATTCTCCATAACCTGGATGATCGAAATACTTAAAGCCTGGATAATTTAACAACTGCTCATACATAGCAAATCGTTTTGGATATACCCTTTTGATTAGAATCCCCATCATTAAACAGTCAATATCCCGCTCTTGCCCATAGTCTCTGAAAATATCAAGTGGAACAAAATGGGGCATCCAAATGTACCTTTCCTTTAATTCGGGGAGGATACGGTTGCTTGCATCCCTATAATGTGTAAAAATATGCTGAATGTACTCCCGCTCATAAAACAGTCTGCGACGGTAAGGTTTATATTTAATCTCATGTAATATAGCCCCTACAGGTATAGAGGTATCCCTTATACCACGTATTGTAGGTGTATAATCCGGCTTAAAATCATTTAAAAGAATAAATAAAGGTGACTGCGGCAGTCTACTAAGTATTCCGCTTAAATCACCATCATTTTCCCATATATATAAGTTACATTGTTTTTGAAGTTCTGAGACAAAGTATTCTGTACTTTTATTAACCCGATTATGGAATCTTTTTGTAATAAATAAAATGGTTAATTGTTTAATCAAACGCATATCCTCCTTAAAGCGGCTTCATGTGTTTATAAAAACCACATGAAGCCACATTATCTTTAAATAACTTAAGGAAGTTCAAGAGAAGTGATTTGATTAAATCTTACGATAAATGTCCTTCCTCCAAATGAAGAATCAACTTGTCTAAATTCAGCATAATCATTGCCTACATTAACAACTTGTACATTAGTTAAATCAGGTTCTCCATTAAATTGAGATCTATTGACATGAACTTCTGCAATTTCTTGACCCGTTCTTAAATAATGTCGTAGTAGCTGTCTAAAGGATACTCTTGCAATAGACCTTGATAGGGTCGATTCAGAATTATTCCTGGCCATTTCTTGAGTCGTTGTTATATACTCTGTTAACAGTTGTTTTAAGGAAGCACTTGTAATAGCTCCAGATGGAGTCTGCTTAGATTCAGGGTTCCACTCTGCCATTTTTGTTCACCTCACATATGTTTCAGCTATAATTAGCCGTAATTTAATTATATGGAGATTTTCTATGATAGCTTGTTTGCTTGTCCTATAACTTTTAAAAAATTTATTATGTAAAATGACCATTTTTATTGATGATGTACTTCACCCTAAAAGTTAGAGTTGAAATCTAACTTTTAGAGGTCACCTTATGAATCATTAGAAAATTAAATTTTTACCGTAGCTTTACGCAACTTCTTAACTGAAGTAATATTTATTCTTCTGAATTTAACTTTCCAATAATTGTTTCAATTACCGAACCAATCCCAGCTACAGACAAAACCATCAATAAAAAATAGCTAACTACTGGAATATAATAATCGACCATTACTAAGCCTATACTAACCCATATTCCAGTACACCAATGACAACTTAGTAATTCTCCAAAAAAATGTTTGATTCCCTTTTCTTTAACCATATATAAAATTATTTCATTACCTTCTTCATCAACTTCACTGATTTCCTCAAAAAATGGCTTTCTGATAAATTCAGTGATTTTATCAAACACAAATAGGCGTGTTAATCGAAAAGCTGCTAATCCTATTATGAATATTTTTACAATATCTAGCTCCATTATTAATCCCCTTTTTCTTCAATTTTTATAAATACATTTAAAAATAGGCTATATACTCAAACAACTATACTCTTATTTTCATAACCTGTTAGAGAAATGATTTCATCAAGGAGGAGAAGATATGAGCTGCGGTTCTGAATTTGAAACATCCAGTTGTATTTGTGATACTTTACTAGCTATTGTGGAAGCTCAAGATTTAGTAAAACCCGATGAAGAAACTCTTGGAAAAGGCTGCGAAAGAGCAATTAACGAATTAAATAATGGTAAACTTTTTGGAGGATACAAATATAACACGATTCCAATTATGCTTACTGTATTTAACACCGGAAAACTATTTGAGGGGCATGGAACAACTAAAAAGAAGGGAAAATGTTATTTTGTTGAATCCAAAATTTTCCGCATCGACAATGTTGATTCTGATTCTTGTTGTGCAACCTTAGAATTATTAAAGAAAAAAGATCATTTTCCAAAAGGTATAGACTCAGATGACCATCATTATGAAAATCATAAAGATGATTATAAAGATAATCATAAAGAAGATCATTATTTTGAGGAACTCGAAGGAACCGATGCTTATATTACTGTTGATTTGAAGATGTTTGGTGCAGTTACTTGCCTTTGTCCTGTAGCTATCCATCATGATTGTAAATAAACTGGCAGGTTATAATTTACTTTCATATATTTACAGCCTGGGGGTATCTCCTCAGGTTTTCTTTTTGTGTTTGATTTTTATTACCTTCACTTTTGATTCGATTTATTATCTTTAGGCTTATCCTCTTTAGGCTTATCCTTTCCTTCTGATACATCTTATGAAATTTACCTTTTTTTGATTAGGCGATAGCCAACATATTCATAAAAAGATGACCTATTTTTCAATTTCAAGAAAAATAAGGTCATTGTTATGTTTAATCTATATAATAGAAAGTTCATCAACATCATCTATGGCAATTAATCTAATTTTTTCATCTACTTTTACCTTTAAAAATTCTCCACGTTTACTCTCTATTTGCCCAACAAGGGTTTCTCCCTCAATTTTTATTTCACAGAAAGGCTTCTCCACTACTGATGGATACCTTGCTAACCTTATTAATTTCATACGAAGATCATCTTTTAGAGGATCACTTTCGACTTGAACCTCAATATTTTCATCCGACTTGAAATCTTCTTCACCTTGGCTTGTTTTTCCTATAAACAAATTTTCTGTGATATTATCAGTATCTTTTTTTAATGCTTCTTCATGCAACTTCTCTGTAAGTTCATTTTTTACAGCTGCTTCGTCCTCTTGTAGACTATATTCTTCTTGTAATTTATTATCCTCTTTTTCTTTGATACTTCCCTTACTGTGATAAACTTCCTGCATATTCTGAGCAATCAATTTACCTTTATTCACTGGTTGGATAATATAAAATATCGGTTCTTTTTTATTATTTTCCATTTCATTATCATTCATTGTTTTTCTTCCTTTCCTTAATGGGTCATTTTTATATGTATGCATATGGCCTTTGTCCTTTGACAAATTAGTTGTAACAAACAAGCCTTATCATTTAGCCTAAAGGACACATTTTCTGAGACAAGAAGTGAGGTGTGAATTGGTTTACGTCTTGTTTTTGTTATAACAGTGGTAACCTTATCTTCTTATGCTTTAAGGATAGAAACTCACCCTATCGACACAGAAAAGCCGATTGCAAGTTAAAGCAATCGGCCTTGTTCTCTTTATTTTCTCACTTCTTCCCAGATAACCGCCTGTTCTTCATCCCCTCTAGCAATTTCTGTTGAAGGCGCAAATATTCAAGCAGTTCATCTTTGGAAAGTACCTCGAATAGTTCTAAAAAAATCGATTCACCAATCTTTTGGGCCTCGTTTAAAGCTATACATCCCTGCTCGGTAATCTTTAAATAAACAGTGCGTCGATCTCCTTCATCATATAGCCGCTCAGCCAGCTCAAAATGAACGAGTTTTGAGGCAATATGCGTGACTGCTCCTTTGGTGTAGCCAAGCATATCAGCGAGTTCACTTTGCCTTAATGTCTTGCCATCACTAAGTTCAGCCAGAACGAGTACTGCCGATACACCGATTGGATAAGAGTAACGCGATGTGAAATCCACGATGTGCTCATTGGAGACTTGTTCAATGGAATGAATTAAGTCAAATAGATTATCTTGTTCCATCATCATCACTTCTTAACGAAGCATAGTTGCTCCACCATCGACCATGATGGTTTGCCCAGTAATATATTGAGAGTCTGCGCTCGCTAGGAAGACTGCCACACGGCCGATATCTTCCTCTACATCGCCGAAGCGGCCAAGCGGAATTTTATTCACAACAGCCTGGTAGTATTCCGGCTGCGCTTTTGCCCATGTACGTACGCCTTCAGAATCAGCAATCGGACTGATCAGGTTAACATTAATACCATAGCGTCCCCATTCATTAGCGGCAACACGAGTGATTCCGCGGATAGCTTCTTTCGCAGCTGCATAGGCAGCTTGTGTTTGGTCACCATTAATACCCGCTCCAGAGGCAAAGTTAATAATGTTTCCTTTTGTTTCCTTCAAATAAGGAAGGGCTGCCTGCATCAAGTAGAATGTAGGATAGAATCCTGTTCCAAGTGACAGCTCTAAGTCCTCATGTGTAATCTCTTCAAATAATTTTTGTTTAGATGCATGTGCATTATTGACTAACACATCCAGTTTGCCATACTTATCAACAACTGTTTGAATAATATTTGGTAAGTTTTCACGATCCATTAAATTAGCTTTCACAAACATGGAGTTTGGAGAGATGTCCTGCAGAATTTTTTCCGCCGCTTTGCCTGTTTCTTCATTTACATCGACAATCGCGAGGATAGCACCTTCCTTGGCCATTGCTTTCGCCATACCAAGCCCAATACCCCCTGCACCACCTGTAATAATGACAACTTTTTCTTGAAGTTTCCCCATAACAATTTCCCCTTTATTTTCTTATTAAACTATATTTTAACAATAAACTATTTATTAATAAACTAATACGCTTTCATTTTTAATAGCTTGCTTGGTTTTTCATTTATAAAAACTTCTTCATAAAATAAAACGTGCTGGCATAATAAAAGCAAGAAACCTATATGAGCTTTCTTGCTTCATAATTAATTTGCTTTTAACATAATACACATTTACTGATTGAGCACTTTACTTACATAAGGATATCCATCCAAAGCTTAACCGCTGTAGCTGCAATGATGACTGCAAGAATCCACTGCAAAACTTTTGTATTCATTGATTTGCTCACCCTTGCTCCAAGTGGTGCAGCAATGATACTTGCGATTATCATGATCAAAGCTGGTCCATAATCAACTTGTCCTGTCAGAATCTTACCAGTGCTTCCACCGACAGAGGAAATGAATGTAACCGCAAGGCTTGTTGCGATTGTCATTCTTGTTGGTATTTTTAGAACAACAAGCATGATTGGTACAAGCATAAATCCTCCTGCTGCACCAACAATTCCTGAAGAAATCCCGACAATAAAGGCAAGAATAGCGGCGAGTGGCTTGTTAAACGTATCTTCATTAAGCGGCTGGCCATCGATTTGTTTTTTAGGAATAAACATCATAATTGCCGCGATAACGGCCAACAAAGCATATACAATATTGACAGCACTCTCTGATAAAAAAAGAGAACCATAGCTTCCTATAAAACTTCCCGCCAGAATGGATCCCCCCATATTAAGAATGAGCTGCTTGTTTAAGTAACCGCCCTTTCGATAAGCCCAGACACCCGAAATGGAGGCAAATAATACTTGGACTGCACTAATACCGGAAACTTCATGC
This sequence comes from Bacillus sp. z14 (2026), assembly GCF_058313575.1. Taxonomy (NCBI): domain Bacteria; kingdom Bacillati; phylum Bacillota; class Bacilli; order Caryophanales; family Bacillaceae; genus Bacillus; species Bacillus sp. z14 (2026). The sequence continues at coordinate 511,032 of NZ_JBZFQK010000001.1, forward strand.
GGACTAAATGCGGCAAGACCGAATAATGGCGGAATATATAAGAGCATCGGGTATTTGATGATTGAACCGCCAACCCCCAGCATCCCTGAGATAAAAGAACCGATGAAACCTATCATAAAAATAACTACTAAAAATAAAATATCCATATGTATTACACTCCTTTCCAATAAAAAAAGCGGACTTCCAAAGTTACGGACGTCCGCTATATTCTTATGCCTTCTGAATATAGAATTTCAGTACCCCGGCTTCTTCTGTTTGCTCTACGATGGTGTGCCCGCCAGATTTAGACCATGCGGTAAAGTCGTTCAACGCACCCTTATCTGTGGCAAGTACCTCCAGTACCTCTCCGGATTGAATTGCTGCTATTGCCTTCTTTGTTCTAACAATTGGCATTGGGCAAGCCAGCCCTTTTGCATCTAATGTTTTAGTGATTTTCATATCAATCTCTCCCTTTGTTAAATTAGCGAACTGCACAGCGGTTTGGACCAATTTCCATTTCAGTTTGTTCATCTAGTTCGGGTATAATTTTACCCATATTCACTTGACGGATTTGCTCATATGCATTTGGCTGCGGTGGCAGATTTTCTGTGACTATCTTACGGAATTCATTTTCATTATCAATATTTAAACCATGATTTTCAGTCAGCAAAGTTCTAAGCCGTTTGGCAACAGTACCGTCTTCGTTTACTTCATCCATAATCATGAAATGAGCAGGAAGGACAATTAATTCATCCGCAAGCACACGGTATCGTTCATACAATGTTTCACGTAAATCGTCCACCCAATCCTCGGCAAGACCAGCTAAATCCGGGCGCCCAATTGAATCGATGAAAAGAATATCCCCCGTAAGTAAGTAACTTCCGCCAATGACAAAAGAAGTGGAGCCGATTGTATGCCCCGGTGAGTATATAGCATTGACTTCAATCTCTGATTCGCCAAGCTTCACCGTTAACCCGTCTGTTAATGGCGTATAATTATATACAACTTCCTCAGCATCCTGCTGTGGAAGATAATACTGTGCACCTGTCTGTTCAGCAATTTGGCGCCCACCAGAGATATGATCAGCATGCAAGTGTGTGTCAAATACATGCTTGATTTTCACTCCCTTTTCTCTGGCAAAGTCGATAAATACATCCGTGAATCGGACTGCATCGATGATTGCCGCTTCCTCACCAGAGATGACCATATAGGAGAGACAGCCTTTGCCAAGGCGTACAAATTGATAGATCTCTCCTCCACCTTTCAAATCATCTACCTTTACAGGCTCAAGGTGCATACTCCATGCCTTCATACCACCTTCCAAATAGGCAACAGGTCGGCCAGCCTCTGCCAGCATTTCAGCAACCATGACAGATGATCCTTCTTTTGCACATACTACAAGAACTTCTTTATTCACCGGGATTTCAGAAAGAATTTCCTCTACACCATCTAGTAATTCAAAATAAGGTATATTCATATATTCAAAGCTCTTAGCCTCAATCTTCCAATCCTTAAATGCATCTTGATTACGAACATCCAAAATAAATAAGTCCTTATCTTCAATCACATATTTAGCCACATCGGTAGCTGTCCATTTCAAAACTTTCATTTTCAGTTACCTCCTGACGTGATTTTATTCGTTTCTTTTATTAATTCGCCTTTCCAATCTTTCATGCCAGGGAATACATTGAATACTTTTTGAAATCCGCTTTCGACAAGTTTGTGAGCAGCTAGTTCACTACGTCTGCCTGTACGGCAAATGACGTAAATATTTTGATTGGAATCTAGTTCACTCATTCTTTCCTCCAATTCCCCAAGAGGAATTGACTTTGCCTGAGGCACATGCCCAAAGGCATACTCGGCTTCCTCACGAACATCTAAAATGATACCCTCACTTGTTGCAAGATCTTCATTTGTTATTGTTCGTTCAAATGGTTTATCAACCTCGCTATCTGCACCACCCTTACGGATATAATGAATAAGGATTTCGCCATCTTCATTTGTACCAATATATTCATGGCCAGCTGATCCCGCCCAGGCAGCAAGATCGGCCTTTGATCCCTTATCTGTTGCCGTAATTTTCAATACCTTGCCCACAGCTAATTCTTTCATCGCTTTCTTCGTTTTCACGATAGGCATTGGGCACGCGAGTCCTTTTGCGTCCAAGTGAACATCTGCTTTGATTGACATTATGATTCCTCCTATACTCCATAGGGTATATTGTTGTTTAAAAATTTTTGACCGTCTTCCCTTTCCAAACAAGCATACCTCCAACCATATTAGTTGCCTGAAATCCAATCGATTCCAGATAAGAGGCAGCATTGCCACTTCGAGCGCTTGAACGGCACACGAGAATGTATTCCTTATTTTTATCCAGTACACCAATACGGTCCTGAAGCTCACTAAGCGGAATATGGATAATGCCTTCAATATGAGCCTCAGCCACCTCTTCTGGCTCTCGTACGTCAATTAAATTTAGTAGCTTCCCTGCTTCTAAGCGTTCTTGAACTTCTCTTGCTGTAATTTCCTTCATTTAGCTCACCCTTCCTCAAATCCTTACAAGTATTAAATTAAACCTTAGAAAACTAACAGATCTTACTTGAATTTAAATAAACAAGTTGACTGCTCCATTTTCTGCGTCTGCAAGATAGGCGGCAACTCCGGCATAATGAACGTCATCCAGCAACTCTTCTTTTTTTAGACCCAATAAATCCATTGTCATTGTGCACGAAACTAGCTTGATCTCTTGTTCCTGTGCCATGTCAATCAAATCTGTTAAGGTGAGTGCATTATGTTTCTTCATGACATGCTTAATCATTTTTGGTCCCATGCCCATCATATTCATTTTAGAAAGCGCTAGTTTTTCAGCACCTCTTGGCATCATAAAGCCAAACATTTTCTCAAGGAGGCTTTTCTTTACTTTCATTGGCTCCTGTTTACGTAATGCATTGATTCCCCAAAATGTATGGAAGATTGTCACTTCATGGTCATAGGCAGCCGCTCCGTTTGCAATAATATAGGCGGCCATCGCCTTATCATAATCCCCGTGGAATAAAATGATATTAGTTGATTTCTGTTCCATTGCTCCTCCTTAGAATACATATACCCCTATAGGTATTTATTATTGTAAAAAAATATAATCTTTTCCTGTTATCTGCTTTTAACGAGCAAGTTTACCGCCTGTCCAATTAATTCATTCATCTGTTCCTCATCTCCATCAATCGCACGTACACATTCAATTAAGTTTTCACTGACGACGATACCAATTGTTCGCTCTATTCCGGAACGTACCGCTGAAAGCTGGGTGATCACATCCTTACAATCCTGTCCTTCATCCATCATACGTTGTATGCCACGAAGCTGACCTTCCATTCTTCTTAATCTCACTTTCGTTTTATCATCATAATTCATTCATCATTCCCCCTCTCAGTTGTATTATATCGATATGCCCATCGTATACCCCTATGGGTAATTGGTCAATCAGAATGCTCAATAAATTCTTCACATCCTTTCATGCCCTAAAAAAATACTGACATTCTAGATTAAAAGTACCTGCTTAGATTCATATTTTATATTCATTAGTTGCCATGTATTTGTTTATGTTATGGGCTTTTTAAACACTAGCAAACCGTATATTTTTAAAAAATTTGGCCATACTATGTTTAACTTTGTTTGATTTTTCAAGGAGAAATTTATGTATAGAGGTATTATATTATTGGATGAGAAATGTCCTATTATCCAAGTCCCAAATTTTGTGAAACATTGCCCATTAAAATCTGTCAATGATTTTATCTGTCAAAAAAATATAGAAATTGCAACCTTAAATCCCCATCAGCTTACCAGCTATTATACACGCCCGTTTGCCTTATATTTTGATTTAAAAAAAACCAGAAAAGATCGTAAGGTTACTTATGATTATTTAGTAATAAATCTTCACGAAGCTTTTCAAAAATTTACGGATACCTATCCGGAATATTGGAATGAAATACAAAGTTCGTTTCACCATATCCACTTAATTAAGTGACTTAGTAACTGAGTAACCCTTTAGTCTAATCCAATTGCATCACAATATCTCTATTATTTCCACCCGATAACTGAATAGATAAGATTCGAGTACTCATTACTTTTTGAAATTATGAAACAAACTCATATCCCTGCAGTTTTATATAAAAAGGCGTACAGAATATCACTATTCTGTACGCCTTTTTGCTATCAGTTATGAGGCTGTCCGTAAGCACTCTAAATTAAACAGCAATCGGTGCTTTGATCGTTGGATGCGGGTCATATCCTTCAATTTTTATTTGATCCAGATTCATATCAAAAATACTTGTAAATGAAGAGTCAATCACCAGCTCAGGAAGCGATCTTGGTTCTCTTTCCAATTGAGTCTTCACTTGTTCTACATGGTTTAAATAGATATGTGCATCACCAAGAGTATGGACAAATTCACCAACCTCCAGACCACATTCAGCTGCAATTAAATGAGTCAGCAATGCATAGCTGGCAATATTAAATGGTACACCGAGGAAGATGTCTGCACTTCTTTGATACAGCTGGCAGGACAGCTTGCCGTCTGCCACATGAAACTGGAATAAACTGTGACATGGCGGCAAAGCCATAGTTGGTACATCCTCCGGATTCCATGCAGATACAATCAATCTTCTGGAAGATGGGTTTCTTTTAATTTGTTCAATCACATCTTTAAGCTGGTCAATCGTTTCACCTGTTGACGTCTTCCATTCTCTCCATTGTTTCCCGTATACATTGCCAAGCTCTCCATACTTCGCCGCAAAGGCATCATCACTTAAGATTTTCTCTTTAAATAAATCCATTTGTTCCAAATATAATTGATTAAAATTTTCATCCTGTAAAGAACGAATACCAAAATCAGTCATATCAGGACCTTTATACTCTGAGCTTTCAACCCATTTTTTAAAGGCCCATTCATTCCAAATATTATTATTATGCTGTAGCAAAAACTTGATATTCGTATCTCCGTTAATAAACCACAGTAATTCACTTGCAATCAAGCGAAATGGTACTCTTTTGGTTGTTAATAATGGAAAACCATCCTTCAGATTAAATCTCATTTGGTGGCCGAATACAGAGATTGTACCTGTCCCTGTACGGTCTTCTTTTTTTGTCCCGTTATTTAGAACATGCTGGCAAAGATTTAAATAGGCCTGTTCATTTTTCACCATTTGTTGATCCTCCTATTTTATTGTTCTTTTACTGTGTACCCATTCTTTTCAATATTTTTTATGATTTCGTATGTGAGAGGGGCCTTTTCCAAACATTCTGCTTTAGTTTCTTGATTGAAGTAATACATCGCAAAAACCTCAGCAAAGTACTCCTCTGAATAATCAATAAAGTATGCTTGATTCGGGAATAGTTGTTGCACTTCTTTTAACCAAGCATCTTGAAAGTAGCCCGTTTCACTAATATTATTCAATATAATTTGATCGACTGAATGTCCAAGCTCATGTAGTTCTAGATTAGTTGAACCATGGCCCGCTCCTTTTTCACTGTGCCCGATTTTTACTAAGACTGTTTTACTGCCACCCATTCCGGGTACTTCATCCCAATTTTTCGAGGAATACCCTCTTGGCTGAACTCCTTTTAAATGGGCAGCCTCCCGTTGATCCGTCAATGCTCCCGTAAATAACTTAATCTTAATTCTATTCTTTTTTAATACTTGAAGTAAGCCTTCAGGTAACCCACTTATTCTTTCTATAATAACCTCAGCCTCATCCCATTGATCTTGATCATCAGGCAAAACAATTATAGTTGATACCAATGATTTATTCTCAATGCCAGATAAATTCTTTAAATAAACTGACTCTGCATAATTTTGCCCTAATGGAAATAATATAAGAGTGGCTACCATAATGAATACAAGTAAATTTCTGGCCTTCATCACAATTCACTCCGAAGATTAATTTTTATATCATAAAAAAACCCTATTACCAGTCATTGAAGAATATATAGGGTTATGTATAAAACTTCGTGAAGAAATCCAGATAGGCGTATATGTATGGTTTAACTATTTATCAACAATGGCATAGATCCATTTCGACAAATCATTAAAAATTATACCATATGATGAGAGTTTCGAAGTGAACGAGTGGTCATAAAAATTATGGAAGTTCATCTGACCGTTTGCAGCTAAACAGCACCATCACAGCATTCCAGCAATCCCCTTTTACAATAAAGTATCCAGGGAGAGGTGGTTAAGATACGGTTCCATCCTGATAAATATAATCTTGATGACGAATTAATGGAAGATTTGTATTCTGCTATGACAGATTGGAGATTAGTGGTATTCGATAGTCTAATTGCTCTTGGATTTTGCATAGGCTTTATTTTCATTCATCTCTCTTAAAAGAATTCCTGATCATATCCTGATCAGGAATTCTTTTAACATATTCTATGCCGACTGATTCTTTCTTTTCTTATAAAAGTGCAACAGAATGGTTGCGCCAAAAATCACAATGATAATGAAAAAGAACATAGTATGATCGATATGTAGACCAAAATTGGAACCAACCATTTTAACAGCGATAAAGGCAATCAAAATATAAGCAGCACTTTCAAGCTCTGGTATTCTATCGATTAACTTTAAGAATACACCTGCCACACCCCTCATCATTAAAACACCTAATATGCCTCCAACGAACAAAACCCAGACTTGATTACTTACACCAAAGGCAGCCAGTATACTGTCTACAGAGAATGCGATATCCATCAACTCTACGGATGCAACTGTCCCCCAAAAGTTACCGAACAATCGTTTGAGCAAGCCAGATTTTTTTACGTCCGGAACATCAGGAGTCGTTTCAAAATGTTTATACTTTTTGTAAAAATACTGAATGGAAAGCCATGCAAGATAACCTCCTCCAATCAGTTTCACCCACAAAATTTCAATTAAATAGACACCTACTCCTATAGCTAGGAAACGGAATAAATAAGCTCCAATCAACCCATAAAACAAAGCTCTTTTTCGTTGTTTTTCCGGAAGATCCTTTACCATTACAGCAAGGACGAGAGCATTATCGGATGATAGCAAGCCCTCCATCAGAACCAGTGTACCAATTAATCCCCAACTGACTGGGTCAGACAATACCTCTATCCACATCTGCCCATCAAAAAACATAGCGTATGTTTCTATTAACTGTGAAAAGAATTCATTCATGGTTGTCTTCATCTCCTGATTATTTTCTTTAACACAAAAAAGAAAATACGTTGATTACAACGTATTAACCTGAAAATAGTAATCTATCAATTAATGATCTGCTTAGCTAATCCACTTAGGAGGAGTGTTTTGACTCCAATAAATCCTTGCCATCGAGTGATGGGCGTCAAAATTATCTTTGTATGTATGGTAATGAAATTCAAACCAATGGCCTTCTCCGGGCGGGTTCTCTCTCCTGACATGAAATCTGATGAGGTCTTCATTGGTTTCCCGATCATAAACATGAAATATTTTTTCACTTAAACCGCCGCTTGGCTTTTCTGATATCGCCATATTCAGCAGCTTTTCTTCCGGTACATCAGATGAAAATTCCTGCAAGGCGGATTCAATGTTCGGTAATACACTCGTATAAAATTCATCTTTTATATGGGGACCAATTCTACTCCCAAACTTTTCAAAGGATTGCTCCTCAGCGCGAAGCATAGCATACGATAAAAAATCACTTTGACTAAATACCGTTACAGGAGATTCGCTGCTTACATAATCAGTTTGGCCAATAACAGGATTGTTTTTGGCTTCTTTGACAGTACTTCCTTCATACCATTCCTGATACTGAGATGGAGATATAATTCCAAAGCTTAAAACAGAAAGCCCAACTACCAAGGATTTCTTAAGAATACTTGACCAATTTTTCAAATTAAAATCACCTGCCTATTCAGCAAAACGGGCTATTTCTTCACCCCGTTTTATTAATATTGGAAGAGCGAATTTTGATTTTTTTAACTATTCTAATTCTATCACACCAAAATGAAATTTTGCAGTTTTTCTTTTTTCAACGCTAAATCCAAACCGGGAAAATCGATCACTCCTGAAATGGTCCTTAAGAATAATCCTCTTTTTGGCAACTCTCTTGGCTTCCACTACTGCTTCATCTGTTAACTCCTTGTAGGAAGCAAATGAACTTAAAGACTGAATTCCAGCACTTTCAATGACTCTTTCTGTAAACATTGGATCAAAATAAACGACATCATAGGAGCGATCCTCAGCTTTTTTAAGAAAGGTTAAATAGTCTATGTTCACAGCTTCAATTCTCCCGGCAGCTTCGCCAAATTTCTCATTCTTAAAAGGATAATTTTGCAGTCCCTCCTTAATAACAAAGTAAACAAACGGATTTAACTCTAAAGCAGTTATTTTCCCACTACTCCCTATGATATAAGAGGCAATCAAGGCATCCGCTCCCATACCAAGTGTACAATCAAGAATAGACATCCCTTGATTTAATCCGGCTGCCCTGACAAATGGATCCACTTCCCCTTTCTCAATTCTCTTCATACGGACTGCGGCCATATTTGGATGGAAAAATAATGGATCTATTCCATGCAGGTCATATAATTCTGTTTTGATCTTCCCCACTACCAGACATGGTTGGTTATAGTAAGATTGCAACTGTTTAATCGTTCTTTTATTGCGTTCAATATACGGGATCCCTAATTGTTCAGCTGTTCTTAATGCTTTTTGATTCAGCACATTATTCGTTTTTTCAATCGTAGTGACAAACACATAAAAAACTCCTTTAAAATCTGCAAGATTTCTTGTTGAGCAGGCTTCTTTAAATCTAAACCGATAGAAACTTATTTACCCTCAGGCTCATATTAAAAAAAGGAATACTCATGTGAGCATTCCCTTACGTTTATTTACAATACTCAGAAAAAGCATTTAATAAATTCTCTTTAACGTCTTCTAAAGTATGTCCTTCAATCTCATGTCTTGGAATAAAATGAACCACTTCATTTCCTTTTAATAAAGCCATTGAAGGTGAAGATGGAACTTCCCCAAGATATTCTCTCATTCTGGCTGTTGCTTCTTTATCCTGACCGGCAAAGACTGTTACAAAATGATTCGGTTTAATTTCAGCATTTACTGCTTCTGCTGCAGCCGGTCTTGCCAAGCCGCCCGCACATCCGCATACGGAGTTGACTACAACCAATGTAGTACCTTCTGCCTTTTCCATAAATTCATCTACTTGTTCCGAAGTCGTTAATTCTTCAAAGCCTGCTTCAGTCAACTCTGCTCTCATTGGTTTAACCATTTGTCTCATATATTCTTCATATGCCATAGACATTCATAATTCCCCCATTCAAAGTCTTACATTTGTAGGATACATTAGATAGCTTACATGTGCAATCCATGTATTCCCTAATATTGTATGTAACATTACCTAATATAGATGTAAACTCCCCGCGTTTAAACGGAGGCATATACTCTTTCCTATGCTCAACTAAAGCAGCTGCCAATTGATTCGACACTGCCTTCCTGATATGCTCTATTATTCTTGAACCTTGTTATTTTTTCTGGCTTCGGTCATTTGTTTCCATACAGACCCAAGGGCTTCATCACCATTTTTAATACGCTCACTGGCCATCTTCGCCTGCAGAGCCACTTCAAATTCTTCATCATTTTCCGCTTTACGAAGCGCTGGCAAGGCATTTTCCCCACCAACTTCATACAAGTACATGGCCGCTCTCCAGCGTACTAGCTTACTTTTATCAGCTAAAGCTTCAATCATAGCCTGCTCAGCTTCCGGGAAGCCTAAATCAGACAAGCAGTCCCCCGCTGTTCTTCTGACCGTTACACTCTTATCTTTTAGTCCCTTATATAAGTATGGCAAAACGATCGTGTCTTCAATCATTCCTAAATAGACCACAGCAAGCCTTCTGATAGATGCTTTTTCATCCTCCAAAGCTTTATTGAGCAGCGGCAGATCCAAAACATCCGGATCCTCCATCTGATCCAAAGCTTGAAATCTGGCCTTCCAGTCTTCCTGATCCAAATCAGCTTCCGTTAGCTTTCTTCTTTTCACCTTAACGGGTTCTGCCTTCTTGGTGGTGTCCTGAGCGTCTGCAACAAGCTGCGCTAACCGTTCTTCTGGATATAAGGCGATGATTTCATCCATCACCTCTTTCCCAATCTGCTCAAGCTCCCCGTAACGATTTCCAAAATCACTCCATTTACGGATTAACACAGCATTATCATCCTCAAGCTGAGATTTTTGGAAAGCATCCATAAATGCTTTCGGCATAGCCCATCGTTTTTCTTCCAGGTCACTATTTGCTTTAATCTGGATAGGGATTCCTTTAAAAACTTGAATTTGGACCTTCACTTCTCCAAATCCTTTGCCAGAATTAATTGGATTAGTTCCAGTGTCTTCAACTGACTCACCAAAAACGGTTCGAACCTGTGCCAATATACCAGGCCAGTCATATTTAGCATTTCTTTCAACCGCCAGGAAGTCTGCTACATGGTATACACCTTTAACACCTTCAATATGTAAAATTTCTTTAATAAATGAAGGTGCGGTATCAATTGTATCCTTTTTATAATTCGTACTTTTCCCAGCCGGCAATTCTTCATTTAAGATAACCTTCATCGTATTCGGGCTCGGTGTCGGCTCAATCGAGACAATCCTCATCATAAAATCCCCCTGATCTATTTATCTAGGGGGATTGTAGCATATCTATCAAAATATTTACATACTTACGATTTAGCCTTCTTGTATTTCTGAAAGATAGGACCATCGTTCAATCAAATGTTCCAGTTCTTCATTTAATTGAATTTCTTCCTCAGCTAATTTATTCGCCAGTTCAAAATCACTGCCTGCTTTATTTAGTTCGGCAGCTACTTCCTCCAGTCGTTTTTCAACCGCTTCTATTTTTTCATCGATGCCTTCCCATTCTCTCATCTCATGATAGGATAGCCGTTTTTTCGTTTTTGTCTCTTCTGCACGTTTTATTTTAGGAGTTGACTCTTTCTCAACGGCAGTTGCAAGTCTTTCCTGCTCCTGTTTCCATTCCAAGTAATCACTTGCCTGCCCATAGTATTGCTGAATCTGTCCATTCCCTGTAAATACCCATAATTTATGACATGTTTTATCCAAGAAGTATCGATCATGTGATACGGTTATAACAACACCCGGAAAATGCTGAAGATACTCTTCCAAAACAGTTAATGTCTGAATATCCAAATCATTTGTCGGTTCGTCCAATAAAAGTACATTTGGAGACTCCATCAATATCTTCAATAAATAAAGCCTTCTTTTTTCTCCGCCTGAAAGCTTCCCGATGACCGTCCCATGCGTATGTGGCTCAAAAAGGAAACGTTCCAGCATTTGTGCGGCCGAAATTCGCTCACCATCTGCAAGCGTGACCGCTTCACTTGTTTCCCGGATATATTCAATCATTCGCTTATTGAGTGGTAAATCTTCATTTTCCTGAGTATAATAGCCAATCAATACCGTAGAACCCCGATCAATTGAGCCACTAGTTAAAGACTCAGAACCGGCAAGCATTCTTAATATGGTTGTTTTTCCACTGCCATTGGCTCCAAGGATACCAATTCGATCTCCCTTTTGTAAAATGACAGAAAACTGATCGATTAAGAGTTTATTTCCATAGGATTTTGAAAGATTAACCAGCTCCAACACCTTTTTCCCAAGTCTGGTTGAAGCAACATCCAAACTTAAATCGTCACTTGCATTACCAGCATTCGCTTCCTCCTGCAAGGATTCAAAGCGCTGAATTCTCGCTTTTTGTTTCGTCGTTCTCGCTTTTGCCCCTTTCCGCATCCAGGCCAATTCCTGTTGGAACAGCCTTGAAACTTTATGAGCTGATTTTGCTTCCATCTCGTCTCTGATCGCTTTGATTTCTAAAAATTTCTCGTAGTTTCCGTCATAAGAATGCAATTGCCCCTTATCAAGCTCCCAAATCTTTTTAGTCACGGCATCTAAGAAATATCGATCATGAGTTACAAATAAAACCGAGCCTTGATATCCTTGGATATACTCCTGCAGCCACTCGATACTGTCATAATCCAAATGGTTTGTCGGCTCGTCTAAAATAAGCAAATCTGCTTTTTCCATTAATGCTTTAGCTAAAGCACAACGCTTTTTTTGCCCTCCGGATAAAGAACCCATTCTAACATTAAGGTCTTTGATTCCTAGCTTATTTAACATAATTTGTGCATTTGAATGGATCTCCCAGCCACCTTTTGCATCCATTTCAGCCTGCAAATGAAACATTTTATCAAGAAGAGCTGAATCATTTGGGGACTCCTTCATATGTTCCAATAGCTCTTCGTACTTTCGTACAGTTTGAAATACAGGTGAGTCATTTCTATAAATAAAGGCTGATACCTTTTCATCTTCGTTTACTTCAACATTCTGTCCTAGATATGAAATCCGGTAATCCTTTGGCTTATCAATCAATCCCCCGTCCATTTCTTCAATGCCGGCAATGATTTTTAACAGTGAAGATTTCCCTGTTCCGTTTAAGCCGATTAAACCAATTTTTTCGTTTTCACTTATGCTAAAGTTAATATCCTTAAAGAGAGTCTTCTCTCCGTATTCCTTTTTAATGTCGATTCCTTTTAATACTTTCATTCCATCATATCCTTTTTAAACTGTTCTAAAAACAACAAGATAAATTGATGACGTTCTTCTGCCAACCTTTTACCTGTACGTGTATTCATCAAGGTTTTTAATAGTAGTAATTTATCATAAAAATGCGTGAATGTACTAGGGGCAGAATCATCCTTCGGTAAATAAATAGGATGCCCCTTATGACTGCCATATGCGAAAGCACGGGCTATACCAATGGCTCCCAATGCATCCAGACGGTCCGCATCCTGCACAATGGCTGCTTCAGGGGATAAGCCCTCTCTTAAACCCTCACTAAATGAGATACTGGAGACATCCCTTTTAATCTTTTCCCTAATTTCTTCATTTTTCACATTAGATTCGAGCCATTCGCTAAGTACCGCTTCTCCCGCTTTTTTTGTCCCATTTAATTTGGAATCGGATAGATCATGCAGTAGGGCGATCAGTTCAATTAGCTCAGGATCGCCTGTTTGCTCGGTTTGATAGATTAATAAGGATAGCCTTCTGACACGATCCATATGCTGCCAGTCATGGCCCGTTGTATCGTTAATAAAACGTTTTTTCACGAATTCTTCCGCTGCTTTAATAGCTTCGCGCATAATAAACTCCTTTACTTTTCTATCCATCCGATTCCTACTGTTTCAACGCCTGCGTGAAGGCAAAGGGCAGTCCCGAGCGGATGTATCGTAATTGATAATTCCTCACTGATTCTTTCAACCATCCGGACCCAATCGCTTGTTTGACTGATCTGTTTTCCATACAGCATAAAAACTTCTTCAATCTGGGAGGACCCGAGGGATTGTTTTAAATAGGATTGGATTTTTTCTGTTGCCTTTTTCCATGTACGAACCTTGGTTTTAATCTGTAGACTTCCTTCCTGGAAGGTCACAATTGGCTTTATATTTAAAAGACTTCCCAGGTAATAGCTTGAGGTGTTAAGCCTGCCGCTATTATGAAGCTGCTGAAGAGATCCTATCCAAACATACACTCTTAACTTAGATTTAAGCGCATGGATTGCTTCCACAACTTCTGTAGGTTCATTTGAAGTTTCCCATATTTTAATAGCTTTCTTTATCAATAACGTCAATGGATAAGCAAGATAATGAGTATCCACATTAAAAACCGGGATATCCACCAGCTCGGCAGCTTGAACACTTGTAGAATATGTACCGCTTAATTTATCAGAGATATGAAAGGAGAAGATAGAGTCATAGGTATCAGCCAACTTGTCGTAAAGCTTTTTGAAATCGCCAATCGATGGCTGCGATGAGGTAAGAGTGGATCCCTTTTCTATGTGTTCAACTAATTCATCGGTTGTTAGATCTACACCATCCAAATAAGACTTTCCATCAATCATCATATGGACCGGTAAAACGTAAACATCTTTATTGGCTCTAAGTTCATCATCTAATACAGCAGAGCTGTCTGTTACCCACGCTACTTTTTTCATCATGCAACCAACCCCCATACCTCATGGAATACATAACCGATAAATGGCGTTACTCCTATTATAACCAAAAGCGTTTTTAAAAAGATACAAATATAAGACCTCTCCTAGCAAAGGAGAGGTCTGTCCTATAATAAATCAACGATACTTTTCTCTACTTCAGAAAGTTTTGTAGAGGGTGCAAAACGTTTTACTATCTTTCCATTTCGATCAATGAGAAACTTTGTAAAGTTCCATTTAATCGCCTTGGAACCCATCACACCAGGGGCCTGTTCTGTTAAATAATTAAATAATGGATGAGCTTGGTCTCCTCTTACATCCACTTTTGCGAACATAGGAAAGGTAATTCCATAATTAGTTCGGCAGAATGAATGGATTTCCATTTCATCTCCGGGTTCTTGATTCATAAATTGATTGCACGGAAATCCAAGAATAACCAAGCCCTGCTCCTTATATTTTTGGTAAAAGGATTCTAACTCTTTATACTGTGGAGTAAACCCACATTTACTGGCAGTATTCACAATAAGCAGGACCTTCCCCATATAACTTTCAAAGGAAACTTCATCTCCAGTGATTAAGTTAGCCTTAAAATCATAAATGTTCATCATCTTCACTCCCGCTAAAAATACATGACTGATCAAGTTTTACTTTCGTTCAAAAAAATCTAACCTTCTGCTTTCAGTATATGATGGATTTGGCTGACATAGGTATGTAATTGATCAATTTCATCCTCATAAATTGGCTTATCCTGCTTAATTTCAATCGTTACGAATGGATCTTCATGTTTAAATCCAATCGGAGTATGTTTAAAAACCCGGTAATGATACCCTTTATCCCAGATCTGCTTCAATATATGAATATTGCGGAGAGGATGCTCAGGATCGATATACCTAAATTTAATTTTAAGATCACATCCCGGCTCGCGTTTCGTTATGGATGATAGCTTTTCTGACGAGAAAGCTTGTAAACCTGCACTTAAAGAAAGTGTACATTCAACCGCTTTTTCCATCGAAGTATCAAGCCTTGTACTAATCTCAAAAATTCTTGACATATAGGCTAAGTCAACATAATCATGCCTGTCTATGATGGCTAACTCGCCTTCTAAGTCTAAATCATAAAAGGCACCTTCAACTACTACTTTCAGGTTTTCAAAAACTGATGGATCAAACATGAGATCACCCCCATTTTACATAATCTACCTACCCTTATTAAAACAATCCGACCGCATTGCCATTCTCGTCGACATCCATCTTTAAAGCAGCTGGTCTTTTAGGTAATCCAGGCATTGTCATAATATCTCCAGTAAGTACCACAATAAAACCTGCTCCTACAGAAGGCTTTAGCTTTTTGATATACAATGTAAATCCTTCAGGCCTGCCCAACAGACTTGGATTGTCCGATAATGAATACTGGGTTTTAGCCATACAAACAGGGAGCTGCCCCCATCCTTCTGATTCATATTTATGTATTTGTTGCAGAGCTTCAGGAGAATATTCAATCTTTTGTGCCCCATATACAATTTTTGCGACTTTTTCAATTTTCTCTTGAATGGAATCCGTTGATTCGTATAGACGTTTAAATGTATTGGTATTCTCCTTCATAAGGTCTTCAAGTTTTGCTGCAAGGTCCAATCCGCCCTGCCCACCTTTTTCCCACACTTCTGTTAAAGAGAAAGGTAATCCATGTTTCTGACATAAAGTATTGAATCGTTCCACCTCTGCATCAGTATCTGCAGAAAATTTATTTAAAGCGACGATAAAAGGCAATCCAAAAGCTTGAATCGTTTCACAATGCTTCACTAAATTCTGGAACCCTAATTCAATCGCATTTAGATTTTCCTCTTTTAATTTATCCGATTGTACGCCACCATGCATCTTTAAGGCTCTTAATGTTGCCACGATAACGACAGCATCCGGAGTAAGATCAGCAGCGCTTGTCTTAATATTCAAGAATTTTTCTCCGCCAAGGTCCGCACCAAATCCTGCTTCTGTAACACAATAATCAGCTAGCTTAAGGGCTGTTTTTGTAGCAAGTACACTGTTGCATCCATGTGCAATATTTGCAAACGGACCACAATGAATTAGCGTAGGCGTATGTTCAATAGTTTGAACCAAATTAGGCTTTAAAGCATCCTTCAACAATAAAGTTAGTGCACCCTCTACACCCAAGTCTGAAACAGAAACAGGTGTATCCTGATAGGTGTATCCAATCACAATCTTCCCTAATTTATCTTTTAAGTCATCTAAATCTATCGCGAGACAAAGAATTGCCATGATTTCAGATGCTACGGTTATATCAAAGCCATCTTCACGGGGAATTCCGTGCTTATCCCCGCCAAGCCCGATTACAATATGCCGAAGGGCACGGTCATTCATATCAAGGACCCTTTTCCAAATAATTTTCCGCTGGTCAATCTGCAGTTCATTTCCCTGCTGAATATGATTATCAATCAGAGCTGCCAGTGCATTATTTGCTGTTGTGATGGCATGTAAATCACCAGTAAAGTGCAGGTTAATTTCGTCCATTGGGAGTACCTGTGAATAACCGCCGCCAGTTGCACCTCCCTTTACACCCATGACTGGTCCAAGAGAAGGTTCTCTCATCGCTATCATTGCTTTCTTTCCAAGAAGAGAAAACGCATCTCCTAGACCAACGGTTACCGTTGATTTCCCTTCCCCTGCTTTAGTAGGATTGATGGAAGTAACGAGAATTAATTTCCCATCCTTTTTGGTGCTGCGGGATTTTAACACATCAAGAGAGATTTTCGCCTTGTGTTTCCCGTAAGCTTCCCAATCTTCTTCCTTTAATCCAATCGTTTCAGCAATTTCTTTTATGGGTTTCATTTTTGCATTTAAAGCAATCTCGATATCACTTTTTACAATTGTGTCCAAATTCATGCTGAGCCCCCTAAAAATCAATAGTCATAATTAGTTTAACAAAAAATATATATCAAACACACATTATTATTTACAACCTCTCAAAAATATGAATACAATGGTAATATTATTTAATATTTTGAAAATTTAAACAAACAAGGAGGTCCATATCTTGCCGATTACGATTCCAAATAAACTACCCGTCAAACAAATTTTAGAAGAAGAAAATATTTTCGTAATGGATGATAACAGAGCTCTTAGTCAGGATATCCGACCTTTAAACATTCTCATTTTAAACTTAATGCCTGAAAAAGAGAAAACCGAAGCACAGCTGCTTCGATTACTAAGCAATACTCCTCTGCAAGTCAAAATAACCTTTTTACGAATGGAAACACATGAAAGTAAAAACACACCCCATACACATTTGGAACAATTCTACTCAACCTTCCCCGAAGTATCAACGAAGCGCTTCGACGGCTTAATTATTACTGGAGCGCCGGTTGAAAAGCTAGACTTCGAGGAAGTTCACTATTGGAATGAGCTAATCAACATAATGGATTGGTCAAGGGAGCATGTAACCTCATCCCTTCATATATGCTGGGGAGCCCAAGCAGCCCTATACCATCATTTTGGAATATCAAAGCAATTATTAAATAAAAAATGTACAGGCATCTATAAGCATAAAGTATTGAAACCATTCGAAAGCCTTGTAAGAGGATTTGATGATGTTTTTTACGCTCCGCATTCAAGATATACAGATATTGAAGCAGAAGAGATCCGCAATCATGAGGAGTTAATCGTCTTAGCAGAATCGGAGGAAGCAGGTTTGTTCCTGGTCGCTTCTAAGGATAAACGATTAATTATGGTAACCGGTCATCCAGAATACGATTTGGCTACCTTGTCCCATGAATATAAGCGTGACTTATCAAAGAGCTCAGGTGCCCCTATTCCTCAAAATTATTTTCCTGAGGACGACCCGCTGCAGCTCCCATTTCATACATGGAAAAGCCACGCAAGTCTTCTATTTTCTAATTGGCTGAATTATTATGTCTATCAGACGACACCTTACCAGTGGAAATAATGATAAGTATTCTTACAATAGAAATTCTTATATAAAATATAAAAGACAGCCTATCAGCTGTCTTTTTCTTCTAATATCCAATATCCTCTTATACTTCATTAATAATCTTAACGATTTCAATATCCCTAAATGCCATTAAATCTATGATTCCCCTTTCAGTCTTTATTAAAGACTTAAGTGGATTATATCGATTTATGAGAAGAATCGAACCATATTCGCCATTATTCAGCTTTACTTTTTTGCCCACCAGCGCCTGAAGCAATCTATCCATGAAAACCAATAAAATATGAGCATCTAATGTTCCATATACATCATTCTGCATTTGTTTGATGATTAAATAAAATGGTGTTGCTTCGTGATAAACTCTTTCTGAGGACATCGCATGATATATATCTGCTATGGCGACAATCTTAGCAAAGTAATGAATTTGCTTACCCTTTAATCCATGAGGATACCCCATTCCATCTTCTCTCTCATGGTGCTGCAAGGCAACAATGGCAGCCGAATCAGGGATATGGTCGAGACTACTTAATAGTTCATGCCCATAGACGGTATGTTGTTTCATTATATTATATTCCTGAGAGGTAAGTTTACCTGATTTATCTAAGATGTTCTCCGGAACCATGGTCATGCCGATATCATGCAAAACAGCAGAAATCATAAGGTCTTCCAGCTCATCTATAGGCAATCTCAGCCATCTCCCGATTAGACCGGATAGAATTCCTACGCAAATGGAGTGCCAGTATGTATACTCCTCTTTACGTTTAGTTTGATGAAGCAATTCAAAAATTCGCGGACTCGATGATGCACTCTTGATAACAGGGATAATCTCCTGTTTAACCCGATTGACGGAAATTTCTCCACGTCTCTTTATATCCTTAAATATATGCCGAATATCCGTACATGCCTGATCCATGCATAAAGAAACCTCTTCTGTCGTCATCATTCGGAATTCCCCATTATCTTTGATAGAAGGTGTTTTTTGTTCCACCCTATCTCTTATTTCTTTTTGTAATTGATTCATATAAACTCTTTCCAGCAAATAATTAGAAAAACCATTATGATGTGTATCCATCAGACACCCCGACATATGTTTTCATTTCATTTTAACAATTATACCATATTTACCCAATTATCCAGTCACCTCTTAAAAATTTTCAATATTTTTTAAAATCCATTTTGACACTGTATATTTGAATGTTGTATATTGAAATTATCATGACTTATCTAAAGTTTATGATAAATAGCAATTGGCTTTTGAGCCACAGTTTTAGGAGGAATAAATCTATGCAAAACGGTAAAGTAAAATGGTTTAACAACGAAAAAGGTTTTGGTTTTATCGAAGTTGAAGGCGGAGATGATGTATTCGTACACTTCACAGCTATTCAAGGTGAAGGATACAAATCTTTAGAAGAAGGCCAAGAAGTTACTTTCGAAATCGTAGATGGCGAAAGAGGACCTCAAGCTACTAACGTACAAAAAGCCTAATAATGAACCAAAATTAATAGCCGCCTATTGGATAGGCGGCTTTTCTGTTTTCTTATTCAAATTTCCGCCTATATGTTTCAATGATTCACCAACTGTGCACTGATTGATACAAAAACGGTGTGCATGAGTGCGGCCATTATCCCGGACAAGCTGTTTGTGTAAAAAGCAGCCCTCACAATACGTACTTAACAAAAAATCAACCTGTTTAAGTGCTTCTTTTTTCCCCTTTTTCTTATTCATTAATCATGTCACCCCATTTTTGGTAATTCAAGTTGACTGTCTACCTCAATTCCCTCGAGTGCCTGTGATGCCAGTCGATGTGCTTCTTCATTATCTTTCCTTGGAACTGACATTGTCTCAAAGTGCAAGCCAAGATTCTTAAGCTGTTCTTCGATCCGATCCAGCCACTTATTTAAATTTTCTTCATAACAAGGCCATTCTCCTGTTAATTGTTTCAATACAACCTGAGAATCCCCTTTTATCATAATTTTTTGATGTTTAACCCCCAGTTCATCAAGCCTTTTGACAGCTGCTAATAACGCACAATATTCTGCTTCATTATTGTCCTCTATATAATCAAAGACTTCATTGCTCCGTACGCGAAACTTTTTATTGTTTTGTGTGTAGTAAACCGCAACGCCAGCTCCTGCAAAAGTTTCACCTGGTCTATGACTTCCATCAAAATAAATCGTTACATTCTGTGGGGTTTCTTCTATTTCCTCTGTCAGCTTCTGAAACTGTTTCTTTGTCCATTCCTGTCCCAGTTCATCAATAAAAATGAAATCTCTCCATCTTCCCGTGCTTTCGAGATCATTGACAAGCCTTAAAGCAAATTGACTTTCCATCTCTTCTGATGTGAAGGTTACAGGAGGTATTTTTGATTTGTTGTAGATACCCTTTACTGTTACGTTCATTTCTTTCTCCCTTCCCAATCCTTTATACAATTAATTCATTATATATAAATTATCCTGATACCACTAAAACTATGACAGTAGACATTTAATAAAAATTCATGTACTTTTTAACTTGAAAGGATGTTTTCTTATGATAGAAGTATATGTAGATGGCGCAGCTAAAGGAAATCCAGGTCCAAGCGGTGCCGGTATTTTTATAAAAGCAGATGGTGAAGTCCACCGATATTCCATACCCCTTGGCATCCATAATAATCATGAAGCTGAATACTTCGCCTTAATCCATGCTTTGAAGATATGCCTGGAAAAAAAATACGATGTCATCTCTGTGCGAACCGATTCAAAGCATGTGGCGGATGCAATGGAAAAAGAGTATGTAAAAAAAGAATCCTTTAGACAATTACTCAATCAGGCACTGGAGCTTTCGTCTCAATTCTCCTTATTTTTCATCAAATGGATCCCAGAATCGCAAAACAAATCAGCTGATTTGTTATCCCGACAGGCTATTCAAATGAACGAGCAGAAATAATTATTCGGTTTTAAACAGTATGGAATAAAGATAGAAAAGAGGAAAAATCATTGTCGCAAGGGCTTATCCATCATATTGAAATCAATGTATCAGATTTAAATAAATCCATTAACTTTTGGGGCAGGCTTCTAGCTGAATTGGGATATGAACTTTACCAGGAGTGGGACAGTGGACAAAGCTTTAGAATCGGGGATACCTATATAGTCTTCGTTCAGACAGAGGAAAAATATATGGATATCCCTTATCACAGATGTCGAACGGGATTAAACCATTTGGCGTTCTATGCCAAATCCAGACAACAGGTAGACGATCTAACAAAGAAATTAAAAGAAAAGGATGTACTAATTCTTTATCAGGATCAACATCCATTTGCAGGTGGGAAAAATCATTATGCCGTTTTTTTCGAAGATCCTGACAGAATTAAAGTTGAATTAGTAGCACCCTAACCTCACTTTGGTTAGTTGTTCTAATGGAGAGTTGTATAAATGCATCATGCCAACTATTCAAGGGAGAATTTTTGTAGTAAGAATGTCATTTTATAACCAATATACATACTGTTGTCAGTTCAGTATGAAAAAATTCAGAATCCTTTTAAGATACGACTATTTAAAATAGTTTATAGCAGGAATAACATCCATTGTTCCACTTTCTTTGATGAACTGAGTCAATAGGTGAATATGGGCTGAACCTATTATTAAAAGTGTTCTATCCTTGGGTGAAACAGTCATTTCAACAAGATTCGCATAAATAATTAAATTCCGCTGATACCACCATCTTAGCCAATCAATCCCGATATAGTCCGTACCTTTTCCTATTTGTGCAATTATCATATTCAATTCATGCTCTAGTTTAATTCTTGATTCAGTATTGCACGCCTTAACTAACTCATAAATATCAATGTGATCAAAGCTTTTATGTAACTTTGACCAGTAATGGTCCTTAATAAATTCATATTTATCTGGCTGTTCTTCTTTTGCCCAATCATATACCTGACCAAGTCCCCTATTCCCAACCGATTCCATCCAATCGACCGCATAAACTTCCTTATGACCTAATTCAGCAGCAGTCCTGAATCCAAATTGGTGGATTTCGTTGACCTCATTTCTCAACTCACCATTCAGATATTTATCATACTCGTCATTTAGAGAAGTATGTTCTTCTTTTACGACTTCAAGGGCTATTTTAGTCGGTTTAAATTCTTTCAGACATTTAACGACTGCTTCAATTTCCCTTTGCTGATCCGTTATGATAGACTCATCGAAATCTCCGCGATGAAAATCTGGTGTATATCGCAAATGAAAAGTTCCGAGAATCATTACTTTTGGCTTTTTCGACATGATATCCCTCCTAATCATCCATTTATTAGACAATATTCAGGAAAAATCCTGCCTAAAAAGCTATCTTTTAGCAATAAAGCTGGCAATACTAGTTTATATATGGATTAATACCCAAAAAAAAATACCTTGATTTATTGAAATCAAGATACCTGTAAGCCATGTTCCTTCATTAATTGATTTGCTTCTTTTCTGTTGGAAACTTTACCATTCACCAAGGTTTCCAGCAGTGATATATAAAAACCTCCATCAAATCTCTTTTGAGCTTTCAATGTATTTTCCAGTGCAATGTTTACGATCCAGTCTGGTGCTGAAGTCAACTGTTTTCCAAAATAGATAAATCCTATTGCCTCTTCTCCAAGACGAAATCCTTTCGAAGATAATCTACAAATATAGTCTTCTAATTTTTCCATGTATCCCCCAAACACACTCCTTCACAAAATTACTCTTTTATTGTAAAACATTTTTAAAAAGTTGAATACAGGTTTTTGTCGAATTGTCTGAAAAAGGTTGATCACCCAGGTGACTTTTACAACTGAATTAACCCTTCCCTTATTTCCCGGTATCCAATTTTAATAAATATTCATCAATGATTTTTTTATGGCTTTTAACGATTCTTCCCGGTAATTCATGTGGATAAAAGAATTCAAACTTTATAGATTCACTTTCATCTACAACTAATTCACCTTCGTATTCATTTGTATAATACGCAATCGTGACACAATAGAATTCATCTCCATTAGCAGCCTTTACAAAATACTCCGGTCCGGAATATACATTAATAAAATGCAGCTTGCCCAGCGTAAGGCCGGTTTCTTCTGTCACTTCACGTCTGGCTACTTCTTCGGTCGTTTCTCCCAGCTCCATTAAGCCGCCTGAGAGCCCCCATGACTCCTTCGGAAATTTTCTTTGCTGCAACAACAGCCTGCCTTCCTTGTCAGAAATAACGACGACTGATCCAACTAATATTAAGGGACGATGACCCACAATAGCTCTTAAATCTTCAATATAGCCCAATCTCATCTCTCCTTTTATTTACCGCTCTGTAATACTAATCAATGTAACAGCGAAGATTTTGCATGTTTATATGAATCAATCAAAAAAAAAAATCGAGCCCTAAACCTTCAGGCATAAAGCTCGATCATGACTACTCAATATATTTTTAGCTGACACGAATTCTTAATTCTAATTCTTCCAGTTCATCAGCCAAAATATCATGATTAATCTCATACATGAGATGTTCATGAGTCCAATCCTCAAATACATCTATTTGACATATAATTTGGGCCAATTCTTTGCTTATAAAGGCTGATTCCTGTCCTGCCGCCAGCTTTTTCTTGCATCGATTGAATTTTGGATCTAATAATTCCAGCTGTTCATATAGCCCCTCCAGCGTTTGGTAATGCTGGATAAGTGGTAAAGCTGTCTTTTCACCAATACCAGGACAGCCCGGAATATTATCACTTGCATCGCCCAGCAGTGCTTTTACATCGACCCATTGCGCTGATTCTATTCCATAATCCTCACGAAAATCTTCAATGGTATAAACACGATCTCCTGTTTTACTGGCAATAATTTGACTCGTATGTTCATTCAGCAATTGAAACAGGTCACGGTCATTACTGTAAATTAAGCATTTCCCCATGTTATTCGTACTCCACATAGTAGAAATCGCACCGATTACATCATCTGCTTCATAGGAAGGCACAGACAGCTGCTTAACGCCAATCCGTTCTAGACTTGAACGCAATGTTTCATATTGCATAATGAGCGGTGCCGGCAATTCTCCGCGTGTCGCTTTGTAAAAATCAAATTTTTGTCTGCGGGACGATTCTTCGCGCTTTACATCCCAAGCAACAGCTAAATGCGTTACTTGGTGAGTTTTAATAAGGCTGAACATTTTTTGAAAAAACACGCGCAGTGCATTGGTATAAATCCCATTTTTATTTCGATATAATTGATCTTCTGTTTTCCCATAAGCAGTTGCAAAATAACCTCTGCTAAGTAAGTTAAAACCATCTATTAATAATAATGTATTGGTATTTTGATTCATCCTAATCCCCCTGATGTTCTGATTCTCTGTTATCAGATTGTACCATATCCGGGCCTTATTCTCTTCTTAAAAATTTCCCATCAAATCAATTTACTGGTCCGTTTCTATTCTGTTTTCCGGATAGGATATCCAATCGCTAAAGCTGCCGGCATAGATTTTCACATTCGTAAAACCTGCTTCCTTGAGTGCAATATAATTAGGAGTTGCTGTAATACCGGAACCGCAATAAACAATGATTGGCTCATCTTTGTTCAAGTGATTAAAACGGTTTTCCAACTCTGGTACAGGCAAATATTTACCGTTCCTGAAATTTTCAGTCCAATCCATATTTATTGCACCGGGTATATGCCCAGCTTTATGATCAATCGGCTCATGGATTCCTTTATAGCGGTCTGATTCTCTGGAATCTATTAAATAACCTGGTCTATCATTCTCTGCCCAGTCTTTCACTTCAGGGTAAGTGACTAATAGATTCTTATTCATGACAGGGGCATAATCTGTTGGTGTCAGCACAGGAATATCCTCGGTTACTGGATATCCTTTCTCCAGCCAAGCCTTTAATCCTCCATTAAGTACATATACACGCTCATATCCAAATAATTGGGCTGTCCATAGAAAGCGACCGGCAAAAGCTCCCTCGCCGCCATCATAAGCAATAACGGTTGTCTGTTCATGTATACCGATGGCTTTCATTAGTTCAATAAAGTCTTCTCTCGCAGGAAGCGGGTGTCTTCCTCCATGTTCCTTAATTGGACCGGACAAATCCTGAGCAACATCCATAAAAGCAGCTCCCGGTATATGGCATTCTCTATATTGTTCTCGTCCCGCTGTTTTATTGGATAAATGGAATTGGCAATCGATGATACGTAAATCAGGATCACTCAAATGTTCAAATAACCATTCAGACTCTTTTACCAGCTGCAACTGCATTCTCCTCCTCCGATTCTAAAATTAACTTGATTTGCTTTTCAGCCTCCAGGTAAATTTGAGGATTAGATTTCTTGTTTAATGTCAATTCCATACTTTTCAATCGTTCATTGCCTTCGGTTTTCATCTCCTCAATTAATGAAAGACTTATATACTGAATGGCTGATTCAAAATGCTCAAACAATTTGTTCTGTTGATCTGTATAATAAACATCTAGATAGTCGTTTAACTTCTCCAAAAAGGCATCAGCCATTGGTTTTCTACCATTCTTTTCAAAGAAATGCTGGGTACCCTTGAAAAGTCTCAGTTCTTCTTTGAAATCATCTGCCGTTAAATTTAATAGCGCTCGGTCGGTATTATATTCGTTTTGTAAATCTGACTTAGGCTCACTGAATGACCAATCTTTATGGATGGTTTGAATCTCTTGAACTAACTGGACATAGGTATCATGCATGGTCTTTTTGACCATAACCTCTAAACGCAAGGATGTAGCCTGTATTTCATTGGCCAATTCAATTCTGACTTGATCAAGTAAACGATTCGTACAGGCTAAAAGGGACTGCCGATGGTCCTTTAATGTACCGGGATTAAAAAATTCTTTAAAATAATTCGGGAAGTTCAGGTTAATCCTTTGCTTACTATAATGAATCAATTCTTCTGTTTCCTGCTTCATCCTGGCCATTTCATGAGTAAATCTTTTTTCATTTAATATCGCTAACACTCGCTCCCAGTTTTCATGCAATTGGACACGTCTTTTCGTCTTCTGCTCCTCGGTTTCATTGGACAGCTCGACAAGTCGACTGGTAAGCTGAAGTGCCTTATCCAAATCCAGCATAGCTGCATTAACTAATATACCTTTAAGCTCCTCCTGAATAAATGAATAGAAAGCTGATTCAAAATGGGAAAACAGCTCGATATATGCCTCATTTCCTGAATTGAGTTCTTCAGTCCTTTGTTGTAGCGCTGCACGGCTTGAAATTGGATAAATCCGTGGATGATGGATTCCTGAAGTTTGCAATTCACTGCGTAAATAATCCTCAACCACCTTTCTCTCCTCCAGATTTTCAGCCAAATCAGCCGCATTCAAAAGGAAAAACATCTTATCCATACTGAATGAATCCTTAACCCGTCCCAGTTGATCAAGGAAATTTCGGTCAGCCCGTGCGAATGGGTGATTATAATACGTAATAAAGCAAATCGCATCTGAATGCTTTATATAATTGAAGGAGGTACCTGTATGTCTCGCATTAACAGAATCCGCTCCGGGAGTGTCAACTAAAA
Source organism: Bacillus sp. z14 (2026) (assembly GCF_058313575.1). Taxonomy (NCBI): domain Bacteria; kingdom Bacillati; phylum Bacillota; class Bacilli; order Caryophanales; family Bacillaceae; genus Bacillus; species Bacillus sp. z14 (2026). Next base: position 537,561 of record NZ_JBZFQK010000001.1, read on the forward strand.
TAACGCCTTTTCGCGTTAAATCACAGTCATAATATAAATCAATGCGTTCGATAAAGCATGATTTTGTTTCATCTATTGCATACACAGAAAACTCATCCAATGAAACGGCAAAACTTTTACCAAGATTTTCTTCAAAGGAGTCAATCCCCTTTAAAAATGCCTCCAGGAAAGAAACCTTTAATCCTAGCGCATAGCTTTGTTTCTTGAGCATGGTTTGCGCCTGTTTCCTTGCCATCGCTAGATCCTGTACTTTTAAACCATCCTCAAACCACAGTTCATTTAAATCATCGAGCAGCATGGTCTCCGTCTTAGCATGAATGGTAGCAGTACCATGTTTATGTAGGCTCGTTGGCGGCAAAATACGATTAATGACAGCGGTAGTAGGATTCGGTGAAACGGGTAAAACGTTTGCTCCTAAAAGTGCATTGGCAAATGAGGATTTCCCTGCACTGAAAGCACCAAAGAGAGCTAAAGTGTAAGTTTGATTCATCAGTGAATCTGCCCTATTTTTCAGCTCCTGCGCTAATTTCTCAAGACCAGGTAAGTGGTTCAAAGCCTGGGAAGCTTTTTGCAGCTTTAAAGCCACTTGCTCAGATGTATAAATCGGCTGTGCCGTCTCCACTTTTTTTATAATCCGTTCAGGCTTTGGCTCAGGTTCAATATCTTTAACTTCTTTAATATCCATCTCCACAATTGAACCCTCTTTTTGCTGGCTTTGCAGGAATTCCATGACTTCTGTAAGGTTATATCTGGATCTTTTAGTCAACTCATTCATAATTTTATCTTTATAGCTCCGCTGATTAGTCAGCTGTACTTGCCAATCCTGCCAAATGTGAAGAATAGAATGGTCCGATTTTAATTCCTCCTTCACCCGGGTGAGACGCTGCTCTCTTTCCTCTTCCCACTGACTCACCAAGGTATTGAAAAGAGTTAACGCTTGCTTGCCCGCAGCTTTTTTAATGGAAGATGCCAAATCCTTGGAAAAATTCAACACCAAGTCACTGGTAACAGAAGCTAACTGATCTACCTCAATGATCGTTTCATAGGGAATATCATAGTCGAATGACTGGATGATATTCTGACTCTCCTGTTTGTGTCCTGGATAATCGTTCATCATTCTTTGAAAATATTCATTTAAATTCCACAAAATTGTCGATTCAGTCTGCTGTTTAATATTTTGAATCAGATTAGCTTTACGAGTTTCTTTTTCTTGTTCTGTTTTACTTTTTCCAAATATTCTCCCGACTTTAAAAGATGTAACCATTGATTCCAAATATGATTTCGCCAGTTCCCTGGATTCATATGGAGTGATATTGCTATTTTCGATAATATGCCCAATTTGTTCATCAAATTTATCTTCCTCATGCTCACGGAAATTAATAATGCTTTTACTAAATTTTTCAGCAGAATCAATAATTTCTAACAAGTGATGATTCTGTTTGTCATGCAGCTGCTGCTCCAGATGATTTCTGGCTTGATTGGAATCCGCTTCTTTCCAATTTAGATGCTCCATTATTAAATGGTTAAGAAGTGAATTCACATCATAAGCTGGCGCAATACCAGCTAATTCAGCTATTTTTTCAGTTACACGGTGAGCTTGGTTAAAGGGATGATCCTCCGCTTTCATAGTAGTAAAGTAAAACTCTTCTACTGGTATATCCCAATCCTTAAAAGCTTGCTTTACACTTTGTTTAAGAGATGTAAAAGAAAGCTCATCCTCCTGATGTTTATCGATTTGATTAATGATGACATATATTCTTTTCCCCATACGTGCCAGATCTCTTGTAAACTGAAAATTTATTTCTGACTGAATATGATTGTAATCGGTCACATAAAAAACCGCATCTGCCAGATGAAATGAGGAGGCAGTCGACAATTCATGGGCTTCATCAGTTGAGTCAATCCCTGGTGTATCCAATAAAACTAAGTTGTCTGCATACGGAAAATTCTGAATCATCAAATCGATCTTTTGGATGGAACCTCCGTTTTTCGCAAATTCTTTAATTTTGTTAAAATCAATTGGCGGCTGAAAGATTAGACATTTTTGATCATTTAAAGTGACCCTGGCTTCTCCATTGCCGCTCCTTATTTTCACGATATTAGCACTTGTCGGAATGGGACTGGAAGGCAATATCGGCTGTTTCAAAATATAATTAATAAGCGTAGATTTTCCGGCCGAAAAATGTCCGCAAAATGCCAAGCTATACTCATTATCATTAACCTTATTCATAATATCGATCGTTTTTTGTGCCCGTACTTGATCCCCATCTTGTTCAAAGTACTTATAAATAGCGTAAAGCTGGTTAAGTGTTACTTCCCTTGTATGCAGTCTCATACTTATCCCCTTATTAATAATCATTTATCTATCTATTTTATCGAAAATTGGAATAGTTGCCCATAAATATCTATTTTGGTAAAAAAATAAGTTCAGACTTTTGTCTGAACTTACATACTTTGATTAGCTTGTGATTGAGCTGCTATAACTTTAGGATTTGCTACATTATTTAAAACATGAACCATGACTCCGCTAAAGGCTGTTACCGTTGCACCTACAAATACCCAAATCATCATCATGCACCTTCCCTGTCATGTAGTTAATTGATAACGTCTCTCATTATAGTTCCAGTGTATCATCAATGATAATCATTTTCAATCAAAATTCTGTTCAAAACAGATATTACCTATACACGCCTGTGCTTTATGTAAGTTCTAAACAACAGGTAAACAATCTCCCCTGAATACCAAGACAGATTGTTCATGATTTATCCGGTTAATTGCCGCTCTTCTTTTCGTTATGCTGAATCGTTATAAAAATTTCCTTCAATCGGTCCTGTCCACAGACATGGCAGACTTTCAGCATCTCATGTAATGAATGGCAATGAATACAATAATACTTTTTCATATGGTGTATCCACCTTTTTTACATACAGTATATGTAATATGATGGTTGCTGGTTCCTCATTTAGAGTATATTAATTCATTTCTCTTTGTTCTTTATTAAAACTGTAAACCACTCCAAAAAGAAGCATTATATCAATTGCATATGCCTATTTACTTTTATCTGTTCTAATTTTATGTAGATTGTACAGGAATAATATTGATGACGTACATATGATGATTCTGATTATATTTTAATAAAAGGAGTGAAATTTGTGAGTGATGACCAGAATCAATCCCCACAGTTGATCCCTCAGCAGCTAATTAATTTACTAGTAAGTGATCTTTTTCGGAAAAATGGAATTAACGCTGAGAAGGCTAAAGAAAAGTTATCCGATGAACAAAAGCAAATGATAAAAGAGTTAGTTAGTGATTTGACTAACCAGGTGGAAACATTTGTAAAATCCTCATCAACCGAGGATAACAAAAGCAATGAAAAATGATCATTTTAAAACGCCTGATTAGCAGGCGTTTTTTTTCGATGGACAAACACATTTGAGCTTTTTGTCCAATCAAAACAAAGGACATCCTCATATTTTATAAAGACCAAATCACAAAGGAGTGGTAGAAAAATGTCAAATTATTTTGGTGACAATTGTGAAAGGGAAAGGGATGAGGAAAAGCGGCACACGGCAGAGATAGCCCAGGACGCTGATCAGTTCACTTCTGAAATCCAAGAATCAGATGAATTAATCATTATCAAGGATTCAGGTAACGTGTTTGTTCAAACTACAGAAACTCAAGCAGCAGTGTCCCTCCAATTAGCTTTGCAGCTCGCAATCGCATTGGTAATTGAAATTTCAATTGCAGATTCAGATGATAGCGATGGTGTTGTTCAAGACCTTCTTCAGCACTTTAATTCTGAGCAAAAGAGTGTACAAAAAATTCATATCGAAAATTCAAGGGACGTTAGGGTTACAACTACTGACACAGATATCTCTGCAAACCTTCAAGTAATGCTAGAAGCACTTCTAGCTATTGTAGCCAGATTAGATATCGCGTAAATTCAAAAAATAAAATAAGAGGTGAGAAGAAAAATGAGTGAAAAGAATTGGAGAGCATTAGACAATTTCAAATGTAAAAATGATGATGCGGAAGTCACCCAAGAGGCTGATCAAATCACATCAATCACACAGCAATCCTATGAATGGATCGTCGTCAAAGATTCAGAGGATGTAGAAGTGCATACAACAGATACTCAAGTGGCATTATCTTTACAAGCAGCTATTCAAGTAGCAATCGCAATTGTTATTAGTATATCAGTTGGGGATAATGAAGCCGGCAAAGGGGTAGTTCAAGATTTAAAACAATTTTTCAAATCTAAACAACGAAATACCCAAAAAACAATTATTACTGGTTCAAAGTGTGTAAGGGTCGAAAGTACGGATACTCAAATAGCTTTAAATATACAAGTATTAATCCAAATTCTTGTGGCTATTGTTGCTAGACTAGATATTGGATAAAGATGATGCTCAAGATACTAAAGATGGATAACCTGTATAATATAGTAAAAAGACATGACTAGCTCATGTCTTTTTACTTTTTAATCACTATTTTGAAATAAACTCTTGGAAATTTACTAATAAGCCGGTCACTTACATTTTCGCCATTCCCCTGCCTTCTAGCAGAGTTATGCTCTATCAAACAAATACCACTTGATTCTTCACATCTATTTAATTATTCTTTACTTTGTTGAACAAAATGAATACTACCTTTTCAGTAATTTGATAGGACACGCGGACAATCCAACAGTTTTTAGGCATTAAAATAGATAAACTTACCTCAAAATAAATCGAATTAATAAACTATTTCTTCCTTATTTTGAATCAGTGGACTATCTTTTTGGGTCTTTTTGAAGATTACATTAAACAATAGATTTAATCCTATCGCAGTTACTCCTCCAGCCACAATTCCGTTTTCAGTCAGGATTTTCAATGTATCTGGCAGATTAGCAAACATTTCCGGAACAACAGATACCCCAAGACCGATTCCGCAGGAACAAGCAATAATCAGCAAGTTTTCCTGAGAGTGAAGGTCTACTTGACTCAGCATTTTAATACCTGCTGCAACCACCATTCCAAACATGGCTACCATCGCTCCGCCCAGTACGGATGAAGGTATAATTGTCGTGATTGCTCCAATTTTTGGGCTGAAGCCAATCAGGACTAGAAATGCACCTGCCGTATAAATCACATTGTTGGAACGTACACCGGACATTTGGATTAATCCAACGTTTTGAGAAAATGTCGTGTAAGGAAGAGAGTTAAAGATACCACCGAACACAATCGCTAACCCTTCTGCCCGATAACCTTTAGCAAAATCCTCTTCTTTTAAATCCTTTTCACAAATATCAGATAAAGCAAGATAAACACCTGTTGATTCTACTAAGCTAACAAGTGCCACGAGAATCATCGTAATTATTGGTGCCCATTCAAAGGTTGGCATCCCGAAATAAAAAGGAGTAGGAGTTAGGAGTGCATCGGCATCGATTACAGCTTGGATGTTCACCTTTCCCATGAAAGCTGCTGCGACTGTACCTGCAATTAATCCAAGTAAAATAGAGATGGCTCTTATAAAACCTGTTGAAAACTTATAAAAAATAATAATAAATAGCAATGTACCAAATGCCAACAGGATATTAGATGTTGAGCCAAAATCACTCGAGCCTTCCCCACCAGCCATATTATTCATAGCTACCGGAATCAAAGTCATCCCAATAATCGTTACCACTGATCCAGTCACAACCGGAGGAAAAAATTTCAACAGCTTACTAAAATACTTACTTACTAAAATAACAAATAATCCTGATGCTAAAATAGCTCCGTATATAGCCGGTATTCCGTATTCTCCTGCAATCGCAATCATTGGACCCACTGCCGTGAATGTACAGCCTAGGACAACAGGCAACCCGATACCAAAGAATCGATTCTTCCATACCTGCAAAAGTGTCGCAATTCCACACATCAGAATATCGATTGAAACTAAATGTGTTAATTGCTCCGGGGTTAAGCCAATACTTCCACCAACAATCAAAGGTACTACAACTGCTCCGGCATACATAGCTAATACGTGCTGGATACCCAGTGAAGCGGTTTTCCATTTATTCATTTGCATTGGCTGTTTCCTCCTCCAAAAAGATTACTTTATTTTTTTCAAGGGATTGGATACGAGCGAGTGATTCCACCCGATATCCTTTATCTCTTAAAATTTCACCGCCATCCTGGAAGGATTTTTCAATAACAATTCCCAGTCCGGCAATTTTGGCGTTCGCTTGGTTCACAATATCAACCAAACCAAAAGCAGCTTGTCCTTTAGCCAAGAAATCATCAATGATTAATACAACATCTTCTTCATTTAAAAACTTTTGGCCAATGCAGATCGTATTTTCTTCTTTTTTCGTAAATGAATAAACAGTGGACGTATATAAGTCGTCTTGCAGGGTCAATGATTTTTTCTTGCGGGCAAAAATAACTGGGACCTGAAGCTCAAGCCCTGCCATAACCGATGGAGCTATTCCAGATGACTCAATGGTTAAAATTTTCGTAATCCCAGCATCCTTAAACCTCTTCGCGAATTCTTTACCTATCGCCACCATTAATTCAGGATCCAGTTGATGATTTAAAAACGTATCTACCTTTAGGACCTCACTTGAAAGGACTTGCCCTTCCTCCATAATTTTAGCTTTTAACAATTTCAACTTTTACTCCTCCAATCCCTTGCTTCAAATAAATGAACAAATAAAAAGGACCTACAAATTGTCACCTACCTAAAAGTGGGTACAACAATTCATAGGTCCTTTATATCCGGACAAATATGAACAGCGCATTATTAACTCGGGCGCTTGTTTCCCACTCATAGTCAGATTATTTCGGTGGCGAACCACACTGGTAATCTGGTAGAAACTCGCAGGCCATATCCCTGCTATTATATGAGTGCGTATGTAATTAGTATGTTGAGAATTATATCAACAAAATACTCGTTTGCAAAGTGTTTTTTCGTCAAAAACTACTTTTATATTGTCCAATATTTGTGTCCAAATAAAAGACGAATCTTCTATAAAGAAACTGTTTTTCACAATTCAGCCATATTTATTTCATTCATCCTACCCATAAAACGCTTGTTATATCAATTTTACACTATTAATACAGTAATAACCTTATTGGTGAACGATTTGTGAAAATGAAATAACCATCATCCATTTCCAATATTATCTAGTAGAATATACTCAAAGCACATTTCCATTATTTTCGAGAGGGGAGAAAAACGTGGCAAAAACTAAATTAAACGTACCCGTCAAGGTTAAGAAGAACGAAGAAACTAATCTTTCCGGAACATTGATTTCTGTCTTAACACTTGGGGCATTCATTTTAATTGTATGGGCAAGCGTTTACTTTTTATTTTTAGATCGTCTGTAGAAGAAGGGAGAGATTATCGGCCATGCATATCCATAAATTTGAAAAGATATGGCTTATATTAGGGGTAACAGCACTTTTTGTATTTTTAACTGTATTAGGGGTCAGTGCATTTTATGATGGAAACCAACCGGCAAGCTGCCTGGTGACGATTGATCCAGAAAAAGTAACAGAAACTAAACCTTTTGATAAACCGGGTTTACATAAAGTTGAAGGGAAAGAATGGGATTACGAATTAGTATTCGTTGTTTCCGCGTTTAAATTTGACCCAGGTGAAGTTCAAATTCCTAAAGGTGCAACTGTAAAATTCATGGCTACCTCAACGGATGTTGTTCATGGATTTGAAGTGGCAGGAACGAATGTCAATATGATGATTGAGCCTGGCTATGTGAATGAATATACAAAGACATTCGATAAAACCGGTGAATATTTAATTTTATGTAATGAATATTGTGGTACGGGCCATACCATGATGACGTCTAAAATCGAGGTGGTTGACTAATGAATAGGAATCAAACTGATCTTAAAGTAAACAGAGCTGATGGTAAGCTCGCTATGGCCCACTTCTATGTGGCATTTATCGCACTGGCTCTTGGAGGATTCGCTGGCCTTTTACAGGTTCTTGTCCGATCAGGAAAATACACACTGCCTGCCGGAATTACATATTATCAAGTTCTTACTGTTCACGGTGTTTTACTTGGACTTATACTGACTACATTTTTTATAATGGGCTTTCAATTTGCAGCAATCAGCAAAACAAGCGGAACACTATCTAAAAAGGCAAGAACGGTTGGTTGGATTGGTTTCTGGATGATGACCATCGGTACAGCTATGTCAGCTACAATGATTCTACTTAATGAAGCATCCGTTCTTTATACTTTTTACGCACCATTACAGGCTCATCCAATTTTTTATTTCGGGCTGGTATTTGTTGTAGTGGGAAGCTGGCTGGACGGCGGAGCTATGGTTGCAGCTTATATTAACTGGAGAAAACAAAATAAGGGTAAAGTTGGACCTTTATTATCATTCATGGTCATTATCAATAATGTATTATGGTTTACAGCTACCCTTGGTGTCGCGGCTACTGTGTTGGTACAGATTATTCCATGGTCACTTGGATGGGTTGATTCTATTAATGTTCTTATTAGCCGTACGTTATTCTGGTATTTTGGACATCCGCTCGTATATTTCTGGTTATTGCCGGCTTATATGGTTTGGTATGTCGTCATTCCGAAAGTAATTGGCGGAAAAATATTCTCTGATTCATTGGCGAGATTATCGTTTATTTTATTCTTACTGTTTTCTGTACCTGTTGGCTTCCACCATCAATTAACGGAGCCTGGGATTGATCCTGCATGGAAATTTTTACAGGTTATTTTAACTTTCCTGGTCATCATTCCATCCTTAATGACAGCTTTCTCCATGTTCGCCACTTTTGAAAGTGCAGGACGTGCAAAAGGCTATAAAGGAATCTTTGGATGGTTTAAAGCCCTTCCTTGGGGTGATGCGCGCTTTACGGTTCCTTTTATCGGAATGGTTGCTTTTATCCCTGCTGGTGCAGGAGGAATTGTCAATGCTTCCAACCAATTGAACCAGGTTGTACATAATACGATTTGGGTAACAGGACATTTCCATCTAACACTTGCTACCTCTGTTGTCTTAACTTACTTTGGTGCCATGTATTGGTTGGTTCCACATTTAACCGGCCGTAAGCTTACTAAAAAAATGAATAAATTAGCCATCATCCAAGCTATGACATGGGCAGTTGGAATGACCTTTATGTCTGGCGCCATGCATTTTGCAGGTCTGCTGGGTGCACCAAGAAGATCATCCTACTCCACATATGGCGGTTCCGCTCAGGCTGCTGAATGGATTCCATATCAAATCGCTCAGGCCGTTGGAGGCTCCATCCTCTTCATTGGTATCATTTTGATTTTAGTTATCTTCGTTAATCTAGCTTTCTTTGCCCCTAAAGGTGATGAAGAGTTTCCGATTGGTGAAGTATCAGAAAAGGCTGAAAAAACACCTTTCATCCTTGAAAATTGGAAGCTATGGATTGGTATTACAGCAGTTTTAATCATTCTCGCCTATACCCTGCCATTTGTAGACATGATCCAAAATGCACCACCTGGGTCAAAAGGATTTAAGCTCTGGTAAAGGTGCTATGACAAAAAACTATAGCAGATGCGGATGACAAATATGTTCTCTGCATCTGTTATTTTAATTATTTTGATATTTGAGAGTTTATTTGTTTATAAAATTGTATTTTCATATATTGGTGTACGCTTTAAAGTATCAATTATTCTACCTAATCTAAGAGATACCTGATTAGCTAACCATTATTGAGCGAAAAATGAAGTATATGAGCGAATTCCATCATATATGTGCGATTTTCAACTTAAAAGAGCGAATTCTTAATTATATGAGCATCATCAGAATTAATTGCGCGAACGGGAAAATAATTGAGCAGTTTTGAGCCTAATTGAGCTTTAAAAATAGCCTTTGAGCGATTTATTTAAGGATTGAGCTAAACTAATTCATCCGTTCCAACCGTCATAATCAGCCTCTTTCTTCCCCTGTCATCCATTCTCCACAGCAAGTGAACAAGCCAAAACCTTTCCTCAGCAATAAATAAAGGCGCCGTCAAGCATCTAAACTTCTACTTAACGAACACCTTTTTATTGTTTATAAATCATACAGTGCAGTATATTTTTCTTTTAAATACGTTATCAAATACTGTGGATTTAATCCTTCTCCCGTAGCATCCTTTATAATCTCTAAAGGCAATTTCAACTTTCCATACTGATGGACATGCTTCGTTAACCATCCAGTAATTTTGTTATAGTCTCCATTTTCAATAGTTTCATCGAAGTTCGGAATATCCTTCAGCATTGCAGCTTTGAATTGAGCTGCATACATATATCCGAGTGCATAGGATGGGAAATACCCAAACATGCCACCTGCCCAATGGACATCCTGTAAAACTCCTTCACCATCATTTTCAGGCCGGATTCCCAAGTACTCTTCATACTTATCATTCCAATGCTTCGGCAAATCAGCTACTTTTAGATCTCCATTAAACAATCCCTTTTCTAATTCATACCGAATCATAATATGCAAAGGATACGTGAGTTCGTCAGCCTCAATCCGAATTAAGGAAGGCTTTGATTCATTAATAGCCTTATAGAACGTATCGAGGTCAATATTATCAAATTGTTCAGGCGAGACATCTTTTAATTTATCAAAATTATGTTTCCAGTAGCTAAGATTACGGCTGATAAAGTTTTCAAAGAATAAGGACTGAGATTCATGGATACCCATTGATGTACCGGTACATAAAGGTGTTCCTTCTAATTCTTTATTAATATTTTGTTCATATACGGCATGTCCGCATTCGTGTATGGTACCAAATAGAGCAACACGGAAATCTTCCTCAACATATTTCGTTGTAATCCTCACATCATTTGCGTTTAAAGCTGTAGCAAACGGATGGACTGTATTATCCAGACGTCCCGCTTCCAGGTCATAACCTAATTCCTGAATCAATTCCATACATAATTTTTTCTGTGCTTCTTCACTAAATGACTTATATATAAAGTTCGTTTCTAGATTCTTATTCGATTCACCAATCTTTTTCACAAGCGGTACAATTTCTTCTCTTAGCCTGGCAAATACATCATCCAATATCTCAACTGTCATACCCGGTTCATACAAATCGAGTAATCCATCATAAGGATGATCAGCTTTTCCCCAATAGGATAAAAATTTCTTATTCACATCAATTAATTGTTCCAAATATGGCATAAACAACGAAAAATCAGATGTTTCTTTTGCCGTTTCCCATATACTTTCAGCCTTGGACTGTAGTTCAACATACTCCTTATACTCATTTGCGGGGATTTTACTCATCTTCTCGTATTCTTTTTTACATTCCTCAACAATGACAATTGTATTTGAATCCAACTGCTCCTTCAGTTCAGGCTTTGATAACTCTTCTATGTATCGTTCCATTTTAGTTCCGGTTGCCATTTCAGTATGTTCTTTCGATAAGATGGATAGCACTTGACTTCTCTTATCAATCGTTTTCTTTGGAGCCCCAGTGCGCATGTCCCATCCAATCAGTGCAGATGCTTCTCTGAATGCATCCATGGTATGTATATAGTCTAAAAACTCTTTTTCTAATAGGTTTGTCATATAGATCCCCCTTCTCCTTAAAGTATACTGAATATTTTACCATATTAAGTATACTAGGTAGATAGTTTTATATACGAATATGCGTACTTTTCCTACCAGTCCTGAAAAAGTCTAATTACCTAGTATTCCACCATTTCAAACTAAATAAAAAATGCCAACCCTTGGGGTTAGCGTTTACTTTTATTGCTGATTGTCTTCAAATTCCCTTTGTGTTTTTTCCGCGGCATCTTTCCCCAATATTGAAAATAAATCTGTACAAATAAAATCCTTGAATACCTTTCGTTTTTTCGTGGCGTGTTTGATAACACATGAATTTCTTGATCACTTACGAGTACTATTTCAGATATTTTTACCTGATTACTTTTTCGCATATAAAAACCATAAACAGGCTGGATAAAAAATTAATTAGGACAGATAAAGCTATAGAAATATGGTATACACAAAATAAATCCCTAAAGGGTGCTTATTTCTGCCCTCAAGACTAACTTATTTCCTTTGCCTCCTTTATTTTATGAAGTCACTAATTGCGTCTCTAAGGCTTTGTATTACAAGGCAAGAAGTAAGTCCTCATATCTGGGCTTTTCTTTTTCCAAGAAGTAAACGAAACTAAAAAATGTAAATCAAACAAGCAATGATGATTAATACTACAGCGATAGTCCAAAGCATTAGAATCAACTCCTTTCAAATAGAAGAGAAGTAGTGACTATGATTATTTGTATAGCAAGACGCCGCAAAATAGACCAATTAGGCATGTACCAATTATATTTTTGACCACATAAAATAATCAGCTCCTACACAAAAAAGATGAGAAAGACAAAAAAAAGACGACTCTATAAGAATCGTCAATCTATAATGTGGTAAACGTAAAATCAGGTTATTTAATATCTCTGGAAATGACGTCATATCAACCTTTTCTCGGCGGTCTCTTTCCCCAATACTGATAGTAATCCGTACGGATAAAACCATTAAACAGCTTTCGTTTTTTAGTGGCCGGTTTGCCATAAAACTGCTCAAAGTTTTCATCAGAAGTCAGCATATAAACAGACCAAGTTTCAAATGGACGGAGTGCTTCCCCCATCTCTTTATACATTTTCTCAACGGAAGGACGATCGCTGAGGCGTTCACCATATGGAGGATTCCCAACAATTACGCCATATTCCTTGGTCGTTGTAAAATCACGGACCTGCATTTGTTTAAAGTTAATTAAATCCCCAAGTCCTGCTTCCATAGCATTTTCTTTTGCGATTTCAATCATCTTATGGTCAATATCAAACCCCGAAATGTCTAATTCCTGATCATAATTGGCCAGTTCTTCTGCTTCCTCTCTGACTTTATCCCAAATAGAAGAATCAATAATAGGCCAGTCTTCGGAAATAAAATCACGATTAAATCCAGGCGCAATATTTTGGCCGATTAACGCAGCTTCTATCGCAATCGTACCCGATCCGCAGAATGGATCAACAAATGGACGGTCCGGAGTCCAATTCGTCAGCTTCACTAATGCTGCTGCAAGGGTTTCTTTTAATGGCGCTTCACCCTGCCCTGTTCTGTATCCACGTTTATGAAGGGCCTGAGGGCCGGTTGTATCAATCGTTAATGTGGCTTTATCTTTTAAAAGCGATACTTCTACACGATATAATGGTCCATTTTCATCTAACCATCCATCTTTTTTATATGCTTTTTTCAAGCGGTCCACTATGGCCTTCTTCGCAATCGCCTGGCAATCTGGAACACTGAATAATTTAGATTTGACCGATTTACCTGATACAGGAAATTCAGCCGTGACATCCAAATAATTCTCCCAAGGAAGTTTTTTTGTACCTTCAAATAATTCATCAAATGTATAGGCCTTAAATTCGCCTACAAGAATTTTCACCCGGTCTGCTGTTCTAAGCCACATATTGGCTCTGGCAATGGCAAGCTCGTCTCCCTGAAACAGTACTCGTCCATTCTCGACTGTACATTCATACCCAAGGTCACGTACTTCCTGTGCGACAATCGCCTCAAGACCCATTGCTGCTGTAGCTATTAATGTAATCTTCATTGTTTCACCCTATCTAATCATATTACTTTTCCATTAAATTAAGTCGTTCGCGTCTTTTATCATACAACTCATACATTTTGAATGCAAACCAAATCAGCATTTCTCGTCTATATTACCGCATTAAATTGTGGTTGGTTTCATCCATAGCTTCGAAAAATCTGCATAGCCAAAATTCTTAATGCTAATATTCATAATATCATCTGAAAACAGTACACTTCGTTTGGAATAGTATAACGGCAATATTAAAGCAGATTTCATTAATCTTCGTTCCATTTGTTCATGAAGCTCACTCCACTTTTCAAAAGGAGTATTAGCATACTGGTTTAATATCTCGAATCGCTCTCCTTTATCTCCTAGGACTTGGGCAAGCGGAGAGGAACTCAACAATAAAAAATGAAAAAAAGATAAGCTATGATTCATTTCAAATACTTCTCCATGGATAAAAAAATCTGTACCATGATCTGTATATCCATTTTGCAGACTTTCTTCAAACGTGATCTCTTTTAATTTAACAGGAATACCTGCGGTTTCCAAAATCCCCTTTAACCAAAAGATAAGCTTTTCTGTATATGGAGTAGTCTGTAGAACAAGTGGTTTGGATACCTCTATAAATGGAACTTGATCCACTATGTATGGGTCAGATGGAGAGCGCAAAATACCACTTTGATTCGGTATAATTTTTGGATCCAATTGATTAATTTCATTTCTCCTTGCACTGATAACATATTGGATATAATCTCTTACTTCCTGCTTATTTATATCTGAATTGCGGTACGCATTCATAATCACAATACCAAACCCTGAATCACTCTCAACCTTATATGTTTCGATATCATCCTCTTTTACAGAGGATCGATAAATAGTCTCAAACCCCATCGGCATCTGAACAAATTCTATACAATCGAGCAGAGCTCTTTCCTTGTAATAGTCTTCAAACGCACGAAGAATTGTTTTTGTTTCATCATTTTTTTCCAGATAAAAGCTGCCCGTTCCAATTAATTTTCCATTGTTTACTTTATATATACTTGAGTTTATGGTGCTTAAGAGATGCAATATATAGCTGCACTTTTGTTTCAAGTTAATTTCTACCACATACTGTGCGGGGGAATGAATTCTTTGGACAATAAACCATATATCCCTGTGAATTGGATGATCACGCAAAGATTCCAAGCACCTTACAACATCATCTGCTGAAAGGTAGGAACCATCATGAAATTTGACTCCTTTTCTTATGTAAAGTCTTAACAAGCGATTCGAGCTTTCCCAGCTATGAGCAAGCTCAGGCCATATTTCATTATCTTCAGTCAGGTAAATCAAGCGATTGTAAATATTAGAAACTAAGTTAGCGCTATGTATATCGAGAGCTTCAAGAGGATGAAAGGACAAAAATGGATCCTTTCTAGGAATGATGAGTTTATCCTTTCCCTCATCATTAAATCCAAGCTTAGTTTGAAAGAGTCTCATCAGACGTAGTTTGCATTCAGAGGACCAATGCAGAGTTAGCCATTTTGCACTTTTTTCAATTGATTCATGATTGATTATATATTCCATTTCTTTTTCATATATGGATTCCACATTTTTGACCCACTCTATCTTAGTTGAATGTCCCCGTCCTTTTCCTGGCTGCAATCTAAACCACCCCTCCTCATGCCATCTTTGCATATATCTGGAGGTTTGCTTTGGACTAAGTTCGAGTAAATCCGCTATCTCTGCCTGTCTTACATATCCCGTTTGAATATGCTGCCAAAGAGTCAGTAGTTTAGGTTCCATCATCTACCCCTTTTCACCATAAAAGTAGACATTTATCAATTAATTGTCTATTTTCAGAAGCATCAGTCTAGTTTAATATAATCGATACAAAGGGGGTAAAACAATATGAAATTGAAGAATTTGCCACAAAATATTAAAGTACGGTTAGGCACATCTTTTTTTAACAGAATGGCATCAAGCTCTGTGATGCCATTTATGGCTTTGTATTTTGCTCATGAATTGAACAAAATCTGGGCAGGTGTCTTCTTGATTTTTACCGTCCTTATTACATTCGTTGCTAACCTGCTGGGAGGATATCTATCAGACCGTTTCAAAAGGAAGAAAATTTTATTAATGACTTCCTCTACAAGTGCCTTCATGTTTTTGATGATGACTTTGACCTTAATCCCTGAGAATGACTGGGTTTGGCTATTTGCAATTTGCTATGTTGGATATATGATTTCAAGTAGTCTTGGAAGGCCAAGCATGAGTGCAATTATTATGGATTCTACTACAAAAGAGACAAGAAAATTTGTTTATGCTCTTGATTATTGGCTCATTAATTTATCCATGGCCATTGGGGCAGCAATGGGAGGACTTTTATACAGTAATCATCAACTTGAATTATTTATCATCTTAACGTGTACATCCACCTTCATTGCCATTGCTTATAAAATTTGGCTGATTGAAGGTACGGTCCGTCAGTTAAAGCAATCACATAAAAACTTTCTGATTGATTTACTTCATAACTATAAAATTGCCCTTCAGGATACTCGCTTTGTAAAACTCGTACTTGGATTCATGTTTATCCTTTCCGCTGAATTCTCACTAAATAGTTATATTGGGGTTCGATTATCAGAATCCTTTGAAGTCATTAACGTATTCGGATACCAAATTGGCGGTGTCCAAATGTTAAGTTTGATGAATATAGAAAATATGTTATTAGTCGTCCTTTTAACGTTTATTGTTTCCAATATTACGAATCGTTTTTCAAATAAACGTGTGTTAATCATTGGCCTGCTTATTTATGGTGTAGGGTATACATTTGTTACATCAGCCAATAGCTGGTATATGCTCTTATTATTTGGGTTTATTGCCACGATTGGCGAATTGATGTATTCACCTGTTTATAATACTGAACAGGCAAATATGATTCCTGAGGATAAAAGAGGTTCTTATTCTGCTTTTAGTAATATATCCTATAATGGCGCCGACTTAATTGCAAGATCAACCATCATAATAGGCGCTTTTGCCGCTCCGATGATGATGTCCGTTTATATCGGCCTGGTTATTGCGGTCGGAACTTCTCTTGTATATTTCAGCCTTTTTTATAAAGAAAAATATCAAAGAAACATCCAGACAAATACATAGTAATAATTTGAGTCAAGCTTTACCTGAAGCATAATGATTGTCATAAAGTACCGCATTAAAACAGGCTGCCGATCTAATCGGCAGCCTTTCATTCTTCCCTTAGTGGAAGTAGTTTTATTCAGGTAATACATTTCCAAGATAACGTCCTGTAAGCCATGTTCTGTTCCTTCGTACTGCAATCGACTGGAATGTCTCGTACTCCGGTGGTAATCATCTATCTTCAGACTCCTACGAGTCTGCCCTTTCCCCTCGTTCATTTCCTTGGGAAAGGCGCCCCTACCAAATTTGGGTTTCTCGCTCGCGGGGTTTACCTCGTTCCACCCTTTTTGTTTCCAAAAAGGCTCCGTCACTGTGGCACTTTTATAGGTACCGGTGCCATATTCTAAAAGAACTTAGGCACTTTCCCAGCCGTCAGCCTGAAACAGACTGCCCTAGCTTATTGGGCTAGGCACGAACACTACAGGCATCTCAGCCTGTGCGAGCATGGACTTTCCTCTACAATTTGCATTGCAGCGATTACCCAGACGTTATCACATGCAATATTCATTATACCCTCATTTCAACTATAAAACAACTGTTATCATTTGGAAGATATTTTATTCGTAAAGCTTACTTCCAAACACATGCTTTTCTAAGTTGGATAAGCGTTTTAAAATATCGAAATTGGTGGTACCTGTTGCTTGCTGAACTGGTTGTACAGTTCTTTTCGGCTGTTCTTCCAATTGTTTTTTCAGCTTCATATTCTCTTGCTGAAGTGATTCAATTTCCTGATGAAAAACCTCATAATCCTTTATAACTAAATCCAGGAATTGATCAACATCTTCTTGTTTGTATCCTCTGACACCCGTTTTAAATTCTTTCTCTAAGATATCCTTTGCGGTCAACTTTGTTTTATCTGAGAGCATTTTATTCACCTCAAATTCATACGACTAATATATAATATTTTTTCAAAAAAAGTGCTGTTTGTCAATTTCCCTCTTAATAATCTTCCCATTGTGCCTCATCAATTAAACTTTGCAGGTCCCAAAATGTTATTTGAATGATAGGATAATCCTGTTTATTCTGTTTCTTTTTACCTTCAAACCAACTATATTTAGGGCTTCCGTCCTTTTCATCATCGTACAATATTAACATTTCATCGCTTTTATCGACAATAAATTGGTTCTTCAGCTTTAACTGCCATGGTCCTTCATATGGCTTCTTCGAAATAGCCTCCACATAGTCTGCCTGAAGCAGTATTTCTTCATACAGTTCTTTAACCGGTTCTTTCCAATTCTCTTCCTGATTTAAATAGGGTAATAAAACACCGAGCTTAAGATCTGGATACTCTTCCTGCAAATCAAAGACCACCTGTGCAGCCCATAGCTCCACTCCGGGCTGCCCTGTAATGATTACCCATTCCATTCCTTCCTCGAGAAGAGTTAACAGGCGACTCAGCAGTGCTTTTTTTATGTATTTTATACCCTCGTGATTTTGATCAAAAATACCAAGCTCGTGGGCCTTATATCCTGTTACGAATACGACTTTTCCCATATAAGTTCACATCCATTTATTACATTATACATTAAATAATAAAAGAAGAGGCTTTACGCCTCTTACTTTTAAAAGCCATAGCCACTGCCACTACCTGAGCAACCAGGTCGCGGGGGAGTTGGTGTACCAAATTGATTAGATTGACTATGAACACTATTGGCACTTTGGAAAGAATGTGGGAAATGATGTTGATGTTGATACACATGCTTATTCACTTCAAGAGTTTGAACTGGATGCACATGCGGTACTATATGTGTATAGCAATTTTCCTTAACAAATTGAATCGGCTGGTGGCAAACCGGTGGGCACACCTGCACTTTGTTACACCCTGGTACTTGAATAGGACCACAATGATGTTGATGATGACGACGACCGAACATACGCGTCTCTCCTTTCATTATCTATATAGCTTACATAAATAGACTATGAAAAGGTGGATAAGACTGTACTAAGGCAATCACCTATTTTCCGTTTATAAAAAAATGTTTCAGCATCAGAACTGCTACATTATAATTAAATAGAATTAAAAATTACCATCGATAACCCAATAACAACAAAGAATAAATAAAAGACAACCTTATACATCCGATTTATGTTCACTTCCTTCTGCAAATTAACAAAGGTGTATAACATTAATTTACATGGGATGCACAAACATAACAACCATTATTTAGTTTTCTTTTATTCCAATTTTTTCATTATCAAGTTTCCGCTCCAGACGGGAGATGCGGTGAAGGGTTGATTTCTCATGAATACCATGCTTATGAAATGAATATTCTCTAATTTTCACCAAAGCTTTTTTTGAATATTTCAGAGCTTTAGCATAATCCTTTTTCTTATGTTCAAAATATTTTGCCAGCTCAATCAGGGAACAGCAAACAATTACTGGCGTCTGTGCATTGCTCGCCTCTTCCCAAAGCTTTACTGCCGCTTCTTCATTTTTACTTTTTTTATATTCGTTTGCCAAATGAAAGAGTACCTTCAAGCGTTCTTCATCATGCTTGGATTCAGTAATTCCTTTCTCAAAGGAACCTATAGCACGCTCCCGATCCTTTAAATAAGAAAACCACCTTGCCAGTTCAAATGAGTCCTCATGCTCCAATGTTTTATCGTTTAATAAAAGGGCAGACAAATGAATGTACAATGTGATTAAAGATAAAATGTCCCATTCATTGTGTTTCATTATTTTAAAGACAGCTTCAGGATTCTGCCTATCAACATAATCAAAATAAATGATAGGGGCCAGGTATCCCGGTACGTCATCCTTTCTCTCGAAACCAAGTACCTCTTTTTCAACAACTGATAGTTTTACTCGATCCAATTTATTTTTCCACAGTCTTCTAGAAGCATGATATAAATCGAAATGACCGAAATCCGGTAATTTTGGCAAGTGCTGACGCAAAAGAGTATGCTGCGTAACTACTTGCGGCCAGTCAAATGCTTTTCCATTATAGGTGACCAACGTCTCATAATTCACTTTTTCTAAAAAGGTCTTATAAAACGGAATTTCAAACCCTGGTCTAGGGAGAAAATGTTGTCTGACCTTGATATGCTCATCCTCCAAAAAAGCATATCCAAGCAAAAAGATGGAAGTCCCTGCTCCGCCACCTAACCCGGTTGTTTCTGTATCGAAGAAAAACATTTGATTTGCTTCAAATCCTTTGGCGGAAAGAGGGTGCTTTAGGTCGCTCTCATTCCAAATCTTCACAATTTGTGGAAGCATATCAAATGTATACTTTCCATGCTGATAATTAAGTGGATAGCTGACCTCCCTGATTAGGCAATATTCATTCTCGTAAATAACAGGAAAGGCCCCGAATTCGCTCCATTGCTCAAAGAAAGGGATGACAACATTTTTAATAGGTGTATCGGGTTCAGGTTCAGAGCATACTTCCATACGTTTTTTTGAGCCTTCGCCAACATTTGTATTCAAATGCTTTTTCATCCGGTTTAGTTTATTTTTAATGGACATGTAATTTGTCACCGGCCATTCGGTTTCCAAGAATGGATAACACTTTAATGGAATCCTCCTTTAAAGACGAGCCAGTGCCTTCCATTCCGACACAGGATGGGCAGCCATTTTCACATGGACAGACTCTAATTGCCTGAATCGTCTCCTGAATAATTTGTTCACTGTTTTCGTACATATGCTTGCTTAAACCAATTCCTCCCGGATAATGATCGTAAATAAAAATGGTCGGAAGCTCGTTATGTGTTGCCTTTACTTGAGGGTAAACATGAATATCCCCCGGATCACACAGCACATAGACTGGAATGATGCCTCGCAGAGCGTGAGCAGCACCCATTAGCCCTTCCTCGAGCCGCTCTTCCTTCCAATCGACACTCCCTTCCTTTAGAGAGAGCATACATGCATTCGTATGAATTTCTTCTTCTGGTAAATGGATTGGTCCCGAACCAATATTTTCATGTGAGTCAAATCTGATTTTCTTGAAGATGGTTGCCATAGCTCGAACGGAAACATCTCCAAATGTAGTTTCACTTTTCGGATTAACGTTTGTTCGGTCAATTTCCAGCACATCTACCTGAACTGCAAGATTTGCATCCGTATAGTAATCCACATTGACCTCGCGTACATATGCCTTCTTTTCTTCCCAATCCAAATACTCTACCTGATATTGGATTCCTTGATGTAAGTAAATGGCTTCATCATGTAGAAGAGTCATAGCTGAGAATCGGTCCGTTTCTCCGATAACCTGCACTTTTGGATTAGTTCGGTCTATAATGACCACATTCTCCTGCGAAGCAGATCTAAGACTGATTTCATGTGCTGGGAAAGCATCATTCATCCAATGCCATGTATCTTTATTTTTGTGCAATACATGCTCCTCTGCCAAATATTCCAGAATTTCCGTAACCTCTGCAGCGCCAAATTCCTCCCCTTCTTTAAACGGGATTTCAAAAGCTGCACATTTTAGATGATCAACAAGGATTACCAGATTATCAGGATTAATTCTCGCTGTTTCCGGACTTTTATTAAAGAAGTAATCAGGATGTTGGATGACAAATTGATCTAATGGACTGGAGCTCGCAACCATGATAATCAACGCCTCGCCGTGACGCCTTCCTGCCCTGCCTGCTTGCTGCCAGGCACTGGCTATTGAGCCTGGGTACCCCGTCATAATGCATGCCTGGAGCTGTCCTATATCCACGCCCAGTTCAAGTGCATTCGTGCTGACAACCCCATAGATTGATCCATCTCGCAATCCCTTTTCAATTTGCCTCCTTTGTGTCGGCAAATATCCCCCGCGATAACCCGTAATCGCCTTCGGTCCCAATTGTTTCGAAATTAATTCCTGTAAGTACGTAACCAATATTTCAACACGGACACGGCTGCGCGCAAAAACAATTGTTTGGATTTTATTCCTTAAAAGAGTGCTAGCTATCTTTCTGACCTCTAATATGGAGCTTCTGCGGATATTTAAAGGTTTATTGACGATTGGCGGATTATAAAACACAAAATGCTTTTTGCCTGCTGGTGCACCATTCCGCTCAATTAAGATCATTTTAGATTCCGTTAATTGTTCTGCAAGTTCCTTCGGATTGGCAATCGTTGCAGACGTACAAATAAAAATCGGATCACTTCCGTAAAAACGGCAAATTCGCTTTAACCTTCTGATCACATTAGCCGTATGACTTCCAAATACTCCCTTGTACGTATGAAGCTCGTCAATAACAATATACTTCAGATTTTCAAATAAACTGACCCATTTCGTATGATGGGGTAATATTCCGGAATGTAACATGTCCGGATTTGTCATTACGATATGGCCTGCTTTGCGGATTTTTTGCCTGATACTAGTCGGTGTATCACCATCATACGTATAGCTGTTAATATCTGCATCTGCAGCATCAATCAGTTCCTCTAATTCAGATTTTTGATCATAGCTCAATGCTTTTGTCGGAAATAAATAAAGAGCTCTTGTATCTGCATTCTCAAGAATCGATTGGAGAATCGGTAAGTTATAACACAATGTTTTCCCTGAAGCAGTAGGAGTGACCGCCACAATATTCTTATTATTTCTTATATATTTATAAGCTTCGGCCTGGTGGCTGTATAGAGCTTCAATCCCTCTTTTTTCAAGGGCAGACTTTAACTTTTCATTTAATTCAGTTGGAAAGGGTGAATACGTAGCTTTTTTTTCATCGATGGTATGCCAAAAAGCAATATTGTCTTTGTATTGTTCATCCTGTGAAAAATCATCTATGAACTCCACTAAATTTTTCTTCCCAAACATGATGCACACCTCATTTCTGTCATCATTGTACCGAATGAACGTTCCCTTGAAAAGGAAAAAGTCGCATCTTTTTCAAGATACGACCTTCCAATTATTGATTCACTTTTTCTATGAATGAGGTAATAGCCGTGGATACTTGCTCCGGGGTCTCAAATATTCCCATGTGCCCGGCTTTATCAATAACTATTTGTGTAATATGCTCTCCGCTCACAGTAAATACTTTCTCTATCGGTACAACCTCATCTCTTGCACCGGCTACGAGAAGAGCTGGGATATCGTTCCTTTGCAGCACATAATTCTTATCTTCACGATTTTTCATAGCCTTTAAAGCACCGATGATGCCTGTTGGTCTCGTTTCAACGCCAATATCATACAAAGTTTTCAGCATCTCTTGTTCGTTTTCCCTTGTTTCTTTTGACAGCAATTTAGGGATCAGATCCTTAACGAAAAAGGAAACTCCCTGTTCTTCTACTGTAGAGACACCTGCTGACCGTTTTTTCTTTGCTTCAGGGGAATCTGGTAATGCAGTGGAATGAATGAGTCCATATCCGCTGATAAGATCGGGATGGTGATCCACAAAGTCAAGGGTAATATATCCTCCCATTGAATGACCAAATAGATAAGCATCCTTTAAATCATGTTCAATAAAGAAATTATACAAATCCTCTGCCATATCATGAATATCGTATCCAATCTTTGTAGTATCTGTTTCGCCATGACCTCTTACATCAACAGCAATTACTCGGTAGAATTTCCTTAAATAAGGAATCACTTTTTCCCAGTAATCCTTGCTTCCGCAAAAACCATGCAGTAAGATAATAGGCTTTCCAGCGCCTTCTTCCTTAAAAGCTAATTTCACAAGATTATTCTCCATTTACTTCCACACCTTTTCATTTAATGATAATTAAATCTAAAGATCCGTCCCCGCATATTTTCTACGTTCAGGGTGGAGTCTTTTACATGTATGTATGATTCGATATTAAAAAGAGACAAGCTCAACTTCTAAAACTTTCTCTATATTTACCCATTCATTTTACCATTATCCCTCCTGTTATAACATTGCTTAAATATAAAGCAAAACCGCCATTATATAGCCAAATGACTATGATATCTTCGTTTACATCGTACTCCTTTATCACCCTAATTATTTAACAATTAAGAATAGCCTGCATATGCTAAAGATAGAATCATCAGAGGAGGAGAATATATGGCTCAAAACAAGAAGAATGGTGCATTTGAACCGCTCCGTAACTTCATTTCACAAATGGATGATTTGTTAACCGAGAACACAAGGAGCGGACTATTACAGTCTATGGATGATTTTTTCCAGAACCAAAAAATGTTTGCAAGCTTTCCCGTTGAATGGGAAGAAACAGAAACCCATTATATTATTCAAGCTCCTATCGCAGGTGTCGACAAAAATTACATTGAAATTGATATATCGGGTAGTAAATTAACAATATCATATGAAACTGTACGAAAAGTAAATAAAGGCGATCAAATCTATGCTACAGAAAAACAAAAGAAATCGAGAAGCTTTACATTCCATTACCCAATTGACGAAGAACAAATTGAGGCTAGCCACGAAAATGGCTTATTAACAGTCAAAGTCCCCAAATCAAAAAAGAAACGCATATCTATCCGATAAATAAAAAACTGCCGATCTATAACCGGCAGTTTTTTATGTGGTTACTTTAAATATAGAACCTACACCTTTTACTAAATTGGATACCTGATTCATTGAATTTAACATCATTCCCGCAGTATCAATCATTTTATTAAAATCGATACTGCCTTCCTGTGTTTTAAATTGATTAAGAACCGATGAAAAATTACTGCCCTGATTTTTTTGCATAAAGCTTTGTTTAGGATATGGATTAGTAATAGCTGTATTCATCTGCTGTAAAGGATAAAAATCTTCATCCTTAGAGTATAATGGGTTTTGAAATGGATTCACCTGTTCTTTTGGGTATTGATTCGGCATTTCCTGCTGCGGATAGCCGTAAAAATGTTGATCCTCCATCATACCGCCTGACATTGGCATACTTCCTGGATATTGCTCCATATAGTATGGATTAAAGGATGGCTGTTGATACATTTGGTTAGGATAGTAGGGTTGGTAAGCAAGGTTTCCTTCAAAAGGATTCAATTGTTGTTGCTGAATGCTCTCCGGCCCCCAACTACCCTGTGGTTGAACTTGAGGAGCCCCAGTTCCAGCCGGATAGATGTTTCGATATTCATATGGAGGCAAGCGGGATGCAGCCGGCATTCCATAATAAGGATTAAAATCACCATTACGCCTTCTAGCTTTCTTCTCAAGAAGTGGTTTAAGCATAACTCTCCCTCCGCTCTAACTATATACTTATACAGTATGCAGCATCTGGGATTGGGTGCTATACCGTTACTCCCCGTTCACTTCTTCCATCCGAATCTGTTCGAGTACAAACAAAGCTGCATTGCAATGTTTAATGAATCTCGACTTGCTTGACTCCGGAAAGTAACAATGGACAGAAACTTGTAAAACATTATTATGGGTATTCTTAATCTGCATGAGGGATAGATATTTAGGTCTTTTATCAGCTACCCATTGCTCAGCCTCAATAAGCCATTCATCTGCCAGCTGCTTAGTATGGTCGGCAAACGGCTTAATCACAGTGTGGAAATCTGCACGCTCTTCCGTTTCGCGTGCTTCTCTATAGATTTTTTCAGCATCTTTAACGATTTCTATCAAATCGATTGTCTTTTGATAAAAGTTATCTTTCATTTACATTACACCCTTGTTCTTTTTACCTAATCTAAACAGAATTTCCGAAAAAATGATACTATCTTGTATTTTACGTTAAATGAGCCAATTTCAATATAGACAGTTGTGTATCATGTTTGTAATCATCAATAAAATTATTCATTTTAATTTGAATATCTGCCATATCCATATCAATCTTCCTGGCTTCAGTTTTGATTGTATACGTGAACTCGGCTATTGTATCATTTACTTCATTATCTGTTTTTCTAATTATTTCTTCCTCAAGGGCTATTATTTCCTGCTCCAATTCCCTTAGCAATGTGATGATATTTTCTTTGGAACTCATGCACCTCACCCTTTCCTCATTCTTATACACTTAAGGTTTCGATTTAACTATTTCAATCCCTTCATAGACGACAAAACTAGAAGAGTATCGGCAAAGAAAACAGAGACGGCGCACGTAAATGCTTCCTTCGACAACTTGCATAAACTCTCTAAACATAGACAACCTAATGAATAGGAGGTGTAGTCATGAAGAAAAATACATCAGCTGCTCAAGAGAAAAAAAAGAAAAGCAATAACGCATCCAGCAAGCATACAGGCAATCCAAAACTAGATGGTCCAGATAAACCATCAACTTAAAACATTAGCTACCACTTACTTAATAGCCGGAGGATTTTATATTCTCCGGCTTTTTATTATTCTCTTTCACTTATGTCGCTTAAAAGATGACCTCGATAACATTCTTCTATATAATCATATACTCTAACCTTTTTATCTAAAAAGTACCTTTGACGAATCCAGCCAATTTATTATAAACTTCGAAGTGCCTTAGTTTCGTTTACATTCTATCAATTTAGTATTTATTGAAAGAGAAATACACGTTTATCTTATTATAAAATTACATAAATGAGTATCTGTACTAATTATTTAAACTTTCTATGTAAGTAATAATGAATTTTACAATTTTGATGCTATTTTTGTTATGATAAGGATGGGCTTGGAGGGATACTATGTCTATAAAATATCCTAATGGAAAACAATATAACCCGATTGCGAAAACCGGCAGCAAAGTACTGAAACAGAAAAAAGTGAATTATTCTAATCGGGGAATGACATTGGAGGATGACTTAAACGAAACAAATCTTTATTATATAGAGAATAACATCGCAATTGTTCACAAAAAGCCAACACCCGTTCAGATTGTTAATGTGTCTTATCCTAAGAGGAGCGCTGCAGTCATAAAAGAAGCCTATTTTAAGCAAGCCTCCACAACGGATTATAATGGTGTATATAAAGGCAGATACATTGACTTTGAAGCGAAGGAAACCAGACAAACAACCTCTTTCCCTTTAAAGAATTTTCATGAACACCAAATTGTCCATATGCGCAATATCATTAAACATGGTGGGATAGCCTTTATTATTATGCGCTTCAGTGTAACAGAGGAAATTTACTATTTACCGGCTGAGACACTGATCTATTATTGGGAAGAGATGCTATCTGGCGGTAGAAAATCTATACCAAAAAAGGATATTGAACATACAGGTGAAGTGATTCCGCTTGGGTTTTCACCAAGAATTGACTATATTAAGATAATTGACAAAAAATATGGTACCCAACTATTTTAAATGGTCCTTTATCCTGAAAGGAAGGTATGTAACACAATGTCAGATCAATATAAAACAAGGACAGAAAAAAGAAAATATGCAAATTCCAAAAGAAATAAAAAACAAAAGAAACAATCAAAATCATTATTAAAAAGAACCTTAATTGTTTTAGCTGCACTATTTATTATTGCAGGTATTTCAGTTGGAGGAGTTTTTGCATACTGGGCTGTCACAGCTCCTGAGATTGATGACAGCGCCCTGATTGATCCTATTTCTTCGAAAATCTATGATAAAAACGGAGATATATATACAGAAGTAGGCTCAGAAACAAGAGATTACGTCGATTATAAGGATGTTCCTAAATTGATGGAAAATGCCATCCTGGCAACTGAAGATGTGCGTTTTTATAAACATCATGGAATTGATATTATTCGCGTTGGCGGAGCTTTAATTGGAAACATAACAGGCGGCTTCGGCTCTCAGGGAGGTAGCACCATTACCCAGCAGGTAGTGAAAAACTCTTTCCTTAAATCAGAAAAAACGATTAAACGTAAAGTACAGGAAATGTACCTTGCTTTTCAACTTGAGCAAAAATATTCTAAAGAACAAATTTTTGAAATGTATGTTAACAAAGTATATATGTCATCCGGAGTCCATGGGTTTTCCACAGCATCCAAGCTGTACTTTGGCAAAGAATTGAATGAGCTTACCTTATCTGAAGCTGCCACGCTGGCAGGTATGCCGCAAAGCCCAAATAATTACAACCCGTTTACGTATCCGGAAAAAGCGGAAAAACGAAGAAACATCGTACTTAAACTAATGGAAAAAGCAGGTTTCATCACTGCGGAAGAACACGAAAAAGCGCAAGCCGAAAGTGTTGAAGATAGCTTAGTACCAGAAGAAAAACGCGAGAAAACAACAAACACAAAATATAATGCTATTGTTGATCAAGTCATCGATGAAGTGGAAGAAATTGGAGACTACAATATATACACAGATGGCCTTCAGGTATATACGTCCATCGATCCTGATGCACAGGAACTAATGGAGGAAATACTGAATAGCGATAAATATATCGACTACCCGAATGATAAATTCCAGGCTGGGACGGTCTTTATGGATACAAAGACCGGAGAAATCAACGCAATGGGCGGTGGAAGAAACCAAGAAGTAGCCCGTGGCTTTAACTATGCAACAGATTTAAAAACAAGGCAGCCGGGTTCAACCATTAAACCAATTCTTGATTACGGTCCAGCAATTGAATATTTGAAATGGTCGACTGCTCATATTATTAAAGATGAACCATATAAATATAGTTCCGGACAATCAATTGGTAGTGCAACGGGTACCTATAAAGGGAATGTAACGATTCGTGAGGCGCTTTATAAATCACTTAACGTCCCTGCCGTTAAAACACTCCAAGAGGTTGGTGAAGATCAAGCTGGTAAATTTGCAAAAAAATTAGGTGTTGACTTTGGGGAAATTTACGAAGCATCCGCAATCGGCGGTGTAGACAAAGCAGCATCCCCTCTACAAATGGCAGGTGCCTATGCTGCATTTGGTAACGAGGGTATCTATAATAAACCGCATGTCGTAAAAAAAGTAGTTCTAAGAGACAATGATACTGTTATTGAAACGGCACCGGAACCACAAGTTGCCATGAAGGATTATACAGCCTTTATGATTACAAACATTTTGCAGGATGTTGTGACTAAAGGTACAGGAACTGCAGCCAATATTCCAGGTCTTCACATTGCAGCAAAAACAGGAACAACAAACTACTCTGCAGAAGACCGGGCAAAATATAATATTAGTAAGAGCAGTTCACCGGATGCGTGGTTTATTGGATATACAACGAATTACACCATGTCTGTTTGGACGGGCTATGATCAACAATTAAAAAATCCGATGAGTAAGCAGGAAACAAAAATAGCCGCAAAAATCTTTAAAACAATGATGGGCAAAATGTCTGAGAATGTGACAACTGATAATTTCAAACAGCCAAGTTCGGTTGTCAAAGTTGCCCTTGAAAAAGGAACAAACGCTAAAGCAAGTGAATATACACCAAGTGATCAAATTGTATATGAGTACTTTGTAAAGGGACATGAACCTACTAAAACATCAGAAAAATATACAAAACCAAATGCGCCTTCTGGTCTCAACGCTGCTTTTGATGAAGCATCTAATCGAATAAACGTGAGCTGGAAATATGATTCTTCTAATGACGCAGAATTTAATGTTCAGGTTGCCGTGGATGGCGGAGACAGACAAACGTTAACCACTACAAAGGAAACTTCCTTTAGTCTCGATGCTCCAGAAGCCGGGAAAAAGTATACGTTCTATGTAACAGCTACTGTAGACGGCCAGGAGAGTGACTCAGCATCTACATCTGTTTCTATTCCTGAAGCTGCTCCAGAGGAGGAAGAACAGCCTGAAGAGCCGACTGAGGACAATACAGAGGATCCAAACCAACCTAACCCAGACAATGGCACAGGTAATGAAGAAGATCCGAATGAAGGTAACAATCCTGAAGAAGGTACTAATCCTGGTGAAGGCACCAACCCTGGCGAAGGCACCAACCCTGGCGAAGGAACTAACCCTGGTGAAGGAACTAACCCTGGTGAAGGCACCAATCCTGGCGAAGGTACTAACCCTGGTGAAGGCCAGCCAGAACCACAGGATGAGGATGGGCAAGAACAGCCTGCTGCGAGAAGTAATAGTACTTCCCAGCCTGACGAAACTTCCTATCTGATTCCACCTGCTATTCAAGAAATGCCTAGACATATACGTAAAATTGCCTAAACCGTAAACCAGAACATTTTGAAATGAAAAGTTTCAAATTCCTATAAACAACAACTAAAATGCACTTCATGGTTAGACTTATTCTAACAATGAAGTGCATTTTTTTATGCTATATATGCGAATAACTTTCTACTGTAAACTAATCACAATAGATAACTCTGCCTATAGATAAAGTTATCTAACTGCAGAAGTCACCTTTATTTCATCCCCCCTGCTTCACCACAATATACTCCAATCCTCAAAAGATACAATTACTACTACATCAATTTTTTGATCCACTTAATGCAATCCCTTCAATAAACTGCTTTTGGAAAATAAAGAAGGCGATAATTAGTGGAATAATTGCCATGAATGATCCAGCCATCACTAAAGGATAATTAGTAGCATATTGTCCGTTTAGAGTTGCCAAGCCCGCAGATAGCGTCATTTTGTCTGGGGATGTATTTACAATCAACGGCCAAAGCAAAGAATTCCAGCCATATAGCAACGCAAAAATCGATACTGAAATGAGCGCAGGTTTAGACAAAGGCAGGATAATACTGAAAAATATACGTAACCTGGAGCAACCATCAATAACGGCGGCCTCTTCCAATTCTTTTGGGATTGTCATAAAAAACTGTCGCAGCAAAAATGTACCAAAAGCTGAAAACAGACCTGGAATAAATAAAGCTGGAATTGTATTTAATAGATTCATATCTTGGATGATTAAGTATTGTGGAAGTAAAAATATTTGCCCAGGAACCATTAAAACGGATAACATCAGGATAAATAATGTCTTCTTAAAGGGGAATTCAATTCGTGCAAAGGCATAAGCCGCCATTGCAGAAAGAAACACTTGTCCTAATGTGATGACCGCCGTAGAAACGAAAGTATTTAAATAATATTGACTAAAAGGTAAAAGTGTAAAGATGTCGCTAAAGTTATTCCATTGGGCAACTTCAGGAAAAAACTTTGGAGGAATACTGATTGATTCACTTTTTGTCTTGAGTGCAGTTAGCACCATCCAAATAAAGGGGAACACCATCATAATGGAACCAAATATAAGTAATACGTGAACAACCCATTTTCCTTTGTTTTTTTTCTTCATCATCTTGTCCACCTCTTATTCATAATGCACCCATTTCTTTTGAAATCCAAAATTAATAACGGTAATGATCATAGTTAAAAGTAATAAAACAACGGTAATAGCGGCGCCATATCCTTTGTCATTTAATATAAACGCATGCTTATAAAATAAATAGGCCAGGGATTGGACACTTTCAAGAGCCGGATTAGTCTGGGAATACATTAGAAAAATCAAGTCATACACCTGCAGTGCAGAAATCAGCGACGTAATCAAGCTAAAAAAGATTGTCGGAGTTACTATCGGTAACGTAATCTTAAAAAACTTTTGCAAGGAACCAGCCCCATCTATTTCTGCCGCTTCATAGAAAGATCTCGATATTCCTTGTAATCCAGCTAAGAATATAACTATTGAAGTACCAAGGGAACTCCATATACCTACAATAATTAAAGAAATCATGGCTGTGTTTGAGCTTGTCAGCCAAGCTGGTCCCTGAATACCAACCTGAGCAAGGATTTGATTTATAATTCCGTAGTCTGAGTTATACATCCATTTCCAAATCATAGCGACTGCAGATGTCATCGTAACAGCCGGAAGAAAGTAGATAACCCGGTAAAAAGATACACCCTTTATTTTGTTATTTAAAAGAGTTGCGATTAATAATGAAATGACCATCGAAATAGGTACAGTAAATATAGAATAGATTATGGTGTTTTTCAAAGCTGATAATACTTCTCCATCTCCAATTAGCTTCTTATAATTAGCAAGTCCGGTGAAAGTATTTCCACCGAACATGCCCCATTTTGTAAATGAATAGAAAACGCTTTGAATCATCGGAAAAAGATAGAAAACGAACAATCCAAGAAATAGAGGGCCGATAAAAAATATAGCTGCCAATATATCTCTTCTCTTATATTTCGATCTTTTATAAGGGATTACGTTACCGTCGTTTTTTGCCAAATCAATCATTCCCTACTCGATTATTTTTTCAATAGTTCATCCGCTTGCTTGGCCAATTCTAAACACGCTTCTTCCACTGTTATTTCACCTGTCCATGCTTTTGTTAGTATATCAGCCTCAATTGCAATGGCAGCTGAGTTATTTTTCTTATTCGGAAGCGGTACTGCATACTCGACAGCATCTATGAATACTTTTAGGTTTTTATCTGGATAAGCATTCATCCATCCCTCTTGTGAGCCTTCATAGGCTGATAGAACCTTTCCTGAGTTAGCGGTATGCTCATTCGCTTCTTTAGTAGAAAGGTAAGCAACCCATTTTTTAGCAGCTTCTTCATTTTCTGTTTTGGCAGAAATAGCATTCGCTAAGGCATTTGACGTTGTAGCTCGGATTTCACCTTTTGGCATAGGTGCCACATCAATATTCTCTATCCCGTATTCATCAGTAAAATACGTTGGTACCATATAAGAACCATCCAGAGTCATAGCAATACGTCCATTTAAAAACAATTCGGATACTGTCGTACTAGCCATTTCTTCAACTGTTGGACTGGATCCTTCTTTAACAAAGTCATACCAAAATTGTACGCCAGCTATCGTTTTTGAATCAGAAAAACCAGACTTTGTCCCATCCTCAGCAAACGGAGCTCCTCCACTCTGTAATAACGTTTCATAATATCCACCCTGCCACGTTACTGGCGCAGCCATGCCATAAATATTCTTGTCTTTATTTGTAAGCTTCTTGGCTACTTCTCTCCATGTATCCCAAGTCCATGTGTCATCCGGATAGGCAATGTTTGCTTCATCGAAAATCTTTTTATTATAGTAAAGTGCATGTGAATCGAAATCCTTTGGAATTGCATATAGCTTCCCATTTCTTGTATAGGAATCCAAATATTGTTGAGGGAACTTATCTTTATCAAATTCAATGTCATCTAAGGGAAGGACAACCTCATTATCAATATAATCAGGTACACGCGGGAAATTAATCCAAAAAACATCTGGGGCATTATTTCCTGTTATGGCTGTTTCTAATTTTGTCCAATATTGCGCCCACGGTGTGATTTCAAACTTTACTTTAATACCTGTTTCCTCTTCAAATTCTTTTGCGAGCTCTTCATAAATTGGCGCTTGCTCCTTATCCCATAAAGCATAAGTAATTTCTTTTCCGTCCCCTTTAGCATCGGACTTAGAATCATTCGAACAACCAACCAACATTGCACTGATAATCAAGAAAAAGACTGCTAACCACTTTACTTCCTTTTTCATAAATATCCCCCTTTAATTTGGTCTTACTTGCTTAATATATATTTCATAGCATTGCTGGTGTCATATGCTAGTTGTATCGAGTTTTCTTTGTAAGGACTTAACTCACAAATCACATCCCCGTTGTATCCTATTTCTCTTAGAGCCTCCATAAGAGACGACCATTTCATATCTCCGCTTAAAAGACCCGTAAATCCACGTATATTCCCTATATCCTGGCGAAAATCTTTAATGTGTACCTTCGTGATTCGTTCACCTAAAATGCGCACCCACTGCTCTGGAAAGCCAAATTGCAACACATTTCCTGCGTCAAAATAAGCCTTTACCGAAGGATGATTGATTTCATCAAGGAAACGACGCATCTCAAGTGGGCTAAGTAAAAATTTATTCCAAACATTCTCCACACCTATAACAATTCCGAGTGGTTCTGCATATATAGCTAATTCTTTTAGAGCCGATTGAGCCAAGTCATAGCAGTCATCATAACTATTTGTTTCGGTTACAACACCAGGGACGATTAATACAGTATCTCCACCAAGGACAGCACATACCTCAATCATACTCTTAGCGATTTCGATTCCCTTTTTCCTTACTGTCTCGTCGTTTGATGTCAGAGGGTATGTCCAATGTAAGCTTGTCGCAATACTACTGATTGGTAACTGATAAGTCACTGATAAATTTTTGATTGTCTCAAGCTCTAACTCTGTAGTATCAAGGGTTAAAGCTGGATTATCTATTAAGCCTAATTCAGAAGTAATGGAATCCTGAGGCATACTTTCAGACATATTCAGTTCAATTGAATCGAATCCAGCTTCCTTTGTTACTTTAAAAATAGTTTCCAATGATAAATCAGGTGAAAAACACCAGCTATTTATACCTTTTCTCACTTTCCCAGCCTCCTTTTAATTAATTACTCTGTTTCCTTTTTCAATCGATTGATAGGCCATCCTCGCCATCTTTACAGTGAATAGGCCATCTTCTCCTGATACTGGTGAAGGCATATTTTGATCAATGGCGTCTTTGAAAGCTTTTATCATGGCCATATCCATATCTTCTTCGTAATATGTAAAAGCAGGACTTGCTTTTTGATTGTAGAGTAATGCCTTTCTTCCAAATCCATCGGCGTGAATCCACCCTTTATCTGTGACCAATGTAAGTGAGGCATCACCCCATACTGGATACTCTTTAGGTCTGTTCCATGATGTATCCAGACTCATAAATGTCCCATCCGTAAATGTCACATGCAAGAGCCCTGTATCCTCCACATATGACTCACCAAGTAAATTCTCACCTCTAGCAAATACGGAATCTATTTGAGGAGCAAAAAACCAATTTACTAGATCTGCCATATGAATCGTATGATCAATGATAGCTCCTCCGCCTGAGAGTTTTTGCTCTACAAACCAACCACCAGGTGATTTACCATGATTCGTGGCATTAATTGCAATTAGCT
This sequence comes from Bacillus sp. z14 (2026), assembly GCF_058313575.1. NCBI lineage: Bacteria > Bacillati > Bacillota > Bacilli > Caryophanales > Bacillaceae > Bacillus > Bacillus sp. z14 (2026). The sequence continues at coordinate 571,950 of NZ_JBZFQK010000001.1, forward strand.
TTCCGCATGTCCCTTCGTCTATCAATTGTTTTAAGGACTGCATAGGTTGAGAAAAGCGAACTGGATGAGCAACCATCAATTTAACACCAGCGGCGTAGCAATCCGAAATCATCTTTTCAGCATCTTCAACCGAAAGTGCCATCGGTTTTTCGACAATCACATGCTTCTTATAAGCAGCAGCTGAAACAGTATATTCACAATGAAACACATTCTCTGAACAGATCAGAACCGTATCAATATCTGTTTGCAAAAGGTCATCCAATTGTTCATATGGGAAAATCCCATACTTTTCACTAAATTGAAACATTTTCTCCTTATCCCGATCATAAATACCGACAATTTCAATTCCAAGTGTCTTTAAACATAATGTGTAGCTATACACGTGCATATGAGCACAACCAATGATTCCTACTTTCATGAAGATCCTCCTTTCTCTACCAAAGCCACTTGCCCTGTCTGAAGACTTTGGAATGCTTTACCCCACCATTTCTCAACACGATCATCCTTCATATATTCAGGATTAATCTCAAGCACTTGCAGAAAATCTGATTGTAAAGCTTGTTCAACTGACGAATCAAACACATACAACCCAGTTGTTCCGGCTATCTCCATTTGTTTTATGTAAATTGATCGACTTAGTGAAAAATCAAAAAAGAGGTTAGCTACCGTCCTATCCGTAAATTGACAAGTGATTAGCCAAACATTTTTTTCTTGGTTTGCAGACGTATTAATATCTTTCAAATCTTGATTTATATGAATATTAGATATCCAATATAAAGCTTCCTTTATATGCTGGGTGATGATTTCAAATGGTTTTTCTGGAGCATGGAAGTTATATCGAATAAAGGTAACGTTTCCTACATTCCCTTCTCGGACTTCTCTTAGGGCAGCTTGATCTTCTAACTTCACAGAGAACCCTCCATTACAATATATTTGTCCTCTTCAATTGATTGTTGTGCAGCAATGACTAGCTCAGAAACGGTGAAACTACTTTCCAGATTAGAACGCGGTTGAGCCCCTGTTTGAATACAATGAAGAAAATCCAAAATCATTTCAGCATCTCCTCCACCATGGCCAACTGTATTCTCTATTTCGTAGACTAACTTTTCTTTTTTCAAACGATCATGAACTATGATTCTATTGTTCTCATCATCAAAGTATAGCTCACCCTTCGTACCAAAAAACTGAAATTCCCTCCGATAATAAGCTGCAAATTGGCATAATGTATACGTAACTTTCGCTCGATTTTGGTATTGAATTAGCAGAGCCTGATGATCATCTACATTTACCTCAGAATCAAACACACAGTGATCTGGCCAACTTTCTTGCCACTCAATTCCTTTATGCTTCTTGATATTAATTAGGCTCTCCTCACATGTCCATTTATGCTGACATGTTCGACAGTGCAGTTCTTCCTTTAAAGGAGATCCAAATTTTTTGATGGACCCAGGTTCACCAAACACTTCTAAACCTCCAAATGCTGCCACCTTTACCGGCTTGGCTCCAATCATCCAAGATAAAATATCCAGACTATGTGTAGCCTTTTGAAGTAATAAACTGTAGGATTTAGATTTAAGCCTATGCCAATCATGAAAGAATGCGTAACCACCATAGTTAATGTGGTCTGTTCCATTTGCAAGGAATATATCGCCGATAATTCCACTGCTTATTAAGCTTTTTGCTTTAAAATATAATGGTGCGTATCGCAGGACATAACCAACCTGAAAAACTTTTTTATAATCTTTTAAGGCGGAACGAATCATAGAGATTTTTTGCAATGAAATATCTAGAGGTTTTTCGCATAAAATATGTTTGCTAAATTTTATCGCTTCTAAAATAATTTCAGCATGGGTATCATCCGGAGTAGCGATAAAAACTGCATCCACCTCCGTGCTCTTTAGCAAGTTTCGATAATCAGTGGTTGATCGAATTTGTTTTTCTTCAAATAAGTTAAAATTTGTGCCTTGTTGATCACATACATAGACTACTTCTATTTCTGGATGAGGAATTAGGGACTGAAGAGCGAATTTACTGCCTCGATTGCCTAATCCTATAACTCCGAACCTAATCAACTGCTTTCTCCCCTTCTTCTTTCAGCCTCAATTTATGTTCAAATGCTTGAATCGACCTGGCATATTCACTCGGACTTAATCCAGTTTGTTGTTTAAAGCAATTCGAAAAATAATGAACTGAATCAAACCCTAGATTTTGAGCAATAAGTGTAAAGCTCAAGTTATTTTCTCTGATTAAGACTTTTGCCTCTTCCATTCGAAGCGCCTTAAAGAAGGACATCACGGTATATCCCGTTTCTTCTTTAAATATTTTCTTCAAATATGTCTTACTAAGAAAAAAATGGGTACATATATCATCTAAAAATAATTGCTTATGTAATCGTTCATTCATGAAATCGATAATGTCATTCACAATCTTTTTTTCAAACTTTTTCTTAGTTGCTCCGCTGACACGTTGCTGATTGATTTCCGAAGTCTCATCTCTTATCAATCGTATTAAAAACTCACTTAAGTACAAATACATCATCTGTTCCGCTCCAACCCTAGGGTTTGGCAGGCGTATATCGTCTCGATATATCCTTCCTAGACTTGGCTGAAATACATCTTTTGCTTCTTTTAAAACTTTAGCCAACAATTCTCTTTCTCCAGTTGCGACCCTCATGATTTTATTTTCGAAAAAAGACATGATTGGAGATTTACAAACAAAGCTAATGACTAAGACATTAGGAGCACAAATTCCATTCGCCCACAAATTATGAAATTCGTTCGGTTTATGGAAAATAATATCTCCTTCTTTTAATTCGTAGCCTTCTTGATCAGCAGAAACCTCTAACTTCCCCTTATCTACATAGACAAATTCCCAAAAATCATGTTTTTCACCCGTATACCGATAATCCTTAGAGAACTCAAAATAATATAATGTTAAAATCTTCTCAATTTCAATTAGATATTGCGGTGGATAAATATTCTTAAAAAAATCAGCCCTCAGAAGAATCGCCACCTTTATCGGAAATTTCAGAATACTTATTTCCAATTATTACAGTATTTCCCTAATATAGGTACTACTTTTTACTAATTCAGTCCTTTTTTACAAGAAATGGGGCTTTAATTCTAAATATCAAAAGACTTCTTGATAGGTAAGGTTAAAGAAGATTTATATCTTAAATAAAATACTTTTGAAACCGACTGAGGAGGTTGCCCATGTTAAAAGTAGGAATTGTAGGATTAGGTTTTATGGGAAGTGCTCATTTACAGAAGTATTTGAGACTGGAAAAGGAAGGATACCCCATTAAATTAGTATCTATTTGTGATGTGGATGAAAAAAAGCGGCATGGTAAAGTAGTGGAGGGGAATTTGGAGACTGGTAAAGAGCAGGTAGATTTCAGACGGTTCACCTTCTATGAAAAAATGGAAGACATGATTAAGGAAGAAAGCCTAGATTATGTAGACTTATGCCTTCCAACGTACCTACATGCTCCACTGGCCGTTCAAGCAATGGAATTAGGTGTCCATGTCTTGTGTGAAAAACCGATGGCAATCTCAACAAAGGACTGCTCCTTAATGATTGAAGCCTCTAAGAAATATGACCGGCAATTAATGATAGGCCAGACTCTTCGTTTTTTCCCAAGTTATCAGTACTTAAAAGAAACAATTGATACAAATAGATATGGTCCTGTAATAAGTGCTTCATTCTTCCGAGGCGGTTCAACACCTATATGGTCTTGGGAAAACTGGCTCCTGCAAAAGGAGAAATCAGGTGGATGCTTACTCGATCAACATATCCATGATGTGGACACTATCAATTGGTTATTCGGTAAACCTGTAGCTGTATCTACAAGCGGAAAAGTGATTTTTGAAGGTAATGGATATGACATTGTCTCTACCAACTATCACTATCTCGATGGCAAAGTAGTAAATGCCCAGGATGACTGGACAATTAAAGGTGATTTTGGATTTGAAATGCGCTACAGAGTGAACTTTGAAAAAGGAACCATTATTTTAGAAAACAATGTACTAACTGACTATCCTGCCGAGGGTAAAAAATTTGTGCCTGATATATCAAAAGAAGACGGCTATTATCTCGAAATTAAACATTTCGCTGAAGCAATAAGGCTGAATACCAGTGCCCAAGATGCAATTCCGTTAGAAAGCACAAAAGAAACCATATATATAGCAGAAAAAGAGCAAGAATCCGCAAACCAATATGGAAAATTGCTATATTTATAGGAGGACAAAAGCCATCCCATATAATTACAATATAGAAAGAAGCCATACAGAGTTATTAAAACCTGTGTGGCTTCTATTTACTACTATTAACATACATCATTTTGTATACTTATTTAAAGCTGCCATTTTGGCCGCAATCTTGATTTGCTCTTCCATTAGGCTTTTTAATTGCATAAAGCTTGGGTAAAAGTATGGCCTTGCCAATATAAAGGGCAAACGCTCTTCCACATTAACCGGTTTCCCCTTTAATTCCTTTAGACATGCAGGGAAGCCGCATAAATTTACAGGTACTTGATTCGACCAATACATAAACGAAACATATAGTACAATTCCTTTTAACATATATGGTTTAATTTCCTGCTTTTCTCTGTTAGCGAACATTATTTCCAACTGTCGAACGATTTCCGCCCATTCATTCGTCAGCTGCTCCCTTATAACAGAGAAATCCTCCCAGGGCCTGTACAGATCATTGCCTTTATAATAATAATAATAATAATCATATGGAAAACCAAGATTAAAAATATCTTTATTCCATCTCAAAAAATCATTTTTATCAAGTTGATTGTACTCAAAATTAAAAGGTTCAAGATTTAATTCTGGAATATTCATTTTCCTTTTCCTGCTGCTTTCATTCTTTTTTTCCCTTCACGGCACAGTAGAAGCATAGGACACTCCTCACATTTTGGCGATTGAGCTTTGCAATGGTATCTACCAAAGAAAATTAATCGGTGATGGGTAATCGACCATTCTTCCTCTGGGATTCTTCTCATCAGCGTTTTTTCAACCTCTAAGACGGAGTCCTTCCACCTGCATATACCAAGCCTTTTACTTACTCTCTCCACGTGTGTATCCACAGCGATTGCAGGTGTTCCATACGCTACTGAAACAACCACATTCGCTGTCTTTCTTCCCACTCCGGGTAGCTCAACTAATAAATCCCGGTCATTCGGAACAACTCCATTGTATTTTTCCAGAATAATTTGCGATAACTTTTGAATATTTTTCGCTTTATTTCTGTATAAACCAATTGAACGAATATCATTTTCCAATTCACTCAGCGGTACAGAAAGGAAATCCTCTGGTTTTTTATATTTTTGAAAGAGATTTTTCGTTACTTTATTCACCAAAGCATCCGTACATTGTGCCGATAATACTACCGCCACGGTTAATTCGAATGGATTGGAATGATTTAATTCGCAATGGGCCTCAGGAAACATTCTTGCCATTTCGTCGAGACAATAACGAATTTGTGTATTGGTAAGCATCTAAATCCCCCTCCCTTTATTCTTTATTTTTCGCGAATAAAAAGACCGGATAAAAGGATCTATCCTGGTCTATCGATTAAAGTCTATTCTAGCCAATTATATAATGGCAACTCTTTAGCAACGGGAACAGTTTTAGCAGGACTTTTTTTCGTGTAGCTTCTGAAGCGTTCACTATACGCCTTGGCTTGTTCCAACGTTTTGATACTGTGTTTCTTCCAATCGAACAAAATACGATCTATATATCTGAAACTGAGCTTTCCGGAGATAACGGCTTCTTTAAGAGCAGCCTTAACCAAATCAGGTGAATGCTGATCCTCATCCAGCCACATCGTTAATGTTTCACCCTCAAAAGGTGATAATGGGCGGCCAAATTCCTTTTCAAATATGGTATATAAGGATTCACTCTTAATTACTTTCTCTTCAAAGTCGGTTTGCTTAGCTTCTTTTAAATAATGATAGGCCAATTTTTCAAATAATGGCTTGATTGAATAGCTCTCATAACCTGGTTTTTCATCCTCTGTAATATCTAAGAAACCATGCTGAACCAGTTTTCTGAGCAGGTTAGTACAGTCCATTTCAGTGAGGTTCATTACAGAAGAGATTTCAGCAGGAGTGGGAAATGAATTCCCGTTCATCGAAAAGTTTTCAACATGTAGTAAAAGCATCATCTCTTGTTCATTTAATCCCATCTCTTTGTAACTGCTTAACAAATAAGAGGGTATGACAACATTCGCCTGCTTAATCCAATTCGACAGATTTTTTATAGTCATAATTCGACACCTCACCTTTTAGTATACCATGTATGCTGATTTTGAAGTACGGAAAAACAAAACCTGACAATAAAATAAATTGCCAGGTTTTATTTGACTATTAAGGATATAGACGATTTAAAAGACGAGGGAATGGAATCGTTTCACGAACATGTTCCACACCGCTTATCCAAGCAACCGTTCTCTCTAGCCCAAGACCGAAGCCAGAATGAGGAACGGAACCATATTGACGTAATTCATAATACCATTTGTAAGCATCCATACTTAAATTATGTTCATCAAGTCTTGCTTTTAATAGATCCATATCGTGGATACGTTCTGATCCACCAATGATTTCACCATAGCCTTCCGGTGCAATTAAATCTGCACATAAGACAACATCATCACGGTCAGGAGCAGGCTGCATGTAGAACGGCTTAATTCCTGTAGGATAATGGGTGATAAACACAGGCTTATCATAGCTTTCTGCAATTGCTGTTTCGTGAGGAGCACCGAAATCATCGCCCCACTCGATATCTTCAAAGCCCTTCTCATGCAAGAATTTAATTGCATCATCATAGGTAATTCTAGGGAATGGTGCTTTGATATTTTCTAATTTGGAAGTATCTCTTCCTAGCGTTTTCAGCTCAATCACACAATTTTCCAGTACAGATTGAACGATATAGGAAACATATTGCTCTTGAACTTCTAAGTTCTCATTGAACTCAACAAATGCCATCTCTGGTTCAATCATCCAGAATTCGATTAAATGACGTCGCGTTTTGGATTTCTCAGCACGGAATGTTGGACCGAAGGAGAATACTTTCCCAAGTGCCATTGCTGCCGCTTCCATATATAATTGTCCACTTTGAGATAGATAAGCATCTTCATCAAAGTATTTCGTTGCGAACAATTCTGAAGTACCCTCTGGAGCACTTCCTGTAAGAATCGGCGGGTCAACTTTTACAAAGCCCTCTTTATTAAAGAATTCATACGTAGCACGAATGATCTCATTACGAATTTTCATGACAGCATGCTGGCGCTTTGAACGAAGCCATAAATGTCTGTGATCCATAAGGAACTCAGTGCCATGCTGTTTCGGTGTAATCGGATAGTCAACTGCTTCTGCAATTACTTCAAGTCCTGTTACAAGTAGTTCGTAACCAAATGGGGAACGCTCATCCTCCTGAACAATACCTTTCACCCATACGGACGTTTCCTGAGTAATCTTCTTAGCGGTATTGAATAATTCTTCATCAACCTCTGCTTTGACAACTACGCCTTGAATAAAGCCTGTACCATCGCGCAGCTGCAAGAAAGCAATTTTTCCTGAAGAACGTTTATTGGCAATCCAAGCACCTATCTTAACTTCTTCATTAACATATTTATATACTTCATTAATTGTACATTTCACATTTTTTCCCTCCAAAGCTTAAACAAAACCAGGTTATGTACCCTATTCATTATACAAGTACCAAAATGGACAAGCAAATACAAAATTTCACCTGTACATGAAATAATCCATTATTTCATCGATCCTTTGCAGAAAACATCCATTCTCGCTTGCTCGTTTTTTAAATTAATCCTTAACCCCCTCATTTACCATCAGTCAGTAAGGTAATGAAGCGGCTTAAATTAATACCATTCACTCAAAAAACCCCTTTAAGATCATCCAGGAATTTTCCTTAAGGGGTCGTTTCGTTTACCGTCTCCCTGTGAATCCTATTTATTCAGCCTTTGTTGCTGATTTATTAATCACATATTCCTTTATACGCTTAACAGCTTCTTGAAGTGCTTCTAACGATATAGCATACGATAAGCGTATATTATCAGGAGCACCAAAGCCAGAACCGGGAACTACGGCTACCAGAGCATTTTCCAATAGATCTTCTACAAAATCATCTACACTGTTAAATCCACACATCTCTGCCGTTTTTGAGACATTTGGGAACAGGTAGAATGCCCCCTGAGGTTTCAGACAAGTCAATCCCGGTATCTCAAGCAATTGATCGTAAATAGCATCCAATCTTTGTTCAAACGCACTTCGCATAATTTCAACTTGATCTTGCGGTCCTGTATAGGCTTCAATTGTTGCATATTGTGCGGTCGTTGTCGGATTGGACGTACTGTGGCTTGCCAAGTTCGTCATTGCTTTAATTAACGCTTGGTCACCTGCCGCATAACCAATTCTCCATCCTGTCATAGAATGGGATTTGGAAACACCGTTAATGACGATTGTTTGCTGCTTAAGCTCTTCGGAAAGCTCTGCTATCGATACATGTTCATGGTTGTGGTAGACCAATTTCTCATAAATTTCATCTGAAACTATAATAATATCATGTTTTAAACATACCTCACCAATCGCCTGTAATTCTTCAGCTGTGTATATCATACCGGTAGGATTGCTTGGTGAATTGATAATAAGCGCTCTCGTTTTTTCAGTAATTGCTTTTTCAATCTGTAAAGGCGTTACCTTAAATTGATTTTCTTCTTTACCTTCAATATAAACAGGCACTCCATCTGCCAATTTAACTTGTTCCGGATAGCTTACCCAATATGGAGTAGGAATCAGCACTTCATCCTCTTCATCCAAAATTGCCTGAAAAAGTGTATATAAAGCGTGCTTGGCACCTGAAGCGATAAAAATTTGGCCGTTACTGTATGTTAGTCCTTGATCTTTTTGCAGTTTATCTGCGACAACCTTGCGCAGGGATTGCAATCCAGCAGAAGGTGTATATTTTGTGTGGCCATCCCGCATGGACTTTTGCGCTGCTTCGAGTATGTTAGCTGGAGTATTGAAATCTGGTTCTCCTGCTCCAAGTCCAATAATGTCCAGACCTTGGGCTTTAAGCTCTTTTGCTTTGGCTGTTATTGCTAGTGTTGATGATGGTGTTAATGCTGATACTCTTTTTGCTAATTTCATCCGGTTCCATCTCCATCCTACAGATTATCGTAATTACGTATTAAATTGCCTGTTTTGAAATTCAGGTAATAATACCCATAAAGGTCTTTATTATTTTTATAGGTTACTTCCCATAAGGGTTGATTATTTTCCATTCCCAAATGGGCAGACACAATCTTCTTCACATTCTTTTTTTCTTTCACGATTGCAATGGCTTTATTTTTACTAATACCTTCTGAGAGGGCAATAATCTGGCTTTTCTTTTTCTTATCATCCGGCACCCAAACACCGATTTTTTTGCCATCTGCTGTTTTGCCAGTTATTACACTCCATGTCTCATTTCCATTATATAAATAGAAATCATCCACTTCTGTCATTCCAGCTGTTTCTCTGGCAATATCTTCTGCACTCTTTTCAGCGTCTTTCCTGGTGCTGTCACCAGCATAGATAGCCTGAATAAAAAAGCCACTGCCAATCAGGATAATAATCACTATGCTCCAAATTACTTTTTTCATATCTATTTCCTTTCAAGTTATGTACGGTATATTGAAAAAACAGCTGTTTGTTGATCTTGTTTATCTAATGCCAAGCCAAACATTAAATTCTCTTTTTTCAACGTTTTATTTAAAGAATCAACGATTTTATATAAATCATTCGTGTATGTCAATTTAACACTTGATAATAGCTCTACCTTACTCTCCATTGTAAGTCCTCCCAAAACGTAGCGCTCTCGTACACATTATACCAAAATAAAATTGCAAATAGCTTTACTTTACTAAAAAAGCGAGCCAAACATTAAATTCCTTACATATTCCTGTATATTGGCTTTACGTAATTTAGACCATGTTCAAACATACTTCTATCACTCCGAATCAAATCATTCTCGATCAAGACCCATTTGCTGTCTTTTTTATAATTCGGAGAAGTATTAAGCAAGCTTCTTAAATTAATGATTAACTCAGATATTAAATCCTCATCTGGAATCGTGCTGTTCATTTCGACTGGAGGCTCAACCATTAAAATCATTGATCGGCCATTATAAGTATGCCAAACCTGATCCCAGCCAGTGTAATTCATTAAGAGAATTGATTGGTCAACAGCAAGATGATTTCGCAGCATTTTCATGGCAGAACCGGAGGATAGTCCCTGAGCCTGCAACTGTATGTGCGTAAATTCTGCTAATCCCTTCATATCATTATATATTGTTTTTAATGATTCTTGTGATTGAAAAAGAAGGATTAAGGGCTTTTGTTGCTTTTTCACAAAATCAATCAGCGTATATCCCGACTTTTCCTTCAATGGAGTCAATATCGTTAAATATTGCTCTTTTACCGGGGGGATCACCAGGCTACTCAACTTGTTTTCCTGAACACCTAATTGTTGTGAAATAAAATGGAAGGATCCACCTACCGTCAAGACATCTGAAATAAATAAAATATGGCTATCCGGCTTTAATAAGTTTCGATTAACCCATTTTGAGACCGATAAGGGCTGGGCATATATTTGGACTGAATTTCTATTTCCCTTTACATTCCAACTCGCCCAAACCTCATCATTTGTATCCAGACTCTTAAAAAACCTATTTAAAGTAACTCGGATTAAATTTATTTCCCCCGATAATTTTGTTAATTCATCAATAATGTTAAATTGACTTCGCTTTAATTTTTCAATTGGTACTTGGTTCAACTCACCAAGGATCTGTTGAAATTGTACTACTAATAAACCGAGAGAGTCATACAGATCATTGGCTTCTTTTAATAATTGATCCATGTATTTTTTATTCTCCAGCTCAGAAAAATCAAGCTTACATTGCACTCTAGGTCCGTCCATATCCTTTTTGCTTTTCATTCCATATGTGAACAATGCCTCAAAAAAACTCTCCACACTGCATGCGATTTCTTCCAATAAAACAGCCAGTTGATTTTCATTATATGGACCGGTTGTTTTTTCCTTTAAAAGTAATATGACAGATCTCAGTAATTGCCGATTATCCAAAGTTCCAATTTTATTCAAGAGATTCCTCACTTCTACATAGCTCAGCTCTTTCGTTAATCCGCTTTCAACAGAGGATGGAAAATAATTAGCTTCCTCAAGTACTATATTAGGGCACTCGCTTAAGAAATCCCCTGTTTGAATATCCGAAATTAGACTGTCATGAGTACTAAGAATAATCTTTGCCTGCTTAGCAGCCAGCATCTGTCTCGAATAGAAATCCCGTTCCGTCCACGGCTTAAGCAAGCGTGGATGCAAATGGGCATGGTGGGCTACTTCCTTCCAATATTCTCTTCCCCCCGAGGATAAATTAAGCTCTTCCAAACAGCCTGTATTTGTCATGGTTAACCAGACTAATATTTGCATTTTTGCGATTGTACTTTCGTAATTTTGTTGTTTTTCCCGCATCGATTGCTCGAACTTCGGCAAACTTAAATACTGCTCCTTAGAATGCAATATGCTAACTTGATTTTGAATCATTTTAGAAGAATAATCCCTCTGAAAAATACCCATTAACTGTTCAGCTGTATGTTTAGTATGGGCAGCTATGGTTACCTGTACATGATTTTCATTGGCATATTCATAAAAGGCTTTTATATGTCCGGTAAAATCCCGTGTCCCATCTTCTACTAAACTAACGTTATGACTCTTAAAGCTCTTCTTTAATATGTTATGTAACGCTGATTCATCAAGAGAAATATGTTTTTTTTCATTCTCCTGTTGTGTTAGGCTTTCAATTGATTTCTGCCTAACAATTGCGATACCACGATAAATATCTAGATCTGGTCTCCATGGCTCACTCATCGTTGAATATTCATTTAATATCTCAGCCAATAATTCTTTAAGCTCGCTTTTTAATAAAAATGATAATCTGTATAATGATTTAATGGTAGGTTTCGGCAATTTCTTTAATTGTTTGTAAAACTCGATAAACAAAAGAGCCGTTACATAAGCATCACTGTCTGCTTGATGTGGCCGCTCATGAAGAAAGCCATAGGCTTTTCCTAACTCCTCTAGTTTAAAACTCGACATTCCAGGATTGACGATTTTTGCTAGTTCCACCGTATCTACGGTATATCCAAGAAAACGCTCATACCCTACACGTTCCAATTCAGCCTGTAAAAATGTCAAATCGAATAATACGTTATGAGCAACAAAAACAGCCTCATCCAATACACCAATAATGTAGGGTGCCAACTCTTTAAATGTCGGTGCATTCTCCACGTCTGCATCCGTAATACCGGTTAATTCCTGTATGAATAGAGGGATGGACCTCCCTGGATTTATGTAAGATGAATATTGGTATGTGATTTCACCATTTTCAATGACGTTAGCCGCAATTTGAATGATGCGATCACCATTTTTAGGGTTATTACCTGTAGTCTCCAAGTCGATTACTACATACTTACTTTTCATATTTAACACCTGCTCACTTCTTCTCTAACTTGCTTCTGTTTAGCTGATGGAAAAATTCACAATGGCACCTTATTTTCCATTTTATTTTTTGGGTCCCCTATCATACACTCTTCATATCATTTATCGTTACCCATTATCTACTGTTATATCAAAACCAGCCTTATTAATCAAAGAAGAATGAAGACTATTGGTTAATAAAAAACAAACGCTGGTTCCCTTAAAGATTTAAGGGGATCAGCGTTTGTTCATTAACAAAGTCATTAAATGATCGTTGCCTCTGGTTCGGCTCCAAGCATTTCAACAATTGTATTATACTCATCAAGAACAGCCACTTTAGGCCGATGGCTTCTTACATAAGCTTCTTCTATTAATCCATAGGATATAATGATTATTTTATCACCTTCCTGAACTAGACGGGCAGCAGCTCCATTTAGGCAGATTACACCACTGCCTCTCTTACCGGGAATGATATATGTTTCAAAACGTGCACCATTATTATTATTTACAATCTGAACTTTCTCATTTGGAAGCATATCTACCGCATCTAATAAATCTTCATCAATTGTGATACTGCCTACATAGTTTAAGTTTGCCTCAGTAACTGTTGCTCTGTGAAGCTTTGCTTTCATCATATTGCGAAACATAATCTTACCCCCTTGTATGACTATAAATTTATGATAATGTTGTCGATTAAACGAACAGACGTATATTGAACCGCCACTGCAAAGATTATCTTTTGATCATGCTCTGTAATCTCACTCAAGTCCGGATAGGATAATCCTTCAAAATAATCGATTTGACCATTGATATGGGACTGTAAATACTCTTTCCCCTTTTCAAGCGCTTCCGCGGGACTGGCACCTTTTTGCAGCTCAGCTTTCACTTTGCAAAGACTTTTATAGATAAATGGAGCTTCTTCTCTTTCCTGCTCTGTTAAATTAATGTTTCTGGAGCTTAATGCAAGACCATCCTCTTCACGCTTAATCTCAACACCAACCAGTTCAATCGGGAAATTAAAGTCATGGATAATCCCTTCTACTACAGCAACCTGTTGAGCATCCTTCAGCCCAAAATAAGCTCGAGTCGGATGGACAATAGTGAACAATTTTGTCAAAACAGTCGCCACTCCATCAAAATGACCCGGTCTGGATTTTCCGCAAAGTACATCGGTGCGCTCATGCACTTTTACCGTCAGGGTTTGCTTATCCCCATACATTTCCTGAACTGTTGGATAAAATAAATAATCCACCCCTGCATTTCGTGCCAGCTCTTCATCCCGTTCCATATCGCGTGGATATTTATCAAAATCCTCATTAGGACCAAATTGAAGCGGATTTACAAATATACTGATAACTACCACATGATTTTTCTCTCTTGCTTCTTGAATAAGTGATAGATGTCCTTCATGCAAATATCCCATAGTTGGGACAAATCCGATGGAATGTTTCTTTTCCCTCTCTAAATCAAGTACTTCACGCAGTTCATTTATCTGGCTGATAATCTTCATTTTTCTCCTCCATACAATGAGGCTAGTTCTTCTTCCTTCATCGTGAATGAGTGATCACGATCCGGAAAAATTCCCGATTTCACTTCTTTTATATGCTCAGACAAAGCATAGCCAATCACATCATTTAAATTAGCATAGGATTTTACAAACTTGGCCACTCTGCCTACACCATATAATAAAACATCATGATAAACGAGAACCTGACCATCCGTACCGTTACCAGCACCAATCCCGATTGTTGGGATTATTAGTTCATTCGATATATGTTCAGCGACCTGATAAGGTACACATTCGAGCACAACGGCCATTGCCCCGGCTTCTTCACACTTTTTCGCATCCTCCAAAAGTTTAATTGCCGCCTCACTTGTTTTACCCTGGACTTTATAACCTCCAAGTACACCAACTGATTGCGGTGTTAAGCCTAAATGCGCTACTACCGGTATACCTGCATCTGTCATCGCTTTTATTTTGCTAATAACATCTCCGGCACCCTCCATTTTGACCGCATCAGCCCCTGCCTCCTGCATAAGTCTTGCAGCATTTTTTAACGCTTCCTCATTTGTTGTGTGATACGTCAAAAACGGCAGATCCGTCACGATAAATGTGTTAGGTGCGCCTCTTTTAACAGCCTTCGTATGATGAATCATATCCTCGATAGTGACAGGAACAGTAGAATCATATCCTAAAATAACCATTCCAAGAGAGTCACCTACAAGAATCATATCGACCCCCGCTTGTTCTGCCAGTTTAGCAGATGGATAATCATACGCAGTCAGCATTGAAATTTTTTCTCTGTTTTCTTTTAGTTTCAAAAAATCCACAGCAAATTTCATTTTTTCTTTCCTCCTTTTCATTCCGAGGAGAGAAAAACCTATTTACCAAATAAAAAATCCTTCTAATTACAGAAGGATGGATTGGCATAATAGCTTTTATCCCTCTGTCCCGGTCCTTTCTTGGATACAGGCAGAATTATAAATCTATTTAAAATGACTACTATACAAGGTGCAGGTCGTTTCCGCTCCCGCCCTTCTATGAATTATAACATTCAGTCATTTTTATATGCCATATATTAACTCATTTTCAATTAATTTCTTTTTTTAAAAACAACCGCTTAATATTGTCCATTATTGATGCACAGTTATATCTCCGGAATAAACCAAATGGCTTTTTTGCTCATCATCCATGATAATCAATACACCATCATCATTAATTCCGGTTGCCAAGCCAGTTAAAGATCCTCGCAGGCTTTGGACGGTGACCTTCTTCCCAATGGTAATGGTAAGCTTTTCCCAAAGCTGTTTTATTGGTTCAAAACCTTTTTCTAAATAAAGTAGATATATATCTTCAAAATTCTTAAAAAAGCTTTGTAAAAATTCAGATCGATCTACTCTTTGTTTCTTCTCGATTAAGACAGAAGTAGCGATCTCTTTTAACTCATCAGGAAACGATTCAAGGGGCTGGTTTATATTCATGCCAATGCCGATAATCACATGATGAATTTGATCGGACTCCGCATGAAGCTCTGTTAGTATTCCCGCAATCTTCCTTCCTTCTACCAACACATCATTTGGCCATTTGATTCCTGCATTCACACCAAATTTGTTTAGTGTCTGAACAACAGCTACAGCTGTTAACAACGTGAGCTGAGGGGCATGGTAGGGAGGAATATCAGGTCTCATAATCATACTTAACCAGATCCCTCCATTTGAAGGAGAATGCCACTTTCTTTTTAATCGCCCTGTACCTTCCGTTTGTTCATCACTAATCACAGCTGTACCATCTTTAGCTCCGCTTCCCGCAAGTTCTCTGGCAACAACTTGAGTGGATGAGACTGTATCATAAGAATATATAGATTGTCCTACAAATTCAGTCTGTAACCCCATTAGAATATCAGTGGCCCTTAGAGAATCTAATTTCATCAAGAGCCGATACCCCTTTTTCTTTACAGCCTCAATTTCGTAGCCTTCCTGACGCAGCTGGTCAATATGCTTCCATATCGCCACTCTTGAACAGCCAACTAAATCAGCTAATGCCTGTCCTGATATATAATCCTCTCCAGCTTTCGCAAATGCTTTGGCAATCTCATGCTTTAAAGTTTGTTCTCTTGAATGAGCCATTGTTTAATTAACTCCTTTTTATTCGGGACCTTATGATCCAGAATTCCGTTAATCACTTCATGCATAAGCTCCTTAATCCACGGTCCACCTGGTTTATCAGCCCATTTCATCAGGTCGTTTCCGGAAACCTCTATAACAGTTTCCTTATGAATTGGCATACGAGCATGCAGATCAGTGATTGCGTCGTAGTCTGGGTCCGCATGATGATATACTGACCAAACCCTTTCCACGCTCAGGGTGTTTTCAAGGCCAAGCTGATAAATGGTATAGGGAGTAAATGAGGAACTCTCTCTTTTCTTCGTTTCACGGATCAACAGACCTATTTTTTTCATTTGACTTGAAGAAAGCTTCCAGTGACTGTATAGGGATTGATCCTGACCATTAAAGAGGGCAATCAAAGCCATCCATTCTTCAAATGATTCACAACGGTTTAAGGGTAGTGCAAGAAACTGCTCTATATGAGCCGCAAATTGACCAAAACCCGGAAAATAGGCTAGCAAACCTTCGTCTGCAGCAATTTTTAACCCTTTTTCTGGATATTGCCCAAGAACCATTTTTTGAAACTCAGCTGTTTTCCGTTCCTGTGCTATATGTAAGAGTAAATCGGCATTTTTCCGTAATGCCGATCGTGTATTTTCATGCAATGTAAACCCTAGCTGGCTTACAAATCGAACAGCACGAAGAATCCTTAGCGCATCCTCACTAAATCGTTCATCCGCCGGACCAACCGTCTCGATTACCTTTGTATGTATAGCTTTTTCTCCATCAAATGGATCATACAATTTTCCATCCTGGTCCATGGCAATTGCATTCATCGTAAAATCTCTTCTCTTTAAATCCTCATGCAAAGAGGTTACAAAGATGACTGAATCTGGCCGTCGATAATCTTTATATGCAGATTCTGTTCTAAATGTCGTGATCTCAAACGAGTCTCCTTTATAAAGCACTAATACAGTTCCATGATCAATACCAACGTCTACTGTATGGGTGAAAATTTCCTTTACTTGCTCGGGAGTGGCGGAGGTAGCAATATCCACATCATCAATTTCCTTCCCCATTAAAGTATCCCTAACGGCTCCACCAACAAAATAGGCTTCATAGCCCTTCGCCGTTAACTGATCCAAAACAGGACGCGCTCTGATAAATTCCTGGTTCATTCATCCTTCTCCCCATTTTTCAATAATGAATAATACAAGTCCTCATATTGATTCACGATATGTTCGGTTTGAAAATGATCTTTAATTTTATGAATAGCGTTATTACCCATATTTATTCTCAGCGAATCATTTTCAAGCAATTCCAACAATCGCATAGAGGCATCTTCGATATCTCCTAGCTCGATGGTGTATCCGTTAATCCCATCTTCAATAACCTCAGGAATTCCCCCAATTTTGGTTCCAAGACATGGAACGCCATAGATCATCGCCTCAAGAAGTACTAACCCAAAACTTTCTTTTTCTGACATAAGGACACATACATCACTAATGGAATAGAGCTCCTGTAGATTTTCCTGTTTTCCTAACAGAATTATTTTCTCCTGTAAGCCCATTGCTTTAATTTTTTTACTTACAAAAGACATTTCCGGTCCGTCGCCTACCAATAAAAGTTTACTCGGTATTTTGTCTGCCACGGCTCCAAAAGTGTCAATGATATCAGGTACACGCTTCACCTTCCGAAAATTCGAGACGTGAATGACAATTTTTTCATCTTCTTTAATTCCGAGCTCTGCTTTTAAATTAGCCACATTACCAGCATCCGGTTCAGGCGCCGGATAATCGATAAAATTATAAATTGTTTGGATTTCTTGATCCGGTTGAATTAATTCATATGTCTCTTTAACAAGTTCATGAGACACGGCCGTAACCGCATCGGATTTTTCAATAGCGAACTTAATCATGTCCTGCAGAGAAGAATCATACCCTAGTATCGTAATATCCGTACCATGGAGAGTCGTTACTACCTTTAGGCCAGAGGAGGTCATTTGCTTGGCCAAAATTCCGCAAACGGCATGCGGCATCGCATAATGGGCATGAATGATATCAAGCTCTTCCATTTTGACCACCTCGGCTATCTTGCTGGCCAATGACAAGGTATATGGAGGATATTGAAAAACGGCATATTGATTAACTTCAACCTGGTGAAAATATATATTTGAGTATCGCTTTTTTAAGCGGAACGGTACACTGGATGTTATAAAATGAATCTCATGTCCCTTCTCCGCCAGCTTAATTCCTAATTCGGTCGCAACAATCCCTGATCCGCCGACAGTAGGATAACAAACAATTCCAATTTTTAACTTTTTCATTTCTTTCCACCTAACAAATCTTGATCAAGTAAAAGAGGTTTTTTCGTTCTAAATCCTTCTGCAAATAACACGCCTGCCTCTCTTCCATATGCCCGCTCTCTGCCTTCGATTGCTTCGAGATATCCTTCTGTAAGAGGGGTCACAACCCCATCATCCGTTTTAATAAATTGAGAGGAATAGCTTTTTAAACTGGATAATTTACAATGAAAATAGCTGCTGATATCCACACAAAAATCGGGCGGATGAAAGCTATTGATCATGTAATAAAAAACATGCTTCGGCTTATGGGCCTTCAGCTTACTTTCATCCTCATATTTCCTAATACCAGCTGAAAAGACAGCCTCTTCGACCAAAGCTGCACAATGTCCATGATCCGGATGACGGTCAGGAACAGCGGGTACAAAGATGATTTCAGGCTTGTATGTTCTTATAACAGAAACAATCTTTGAGATGTTTTCAGGTGTGGGATATAATTGCCGATCTCCGATATTTAAATTCAAGCGTTCCTTTACACCTAAGATAGCAGCTGCCTGTTTGGCTTCCTTCAATCTGTTTGTGGGAGTACCATTCGATGAAAGCTCCGCCTCGGTTAAGTCACAGATGACAACGGAATGGCCTAATTCTGTATATTTTGCTATTGTGCCCCCCATTCCGATTTCCACATCATCGGAATGGGCGCCAAAACATAGTATGTCTGTCTTCATTGTGGGCATATTACTCCTTTTCCCTAACAATATTTCTCCATTTAAGGTCTCCGCGTTCTAAACCATGTATTAACATTTCAGCCGTTCCCATATTAGTTGCCAATGGAATGGAATAAACATCCGCCAAACGCATTAAAGCGGACACATCCGGTTCATGCGGCTGCGCAGTCAATGGATCTCTGAAGAAAATAATAATATCAATATCATTTACTGCAACCATCGCCCCAATTTGTTGATCTCCCCCGAGTGGTCCGGACTGATAACGATGAACTGACAGGCCTGCTTCATCCTGTATTCGCTTTCCCGTTGTACCGGTAGCAAAAAGCTGATGCTCTTTTAGGATATGTTTATAAGCAAGCGTAAATCGAATCATGTCGTCTTTCTTTTTGTCATGTGCAATCAATGCGATTTTCATGGAACAGTGCTCCTTAATCAATAATATTTTCTAATCCATATACTAATTCTTCTATATTCATGACGGTTTCCACCGACAATTTAACTCCGCTCATAAAAGAGTTTCGATCATATGAATCATGTCTTAGAGTAAATGTCTGACCTTCTCCGCCGAACATGACCTGTTGATGCGCAACAAGGCCAGGTAAGCGTACACTATGTATTCTCATTCCTTCATAGTCTGCACCGCGTGCACCTTTTATTGTTTCTTTTTCATTTAAATGTCCCTGTTTTTTTATTTGTCTTTCTTCAGAAATTAATTGTGCTGTTTTTATAGCTGTTCCTGAAGGAGCATCAAGCTTTTGATCGTGATGCAATTCAATAATTTCGACATCCGGAAAATATTTAGCTGCCTGCTTGGCAAATTTCATCATTAACACAGCACCAACAGCAAAATTCGGTGCAATAATACACCCAATTCCGTTTTCTTTTGAAATTCTTTTGATTTCATTTAAATCTTCATCTGAAAAGCCGGTCGTTCCAACAACCGGACGGATATGGTGTGATAATGCTGACAATGTATGGATTCTTCCAGACTCCGGAGTGGTCAAATCAATCAGTACATCCGCTTTAACTTCTGAGAAACATTTTTCATGATCTGTATAAATTGGAACATCTATACCGGTAAATCCATCTATTTCACTTAATTTCAACCCATCATTCTTATGATCCAATACAGCTACTAAATGAAAATGTTCTGTATTCATCACTAAATTTACTGCTGCTTTCCCCATTTTACCTCGCGGCCCTGCAATTATGACATTAATCATCAATCATTCTTCCTTTCTTGTCCAGCGGTCTTTGTCCCTGGAATTGAATTTCTCCATCACCCTGTCATGTGCATCCTGTAAATCAATATTCAGCGAATTGGCCATGCAAATTAGCACAAATAAAACATCTCCCAATTCTTCTTCAATCTCTTTTTCTTTTTCAGATTCTTTTTTTGGTTTTTCACCATAATAATGGTTAATCTCTCTCGCCAATTCTCCAAGCTCTTCTGTAAGTCTCGCTGTCATGGCAAGCGGACTGAAGTATCCCTCTTTAAATTGCCCTATGTATTGATCTACTTCCTGCTGTAAGTCAGCGATTGTTTTCTTATGTTCCATACAGTTACACCCTTTTCTCTTAATGTTAGCGTATTTCTTAGTTTTCGAACAATAAATATGATAGAATGCAAAAGGATATCATTCATTATTTTTCCTCAATTGTACACTATAATAATAATTGAGTTAGCAAGGAAGGGGTTAGAATGTGTTTTTCAACTTAAAGCTTAAAAACGTCATACTGATATTATTAGGGGCTGCAATAATGTCTTTTGGCCTTGTTCATTTTAATATGCAAAACGCATTAGGTGAAGGGGGATTTACAGGGATTACCCTTTTAATTTATAACTTAACTGGTATTAGCCCTTCGATTACCAATATTTTATTAAATATACCTCTTTTCTTTGTAGGATATAAACTGTTGGGCAAAAAAACCTTTTTGTATACACTTATCGGTACCATCGCTGTATCTGTATTTATTGCGATTTTCGAAAAATATCAAATGCATATTCCTTTAAAGGATGACCTAATGCTCGCGGCTTTATTTGCAGGTGTGTGCATCGGTGTCGGTTTAGGAATTATTTTCCGTTACGGCGGAACGACTGGCGGAGTCGACATCATCGCACGGCTCATGTTCAAATATAAAGGCTGGAGCATGGGAAAAACCATGTTTATGTTTGACTTCTGCGTTATCGTTTTATCACTCGTAACGTATTTGGAATATAAACAAGCCATGTATACACTTGTCCTCGTTTATATTGGCAGCCGTGTAATTGACTTTATCCAAGAGGGTGCATATGCAGCCCGTGGTGTGATGATTATAAGCAACTCCAATTCCGTGATAGCTGAAAAGATTAATCAACAAATGGAACGCGGTGTTACATTACTCAAAGGGGTTGGCTCATATACCAAACAGGAGCGCGATGTGATTTATTGCGTTGTAGGCAGCAATGAAATTGTACGCCTTAAGAGCATTATTACATCCATTGATCCACATGCATTTGTTTCCGTATCTGTCGTACATGATGTACTTGGTGAAGGATTTACGTTGGATGAAAATAAAAATCCGCTTGAAAAATAAGCAATATAGGAAAACCCCCTTCATATACGAAGGGGGTTTCTCTTATTAATCTTCACCATTCATGCCGGTTAGCATAAATACAAATCGTAACAATTCAAGTACAGCAACTGCTGCAGCTGCAACATATGTTAAGGCTGCGGCATCTAAGACTTTTTTCGTTTCCTTTTCTTCATCAGCCCCGATTACACCTAAAGCAACAACCTGTTTCATAGCACGGTTAGAGGCATTGAATTCAACCGGCAGTGTAACGAATTGGAATAACACGGCTGCCCCCATAAACAATACTCCCAGCCATGCTAGATTTAAGCTGCCAAGCAACAGCCCAGCTAAAATTAAAATCCAGGAAAAGTTAGAACCGATATTAGCAACTGGTACTAGCTTATGACGGATTCTCATA
Source organism: Bacillus sp. z14 (2026) (assembly GCF_058313575.1). Taxonomy (NCBI): domain Bacteria; kingdom Bacillati; phylum Bacillota; class Bacilli; order Caryophanales; family Bacillaceae; genus Bacillus; species Bacillus sp. z14 (2026). The sequence continues at coordinate 594,119 of NZ_JBZFQK010000001.1, forward strand.
AAGGAATAATCTTCTTTATCCTGAATGGCATGGCCAACCTCATGAGCTGCGACAGCGGTGCCGGCGAGTGAATGACCATGATAGTTACTTGATGATAATCTTACCACTTTATTTGTAGGATCATAGTGGTCACTTAATACTCCATGTGTTTCTTCTACTCGTATATTGTACAAACCATTTTCGTCCAACAACTTACGGGCAACTTCCGCACCCGTGTAACCATTCGATGCAGGAACCTGTGAATATTTCTTGTAAGCCCTTTGAACTTTCATTTGTGCATAAATTGGGATAATTAAAAGCAGTATAAAATAAATTAAAAAGCTCATTTATATCCTCCATTTCATTTCTGTTATTTATAGTTGTGTTATGGTAATTGTAATAATGTCGTATTACATCTGTCAATGGATAGATATTATTCAAAATTTTATCAAAAATTCTGTTTTTTCTTTTTTGTATGAAGCTGATCATCTGAAGCTTTATACTTCCTCCATCCAACATAGGATAAGGTCATAATTATAATACTTCCTGTTGAAATGATTACCCACCAAAGGGATGGATCTGCATCATCTTTTTCTGCTTCCTCAAATATATCACGCAGCTGCTCCTCTAAGGAAATCATATCAGTTTGTGATTGATCAGAAAAGACTTGTGGACGATATTGATCAATGAATTGAATATGGGCATCCACTTGCTGAAAACGTTCAGGTGTAACATCTATTTTTAACGATGGATATATAATATTGTAAATCGTTAATAAATGATTTAACTTTTCCTGAAAAGCAATGGAATCCTGTTTCTGGATCGATACTTTTGTTTCCCCTGCAGCAGAGATCATGCTATCCTTTAAACTCGCCCATAATGGTGCGCCATCACTATGAACTGCATCAAGTACTAATCGGAATTTCGTTATTTCATTGATTACCTCATCATCTGTTTTTTCTTCATTTTTCACAGTTTGAATGGCTTCCTCATAGGCAATCGTTATAATATTAATTTCATCCATTGTATAGTTTGAGCTCTCAATTGCCTGATCATAAAATTTATCTGAAAATGCTTCCAATAAACGCTCTGCTTCATCACGTCTATCTACTTTTGCAAATTGAAGGGATTGATCAGCAAGGGTCTCTAACGAATTTTGTTTATCAGGTCCGTTAGCATAGGTCGTAATGAATCCTGATGATATTATAATGGCTATTGAGATAAATAAAGATTTAAACTTCATAAAAATATCCCTCCTCATACTACTTAATCGTATGTGTGAAGGGACAAGACTAGAACCATTTATTGCCTGAGATGAATGGAGTATATTTCCCGATTTTTACGAAGAGTAAACCAATACCCTACTCCAATCGAAAGTACACTCAGCCAAAAAGTGAAATAAGCAATTTGAGGGATATACTGATACAAAACACTATACGTCGGCATCATCCCATAAACATAATCAATGATTTCATTATGTAACACGACAATCCCAGCCACGGTTAAATGCCATGGTTTAACCCGATAAAATGGAGCATAAAGAATTCCTTCAATTGCCATTGCAGCATGCGATAGAATCAGCATGACAGCGATCAAAGATACATAACCCTCTACAGAGAAAGTTAATATATTCATGACAACTGCCCAAATACCATATTTAAAAAGAGAAACGATTGCTAAGGCTTCAAATAAACCAAAATTGCGCCCTAAAAGCCAGCCAATAACAGCAATACAAAAAAATAAACTGGCAGTTGGACTGTCTGGTACAAAAGCAAGAAAGGCTACTGGTGTTATTTCAAGCTGCCCTTTATACCAATAATATCCGTATATTGTTCCCAAAAGATTAACAGTGAATAAGATCCATAAAAATGTCTGATTTCTTAATACAGCATAAAGCCAGCTATTCATAATATCCTCCATCACAATCTGAATTATTCCAAATAAAGTTGCTCGATTACTTGATTTTCAGCCAAATCATCCCTACTCTAAATTTCTCTCTAAATATGAGCTTTTCAATTCAGGTGGAAGCTCACTGGCCGCCCCATATTATTAATAATACAAATAACTATACCTCATTTGTCAACATGATTACGACGACTATGGCGATCATCTTAGCAGACAAAAGGGGTACTCATCTGAGCACCCCTCAAAAAAACATTATTCCCCTTTTGAATCTCCGCCTGCATTTGCTCCCTTAATAAATTCTGCCAGAGTTTTTAATTCTTCATCAGAACCTTTAAAAACTGGTGGCATTTTTTTATTTTCGGTACCATTTACAGCGATATGACCGATTTCATCAACCTCTAATTTTGTACCAAGTAATTTAGGACCATTTCCACCCTGTAAGGAGTCCCCATGACAGCTTACACAGCCTTGTCCTTGATATAATTTATATCCCTCTGACTCTTTATCGATTGCTACATCCTCAACAATTTGTCCTTGCAGCTTTGCTGCTGCCCAGTCATGTTGAGAAACAGTTTCCCATGTTAGGTAAAATATAGCTGCAAATGCAAGCAACATAAAACCTACTGGGAAAATCCGTTTAGTTGGTTTGCGTTCCGGTCCGCGATCCAGAAACGGTGCAAGCATTAATGCACCAAAAGCTAGTCCCGGAATAACCAAAGCCCCGATTAAATTATATGGCCCGGAAGCATATGAATATTTAAGCAATTGATACAAAAACATAAAGTACCAGTCAGGTAAAGGCGCATATCCCGTATCTGTTGGGTCAGCAATCCTTTCGAGCGGTGATGGATGGGCAACTGTAAGACATAAAAAACCTACTAAAAATACAGCACCTACCATCCATTCTTTCAGCAAGAAATTGGGCCAAAAGGCTTCTGTTTTTCCTGGATACTCTGAATAATCTTTTGGAATATTCGGTTTTCTATCTGCGCTTATCCTTGAATCCCCTACAAATCTCATTCCTTTACCACGATGCATAAGGATATCCCCTCCTTCGTAACATTTCCATTTTCAACTAATATCTTATAGCGGTCCTGATATTCCCTGTTTGCGTATCATTAAGAAGTGAGCTGCAATTAGTCCAATAAGCGCCGCTGGAAGGAAGAATACATGAATCGCAAAGAAACGCGTTAAGGTTTGCGCCCCGACAATCGTAGGGTCACCAGCAAGCAACGTTTTTAAGTATGGCCCGATGAATGGCACCGAATCGATAATGGTCAACGTTACTTTTGTAGCGAATAACGCTTTCATATCCCAAGGAAGCAGATACCCTGTCAATCCTAGAGCTAGCATTATAAAGAAAATTAATACTCCAACAATCCAGTTTAGTTCACGTGGCTTTTTATAGGCACCCTGGAAGAACACACGAAGAGTATGTAAAAACATCATGACAATGACGACACTTGCTCCCCAGTGATGCATGCCCCGAACAATTTGACCAAAAGCAACTTCATTTTGTAAATAATAAACAGATTCCCATGCATTTTTAATATCCGGCACATAATACATGGTTAAAAACATTCCGGATAAAATTTGAATGACTACGATGAAAAACGTCAATCCCCCAAAACAATAAACAAATGCCGAAAAGTGATGGGCAGGGTTTACATGCTCAGGGACTTCATGATCAGCAATGTCGCGCCATAATGGCGTGATATCCAATCGCTCATCAATCCAATCGTACATTTTATTAAGCATTGATTATGCCTCCCTACACTTCGTTTTCTTTTGCATTGCCCAAGTATAATACTCCATCTTTTTCCTGCTTGTCGTAAACATCGAGCGGCCCGATTGGAGGTGTTTTCGGAATGTTTTTACCATTCTTTTCGTAACGCCCCCCGTGACATGGACAGTAAAATTCATTCTTATGATCTTCTGATCCTTCCCAGTTCACCGTACACCCCAAGTGTTTACATTCCGGAGAAAGGGCAACTATCTTGCCGTTCTCATCTTTGTAAACCCATGCTGTTCTTGTCTCTTCAGCTTCGTACCAACCATCTTTAACCTCAGTTTTATAATCGACACGAGTTGGTGTTTCAGTAATCTCAGATATTTTCATTCCAGTATTAATGAACTCCCCAGATGCATTCGCTTTCAAAGCTGGATCGACTGCAAAACGCAGCATAGGCATAAGTGTTGCCGCTCCCATGAACCCCCCAACGCCCATAAGCGTATAATTCAGAAATTGGCGTCTTGATACTTTTTGGCTGCTCATAAAATTTCTCCCCCCCTTATATCGAAAAAGTCATACAAAATAGAAAATTGCACAAACTCCATAAAACTAGGACATTACAATAATATCCTAATATTTTTAATAGGTCAATAAACTCCCAGTTAAGGAAATACATGTTTTATTTTTCCTGTTTTATACCAATATACTATTTACTTACAAAAACATCATTTATTCCAGGATTCTGTTAGTATATCAACAAGCTGTTTCATTTGATCACTTATAACTGTTTTAATCGCATCAAGAGGCATTTTTTCGATGGGGATTGCCGGTATCCATAAAACATGTCCGCTCTCATCTATACTTGTCCATTTACTGTCAGTAGTGAGAAATTGGATATATTTAAATCCCTGACCTCTATAATAATCTACCCAAACAGACAAGAGATTTAATTTCTCCTCTGTCTTACTATTTTTAATATATGGCAGAGGTAGGGCTAAAAATAGACGGCCCTTTAATTCTTTTTCGAGCTCATGCGTCAGCAATGTCATAAATTCATAGGATGATACCGTCTGGCTAAATGTATCATCAAAATCAACCGGATTTAACGGGATAACTATAGTATCAATATATTCTTTGGATTTACTAAATAATTCTGTATCAACTGACTGATATTTCATAATTTTCCCCCTCGACTTCTTTTTCCATTGTAAAACATAATAAGTAAAATATATACAAATAAGCTTACAATTCAGGGAGAAATCTTTGTTCCTCATCCTGCTGGGATAAGCAACTGCCAAATCAAGCGTGGAAGCATAAAAAAGACCACACATAATCTCTTTCTCTCAAAGAAATATGTGTGGCTGCTATTAGTTAAAAGATTCCTGAGATCGGATTCTTTTCAACTGACTGCTTAATTTATTAAATAATTCTATATCACGGTTATCAATTGCCTCATCAATCATCTGTGCTAACCGTTCCTCTTCGAATCTTGATAGACTGATTTTTAAAATATTTTCTGCAATATATTGATCCTGTTCATTACCGGGGAGGTTTTTTGGCTGATAAGGATTTTCCTCAAGTACGGCTGCATACTGATAGGATGAGTAGGCTGTCCTGAAATTCAATTGTATGTAGATATCCTCGTCCTTATTAAGCCGTATATCATGGAATGACTTCTCTGCGTCAGTTGTCATGATATTACTCTTATAGAATCTAAATGGCACATCTTCCACACAATGAGTGGACATGACCATTCCTTTTGGACAATACTTAGCTCCTTCCACGAAATGAACATTCATCATGAGCTGATCATGACTCATTAAGTAATTTAATATCCATACACATTCTCTGCGCTTTAATTGGTAATGGTTCAGAAACCAGCGTATAAATTCCTTCTTCTCATCGACAGAAACAGGGGTTTTCAAGGTGGAGCCCTCCTCTGTACAAATTAGTTAAATTCGTTCTAAAATATCAATATACTCATCATTGCTTGGGTCTTCGTGGAGTAATGTCTTAAATATCGACCTGGCCTCTTCAAATTTACTGTCTTCCAGCAAGAAATAACCGTATTCATGTAAAAAGTCTCTATTATCTCCAAAAAATTCATGTGCCTCTTTGTAACATGATAATGCTTCACTATACTCCTCAAGCTCTGAATATGCCGTTGCCAGGAGCCAATTAAATTGCGGGTCATCCTCCCCCATCGCTCTAACAGAGGATACCAAATCAATGACATGGTCAAACATTTCTTCGTGTAAATAAAGCTTGCCTAAAGTTAGAATTGCCTCGAGGTAACCCGGATCAATCGCAATAGCCTCCGATAGCCATTTAATAGCTTTCTCTGTATTTCCAAGCTTAGTTGCTAGCTCAGCACCATACAGGAATATTTCCTTATTGAAAGGATCTTCCTTAATCCCTTCTTCTGCAACATCCAGTGCTTTTTCCAAATCAAGGGACTCTTCATAGGCCATGGCTAAATACAAATAAAGTGAATGATAGGCAGGGTCTATTTCCTTAAGCTCTGTAAACTTAGCTATTGCCGTTGGAAATTCTCCTGCATGATACGCAGCAAATCCATATTCAAACAATAAATTTACGTCATCATCCTCCCTGCCAGCTTTCTTGAAATAAGGGAGCGACTCTTCAAATTCGCCCAATGATACAAGTGATAAGGCTAATCTCTTATAAATTGAAACGCCATTTATTACAGTCTCATTCTTTAAGATACTGCTATATAATTCTACAGCCGAACGGAAATGTCCTTGTTGATAATAAAGTTCTGCAAGAGCAAATTTTACAATAGGTTCATCCGGTAAAATTCGATTGGCCTCTTTCAGCTTTTGAACACTGACCTCCTCCATACCCATTCCCTGATATAAATCCCCTAATAATAGGAGTGCTCCTGGGTACATCGGATCTTCCTGATCAATTTTCTCTAAATACAACAATGCTTCCTCTTCCTGCCCCAATTCAGTTGATACTTCAGCCAATGAAAATAAAATCTCTCCTTCATCGGGATAACGCTTCAGCAATTCTTCAAAAAGCTCCTTTGCCTCTTCCATAAACCCAAGTGAAGCGATTTCTTCCGCCAAGGTATAAACATCGTCATCATTGTTGGATTGCTTAATCTGATTTATATGTTTTTTAGCTTCTTCAAATTCACCTTGCATCAGTTTTTTTATAATTGATTCAATTTTCATCATTGGTATTCCTTTCTGTTTCCCTAAATCTATAACAAATCTGCTGGTCATTCGGCAAAATAATGTTCGTCCAATCCGGAGCCTCTAAAATTTTGTTATTACCCCTATTATACTCACTTTTTTTAACCTGTATAAAGAGCTAATGGAAACTCCAGAAAAAAATATTTATCTGATAAGGAAATTAAATGATTTTTTTGTGGTATAGAGCTTGGAGTCTTAATTTTAAGGTTATATAAGTATACTTTATCATTTAACAAAAAGCGACCGAATCGTACTCTTCCATTTCATTCTATCTATCCATTTAATTGATTACATTTTCACCGCCCTATCAACCATTTTTACATGTGTAAAGGCAAGGGTTTCATTGACTTTCTTTTAGACATGCTATGAAACTATCAGAAATTTTAGTACCAAAAAAGAGAGGTTCCCCTCTCTTTTATTTCTGAATGGATACAAGCTTAATTAAATCATCAAAGAAACCTGGATAGGATACTGAAATGGCATCAGCATTGTTTAATACTACAGAGTCTTTGGAAAGCAGTGAAGCAATCGCCAATGTCATTCCGATACGGTGGTCCCCCAGGCTGTCCACCGTACCTCCATGCAAGGTTTGTTCTCCCTCAATGATTAAACCATCGTCTGTTGGAGTTATATCAACACCAAGCGCACCCAATTGAGTAGCGATGGCATCAATTCGATTTGTTTCTTTAACCTTTAACTCAGCAGCATCTTTAATGACGGTTTTTCCCTTAGCCTGTGAAGCTAACAGGGCAATAACAGGCAGCTCATCAATTAACCTTGGAATGATATCTCCGGCAATTGTTATCCCCTTTAAAGAGGAAGTTTTTACTGTAACCGTACCGGATTCTTCCGCAAGTTCTCCGAGTTTGTCTAACTGAATTTCAATATTTGCTCCCATTTCTTTCAAAACATCAATAATCCCCGTTCTTGTTTGATTCAGCCCAACGTTCTTTAATATAATCTCACTGTTTGGTACAATGGTACCGGCAACCATCCAAAACGCTGCAGAGGAGATATCTCCGGGAACATGAACATCCTTTCCGCTCAGCACCTGATTTCCTGTAACTCTGATCATATTGCCGTCGATATGGATGCTCCCCCCAAACGATTCAATCATCCGTTCAGTATGATCCCTCGTGGCTGCTTTTTCAATGACCGTTGTGGTTCCTTTCGCATGTAATCCAGCCAAAAGAATAGCTGATTTCACCTGGGCACTTGCTACCGGAAGCTCATATTCAATACCTGACAGCTCACCTTGGTTCATTTCAAGCGGTATAAAGTTACCATCCTCTTTTCCGGATATTCTTGCTCCCATTTTCCTCAGCGGATCTACCACTCTTCTCATTGGCCTTTTTGCAATGGATTCATCACCAGTGAAAGTGATAGAAAAGGGCTGGTTGGCGAGTAACCCCATAAGCAGTCGGATGGTTGTCCCTGAATTGCCGACATCAAGCAAGCCAATCGGCTCCTTTAAACCGCCATATCCATTACCCTGGATGGTGACCTTATCGCCTTCTCTTTGTATATCCACACCCATTTTTTGAAAACACTCAATAGTACTTAAGCAATCCTGACCCTCTAAGAAATGATATACCGTCGTTTTCCCTTCCGCTATTGCCCCAAACATGACCGCTCTGTGCGAAATAGATTTATCTCCCGGCACTTCAATCGTGCCTTTCAACTGGGGGTTTTTGAATAATAGGATTTTTCCCATGCCTTTCCTCCTTTTTATCTCAGTCATAATAAGTATCGTAATTAGTTGCATCACGTAAACATTCCACCGCTAGTTTGCGATCTTCACCTGATTGGAAGGAGATCACCAATACACCGTACACTTCTTCACGCGTCTCAATGATTCTTATATTAGTAATACTTATATTAGATTTTGCTAAATAACCGGTAATCTCCGAAATGACTCCTGGATAATCCGGGACATCCACATATAAATCATAAAAGGAAGGAATTGCACCCTTTTTACGGGCCGGCATCTCATCACGAAACATTTTTGCACTTTGGAAAAAGGAATATAATCTTTCCTCATCCTTCGTACGAATCCATTCTCTCACCTCTGACATTTCATCTATCCAGGAGTCCAAAAGATCGATTAATACTTGATCATTTTGAATCAGAATATCCTTCCACATTTGAGGACTGGATGAAGCTATTCGGGTAATATCCCTGAATCCTCCGGCAGCAAGTCTTGCAACTAAATCATGTTTCGCTTCAGCCTGTTCAGCCTGATTAACAATCGAGGCTGCCATAATATGCGGCAAATGACTGATGACACCTGTCATTAAATCGTGCTCATGAGCATCCACTTCAATGAATTTGGCTTTCGTCCCCTTCAGCCACATCTTCAGCTCAGCAACCTCTTTAACACCTGCATGAGCAGAAGCTGTCAATATATAAAAAGCATTTTCAAAAAGATGCACTTTTGCCGCAGCTACTCCGCTTTTATGAGATCCAGCCATTGGGTGACCGCCTATAAACGTATAATTCATGCTAAACAAACGCTCTGCTTCTTTCATGATCTTTGCCTTTGTACTTCCTACATCCGTAATTATAACGCTTTTTTTCAGCGTACATGCTGACAGGCTTTCCATAACGGTTGATGTAGCTTGCACCGGGACTCCGATAATGATAACATCTGCTCTTCCAGCTGCCTCTTTATAATCCAAAGTCTCTTCATCTATTACTTTTAATGCTTTTGCCAGCTGCACCTGTTTTCGATCCACATCATACCCTAGTATCAATGCCTTCGGATGTTCCTTTTTAATAGATAAAGCAATGGATCCTCCAATTAAACCAAGACCTATCATTAATACATTCCCACGCATGGAGGCACCTCACCTACTATCTATTTGGTTTCTTTATTTTCTTTCATCAAAAGGAAATTTTTCAGCTCTTTCAAAACAGCTTCATTCTGCTGGTCAGAACCAACTGTAATCCTAATGGATGTAGGGAAATCCAAAGCCTGGCCGGAACGAACGATAAAGCCTTTTCTCATTAAATACTGAAAGACTTCATCCCCATCATGACCTGTATCGATTAAGATGAAATTTGCCTGTGATGGATAGTAACTTAAGTTATGAATCTTACAAAATTCATAATATTGCTGAAGGCCATCTCTATTTTTTTGTTTGCATTCCTCAATAAATTGTTGATCACTTATAGCAGCAATCGCAGCCTTTTGAGCTAATGCATTGACGTTAAACGGCTCTCTTGCAGGCTCAAGCATACGGATAATATCGGAATTAGCCACTCCATAACCAATACGCAAAGCCGCCATCCCGTAAATCTTGGAAAAAGTATGCAATAGGATTAAATTATCAAACTGATTAATTAACGGCAAGATTTCAGGATAATCTATAGCTGTGACGTACTCATAATAAGCTGCATCAAATACAACTAATACATCGTTAGGAACCTGACTCAAAAATGGGAGAAGCTCCTCACCTCTTATGTATTCGCCTGTCGGATTATTAGGAGAACAAATCCACACAATCCCCGTGTCAGCATCAATCTGACGAAGCATGCCGTCAAGATCATGTCTGCCATTTATATGCGGCACCTCCCTGATCTCTGCCTGCTCCAAAATGGCATTATGGCTGTACTGACTAAAGGTACCCGTAGACATAACCGTATTCACACCTGGAGCAAGAATCGCCTTTGCTATCATTTGGATGATATTATCTGAACCATTTCCAAAGATAAGCTGATTTTTTTCAACTCCTAAATAGTTAGATAAGACTTCACGCAAATTAACGGCTCCGCCATCCGGATACAAGGGAAGTGACCATTCTGTTTCCTTCAGCGTTTTTGCGACTTCGGATGAATATCCGTATGGGTTTTCATTTGATGCCAGTTTGATGATCTCCTCCAACCCAAACTCCCTTTTTACTTCCTCAATTGGTTTGCCTGGCTTATAAGGCTCTAATGTATATAAATGATTCTTCCATTTCAAAGCTCCAGTTCCCCCTTTTTTATTGTCTATTTCTCTGTTAAATCAGGTCTAAGGACCGTAGCCCCCTCCAGATAAATATGCTTGATATTCTTTTGGGCTGTATCCAAATTGGCATGAATCATAATCCGTATGGCCAATGATAAGGAACCCGGTACTGGAATTTCACGCATGCACATAACGGGAACATATGTAAATCCATCTATTTTTCTAACAACAGCAGCTGGAAACCCTGCATCTATATCATCTGTGACAGATATGAATATAGATGCAATAGACTCTGCCTGAAGATGATTCTGTTCGATCATTTCTCGAAGTAAGATTTCTGTTTTATTTTCAATGAGTTCTTTTTTATTTGCTTCTATGGTAATGGCTCCTCGGATGCCTCTCATCATAATGAATAACCATTCTCCCTTCCGACTATATTGTTTAAGAAATAGGTTAATTCGTCTTGTATTTCCGTATCAGAATAGGAATGTAAGGCTGGGCTGCCATAATCATTTAAAAGGACCGTCGCTATTGTCCCTTGTTTATTTTTCTTATCAAGTTTCATAAATGGCAGCAATAATTCTGCTGATAAAATTTCTTTTGGTATTTGTAGATAGCCTAAATTGGTTAACCAATCCTTAAATGCAGTTAGATTAAAAGAAAAATCAGCATACTTTTGGCTCAAATATAGGTCAAATAACATACCAAAGGCTACAGCTTCCCCGTGGGTTACCACTCCATATCCAGCTGCCCCTTCAATCGCATGAGCTAATGTATGACCAAAATTAAGAAAAGCACGCGAGCCTTTCTCCTTTTCATCCTCCGATACAATAGTAGCTTTAACAGAAATCCCTTTTTTTATATACGAAGCCAATGATTTGGATTGCAGGTCAGAAATACTGCAATACTGATTTCTTAAATCGTCATAAAAGGATTTACTGCATAGTAGGGCATGCTTAATTAACTCGGCAAATCCTGAGCGCCATTCCTTCTCTGGTAAAGTGGATAAAAAGGAACTATCATAGAAGACTGCCTCCGGTTGATAGAAACAGCCTACTAGATTTTTACCCAGTTGATGATTAATAGCCACTTTTCCTCCAACTGCACTGTCATGAGCCAGCAAGGTTGTTGGCAGTTGAATATAGGGAATACCTCTCATATAGGTCGCAGCTACAAATCCAGCTAAATCTCCAACCACTCCCCCGCCCAGAGCTAACACGAGGCTGTCACGATCAAGTTTATTTTCAAATCCTACCGTTAAACATTCTTCGTATACAGAGAATGATTTTGCTCTTTCTCCTGTTGGTACGGCATGGATGATTACTTCATAGCCACGTTTGGCCAACAACGTTTTAATCAGCTCAGAATAAAGAGACGATACCAGTTCATCCGATATCATATATACTTTTGGTTTTCCTTTGAAATTTTTCTCCAAAAATATAGGGAGCTCTTCAATCACTCCATCACCTATAAAAATCGGATACTCCTTTGAAGAAGTTTTAATTTGAATAGTTTCCATTAGAATTCCCTCGCATACATTCTTTGCTGATTAACGGATTCAACCAATGTCTCCATCCGATCAGAATAAAACTGTTCAATGATTGCATTGGCAAGCTCCCATGCTACCACATGCTCAGCAACGACTGCCGCTGCCGGAACAGCACATGCATCAGAGCGTTCTATCGAGGCTGTAAACGACTCTTTCGTGTCAATATCCACACTTTTGAGCGGCTTATACAAGGTAGGGATTGGTTTCATAACTCCACGCACTACTACAGGCATTCCAGTTGTCATTCCGCCTTCAAAACCGCCTAGGCGATTCGTTTTACGGCTATATCCCTGTCCTTCCTCCCAAATGATTTCATCATGCACCTGACTGCCTGGAATTCTGGCCGCTTCAAAGCCAATCCCGAATTCGACACCCTTAAATGCATTAATACTAAGGATTGCACCTGCAATTTTTGCATCTAGTTTACGATCATAATGAACATAGCTCCCGACACCAGCAGGCATTCCAGTCGCCACTACTTCAACGACACCACCTAATGTATCGCCATTCTTTTTAGCCAAATCAATGGCTTCCATCATCTTCTCAGCAGCTTTTTCATCAAGACAGCGAACCGGAGAATCCTCTGCCAGCTGTTGGATCTCTTTAATATCCTTAACCTCTGTTTCAGCTGCTTTAATGCCACCGATTTCAACAACATGCGAAACAATTTCTATACCAAGCAGACTAAGCAGTTTCACCGCAACAGCTCCCGCTGCCACTCGGACAGTTGTTTCTCTTGCAGACGAGCGCTCTAAAACATTGCGCAAATCCCTATGTCCATATTTCATACCGCCATTCAGGTCAGCATGCCCTGGGCGCGGTCTTGTGATTTTACGTTTAATTTCGTCTTCTGCCTTTTCATCAATTGGCTCAATTCCCATGACATGGGTCCAATGAGTCCAGTCCCGGTTTTTAACTTGCAGAGCAACAGGTGATCCTAATGTCCTGCCATGACGAATTCCTGCTGTAATCTCTACTGTATCTTTTTCAATTTGCATTCTTCTACCGCGTCCATATCCCTTTTGTCTCCTGGCAAGATGCTTGTTGATATCTTCCTCAGACAACGGCATTCCTGCAGGTAATCCTTCTATTAAAGTTGTTAATTGGGGGCCGTGGGATTCCCCAGCAGTTATATATCTCATAAGGCTCCTCCTTCATCACTTTAAAGCATTTATGTAATAATATATCATATACTGTTATTCTTATGGTAATTTTCTTGCTTATATTGTACATCAGATTAACAAGGTACTACCATTCACTCTCTGCCGACGTCTCCTGATTATCTTTCATTTCAGTATGTCTATTAGCTATGTACCCTATGATGATTTCTCTTTTTATAAAAAAACGTATTTGTACTGATAAAATCATATACAGTTGGGTTGAAGATCTGTTCAGTACTGCCCACAAACAAAACTCCGCCAGGACGAAGTGATTGGGAAAATTTCTTATATAATAAACCCTTTGCTTCATCCGTAAAATAAATCAAAACATTACGGCATATGATTAAATCGTATGATTGGCCATACGAATCAGCCAGTAAATTATGTTTCTTGAACGTGACCGCATTTTTTATTTGTTGATTAATATGATAAAATCCATCCACGAATTCGAAATGCTTATTCTTTAACTCTACTGGTACTTCCCCCAAAGATTTTTCTGAATGCCTCTCCTGCAAATTTCTAAGGCATTCTGATCTATATCGGTTGCCAGGATAGAGACACGATTCAGGGCATTTAAGCGGGTTAGCACCATGGCAAGTGAATAGGGTTCATCACCAGTTGAACAAGCGGCGCTCCAAATTTTCAAAGTCTTTTTTTCAGACAATAATTCTGGCAGAATCTCCTTCTCCAAAACCTCCCACCTTCTATAATTCCGAAAGAAGTTCGAAACATTAATCGTCATACGGTCCAGAAGCTCATTTAATAAATACTGGTCTTTACGAAGATGATTGTAATAATCCTGAAACCCATTAAAACCTTGTTTTTCATATAAGGAGGTAATTCTTCTTTTCATTTGCGCTTCCTTATATAAAGATAAATTGATTCCTGTTAAATAGTTAATCCCTTTAACAAACCCCTGATAGTCATCATTAATTTTTATCATATACCCCTACGACTCCAATAAATTCTTTTACTATAAGTATACAAAATTAGCAGATTCAATGATATAACCACACTTATTACGTATGCCCATAACGATCACATGATCTATTCTATAAACCCCCATAAACCGGTAAGGTATGCAATTAAAAAAGCCGCCAACCTTGTTGACAGCCCTTAATCTTTATCTATCTACTTAATAAATCCACTCATTCGCTAATTTTGTATATTCAGCAAGCTCTTCTTCTTTAAAGAAGATTCCAAGTTCTCTCTCGGCACTTGCAGGTGAATCAGAGCCATGGATAATGTTTTTGCCTACCGTTACACCATAATCTCCGCGAATTGTACCAGGAGCAGCATCTTTTGGATTGGTAGATCCCATCATTTGACGAGCAGTCGCAATCACATTTTCCCCTTGCCATGCCATTGCAAAAACTGGTCCTGATGTAATAAAGTCAACCAATTCACCAAAGAAAGGACGCTCTTTATGTTCCTCGTAATGCTTTTCAGCCGCCTCTGTTGGAATCATCATCAATTTCGCTCCAACAAGCTGAAAGCCCTTTCTTTCTAAACGTGATACAATTTCCCCGATTAAATTTCTTTGTACACCATCTGGTTTAACCATTAAAAATGTTTTTTCCATAATTACACCTCTGTTCGTATGTATGGGCTTTCAGAAAGAATAATACCATTATTTACATGTATAAAGCAAACAAAAAAGGAAATAGCATTTTAGTATTTCCTTTTTCCGATAAATCTTGCTATTTCATATAAATAATCCGTATTCTTCGACTCTGGCAATAATTCTAGAATATCAAATGCTTTATCCAGGTAAGCATTGCTTAAGTCGATGGATTTCTCGATTGCTCCTGATTGCTTGATAGATTCGAGTATAGGCTGCAACTCTTCTAACCTCATATCTTCGTGAACAGTTCGGATAAGCTTGGCCAATTGCGGTTGCTGTAAGGCATACAAAACAGGTAAGGTAATATTCCCCTGCCACAAATCACTACCCGCAGGTTTCCCCAGATCTTTTTCAGAGGCCGTGAAATCAAGTATGTCATCCATTATTTGAAAGGACATGCCCACATAGTATCCATACAAGAATAATTTTTTGTGTATATCCTCCGATACCCCTGCACTGATCGCACCTAATTGGCAGCTGGCCGCAATTAAGACAGCCGTTTTTCGTTTAATACGCTTTAAATAGTTACGTAGATTTTGATCAAAATTGTATTTATCACGTATTTGTTCTATTTCGCCAATGCTGACTTCCATGATGGTTTTAGCTACTACCTGATGTGCCAATGGATCTTTAATATGAGTCATAAGCTCCTGAGCCCTGGCAAATATGTAATCTCCTGTATAAGTAGCCATTTTATTATCCCATTTGGAACGAACCGTCAGTGATCCCCTACGCAGTTTGGCTTCGTCAATGATATCATCATGTACTAATGATGCTGAGTGAATAAGTTCCAGAGCAACTGCAGCATGCTTAATTTGATTAATATCATACTCTCCAAATTTTGCGGTGAGCAGTACAAAAACAGGGCGTATGCGTTTGCCTCCAGCTTTCAGAGTGTGCATAGATGCTTCCTGAAGTGGTCTGCATTCAGTTTGTATCGATGAACGCAGCTCTTTTTCGATTAATTGGATATCCTGTCTGAAAATTGAATACAATTTTGGTAATTTCATAGTTCCACTTCCCGTTAAACTAATATGCGCCCTTTATTTTGATTGTTTGAATCCAAAATGAGACGCAGCTGCACCACCGGAATAAGGTTTATATTTAACCTTCACAAAACCGGCTTCTTCAAAGAGTCTTTTCAATGCCGGTGCACTTGGAAAATCAGATGCAGATTCCTGCAGCCAGGAATACTCCTTGTAACTCTTAGCCAATAATTTACCCAAGAGAGGCATAATATGCTTAAAATAAAAATAATATAGCTGTCTGTAAACCGGTAACGTCGGTTGAGAAGTATCTAAACAAACAGCCATGCCACCCGGTTTCAGAACACGGTTCATTTCTTTCAATACCGTTAAGTAGTCAGGGACATTCCGAAGACCAAATCCAATTGTGACAAAGTCAAATGTATTATCTTCAAAGGGAAGCTCCATTGCATTCCCATGAAGCAGTTCCACATTATTTAACTGCTCCTTTTTAACCTTTTGTTCGCCAATCTTGAGCATATTTTTACTGAAGTCCAAACCCGTTACCTTACCAGAGTCGCCAATCTGTCTCGCCAGCGCTATCGTCCAGTCAGCTGTACCGCAGCATACATCCAGTGCCTGATCTCCCTGTTTAACATCCATTTTTTTCATCGTATCGGCACGCCAACGCTTATGTAACTGGAAACTGATTACTGAATTCATAGAATCATAATTATCAGAAATCTTTTCAAAGACACCGTGTACACGTTCCTCTTTTGTTTGTTGTTTCATTATGAATTCCCTTTCCCCACATCGTCTTTTTATATGTTTTCAAGATTACCTTATACTTGTCTCAATCCGTAAAACCATTTCATCCTTAAAATTGTATTGCAACATAGCTGATCTTAATCTATCACTTACCTTTGTAATTTCCCTTTTAAGTAAATCTGATATTTTATCAGCAGTTTCATCATTTACACTATGTATTGATTGTAAGGCTTGAATAAATTTAGAGTTACACTTATTTTGATAACCGTCCAATTCTGCCATTAATCTATTCCATAATAAAAAGTCTATAAACAAATCCTTTTGTTCAATTACGTTAAAATACTCAGCTGTTTTTTCGACCAGTATGGTTTCAATCTGTTTAAGATACTTTACTAATGTATCTATATCAGCATCCTTATCCATATATAAGTGTACCTTAGCCTCATTCACTTCCTGAACTCCCCTGGACATTAGGTTAATAAACTCGATATCTTTTGTTTTCGCCAATATATGATAATACATACTGCTATAATAATCTCCAGCCAAAATCGATAACTGCCGTTTCCTTAATTTTGCCGGACTTTCGGATTCCTCTGTGTTTGAAACTCCCTCATGGGTATCCAGGGCAATTTGCATAAGCATGACAGATACTATGTAATATGGCATAAACTTTTGATCCACATTAGCATCACGCAGAATTTTAACCACAACCGCTATCATATCATCATTTATGACTGGCCGATCAATATGATCTAATATTAAAGAATGATAGATAAGTTTCTTTATCTCACTATTAAATTGTATGACTTCATTATTGATGCTATCCAATGGTAATCACCCATGCTTCCACTTCTGATTCCGTACCATAATCGGCACATTACGTATTCATCATACTTATCTTACTATCCTTTTAAATTGCTGTCGAATGGTTTAAAAGGAGAGAATAGATAATCGGTTATTCCTTTTCACTTTCTATTTCACCGTATGGCGTGTACATAACCGCTTTTCCTCTGATTTTCATAGCTGATGTGTGTTCTGTAAATTGAACAAATAACACTTCACCTTTATCAAGCTTTTCTGAATGATGGAATTTAGTATCCTCACCTCTGGTTAATCCAATAACACTCACTCCATCTTCCAATGCTTTTATAACTACAAAATCATTTGATTGAAGGTTCTCCATTCTCTTACTCCTTTTCAACTTTTATCTCATGATTATTTATTAATTAAGCTTAATACTTCCTGACGGGAGATTGAGTCTGTCGCCAATGTTCCTCTTACTGCGGAAGTAATTGTCTTCGATCCTGGTTTTTTAACACCTCTCATAGTCATGCACATATGCTCAGCTTCAACTACGACCATCACTCCATGAGGAGCCAGTGTGTCCATAATAGAATCTGCAACAGTTGATGTAATCCGTTCCTGTAATTGCGGCCTTCTGCTCACTGCTTCGACCGCTCTGGCTAATTTACTCAAACCTGTAACACGTCCGCCTTTTGGTATGTAGGCCACATGTGCCACTCCAAAGAATGGCACGAGATGGTGCTCACACATAGAATAAAAAGGGATATCCTTAACAAGGACTAATTCTTCATGATCTTCACCGAATACCGTTTCAAAATATTCTTTAGGATCCTGTCTCAATCCGGAAAATACCTCTTCATACATTTTTGCTACACGTTTAGGTGTGTCCAGGAGCCCTTCCCTTGTTGGATCTTCCCCAAGAGCCTCCAAAATCATTGTCACTGCTTCTTCTATTTTACCGCGATTGATTTCACTCATTTTATGTCTTCCTCCCATTGCTATACCTAATTTCAACTATTTCCATAGTAGCACATTTTATTCTTAGAGCCATAGATTATGGACTTCATAATAGAAAAAGAGTCATTACCAAAGAAATTGGTAATGACTCTAATCGCGTATAGCGCTTATTCAAGTAAAATCGTATGTAAAAATTACTTAACAGCGTCTTTAAGTGCTTTCCCTGGTTTGAATGCAGGTACTTTGCTGGCACTGATTTCGATTTCCTCACCAGTTTGCGGGTTACGTCCTTTACGAGCAGCACGCTCACGAACTTCAAAGTTACCGAAACCAATCAATTGTACTTTATCTCCATTTTTAAGAGCTTCTAAAATGGATTCGAACACTGCGTCTACTGCTTTAGTTGCGTCTTTTTTAGAAAGCTCGCTAGCTTCAGCAACAGCGTTGATTAATTCTGTTTTGTTCATGCCATTCACCTCCTCCCAAAGTATGCTTCCATTCTACTTCAATACTTTTTAAGTTGTAATGAAATATTTTCATCAGTCAAAACAAAAACTTGAAATATTTTGTCATTAATCATTTTTAACATAAAAAACCATTGATAAACATTGATATATAAGGGTTTTTGCTTTGAACTTGATTTCTGATAAAAGATTATCATAATCCATAGACCATATCAAGTAAATTGGCGAATTTACAGGCATTTATTCGAATAATGTAGGTTATTTTTCTATTTTTATTGCCATATCTTCTTATTTGAGGTATTTTGAAAGTTAAAGCATTTATAAAAACACTTGATTTTTGCAAAAAAATACAGAGGATTACGGATCCGTTACGGTCCGTAAAACCCTCTGTATCTGTTAAAGAATAATGGCAATTAATCCGCCAGATCCTTCATTAATGATTCTTTCAAGCGTTTCCTTTAATTTATATCGTGCATTCTCCGGCATCAAACTTAATTTAGCTTGGATTCCCTCACGAACTACAGTAGACAAACTGCGGCCAAATATATCTGAATTCCAGATGCTCAGAGGATTATCTTCAAAATCCGCCATTAAATAACGAACCAATTCTTCACTTTGTTTCTCTGTTCCGATTATAGGGGCAAATTCTGATTCAACATCTACTTTTATCATATGAATGGATGGCGCCACAGCTTTCAGCCTAACTCCAAACCTGGATCCCTGTCTAATGATTTCCGGTTCATCCAGACTCATATCCGCCAGAGAAGGAGAAGCAACACCATAACCCGTTTGTTTAACCATTTTAAGGGCATCCGCGACCTGGTCATACTCCGCTTTCGCGTAAGCAAAATCCTGCATTAATTCAAGCAAATGATCCTTCCCTCGTATCTCAACACCCACAATCTCTTTTAGAACCAGGTCATACAATTCATCAGGTGCTGATAAATCTATTTCGGCTACTCCCTGGCCCATTTCAATCCCAGCCAATGAAGCATGACCAACAAACTCATACTCTTCAAAAAGATGGACGAGTCTATCAACATCTCTAAGCCTTTTAATATCCTGAACCGTTTCTCTTATAGCATCCTGATAGCTGACCCTCAGCCAATGATTTTCATTAAGCACCATAACCCATCTAGGTAGATTCACATTCACTTCCAGAACAGGGAACTCAAACAATGCTTCCCGCAGGACATTTAACACATCCCCTTCCCGCATGCTCTCAACACTTATGGCAAGCACCGGGATATCATATTTTTCCTGAAGCTTAGCACGCAGAATCTCTGTATCCGGGTGATAAGGGCTGACTGTATTAATAATCATGATAAAAGGCTTTCCAACCTCTTTTAGCTCTTCTACGACCCTTTCCTCAGCATCTACATAGTCTAACCTTGGTATCTCTCCTATTGACCCATCTGTCGTCACTACAACGCCAATTGTAGAATGGTCCTGTATGACCTTACGAGTGCCAATTTCAGCTGCTTCATGAAACGGAATTGGCTCTTCATACCAAGGCGTATGAATCATCCTTGGCCCATTCTCATCCTCATATCCTTTCGCACCAGGAACGGTATATCCTACACAGTCAACCATACGAATATTGACCTCTAACCCTTCGTCTACCTGAACCTGCGCTGCCTGGTTCGGCACAAATTTAGGTTCCGTAGTCATGATCGTTCTTCCTGCTGCACTTTGTGGTAATTCATCAATCGTACGTGCTTTTTCAGCTTCACTTTTCATACCAGGAAGAACAACCAACTCCATAAATTTCTTAATAAATGTAGATTTACCCGTCCGAACGGCTCCAACTACTCCTAAATATATATCGCCGCCGGTTCTCTCGGCTATATCCTTAAATATATCGACCCTTTCCAAGAGATCCCCTCCCGATTCCTCCATATATGAGTACATATACGTAATTATTGATAGTCTTATAAACTTGGACACTATATATTTATGCTATAGCCCATTAAACTTATGACTAGTTTTTTCTCTCCTCTCCTTTTATGTAAACAACCGACTGCTATTTTGATTAAAAATGAACCAATTATTCGGAGTATCATGATAAAGCACCGAATTATTCAGGAGATGTCAAAATTTAAAATACAATCTGGAATAAAAAAAACCTTTCTTTTACAATATATTTTGTAAAAGAAAGGTTATTCCTCAATTGCCATAAAGACAGGTTTATTTGCTATTTGATCCCATGTATAAGGCAATGAATAGGCAGGAACAAAGAGGCTGTCTTTCACTAACTCTGCTCTTATATCTTCACCCTTTTTAAATCCCGCCGAACGATCAATAAGTAAATCATATAAATCCGGTGTATAGTCAATGTACAATTCGCCATCTTCGCCTAAAACAAGGTGTAACGATTTACCTGTGAAGGGACTTTTCACGGTAGGTTCCTTGTCAAATCCCATATTTTTATAGTTGAGTGCATAGACATTGGTACCAATTTTTTCTTCAAACGCAGGATAGCCCTGTGATTGAATTTGCAGCTTGGTATCCCGTATTGTCTCGGCTAAACGTAAATCAATCAGCCTAACAGTTGGATTTGTTTCTTCATTAACGAGTGTGTATTCAAAAATCCCGCCATTTTCATAGGCATTTCCCGGAATTTCAGACATATATTTTGGAACCAATTTCTGAAAATCAATTATGTATTTCATATAATACGGTGTATCTTGATCCTTTGTCACAATCGGCAACAGGTTGCCGCCATTATCATTTCTATATTCCAAAACAGCTTTCTGAACGGATTCGACCTGATCTTCATAGGGTACCTGGTTTTGCTGTAAATTCTCCTGCGGATACATACACCCGGATAGAAAAAGAATTGTACACAGCAAGAATGTCATTCCAGATATTTTATGTAGTTTCTTATTCAACACTTTATCCATTTGTAGGACCACTCACAATAATAATGACCATAATAATGGCTGCTATAAACATAGATACATAGGCTATCGTGGCTAAAAGATATTTTAATATACCCTTTAATTTATATCTGCTTAGATATATAGCCAGCACTGCGATTGCCATTAAGCCCATCCCAGCAATCGAAATCCACATTTTTTGCATTGCTATGCTCAATATTCGGCACCCCTTTTTCATCAATTCTTTTTACCATATTTTTAAAAAGAATAATATTTTTTCAACCTTTGCTATTATAACCCAAAATATACCTAAAAGAAAACAAAAACGGAAGCTCGGGTTTTATATACCCAAACTTCCGTCCTGGACTAAATATATAGACTTAGACTAAGTTTATGCTGGCTCAGTCTTTTATAAAGTATACTATGTTTAAATGACCATCTCAGCAAGTAACAAATGCCTATTTTTTGAGAAAATCATTAATTAATGATTATTAATCATGCTATCCATCAAATCTTCCATTTCATGCTTCTTGCTTCTAGTCATAAGATCATCTACTTCTGTCTTAATATCCTTGTCATTAAACAGGACATCGTACAAGGCAGTCGTAATTGGCATCTTCACTTGGTATTTCTCCGACAACTGATAAGCTGCCTTCGTTGTTCTCACGCCTTCAACAACCATTCCCATGCTTTCAAGAACCTCTTCAAGATTCTTTCCTTTTCCAAGCATATTACCGGCACGCCAGTTTCTTGAATGGACGCTTGTACATGTTACAATAAGGTCACCGATACCTGTTAATCCAAGGAATGTTAACGGGTTTGCTCCCATCTTCACACCCAGACGAGTGATTTCTGCAAGACCGCGAGTCATCAAAGCGGCTTTGGCATTATCTCCGTATCCAAGTCCATCCGTAATCCCAGCTGCTAAGGCAATAATGTTTTTCAAGGCACCCCCAATTTCCACACCAACTAAGTCTTGGTTTGTATACACGCGGAAATTTTGGTTCATAAATAAATCCTGAATACGCACTGCTGCTTCCATATTTTTAGAAGCAACCGTAACGGTTGTAGGAATCCTTCTGCTTACCTCTTCAGCATGGCTTGGGCCGGAGAGAACAATGATATCTTTTGCTATATCCAAAATTTCTTCTTCTATCATTTCAGATATACGCAGCAAGCTATCTGGCTCTATCCCTTTGCTTACATGGACGATTGTCACTTTATCCTGGACAATCGCTTTAACCTTGCGGGCCACTTCACGAATTGCTTTAGTCGGTACAGCAAAAACAATAACCTCTGAGCCAGACAATGCCTCTTCCAAATCATAGTATGCCTTAATAGCGGAAGGGAGCTTGACATCAGGTAAATAACGAATATTTGCCTGTTCACGATTTATCTCATTGACATGTTCTAACTCATGCCCCCAGATTTTTACCGCATGTCCGTTATCTGCAAGGACAATTCCAAGTGCAGTTCCCCACGAACCTGCTCCCAAAATGGTGACTGATTGTTGCATAGACTCCACTCCTCAAAAAAATTATTTACGTAGTCGAGAAAATATTTTTATAGGCGTTCCTTCAAATCCAAATGCATCTCTAATTTTATTCTCCAGGAAGCGTTCATAGGAGAAGTGCATTAATTCTGGATCATTTACAAAGACAACAAAGGATGGCGGCTTAACGGCCACTTGTGTAGCATAATATATTTTCAACCTTTTGCCGTGATGGGTCGGCGTTGGATTCATTGCTACTGCATCCATTATAACATCATTCAGGACATTCGTTTGGATACGCTGTGCATGGTTTTCACTTGCCAAATTAATCATTGGAAGCAAAGTATGGATACGTGCTTTCGTTTTAGCAGACAAGAACACAATTGGAGCATAGTCAAGGAACTGGAATTCAGCCCTGATTTTCTCTTCAAACTTCTTCATCGTTTTATCATCTTTTTCAACTGCATCCCATTTGTTCACTACAATAACGATAGCTCGTCCTGCCTGATGGGCATACCCAGCAATCTTTTTATCCTGTTCAATAATGCCTTCTTCCCCGTCGAGGACCACTAGGACAACATCTGAACGTTCAATAGCTCGTAATGCACGTAAAACACTGTACTTTTCAGTACTTTCGTATACCTTACCTTTTTTCCTCATTCCAGCGGTATCAATGATGACATAATCATCGCCATTATATTTATATGGAGAATCGACCGCATCTCTTGTTGTTCCTGCGATATTACTTACAATAACGCGCTCTTCACCCAAAATCGCATTAACTAATGAGGATTTTCCAACATTCGGTCTACCGATCAAGCTGAACTTAATCACATCTTCGTCATAGTCAGGTGCTTGGTGATCAGGGAAGCTTTGTACAACAGCATCTAGCAAATCCCCAATTCCAATTCCGTGAGAGCCAGAGATTCCTATTGGTTCACCAAAGCCCAATGCATAGAAATCATAGATCTGATCGCGCATCTCAAAGTTATCCACTTTATTTACAGCAACGACTACTGGTTTCTTTGAACGATAAAGAATTTTTGCCACTTCTTCATCAGCAGAAGTCAATCCCTCTCTGCCACTCGTCATAAAAATAATAACATCCGCTTCATCAATAGCAATCTCTGCCTGTTGACGAATCTGTTCTAAAAACGGTTCATCCCCTATATCAATACCGCCTGTATCAATAATATTGAATTCATGGTTTAACCATTCTCCAGAACTATAAATCCTGTCTCTGGTTACTCCGGCTACGTCTTCTACAATTGATATTCTTTCTCCTACAATCCGATTGAATATTGTAGATTTCCCTACATTCGGCCTGCCTACTATGGCTACAACTGGTTTTGGCATGGTCGTTCATCCTTTCAACTATCCTAGCTAAATTCCTGTTTATTTTCACTGAATTGTTAGCATGTTTAATGTATTTATATTTTATGAAAAAAGAACCCTTCTTAATCATAAAGAAGGGTCTAACTATATTATGATAGCAAACGTTTCGCAAAGTAACAACTCTTCTGCTATATTTCCTTACTATTTTTGACGTGAAATTTAAACTCCCTTGGAGTTTTCCTTTCAATATTCTCGGTAAAAAGTAAACTAAATTACTTTTCTTAATGGAATTTATCCAACAGGTTTTTATCTAACGCCCTTACCTTTTAACCCTACATGCTGCTGATGATAAATCCTTCGCCTCGGTATTCTTTTTGTCCATAGATTATTGGTTTTATTTAAAAGGATAGTAATGGTTATCGCCAGTAACAAAAGGTCCAATGATTCAAATGTACCTATCGCTTTAACTGGAAACCCGTAAACATATAAAATCCCTGAATAAACTGCTTCACCAAGTATAATGGCAACACTAAGTATACTGACCCTTTTAGTTGATTCTAAAAAGATTATACTCAGTACAACCAGCATACCGGCCGCAATATAAATCCAGTTTACAATAAACCATACTGGATATAGAACTGAATAAATTCTAATACATATAAAGGCAATAGTAATAAAAAAAATAGCGACTGTCATTCTAATTAATTCTTTATTCGTCCAATGTCTCCATTGATAAAAAGACCAAAGCAGGGCCGCAATAAAAAACAGATTTAAATGTATACTGAATATATGGATGGACAGACCGGCAAAGCAAATCCCTGCCAATAGTCTGATCATTCCTCTCCGTCTTATCTTAACCGATTCATCTGATATAAAAATAAAATACCAACACCCAAGCCACATTAAACTGAAAAATAAATAACCTTCATGCATAAAAACCTCCCTTAGCAGTATGCCAACTTTCAATTTTTTTAAACATTTCAAATGTAATAGGAAATTGATTTATTTAACACATCTTCGGTAAGCAGGGCATTCGATTCTTTTCTATAAATTCAGTAGATACCCAAAGACACCCTCACTTTCATAAACAGATATTCTACATAACAGATTTTTTCAGCCACGCTAATTCTGGCCCTTTAATCGCAATCACGACCAAGTTACACTCTAATCCTCGGGTCATTTCACAAAACTAAATAATACAGAGTGAAGCATAACGCTGATTGGTAACTTTATTCGATTTTTTGTTTATACATAGAAACAGCCCTTCTCTATACCTGAGAAGGGCTGATTTTTACTTAATATTAAACCTAAAGCATGCAAGCCTGTAAGGGCATCTAACACATTACTTTATTTTTTTAAATTCTTTAACTGCTCTCCAATCATTTCACCTAATTGGAAGCCTCTTGTTTCTTCAGGGAGTTCATAGTTATCCATTTCAGCAGCTGGATTTTCTTGCAATTCTTTAATACTTAGAGATAATCTGTGCTCATCCTCATTCACGTCAAGCACTTTAACTTTAATAACATCTCCCTCAGACATAACCTCATGAGGAGTGCCGATATGTTTATGTGAAATTTGAGAAATATGCACCAAACCTTCTACACCAGGGAATACTTCCACAAAAGCACCATAGGATACAAGACGTTTAACCGTCCCTTCCAAAACACTGCCTTTTTTTGCTTTATCAGTAATATCTGACCAAGGTCCAGGCAGGGTCTCTTTTATGGATAATGAAACTCTTTCAGTATCACGGTCAATAGATAAAATCTTGACTCGGACGTTGTCTCCCTCTGAGACAACATCTGAAGGTCTGTCCACATGTTCATGAGAAAGCTGAGATACATGAACTAAACCATCAATACCTCCAATATCAACAAATGCGCCGAAATCAGTTATTCGCTGAACCGTTCCTTTAAGGACTTGGCCAGCCTGTAAAGATTCCAGAACGCCAATTTTTTTCTTTTCTTTCTCTTCACGCACAACATCTCTGTGTGAAAGGATTAAGCGGTTTTTTTCTTGGTCCAGCTCTACAATCTTAAACGCTAGCTCTTTCCCTTTGTAGTCAGAGAAATCTTCAACGAAATAATCTTCGACAAGCGAGGCAGGTACAAATCCACGTACTCCCAAGTCAACAACTAGACCGCCTTTTACAACGTCTTTAACCTCAGTTTCAATTATTTCACCATTTTCAAATGAAACAACCAGGTCTCCCCACGCTTTTTCTGCATCTACTTTTCTTTTCGATAGAATCAGAGCTTCATCTTCGACTTTGATAATCTCAAACTCAAGCTCGTCCTCTTCCTTCACCACATCTGAAGCTTTTTCAACGTGCAGACTGGAGAGCTCACTGATAGGGACAATGCCATCATGCTTACTATTTTCAACTTCAATTACGACTTGTTTTTCTTCAACTTTAGTTACAGTCCCACGCACTCTTTGGCCTACATTAAACTCGGTTACATTAATATTGTTCATATCCTCTGTCATATGTACTCCTCCTAACGATCACGGGTTCAATTACCTTTCAATTTATATTTAATACCACTAATCCGCCAGTATTAAACAATATTCTAAATAATCTCTTTTTTCTAACTTCTTATAATTTGTACTATTTGTCAAGCAGGATGTTTAGCGGTTTTGATCAATCAATTGCTTTATATGAGCCATTATGACTTTCGTCACTTCCTCAGGGGAGGCTTTTTGACTACGGTATTCTTCCATGTCAATTGGAGGACCGTATATAACTTTTGTTTTAGAAAATGGTTTATAGGAACCAATCACGGCACAGGGAATAACTTTAGCGTCCGTTCTCAACGCAAAGAAGCCTGCACCCGCAAGACCCTCTCCCAATTCGCCTGTCTTACTGCGAGTTCCTTCAGGAAACAGACCTAAGACATGTCCATCTTTTAAAGCACCCAATCCCTTTCGCAAGGCATTCCGGTCACTCATACCTCTTTTAATAGGAATGGCATGAACACGCGGTAAAATAGTTTTAAGAACAGGTACATTAAACAGTTCTTCTTTAGCGATAAAATGAACATCCCGCGGGCACGTCATCCCTACAACTGGCGGGTCTAATTCACTGATATGATTGGAGCATAATAAAACACCGCCTGTCTCAGGAAAATGTTCTCTTCCTGAAACTGAGACACGGTATAAGGGAGTTAGAGCTATCTTTACTACGCCCCTGGCAAATCTATAAAAGCTCATCCATATACTCCTTTCTCATTCGCTATCTTCATAATAGCATCCACCACTTCATCAATTGAAAGACTTGTTGTATCAAGTTCAATTGCATCTGCTGCTTTTTTCAAAGGAGATACTTCTCTTTCTGAATCAAATTTATCACGGGCCGCAATATCTTGTTTTAATTGTTCAATATCCGAGTCAAACCCTTTTAAGATATTTTCTTCATGTCTTCTTTTGGCACGCTCATCTACACTTGCAAGCATAAAGATTTTGACTTCAGCATTTGGCATAACTTGAGTACCTATATCTCTGCCATCCATTACAACGCCGCCTTGTTCAGACAGGAGCTGTTGTCGTCGAACCATTTCTTCACGGACCAGTTTATGCTGAGAGACAGCGGAAACATTTTTAGTTACATTCGGCGTTCTTATCTCTTCAGATACAATAACTCCATCAACCAGTACATCTTGTCCTTGTTCACTATTCTGCAATTTTATATCCGTAGACATTAATAGATCATAAAGAGCTGCTTCGTTATTCGGATCTATTCCATTATTTAATGCCTTATAAGTTAAAGCCCTGTACATTGCACCTGTATCAATATATATGTATGTTAGCCTTCTAGCAATAATTTTCGCTACTGTGCTTTTACCTGCAGCAGCAGGACCATCAATAGCAATCGATAATTTCTTTTTCATTTGTTCCTCCTTGTTGTACACAAAAATTAATCATGACTATTTTAACACAGCTTTACAGGATATAAATCAATATGAATGTAAAAAAATGAGACAAAGTACTTTACTTTGTCTTTAGAAAACCTAAATATTCATTTATTGGAAATTGCATCCATAATCGCTGTATAATTATTTTCGATGACGCCTTCATATCTTGCGAGTGTTTTCCATTTAGTAAAGGTATGTTCACGATGAAAAACAAGCTGAAAAAATAATAAAAATAAAAGTTGAATGATAGCCATTTTCTTGATAAATCGCTCTACCGCATTCATATGGAACAATCCTCCTCTTACTTATGAGTTTGTCCATACAGATATGTATTTAATCCCCAAAACCTCTGTTTCTTTCCTCCAATTGCCTTTCAAAACAATAACGCAGCAAAATTTGCCGTTCTGCTTCAGTGATTTCGGTAAATTCGACAGATACTTTTTTTCTATTATTCAAAACTTCGACAATTCTTTTCACTTGTACCTGAATGGGTAGTTCACACACTTCCCTATTTCTCATCTCAAATGTAAACTGCAGTATTAGATTAGTATGAGTATCAATCTTTAAATTTTGAGGAACAATGATTGCTGCTCCTCCTGCGCTAATATCCGTTGTTAATGCCGTAAAGGGGGGGAATTCATTATTAATGGGCTGTACATTTACTTTTGTGGACAAGCTTACACGCACATATTCTCTTCGCTGAATTTTTTCCAGATATTCATCACCAGGATAATCTAAAAGCAGCAAAGGTATATTTTCCCTTACTCTTCCCTGGATTTCCGTATTAAACAGATAGGTATTTTGATCCTTTCCAACAAATGTTCCCCTGAAATTCGTTCCATTTATTAAGTAATCTATTCTGTTCGTATATATATTAACTGGATAATCAATATAAAGAATCCCATCTCTAACATCCATTAACTTGCATCTATATGTTTCAGGCTGATCTAATTGGCTCTTCTCAAGTATGATGGTCATTCCGATTGTTAACATAGTTAAACCATTTCCCCTCTGACATGTGTAAGAATATTCCAAAACAAGGACTTATGTACTATTATGACAGAGGATACAAAAAAGGAAAAGACCGTTTCCAGCCTTTTCCTTAGATTATTTTTTATGAGACATCATCATACACTTTTCTTGCTTCATGCATGATTTCTACTTTTTCTTCATGCCCGTTTTCAGCATTAATAAAAATTCGGTAGGTATCATCGCCTACTGTTCCCATAAATTCATAACAGAGTACATCTTCATATAAATTATTTGTGATAACGGCTAATCTTTTTTCCATAATCATTACTTTTCCACTGATTTGCTTTTCAGCTTCTTTTTCAGTGATAGCCGGTTTATTAATTTTTCTTTCCTTATCATGATTTTGAAGATAATCGTCTGCTCCCAATCCGATGATATCTCCATTATCTAGTGCTACTTTGATACGGATTGCTTCAGGATAGATCCTCACTTGATCTTTAACCGTTACAAACGTATAAACACCAACATTATTATATTGAGTACTTTCAAATAACTCCATATTCTGATAGCCCATGTTATTCAGATATTGCCGAGCTTTCTTATATCCATCGTTTAACCCGATCTTAGCATCGGATACTTGACGATCATTAATAATATAAATTGGATGTCCACCTTTTTTAGTCAAATCGATTCCAATCATATTACCTGTAGAAGCACTCTTCAAATTCACATGATAGAACTCGTATTTTGAACCATCCTTATTTGCAGTTACGCTGACAGTTTTAGCATTAGAGACACCTGTATATTTTTTTGCCAGTTCAATTGCTTCCTTACGGGTTATTTCTTTTCCGGACAAATTTTTATAATCTATGTTTTTTTCCTCCACAGATGTAAATGTAGGTCCATATTCACTTTTTTGTCCAATTGACTTTACATTTTTATCTATCGTTTTAAGTCCATCAATAACTTGGTTGTCCCGTTGGCTGTCCCCCTTCGTATCCGCCAAGGCTGTTTCCACATCCATCCAACGTAAATCATTGTCGCTGATTTTCCTTTGAACACTCCTTAGCTCATCTCTTATTTCCGTTGCGTCACTATACAGAGCTTTTAATGTATTATATTCTTCATCAGATAGCGGACTTTTATCTAAATCTCGCACAGATGTCTTATAGGCGAAATCACCGATATTTGTTAAAAATTTCTCCGTTTCATGAAATGGCATTAATGTTAGGGGCAAATGACCAACATTATTATGTGCTTCACTTGTTAATCTCCAAACCTCAGCCAATGCCGGAGATAGAGAATCCTTTGTATTCATAGCCAATGTCGTCCCGATTTTATCATTTAACACATCAATTTGATAGTTCAGATCATTAAAGGCACGCTGATAATTATTCTCGGTTTGATTCATGATAGCTATTTTTTCTTGATGATCCTGATATGCCCAGTACGCTGTTCCAACTAAACCGATTAGCAATACAGCAATCACGATATTTCTTATCATTACATTCACCTCAGTTGCAGAATATATGCTTGCCGATTTTTTTTATTTGCGGACGACTCCATATCCATGAACTTGTCGCTGTTTCCGGGTTAAAATAATATTCAGCTTCACCGGTCGGATCCCAACCATTGATAGCATCTATAACTGCGTTTCTTGAACTCTCATTAGGTTCAAGCCAGATTTGTCCGTCAGCTACCGCAGTAAATGCTCCCGACTGAAATATAACCCCTGAAACTGTATTTGGAAACGATGAACTTTGGACCCTATTCAAAATAACCGCAGCAACTGCTACCTGACCCTCGTATGGTTCACCTCTCGCTTCACCATGAACTGCGTTCGCCATTAACTTTATATCACTTTCCGAAAATCCAGCTGGTATATTTGCAGCTGTACCGGTCGTCTTTGTGGATGTGTTCTTTTTCGCCGTATTTGTTGATTTTGTCGTTTTATTCGATGATGATTTTGGCTTAACTTGATGCTCAATTGGAGTTCCCTGATAATAAGTAAACTCATTTCCTGAATTGATTTGTTTTTTCACCCAGGAAGCATTGTAATTAGAGGCGCTAACCAGTTTACTTTTAGTCTTTGCTCCACCTAACCCATCAATAGGTAAGCCGAATTGTTCCTGAAAATTACGCAATGCCCAGTATGTTCCCCATCCAAAGACCCCATCTATTTTTCCATGATAAAAGCCTATATTTTGAAGACGCGCCTGTAATTCGATGACATCATCTCCGACAGCTCCCCTTTGAATCACTTGATTGGTAAATGCTTCAGTCTGGATATCAAAAATGGGTGAGAGGAATAAAAAACAACCAATTATTGAAAAGGATACTAACTTCCTTACTAAACCCTTCATTTCATGCCCTCCTGTAGAATTAATGACAGTAAGGGTAGTTTTTGCAAACACATATAAAATATTCAGTCCAACATGAAAATCATTTTCAAACTAGAGGATTGATGATTATAAAAATAAGTTGCATACAAAAGCTTTTTGAGCTGATAGCAGAGAAAAGCAAAGTTGAATGGAGGTAGGGAAAAATCATTTAGGATTGTAGAAGCAGTGGGGTATGAAGCATATTCTTTGTAACATAATAAGCAACAATTTCAGGATGAATTCATGACCTTTATTTACCCTGGAGGATTAAAGCCGCAGACAACATAAATAGATAAAACATCCTTTAAAATAAAAAAAACAAACCCTAATCAAATCTACTCCTAAAAAGAAGCAGATTTAGATTTAGTGTTTGTTTCTATTTTACTGCAGTTTACAGTTTATTAAACTGATTCAAATGACTGTTTAAAAGCCTTTTCTGTTAAAATTCTTGCCTTTTTTACTTTCCAAAGTCCGAGACCCCATAGACAGAACATAAATGGAATTAAATATACATACCATTTTTCCTGCTCCATCAATATATAGTTAAAGGAACCATGCAAGGCAATCGGAATGAACAAGGCTGTCAGCATATAAGTCAGCTTTAACCTGGGCTGGGTTTGGAATTTGGCTTTCCCAAAATAAAAGCCCATGATGACCCCAAACAGTCCATGACTTGAAACAGGGAACATCGCTCTTCCCCATGCATATTCAAGCCCATTCGAAAATAAATAGAGGATATTTTCCAATGTTGCAAACCCCAAAGAAATAGAAACTCCATAAACA
This sequence comes from Bacillus sp. z14 (2026), assembly GCF_058313575.1. Lineage (NCBI taxonomy): Bacteria > Bacillati > Bacillota > Bacilli > Caryophanales > Bacillaceae > Bacillus > Bacillus sp. z14 (2026). The sequence goes on from NZ_JBZFQK010000001.1 coordinate 626,949, forward strand.
ATTCCATCATAGGGTTCATCAAAATCAACATGGCCATAGATCAACCAAAGGAATAAAGCCCACTTAATCAGCTCTTCTACCATTCCCTTTTCAAAGAAGGCATCAGCCCAAACAGAAAGAAAAAGCCCTTCTGCCTGGATGACATATTGAATAAACATAACAGGTATGACAAATAACGCACCATAGATAAATACTTTAAATACAACTGATACAGGCTCAGTGTTATATTGATCTTTCAGGTAAAAATAAATTAGCAAGGCTATACCAGGTGCAACGCCCGCTGTTAATATATTTAACATGGATTACCCTCTCTTTTTTACTCTTTCGTCCTTTAATCGTAACACGGACGAAAAAAAAAGAAAATCAAGAATTCTCACAGCTTTCATGTGATTAGTGTAATTCGAACCCTACAACTTAAACGCAGCCTTGATATCGACATTACCATTGGATAATAATATGGCCAATTTCAATCTTGCCTTCTTGCTGTCATAATCCTCACCTAGAATCACACCCCTATTTTGCAGGTCATGAGCACTGCCGTGGTATCCATAGGCAGGATACACTTTTCCTTCTTCCGCACTTGTACTGATAACAATTGTTATCCCGTTATCCAAAGCAGATTGGATTGAGTTGACCATTAAAGGTGTTACTTGCCCACGGCCGACTCCTTCTAGCACAATTCCACGTGCGCCGGCATTTACAGCGGCATCAATCATAATCCCATCTGCACCTGTATAGCATTTTACGATATCAACGCGCGGTATTTCCGGACCGATTTTGTAAGATTCATTATAGATCGGCTTTTGATAGACGCTGACTACATCATTATCGATGATTCCAAGATATCCATAACCAAATGATTCAAAGCCCTGGAGATTCGAAGCATGGACTTTTTTCACGTATCTTGCAGAATATATCCGCTCATTAAAGACAACCAAAACTCCGCTATGCTTTAAGTGTTGATTTGCGGCTACATAGATTGAATTCCGTAAATTGGAATATACATCGGTTCCGACATCCTGAGGGGAGCGCTGTGAGCCTGTTACCACTATTGGTCTTGGATCTTTAGTTGTTAGATCAAGAAAATAAGCCGTTTCCTCTAACGAATCCGTTCCATGAGTGACTACCACTCCACAAACTCCTTCATCCTCCAATTCCTTTTCAATGGCTTCTTTTATTAAAACCATATCTTCGAAACCAATATGCATGGAAGGCTTTTGCATTAAATCTATAATTTTTATATCGAAACCCTCCGGCAACTGACAGAGTGCTGCTAATTCCTCACCACTCATAGCACCCGAATTCAGAAGTCCTTTAGAGATTTCTTTACTGGCAATCGTTCCACCAGTCGTAATTAGTGAAATTTTCTTCATTTTACACCTCTTAACAAGTAATCAAGCATTCTTAATGCTACTCCAACCCTTCCTTATCTTTTACCGCATTTGCTATTTGTCCACCATGAAATCTTCCATTCTCAATAAAAATTTCATTAGCATTATTTCCGGCCACAATCACACCAGCCACAAATAGGTTCTCTATGTTTGTTTCCATTGTTTGCTCATCAATCATTGGTTTCCCTGTATCACTTTGTATTTCAACACCTACATTGGTTAGAAGGCTGTAATCCGGATGGTACCCTGTCATAGCAAAAACAAAATCATTTTGTATTTCGATTATTTGCCCCTCTTTTTCATAAATGACAGTTTGCTCTTTAATCTCTTTTACGACTGAATTAAATTCCATTTTGATAATTCCGTTGCGGACATATGATTCAAACTCGGGCAAAATCCAAGGTTTAATGCTTTTTGAATAAACATTTCCCCGATATATGACTGTTACTCTTGCTCCCGCTTTTACAAGCTCTAGCGCAGCATCTACGCTTGAATTTTTGCCACCGATCACAACCACATCCATATCGTAGAAAGGATGTCCTTCTTTGAAATAATGGTATACCTTATCCAAATTTTCACCTGGTATATTCATCATATTTGGTTGATCATAATAGCCCGTTGCAATGATACAGTATGGTGTTTCATATTCATTTTTGGTTGTTTTTATTCTAAATAATCCATTCTTCTGCTTTTCTATTACTTCCACACATTCATATGTATTTATTCTGAGATTCTTCCTCTTCGCTACTTCTCTATAGTATGTTAATGCCTGGAGTCGAATAGGTTTCCGATTTTCAGTAATGAAAGCGACATCCCCAATTTCTAATTTCTCACTGGTTGAGAAAAAGGTTTGATGTGTTGGGTAATGATAAATCGAATTAACAATATTCCCCTTTTCAATAATCAATGGATTTTTACCAATTTCCTTTAAACTAATGGAAGCTGACATACCACATGGTCCGCCGCCAATCACAATTGCTTCTTCATAGTGCATACTTCTTTCCTCCAAATAACCGTAAACTGGAATTTCAATTTGTATGTAGTATCTAGTACTTCTCAATGAATATTTAAATAACCCTTTTAGAATAACATTTTTAGAACCTAAACTCATCCACCACATGCAAAAAAGTTTTCTATCTCACGAGGGACAGAAAACTTTCTTATTGTTTGCAGTATTAAATCCAGCCTCTGAAACGCGATGCTTCGGCCATTTTCCGTACCCCAACCATATAGGCAGCGAGGCGCATGTCTACACGGCGGGATTGAGCTGTATCGTAGATGGTATTAAATGATTTAACCATTACTTTTTGTAATTTTTCCTCAACTTCTTCTTCAGTCCAATAGTATCCTTGATTATTCTGTACCCATTCAAAATAAGATACTGTAACACCACCGGCAGAAGCTAAAACGTCCGGTACTAACAGTATACCGCGATCTGTTAGAATACGCGTTCCTTCCAAAGTGGTTGGACCATTAGCAGCTTCAACGACAATCTTCGCTCGTATATTGTGAGCGTTTTCGTCTGTAATTTGATTTTCAATTGCGGCAGGTACCAAAACATCACATTCCAGTTCAAGTAATTCTTGGTTGGTTATCGTATTCGTGAATAGGTTGGTTACTGTACCAAAGCTGTCTCGACGATCCAGCAAGTAATCAATATCAAGGCCATCGGGATCATGTAAAGCCCCATTTGCATCTGAAATACCGATTACCTTGGCACCGGCATCATGCATGAATTTTGCCAAAAAGCTTCCTGCATTTCCAAAGCCTTGGACAACAACTTTCGCTCCTACTAAATCCATTCCACGTTTTTTAATCGCTTCATGGATACAAATAGTTACCCCTTTGGCAGTGGCTGATTCCCTGCCATGTGAACCGCCAAGAACAAGCGGTTTACCGGTAATAAATCCCGGAGAGTTAAATTCATCTATACGACTGTATTCATCCATCATCCAGGCCATAATCTGTGAATTGGTGAAAACATCCGGTGCCGGGATATCTTTTGTAGGACCGACCAATTGGCTTATCGCCCTGACATATCCACGGCTAAGCCTTTCCAATTCCCGAAAAGACATATTGCGCGGATCACATATGATACCGCCTTTTGCCCCTCCATACGGTAAGTCTACAATGCCACATTTCAAACTCATCCATATGGATAAAGCTTTAATCTCATTCTCTGTAACATTAGGATGAAAACGAATTCCACCTTTTGTCGGACCTATAGCGTCATTATGTTGAGCACGATAACCAGTGAAAACCGTTACAGAACCATCGTCCATTTTAACAGGGATTTTCACAGTTAGCATACGAAGCGGTTCCTTCAATAATTCAAATACCTCTTCTGGATATCCAAGCTTATCTAAAGCCTTATGGATGACAGTCTGAGTCGATTTTAAAACATCTAGTTTGTCCTCAGTGGAATGATGGTCGGCTGTCATTATAGTACCTCCTACAGATGTATAATAAGTAATATTTTCCTACCAGCATAAGTATACAACTTTGGCAATTGTCTGGAAAGTGAAATAATAGAATAATAGGGTTAAAAATTACAAAACAAAAATTTTTGAAAAAATATTCAGATTTATTATTCGCTTTTATAAATTCAGTATACTTAATAAAGCCTGGAAAGTGCAAGAGTACTGTTTTGGCCTTTATAAACACGCTTAGATTAAATAAAAATAACCACATCTTTTAGATGCGATTATGATAGGAAATATTTTTTTATAATAGTAATTATATTCTCTTTACTTATCCTGTGTCCGTAATCCGACAGGTATTCTTTACTCAAGGTCGAGAATTCTCCAAACTCCAAAAGAATAGACATAAGAGTTGCTTGGTTTATAAGAGTATCTTCTTTTATCTCTAAATAGTATTTGGACTTCCAAAAATAAAGGATTCCTTTCACATTCCAGCTAGTCTTTATAATTCTGCAAGCTTGTACCACATCATCAAACTCCGCAAATTCATATATGACTTGATCTCGCTTCATTATATTAACAGATAGGTACCCTTCTATTTCTTCTTCTTCTTCGAGATCTTCGTTTAAATTGTACGCATCCCTTTTTAAAATTATATAGATTCCGTAGCATGGATAAGAGTATACATCCATCTGAAAAAATCCAGCAACCAAATTCCCACATTCTTCAAGCACTTCTTGAATAATATGATAAAAAAAGCTATGGGTTTCCACCGAATGACTGGTTAGCACCTGACAGGTAACACCTCTGTCTTCCAATTCATCGTAGGGAATAAATAGTTTGAACAATGTCGGATTGATTTGTTTAAGCTTCATGAAAAAATCCTCCTGTAGCTACTCTCTCCATTCCATTGTATGAAGGGAGTCACAGTCGGTACCTTGTTTTAAAATCATGAAGGAGTTAACTTCTTTAAATGGATTAAATGAGTCTCAGGTTTTGCCATTAATCGCAGCGGAAGTAAGCTTGTTCCATATCCATTACTTGTTAGGTTGGTCGTATCATTCCTCTCGCTGACGCCGCCTAATTTATATCTGCCCATTCCAAAAATCCTAATTTGTCCCCCATGTGTATGGCCGCTCAATACTAAATCAATTCCATATGATTTCTCAATTTCCTTTTCAATTTTCGGAGTATGACTGGCTAGAATTCTAAAACTGTCAGATTCCACTTCTTCCATTGCCAAATCAAGCCGCCCCGTTTGTTCCTCTTCATCATAAAAGTCAATTCCAAGCAGGCGTATTTTACCGCCATCCTTTGTTTCAAACAGTACGCTTGTATCTAGTAATTCATGGATATCCAACTCTACAAAAAGTGCATCCAGTTCATGTCTATCTATTTCATAATCATTATTACCCCATATGAAATAAACAGGACCTACACTTTTTAATTTAGTTAAATTTTCTTTTATTCTATCTAGCGGTACCCCTTTTTCAGCTAGGTCACCGCCAATTAAAACAAAATCAGCCTTCCCTTTTACCTGCCCAATAATTTCATTACTGATGACCCGCCTATGTATATCTGAAATAAAAAAGATTGTGATGGTCTCATCACTTGGAAATGTACTGAATTCAAACGTATGATCAATCACTCGGTCCTGATGCGCAAGCCTGTACATATATATGAGTAAGCACACACATAAAGCAATTAATAAACCAAAAAAGAACAGCACTGCCATAGTATCTCCCTTTCAATCCTTTATATCTTATAACTAAAAGAAGCCAGCCTAATAAATGACTAGCTCTACATTTATTTATATCTTTATTTTTGATCAATATGCAAAACTTTTTCATCAATATGCAAGACTCTAAAGCCTGATTCCTCTAATTTACGGATAAATTTATCTACATTCGGCGCTTTCACTACTTTAATGACAATGCGCCTTAAAAGTTTATCGGTTTCATCAAAGGTAACTAATGAAATTATTTGTTGCTGATATTGCCTTGCAATCTCAGTTAACCTGGCAATACGCCCCTTGGTTTCGACTGTAGTTAATGCTATCCTCACACCAGGTACATGAACGCCAAAGGTACTCTGGAATTGTTCAATTATATCATAGCGCGTAACAATGCCATGGAAATACTCGTAATCATCCACTACGGCTAATAAAGGTGTCTCTTTTAAGTCCAAAAATATATTTTCGTATATTTCGTCTTCTTTTAATGTTTTGTTTACCTCAGCGATCGATTCTGCTTTTGTTTCCTTTAAAAAAATATCTCTCGGCAGCTCTGATAAGAAGGCTGCTTTGTATACTCGATACCTTGTGATCGTACCTATATACTTATTTCCTTTAAGAACTGGCACTCCCTCAATTTGATGTTCATCCAGCACCGAGAAAACCTCTTGAAGAGTATCATTGTAAGAAACCGTATGACAATGATATTTTGAAATCATGATATTCTTTACAAACATCAAAGCACCCCCACCGCAATCTAGTATAAACATTCCCTATAATTGATACTTATTCGACAAATCTCAGACTTTACCTGCCTATTTTGTGAAAAATTATTTATTTTCGTGAAAAAGATTAATATCATATAAATCTTTAAATTTATTAAAGAGGATATGTCTATTTTTCCAAGCTACATCATTTTTCCATAGATCCTTACTCCTATCTATAATCTCACATCGCAGTGCGTGAAATTCCTTTTCTGCCTTGTCCATCTTTTTTTTGTAATAAAGCATCCCTCCATACATAAAGGCAAGCATTAGCATACAGAGAATGATAAACTCATTGTCAAAAAAATAGTTATACATGGACATAAAAGAATAAGAATAAAGAGGAATAATGTTCTTATATACATAAACAACTAGAATTGCTGTTAAACCTAATGTAATGTAAATAAATAAAAAATGACGGGATTTATAATGATCGAACTTGCGTTTTCTTTTCACCACATTGTTGAGCATTATTTTTGTAGCCTCATCGGTATGTTCGTCCAAATCATTGATATACGCTTCCATAAACCACCTCTCCTTTTCATAATCATGTTTATGAAAAGAAGCGGTCAATTATGTAATTCTTGTCCATTATTTATTTACCCGTTCCCTATACATGCTTACTTTTACTAAATCTATTATAAGACTGCTTTTACCTTGCCAGCTTGCTTATTTATGACAAATCCAAGGATTAAATCAATGGTGAAATGCATCGCGATTGTAACAAATAAATTGCCTGTCCACTCATAGATAAACCCAATAAAGAAACTTAACAGTAAGATATTCACAAACAAGTATACATTATATAAATACCTTATATGGATTAGTGCAAATATGAGGCTGGCCATCCATAAACCAACATATGTTTGAATGATACCCCTGAATAATAATTCCTCACTGATAGAAACTAAAAGGACAATAAAGACTAGTTGCCGTCCATTGAGAGAACTAAAAATACGTTGATTGATTCCGCCATCATTAAAGTATCTCTCGGGAAGATACCTCATCGAAAGTAAGTCGTAGAGAACTACCAGCAATCCTGCTGGGATTCCTATAAGAAGGATAGACCAATCTTGAAAATCAAATAACAATAAAAACTCCTGTATATCATCAAAGACCCATATCCCCAAAAAAGAGGAGATTATAAGCAAAAGCAATTGAGTTTGAATCAATGCCTTGTATAGTTCTTCATCCTTTAACTGACTCACGAGCTCTGCCTGTTTATTTTTCATTTGTTTACTCTGCCCTTCCAGTAAATAATTGTTTCAATTGCATACGCCAATTTTGATCTTCCCGAGGAATGTCTTGCCGTTGTTTTGGAAGGATAGCGATAAGTGCATCTAGTGTTGCTCCACACCGGTCACAGCAAGTCTTTGTTTTATTCTGTAGCTCCTGATTAAAATAGGAAGCGATGCTGCTCTTTCTGCACTCAGTGGAAAGAATCCATTTTTTCAATAGATATAATTTCATGAGTTTTTCTTTTTTTCGATTTTCCAGTTCTACATCTATTCGCTCAATTCGTTCATAGGGGTCAAGAATATTCCCCTTTAATAAAGCCTTATTTAATTCTTTTATCCGTTCTATTTTGTCATCACCAATAAACTCCTCAGCTGTAAGATTGGAGGCCTCATGATGAATAACCCATTCAATTTCTGAACGAATTGGAAAATCTCTTTCAATCAGATGGGAAGCTTGCCATTCATCTCCTTCTGAATATAACAATATGGCCACTGCCGGCAATCCATCTCTTCCAGCCCTGCCTATTTCCTGTACATATGCCTCCACACTCAACGGCATGTTTACATGTAAAATAAATCGTATATCATTTTTATTAATCCCCATACCAAATGCATTGGTGGCCACTATGATTCTTAACTGCCCAGATAAAAATTGCTGCTGAATCAGGATTCGGTCACTAGTTTCCATACCGCCATGATAATAAGCAACACCACCAAAGCCCTTTTCTAGTAGAAATCCACTTAATTGTTCAGCAAGTTTTCGGCTGGATACATATATAACCCCTGCACCTGGCACTTTATTCAGTGCATCAATTAAAATTTGAAGCTTATGCTGATAATCAGCGGCTTCTTCTACCAGGATACTGATATTCTCCCTGTTCACACTATGGATTACTCTCGCCGCATCCTCCATACATAAATTTTTTAAAATATCCTCTTGAACCTCAGGAGTAGCAGTAGCTGTTAAAGCTAAGGTCAATGGGTTATTCAGTTCTTCTCTAATACGGCCGAGCTGCAAATAACTCGGTCTAAAATCATAACCCCATTGTGATATACAGTGCGCTTCATCTACAACAAACAATGCAATGTTGAGCTTTTTTAATTTATCTAAAATAAATCTGGATTGCAGCATTTCTGGCGAGATATATAAAAATTTTAATAATGATAATGACCTCAGCACCATATCCCGTTCCTGCAGGGTTAAAAATGAATTTAAGGAGGCAACCTTTTTTTCGCCTTTCGCCTTCATTTGTTCTACCTGATCTTGCATAAGAGCCAACAATGGTGAAATGATAATAACCAATCCATCCATCAAGTATCCGGGCATCTGAAAACACAAGGTTTTACCGGTCCCAGTTGGCAGCATAGCAAGTGTATCTTTGCCGGTGATAATGGATTCTATCACTTCCTTCTGTCCAGTTCGAAACGTTTGGAATCCGAACATTTTTTCTAATTGAGCTTCTAGCGGCTGCATACTTACACTTCCTTTATAGTTGCCATAACGAGCCTGATTTTAAAATAAGTTATCTCAGATGGAAGGACCATTTTTAAAGATCTTAACTGTTTTGTTTCATTAGTAGCAATGGCCTGTTTGATTTGTTCTTTCTCTGTTGCACTTACAAAATCATCTATCGGAAAATCAGGTACGTTTGAAACGATTTCAACAAGATGATCTTCAATCGTATTCGTTTTTAAATTCCGTACGGCTGCTACTTCTTCTTTGGACATCCCGGCTTGCAGCATTTTTAATGTTCTTTGCGTAGAAGCAGTTAAAAGAGATTGAACAGGTTTACCTATAAGCACAAGTTCTTTCAATAGTATATAAGGAGACTGAACACTGGCTTTAAGCATATAATGAATAGTATCCCAAAAGAGAAGTCTCGCATAAAATACATCTATATTAAGCTTTCGTGCAGCCTGTTCGATTGTCAAACCCGCATGCTGGTGACCTGAGAAGGCTGAAACAATTAATTCTGCTCCGGCTTCATTTACATTACTTAATAAATCATCAAGCTCCTGATATAGAAGCTGGGCCAATTCCATTGAAGAGAGAGGAATCTTTTTAAATAATTTTTTCACTAACAGTTGTTCCTCTTGATTACGGGAAACCGCAATGAAAGAATGATTGCCATTTAGCAAACAGGACGACGTTTGTACCAATAATTGCAGCCTCATCCAAAATCCATGAGCTGCATCTTGAAAGGTACGACCATCCAGGTTAGTTAACTGAGGATAATCCTTTTCCCAAAAGGAAAGTGCTTGTTTACCATGCTGCGTACAGACATAGGTATTAATACCTGTTTCTTTTATATATCCTTTTTTGGTTAATTCAATAATCTTTTGATCCCAAGTCTCTCTTTTTAACTTTGGAAGTACGCCAAAAAACCGAGATATATTAAACAAACGAGCATCTTGAATGGGCTGAGAGGATTTTTTCCCATTAAGTATATGTAAAGGGGAATATACTGTTCTTTGCCCCTTTAATGCATTTATTAAATACAGTATTAATCCGTCAAAATATGGTATAATCATGTTTTAACCCCTTTATCCTACATGTCTGACACTTTTTATCTTACCAAATAGTTGTACCCTCATGCTTAAAATTCAATAGCCTATTTTTCCTTTATTCGCTAAAAACACGCGAAATATTGGCTATTGAAAAGTTATACCATGAGTTTTACAATAAGGTGAGGGGTTTGATATCCAGTTCGGTATCAAAATATATATTTTTTTACCTGGGAGGTATTTAGCATGGCTAAATTTACTATTGTTGACAAAGAAACTTGCATTGCTTGTGGTGCTTGCGGAGCAGCAGCTCCAGATATTTACGATTATGATGATGAAGGTATTGCATTTGTTACTTTAGATGATAACCAAGGTATTGTCGAAATTCCAGATGTTCTGCTTGATGACATGATGGATGCTTTCGAAGGTTGCCCAACAGATTCTATTAAAGTTGCTGACGAATCCTTTGACGGAGACGCATTAAAATTCGAATAGTCTCCCATTAATAAAAGCCTCTGCGGTTTCGCAGAGGCTTTTATTTAATCTATTTTATACATTTCGCAATACAGATTGCTTCGAAAACCAGCCCTGCATTTTAGTGAATAACAGCATAAATACAATGGCAATTAAGGTTCCTTTTATTAAATTGAAAGGAATGATCGCCGTGGTGATCATTGCTCGAATCTCTGTACCAGACATGTTCCAATTCATTAACACACTGTAGCTTGGCAGCAAAATGAAGTAATTGACAAGACTCATAAATAAAGCTAATACGATTGTGCCTCCTACAAGTCCGTACACCATGCCTCTTTTGGTGCCGATTTTTTTATAAAAATAGTAGGCTGGAAGGATAAACGCGACGCCTCCGATAAAGTTAGCAAAATGCCCAATCGGAATTCCTGTGTCGCTTCCTGTCATCATGTAATCCAGAATATTTTTTAATAATTCTACCAGGATACCCGCAACCGGCCCAAAAATGATGGCCGCAATTAAAGCTGGAATATCACTAAAATCAATTTGTAGAAATGTTGGAAAACCAGGGAATGGAAAATTAATAATCATCAGAACATATCCAATCGCACCCAACATCCCAATCGTAACCATTTTTTGAATCTTACTTACACCACTGCTTTTCATTATTTCCTCTCTCCTTTAGGTTTGGTACTACCTCTTCCAGAAGAAAGGCTCTGCCTAAAACGTCAATCATGAAGCCATGCCATAAAAAATCCCTTTATCTTAATTAGATAAAGGGAGAAAAAGGCAATGTGAAACAAAACGTTCACGAAAGATCGTTTTTTGAACGTTAACAGAGACCTCCATCTTCTCCCATCCAGACTATACTGTCGGCTTTGGAATCTCACCAAATCCTGCCTTTACAGGCTCGCGGGCTTAGATTATAAATCATCACCGCCGGTAGGGAATTTCACCCTGCCCCGAAGATAGACCGTATTTAATTAGTAAAATGCTTTAGAAAAATAATCAGGCTAGACATTCCACCTGTATATTTAACTAGACCATTTCTATATTGATTTTATCCCACTAAACTAAATAATACAAGAGATTAGAATCACTATATAAATAGATCAAAAAATATATATTTGTAAAAAATTCATAAATTAATGGCCTCACCTCTATTTTCCTCGAACCAACTAAGCCGTCTAAATTATAGAAAATGAAGTCTTTTTAGTATCTGCCGGCAACAAAAATTAGACTTTTCCAAAATTTTAAAATAGTAAGCGCTTGCAATGTTGAATCTTGATTGACACACAGATTATAAGTCTTGTAGAGTGGAAACAAGATTAAATACTTCTACAGGATGGTGACAAGATTGTTTAAAGTGCTCATAGCTGATTCAATAAAGCCTGATGGTTTAACACCATTCATTGGCAGGAATGACATCGAGGTTGTCCAAAAAAAGATAGATGAAGTAAGCAGTGAATTGCATCTGTTTGATGCACTTTTAGTTAGAAGTGCTACAAAAGTAACAAATGATTTACTTCAAAAAATGACAAACCTAAAAATTGTAGCCCGGGCTGGCGTAGGGGTCGACAATATAGATGTTCCTTCCTGTACAAGTCGTGGAATCATTGTGGTCAATGCACCGGATGGCAATACAATTTCTACCGCTGAACACACTTTTGCCATGATGGCATCCCTGGCCCGAAACATTCCTCAGGCTCACCAATCTTTAAAAAATGGTGCTTGGGAGCGAAATCGCTTTGCCGGAGCTGAATTAAAAGGTAAGACGTTAGGAATCGTTGGTATGGGGAGAATTGGTACTGAATTATCCAAGCGGGCGAGAGCTTTTCAGATGAATATTTTTGCCTTTGATCCTTTCATTACGTCAGATCGGGCAAAAGAATTAGGCATAACGGTCGGTTCACTCGATAACCTGCTTCAAGTATCTGATTTCATCACCGTCCACACCCCATTAAATAAGGATACAAGAGGCTTATTAAACAAAAATACAATACATAAATGCAAAGACGGTGTCTATCTGATCAACTGTGCCAGAGGAGGCATAATTGACGAGGACGCTTTATATGATGCGGTTCTTGAGGGAAAAGTAGCCGGAGCTGCACTGGATGTATTTGTAGAAGAACCTCCGGTGAATAATAAATTATTGTCCTTGGATCAAATCATTGTCACACCTCACCTTGGAGCGTCCACTGCTGAAGCGCAATTAAATGTGGCTAAGCAGGTGGCAAAAGAAGTAGTCTCATTTGTGGATGGAATACCAGTGTCAAACTCCATCAATTTACCAGCTATACCTGCTGAATTATTTAATAGAATACAGCCATATTATCAATTAGTGAAAAAACTTGGCTCTTTCCTATCACAATATATAAACGAAGGCATAAAAGAAATTTCCATTACATATGGCGGTGATGCTTTTGATTTTGATTCATCAATTTTAACAAAATCACTTGTTTCTGGATTTTTTAAAGAACGGGCTGATGTCACCATCAACGAAGTAAATGCCCTGTTATACGCTAAGGAACGTTCCATCACTATAGGTGAAAAAATCTCAAACGAAACATATGGTTATTCAAATAGTATAACGGTAAGAATTAAAGGCGATACCAGACAAATTGAAATGAAAGCAACCTATATAAAAGAATATGGGCCGCGTATCATTGCCATCGATGACTTCAAAATCGACTTTTACCCTGATGGCCATATCCTATATATCCAGCACCACGACAGACCAGGTGTGATTGGCATTGTCGGTAAAAAACTCGGCGATCTTAATCTCAATATTGCCACCATGCAGGTAGGACGGAAAGAAGCCGGCGGTGAAGCCATTATGATCCTTACATTTGATGAAAAAATTCCTCATTCCGTCATAAATGAACTTGCCGGCAATGATGAAATATCCGTCGCCAAAGCAATTAATTTGAGTGAGGCATAGAATAATAAGAATAGGGCATCTCATAAGCTGGCTTAGCTTATGGATGCCCTTTCCTCTTATATTCTATTAAAATTACTTAGTCTCAGTTCAATAAGCCACTTTACTCTCATGTTTTTGGATTTGCTCATGCAATGTCTCTCTTACAGCTCCGGGTCCCCCAATCAGTTGCTTAAAAAATTCTTCGATTGTATTCCCTAAGCCAACTTCGTATAAGTCCACCCCAAAAATTCTTTCGTTTGAAAGAATAGGTTGTAATTGGTTACTGACTGATTCAGGTTGGCCGAACCCGATTACATGAAGATACTGCTGCAAATCTTCTAAAATAGGATCAGGACTGATGTTCATTTTTTTGCCAGCATCATTCACACCAAGTAGATAACGGCACCAAGCCGCAATCGTTAAAGGAATAAATGTTAAATCAGTTATATGAAGGTCATTTCTTTGTACATATGATTTGATAGTCTCCCCAAAACGGATTCCTAGTTTCTGTGAAGTATCCGTGGCGATCCGCCCAGGTGTATCCGGAAAAGTGCTTGTACACCGTTCCGTAGAGTTTTTAATGTTAAATACCACTAACAGGATTCAATAGCTCTCCTATAAAATGTCCAGTATCAGAATGCAAAAAAGCACATCACCTAAGTGATATGCTTTCATCAAACAGTTCCTTGTGTAACAAGAATTATCTTCTTAATTCTACTTTTTCGCTGGCAGGAAAAATGTAAATGTCGTACCCTGTCCAACCTTGCTGTAGACATCTATTTTACCGCCATGACCATGAATAATATTTTTTGCTATTGCAAGGCCAAGTCCTGTGCCAGATCTCCCTCTTGTTCTTGCTTTATCAACCTTGTAAAACCTTTCGAAAACAAAAGGCAGCTCTTCCTCAGAAATACCTACACCAGAATCCTTCACGTCAAATTGAGTACCATTATCCAATGTTCTTTGGATAATTTGCACTTCACCTCCCCCAGGTGTATGGCGCAGGGCATTATCAATCAAGTTGGTGAATACCTGTTCAATGCGGTCAGGGTCCAGCTCAACAAGCGCCTCAGGATGGTCAAGGGTTGTATAGACATCAACATTTTTTTCCTGAGCTGCCCGCTGGAACTTTTTCGATATTCTACCAAGAAAGCTGCCAACTTCTACTTCCTCAATATTTAAAGTCTGATGTCCTGCTTCCATTCGAGCCAAGTCTAAGAGTTCATTAACCAAGCGTCCCATTCTTAATGATTCATCATATATGACCTGTGCCATTTCTTTTTTCTCATCTGCTGTTTCCGCAATATCATCTATAATTGCTTCACTATATCCTTGAAGCATAGCAATAGGCGTACGAAGCTCATGCGATACATTGGCAATAAAATCTTTTCTCATCTTATCAAGCCGGCGTTCCTCCGTCATATCCCTTAATACAGCTACAGCTCCACGGATATCATTTTGACGGTAAAGGGGATTCATAAGTATTACCCAATCGTGCCCCTGCGTGGTAATCTCGGCTATTTTAGCTTTTCCCGTTCCCTTAACCTCGAGGAATAAATCGCTTAATGCATCAGGGACTTGGTTTCCAGACTGTTTTTTTTGAATGGTTTCATCCAAAAAACTATACCTTAAAAAGTCATCTGCTGGAGGATTCGTTACAAGAATTTCACCGTCTCTGTTAAACATGATCACTCCATCAGCCATATTAATTAAAATATTCGATAAATTCTCTTTCTCCTGCTGTAATGCCGTCATATTATACTTCAGCTGCCGTGCCATTTGATTGAATGCAATCGCCAATTCGCCAATCTCATCGTTTGTTAAAATGGGAACCTTCATGTCAAATTTTCCTCTGGCCAATTCAGATGCTGCTTCCCTCATTTTTCTAAGCGGAGCAGTCACTCTTGATAACAGGAAGAACGCAAAAATCGTCGTTAAAACAATCCCGATCCCGACAGCTATCAAGATGAAGATTGTCGTTTGTGCGTTTGTACTCTCACTCGAGTCTACAGACTGAAATGCATAGATGGCGCCATCCATTCCGTCATTAGTGATTGGAATTCCGACAATTGTACCCTGAGTAACATTATCCCCGCCCAAAATAGACGATAGATAAGTGGTTTCTGAAACTTGTCTATCATTCACTAATGACTTTTTTAAGGTTTCATCACGAGAAAAGAGTTGATAGACTTCTTTCTTATTCAAATCATTCAAACTGCTGTATATATTGGTATCATCTAAAATAATAACAATATCCTTATTCGGATCGATGATTTGCCAAACAATTTGTGTTGATTGCTCGATATCTGAATGTTCCTCTAAAATCATTTCAACTTGTTTGGCTGTTCGAAACAAAGAAGATTTAGCTTCCTCCATACTTTGATTATGGAAAAACTCCAGCAGTAATACAGTTAAGATGAATAGAACGAAGGAAAACAGCAAAATAATGGTCATCCAAAGTTTCCCGACTACACTTTTCCAAAACATTAGTCGTTGACTACCTCGAATTTATAACCAACACCCCAAACGGTTACAATCATTCTAGCTGCATCCTCAGATACTTTATTTAATTTTTCTCTTAATCTTTTAATATGTGTATCAACGGTACGTAAATCCCCAAAGAATTCATAGTGCCAAACTTCTTTTAGCAATTGTTCCCGATCATACACTTTATCCGGGGTTTTAGCGAGAAAGTATAATAGTTCATATTCTTTAGGTGTTAATGCAACCTCTACACCGTCCGCCAATACTCTATGCGCATCATTATCGATCGTTAGATGATTAAAGACGACAACATCTTTAGTTGAGGTCTCTGATTGAATATAGGAATTTTTCGATGACCTTCTTAACAATGCTTTCACTCGTAAGACTACTTCCCTTGGACTAAAAGGCTTTACGATATAATCATCCGTGCCTGCTTCAAAACCTTGCACTCGGTTTATTTCTTCACCTTTAGCAGTCAACATAATAACAGGTGTTGCCTTTTTTTCACGCAGTTCTTTACAAACCTCAATTCCATCCTTGCCAGGCATCATCAAATCCAGAAGGATTAAATCATAATCATTCGCCAAAGCAAGTTCTAAAGCATCTTCCCCATTAGCAGCCTCATCAATTGTATATTTTTCGCGCTCTAAATACATTTTCAATAGTCTTCTAATACGGTCCTCATCATCTACTATAAGCAATCGTATGTTGTTCTCTTCCATCACCCGGACCTCCTTAAGCATTAACTAATAACGATACAAATTTATCCACGATATCAGTTTTATTATACATGCATACTAAATATTTAGGAATAGAAAAGTGAATATTTACATAAATAAAGCGATTCTATAAAGTTAAATTTATAGAAAAATAATATCTATCATACAACCAGATTTTTTTAATATAAGATTTTGCCTAACTTCCTATTCAGTTGTCATCCAACTTAAAAATAGTAAAAGCATCATAAATCGGAATATAATTGCAGTTAATAGCTTAAGCCTGATTTTCTAAAGAAGAGTTAAGAACAAAGGGCTTCCATACTTGGAAGTCCTCTTTTTTCTTAATTGCTAGCATATGAGTGTAATCCAACGATAATTAAATTCACCGCGATAAGATTAAACATAATGATAATAAATCCTATAACTGCAAGCCAGGCTGACTTTTCGCCATGCCACCCCTTCGATATGCGCAGATGCAGAAATGCTGCATAAAATAGCCATGTAATTAAAGCCCATACTTCTTTAGGATCCCAACCCCAAAATCTTGACCAGGCTATTTGGGCCCAAATCATGGCAAATATCAACCCTCCCAAAGTAAATACAGGGAATCCGATTAGAATGGATCTGTATCCAACCTCGTCAAGTAAATCTAAATTCACTGATTTTGCCAACGGCTGTATAGCTGCTCCTATACGCTTACGTAAAATTAAACGCAGCACTCCATATAGCACGACACCTATCATGATGGACCAAACTACTGTATTCAGTTTTTTTGAATTGATTATTAATGGCAATTCAATTAACGGATCCATCCCTGTACCGGAAACCAATTTTGCTTCCTTCGGGACAAACAACGCCGGCATATTATATTCCTCTGTTTGCTCTGCACCGCTCTTATTGACCCAAGTATATTCAGTTTTATAATCAGCTATAGAAAACATAGTAGTAGATACAACAAAACCAATCGTACAAATTAATCCTAATAAAACGGCTTCCAGCCAAAACGTACTTTTTGATGCTTTCGTTTGTTTAACAGCCCGTATCAGATAAATTAATCCGGCCACAAAACTTATTGCTAAAATAGCTTCTCCCGCTGCTACAGTAGTAACATGTATATACAGCCAATCACTTTTTAATGCCGGAATAAGCGGCGAGATATCCCGTGGAAACATGCTGGCATACGCAATAACTAACAGCGCAATCGGAAGCGCGAATACTCCCAGAATGGCTGTTTTATATATGAAATAAATCATTATAAATGCTCCAACCAACATCATTCCAAAGAATGTTGTAAACTCAAATAGATTACTGACAGGAGCATGTCCTGACACTATCCAACGTGTGATAAAATAACCCAGCTGTGCAATAAATCCAATAATAGTGATAATAATTCCAGCTTTTGCCCATTTTTCATAACTCCACTTATCGTTCTTACCTTTTATGGATCCCGCAAATACAAAAGTTGCTATTAAGTACAGCACAAAAGCAATATATAGCAAATTACTGCTTAAAGTCGCCACTCTGTTTTCCCCCTCTTTCTTGAATCTCTTCCCCTTCGGCTTGATCATACGGTAATGGAATAGAAGTCCCCTCTAATATTTCATTAATCTCCCGCCTGATACCAAACCAGTTTTTATTCGTATGAGCGGCCACAAATATTTTATCCCCACTCTTTTGAATCCAAATACGCCTATGATTCCAATAAGCCCCCTGTATAACGCCAATCATAAAGATAAGCCCTCCGAGCGCAAGTACCCATAAAGTTAGGTCTTTACGTACTGTTAATACAGTTGCAAAACCTGTCTCTATATTTTTGAATTTAAGTTTATATTCGGTCTCACCCAAAGGCTCAAGGGTTTGTTTAATCGCAACAAAGCTAACTTCTCCTTCTGGATGCTCTGGTGATACCATTTTGAAGATAAACGCAGGGTTATTTGGAAATCGACTCTTTGTTGTCGGCTGCTCATTCTCATTAAATTCAAAATCAGGAAAATAACTCTCCAGGTGCACGGAGTACCCATTACCCAGGTCATAGCTATCTTTCGGATTATTCAAATCAACGGTTAAGTTGCCATGCTCCTTTTCAGTTGCTTTATCAATTAAGGTGAATGACATTTTAGTCATGTTTTCCTCGTAGGATGTTTGATATAAAGCAAAGGAATCAAATTTCAAAGGTTCATTTACACGTATCGGATAATCTTTAACTTTTTCAAGCTTTACTTCTTCCCCTGGCAAGGTATCCCCTACCGCTTGATAAAGAGTGGCATCTGTTTGATAATTTTTTACGACCGTACCAACCCGGTCAAGCGTTGCCTCAAACTCTTCTTTTTCCTTATCTTTATCATAAACTTCTACAGTAAATTTATGGTTTTCAACAAAGTACTCACCATTCGTTCCAGGTACAGCTTTCTTTTCACCTTCTTGAATTCTGAGGTAATCATTCACATACATCCCTGGAATAAAACGCAACATTCCGCCAATTAAGAAAATGATCAGGCCTATATGATTAACATAAGGACCCCACCTCGAAAAACGGTTCTTCTCTGCTAAAATATTGCCGTTCTCTTCTCTTATGTTATAACGCTTTTCTTTTAATCTCGTTTTGATTAATTCATAGTTTTCTTTTTCCTCTGCTATATCAGCTTCACCAAAAATCCGCTGTCTGCGTAAAAAACCCTCATTCCTGATTACTCTCTGATTCTTTAAAGCTCTGAATAGCGGAATAAAGCGGTCAAGACTGGCGATAACAAGTGAAACTCCTAAGAGGGACACTAACAGTAAAAACCACCATGAACTATATAAATTATGTAATCCTAACTCATAATACACTTCACCAAACCAGCCGTACTTACTTTCATAAAACGTTTCAGCGGGTTCTCCATTTGGAATATACATTTCTTGCGGGAAGATGGTACCGATAGAAGCTGCAATTAATGGAAGAATGATTAAGGTTACGCCAACCTTTACGGATGAGAAAAAATTCCAAATCTTATCAACTACTGATTTATTGTAGGTTTGCGATCTTCTGGCACTGCCTTCATATTTCATATCCAATAATTTTTTTTCTTCTTCTTCCTTATTGAGCACCTTACCGCATGCTTCACAAAATATCGTTCCATATGGATTAACATGACCACATTCACAAGTTATTTCCTTCATCCTTATTACCCCTTGTTATGGCTGTATTTTCTCCATCATCTTTTGAATCTTCTCTTCAGTTAAACTACCAGTGGTTGAATCTACGACCTTACCATTTTTATCAATTAAAAATGTGGCCGGCAAGGGATTAATCAGATACTGATGCTGCACCTGATTGTCCTTATCGATGACAACCGGAAAAGTAAGCCCATGTCTTTGAACAAATTTATTCACGACAAAATCAGATTCATTTACATTGACAGCTAATACCTGTACACCTTTATCTTTGAACACTTCATATTGACTTTGAATATAAGGCATTTCATATTCACATGGTTTACACCACGTCCCCCAGAAATTCAGAAACACTCCCTGCCCCTTATAATCCTCTAACACATGCTTAACCCCTTCAAGATCTGTCAGAGCAAAGTTTGGAGCGGTTTCATTCATTTTAAGGGTTTTTTCCTTGTCCATGGTTAAACTCGAAAATACCACATAAATGACGGCTCCAGCTAAAAGGGCCAGAACCCCTATTCTCATCCATTTACGCTTTTGTTTGGTCAAAAAAGTTCCCTCCCGCTATGCTTTAGACACACAAGAATATAGCGCTGCCAGAAAGGCACTAATTTAGGGCAGCGCTACGGTTGTATTTACTTATCTTTATGAAGCGCCATAGAACGCAGTTGCTTTACTTCATGTGGTGTTAACTCTCTGTAATCTCCAGGACTAACACCGTGCAACGTCAAGAATCCATATCTTTCACGTTTAAGTTTGATAACGGGCATCCCAATCGCTTCAAACATACGGCGGACTTGGCGGTTTCTGCCCTCATGAATCGTCAGCTCTACAATAGAGGACTGTTTTCTGCGATCCATTGATAGCAATTTAGCTTTCGCAGGGGCTGTTTTACCGTCTTCCAATTGAACACCACGTTCCAATTTCTTTATTATTTCGCGGGATGGAATACCTTGAATTTTCGCTACGTACGTTTTTTCTATTTCGTACTTTGGATGCATCAGGGCATTGGCAAACTCACCATCATTCGTCAGCAGGATCAAACCTGATGTATCGTAATCCAGTCTGCCTACTGGATAAATCCGTTGTTTGATCAGTGGAAATAAATCTGTTACGGTCTTTCTCCCTTTGTCATCGTTGGCAGCGGAAATGACACCTCTTGGCTTATAAAGCAGAAAATATACCGGTTCTTCCTTTTCTACAGGTACTCCACTTACCTCTATTTGATCATTTGGGCCAACCTTAACGCCAAGCTCTTTTACAATCTTACCGTTAACAGTTACTTTGCCTTCTACGATTAACTGTTCCGCTTTTCTTCGGGAGGCGATTCCTGCCTGTGCTATCACTTTTTGTAATCTTTCCATTTTAATCACCTGTCTAATTTTACTTTTTCTGTATTCTTTACTCAAATAATAGGCATTCTACCTAGTTGTTCATTATACTTTGTTTTTGCAGAAAGTGATATGTCCTATCACGCATATTATTTCATTACTTACTAAGAAACACAAAAAAATCGGCTTTTTATACCGATTTTTGTTAAATCTGACTATTTTTTCACTTCTTTTAGCATTTTGTGACAAATTTGTGTCTATTGGAACATAATAGCAGCTAATAAGATTGCCGCACCAATCCCGACGAGGTCAGCTAACAATCCCACCTTTAAAGCATCTCCCATTTTCTTAATTCCTACTGCACCGAAATAAACAGTTAAGACATATAAGGTTGTATCCGTGCTCCCCTGGATTGTGGAAGCAACCTTCCCTATAAAAGAGTCAGGTCCATATGTGGCAATCAAATCACTGACCATGCCGAGAGAAGCATTTCCCGATATGGGTCTTATTAAGGCTAAAGGTACTACCTCTGAAGGCACACCTAAGAAGTTTAATACCGGTTTCATCCAGCCTATCAGCAAATCCATAGCACCTGAAGCACGAAAAATAGAAATGGCCACCATCATACCAATGAGATAGGGAATAATCGAAAATGTGATTTTTATCCCATCTTTTCCGCCTTCCACAAAACTCTCGTAGGTCGGGACCTTCTTTATGGCACCCATGACAAGGATGAGCAAGATAACCACAGGTATCATCCAAATTGATATGGTTGAGATCCAGTGCATCAATCCATCCCCTTTCTTACTCTTTTCCAGTAGAAGTACCGATCTAAAATAATAGCTGCTATCGTTGCAATGACGGTTGCCAAAAAGGTCGGGCCGACAATTTCTGTCGGATTGGCTGAATTATAATGAATGCGGATTCCTATGACGGTTGTTGGAATAAGCGTCAGCCCAGAGGTATTCAATGCCAGAAACGTAATCATAGAGCGGCTTGCTGTATCCTTTCCGCCATTTAAGTCCTTTAATTGTTCCATCGCCTTTATACCCAGGGGTGTAGCTGCATTTCCCAGTCCAAATGTGTTCGCCATTATATTGGATACGATATATCCCATTGCAGGATGATTTGGCGGCACATCTGGGAAAAGCCTGGATACGATTGGCTTTGTCAAACGTGTTAAACTATCCAATAGACCTGCCTCTTCTGCAATCTTCATGATGCCCAGCCAAAAAACAAGGACACTCATAAGGCCGAAGCATAGAGTGACCGATTCTTTTGCACTCTTAAAGATCGCTTCATTAACTTCCGCCATTGTTCCAGTAAACATCGCATAAATGATTCCAATTATACTGATTCCGACCCATATATAATTAACCATTTGTGTTTACACCTGAAAAAGTATAGAAGACGTCTTTCCATATATCGAAGACAGTTTGATCTTTTTTATGTAGATAAACCGGTTTAGATATAAGCGTTTGTCCATCAAGAATTAAATTCACCTTTCCAACCTTAGCCGGAAGATTTTTTCCTTTTTTCCACTGTTTTTTGGGCTTTTTCAGTTCATACTTTACTTCGACCTCCTCTTGTTCTTTTTGCGTAAGCGGGTAGGATAACGATGATTTTAAATAAGCTTTATTTTTATAAAATCCTTTTTTTATCGTTTTTATGTCTCCACGCGGTACTACTTCAGTTAATGTGTAATTGTTAAATCCCGCCTCAAAAAGAGCTATATGATCAGCCCAATCTGTAGAATCATCGATAGTAACCGTAATAAGATCCAATCCATCCTTGGATGCAGTTGTCACTAGCGTGCGGCGCGCTTTTTTTGTATAACCTGTTTTACCGCCTGTGGTGTATTTATATTTTTCCGTTAACAGCCTGTTTTTGTTTTTCCAAACACGGTCCCATACTTCATTCGGGTTGGGTGCCCGATGGATCTTAGTTCCGGCAATTTTCTGATACATTTTATTCCCCATCGCATACTTAGTTAGGATTGCCATATCATAGGCTGTGGAATAATGGTTATCAGAATCGTCAAGACCATGCGGATTGGTGAAATGACTGTTCTTCATGCCAATCCATTCTGCTTTCTGATTCATTAATGCAGAAAAACCCTCCACACTTCCTCCCACATATTCAGCAATGGCAATCGCCGCATCATTTCCTGATCTGAGCATAAGTCCATAAACAAGGTCGCTTAATTTTATTTTTTCTCCTACCTGCAAATAGATCGCCGATCCCTCTGCTTTTAAAATCGCATCTGTCACCGTTACAGTTTTATCCATCTTCCCCGATTCAATCGCAAGAATTGCGGTCATAATTTTAGTAATACTCGCTATCCTTCGTTTTGTATGGACATCCTTCTCATATAAAATCCGGCCGGTGCTCTGCTCAATCATAATTGCACTTTTAGCCCCTGTTTGGATTCTTTCAAGTTCTTGCGCTTGTGCAGAAACTGTTTTTATCGGCGAAAGTAAACTTGCCAAACACAAAATCATAATGAGGATGGTGCCTGCCAGCTTCCATAACACTAAGCGGATTGGATCGTTCTTTACTGAAAGATTACGTTTCGAGTTATATTTCTTACGTTTATATTTGAAAGAGTACACTTTCACCACACTCGTCCCCTTCATGTTTTTGTACAAGTCTATGCGCTTAATTTCTTAAATATTCGAAGACAGGTTATTCAGGGTGAGTGATAAGTGAATTAGATTATGTATGAAGGAGGATGCTAAAATTCTTCAGGTAATAATTACATAAAAAAAGGCAACTAAAAGTTTATGTAAACTTCGTTGCCCATTTACGATCAGTGATGAATCTTCACTCTTTTTTTAATTGAATCACGAACAGCATGAGAAAAGATAGTAAGAATATAGCTAAAACCCACATCCATGCCATGAGCATGTTGCCCGAATCAAGGGCTGTATAAATAGCTATCGGAACTGTTTGCGTAACGCCTGGAATATTTCCAGCAAACATTAAAGTAGCGCCAAACTCCCCCAATGCTCGAGCAAAGCTTAAAATACCGCCCGTCATAAGCGCTCTCGATGCTAACGGAAGGGAAACATGAAGAAAAACCTGCCATTTACTTGCTCCATCTACTCGAGCAGCATCTTCGATTTCATGGTCAATACCTTGAAAACCAGACTTAGCTGATTGATACATAAGGGGAAAAGCCACAATCGTAGCAGCAATGACAGCCGCCCACCAAGTAAATATGACTGGCTTCTCAAAAATCCACTCAATTGCTTGTCCAATGATACTTTGCTTTCCCAACAAGACAATCAAAATAAATCCTACTACTGATGGCGGCAGAACTAGAGGCAACATAAGAAATGTCTCAAAAGCCGCTTTTCCCTTAAAAGATTTCATAGCTAAATAGCGGCCAATAAATGTCCCTGATATGATAACAATTATTCCCGAAACCACTGCTATTTCAATTGAAAGAATAATAGGTGATAAAAATTCATGTAACATATTCATTCCTCAGTTCACTATGAATCCGTATTCCTCAAATATGGCCGTTGCTTCCTTCGATTGAAGAAAGTCATAATATCTCTTTGCTTCAACAGGAAATTTTGTATCATTTAGAATACCTAAAGGATACATAATAGGTGTATGGTGTTCTTTATTTGCCGTCGAGATGATCCTACTGTTATCTGATACAAGAGCATCTGTTTTATATACAATACCAGCGTCTACATTACCTGTTTCAACATACGACAGAACTTGTCGAACATCTTTTGCTAAAATGAGTTTACTCTCTACCTCATCCCATATTTCTAGTACTTCTAATGTTTCCTTGGCATATTTTCCTGCAGGAACAGATTCAGGAATACCAATTGCGATCTTATCGATTGTTCCATTCATTAAATCTTCAAAACCACTAATTTTGTTAGTTTCATTAGGACTCGGAGCAATTAAAACAAGTTCATTTTCTAATAAATTGATATGCTCCCCGTCCGCAATCATTTCTGCCGTAATTAATGATTCAAACTTATCTTCTGAAGATGATAAAAACAAATCCACAGGAGCACCTTGCATGATTTGCTGCTGAAGCACACCGGAGCCAGCAAAATTATATGTAATATTCATTTCTGGATTTTCTTTTTCAAAAACAGCTTGAATGTCTCTTAGCGCATCCTGCAAACTAGCTGCAGCTGAAATTCTTAGTTCTACTTTTTCTTCTTTAACTTCTTGTTCAGAACATGCAACTAGAGTAATGACTAAAAGGAATAGCATTGTAAAAATCGATACAGATTTTTTCATGTAATCCTCCTTGATGTATACCTACTTAAACAGAAATCATCTCAAGATTCAGTCTAATTTTAATGAAGAGCGTTTCTGATTTCACTTAATCCAGCTTAGTCTCCTGGTTCCTCAAGGGTTTATGGATCCCCTTTAAGATGGGTAACAGGGGGTGTGGGTCACAAAGGCTTAGCCTCATAACGTGATATTCTTAGCCTATGTTCCTTGACCAGTCCTTCTTAGGACTTCACTAAAAAAATCTAGTAAATTGATCTATTAACCACCTATAAAGAACATCCCTATCTTTTTTCTATTAGATATCGTTTGTTCCGTCCGTTCATCAGAATAACGGTCCGCCCTCAATTCCCAAACTTGACGAATGTGGTCCAGCAGTTCCTCATCTGTTACACCTCTACGGATTAATTTTTTTAAATCATAGCCCTTTGAGGCAAACAAGCACGTATAAAGATGTCCATTCGATGAAACCCGTGCCCTTGTACAGGAAGAACAAAAAGAATCCGACACGGATGTGATAAAACCAATTTCGCTCTTGCTATCTTTATAGCGATAGCGTTTAGCTACCTCTCCAAAATATTGCTCATCAACAGCCTCTAAATCGAAAACCTTAGACAGCTTTTCATATAGTTCTTTTTTCGCTACAACCTCTTTGAAACTCCATCCATTATCATTACCTACATCCATAAATTCGATAAAGCGCAGAGTTACACCCATCTTTTTAAAATAAGAAGCCATTGGGATGATATCATGATCATTGACTCCCTTTTGTACGACCATATTAACCTTGACCTGAAAGCCAAGGTTAACGGCATTCTCTATATTACGAAGAATAATAGAGGGCTGAATGCCACGACCATTCAACTGACCGAATACTTCGTTATCTAAAGAATCAAGACTAATATTTAAACGTCTTAGCCCAGCATTGTATAAGTCATGAGCATACTTTGAAAGCAAAAGACCATTCGTAGTTAAACCAATATCCTCAATTCCCTCTATTTTCACTAACCTTTCAACTAATTTAGATAAATGACTTCGTAATAAGGGCTCCCCGCCTGTTAAACGCAGCTTTTTTACACCAAGACCTGCAAATAAACGGACTGTTCGTTCTATCTCCTCAAATGTCAGAAGCTCTTGTTTCTTTAAAAACGCATAATCATCTCCAAAGATTTCTTTAGGCATACAATATGTACAGCGGAAATTGCAGCGATCCGTAACTGATAGCCGCAAATCACGAATCGGTCTTTTTAATTTATCCAATAAAGACTGTGAGGTCATGGTTATTCCCTTCTTTTCATTCGGTTTCCAGGTCATTGATATTATCAAATACCACCCTTTGTATTCTCCGGCGGAATTTCATTTATCCATCTAACTCTTACTGTCCTTAACAGCTGTAAAAACGCGTTTTCTTTAACCTCCACTAACTGGAGGTATAAACACCACCACATCTCCATCTCTAATTTTCTCATCTTCTGTCACATATTCTTCGTTTATCGCAACAAGGACTGAATGCTTTTCGAAGTTTGGATAGGTTTCTTCTGCCCATTGCAGCAACTCTCGGACAGACCATTCCATTCGTTCGATGTTCTCTTCCGCTTTACCGGTCAAGTCTCGCATACTTGCAAAATAGAGAATTTTTATCATTTTATTGACTCCTCTGATAATGGCTTTTTATGTTGATTCCCCACCCATACTTCCCCATTTTCCCAAATCTCCTTTTTCCAAATTGGAACAATTTGTTTAATCCGTTCAATCGCATATTCGTTTGCTTCATAAGCATTCTTTCTGTGAGGTGAAGAAATAGCTATAACAACGGCTATATCTGATATTTCCAATTGTCCAATACGATGAGCAATCGCCACTCGTGTACCCGGCCATTTCATTTCAATTTCTCTACCAATTTCCGCCAGCTTTTTTTCAGCCATTGGTCCATACGCTTCATATGCCAAGGATAATGTTCGAACACCGTTTGTCCATTCCCTTACATGACCGGAGAACACGGTTACTGCGCCCGCTCCCTCGTGTAATACATAATCTGCATATTTTTGAACCTCTATTGGATCTTGAACTATTTCAAATGGTTTCATGATCATCACATCCCTGTATAATCTAGCATCCATCACTAGCATCCATCTATTCAATGACTCTTCTTCTACCGACTGCGACATCATATGTTTACTGACGGACATAGATTTTTTGATAATATCCAACCGGTTCCCATAAGTGTTGTTTTCCCCTATTTTTATAAACCTACGATTAATCAAACTTTCATAGCATCCATCGAGATGCACCTTCCTCTACTCCCAATAGCAATAAATCAACTTCATCTCCAGCCTTCCAGCCCTTTTTTCCACCGGGGAGAACGATAAATGCATTTCCCCTAGCAATGGATGTAACCGCATTCGATTTATTAAAACCAGCAGGAGTCGCGCTTAATCCTGAAGAAGTTACTTCATACGTTGCTCGAATAAAACGAGTAAACGGATTAGCATCCAAAAAATCTTCTGCTAATGCAGCCTTTACGTTTGGCATAAACGGTTTACAGCTACCCATCATTTTTAACAGGGTAGGACGAACAAATAATTCAAAGCCCGAATAACAGGCAGATGGATTTCCAGATAAACCAAATAAATACTTTCCATTATTCACTGCTACTGTCGTAACACTACCTGGGCGTATGGCTACTTTATTAAATAAGACATTCGCTCCAAGATGTGAATAAATGACTGGCATAAAATCAAAATCTCCAACTGAAACACCACCAGTTGTAATAAGACAATCTGTCTCTTCAATTGCTCTTTCCACTGTTTGTAGGGATTGCTTTAGATTATCCGCTTGAATACCATATGTATGATTTTCAATTCCCATCCGTTTCAGCTGTGCTTCAATCATGGGTCCGTTACTATTGCGGATTTTGCCTGGTACAAGATCATCCTCTACTTCCAATAATTCTGTACCTGTAGATAAAATACCAACTACTGGCTTCTTGGCTACTTTCACGTGCGCATATCCAAAGGTCGCCAGCAATGCAATCACACCTGGTGTAATGACCGCCCCCTCTTCGATAAGCCGTTCATCTTTCCTGGCATCTTCTCCTTTAGGAGAAACATTTTCATTCATTCCGAATGATTTATAAATAGATATGTGATCTTCCTTTTCTATCACCTGTTCCAGCATAACAACAGCATCTGCATCCTTAGGCATCATTGCCCCAGTCATAATTCGAATGGCTTCTCCGGGAGCAAGTGTCTTTTTCGAAATATATCCAGCTCCAACCTCATCAATTACGTGAAAAGATACATGATGCTCGTCTGAGGCTCCAACTGAGTCGGACGAATGAATGGCAAATCCATCATATGCCGATCGATCAAATGGAGGAACATCATGTTTAGCAATAATCGGCTCCGCTAAAATTCGACCATAAGCTTCTGACAAAGGGACCATTTCAGCTGAAGCAGGCTGTATTTCTTGCAAAATTTTCTCTATTGCTGCTGAAATTGGAATTGGTATTCTTTTTTCTACCATTCTTTTATCTCCTTACAAATAGAATGCTATACTATGGATAAATCATATAGAAAGGATGTTTTTCCATGACAGAATTCACTCATTTCAATGAACAGGGTCGTGCCAAAATGGTTGATGTTTCCCATAAAGATAAAACCGTTCGGACTGCTCTTGCTAAATCTTCTATTCTTGTAAACCAACATATTTATGCTCAAATTTTTGATTATTCAAATAAAAAAGGAGATGTCTTTGCCGTTGCCCAGGTTGCTGGAATTATGGCTGCCAAACAAACATCTTCTATTATTCCTATGTGTCACCCTATCCCGCTATCTGGTATCAATATCGAATTCAATTGGGAAATAGATGAAGCAAACTCCCATTATGAAATTAGTATTCTTACTGAAGTTAAAACAATAGGTGCGACCGGTGTCGAAATGGAAGCACTTACGGCAGCATCTGTTTCAGCATTAACCATTTATGATATGTGTAAAGCCTCCGGTAAAGAAATGGTCATTGGGCCAACCATGCTTTTGAAAAAGACTGGTGGCAAAAACGGTGATTACACGCGTAGCTGAAGAGATAAATTGAAGGTTTAGCTACACTTTTCGGTTAGCTATATATTTTATAAAAGTTAACCGAATGGACTTCCTTCCATTTCTCCTGCAGCAAGCTAGACACAGTTGTCCAGTCTTCCATGACCTTTTTCCGACACTGTACTACCCAAACATTTGATGAAATAAATTTCGTCCTTCCGTGCTATCCTTCAACCCATGTATTAACAATCTCCCATTTGTAAACAAGATTATTCGATATTGTTCTGTATGAAATTGGATAAAATAAGGAGTCTTTTTAAATCGATATCCCTGCCTTATTGCCAGTCGCTCTGCATCTTCTAAAGATACACGGCGATTAGCTTGAGGGATGATTTGTATAGTGTCTCTCCCGCATAACACCATCGATTTCATTTCTTCACTTTTTTCGAGCGAAGGATATACAGGACAATGCCCGCATGTAGGACAATCCTCTTTTTTAATACGAGCCACTCCAACCTCTAAGCTGGTGCGATTCCAAACATCAAAATGATATACTTTTTCCCGCAACTTCTCCGGATGACCAGTTAACCATTGCATTACCTCTGTGCATTGATGGGCTGCTGTAATTTGAACGGCTGGAGCAATAACTCCAACCGTATCACAGGTTTCATTTAACGAGGGCAAAGCCGGGAAAAGACATCTGAAACAAGCCGTTTTACCCGGTATGAAAGTGAAAACAGTGCCACTCGCACTTACACAGGCCCCATACACCCAAGGTATCCCATATTTATGTGCAGCATCATTTATAGCCATTCTTGTTTCAAAATTATCAGTTGCGTCTACCAAGATATCACATTTTTCTGCTATGTCTTCGATGAGTGTACCATCTGCATTTTCTAAATACGTAAAGAGGTGAACATTTGAACGGATTTCCTTCAATCGTTGCTCAGCAGCTATCACTTTAGCTGTCAGATTTAAAGCATCTTTCTCCACAAATAACTGCTGTCTATGTATGTTGGACATTTCTACAAAGTCACGATCCACTAAATGTATCGCCCCTATACCTGCACGAACAAGTGTCTCCGCTATTACCGATCCAAGTGCACCGCAACCGATAATACCTACTGTTGATTCAGCCAAGCGTATTTGACCATCGCAGCCAATAGGCTTAAACAACTCTTGCCTAGAAAATCGGGTACCCATGTTCATTGGCTCCTTTATTTAAACGAACTATCTACTCATCTCTTTAATAGTCTTACACGTTCTCCAATCTGCCGACCAGATAATGGATTGTATTCCATTTTATATTATCAGAAAATTAAATACAATAGACCTCACCAGTGAATCATTATTTGACTAAAAAAGATGAAACCTATTACATGAAGGCTTTATCTTTTTTATACCTTATAGATCCTTTTTCAGTTCTCTTACGACATGTGCTAACTCCGGCAAAATCAATTTATTCATTGCCAGCTCCACTGCCCCAGTGGAACCAGGTGTTGCGAAGATTACCTTCCCTTGCGTTACTCCGGCGATGGCTCTGGATAAAATAGCTGCGGAACCAATATCCTCCTGATAACTCAGCATTCGAAAAATCTCACCAAACCCTGGCATTTCTTTATCTAGTAAACCCTTAATTGTTTCAATCGTTACATCCCGATAGGCAATCCCAGTACCGCCATTACAAATAATGGCATCAACCTCTTTATCCTCTAACCCAGCTGAGAGTTCCTGCTGAATCGCATCCTGCTCATCCTTCACTATTTGGTAGCGCGTAATGATATGTCCAGCTGACTGCAACAAACACATCATAAGCTGCCCGCTTCGATCCATATGCTCATCTCTTGTATCACTTACCGTAAGCACCATTACCTTCACACAATCCGGAGCCGATCCCCGATGCTCTATTAAACTCATGCCTATCCCTCCCTCCCATCATATTATCACAAATATTGGAAGTAATAGATTGCCCAGTAAGGAAGTATAAGGGGATAAACTAGACCTCAACTAAAAAGGTCAACCAAAGTCTTGGTCAACCTTTAAGAATAAACCTGGTGTATTTGAACGTACTTTTATTTCTTATATATTTTCCAGCCAATTTTCCGTGCCTGTTCAAATCGTTCGCTAACATCGTCCCAATTCACCAAATTCCACCAGTTGTTTATATAAGCCGGACGATCGGTCTTGTATTGTAAATAATACGCGTGTTCCCAAACATCCAATACTAATAAAGGGATTGTATCCCATTGCGTCAGAATCATATGCCGTTCAGATTGTAAAATTTCCAGCCGATGGGCTCGATTGGACCAAACTAAAATCGCCCAGCCTACACCTTCCACTTTTTTGGCAGCTTCGGTAAATTCCTTTTTAAATTTTGCAAAGCTGCCAAAATCTCTTTTAATAAAGTTCATTAATTCACCTGTTGGTTCCCCACCGCCATCAGGCTTCATATTGTACCAAAATATAGTGTGCAAATAATGCCCTGATCCGTGAAACGCAGCTTCTCTCTCCCAATGCTTTAAAAGGTCATAGTCATCCTTATCGCGGGCTTCTTTCATTTTAGTTTCGGCTTTATTCAGACCATCTACATATGTCTGATGATGAATAGTATGATGCAATTTCATAATCTCCCGGTCTATAAAGGGCTCCAAAGCATCATAGGAGTATGGCAATGGCGGCAAGGTATGTCTTCCAGGCGGTACATATGAATCGCCATTATGTGCCTTTTGAACAGATTCATCCAGCTCCTCCATCATATTTTGAAGCTTTATTAGCTCATGTTGGGATGGAGTTTTATTTTTCATGCTGTTTAAAAGGGCCGTGAGATTATCAACCCGCTCCATGATCAAGCTTCGAAATGACTCCTCTTGATTGGTTGCCCATTCAACAATCGCAGTCTTCCATTTATCTACTTCTTCCCAATACTTTTTAAAAGGATTCATATTCATCAACCTCCCCGTCATACAACAATATTCAAGAGGAGGTTGACTTAATTCTTATTTTTTCAATGAAATAGGTATGACTTTCCAATTAAAAATAAATCCAAATAAAAATGCGATTACACTATACGTAATCGCACTTCATATCCTGTTAATTTGATTGAACCATCTTTGTCCGATAATCGGTTTCATAGTATTCAAGTTCTTCTCTGATTTTTTGAACATCAAATTCCAGTTTTGTAATCAGGCTTTTCAAGCTTTCTGGTGCTTCTTCACGGAATTTTATACAATTGCGCCCTGTATACGCTGAACGGCTGTCCTCAAACCATAAATCACTTTTTGGAGCAAAATATTCTTCAATACATTTATGATATACGCGGTAAAGAACTCGCTCTGCAGCGCCTTTATTAAATGGTTCGTTTTTAAGGACAATCCTGCAAGCCTCTAAGCCTTCTTCACAATAAACCAGCAGCTTGCGGATTGTTGAAAACAAGCCCTTATAATAGAGCTCATCGCCGCTTTTTTCCTCCATCAAACGATCAATTGTCATTTCATTCATGTAAATCTCGAGAGTTTGTACTGTTTGCTCCAAAAATGTTGTTACATCCTCCAACTGGCTCTTCACTAATGTATTACCCAACCGGAACCCTCCCTTAAAAATTCAAACACTTTGATCATGTAAAACTCCACTATTCCTTGTGTTCATTTACTTTCTAATAGGACAACAAACTCTTAACCTTCCCTGGCCATAATCGTTTCTTTTAAGCTCAGTTACTAAATAGTTTACCATATTCAACCTACTTTTTATTGTTGATTAACGTTCAGGGAGGAATAATTTACATTATTATACGACAATTCAAGCTCAAACTTCTGGATTTTTTTCCATTTTATTTAAAATTTCTTTTATTCGGGCGTATGGTAAATCTTTAAAAATAGTTAAAAAGATAGCCTCAGAATTTATATATACCCGTTTTCTTTCATGAAAATGCGAATTTTGCAACAAACAAAGGAGGGCAACAATATCTCTCAACGTATATCCAGTCAGTAATTCCCGAACTGGGGACATCCACTCAGCCTTTTGTTCTAACAAAACTTCTTCAAAATACCGAAGATAAATAACCTGAAATTCTTTTATTTTTCCATTTTGCTTGTATGTCACGGTTGAACGATTGAAAAAATCCTCAGGTGAATTGGGTTTTTCCTTTTCTAACTCATATCCTATACAAGACAAGATTTTCAAGCTTCATCCTCCTTATTCCATCTCTTGGAATTTATGAAAAAACAAATCTGCTTCCTCGTCATTAAATCCATCATCTGTGTCATCCTGCAGCGCCGGCAGCTCGTCCAAAGATTTTAAACCGAAGTAATCCAAAAACTCCTTGGTCGTTCCGTATAAATAGGGTCTTCCCGCCCCTTCTGCACGACCCGTTTCCTGAATTAAAGCCTTGGCCATTAAGGTTTGTAAAGGGCGTTCCGTTTTGACACCGCGGATAGCCTCAATCTCAATTCTGGTTATAGGCTGTTTATAGGCGATAATCGCCAATGTTTCCAGTGAAGCCTGCGAAAGTGTGTGTGCCGAAGGTGTTTCAACAAGCTTTTTCAAATAGGGTGCATGCACTTTTTTTGTCGCCAATTGGTAGACACCGGCCAATTCAACAACACAGATCCCGCGATCTTCATTTTGATATAGCTCTTTAAGATCATATAACGCATCTTTTGCCTCTTCTTCTGTCACTTCCATTACGGATGAAATTTGCTCAAGAGATAACCCTTCATCACCTGCCGCAAAAAGTAATGCTTCCAATATTGATTTCCAATTAACGATATCCAACTGTAAAATCCTCCTGCTTCCATTCTATGAAAATTTCCTCGAAGTTATTTGTTTGTTCCACCTGAATTTCATTTTGCTTCATCAATTCCAGGACAGCAAGAAAGGTGACAACTAACTGCTCTTTTTCCTCTGTGTTAAAGAGAGAGGTAAATAAGACCTTTTCTCTTTTTTCCTTAAGATAATCCTTTATTTCCTGAATCCGTTTATCTATCGTAATTTCCTGACGTGTAATTCGAGTTTGTAACGGTTTTCTTAATTTTTTTCGTCTCATTAATTTTTGAAAGGCGCTCAGCATATCATAAAGGCTGACATCTAAGTCATGGCGTTCCGTTTTTACATCTTCCGTATATGGCGATAAATCAATCGGAGGTTTAGTAAATAATAACGCCCTTTCAGCTTCCATATTTTTAAACTCATCAGCCGCCTCTTTATATTTTTTATATTCAAGCAGCTGTGTAACTAATTCTTCACGAGGATCGTCACTCATCAAGAATTCATCCTCTTCCTCATCCCATTCCTCTTCATGTTTGGGTAGGAGCATTTTACTTTTAATAGCTAAAAGTGTTGCCGCCATGACTAAATATTCACTGGCTATATCCAGTTCCAGCTCCTTCATGGTGTGGATATAGGCAACATATTGTTCGGTGATTTCAGAAACAGGAATATCATAAATATCTATTTCTAATCGATTTATTAGATGCAGTAATAAATCGAGTGGACCTTCAAATGCATCTATCTTTATTTTATAACTCATCTCTTTATAGGCACTCCTACTTATTTCAACTAGTTTAAGTATAATTTAACTCAAGCTTCTTTCCAATAGAATGAACAAATTGATTTTCTAAAAGGTGGGCAAAAGCCCATACATTCCAGTATGGATTACATAGTATGACAATGTAAAGAAAAGATCCAAAGAGGAGGATTCACAAATGGGAGATGGCGCAGTTGGAGGTTACGGTAGCGGATTTGCGCTAATCGTAGTGTTATTCATTCTACTCGTAATTGTTGGAGTAGCTTGGTGTTAATTAAATGATTAATCTAAGGAACAGGCTGTCGACTAGGTAGCCTGTTTCTATTGTTATCAGCTAGATAATCCCGCTCTTCTCACCATTTAAAATCCTTATTCTTTTCTTATCCATGTTCGTTCATGTATATTTATCTATAATCATAGAGAGATATTGAGGTGACAATAACCAAATGAACTACCCAATTGAGTTCATTCAGTACTTAGCCGAATTTCATGGAAGCAGAGATTATTTTGAATGCCATGAAATACTTGAAGAGTACTGGAAAAAACATCTCCCGTTAGATCGAGAATCTGTATGGGTCGGATTTATCCAGCTGGCCGTCGGTATGTATCATTACCGCAGAAATAATGAATCAGGAGCTATTCGCACCTTACAAAAATCAAAGCAAATTTTAAACAAACATACCGAAGAAATGCATCAATTAGGTATGGATTCAGATGGTTTACTCCAATTACTGACTGACTCCATACATAGGTTAAAAAACAATGAACCATACAAAAGTCCATTTTTGCCGATTGAAGATCCAGATTTGCTCGCGGCCTGCCAAACCATTTGCAAAGAATATGGATATTCATGGAATTGCAGCAGCAATCTTACTGATCCATTATTAGTGAATAGGCATTCTACCCGTGATCGTACAGATGTTATTCAGGAACGATTCAAGCAACTTCAAAAGCGCAGCAAAAATAAATAGAGAAACCCTCTTAAATAAGGGTTTCTCTATTTTCATGCTTTATTATCGGCTTCACAATCCAGACATTTTGAAATAAACTCCGCTGTTATATCTCTGGAAATAATTTCGTATCCCTCATATAATTCAATCAGACAGTTTACCATTTCATGGCCAACTCCCAGACCCCTATGAGAGGGATTAACGGATAAATCGGTTACCGTAACCGTCTTTCCATCCAAATCTACCCCGATCAGACCTATAATGTCCTCATCTTGTTTCCAAAGATATAGTTGCCTGTCTGATTCTGTTTCATATGATTTAACAGTATTCTGGAGCTTCTTTAAATCTTTTTCATCAGGCATAAAAGATAATAAACCCATTGCGATTTTTTCAAAGCTCTTCTTGTATCTAATTAACATGTTTGATCCCTCATTAAATGAGAATAATAGAATGGTATTTAATAATCTTTCTTATCATACTAGTTTTTAACAATGAATTCAACTGACACAAATGCAAAGTCCTTTCTTTGCCATGCTAGACAACAGACATACATTTTATCCCAAAAAGGCTTTATATATACAATTCTAACGATTCGTACCCTATACAATATAGCCAAAATGGATAGAAATAACTGTAAAAGAACGCAAGAAAGAATAGACAATCTTCCAATTCCATTATAATATGACAGAGTTAACACAATTGGCAATTTGTTTGCCTAGATTACTATAACAACATAAAAAAATGAAACTTTTATCATTTTTTTACGTCTAACTGGTACGGGAGGTTATCACAATGAAAAAACAGCTTTTAAAATTAATGTCAGTTTTGTTGGCAGTTAGTTTTCTCATCCCTAGTGTAGCTTTGGCTGATATGCAAAGAGGCGACATGGTCGTTACACTTGGCGAAAACCTGACTCAGGAACAAAAAAAATTATTGTTAGCTGAAATGGACGCTCCAAAGGATGTAGAGATTGTAACAGTTTCTAATTCAGAAGAGCATAAATACTTGGATGGTAAAATTGCAAGCAGACTGATTGGAACAAAAGCAATCTCCTCTTCATCCATTACGATTGCTGCCAAAGGTTCCGGGATTACGGTCAAAACGAAAAATATCAATTGGGTAACAGAAGATATGTATAAAAACGCCTTGGCAACTGCCGGTATAAAAGATGCAGAGATTTATGTTACGGCTCCTTTTGAAGTTTCCGGTACAGCTGCCTTAACGGGCTTAATTAAAGCATACGAAGTGACAACAGACACCAAAATATCTGAGGAACAAAAACAAGCCGCCAATGAAGAAATGGTTGAAACAGCCAAACTAGGTGACCAAATCGGTACAGATGAAGCTACATCACTGGTTGAGTCCATTAAAGAAGAGATCGCTGTTAACCCGCCTCAAAATGATGCTGATTTGCGCAGCATCATCGAAAAGGCAGCAGAGCAGCTTGGCATCACGTTAACGGAGCAACAGATCCAGAGCCTAATCGATTTATTTAACAAGCTTCAGGATCTAGGAATTGACTGGAACAAAGTTGGAGAGCAAATAAATGCCGCTAAAGATAAAGTGACCAATTATCTTCAATCAGAAGAAGGGCAATCCTTCCTTGATAAATTAAAAGCATTTTTTGTAAGTCTAATCGACGCAATTAAATCCTTATTCTCCTAATACAATTAGAGGCTGCCGGAAATGGCAGCCTCTAATTATTTATTCATATAATGGCAGGTCATTTTTTATTAGATCTTCAAGACTCTCTCTTTTCACAACAAGACGCGATTCCCCATTTTCTACAAACACAACCGCAGGACGACGGAGCCTGTTGTAGTTATTGGACATTGAGTAACCATATGCACCTGTACAAAAGACCGCCAGCAGATCCCCAGGCTTAACCTTAGGCAGCGGAAGATCCCAAATTAACATATCCCCGCTTTCACAGCACTTCCCTGCTATGGCTACTTCTTCAAATACTTCATCATTCAGGCGATTGGCAAGAGCAGCTTCATAATTTGCCTGATAGAGAGCAGGACGAATATTATCACTCATTCCTCCATCAACCGCCCAATATTTACGAGTTCCCGGCACATGCTTACTTGATCCAATTTCGTAAATGGTTGTTCCGGCATCCCCCACCAATGAGCGCCCTGGTTCAATCCAGATTCCCGGCATAGACAGACCAGCTTCTTCAAAATCGGATTTTACTTCACTCACAATTTCTTCTACATAGCGAGAGACAGGAATAGGCTCATCTTCTTCTGTATAACGGATTCCAAAACCACCACCTAAATTTAAAACCTTTGGTGAAAATCCATATGTTTGATTCCAATTCGCAATTTGTTCACTAATCTTTTTAGCGGCCAAAATAAATCCGGTTGTTTCAAATATTTGTGAACCAATATGGCAGTGTATACCCAGTACGTCAAAATACTCGCTCCGCAGTACAATTTGCAGAGCTTGTTCCGCCTGGCCATTCCATAGATCAAATCCAAATTTAGAATCCTCTTGTCCTGTTAGAATATAATCATGAGTATGCGCTTCAATTCCAGGAGTTACCCGTAAAAGTATGGAGCATCGTTTACCTTTCATTTTGCACAGCTCTTCTAAAATAGCAATCTCGTGAAAATTATCAATTACGATACAGCCAACCCCCGCTTCAAGCGCCATTTCTAATTCATCAACACTTTTATTATTTCCATGTAAATGAATCCGTTCAACCGGAAATCCGGCCTGGAGGGCTGTATACAATTCGCCTGCAGAAACTACATCCAAAGATAGCCCTTCTTCCATAGCAAGCTGAAACATCGCTATGGAAGAAAAAGCTTTGCTCGCATAGGCCACCTGAGCATCAACACCCAGCCTGCCAAACGTATCTCTGAACATTCTTGCCCGTTCTCTAATTAAAGCCACATCATATATGTATAAGGGAGTGCCATATTGCTCTGCAAGAGAAACAGTATCTACTCCCCCTATTTCTAAATGGCCATGTTCACTCATTTTTCCTGTCCCATAAAAGTGCATGTAAACTCCTCCTTGACGTTATAACAAAAATAGACAGCCATTAATGCTGTCTATTTTTTGAATAGTATAACTACTTTATCACACTAATACCCTAATTCAAAATGAATTATTTTGTACGATCCACCGGATGTAAAATCCGCGGTCTTAAATGTCTGCCAGGCACCGGCCTTCTGATAATAATATTCGAAAGCGCTTTAGGTGCAAATGGGATAAACGGCCATAAATAAGGTGTAGATAACGTATTTAATCTGGTTAGGAAAAAAACGAAGAGCGTATTGGCAACCATGTACCCGGGTACATGGAACAAAGCAGTAAAAATTAAAATCAGGTACCGCATATATTTATTGGCCAAGCCGAGCTCCAAGCTTGGAGTGGCAAAACTGCCAATCGATGCAATGGCTACATATAGTAATACCTCAGGTACCATCCAACCAACATCAATGGCTATTTG
This sequence comes from Bacillus sp. z14 (2026), assembly GCF_058313575.1. NCBI lineage: Bacteria > Bacillati > Bacillota > Bacilli > Caryophanales > Bacillaceae > Bacillus > Bacillus sp. z14 (2026). Next base: position 666,314 of record NZ_JBZFQK010000001.1, read on the forward strand.
ACCAATTAGGACGGCAGCAATAAGTCCCATGGCTGATGATAAAGGAGCAGGTGTATGTATCGAAGCAATTCTGAGCAGTTCAATTCCAACCTCCGCTACAGCAATCTGTAATAGAATATGAACATGTGCATCATCCTGCGGACCAATAAACTTCATAGTTTCTGGTAGCAAATGGGGTTCCAATACAAATAATAACCATAATGGCAATATAAAAAGAGAAGCAAAAATACCGAGAAAACGGAACCATCTAAGAATGGTGCCCACTGAAGCTGCCTGTCTGTATTCCTCTGCATGCTGGACATGATGGAAAAAGGTCGTCGGTGTAATCATGATACTTGGCGACGTATCTACATAAATAAGGACATGCCCTTCGAGTAAATGGTTGGCTCCTACATCTGCCCGCTCGGTATAGCGAACCATTGGATAAGGATTATACCCTTGATTGACCAAATATTCCTCAACCGTTTTTTCGGCCATCGTCAATCCATCAATTTCAATTGATTTCAGTTCATCCCGAATGATATTAACGAGCTTCGGATTAGCTACCCCATCAATATATCCAATCGCAATATCTGTTTTGGAGCGTTCTCCAACACGCATAATTTCGAATCGCAAACGTTCATCGCGAATTCTCCTGCGTGTTAAGGCAGTGTTAATAATAATATTTTCAACATAACCGTCCCTTGCTCCTCTTGTGATCCTCTCTGTATCCGGTTCCTGGGGCTGTCTCCCCGGATAACTCCTCACATCTACGATCAGAGCTTTTCCGCTGCCTGCAACAATAATGGAAATCAAGCCTGACAATACCTGATCTACCATTTCATCCATCGTTTGAACAACCTCGACAGATTGTTGTACTAGCCGATTTTTAACCAGGTCATAGATAGGGACATCCAAGGCATTGTCTTCTTGTTCATTAATATCAGTCAATGTCTCTAAAATCTCTATGATAAAACTGGTATCACACAAACCATTAACATAATACATTTGCATCATTGTATCGCGAATCAGGATTTCTCTTACTCCTAAATCAAAACTTACTCCAAGACCCACATTTTTCTCCATGTATTGCTTTACGGCCTGTATGTCACTCGATATGGGTGTTTTCTCCTTTTGATTGGCCTGCATGGTATCCACTCCTTTCGAGAATCAGTTTTACAGCACTAAGTGTTATGGGACTGCCTTTAGCAATATCATCATATTTAGACATTTTGCCTATATCACCAATACCGACAACAATAGGTGCATGAATAGAATCGATACTATAGACTGTATCTCCATTAATTCGTTTAACATCCATTTCTGGTATTCCAAATTTATCAACGCCAAATCCGGTAAGATTCCCTTCGCGATCAATACAGACATCTACTTTTGTCCATTCTTCCTGTTTCGTTTTTGAAGCAACGGCAAGAATTCCAAGAAGATTGATATCAGGGTGTTCCGCAACATATTTCATTAACTGCTCACCAGCCCCTTCTCCGACCAGACCACTGTCATCAAACATAACCAACACCGGGTCATGGGCTGCAGATTTAATGAGTTTAATCAGTTCAGCTCCGCCCATTTTTGTTGGATTTCCATAGGAGGATGAAATGCAGCGACCGCCGATTTCTTTTGCTACATGTTCGATCGTTCTTTTCGCATATTCGTCTCCATCTGTGATAATGATGATATTTCGCTTCCCTTTCAACTCTTTCACCGCCCTATGACTTTTATTGATTATAAACAATCCACTGAAATAGTGAGCCCATTATTTTCCCGAGAACAAGCGCCATCAGAATATATAGAATCCGCTCCTGCATTCCGATTCTTTTTGCCAAGATCGGAAAGACATTTAAAACCTCTGTCAAAGCTGCTGCTAGCATCCCGTTAAAAACGCCGCTAAATATGCCCATGATTGATAGGAGTATCGGAGTTAATCCCAATGAAAAGTCCCATAAGCTGGATATGGTCCCACCTATTGCTCCGAGTATAACCGCACTTTCAAAATAATGAACAGATTTAACCTTCGTAAGCTGTGTAAGCCTTGGTATAATATTAAGGACAGTCAGGAAAGCCACATATCCGGCTCCGACCGATACCCCACCTGAGAATCCAACTATCAGCACAAAAACGAACTCAGTCATCTTTTACGGAAGTAATCGAATGTTTGTTTTCATTCATAATGATGTATTGATCTAAATCCTGCTGATAGTTAAACATCTCTACTTCCATTGGACTTGGTTCATCATTTAATCTTTTTGTGAAAATATGATTAAAGAACAAAATCATCCCAATTCCGAGTCCAAATGAATAGGGTATTTGAAATACAAGTGGATTTGCAGAATGCTTACCGGTAATCATATAATAGAGACGTTCATGCAGCTCCCTCATACTGACATCCTCATGAAAATTCATAATCGCAAAGCCAGCCCCTATAAAAAGGACAATCCACACAAGAATAAACAAAAGGTTCGATACTTTCTTCGTTTTACGTTCTACCTCTACAATTGTTTGCGATGGGCCATAGGTGTCCATTTTCATTTCGGGAAAATGCTGAAAAATTGCTTGGAGAACAACCGTTACATCCAGAATAAAAACATTTTTATTCTTCGAAAATTCACCCAGAACTAAACTTCCAACCTTTTCTTTTACTTCGTCTGTCCCAATTATATTGGCAATATCCGAAAGTCTTATCGGATGGTTCGGCAAAACTTTCGCCCGATATTTTAAACGGATATAAACACATTCCTCCATGAATATTTTCATCCCCATTTCCTAAATTCACATGTATTTATAGTATGGTTAGAAAAATCAGGAACCATACCAAAAATCATAAATTAGTTTATAGAGAGATACATTCAATCGCAAAAAAAACCGTACGAACCAGCACTCTAGTCCATACGGTCTTTCATTTGATTTAAAATCTTTTTTTCTAATCTAGATACTTGTACCTGGGAGATTCCTAGCCTCTCTGCAACCTCCGTCTGCGTTTGATCCTTATAATACCGTAAATAAACAATTAATTTCTCTCGTTCATCCAATAAGGCGATTGCCTCTTTCAAAGCAATTTTTTCAAACCACTTTGTCTCTGAACTATCTGCTATTTGGTCTAGCAAGGTAATCGGATCGCCGTCATTCTCATAAACCGTTTCATGGATTGAAGAAGGCGATCGGCTTGCCTCCTGTGCCATAATGATTTCCTCAGGTGATAAATCCAAATACTCACTGATTTCTGTAATGGTTGGCGTCCGTCCGAAGTGCTTAGATAATTCATCCTTCGCTCTTCTGATTTTGTTGGACATTTCCTTCAATGAACGACTGACTTTTACCGTGCCGTCATCACGAATGAAACGCTGAATCTCTCCAATAATCATGGGAACTGCATAGGTTGAAAATTTAACATTATAGGATAAATCAAATTTATCTACAGATTTCAATAAACCAATACACCCTATTTGAAATAAGTCATCTGGTTCATATCCTCTGTTAAGAAATCTTTGTACAACTGACCATACAAGCCTCATGTTTTTCTGGATGATTTCGTCTCTAGCTAATTGGTCACCTTGCTGGCTTTGAAGTATAAGTGTTTTTACCTCTTCGTCCTTAAGCTGGGCGGTCTTTTTACCCTTTTTGACTTCCACATCCATTGTATTAGTCTCCTTAATTACATAAAGCTTTGCTTTTGGAAAGATTTTTCATAAGCCTTACCTCTGTTCCTTCACCTCTGGATGAATCGATATAAATCTCATCCATAAAGTTCTCCATTATGGTAAAGCCCATACCGGACCTTTCCAATTCTGGCTTTGTTGTATACAAAGGCTGCCTTGCTTCATCGATATCTCTGATTCCAATGCCATTATCCCGGATTGTCAGTTCCACTCTTTCTTCCTCAAGATCCAATATCGCAGTGATATAGATTTTGCCCTTGGCATCTCCCTCATATCCATGGATAATCGCGTTGGTGACCGCCTCCGATACAACCGTTTTAATTTCGGTTAACTCATCAAGTGTAGGATCCAATTGCGCGATGAAAGCTGCCACCGTAATCCGTGCAAATGATTCGTTTTGACTCAATGCAGAAAATTCTATAGCCATTTCGTTTTTCATTTACGCTACCCCCAATCCCTGTATAGCTGCTTCCTCTGAAGATTCAAGACGAAGAATTTTAAACATTCCGGACATCTCAAATAACCTATGAACAGAAGGCGAGATGGCACAAACAATCATTTCCCCTTCAAATTGCTGAATTTGTTTATATCTGCCTAAGATCACCCCAAGACCGGAGCTATCCATAAAACTCAACTCGCCCAAATTTAAAATGATATGGCGAATGCCACCAGTTTCTATTAATTGAGATGCCTTGTTCTTTAAATCCTCCGCCGTATGATGATCCAATTCTCCCTTCAGGCGAATACATAATATATCCTCAATCGTCTTCATATCAATTTCTAGACTCACAGTACCTTTGCCCCCTTCAAAGAAAGTATAGTGGTGATTTTCGCCAAGCTCCACTTCAATTCCTTCTTAAAGACAAAACTAGTGATATTCTCTTTCTATTCGTTTAATTTCGCATACCAATGCTTATTCGTCGCCGGTATGGGTAAACATGCCGAAAGAACGCTTAAATAAATCAAACCAGCTTGCTCGTTTTACATCTTTTGATGCAATAAGAGGGGTTTCTGAAATTACTTTGTCGTCTCTCATCATTTTTAAGACACCAAGCTGATCCCCTTTTTTGATTGGGGCCTGTACATCTTTTTTCAGTACGATATTCGGACGGATATTCACATTGTCTTCCCCTTTTTTATTTAAAAGAGAAACTGAATCGTTTGTGACCAGACTTACTTTCTTCTGTTGACCTTTTTCAATTTTCAAAAGTGCAAGAGGCTGTTCTTTCTTATAGACCGGACGTGATTGATAATTAGCAAAGGCATAATCCAGCATTTTTGTAATTTGAGAATTTCGTTCCTTTGGATTCTCAGCTCCAAATACAACTGCAATGACTCGTAAATTATCTTTTTTAGCTGTTGCGGTTAAGCAATATCCTGCTTGATGTGTAAAACCTGTTTTTAATCCGTCCACACCTGGGTAAAATTTCACCAGTTTGTTCGTATTCACAAGCCAGAATTTTTTATCTGAATCCTCACGTAAGTAAGATTCATATAAACTCGTAAAATTTGTGATTTCCTCATGCTTTAGTAACTCTTTTGCTATAGTCGCCATATCAAATGCTGAACTGTAATGATCAGTTGTCGGCAGTCCCGTACAATTTTGAAATTTAGTGTTCTTCAATCCCAATTCCTGCACTTTGGCATTCATTCTTTTCACGAATTCCTCTTCGCTTCCAGCAATTTTTTCAGCCATGGCAACGGAGGCATCATTCCCTGAACCAATCGCAATTCCTCTAAGCATTTGCTCAACTGTCATTTCCTCACCTGGTTCAAGGAAGATTTGCGAACCACCCATTGAGGCAGCATATTCACTTGTTCGAACTTTATCTTCCATCGTTATACGCTTTTGATCTAATGCCTCCATGATTAACAGCATAGTCATAATCTTCGTCATGCTGGCGGGAGACAGCCGCTCATCTTTATTTTTATCATATATGACAGAACCCGTATCCTTTTCTATCAGTATTGCTGACTTCGTTTTAGGTGCTAAATCTAATTCCGCCGTTTTTGTTTTTTCGGCTGCAAATGATGGTACAGACATACTTAAAGTGAACACTACTACTAATAAAGCTGAAACATACCGTTTCATGGACAGACCTCCTACTCATGATAAATTCCAGTTTTACCAACAACACCACTTTTATACAGTCCAGAATCTTATCTCAGATAAAATTATATTTCCTGATGAGGACCTAACTAATTTGAATGAAGATTTTAAATATGCAGTCTTAATTTCAAAGGGAACTCTAGCTATTTCTGTGTTAGTAGGAACCAAATTAACTAACATTAGATGTTCTGAAATTAAATTATCGAGCAAAACTCGAGAGGAGAGAAATTTGAGCCTGTAAATCATAAAAACATCCTTATTTTTAAAGGGAATTGGTTAAAGTGAAGACTTTTCAGTCTGCTTTTTATAATCAGTATTTAAATTTCATCTATATAACAGGCAACCTATAAACAATTGAGCGAAATTTTATAGCAATAGTTCGATTTTGAAAGGAATTGAGCGAAAAGGGAGTGGAATTGAGCGATATTTCAATTTATTGAGCGAACGGTAAAGCAATTAGCGGAAAATGAGGTTAATTGAGCGGGAATTCCGGTGATTGAGCGATCATGTAAGACTCTTAAGCGATTAGCATGGCTATTGTGCGATCATTAAGCATTTGAACGAACGATTTACACAGTAATTGAACCAAATTTGGACACTAGAGCAATTTATATCAGGCAAAAGCGAATTATTTATTCATTTTACCCTAGCATGTCATTACGCATGGCATCTTACTCCTACTATTAACCGTAAAAAAATAGAGGCTATCTAATAAAAACTATTAGACAGCCTCCTGTTAAAACTTACTTACGCTTCAATTTTCATTTCTGATACGATTGATTTCACTAAGTTCAAGAACGTAGATTTTACTTTTTCAGTCGTTTCAATTACCTCGTCATGTGCCAAAGGCTGATCCAGGATTCCAGCAGCCATGTTTGTAATGCATGAAATACCGAGTACCTTCATGCCTCCATGAGCAGCAACGATAACTTCAGGAACTGTTGACATTCCCACTGCATCTCCGCCTAAAATACGTGCCATTCTTACTTCTGCTGGTGTTTCATAAGTAGGACCTGTAAATCCAATGTAAACACCTTTTTGAATCGCAATATTTTGTTTAGAAGCAACTTGTTCTGCCAATTCCACTAATGATTTTGTATAAGCACTTGTCATATCAGGGAATCTTGGTCCAAACTCACTGTGATTCGGTCCAATTAATGGGTGTGCGCCCATGTAATTAATATGATCTGTGATAATCATCAAATCACCAGGCTTGAAGCTTTCATTTACTCCGCCTGCTGCATTTGTTACAAGTATATGCGTCATTCCCATTGCCTTCATAACACGTACCGGGAATGTAACTTCTTGCATGGAATATCCTTCATAATAGTGGAAACGCCCCTGCATAGCCGCTACTGTTTTGCCTGCCAGCGTTCCAACAACAAGTTGGCCGGCATGTCCTTCAACAGTAGAAACTGGGAAATGAGGTATTTCACTGTATGGGATTACAGTGGCATTTTCAATTTCATCAGCCAATACTCCCAACCCTGAACCAAGAATCAATCCTAGTTCCGGCTTTTGACCGGATACCTCTAAAATATGCGCTGCTGCTTCATTTACTTTTTCAAACATTCTGTTCTCTCCTTTTAATTTAGTTCCTTAAGGAAGCTTACTCCATGCTCAGGCATTTTCACACCGAAGTTATCAGCAACGGTTGCACCAATGTCCGCAAATGTACTGCGGATCGGCAGTTCTTTACCTTCTTTAAATTGTTTGGAGTATACAAGTAAAGGAACATATTCTCTCGTATGGTCTGTTCCAGGATGAACCGGATCATTACCATGGTCTGCTGTAATAATTAGCAGATCGTCTTCCTTCATTTTATCCAGTACTTCCTGCAATCTTCCATCGTACTCTTCTAATGCTTTACCGTACCCAATAGGATCGCGTCTGTGGCCAAATACAGCATCAAAATCAACAAGGTTCAGGAAGCTTAGACCAGTAAAGTCCATGTCCAATGTTTGGACCTGCTTATCCATTCCATCCATATTACTTGTTGTGCGAAGCGCTTTTGTTACGCCCTCGCCATCGTAGATATCAGCAATTTTCCCAATGGAGATTACATCAAAGTTACTATCCTTCAACTCATTCATTACCGTGCGTCCAAATGGTTTTAACGCATAATCATGGCGATTTGGCGTACGTTTGAAATCACCAGGCTCTCCAACGAATGGGCGAGCAATAATTCTGCCTACCATATATTCTTCACGAAGAGTCATTTCTCTGGCAATTTCACAGATACGATAGAGCTCCTCAAGAGGTACTACATCCTCATGAGCTGCAATTTGCAGAACGGAGTCAGCAGAAGTGTACACGATTAATGCTCCGGTTTTTACGTGTTCTTCTCCCAATTCTACTAGGATTTCTGTACCGCTCGCCGGTTTATTCCCAATAATTTTTCTGCCGCTCTTTTCTTCCAGCTCCTGAATTAATTCCGGCGGAAATCCATCCGGAAATACACGGAACGGTGTATCAATGCGCAGCCCCATAATTTCCCAGTGGCCAGTCATCGTATCTTTCCCATTGGATGCCTCTTGCATTTTTGTATAATAAGCCATTGGCTTTTCTGCCTTTTGAATCCCTTTAATTTCTCTGATGTTTGACAAGCCTAATTTACCCATGACAGGCATGTTCAACCCATTCATTTTTTCAGCTATATGTCCAAGTGTATCCGAACCTTTATCGCCAAATTTCTCTGCATCTGGCGCTTCACCAATCCCAACAGAATCCATTACAGTTAAAAATACTCGCTTAAATTTCATACCTGAAACCTCCAGCTTCTTTTATATGTAGGTTACCCTTTCTCAACGCCTGTAATCTTCCATAAATTTCAGTGGAATTTACGGGTCAAAAGTTGCAGGCGTCAGAGGTCTGACTTCTTTATTTTACATCACCGGGGAAACGTTGCCAATTTAAGTTTACCAAATTTTAATAGTTTTATTTTTCGGTATTCACTCAATATTCAAAAAGTCTTTAGACCTACTGCTTATTTCTTTTTAGAAACGTGTTCAAAAATAAAGACGGCATCCCTTACCGGAGGCCGCCGTAACTATCCTAAACTTAGAGAATCCCCTTTTAAGCTCGGGGATGGAACTTACTGTATACATCCTTTAAACGGACATTCGTGACATGTGTATATATTTGTGTTGTCGAGATATCAGCATGTCCGAGCATCTCCTGAACAGCCCGCAAATCCGCACCATTCATTAGTAAATGAGTGGCAAATGAGTGGCGAAGGGTGTGAGGTGTCAATGACTTTTGAATATTCGCCTGCTCAGCAAGCTTCTTGATAATTTTCCATAACCCTTGGCGGCTGAGACGTCCGCCGTGATGATTCAAAAATAAAGCATCCGATTTATTCTTTTGGCTAACCAATCTAGGTCTACCTGATGTTAAGTAGGTGGTAATCGAATCAAGGGCCATTTGCCCCACCGGGATAATTCGCTCTTTATTTCCCTTCCCTATACAGCGAACAAATCCCATTTCTATATGTACATTATCAATATTTAACTCTATTAATTCACTAACCCGCATACCAGTTGCATAGAGCAGCTCTAAAATAGCCTTATCCCGTATACCGAAAGCGTCAGCTGGGTTAGGTGCATTCAGCAATGCCTCCGTTTCCTCCTGGCTTAAAACCTTTGGCAATGATTTCTCAGTATGAGGGCTTTCAATCAAGACAGACGGATCTGTTTCCGAAATACGTTCCCTTAATAAAAATTGATGGAAGGATCGAATGGAAGCTGTATGGCGTGCCAGCGTTTTGGACGATTTTCCATCATCCCTTAATTTACCCAGGAACTGGACAATATGAACACGGGAAACGTCCTTCCAGTTGTCAATTTGTTGATTTTTCAAAAACTTATAATAGGAATCCAAATCTCGTTTATACGATAGGAGGGTGTTTTTAGCCAACCCTTTTTCGATTGTTAAATAATGGATAAAATCCTGCAATGGATCTTTCATTTTCATTTACTCCCCATCTAAATAAAATAGAAAGAGTCTTTCTCTCCATCCAGGCTCCTCTTCATCATTGATGGATTGAAAAACCTTTACAGCCGTTCCCTTAGGCTCGTCATAGCGATGATAATTTTCATATTCCTCATTAAACCAAACAATAGCAAAATAAAATAATATCGTAAAGCCAACAAACATGATGAATACCTTGCTTGTTTGCCAAAATAATTTAATCAAATTTCTCATAATTCTCTAGTCCTCCAGGCCTTTTTATCAATTTATGCCTGTTTGGACATGTTTTATACATATCATCCACGTTTTATGAGTAAAAGATAAAACCTTTCCACAACGGAAAGGCTTATCTTGCATGGTTATTCCCGGACCCTGCAGTCTCCGGCTCTTCTTTTTTATCTTGGCAACGATGGCAAACCCCATGAAATGTCAGGCGATGATCCTTAATTTTGAATCTGAATTTCTGTTCAACAATCGGTTCTACATCATCTAATAAATCTTCAAGAATTTCATCTACTGCTCCACATTCTATACAGACTAAATGGTGATGAAAATGCGCTGCTCCCTCTTGTCGCAAATCATAACGGGATACCCCATCACCAAAATTAATTTTATCTACTATTTTAAGCTCAGTAAGCAATTCAAGCGTTCTATATACAGTTGCCAAACCGATTTCCGGTGCTTTTTCTTTAACGAGCAAATATACATCCTCTGCACTTAAATGGTCTTCTTCATTCTCGAGCAACACTCTAACCGTGGCCTCTCGCTGCGGCGTCAGCTTGTAACTTGAAGAATGTAATTGCTTTTTTATTCGATCTAATCTAGATTCCAACCCTTTTCCTCCTCGCCGCTGAATCTGTCCGGATTTCATCATCATATTATAGAAGAAGGCAAAAAGGGATTATGAGTCCGGCCTTCTATCACCATTTATAGTATAGCAAAAAAAACGTCCATGTAAAATATAATAATTATAAACAACTTATAATAATGATTATTATCTAATAATTATTATTAACTCATATTATCAATTACAGCTTTCATTAGCCCCGGTGATAAAAAGGATTCAATCAAGGCTGCAACAACAAAAGACACTAAGGCCATTCCAAGCAACAGAGAATACTGGAAAAAATAAGGCCTTAATTTTTCGCGGCTTGATTTTAAAAATTGGCGTTTAATCATTTTAATGGAGATAATGACGGCGCATGATGCCATGATAATGGTTACGGGTACAAGGATGATATTCTGAGGTAAAATGGATACACACGCAAGCATAAAGCCCTGCCACCCTGTTTGGCTAACCAAAAAACCGACAGTAAAGCCGATCACGATTCCTTTTATAAAAAGAAGGATTAAAATCATTGGTAACCCGATAATCGAGATTCCAAGAATCCACATTAAGATAATAAACTTCGCATTCTCCTGAAAGCTATAGATGAAAATTTCACTGCTTGCACTGACTTTCCCTTGCTTTAATTCTCCGAAGAACTGAGACAAATAATAAAACAGGTCCTCTTTCTGAGTTAAAGATAAGCTGTTGACAATAATTGCCCCAAAAATGATTCCCATCAGGAATAGGACCATAATAAAAATGAAAATAGATAAATGATCTTTAATATGAAAAAGCAAAGCTCTTTTATAATACGATTTTTTCACAGGGGAATTCTCCTCTCCGGTTCCATTACTAGATTCTATGTATTTACTAGAGATTGTATTCTAGTAAAAAATAAATTCTTACTAGTCTAAATAGTATGATATAATCTCTTTAATTTACATAAAAGGAGGAGATTGGCATGAATCCGATCCTGATGGACATACCAGAAAAACTTGATGGAAGCCGAATTTATTTGCGTTCTTGCAAGCCGGGAGACGGGCCTATGGTCCATGATGCCATATTGGCTTCAAAAGAAGATTTAAAACCCTGGATGCCCTGGGCTAATCGAGATCAGACATTAGAGGAGACAGAGGACAATTTACGAAGAGCACAGGCAGAGTTTATTTTAAGAGAAGATATACGTCTATATGTGATGAGAAAAGAAGATAATATTTTCCTTGGTTCCACCGGACTACATAGAATGAATTGGGAAACAAGAAAGTTCGAGATCGGATATTGGATGGATTCTCGTTACACTAAAAAAGGATATATGACAGAGGCTGTTGAATTATTGACGAACTTCACATTCGATAAATTACTAGCTAACCGGGTGGAAATTCGCTGTGATTCAAAAAACATAAACTCCAGACGGATTCCTGAAAAACTGGGTTACACTCTTGAAGGGACATTAAGACACGACAGCTATGATTCTACAGGTACCTCCCTTCGTGATACATGCATTTTCTCTAAAATCAGAAGTGATTTGTAAAATAGAAAAAAGGGCAGTGAATGCTATTCACTGCCCTTTTTCTCCATTAATCCGTAATAATCTTCCCGTAAATACCGCCTCCGCCTTTTTGCAGAGACAATGTACCACCCCGTGCCTGATAGATGAGCATGGCTATTTTTTCAGGAACTAGCCCCTTTAGCTCCTCCAGGCTGGCTTCATGGATGACAGCCATTTCTGAACCAAAACCAGCTACTAATTTATCCAATGTTCTCGGTCCTAGCCCTGGAATAAACTCAAGCGGGATATGATGAATATAAGGCGGTCTCTCTTGCAGAACATCTCCCAGCTCTGCATCTGCAAGATCATTGATACGTTCAGCTACTCCACGTGTCACCTGATTAGAGCCGCAATAAGGACAGCGCTCTGAATACACAGCTAGAGTTTCGCCGCAATTCTCGCAAACTGTTTCATGGTATTTACCTAAATACGGATTCAGTCCGTAATTAGCTAAAATGGCACGTCCTTCTTCTTGTTGAAGTGCTTTATGCCATTCGGTAAAGTTAGGCTCCTGCAGCAACAGTTTTTGATATTCACGAGCCAGCTTTGGCAACGAATGTGCATCACTATTTGTTAAAAAGGGATAGCGGTTCAGCTCGCTTAACTTGGATGCCATTGTCGTATCAGCACTGAGCCCCAGCTCAACAGCGTCAATCCAGTCTGGATTCAGAACCTCGTTTAGGCTCTTTAAGACCCCTCTGCCGTACAAACTTTTATGGGGAGTGAAAATATGTGCAGGGATAAATAACCCGCTCAAATCCTTTACTTTTTTCTGCAATACGGTAGCACTCTCATAAATACGCTGAGAGCTGAGAGTATTATTTTTAACTCTCGTTGCAAACCATTCCGAAAACAGCTTCATTTTTTCAAGAGTAGGAAAATAAGCCAGCACATGAATGGGCCCTTTGCAGTTTGCATCATTGATTTCAATCTCACTCCCAGGAATCAAAACGGTACCGTCTTTATGTTGAAGACCGCCGCCCTCGAGTTCTTTCATCTCTCCTTTTGCCATGAGCCCCTCAAGTTCTTCTATCACCTCAGGAACATGGCAGTCGATGACCCCAACCATATCGAGTCCTTTTCTTGTCGCAGCATATTCAAGAATAGTTGAAATCGTTAGGGTCCGCGCTCCTGTAATTTTGACAGGCTTCCCAGATTTCGTTCTCCCCACATGAATATGAAAATCCGCGTAATATGTCTTCATTTATTTAGACAGTGCCTCTTGGAGCTGTAAATATTGAACCGCATAGGCTGTTTTGGCATCCTGAATTCTCTCTTCTTTAATCAGTTCCAAAGCCTCTTCTAATGTGACTTCCATCAAGTCCACGAATTCATCCTCATCAAGGCCTCTTGCATCTTCCTTTTTAGAAAGACCCTTAGCCAGGTAAATATGTACAATCTCATCTGCAAATCCAGGCGATGTGTAGAGGGAAATAATATGTTCAATGGACTCGCAGGCATATCCGGTTTCCTCTTCCATCTCGCGAACCACACAATCTCTTGGATCTTCACCGGCATCCAATTTACCGGCAGGAATTTCAACTAACGCTTTTTCCATCGGCTTACGGTATTGCTCAACAAGCACGAGCTTATTTTCATCTGTAACGGCAATCACTGCGACCGCTCCAGGATGTTTAATTAATTCTCTGGTCGACGTCTTTCCATTCGGAAGAAGCACTTCATCCACACGTACATCTAAAATTCTTCCTTTAAAAATAGGTTCTGATTTGATCGTTTTCTCTTCATATTTGTACATCGTTAAATCTCTCCTTTTGTTCTAAAAAGCATTCCTCTGTTCATACATTTTACCATATAGCATGTCCAAAGGGGTGCGTTATGAAAATATGGATCAGTGACAATCAAATCATTTTGAGCGGAAAAGCTTGGGAAGTAAAAGAGAAATTAAAGCAATATAGCAATCAATATGTGTATGTTACGGACTGGCTGCAGGCCGCTCGGCAAATAAAATGACGGATTTAACTCCTTCCATTACAATAAAGAAAAGACACACTGTAATAGCGAAAGGAGATTTCCTGTGAAAAAGAGACAAATTGGAGAATCTGACTTATATGTTACGGAGATGGGACTAGGATGCATGTCTCTCGGCAAAGACGAAAAACAAGCCCGACTAATACTGGAGACAGCTATCGAACACGGAATCAACTATTTTGATACAGCCGATTTGTATGATTTTGGCCTTAATGAGGAAATGGTCGGAAGGGTGTTAAAACCATATCGACAGAACCTGATATTAGCTACAAAGGCAGGTAACAGATGGAATGACGAGAAAACTTCATGGTCCTGGGACCCTTCGCGAACCTATATTAAGCAGGCCGTAAAGGATAGCCTAAAGCGTTTACAGACCGATTATATCGATTTATACCAGCTTCATGGCGGTACAATAGACGATCCCTTGGATGAAACCATTTCCGCCTTTGAAGAATTAAAGAAAGAAGGCTATATACGTGAGTACGGCATTTCCTCCATCCGTCCCAATGTCATCAAGGAATTTGCAAACCACTCAAGTATCATATCGGTCATGATGCAATACAGTCTTCTCGATCGAAGACCGGAGGAATGGATGCCATTACTGGAGGAGCATCAAATCAGCATCATTGCCAGAGGTCCTGTAGCAAAAGGCCTTTTAACAGAGGAAATGTTAAATAAAGCTTCCGATTCTATCCGCGAAAATGGATATTTGGACTATACATATGAGGAGCTAGAGTCTCTGCTTCCATCCATTCAAGAAAAAATAGCGAGCCGTTCCATGAATGAACTGGCTTTACAATATATCCTCTCTTCTAAAGCGGTAGCTGCTGTGATCCCTGGGGCAAGCAGCGAAAAACAATTACTTGAAAATATAAAGGCTATAAACAGCAAACCGTTAGCAGCCAAAGAGCTGGAACTATTGCGCTCCTTAACTAAAGCAAATAAATATGAGACACATCGCGATTAAACGGGAGTCAGGCTATTTCATCTAAATAGCCTGATTCCTTTTCTTATTTTTATCCTATACATAGAATAACCAGTCGAAATCTTCCCGTTGGTAATCACAATAAAAATAATCATTCGTTTTTGAATCATACACATAATCCTGCTGGCACTCTTCGAAATGGTCAACAATCCATTTCATGGCTGAAATAAATTGGTAGGCTTCCGCATTCGTCATGGTTGGATGAATGGAAAATCGAATCCATCCAGGTTTAACCTCTAAATTGCCCTGATCAACCAATTCCATGATTTGTTGGGAACTCTCCTTGGAGATTCCCAATAAATAATGCCCATACGTTCCCGCACAGGAACATCCGCCCCGTACCTGAATTCCAAACCGGTCATTTAATAGTTTAACAATCAGATTATAGTGTACCCCCGGAATCATAAATGAAATAATACCCAATCGTTCTTCTTTCTCTGGTTCGAGAACCTTAATTTCAGGTATGGATAACAATCCCGGAAGAAGGATGGAAAGCAATTCTTTCTCTCTTGCCAACATATTGTCTACCCCCATTTCCTCCTTTAGCCTTATACATAATGCTGTTCGAATGCATTGCAGGATTCCTGGTGTTCCACCGTCCTCCCTCGTTTCAATATCCTCATAATAGCTTTTGTTTCCCCACGGATCCGTCCAATTGACAGTGCCGCCGCCAGGATGATCAGGTATGTGGTTGTGATACAAATTTTTATTAAAAATTAAAACACCACTCGTACCGGGTCCGCCCAGGAATTTATGCGGAGAAAAACAAATCGCATCCAGCTGTTCTGCAGGATTCTCGGGATGCATATTGATATTTACATATGGAGCGCATGCAGCAAAGTCTATCACACAGATACCACCGTGCTTATGCATCACGCTTGCCAGTTCGTGATATGGAGTAATGAGTCCGGTTACATTGGAGCATGCGGTAAAAGCACCGATTTTCAACGGTCTGTTTGAATAGGATTGTAACTGCCGTTCTAATTGCTCCGGACTGACATTCCCTTTTTGATCAGGTTCCACGATAACTACATCGGAAATCGTCTCAAGCCAGGAGGTATGGTTGGAATGATGTTCCCGATGGGTAATAAATACAACCGGTCTTTCCTCAGGCTTTAGTTCAAGCCTCGATTCCCATTTTTCTGGTATGCGCAAGCCAAGTATACGTTGAAATTTGTTAATGACCGACGTCATTCCAAAGCCATCAAGGAGAATCGCATCATCCGGACCAGCGTTTACATGCTCTTTTATGATTTTCTTTGCATGATGATACGCATTCGTCATGAATGAGCCGGTTTGGTTTGATTCCGTATGGGTATTTGCCATAAACGGTCCAAATTCCTTCGTGATTTTATCCTCTATCGGTTTATATAATCTTCCGCTTGCTGTCCAGTCCGCATATATAATCGGCTTTTCTCCGTATGGGGTTGAAAACGTTTTGTCATTTCCTATAATGTATTTGCGAAAATCATGGAAATATTGCTCCAGCTCTCCAAACCATTCTCGCTGATGATTTCCAATTCTTGCCCTCAGCAATCCTGTTCACCTTCTATCTGCATAAGTCAGTAACAGTATATGAATAAAAAGCCTATTGGTTATTGCCGTGGAGAAAATAGTACTTTCTTACAAAAAAGCCCTATCACTTTTCAGTGATGAGGGCCTTCCATTATTCTTCCATTGATTTCTCAGTTTTAAATTTCCCTGTCAGAGCAATAAGTTCATTTGTAATTTGAGCAAGTCCATTAGCATATTCTGCTGTCTCTTTTACCATCGCATTCTGTTCCTCTGCGGATGCAGAAACTTCTTCAGCAGAAGCCGCTGATTCCTGAATGGTTGTGGATGTCTCTTCAATCATGCCCTCAACTCTTTTAACATCTTCATTAATCATTTGAAAGGACTCAGTTAATTTCTCTAAATGATTCTTTGTATACCCAACCTTTTCATTTATGATTGTCAGTGTACTGCTGCCTTCCATCACTGTTTCAACCTGAGTACGGAACTGATTTAAATTATTTTCCATAACGTTCATCGTGTTAAATGTGTCTTTTTGAATTTTATTAATTAAATCCTTGATCTCTTCAGTAGCTTTATTTGTCTGTTCGGCCAGCTTACGTACTTCATCTGCCACTACTGCAAAGCCTCTCCCTTGCTCCCCCGCTCTTGCGGCTTCAATAGCTGCATTCAGAGCCAATAGGTTCGTTTGGGCCGAAATATCTGTAATAAACCGAATTATATTTTCAATTTCATTTGCTCGTTCGCCTAAATGCTTCACTTGTTCGTTGGCATGAGCAATATCGTCACCAAGTGCTACTAATACCTGCAGTCCTTCGAGAATCATCACTTGTCCATCCCTTGCTATAAGTGATGATTCCTCTGCATTGCCCAATGTTTCTTTTGTAAAATAAGTCCCTGTTTCAACCTGTTTTGTAATATTCACCATTGTCTCAAAGATATGGTTAGCTTTATGTGATTGAGTATCAATTCCAGATGCGATATACGAAACAGTGGTGGCAATTTGATCAGCAGCCACACCGGTTTGCTGAGTACCCTCTGCCATCTTAACGGTATTGGCATGGATTTTATCAGATGATTCCTTGATGGCACCTATTAAGTACACAAGCTCTGTACGCATTTGTTCCATTCCACTCGCAAGTGTGCCGATTTCATCCTTTGTTTCTGCAACAATTGGTTCTGTTAAATTTCCCTTGGCAATCAACATGACTTGTTTAGATAACTTCTCTATTCCCCGCGTAACCGGACGTGTCACTCTATAAACCATGGTGTAGCCGATCGCTAGGTTCATAACAAAAACCGTTAACGCAGTCGTTAAGGCCTTTCTCGTCTGCTCTGTCAATTGATTTATATCCTTATGAATTCCATCAACAGCCTGTTTCTGTAAGTCACCAAGCTGCTGTTCCATAGTTTGTTCAAATTGAGTAAAGATCACCTTAGGCTCATTACCAGCTTCTATCCCCTTTTCTGTGAAACTCTCAGCCATTAGCTGCCCGGATTGATAAAACTCGGTAAAGGAATCTGCTAATGAATCCAATTTTCCGGATGATACACCCAGTTTTTTTAAATCCTCGGCATGATTCTTAAATTCTTCTGCATACGTATCAGCCAACGAATAAGTATCAATCGTGTCCGAGCCTTTCGTAGCACTGATTCCTTTGAATACCTGCTGCACCTGAATAACATTGACTTTCATTTGATCTGTTAGTAGTACAATCTCTAAGGAACTCTTATTTATTTCCTGAATGCGCTTTTCATTCGAATACAGATTGTAAGCGAGAACAGCAGCTACTATTAAACTTAAAACAGTAACGCTGATAAAAGTGATAACAATTTTTCGCCTGATATTCATCTCTAAAATTCCTCCAAAAATTCCCGATATATCTTCCCGTTATCTATATCGGCCAGTTCTGCGTAATATGTAACCATTTTGTGGAGAAACCTATAATTTTTTGCAGAAATAATGGTAAATAGTGGTTAGAACTATTTACTTATACAAATAAAAAGACCACCCTGCTTTGCAGTGCCTCGAAAAGGTAGTGTTCAACTTCCTTTTAAGAGTGCATTACATTTAGGGTGGTCCCTTCCTTTATCCCTTAAACTGCTTCCAGTTCAGATTGCTCTCATTTAATAGCTCTTCAAAGCTTTTATTTTTCTCGCGGCGTTTTCGTTCCTCACGCTTTTGTTTTTCCATTTGCTGTATTCGACGTTGCTCTTCTTCCTTTAATTCACCTTTTTTATTCTGCAATTGGCTCAAAATATCTTGATTTAGCAGATCTCCCAAGCTAATTGAGCCATCATCGTTTTTCTTGGATGGTTTATGTTTCATCATCGGATATTAGCTCCTTTTTTCTTTCTATTATAATGGGTCAGTCAAATTAAGTCAGGTATGGTTTTAATACTTTTTAATAGCCTCTATTTCCTTTTTCCTATTTAAGGCAAAAATTGTAACTTTATACCATATTATTCATATAAATATGATATGATTTATTAGGAACTAAAGGAGGGGTATGATGGGCAGAGAATTTGACCAGCTATTTGATGAATGGGCTGCTAATTATGATGAAACGGTATCCGGTTCTGATGACCAATATACCGATGTTTTTTTACATTATGAACAAATCCTAGAAACAGTTGCATCCCATGCGGAAGGCTCTGTAATCGAATTCGGAGTCGGAACAGGGAATTTGACTGCACGGCTACTGGAAAAAGGAAACCAAGTTCTCGGAATTGAGCCTTCCACAGAAATGAGAAAAAAGGCAAAGAAAAAGCTCGGATCCTTATCAATTGTAGACGGTGATTTCTTTCACTTTCCGGTTGAAAATGGAGTCGACACATTTGTAAGCACCTATGCCTTTCACCATTTAACCGATGAGGAAAAAGAGAAAGCTTTTGCTCTATACTCCAATCTTCTAACACCAGGCGGAAAAATCGTTTTTGCGGATACGATGTTTTTAACGAAAGAGGATCAGCAGGCGGTCATTGATAACGCTGAGCGCAACAATTTCGATCGATTAGCAGAGGATTTACGAACTGAATATTACACGACGATCCCTTACTTGAAATCAATCCTGGAAAAGCATCAATTTCATGTAACATTTGAGCAGCTAAATACATTTGTCTGGCTCATGCATGCCACTAAACAATAATTAAACACTAGCATCTATCCCTATAGCAATATAGGGTTTTTCGTTTGTGAATCTGCCTATTATTTCAATGTTTGTTTTCTCTGCAGAATGGTAAACTAAAGGATGATAATGTGTTTTTCGGAGGGTTTCATTTGAAAAAGAAAAGATGGTATTTTATCTTCGGTGTCATGATTGCATACATAATCGGAATTGGCGTATTCTTCTCTAACATGCTGATGTATATGAAACGAAAAGATGTTGAGGTCGTTCGGAAACGTGAAATCGAGGCAGGCCGTTTTGACACTGCTTCCTTTCAAAAACTGCCTCAGGAGGAGAAATGGATTCAATCCAAACATGGATACCGGATTCATGCTATATTTGCAGAACCACATAAGGAATCAAAAAAATGGATGATCATTGCGCACGGAATCACTGAAAATAAATGGAATTCGATTCGCTATGTCAATTTATTTGCAAAAAAAGGATTTAACACCGTCATTTATGATCATCGCCGCCATGGTGATTCGGAAGGAAAAACAAGCAGCTACGGATATTATGAAAAAGATGATCTTGCCGCTATTGTTGATGAATTAAAGGCTCAAAAGGGTCATGATATTTTGCTTGGTATCCACGGTGAATCAATGGGTGCGGTCACCCTGTTACTATATGCCGGCACCGTTGAGGATGGAGCTGATTTTTACATAGCGGATTGTCCATTCTCCGAATTCTCCGAGCAAATAGCTTACCGCCTAAAAAAAGACTTTCGTCTTCCAAAATGGATGGTTCTTCCCTTCGGGGATTGGTGGCTTAAACGGAGAGATGGCTATTCATTTAGAGAGGTTTCTCCTTTAAAGGCAGTAGAGAATATAAAAAGCCCTGTTCTTTTTATCCATAGTTTAGAGGATGCGTATATTCCCTCAACCATGAGCGAGGAATTATATGAACACAAAAAAGGACCGAAACAGCTGTACCTAGCCGAAAAAGGCCAACATGCCCAATCCTATAATACGAATCCTGAAGCTTATGAAAAAGTAATCGATTCTTTTCTTAAAGCACATGTGCCCCCTTTCTTCTAGGGTGGCACTTTTTTAATGGCTGTTTTCGTAAGGATTATTTTTGCTATTGTTCATTTAACTCGTTATTCAACTAAACCCCATTCGTATTATAAGGTTGACCAAGGATATGTTCTATTTTATTTTGACATTGATAACAACAATACCAATCAAAAGCCATAAAATATATAATGCAAATACATAATAGAAAAAACTGTCCGGAACCAAAGGGAAAAAAACAGATATAATGCCAAGGCCAATAAATAATATGCCCGCATACTTTGAAAGTTTCTTTTTATCTTTAACTTGACCTTCCACATATCCTGCTAAAATATGCACTTTCCCCTTTCCCCAAATGATATAAGCAAGCAAAAAATGAAACCCTGCAGTGATAAGACCAACAAAAAGCTCCACCATTTCTCCTCCTTTTATACAGCATTTGTATTATATATCTTATAATATTATTTCTTTCGCTAACCTGCCCCTACACAGCTCCTGATATTAGAACAATGCCCTAAGTAAGATAAGAACTTACTTTTTTATTCCATTTGTATTTCCGTAATGGTCAACATGATCTCAAGTCCTCTAATGTTGAGGATAAAAAAGTTTGGTCACATTCCATTTCAAAGTGTAATTCATTTTCCATATGTGCTTTTTCCTTAAAGTAACCTTGTAAAACAACTTGCCCCATTTGATTGAATACAACCTCTAATTTAAGAGAAGTTTCGTAATTCCAAAAAGTAGCCATTCCTTTAAGTTCACGATAGCACTTATCTAATTGCTTATAAAACTTATATATATCCCCAGTCGTAAACCACAATTCACCTAAGACATAATAGTTTCCGCTCTTAATTTCAACGATGCCCACAGCATCATAACCACCAAAATGACTTGTATCTTCAGGAAAACCACTTATATTTTGTGATTCAATTCGGATAAAGCCTTGATTGCCTTTAACAGTAAAACCATTCATAGTTTCAACTCGTTTCCCAGAAAGCTCATGTTCAATAATAACCATTGCGAATTCCATTTCTTCCTTAAGAGTTCAACAGAAAAGAACATTAATCCTCCCTGGATCTATGCTCCAGTTCGTTTTAATGCAACTCTCCACTATCTATCGTCCCTTTTCATCTAATCTATTGGTATAGAAATTAAAAACTTCTTCTGATTTTTCATATTCTACAAAGTTCTATATCATATCCCTTAGTTAATTAAACATATGTAAAAATCAAAATATCGACTTTACTTAACCATAAGAGATATGGGCTGTTCTTATCTAACACTTTAGAAGCTCGATGTATATCTAAAATTAATAACTATACTTCTTTACCTTAGAAATAGGTTCATTTTTGTATTACACAACAGAACCCGTTAAGGATACCCTCGCCTTACATATAATAAAACCGCCTATCCATTAGGCGGTTTTATACTTTATCATCAATTATTTTTCCCTAATTCCTCAAATATTCCAATCTTAAGCTTCACTTTTCCATTGTCATTTTCATACACATCTAATACAAACATTTTATAATCGCCGTAATTCTCATCAAAGAAATCTCTTGCGCTTTTTGGCATATAACAAATTTCTTCATAGTCTATTTCTAACGTGTCTTTGTCCTTTTCAAAATCATAGCCCGTATTTACTTCATTACCTACGTTATAAATCTCTGTAATAGCAAATTCATCCCTATGAGTGACAGTGAAAGTTTTAAGGGGTTTAGTGTCCTTGTAATAGTCCCATTCTGTTCTATCAGCTTCATTACAATATTTGCATTTTCTGTAGCCCATTTTTTCTGCTTCATCTGTTGCTATTGCTTTCCATCCTTTAAAATTTTCTTGATATTCGGCAGGCCAGTTCTTAAAACAATTAACGTGTGTATGATACGTTTTCCCGCCGTCAGATAACAAGCAAATATGGCTGTCATTAAGTGTTAAGTTAAGGTTATATTCCTTAGTTGTTCCATCTGAAAATGTAACGGTAACGGTTTCTTTTTCCAGCTTTTCAACCGGGCTTGATTGTTCAACAGGTTCAATAGATACAACGGGCGCTTGCTCTTGTTTTAAGATTTCAGCGTCTTGTGCAGTCTCATTTTTTGGCGGCATAACGGTCTGTATAGTTTCTTGTTTTATTGGTTCAGCCTCACGCGTCGTTTGTTGATTTCGATTTACTGGGCTTTCTTTTTGACGCTTAAAATATAGATACGCCGCCAAGCCCAAAATCAAAAGTAAAATACCAAGCATTTATCACATCTCCTTAAATATAATTACCATTTTGGTAAATACTAGCTCTGAAAATTTGTCCATGTCGAAAAAAGCAATTCTATTATTTAGAATCTCCTTTGATATCCTATCTTATGAGTTCTTTTATTACGCCCTATTTGTTTGATACTTCGTTGATCTTTACCAATCCAATTATAAGCCCATTATAAAAAGGCATTGACCTTCTTGAATCAATGCCTCCGTCAGCTGAATTAGAATGAGGTATTATTGTTCCTCTTCATTACATAATTCTTCAGCAACCTTCTTTATACGTTCCATTGTTACACCTTTTCTTTGTTCAATAGCTAAGGGATGGTTAGTTGGTTCCATCTCTATGTAAGGGGGGATTCCAAGTGGTCGAGTGTGTACATTTATTTTTAAATTTACTGTATTGGGGTAACAAGAAATATCAGTTGATAACCAACCAAACATCGGTTCTAGTTTATCTTCTCTTCCTTCCACAGCCCAATATTCAATTGTTTTATTAAAATTTGTTTCACTCAATGAAACCCGACATCCCAAATAAACGGTCCATCTCCGTCTTTCACAGGAATTTCTATACATCCACGTATAAAGAAATGTTCATCGTTCACTATGCACAAATCTTCATTCATTTCAATCCGTTCTTCTTGTTCTTCTAACGGTATATCGTAGCAATAGTCAGGAACAGGGCTACTATAGCTCATAGGGAGCTCATCGTGGAACTTTCCACAGCAGCCACATAAATAACCTTCATTATATTTACTCATTTAAATATCCCCCATAAAATCGTTTTCGATTAACTTTATCTCCCCGGATTAAAACCTTAATTGGTTTTTATATACATTTATTATTGTAATTTTATCATAGTCCCTTTAGAGCTCACCTGCCCCTACTTCCATTAGAAATTCAACACAAAAAGGCATTAATTCTTCTTAAATCAACGCCCTGTTTGTTTAAATACATTTATTCTCAACGTCTAACAATTTATTGATAAAACTGTTAATCATTGTTTACAAGAATGCATCCTTTTTTTTTGCCTATAGAAGACATAGCAAAGATAAACGGTGTGAAAAATAAAAGAGTAATTGCAAGTATTCCATATGCAGCACCTTCAAAACCCCTTACTTGAAAGCTGATGATGAAAATCACAACAGAAGTTAGTAAGGATAAAAAAGGGGGCAATTTTGTATAAGCGCTTTGATATTTCTTAAGAAAATAAGTTATAACAATAAAGATAATGCCAATAATTACACCTAAACCAACCGGGACAAAGACTAACATAACAAACCTCCTATAAAATTCCATTTTAAAGATGATTAATACTAACACAATAATCTGAATATTTAAAGTTGTTTTTTCCATACTCTTAGACCTATTTAGTGAAAGAGGGAAAATTTAAATAAACATATTAGGATTCGAAACGTAAATAACATAAAGATTGAATTATTAATACCCACCTCCTTTTAGCATATGTTTACAGAAAAAATACTGGTATAATAAGGGAAATGAGATACTGAAAATTCTGAGTTTAGAGGTGTGTAAATGATTAAACAGAGAAGAGGCGGAATGGTTGGACGATAAAATTTATGATTTATCCAAACGAATAAGATATATGGAAGAAGAGTTAGTGGAGTTAAAAAAAGAGTTAAGAACCATACATAATGAAGTTAATCTTAATGTGGAAAACAAAAGTGAAAAAGTTGAGATAAAAAGAAATATCAAAAAACCTGAAATAAAACCAGAAAAAGAATTAATCAGCTTTGAATCTATGATCTCAACTTGGTTACCTAGAATATTTATATTCGTTTTTATTTTAGGAGTTATTTGGGCTTTTATGGCAGCATCTGAAAACGGATGGATAAATCCCGTGGTTCGTGTAATAGTTGGTTTCTTATTAGCTGGATTCTTATATATCATTGGAGAAAAGCAATATAAAAAGGCAAAGAATACGTTAGGAATAGTATTGTTAGGCGGAAGTATAATTGTTTATCTTATATCTGTCTTCTCCGGTAATGTTTTGTACCACATTATCCCATTCTATGTGACTGTATGTTTATTAGCGCTCGGAATATATATAGGAGTTTATCTATCGAGAAAATACAAATCTCAATCCTTGCTTACCATTATAGGAGTAGGTGCTTATTTTTACCCTTTCCTATTTGCAGGAGACAAAGGGAATGAATATGTATTTTATATATACGAAACTGCTGTATTTATAGGATTAATACTAGAATCTCTTAGAGGGCAATATAAAATCACTTGGAATGTGGCAAACTATGCATTTATGTTCACTGTATTATTTTTTGGATTAGTAGGCAGTGGGGAAATTTCAACCTTAACGTTCCTCACAATCGCTATTCAGCATTTCTTTATTATTTATTTAACATTTAAAACAAACAACATATTTGTTAAAAATATGTATATTCCAGCTATCACGATCGGTTCATTATTCATGCTCTTAATCGGAGTTGATGTGTTTGATCAAACACCAAGCTACCAATACACGTTCTATTCAATAATGGCCATCGTATACTCTTTGCTTAGTTACGTGAAAAATAAAAGTCACACTGAACTAAAAAACATTTTCTTTGTTATTTCGATGTTCTACATATTTATACTGCTAAACGATATAGTGATTGATCCATCATCAAAATTAATCCTCTTTACCATGCAAGCCGTACTAGTTTACTATTTTGCTCAAATAAGGAAGAGTATATTAGGGACAATAGCTAGCATAATACTGCTCTTATCCGTATTGGTACAATTATTCGACAAGCCGGGATACATGCTATCACTAGAAACTTTTGTTGTATGGATGATCATAATCAGCTTCTTCTTTGTTCTCTATATAAAAGAAACAATAACAAAAATCATCGACAGAAATATAATGAAATCTACTTTACCCTATATAATAGAAGTATTACTGATCATATTTATAAGCAAAATGGCATACTATTTCACAGATGATTCTTCTTTAATGATTAAGAATATCGGTTTGTCATTATCTTGGATCATTATCGTTGGAGTAACATACGGGTTATTTAGTTACTTTAAAGAAAAAGTTTGGAAAAACATCGGCTTAATATTCCTGTTTATTACGCTATTAAAAGTTACTTTCTACGACCTATCAGGTATAGATGTAGTTTGGAAAGCAATATTATTCATCATACTTGGCGTAATTGGGCTGCTTATTTCTAAGGTGTTTTATACAAAAAAATAAGTGGGATTTCCCTTTGCTTTCGTTTAAAAAAAGGTTCAGTCAAAATTTCTGACTGAACCTTTTGAATTTTCTCCTTATAGAGCCTATTGAAAGA
Organism: Bacillus sp. z14 (2026); assembly: GCF_058313575.1. Classification (NCBI taxonomy): domain Bacteria; kingdom Bacillati; phylum Bacillota; class Bacilli; order Caryophanales; family Bacillaceae; genus Bacillus; species Bacillus sp. z14 (2026). Next base: position 692,642 of record NZ_JBZFQK010000001.1, read on the forward strand.
TGACATTCATCATTGGATTTAAATACTGATTAGGGCTTTTCAGCTGATAGCTATTTGTACTGCTGGAATAATCAATAATAAGCTTTTCATCTAAAAAGATTTCATGATATTTATTTAACCATACAGGATAGGCATTGGTTTCCCATTTTACTTCTTGAGAAGTAGTTTCTTTAACAAAATATAAATTGGTTACACCGCTTACTACGCAGCCACAGCCTTCTGTTTCATACTTCAAACAAAATACGCCTTCTTGATCTGTCAGCTTGTCTTTTACCTTTTCTAATGCTGCGTCTGTCCATGTAATTTCCACTGTTGTCCACCATGCTTTCTCTCTATTTATCTCATAGGTTCCCGATTTCACTTAACCCGCAAACCTGTTAATAATTAAATCTGAAATAAAAAAAGCAGCATTCAATGAACACTGCCTCTATGTCTTAAAAATGAACGTTCAGCTTAATGAACTGCTCTCGTATGTTTTTGTATCAAACTTTGTAAAGCCGCCACTGCTTCATCGCCAGTATACGTACCTTTATAACTGAAACCATTCTCTGAGCAATATTTTTGCCCTAATGCTACAGCATCTTCTTTAGTCATTTCTTTTTTTAACTCTCCTATAACTAATCCATAAGGTGCTTGATAAATCGTGCTATATTTTTCTTTTTCCATTTTTCTTTACCCCTTTTGTTTTGATATCCCATGGCAAAGTTATCAGAACTGAAATCGATGTTAAAAATTCATTATCTGTATATTTCTTACTTCTAGGTCTATATACATAGTAAACTTTTTGTGGAATTTTGTCTAATATTTGCGTTTTCATGTCCTCAAAATTGGGTAGTAAAGTTTATTTAGAACAAAAAAGAAGAGCCATAACCAACATATGCATAAGCTTATAGCAAATTGCAGGCCATCAATTTTTCAATTGTACGTCCATAATTTCCTGATAAAATACAAAACAAACATCTCCGTCCTCATCAACGATATGAAGCTTTTGAGCCTGTTCATTGCAATAATGAATATGTCCTTCCACCGTACCGTACCGGCGACTGGCTGTACGGTAATAGCGGATCATCACAGGCTTCCCATATTCCAAAGCCTCCATAATTATCGTATTCATCGCTTCCACTTGCTGTTCATCAAGCTCATTCCTTGTTTCATAGCTGTCCTCATGTGCCCATGCTCTAAGCATTGTTACGTGTTCAGGCAGCATCATTGATGTCCATTTTATTTTTCCGCGATCTCGAATCATTCCCTGCAGCCTCCATTTCACTTGTCTGTTATGCTCTATGTCCTCCAACCAACGTACTTCGATGCTTGGCCGTTCCTGCCTCTGTATACGACACGGCACGTAAAATCGCATTCGATCCAAATTTTTTACGCATTCGATCCATCACAAAGCCAAGTTCGCGTTTGCGCCAGCTATCCTGGTCAAATAGACTGATTTGCATCTCTCGATCGGGGATAACATTCGAAAGTGTAATAGAAATTTTCCTAACTGTTTTGCCTGTATAAAACCGTTCAAACAAGGTTAAACACATTTCATAAATATCCATCGTAATATTGGTCGGTGTTTCTCTTGTCATAGAGCGATGAAATCCACCTCCAAATTCATCCTGGCTATAATAAATCCCCAAGCTGACGGTTCTGCCCGCCATCCCGCTTGCACGTGTTCTTCTTGCTACTTCCTCACTCATTTCCAGAATAACATGCTTGATTTCCTCAGGCTTTTTATAATCACGCAGTAAAACCTGGCCTTTTCCAAAGCTGATTTGCCCTTCCATAATCGGAGCACCGATATCCGATAAATCAACACCCCAGGCATGGTGATACAATTGATTGCCCATAATGCCAAACTTCTTTTCAAGCGTCGCCAGATCATAACGCGCCAATTGACCGATTGAAAAAATCCCCATTCCATTCAGCTTCTTTTCCATCGGCTTTCCGATTCCCCACATTTCGCTCAAGGGGGATAAGGGCCATAATTTTTCTGGTACATCCTCATAGGTCCATTGGGAGATTCCTTTTTTCTTGGCCTCCAAATCAAGACACAGCTTAGCAAGCAGCATATTCGGACCGATTCCAATCGCGCATGGAAGCTGGAATTCCCGATCAATTTCATCCTGGATTTTTTCAGCAATTTCTACGATATCTCCCCATAGACGAGTGGTCCCATCCACCTTTAAGAAGCTTTCATCCACACTGTACGTATGAATTGCGCTTTTAGGTACATATCGATTGAATAAACGGCTGATTTCAGTAGAGATACGCAAATACGTAGCCATATTAGGATTAACCTTTATAATGCGCGGATCATCCGGAATCTCAAACAATCTCGAGCCTGTCTTAATGCCAAACTCTTTCTTCATTTTGGGAGATGAAGCCAGCACCACACTGCCGCTCCGTTCCGTGTCACTCACCACAGCCAAATAACATTCAAGCGGATCCAGTCCCATCATCACCGCTGAACAGCTGGCAAAAAAACTTTTCATATCCACGCACATAACATAATGATGCGGTAAAGTACTGTAATCAATCATGTTAAAACCTTCTTTTAAATAGAATGTATGTTCGTCTTTATTATATTCTTAATGATAAGCGAATATACGTTCGTATTCAATGGAAAATTATTTACAATTTATGTATAAGAGCATGGAAGCGTGCAAATACTTTAAGACAACGGACATATTCATCAAGTAATTTAACGAAAACGTTTTAAAATAGTCGTCCAAATGCATTCATCTACTAGTATTTTCACTTTTCCCTTTTCAATTCGCCCATAAATAAGTAAATTAGAGCAATTATGTTGAGTTTCGTTCAATTATTACGAAAATCGCTCAATTCCACTCCATTTCCGCTCGATTATATGGAATTCCGCTCAATTAATATCAATTTCCGCTCAATTCCTGCGAAAATCGGCTGGATTACTAGACTAATCTAGCTTATACAGTCATTTAGTCACTCAAATTTTGACTCGTAAGTCTCGAAAACTCTTAATTTAAGATCTTTTTGCAAAAAATAATAGAAAAATTGATTACTAATCTATTTGAAGGGTTATATAGAAGGATGAACGAACTATGTTGGTTATTTCATCATGCAATGCTTTTCAATCATATAGAAAAAATATGATAGAGCCATGATTAGCAAATCCTAAAGCATAATGAATTCAAAATCTTCGAAAAAGATATATAATAGCAGTGTAAGAGTGATTTTCAAAGAAGTAATCTGATATATTTTCCAGAAAAATAAAAATAAAAGGAGAATGATCACATGATTGTTGTTCAAAACAAAATTAAAACCAAACCAGGTTTCGCAGAAAAAATGGCAGGCCGTTTCACTTCCGGTAACGAATTAGATAAATTTAAAGGATTTGTTAAAGTAGAGGTTTTACTTACAGAGGGCCTGACAGAATATGATGAGATGAGCGTCAATATGTACTGGGAGGATGAAGAAAGCTTCCTTGCCTGGAAAAACAGCGACTCCTTCAAAAAAGCGCACAAACGTCCGGAAGGCAAACCGGATGAAGCTAAACAGGACTCTCCTATGTTAGGAAGCCAACAAACTACATTTAGAGTAGCGTCTGTAAAAGAAGCAGCTCCAACAAAATAATGTACGCAAAAGGTCTTTCCAAAAACTTAGGAAAGACCTTTTATGCTATATTCTATCAATATAATCATGCTCAATTGTATTAATTAGCAGCAAACTCACGCACGGATAATCCAAAATCCATTTCCTTGGTTATAGCTTGCAACTGATAATAGTCACGCAGTTTTTCAACAATCTCTTCGGGTGGTTTTGCATGATAATACCCTTTTCGCGTAGTCGTCATACCACTAATTTTCTGCAAATCGACAAGTGATTCACACATTTTAATGGCCGAGCCGAATGAATCGATAATCGGGACATCTTCAATATGATGAATACCGTGGGTTGCTAAAAATATATTCATCGGACCTTCTCCAGGAATAATGACATCTGCCCCTTCGGCAATAGCTGTTTTTGCGGCAGCTTTAAATTTCTCCAAAATCGGCTCAGGATTTTTAAATCCTTCCAAAATATCATAAAATCCAATATCCGCCTGAATAATCGGGCCCAATTTTTGTTCAAGACCATATTGCTTCGCATTAAAACGTAACTGATCTGCCAGTGGAGCTAAAAAATTCACGATGCCTATTCTTGTTCCAAGCATTGAGGCAATATGCATGGATGCCTGGCCGTAGCCAATAACCGGGATGTCCACTAATGAACGAGCCTCAATCAAGCCGACATCCGGTATGGTAGCTATAAAAACAGCATCATACCCTGCCCTTTCAGCAATCAATGTGTTTCGAATAAATTGCTCTTTATGCAGGCTTTGCAGATAGTTGTAGGTAATATAGTGCCCCGGGTATTGAGCAGGATAAGTCTCCTTTGTCATTCCATGTAAGACGACATCAACATCTGGTCGAGCAATTTTGGATACATGCTGTATGACCGCATCACGATATTCAGGTATGTCTTCAATGGAAGTTAAGCTTTGATGCCAAATTTTCATTGCGCTACCTCCTCTTCCTTTATTCGAAGGGCTTGTTCAGCAGCAATACGTCCAAAAATAGCTGCCTTTCCGAGCGAGCTCCCTGTCATATAACCCGCTCCATGGAAGCCACCCACCATTTCTCCGGCTGCATATAATCCTTTAATTGGGTCGCCGAACGGATTTAAAACTTCTGCATCCTCGTTTACACGAACTCCTGCATATGTAGCGAGCATAGCAGTCACTGTTTCCATTGCGTAAAAAGGACCGGTTTGAATCGGGGGTGGCTTACCAAATGTATGGGTCAATGTGTTACGACCGAATGGGTCATCACTGGTAATAAGATGCCTATTATATGAGTCAATCGTTTGGTGAAGAGATTGACTTGGGAGACCTGTTTTTTCGGCCAATTCCTCAAGTGTCTCAGCCTGGATAATTAAGCCTTCATTAAACAATAATTGAAAATCATATAGCGCATCATGTTCGACACCCTGATCCATAACCGTTTGATCCCAAACTTGAAATGTATGTTGATTAGGCTGCTGCAATGCAGCATCACCCAATAATTTGTAGGAAATCGACTCATTAACAAATCGTTTCCCCTGTTCATTCACAATGATGCCGCCTTTATAAAAGGCATGAGCCTGCCGTTTCTTTTGATTAGTAGAACTCGGATGAAAGCCGTATGTTCCTTTTAAGTATGGAAAATCCTCTAACCAGGCACCTACGGAAGCTGCTAATTTAATGCCATCTCCATGGTTCCCTTCTCCACCTAACCTGATTGTGTGTTCAAGCTGTGGTGCAAAGGCTCCTAATAAATCTTCACTTTGTGAGAATCCACCTGCGGTTAAAGCGACCCCTTTAGATGTATAGCATTCCTTTTGCTCGCCATTTTGTTGATAAAGTACACCCACTACTTTTTGTTGCTCAGTTAGCAAACGTACGACAGGACTATTAACATGCAGTGAAACACCATTATTCAAAGCATGGTTTTTCAGTGTTTGAATGGCCTGATCAGGAATGATCCTATGCCCCCGAGGGCTTGAATGGCCACTTACGGCCTGACAATTTTGAAATATTACTCCATGTGAAACTAACCAGTTATAAGTGGAAAGCTGATGTTTCCCATATGCCTGAACCAGATTTTTATCATTTTTAAATTGACCGACAACATACAAATCATTCATCAAACTCTCGGTAGTATCACTTATGCCAAGCTTACTTTGAAGTTCTGTTTCAGCAAACGCCATAAAACAACCGCTAAGCAATGAACTGCCACCGATGTCTGCCTGCTTTTCGAAAATGACAACATTGGCACCTCGCTCTGATGCCTCAACAGCTGCACAAAGACCTGCCATGCCAGCACCAACAATAATCAAATCAAACTGATTCAAAAAGCTACACTTCCTTTACTGCCTCGACTACACTTAATCCTGCCTCACAAAGCTGCATATCATGCGTATAGTGACCGCCGCTGACGCCTATTCCGCCTACACACTCACCATTAACGTGAATTGGATAACCGCCGCCAAAAACGACCAGGCGATTGGTATGTACTAAACCTGTCATTAAAGGTGGATCATCTTTTAAGCGATCATACCACTCATGGGTTGCACGATTGTATGCTGCAGCTGAAAATGCCTTGTTTTGAGAAATCTCCAATGCCAATACAGGTGCTCCATCCATTGCTGAAAATGCTTTTAAATTACCTGCTTTATCAACAATAGAAATCGCAAATTTCATTCCCAGTTCTCTTCCCTTTTCCTCTGCTTTTTCAAGCATAGCTTTGGCTAGTTCCAATGTAATCGTTTGTTGCGTGTAAGCATAAGTAAATTCTTTCATGATCCTATCCCCTTTATTATTTATTTTGCTATACCGACAGGCGTTCCGGCACCAAAAGCCTCAACCGAAGTAGCGGTAATAGCTTTGCTTTTTGGCAGTGCTAAATCAGCTATAACATGAGCAATATCAATCGGCTGCAGCCAGCCTGTTTTATCAATGTTAGTCCCCAATGCATCCGTCATTTGTGAGTCTACCGGACCGGGGCAAACTGCATTAACGCGTATGCCAAAAGGTTTCAATTCTTCTCCCAATGCCTTTGAAAAACCAATAACTGCATGCTTAGAGGAAATATATGCACTGCGATTGGGACCGCCTTTTGTTCCCCAAATGGAAGAAATATTTATAATAATCCCTTCCTGGCGATTTTTCATCGAGTCCACAACCTCACGGCAGAAATAATATGGTCCGTGTACATTAACATCAAACATGTTCATCCATTCTGCGGTTGTCGTTTCTGTAAATGGCTTTAGCAGCATGGCACCTGCATTGTTAATTAATATATCAATCGGTCCCAATTGCTTGTTAACCTCATATACGGCTTTTTTTACTTCCTCTTGATTGGCTACATCACAAGATACAGCTATCGCTTTTACTGAATAGGTTGTACGAATAAAATCAGCAACTTTTTCACACTCTTCCTGATCCAGTGCACAGATGGCGATATCCGCGCCACGAGAAGCCAATAAAGCGACGGTTTCTTTACCAATTCCACGGCTTGCACCTGTGACAAGAGCCACTTTTCCCTTTAATTCCACCCAATCATCTCCTTTTTACCGGGTTGTTTGGAAACTGGAAATATACGAGACCGCATGTTTACCAGCCCGTCGACCAAATACCAGACATCGAAGCACAGATGTACCACCCGGATATTTCCCGTAGTATACGCCTGAAGTTTCACCAACTGCATATAAACCCGGAATAGCAATATCGTCTCCCGTTAACACCCTTCCATCTGTATCAGTAGCTAATCCGCCATTTGTAAACACATTGCAGCAATGAACTGGGTAAGCAATATAGGGGCCTTCGTTGATAGGAATGGACCAATTGGATTTATTTAAAGTCAATCCATTGGTTGCTAATCCATCTAACCGGTTATAGATAAATTCACCTTCCGGACAAGCGCTATTAAATTCCTCCACCGTTTTTACGAGATTCTCTGAATTCACATTTAGTTTTTCGGCCAATTGTTCAATAGAATCAGCGACAACTGCTGGTATATCTGTCTGAAGTGCTTCTTCATAGTTTGGAATCGAATACATTTTTTGATCTGTAATCATATAGGCAATATGATTTTCACAGGTATAGAAGATTTTACGGGCCACTTCTTCATATTGTTCATCAATGGTGGTTACACCCTCATCCGTAAAACGCTCTCCATTTTGATTTACTAAAATAGCATACGGAAACAACATGACTCCGGCTTCCTCACGTTTACTGCGTGGATCAACCGTTTCAGCGTGGAAGGAATCAAATTGGCCATTCCCCGCTGCCCCAATATTTAAAGCCATTCGAATAGCTTCACCTTTATTAAAGAGCCCTCCTTCTGATACGGGAGGTATTTTATGAGCGTCATGGCCTATATACTGGGCCATCATTTCTTTATTTCCCTGAAATCCACCAGCAGCCAAAACAACAGCATTTGTTTTCAAATGCATACTGCTTCCATCTGCAGAACGTACGAAGATTCCGTTAATAGCTCCTTCATCATTTAGGGACAAATTCCAGGCTGCTGCTTCATAAATAATTTCTACTCCCAAAGCACGGGCACGCTGACTTAGGGTATCGATGATGGCACGTCCACCCCCAACAGGCAGTAAACGCGGACGTGAAGCTGTCAAAAACATGGTTGGCAGAAAATCAAAATCCACCCCTTTTGATTCAACCCAACGCAGTGTCGGTCCTGCTTCGCTTTGTAAGGTCTCTGCATATTCGCGGCCCATCGCTTGATCCGAAAAATTCAACATGTCTTCAACGAAGTTTGGAGCAGGTGTATCAATGTTTTCCATGCGCATATAAGCTGCTGTCCACCGTGTATTCCCGCCTCGTTTTTCAAATGGCGCACGTTCGAGAATAGCAATTGACATATTTTCTCCTGATTCTTTAGCCTTTTCAGCAGCCGCCAAAGCCGTGGCTGTTCCGGCTGCACCACAACCAACAATAATTAAATCGTAATCTACTTCAGTCATCTGGAATCACCACTTTTTAAAGATTCAGAATATTTTACTTCCAATTCATTTATTTCATGTAATTTAAATAACTCCTGTCTTGTTTTCCATGAGCATATATAGTCATGAATATTTTCTTGTGATTGGTCCTGCTGCAACACTCGCAGTGCATCCATTGCCCCTTTAATGGCACCTCGTAACACTGTATTGGCACAAAGCACAATTTTATATCCCATTGCCTGGGCTTCTTCTTTTGAAATAAGAGGTGTTTTACCGCCTTCCACCAAGTTTAATATTAAAGGAATATCCGGCACTAACTTTGGAATGGATGCTATCTGATCGATGGCAGTTGGTGCCTCAACAAATATGGCATGTGCACCAGCTTCCTTATACGCATTCGCTCGGTCAACCGCTTCTTCAATCCCATGGACCGCCAGTGCATCTGTACGCGCGATAATCGCAAAGTCTTCATCGGCCCGAGCATCAAGGGCTGCTTTTATTTTTCCTATCATCTCCTCTTTAGAGATCACTTCTTTTCCATTAAAATGACCACATTTTTTGGGCATCACCTGATCCTCGATCTGAATGGCTGCCGCACCGGCACGCTCCAATATTCTGACCGTTCTTTGCATGTTAATGGCATTGCCAAACCCCGTATCTGCATCCACTACAAGAGGAACAGTTGTTACATCAGCCATCCAGGCAACTACCTGTGCAATTTCTGTTAACGTGGTTAAACCAACATCGGCCCAACCTAGCTGGGCATTTGATATTCCTGCACCTGTCGCATATATAGCTCCAAATCCAGCTTCTTCGACTAATCGGGCAGTCATCGCATCATAAGCACCTGGCAAAATAAATGTTTCAGAACCATTTAATAAATGTTGAAACTGTTTTGTTTTTGATATCATATCAGTTCAATCCCTTAACTAATTACTTGTTCATGCTGGGTTACTCGCTGATGAAAAATGATTGTACAATCTTGATTGGAGAATTCTCGATTAAAAAGTATAGTGTGGCAATCCTGTACATAAATTGTTTGCGAAACCATTCTTACTTCAAAAATAATGCTTACATAATACAGACCTTTTTCAGGAAGTGTATAGTACGGCGCAACGCCTTCTTTAAAGGAGTATTTGACTTGATAAGGCTTGCCCAGTAACTTTGTGACGGTGTCGATCTGACCATTTTGAAGAAGTTCCCGGATGTTGGTTGAACTCACCTTTGAGCCATACATCTCAAACTTTTCAACAACTTCAATACCAATCTTAAACTGACTGTGCGGGGCAATCGTATGAATGGTGCCAGCTCCCCTTTTACCATAGGTGTAATCAAAGCCAGCCACAGCATGTTTCACTTGCATCTTCACTAAATATTCTTGTACAAATGTTTCTGGTGAAAGAGCAGCAAAGTCCTTCGTGAACTCAGTAATATAAAAAATATCTACACCCAACTCTTTTAGCCGCTCTGCCTTTTGTTCCATTGGCATTAAATAATCAACTTCCTGGTTTGAAAACACCGTTTTGGGGTGTGGAAAGAAACTCATTACGGCAAGAGAACAATCTTTCTCATTTGCTATTTCTTTAGCACGCATAATTACTTTTTGATGACCTCTATGAACTCCATCAAAAAATCCTAAAGCCATGACATTCTGCTGACTATTCTCCTGCACTATGGATAGATTTTTCTCGTTGACAATAATCGTTTTCATATTCCTCCCCTGCCTTTTTAGGTATTACCGCGCTTCGATAGTAATATTGTTAAGCTCTTTATCCTGGACGGTATCTCCCCAATATGTGTTACATAATGAGCGTTCTTCCAATGTCCATTCAACCGGCTCCCAGTCTGGTTCAAAAATTAAATAACCGCCGGAAAACAGTTCCACCCGGCAGCCACTGCCCGGGTCCATGACATATAAGTAAATTGCTTGTGATGCACCATGTTTTCCAGGACCGATAAACGTCATTCCGTTTTCTTTTAAAATATCAGCTGCACGTAAAATATCCTGCGAATCATCCAACCAGTATGAAATATGGTGTAGGCGTGCAGGGGTTGGTAACGTGTCTTTCTTTAATAAGGCAACATCATGTACCAATGCGGTAACACTTAACCATCCTGCCAAAATCCCCTCATCCCCACGCATATACTCTCTCATATTGAATCCTAAGACATCGATTAAAAAGTCATAAGATTGATCAGCATCAGTAGATGTGTGTATATTAACATGATCAAAACGACGTGGAGAGATCCCTTTCCTCCATGACTTATAAACTTGATTTTTCAAAACGGAAGCATGCCCATTGAGTGCCTTTGGCTTTTCAACATCATAATACAATTCAAAAGTATGGCCACTTGGCATTTTAAAACGTATGGACTCTCCAATACCTACTGTTGTCCCTTTTGGATATTCTGTTACTTCAACCTCTTGATCTGCCAGCAGCTGTTTAAATCCCTGCAGACATTGAGGTGTTTTTGTACGCCAGCCGATCCGCTTAATGTAACCGCTGTCACCAGCTTCGACACTTAATGTATGATGTTGAAAATCACTGTACGCGCGTAAATAATGGACACCATCTACTTCTTCTGTTTCTTCCAAACCAATGACTTCTTTAAAAAAGAATAATGACTTCTCTAAATCACTTGTCACAAGTGCAACATGCCCAAGCTTTGCAATTTCCGGCTTCATCTTCTCCATGACCTCCTTGCTACAATTCTATTTATCTGAGCCTTCCGCTTACTTCGTTTTAATCTTACAAAACAACAATACGGATAGCTACACAGCATTTTTCTTAAAACTAATTGATTTTCCATAAAAATATACCGAATTTTATCTCTTACTATTTTCATTATTCAGTGCAAATTCATAGTTTGCTACACCGATAGATTCAATCTTCATTTGTAATAAATAACCCGCAAACGGTTCCTGCTTCACTTTTTCTTCAGAAAGTGGTTCATAGGCCGTGGTAACAAATAAGGTATCCATTTTCTCTCCGCCAATCGTACACGAAGATATATGGGATAAGGGAATCACAATTTCCTTAATAACCTGCATCTTCCTCGGATTGATACAAACAATACGAGTCGGCTTTTTTGAAATGGATGCCACAATTCCACCTTTAAAAAGGGAAACCCACAAGTTTCCCTCTCCATCTACTGCCATGCCAGCAGGAAACCCTTCATCCATCTCAAATGTATACACAATTTTTTCAAATTGAATCTGATCGTTTTCCATAAGTTGATATTGGTAAATAGAGTATTTCGACGAATCAATATGATAAAATTTATTTGTTTTCCTGTCCCAATCTAATCCATTAGATAGCGTGATTCCATCCACTTGTACTGAAACATTACCGAACGTATTTATACAATATAATTTTGAATTCGAAAAAGGATATTGCGAAAAGGCAGTATGAGGTGATTCTTTAAAGCTTTTAAAAAAGCCATCCGATGAACCAACCCAAATTTGTCCATCAGGTCCACACTTTCCATCATTCAAATAACACATATTATTCCATGATTCCTGTATAACAAAAGGAGACTTAATTCCCTGTTTAAAGTTTAAATGATATAAACCGTCTTTATATATACCAATAAATCTTCCATCCTTTAATGGAATGATCGCCTTAATCCAGCCTAAAGCATCATATACATTCTCTTGTTCAGTTGCGGGATTATACGTAATAATTCGTTTAGAAGCGATATCCAGCCACATAATTCCATACGCTTCGTGCCAAATGGGGCCTTTACCAAATTTGGCACGATACTGTCCACATTTTTTCATATTTTCATCACCTACGTTTATGGATAGTGTGTCAATTTAATCGAAGTTCTTCTATTCACCATCCCTCATTAAAATTTAACTGCATGAAATCCATTTACTCGGATGTCCGTGCCTTACAGAAGCCATCATCACCATAATCTAAAAACCAGTAAAGTATTTCCCCTACCACCTGAAACCTTATCTGCCAATTAATCTTACAAATGGTAAAATTCTTAGTGGAACTACCATTCATGATTCAAAAAATCGATAGAATTTGAAAAAAGAAGAAAGATCGCTAATTAATCTTCCTTCTTTTCTCTTAGAGATTGCTATAGATCTATTTAGCTAACATTAATTGCTGGGCAACTTCATAAATAAGATCCTCTTGTCCCCCAACCGTTTTGCGTTCACCCAATTCTATTAAAATCTCTCGTTCGTCCACTCCAAATTGTCGGGCAGCTTTTTCTGTATGTAATAAGAAGCTTGAGTAAACTCCCGCATAGCCCATAATAAGGCTGGAACCTGAGATTTCTTGCGGTCTTGGCAGGATGGGCGCAACCATCTTATTGGCAACATCGATTATGTTATATAAATCAACACCCGTTTGAATACCAAGTCTTTGCAAAACAGCTACCAGGACTTCTGTTTGTGTATTGCCGCTGCCCGCCCCAAGTGCACGTAGTGAGCCGTCGATATACGTGGCACCTGCTTCAATCGCGGCTAATGAATTAGCCATAGCCAGAGATAGATTGTTATGTGCATGGAAACCAATTTCAATTCCGACATTTTCTTTCAATGCACGGATCCGCTCTGTCACCTGATGAGGTAACATATTTCCTGCCGAATCGGTCACATATACGATCTCAGCTCCATAGCTCTCAAATAATTGAGCCTGCTTCACGATAACATCTGTCGGTGCCATATGGGCCATCATTAAAAAACCAACCGTTTTCAAACCTAATTCACGGCTCATGGCTATATGTTGCGCTCCAATATCAGCTTCCGTTACATGTGTCGCAATTCTTGCCATTTTAGCACCTGCTTTTACCGCCTCTTTCAGGTCATCTTTAATCCCAATTCCCGGAATGAGTAACACAGCCACTTTTGCATTGGTGCATTCTTCTACCGCAGCTTCTATTAATTTCAGTTCATCAACCGCAGATAGACCATATTGCAGACTTGAACCACCTAGTCCATCTCCATGTGCCACTTCGAAATATTCAATATTCGCTCGCTCCAGACCACTCGCAATATTCCGGACTTGTTGCTCTGTGAAAGCATGTTTCATTGAATGGCTCCCATCACGTAAGGATACGTCTAATACGTGAATATCTCTCATGAAATAGCACCTCCCTGCATCACAATGTTCTTCGCCATTTCATTAGCTACACGGGCAGCCGCAGCTGTCATTATATCCAGATTCCCAGAATAGGAAGGGAAGAAATCTCCTGCACCCTCTACTTCGAGGAATACAGAAACCTTATTCCCTTCAAAAATAGGTTCTCCCCGCAGCCGATAACCAGGTACATATTGTTGAACTTCTTTAATCATTGTTTGAATGGACTGTGTAATTTCCGCTTCCTGTCCTGACGCTTCCACAATGGCATGAACCGTATCGCGCATGATAATCGGCGGTTCTGCTGGATTTAATATAATGATTGCTTTACCTTTCTTAGCTCCTCCGACAACTTCTATTGCTTTAGAGGTTGTCCTTGTAAATTCATCAATATTGGCGCGTGTGCCAGGTCCTGCACTTTTACTTGCGACTGTTGCTATAATTTCTGCATATTCTACAGGAACAATCCGGCCAATTGCATGAACGATTGGTATCGTAGCCTGGCCTCCGCAAGTTACCAAATTGACATTATCCTTATCTAAATGTTCCATTAAATTAACCGGCGGCACCATGTATGGTCCAATTGCCGCCGGTGTTAAATCAATCATTTTCTTTCCCGCTGATTTAACAGCTTCATAATTTGCCTTGTGAGCATAAGCGCTTGTTGCATCAAAAACGATATCGACCAGTTCCATTTTTTCAGATAAACCCTCAATACCGTTATCAATTGTGACATATCCCCGGTCACGGGCTCGCTTTAAACCTTCCGATTCAGGATCAATCCCGACCATAACTGACATTTCCAAAGCATCGCATCGTTCGATTTTATACATTAAATCTGTCCCGATATTTCCTGAACCAATGATTCCTACTTTCAACTTTTCCATATGCTCACCTCATTCCGTAAAAGATAGTTTCACTTCTCCATAGGAACCAAAATCCACTTCAAAGACATCTCCTGATTCAAATGGTACCGCAGCCGTAATCGCACCGGCTAAAATAAAATGCCCTGCCTTCAAAGTAATATCATAGTCTGCAAGCATATTGGCCAACCAGGCCACCGCTTTGGCCGGATTTCCCATCACTGCACTGCTCATACCTTCATCAAATACTTCACCATTCTTCTTGGCGACAACTCGAATATTAGCTAATTGCTCCAATGAAGGCACAGGGTGTTTTTCCCCCAATACTGCACCGGCAGAGGATCCATTATCTGCAACCGTATCCTGAAATTTAAATTGCCAATTCTTAATACGGCTATCAATGATTTCAATGGCAGGGACAATTGCCTCAGTCGCTGCCAAAACTTGTTCACTGGTCACATCAGGACCTTTTAAATCTTCCTTCAAAACAAAGGCCAGCTCAAATTCAACTTTCGGTTCAATAAATTGAGAAACCGAAAGTGTCTGTCTATTTTCAAATACCATCGTATTTAAAATATGCCCAAAATCAGGAGTATCGACATTAAACATCGTTTGCATAACTTTACTTGTTAAACCAATCTTCATTCCTACCAAATGTGCATCTTTTAACTTCTCATTAATTTGCAAAAGCTGAATACGATAAGCATCGTCAACCGAGAGATCGGTTGACGATGTAAAAGGTTCAATCGGTGTTTTCAAACGTTCAGCTACAAGTAAATCGAAAGCTGCTTTTTGAATATCCAATTTACATGGCCTCCTTAAACGGTTACAGACTCTAATAACCTGTATTGCCCCGCAAAGAATACAAGGGGATTTTTATCTTCAAGCTGGATTGCCCGGACTTTACCAATAAATAAGGTATGGTCTCCTTCAACATACTCTGAAACAACGTCACAACTAATCTGTGCCAAAACACCGCTTAATACCGGAACATCCGCCAATCGATCAAATGTAATAGCAGCACCGTCTTTCTTCTGTCCAGCAAAAATCATTGAATAGTCTTGTTGATCCTCTGCCAGAATATTGACCGCAAACTGTTTACTTTCACGGATTTTATTTAAACAACGCGCTTTTTCACCGATTGAAATGACAACCAATTTCGGATCGAGTGAGACGGACATAAATGCATTTGCTGTCATACCGTGAGCCTGTCCTTCATGCTCTGTTGTTATGACGGTCACGCCCGTAGCAAACTTACTCATTGCATTTCGAAATAAACGATCATCCATTTGGTTAACCTCCTTTTTATGCTTTAATGGTTGGATTGTTTTCAGTATTGGCGTCCATTTGGTCTCCCCAATAGGTGAAACCAATCTCCATTTCTTCGACTGTCCAACGAATTGGCTCCCAATCCGGTTCAAAAATGAGATAACCATTTGTGAAGATCTCCAGCCTTACCCCACTGCCTGGATCAATGGCATAAATATACATAGCCTGCGAGATTCCGTGCTTCCCTGGTCCTTTGAAGTAAATTCCATTCTCCTTCAAAATATCAGCTGCACGCAATAAATCCTGTGCGTTATCCAACCAATAGGCAATATGGTGAACTTCATGTGTGGATGGTGAATTCGGATCAAAGCTAAATGCAATATCATGGACAAGCGGTGTCACACTTAACCAGGCACCTACATAGGTACCGTCCGGTGCTTCTACATATTCCCGTAAATTGAAACCTAAGTGTTCTTGCATAAAATCGGATAGCTCGTTAGCCGGAAGAGAGCTTAATAGATTAACATGGTCAATCCTTCGGGGTGAAACCCCACGATTCCAAGACTTATGTGTTTGGTTTTTTAATACAGAACGTGTTTCAGGTGAAGCCAAGGTTTTTTCCATATCGAAGTAAATTTCAAATGTATGATTACTAGGGAGTTTAAAGCGAAATGCCTTCCCCTGTCCTTTTTCTGCCCCTTCTTCTACCCATTCGATTGTCATACCACTATTTTGCAACTGCTCCGCAAATAGATCCACATCTTCACGACGTTTTGTACGCCAGGCAATATGATCCAAATGGGATTCTTCTCCTGCACGAATCGTTAATGTATGATGCTCAAAATCCCCCCAAGCACGCAAATAATGCACACCATCCTGAACATCTGTTTCTTCCAAACCAATAACTTCTTTAAAGAACCATAATGATTTCTCTAAATCTGTACTTACTAATCCAAAATGCCCTAATTTTGAAATTTCCGGTTTACTCATTTTCCCTACCTCCTATTTATCAATCAAGCAAAATACGTATTTGGTTCCAAATCACACATAGTGCGTCCATATGTCTCTAATAAACTCGATGGAGTAATGAAGCCGTGTAAATGCATAGAAATAAAATCACGATAAAAGGTTTGGAATACATTATTATTGTAAGCAAATACAGATCCTGCTCCTGCAAGCATGAGATCAAAAGCTTCTTTGCAGAGCTGGTTGGCATATCCAAACATAGCTTTGATTCGAATACTTTCCTTTTGTGTGAAATCCTGTCCGCGTGTTGAATAATCATCTAAATCATTGATAGCTTGATTAAACAGCATGCGAGCACATTCCAGTTTCATATCAGTCTCAGAAATTTGTAAATGTGTCACGGCAGCCTCGCTCATTTTGGAATAAAAGGTATTTCCAATGCTTGCTTTTGACACACGCTCCTTATGTAGATCAAATCCACCTTGGGCAATTCCCAGTGCTGGGGCTGCAATAGACAAGGTTAAGGATGGCACAAACGGCGTTCGATATAATGGATTCCCCTGTAATTCTTCAATAATATAGTGACCTTGCTGTGCCAGTCGATCTAATGACACACGATGGTCAGGAATAAAGACATCCTTGACTACTACACTATTACTGCCTGAACCACGTAAACCAACTACATTCCAGTCATCCATTACTTCTACATCTCTCCGTGGGATGACTAAAATCGCCATTTCTACTCCGCCATTCCCATCATCTACCGGTGCCCCAAAGTAGAACCAGTCTGCATATGGAGATCCAGAAACAAATGGCCATTGTGCATCTTTGATAAAATAACCACCATCGACCTTTTCAATATCAATACGAATCGGTTTGAAGTTCCCGGCTAGAACGACATCCTGGTCACGATTCGGTCCAAAAATCTCGTGCAGAGCTTCGCGCCCAAATGCATATGAAATCATGTAATCACGAATATTGCTTAACGATACGAACCAGCCGGCTGACGGATTTCCGCGGCTAATTTCTGTGACTACATCAAAATACGTACGCATATCTGTTTCAAAGCCTCCGAACATTTTTGGTCGAAGGATTTTCAGTAATCCGTTCTCACGTATCGCCTGAATAATCTCGTCTGATATTTTGCTCGTTTGATCAATTTCAAGGGTTGCATCACGTAATTGCTTTTGCAGCGAACGCGCCTTTTCGATTAATACCTCGCTGATTTCTTCTCTTTTTACGATAGTTTCACTCATAAGTTCACCCCTACTTTTTGAATATTCTTAAATTTCAACTTGCGTTTTATCCTTTGTAAAGAAATGTTTGGTTGCGTGTAAAAACTCCTCACGTTGCTCAATCATGGCCCAGTGGCCGCATTTTTTAAATACGCGCAGTTCGGCATTTGGTAAGTGTTCTAAAGCGTAAAGGCTGCTTTGTAAAGGAACAAACCGATCGTAGTAACCATGGATTAATAAAAATTCATTTTTCATTCTCTCAAGTGCCGTTTGTGGAATCAGCATTTCGGTTAAGGATGACTTGGTAAAGTTTTCACGATAAGAACGGAAAATTTCTGGACGCTGGAACATTTCAAAACGTGCTTCGACCACTTGGGTCACGAAATCCTCCATTTTATCTAAATCATAAACGAACCAGCTTAATAGATTGCGTAAGTTCTCTTTACTCGGCTCTAAGTGGAAGTTTGTTAATTTTAGTAATTCAGGTGTCGGCTCCTTTAACAATACACCGGCGCCCATTAATACGATTTTGTTAAACCGCTCCGGAGCCTGCATATTTAAATACATGGATACGACGCCACCGAGTGAATTGCCGACTAAATTCGCTTTTTCAATATTTAAAGCATCCATTAAATCTAAAATTTGTTTGATACGCCATGACATCCACTGTACTCCGTTTTCTGGATATACTTCAGGATGATCCGTTTCTCCAAAGCCAACTAGATCAGGTGCAATGACATGGAAATCTTTCGCATAATCTTCTAAAACAAATTGCCAATTTGCTTTTGCATTTGCCCCCGGTCCGGAACCATGAATTAATATCACAACTTCTTTATTTTCCGAACCTCCTTCATGAAAATAGGTTTCATAATCTCCGGTTTTCACTTTTCTTTGTAAAATCGTCATAAGAATCCTCCTTTGTTTACAACTACATTTTATTCACAATCGACATCTTATTTTTTCGTTTCGTACTATATAGACTCGCATTCTCCCCAGCAATTTTTCCAAATACAGAACCTGAGGTTAAACCGGCTCCGCCAGGATAATTGTCATAGTATAATCCCCCTACTATTTCACCGGCTGCGTATAAGCCTTCAATAGGCGTGAAATCATTGTGGATCACTTGCGCTCGTTTGTTAATCTTCAAACCGCCGTAAGTAAAGGTAATTCCACACGTAACTTCGTATGCTTCAAACGGCGCTTCATCAATTGGATTCGCCCAATTTGATTTAGGAACAGAAAGGCCTGTTGTTTTTTTCCCATCTAACTGGTTTGGATTAAATGGTATATTCTGATCAATCGAGTCATTATACCTCTCAATCTCTCTCAAAAAACTATCGGCATCAATGCCTTCCATTTTTTCTGCTAATTCTTCGAGTGTATTTGCAGCCACTTTTGAAACATGACGACCATTATATTCTTCACGTAAATAAGGTTTAGCTCTAGCGTCATACACTTGCCATGCATGCTGACCCGGTTGTTTTAAAATTTCACGTCCTACTTTTGCATAAATATAATTGCGAAAATCAGCAGCCTCATCAATAAAACGCTTGCCATCCTTGTTGACCATAATTCCGAATGGAAAGCTCAATTTTTGAAAACCTTCCTTATAATCAGCTAAGTATCGATCACCACTTACGGCATGTGCCGCAGACCAATTGCCGGTTGTTCGTGCACCTAATGACATGGCCATTCGCAGGCCGTCACCAACATTGTATTTACAGCCGCGTGTATGGACAGTATCCCAACCAGCCCCCAAATACTTTGTTCGCATTTCAACATTGGCATGAAAACCGCCGGATGCCAGCACGACTGCTTGACAAGCTATTTTGTGCTCTTTTCCATTCGAACGGACAATCACACCTTCAATCGTCCGATTCTCATGGACAAGCTCGACCGCTGCTGTATTATAATGAATCGTTATGCCTAAACGCTTGGCTTCATTATGCAGAGAATCTACTAAGCCCTTTCCTCCGCCCACAGCTTCAATGACCATGCCGCCCCAAAACACGAATTTCCCATTCATTTTATAAGCTTGGCGCCCATAAATCGGAAGCCATTTCACATGGTGCTCTGTTAGCCATAGTACAGTCTCATAACTCTTCTTTGTCATGATGGAAGCCAAATCGTAATCTGTGCGATAATTGGACATCCGGCACAAGTCATCAAAAAATTTCCCTTCTATATATGTCCCAAACTCCGTTATTTCGAAGTCCTTATCTGTCATTTCTGGCATTAGCGATCGAACCTGTGCTCCATCATTGTAGGCGAAGCGAATCGAACCATGTGTATAAGCCGTGTTTCCCCCTTTTTCTTCTTCTGAAGAAATTTCAAGTACCGTCACATGGGCTCCTTTTTCTGCTGCCGCAATCGCAGCACACAAAGCAGCATTTCCAGCCCCAACCACCACAATGTCTGTTGCTTCGCTCATTTTATTCACTCCTATCCATCTTGTAAGCGCTTAATAAGAGTTTCATAAAATACCTTTAAAGAATTGCTGAATAAGATTGTTGAATTCATTTTTCTTTTCAATTTGTGTCCAGTGCCCACATTTACTAAAAACGTGGAGTTGGGCATCATTTAGATGCTCTAATAAATAATAACTTGACTCAATCGAACATACTTGATCATCACGGCCATGGACCAGTAAGATCTGGTTCTTAATTCTGCGTAATGCCACGGTTGGGACTGGGACAGCAGCCGTTGAAAAAATAGAATTGTTTGAACGGCGAACTTCTTCACGCATTGCATTTTCATATCGGGAATCCGTAAGCCCATCAATGACTGGCTGCATTGCTTCCTTGTCGTAGACAAACCAGCCCATAATTTGTTGAAGTCGTTTTTTTGACGGGTTATCATAAAATGCTTTAGCACGTGCCAGCTCAAAACTTAGTTTAGTATTTGGTGTACCACCCGGCCCCATCAGGACAACTCGGTCAAAACGCTCTGGATACTCCAACAGCAATTCCAGGGCTATAGAACAGCCTAAGGAGTTTCCAACAACATGCACTTTCTCTAATTCGTAATAATCGAGCAACTCTATGATTTGTTCAATCCAACAATCCATCCACATTTGGCGATTTTTTAATGGCTCAGCCGGATGATCACTTTGGGCAAAACCGTATAAATCTGGTGCTAAACAATAGAAAGAATCAGCGCATTCCTGTAATGCATAATTCCAGTTAGCCAATGATGTTACCCCTGGTCCAGAACCATGTAAAAATAAAATGGTTTCTGCATTTCCTTTACCAGCTTCGTTTATCCATGTTGTATAATGACCTGTTTTCAGATGCTTTGATGTAATGGTTACCTCTTTTGTCATTGCCATTTACCCATGCCTCCCTATGCTTCAATTGTTGGAACAATTAACGGATTTCCCGTAATGCTATCTCCCCAATACGTATTGCCAAAAGCCCTTTCTTCCGGGCGCCAAACCACTGTTTCCCAATCAGGTTCAAATATTAAGTATCCACCTGTAAATAATTCAACTCTGCATCCACTTCCCGGATCAATAACATATAAATAGATAGCCTGCGAAATGCTATGTTTACCTGGTCCTATGAATTTCAGGTCATGTTCTTTTAAAATATCAGCTGCCCGCATTAAATCCCCTGAACTGTCCAACCAATAGGAGATATGATGGAAGCGTGCTGTTGTTTCCAATGATTCATGAGCAACAAGTGCGACATCATGCACCAATGGAGTAACGCTCATCCAACCCGCCAATATTTTCCCATCCTCGGTTTCAATACATTCATTCATGCGGAATCCTAATTCTTCAATAAAGAAATCATAAGCTGTATTCTCCGGCGCAGCTGTATGAATATTGACATGATCGAAACGCCTTGGTGAAATACCCTTTGCCCATGCTTTATACGTTTGATTCTTGAGCACAGAACGTCGATGTTCTTCTACCTCTGTCTTTACGACATCATAAAACAATTCAATTCTATGCCCGGAAGCTGCCATAAATCGAATCGCTCTGCCAATACCAGGTGTCGTTCCAGCTTGCACATATTCAATCTCATAGCCCTTTTGATTCAGTCTGCTTGCAAACGAATCCACATCTTCTGCACATTTGGTGCGAAAACTGATATGCTTCACCTTGCCCTTAATGCCGGGTGAGATTGATAATGTATGATGCTGAAAATCTCCCCAGGCTCTGAAATAGTATTGTTCGCCTACTTTTTCAGTCAGCTCTAAACCAATGATGTTTTGAAAAAAATCCACCGATTTTTCAATATCGGAAGATTCAAGAGCAACATAACCTAATTGGGCAATTCGCGGTCCCATGAGTAAGAATCCCCCTCATTTTTTATATTAAGGATCTAAGTACTGGTAAACTATATAAAAAGTTCACTAATAACTGCTTATTTTTCAATAAAATTTACTTAATAACGAACCGCATTAGGTTGTAGACCAACAAGCTGACGCCCATAATTTTCCTGGGTAATAACCGGCGACAATGAACGGTGGGAATGCAATGTAATAAAATCACGAATCAATCGCTGCATTGGGCTCGCATCATATACAAATCCTGATCCACTTGCTGCTAAAATATGTTGTACTGCCTCATTCATTAATTTGTTACTATAGCCGATATCTGCCAGTACTTTTAATCTCTCATCACTTGGCATAATTGTTTTTTTCTCTGCCCATTCATCAATTTTTTTGGCAATATTCATTAAGTAAATTTCGGCTGTTTCGATTTTTAAAGTTGCTTCAGCAATTAATGAATGCGTGCTTGCTGCATCCTTAATCATTTTTACCCCCATATGCTGGGCTGTACGATACGGCAAACTAGCATGAAACTTATCAAGCATCTCTTTTACGACCCCTAATCCCGGCAATCCAAGCGATAAAATTAAACATGGAAACAAAGCAGAATGATATAATGGGATATCCCGTAAATGCTCTGATTGAAAGTTTCCATTTAAAATGTCTACAAAGGATGTACAACGATGATCGGGTATAAAAACATTCTTCATACGGACTGCATTACTACCAGTACCACGAAGCCCCAATGTATTCCAATCATCTTCTATTTCCAATTCACTAAACGGCAGAGTTGCTAGTAACTGCTTTTCAATTTCACCTTGTTCGTTCTTCAAATACATGCCAAAATAACCCCATGTTGCATGTAAAGATCCCGAACAAAACATCCAATGTCCTTCTTCAACGAGGTAACCGCCATCAACCTTTTTCACTTCACAAGAACGTGGCTCATACACTCCGGCAAATAATACATCTTCAGGATCGTTTACGAAAATCTCCAAATGAGCTTTTTCTGTAAATGATTCAGCCACCATCATTTCTCGTATTGCGCATAAGGAGGCAATCCATCCTGTAGACGCACAGGCTTTTGAAATTTCAACAATAACCTGGCTGTATGTTTGAATACTGACTTCAAGTCCACCATATCGTTTAGGGCGAAGCATTTTGAAAATTTGATTGTCTTTTAATTGTTTAATAGTCGATTCTGGAATTCTGCGAATTTCTTCAGTTTCCTTAACACGTTTGCGAATATCATCTGCAACCGCTTTCGTTTTTGTCATAAGATCCAATTCTGTTTCTTTTAAAATTGTATCCATATGTTCAACTCCTTATCTGAATGTATCTTTAATTTATCAAACCTACTTTCATAAAAGTCTGATTAAATTATTTGAATTTTCAACCTTATTTCCAATAAAAACTACCGAATCATAAATAAAATACAATGGTATTATCTGTATCAGTTCCTCTAATCCCATGGCCTTTCCCCTACCTAATCTGGCATTCCTTCAATCTGGCATATAGAAAAATATCACCTCAAATTTACCGATTATCTTTTAGGCACTTTGCACTAATGGATTTTAGATAAAGTATTTTCAAAATTTTTATAAAATTAAAATTATATCTGCTAATATATACTGTAAGCGCTTCAATTAAGTATTTATTAGTTAGAGGAGGTATTCTTATGACAACAAATTCTACTAATATAGCAGATAAAGAACTTTTTACAACAGCCAATACGATTGGACTATTACGAAAAGAATTAATAGAAACATTAGGTTTGGAGCATGCAAAGATTTTCTTACAGCGTTATGGATGGAATATCGGGGTCACTCATGCCAAAGAAGTAGAACAGCGTCCATTAAGTTTGCGTGAAAAGCTTGATAGCGCATCAGGTTACCATCTCAATTCCGGACAAATTACAGATTTAATCTCCAATCGCATTTTAGAGCTGAATCCCGATGATACGGTTCGTTTTATGCATGCAAAGGGGGTTTGGATCAATTCTTACGAAGTAACTGAACACACCAAATATTTCGGAAAAAGCCAAACCTGTATTTGCCATACATTAGCAGGCTATTCAAGTGGTTACACATCCTACTTAACCAAACGTAAAATCTATATTGTAGAGGTCACATGTAAAGCTAGAGGGGATGATGAATGTGCCTTTGAAATGCGCATGATTGAGAATTGGGATGAAGCAACACAGGCACAATTTAAAAAAATTCACCAATCCCGTATGATTGATGAACTAAACCAGACATATGAACAATTGTATGAAGAGAAAAAACTAACCGAGAAGGTATCTTCATTCCATAACAACTTAACCCTTGGAATCGCCCAAGGTATGCGAATAGAACAAATTTTAGAAACAATCTATGATAATTTAAACGTTCCAGTCATCCTTCAGGATTTAAATTTTAATACCCATCACTTAATTGGAATTACTGAAGAAGAATTAAATGAGTTAACCTTAGATTTTGCCAGCCAGATGCCTCAAACACGTTCAGGGAAGATTTTAATGCAGCATCTTGAGCCGATGCACTCTATTCAAGTAAACTGCGAAAAACATATTCGCCTGATCAGCCCCATAAATGTCCAAAACCAAATTATTGGATATATTTCGTTTATTTATCGGTCAACTGACCATAACTTCAAAGATGAAATGAATTTTCTACAGCGTGCTGCTAATTCCATATCACTATGTTATTTGAATGAAAAGTCGAGCTTAGAAGCAATTGAGAACATGAAAGCGTATTTTTTCGAGCAACTTTTACAACAGCAGTATACTTCCAAAAGCAATATGATTTATCGCAGTTATTTACTCCAGATAGATTTAAATGAAGACTTCTATATTGGAAACTTACGCATTACCAAAAAGGGCATTCCTATTAAAGATTCCATCATGATTAATAAAATAATCCAGTCTTTTACTATTTATTTAGAAATGCATCAAATCCCTATATTTATTACAGAATTTCAGGAAGAAGTGACGTTTTTATTCCCAAAAATTGATAAAACACAAGAAATACTAAGAAATATATTAAAACACCTGCATCGTACATTCAAAAACCATGAATTCCGTATTGGATTAAGCCGGGCTATCCATGATATAGACGATATTCCAGAGGCAAAACGGCAATCCATTACATCACTTAATGTCAATAAAGCCAGTGATATCATTTATTTTGAAGATACAAGTGTGATGGGATCAATCATTAACCAAACTAATAGCTCTATCATTATCGAAATCGCGCAACGTGAATTAGAGCCCATCCTATCATTGAAGCCAAATAAAAAAGAGGAGTTTCTTAAAACTCTTTACGCATTTTTAAACAATTACGGGAATTTGCAACAAACCATGCTGGACTTGAATTTATCCATGAGCGGATTAGTCTATCGAATTCAAAAGCTAGAAGAACTACTACAAAAAGACTTAAGAAATTCCAAGCACTCCTTTGAGTTGATGTTGCTCTTAAACTCTCTAATTATTCTTGGTGAAATTGAAATTGATTAGCTCTCTTTTTTCAATAAATTTTAGTGAAATACGCAGATTTTTATATACTTTCTAAAATAGTCTAATTTACACCTTTATGCTCTTTGCCATATTGATTTTTCGTTATTTAATGGAGTAAAAAACAAATATCTTTATACAAAATCAATGAATTTTTCCCCTAAAAATCATTGATTTATGCCTCGATTATCTGTGCTAATATCGAGTGTAATCTAAACGTAAGGAGTTCTGCTCATCTTCATGACGATTATCGCATGAGTTGTTATAACAAGAGGATAGTAGTGAGGCTGCTTGCGTATAGAAATAGTAAAACAGGGGGTTATTAAAAGATGGCGAAGGCAAAGAGTACTGCTTTCTTGAAATTTTTAATTGTTTTAATTGCATTTCAGGACGTTGCTGCCGGGGTTGCAGGATCTATCATGGCCGATTTAATTAAAGCGTTCCCAAACTACAATCCGTCGGTAGTCATGTTAATTGCTACTATCCCAGGATTTTTTCAAATAATACCTTCATTGCTTTATGGGAAACTGGCTAATAAGTACTCAAAACGAGGATTATTATTTACAGGACTAGCCTTCTTCATCATTGGCGGTATCATGCCATTTTTCATTGATAATCTCTTTTTAATTATTGCCTTCCGTGGACTATTGGGACTTGGAGTCGGCATTACATTACCATTATCGGTTGATATTATCACAAGTTTCTTTGATGGTCGTGATCGTGATTTCTTAATTGGTTTGGGAACATCCACAGTTGCATGTATCGGAGCGATTTTCTTCCAGGTAGTCGGAGGTATGCTGGCTGATGCGTACAATTGGCAGTTTGGCTTTTTAGTTTACTTATTCCCGATCTTGATTTTAGCACTCACCTTCTTATATTTGCCTGAGCCTAAAAAACAAGAAGTACACAATGCATCCTTTAAAGAGATCCTGTTCTCTGCACCAAAAACCGTTTATGGTTTTACGATTGGCCAAGTTATCTTCACAGCATTGGTGTTTGGGTATGTAACAAATATTTCTATTATCATCCAAGCGGAAAACCTTGGGAATGCTACGGAGGCCGGTTTTGCCATCTCTTTATTCACCTTTGGTACCTTGGTTGTCGGACTTTTCTTTGGTCCCATGCGCCAACTTTGGCCAAACTTCAATATTCCCTTTGGAATTTTACTAACCGCTGTTGGTATCTTATGGTGTTATTATGCAAACACTTTAATGATGATCAATATGGCTAGTTTTCTTGGAGGAATGGGATTAGGAATTGTGATTCCAGGCGTACTCGCCCGAGTATCTGAATTGTCAAACCTTGCGAAGGGTATTTCCTTTGTAGGATTCGCTGCTGCGGCCCAAGGATTAGGTGGTATTACCAGTTCGTTTATGTACCAGTTTTTACTTAATATAACAGGCCAGGAAAACGGCCGATTCACTCTGCTTCTAGCATCTATTGGCCTATTCCTTTTAGCGATTGCTTGGTCTGCGGTCACGACTCTCATCAAAGAAAAAGACTCACAATCAAACGCAACCTCAAAGACCACACATATTATTTAACGGTAAGTATTTACCTAATTCGAGAATAAAAATGATCTCATAAGGAGAGTCTCTATGAGATCATTTTTATTTTATAGTACTTTATTGCCGAGTAATTCCGTAAATGTGGAATTCCGAGAAACGATATTACCAATTCCCTCCAACCTTGGTATTTTGTCCAGTCGCATAATCAGATAACGGTAAGCCAAGTTCTTCCCCCAGTTAGATTGATTCAATGATTTTTACTTAATTTCATTATGTATTTCAATAATTCTTATTCTAGTTAAGTGCCTTTTCTATCATCTACACTTAAACAAACAAATTATTTTCTGGGAGGCTATCAAAATATGGGGACAAAATTACTTCGATTCAAACAATCAGACCGTACATATTGGGGTGTTTTCAGTGAACAAATCCGCATTGTTGAACACGAGGCTGAAACCTTACATGACTTACTATCTAACGGTCGAGAGGCAATTGAGCGGGCAAAACACACCGGAACAATTATTTATACAGATGAAATCACAATCCTATCACCCGTAACAGATGATGCAAATATATTTTGTCAGGGTACAAACTATAGCGTACACCGTGAAGAAGCTGGTTTTACTAAGCAAAAGCCACCATATAACTTATTGTTCACAAAGGCATCCAGTACCTTAACATCTGCCGCTGCTGATATTATTTGCCCAACTCATGTTCAACTATTGGATTATGAAATCGAACTGGGATTAATTATTAAAACTGACATTACTGAGCCCATCCAAATTACAGAAAATAATTTAGTCCATTATATTGCTGGAATAGTGATTGCCAATGATATTTCGGCGCGTGATGTTCAAATTCTGGAACAGCAATGGTTCAAAGGAAAAAGTTATCGTGGTTTTTGTCCGGTGGGACCATATATTTATTTACTCGATGAAGATGAATTTCCTTACTTGAATCAATTGGAATTACATTTACAAATAAATGGTGAAACACGTCAAAGGGTTTTAACTGATCAATTATTATTTAAACCGACGGAAACACTGACTGAGATGTCAGAGATTTTTAATTTAAAAACTGGTGATTTAATTTTAACAGGTACCCCAGGTGGAGTATGTCTTCGTTTAAATTCTGAAATCATCAACCATATTTATGATAATACAATTTCACATCAGGATAAAATTGACCATTTTATTGAAACTCAACAAAACAATGGTTATTTAAAATCTGGAGATATCATGCTTCTCGAAATAAAAAGCACGGATGGTTCCATTGATTTAGGTGTACAAGAAAATAAAATAATACAGGCAGCTGCTGTAAAGTAAAGGGGCGTCCACATGATTCCAGTTTTCCGGTTAGGGTTTGTGACGTTTTTTTCGAAAGATGTTGAGGCCATGGTCGATTACTATATCACTGTTCTCGGATGTAAGCTTGTAGAACGCGGAGGAGACGGAGTTGCCTATATCAGTACAGGTGCAGAACATCATAATATTGTCATTCAACCAAGTAACGAAAGTTTCATGGAAGGAATCGGATGGCAAGTAAATCCTGAAGTATCATTAGAATACGTTCAATCCCTTTTAGAAGAAGAAGGAATCGTAAGTGAGCTTGTCCATGATAGACAAGTTGGCATACCTGAACAATTGCAGTTGCATGATCCGGATGGAAACCGCATTTTTTTATATCATAGTATAGACTACAGCGCTCCCGGATACGCAACATCCGGTATTATTCCTACTAAATTGGGCCACTTATCAATCAGCGTAAAAGATGCGAAGAAAACGGTGGACTTCTACCACCATATTTTAGGTTTTTACAAAACCGACCGTATACTTGATTTAGCCAACTTTTTAACATGTAATGAAGATCATCATACGATTAATATCATTCAAGGTAAAAAATCGTACATGCATCATATTGCCTTTCAATTACGCAATCCCGCTCATCAATATGACAGCTCTGATATTTTAATGAAACACAATATACCAACAATTTGGGGACCCAGCCGCCATACAGCTGGTCACAATATCGCGTCTTACCATCTAGATCCCGATAAGCATGTCATTGAGTTATATACGGATATGGATAAATACATTCCTGAATTAAATATTTTGGAGCCACGCCCGTGGCACAAAGAATTACCCTTACGTCCAAAAACATGGCAATCCTTCGAACACTGGGAAACACAATTTGGCGATACATTGCCTACAGTTGAAGATTGGAAACAAGATCGCCCTAAGGCTATCTTCCCTATATAAAAACAAACTTATATTTCTGGTACCTCATGAAATGTCCCTATTTGTTGAAACCAGACAAAAAATGCTTGGATCATATAATTCCAAGCATTTTTGATATCAGTAAGTTTATGTTCCCTGGGTTTAAGCGTTGAATAGGGTCAACACTTTATTCAGCTAATTCTTTTCTTTTTAGTCATCTTTCTCAGTAAAGCGTTTCTTTAAATTTCTCCGGCTTTTTCACATAGCCTTCGATGATAAATCCACATCCGGTGCAAATCATGTATTCAATCTCTGAACCTATACTTACTTTATTTTTGGGGTACATGACTCCATATCCGGTATGTTTCCCGATCCCCAGCTCTTTCTCACCACATTGAGGACATTCTTTTACTTTAGAATGCTTCACGTTAGTCCCTCCACTCGAAAATCTCCTATCATTTTCTCCATAAGGAAAACGCCACAAACTGCAATACATTACTTTTCGCCGTTTGAGAAAATCTAGGCTAGGATTTTACTTCCACAAGACGATGCTCTTCAAAAAAAGCTAAAACCCTGCGATACACAACGATTTCATTCTCCTTTTTAGAAAATCCATGTCCTTCATCCTCCATGACCATATAGGAGATATCTCTCCCCTGTTCCTTAAGAGTCTCCACAATTTGGTCTGATTCGGCCTTTACAACTCTTGGATCATTGGCACCTTGGATAACAAGCATCGGCTTTATCATCTGCTCAATATAGGTAATAGGTGAGTATTCTATCAATTTCTCGCGATCTTTTTCGGGGTGACCTACCCAAGCATCCATGATTGGTTTCCAATCTTCCGGCACTGAATGAACAAAGGAAAATAAATTGGATGGCCCAAAAATATCTACCACAGCCTTAAAGTAATCAGCATGGCGTCCATGTAAAAGCAATGACATATATCCACCGTAACTGCCTCCGATCAGCAAGATATCGCCTTTCTTCGTATATCCACGGTCAATCAGCCAATCGAGACCAGCAATAATATCCAATCGGGCTCCTGCACCCCAGGCACGCTCCACCATTTTGGTGAATGGTAATCCATATCCAGTGGAACCACGGAAGTTAGGAGTAAAAACACTATATCCATTATCTAAGGCATATTGAAAGAATGGATTAAAACCTTTCCGTACTGCAGACTGCGGTCCCCCATGAACCCATAAAAGAGTCTCTCCGTTATCATTTTCAGGTTTTGCTTTATATAAAAGCGCTTCAATTTGGAGACCGTCAAAAGATGAATACGTAATAATCTCGGGCTCTACTATATCCTCCTTCTGAACACCAGCTAGGGTATTGTCAGTAATTGTGACCCATTCATCCTCACCAATCTGTTTAAATATATTCGCAAGTGTGTTTGAACTCTTTCCGAGCAAATAAAGGGAACCAGAATTAGAGACAACCTTTTTCGTTAGGAGGTCACATGGAGGGTTCAATTTTACCCATGCTTGATTATCAATACGATAGGCGTATAAATAATCCCGCACTCCTTTTTCAGCAGTAATATAGACTATTTTGTTTTTCTGATCGTATGTAAGATTGGTGAAGCTCTCCTGCGGCAATTCTTTAAGCTTAGTAAACTCCCTGGTTTCCAAATTAAAGCTTGCTAAATAAGAAAAATCCGCATCATAATCCGTGATTAAATAGACCTCCTGATCCGAAACGAAAACAGCTTCACTAACGGTATGCTCCTCATCAGTTGGCGGAGTTAGCAGGATATTTTCATCCGCTTTTTTCACATAATATAGAGAATTAGTATTAGAAAATTGTTTGGTATAGAGAATAACGGATTCATCCTCACTCACTTCCGCTAGAATGGTAATGCCTCCGTTCCCATCCAATACTTTTGTCTCTTCCCCCGTGTCCATTTGTAAGCAATAGCTACTGAGGAAAGACGCATTTTCTTTGGTAGATGTATAGTATAATCGCTCGCCGTCCTTCGATAGAAACGGATGAAAATTACGTGTATTCTCTTGAAAAACTAGCTCCTTCAAGGCACCGCCATATGTCGGCATGGCATAAAATTGAGTATTCTCATCACCGTCATGATCAAAGCCAGCTATAACAAATCTTCCTTTTGGGTCATACAGTAAATACTCAGATGGCTGATCATTGAAGGTCAGCCGATATGGAAAGGCATTAGGCATATTCATCGCCCAAAGATTATATTTTCCACTTATATTGGTACTGATGATAATCTGTTTTTCATCGGGGCTGACAGCAAAATCAATCATAGAAACAGTTCGCAGCAATTGTTCTACATCTGGCTTTGGAAATGTAAACATAAACATACTCCTCATATTCATTTTTTGTGATACACAATCAATCTAACCAACTTTATGTAAAACATATGAAAGATAACGACTTACAGCGAATAGTTGTCCTTAAATCTTGGACTTAATTCACTCCAGACATCAAATATATGACCATCTAAATCATAAAAAACAAAATTCCTTCCTGGGTGCCCTCGATCTTCAATGTCACCTACCCTTACATTCTTCTCCGTTAATTCCATATGAAGCTCTGTTAACTTTTCCAATCCATCTACTTCAAAGGTAATCGAAAAACGTTCACTTTCATGCTTGTCTATAAAATTAGAACTTTCGCCATCTGGTGCATGAACAAGGAAAAAACTTTGATTTGCAAGATTAATAATCGATTTATCCTCATCTTTATAGCTTAATTCTGCTCCAAGCTTATCTACATACCATGCTGAAGACTCTTTAACATCCTTTACAGGAATATAAAATGTACCAACTCTTATTAACTTATTTTTCATGCCATCCTCCCTGTAATCAATCTGGTCATTACCAATCCTTCGCCATAATGATAAATCGATATGATTCTCCTCTTATGTC
This sequence comes from Bacillus sp. z14 (2026), assembly GCF_058313575.1. Lineage (NCBI taxonomy): Bacteria > Bacillati > Bacillota > Bacilli > Caryophanales > Bacillaceae > Bacillus > Bacillus sp. z14 (2026). The sequence continues at coordinate 724,995 of NZ_JBZFQK010000001.1, forward strand.
ATTCATGAATTCTCCCACTTGTTGAAATCCTTCTCTTTCATACACTTTAATGGCCCGGTGATTAAAGTCCACTACGGACAACTCTAAATGGTCATAGTGAAAAAGGGATCTCCCTTGCTCCACAATGGCATGGAAGAAAGCAGGGCCATGTCCTTTTCCAGTCATAGATGGCTTCATCTGAATTCCAACTGCCAGTATCTCCGCTTCATCCTCATCGCTTACATCAAAAAACTCGCAGTTACCTACAAGTTCACCCCATTCATTTACTACCGATAATTCCCGTTCTTTTTGCACACTTTGCCTAAAACTATCTATCTTTTCTTGCTGAATTGAATTATCGTAAAACGAATACATATCATCGTACGTCCATGATAAAAAGTCCTCTATATCCTCTTCGGTACGTTTTCTTAATAAATACTCCATATTTTTGCCTCTTATCTAATTGTATTTAGGTTGCTACATCTCTTCGTTCATATTTTCAAAGAAGCCTAAACGATTTCCCCATGGATCTGTAAATGTGGCCCATTTAACCGGTACTTCTTCACGGGAGTAGATTTCAAAAAAATCAATATGCAGCTCTTCCATCATTCTTTGTCTTTCTTTTTCTATAGATGTAACCTCAAGCCGAAGCGGACCACTTCCTTCTGCCGGTGTCCCTTTAGCGACTTGCAGCCAGCCCCCGGGAATTATCTCCCACTCTGCAAAATCAGCATGCGGCTCAAGATCTGGTGTCCTGTTCAAAAATACTTCATACCATTTCCTGCCTTGTTCAAAATCAGCCACACGGACCTGATACGTCATTTCAGCTACCAAGAATATTTCACCTCCTTTAATAGTTCATAATATTGCAAAAATTTTATATAGAATTTCTGAGGGCAACACACACATAGGTGATAAATGATTTATTTACTCTTAACTAAATAGATTCTTACCTTAAGAGGAAAAAACCCATAAGCAAAAATGGTATAATATTCTAAAGTGAGGTGGATTTTATGTTGAACATCGGTGACATCATTTTTCAGTTAATCTCAATTTTAGTTGTTGTCTTTTTTATTGTTATAATTGTATCTTTCTTTCGTTCTTCAAAAAAACGGAAGGAACAGCTAGATCGAATTGAAAGTAAATTGGATAAACTGTCAGGGCAATCATCTAAAAATTAGCTCGGTTTATAAACCGGGCCTTTATGTTTTTCTTTGCGGGATCATTTTATAAAGCTATTACTAACTAAACACTACCAAGACAGCTATTATTTCTTTTTACTCAAATCAAAACGAGTTATTTCTTCTTTGCCCAAGGATACAATTAAAGTTGCCTCCATTGCGTTCTCTTTTAAATGTTCTATCTTGTCTATTGAAGGTACTGGAAGAACTTCCTCTGTTTTTTCTTCAACGCCTAAATCATAATAGATGGTGAATTCTCCTGTTTCATTTTCTTCAAGAATACCAGCATAGGAATAGCCGAAACCCATGCCTGAACCATCATAATCTTCCGGTTCAAAAATATTAAAGCCTTTTAAAATATTCCTGGATGTGGGTAGTAAAATGAAAGGTAGGAATAACCGTTTGAAAAAATGCTCTTACTTCTTGACTGCAACGGTGATTTTCTTTGATGATTGTATCGAGGCTTAAGATTTTTCGGGTGTTTGTGGTTTCACATAGGCCTTTACTTTTCTAATCGGCTTTTTTATTTCTCCTGTTTTAAGAAAGGTTTCGATTCGATCGAAAATCTCTATCTTTGAGCCTGAAACAGCAAGTCCATTTTCTCTGCAAAATGATTGCAGCTCTTCCTTCAACCAATAAAAATCTCTAAAACTTTGGACACTACTACTTCTAGTAAGCTTAGGTCTCAGTATAATCCACCTCCATATATATCCATTTAATTATAGAAAACTAGTACTTATTTAGCAACGTACATGACAAAAACGAATTTACTAAAATTAACAGGAGAAATATATTAGCCACGATTTTAATTATATGCTATAATCTAGTCAACCTTTAAAACTGTTATACTATTTTATGCTTTACTGTTTCAATTGCCTTGCTCTCTTCGCCTTGAGCAGGGCATTTTTATTTCTTCCACTAATCTACCTTATACCAGCACAAAAGAAGTTGATATACTAAGGTTTAAACCACCTTGGATTAATCCCCCGAAATTCATTTCTGAATATCCCAGTATATCTACCCGTTTTAATATGGTTTACATTTCACGCCTGTTACACTAATTCTCTCAGCTGTATAATGTTCTACTTTTATATTATGAATAATGGATAATGCCATAGAACCATCTTGGATTAGCAATTACAGGCAATAGCTAATTTGCATATTCTATGCTTTTTTATAATGAGAAGATAAACAATACTGCAGTGTGAGAATTTTGGAGGATAGAAACGTGGATGAGATAAGTTTAGGCTTAATAGCAATAAAGGTACTGGTTGGATTTATATCTATAAACATCATACTCATTTTAACTGGAAGAACCTCCATTTCTCAATTAACACCAATTCATTTTGTTTTTATTCTATTGCTCGATGATTTTTTAGGACGTATCATCTATGAAAATAATGTAAGTATTTTAAAATATCTATATGCAATTGGAATATGGACTTTTTTAATGATTATTTTAGAGTATGCCACGCTTAAGTTTACAAAGATTAGATTTTTCATTCAGAGGAAGCCAATTCTATTCATTAGAAATGGCATAATTGATTATAAAGCCGTCAAAAAAGCAAGGTTGGATCTACATCAACTATTAAGCATGTTACGGCAAAAAAGTATCTTTTCTGTAAGAGAAGTTGAATTTGCAATATTAGAATATAATGGTCAAATAAGTATCGCTCTGAAGTCTAAATATAAAAATCCAACAATCGAGGATTTAAACCTTACGGAAAAACAAGTCCTGCTACCGAGAACCCTTATTAGCGATGGGGAAATTATACGTGATAATTTAGCAGAATGTGGATTTGACGAAAATTGGTTGATTAGTGAGTTGAATAATAAAGGTTTTGATTTAAAAAGCATTTTTTATGCTGAGTGGAAAAGTGATGAAGGGATACACATTTCACCTAAATAAAAACGCTGTGTATAAACGTTTTCTAGTAGAGATAGATAGTTTTCCGTACAATTTAATTCTCAATCCTCAGGAAATACATACTAATAATACTCATTCAAACAAAGCTTAGACAAAAGAAAAACAGATCCTGTAACCAGGATCTGTTTTATTTATGTGTCGATCAGATTAGTTTTTTTGAACGTTAGTAGCTTGTGGTCCACGTTGACCTTGTTCTACTTCAAAAGTAACTTCTTGACCTTCGTCAAGTGTTTTGAAACCTTCACCTTGGATAGCTGAGAAGTGTACGAATACATCGTCTCCACCTTCGCGCTCGATAAATCCGAAACCTTTTTCTGCGTTAAACCATTTTACTTTACCATGTTCCATTTTTTGTTGCCTCCTAGTGTGCTAACACACAATTGTATTACTATCCTTGCTTTTCGATCGTAAGACGACAATAATTGTTCAACTTTCAACCGCATCAAACAAAAATAATTCTACCTAATAATAACAGGTTCTGAACGGAAGTGCAAACGATTACCTCAATTATTTTTAAATTTTTCTTCAAATCATGATTTTTTTGAAACTCTTTTGCAAGATTATACCTATTAAAGCGATGGTAAATAAAACAAATCATCAAAAATCACTTTTACAAAGAAGGTTCAACGTTCATTATATAATGGTATATAGTGAAGAAAAGGAGCTGGTAAGAATAATGGATCAAAGCTATAAAGCGTTAATCGTAGATAAACAGGATGAACAAACAGCAATCAAATTTATACAAAAACCGTTACATACCCCACAAGATGGCGAAGTTCTCATAAAAGTAAAATATTCAGGTGTAAATTATAAGGATTGCCTAGCTACAATTCCGAATGGAAATATTGTGACTTCCTACCCGATGGTACCAGGCATCGACCTAGCAGGTACGATTATTTTATCGACTGACACTCGCTTTAAGGAAGGAGATGAGGTAATTGCCACAAGCTACGAAATCGGTGTATCCCGTGATGGAGGATATGCGGAATATGCTTATATTCCTGCTGATTGGGTTGTCTCATTGCCAAAAGGGCTCACTCTAAAAGAAGCAATGATCATTGGTACAGCTGGATTTACCGCCGCTTTATCCGTCCAGCGTTTGGAGGAAAATAAGGTAACTCCTGATCGAGGTCCTGTGATTGTTACTGGAGCTACAGGAGGCGTTGGCAGTTTCGCGGTCTCCTTCTTAGCAAAACTCGGATTTACCGTTGAAGCCAGCACAGGAAAATTAGAGGAAGCTGAGTACTTAAAATCCATCGGTGCTGCGAATGTGATCTCAAGGGATGAAGTATACAACGGTAAGGTTCGCGCCTTAGGGAAACAGCGTTGGGCCGCTGGAGTTGACCCTGTTGGCGGGGAACCTTTAGCATCTCTTTTAAGCCAAATTAAATATGGCGGTTCTGTTGCTGCCAGCGGACTGACGGCTGGCACGAAGATTCCCTCCTCCGTATTCCCATTTATATTAAGAGGGATTAATTTATTAGGCATTGATTCTGTACAATGCCCGATGAATACACGCCAACAAATTTGGGAACGTTTAGCTACGGATTTAAAGCTCAATCAGTATGAGAATCATATCCAGCAAGAAGTAAAGCTCGAAGAACTGCCAAATGTATTTCCTGTCCTTCTAAAAGGTGAAGCACGCGGCAGAACAATCGTTGTTTTCCCGGATTAAAGAACTCTATTCAACACCAATTCTTTTCAATAGAAGAATTGGTGTTTTTTTATGCACTAACCACCTATCTCTTTATTTTCCAGAGGAAATAAGTTGTTTAATTAGCACATTTTACTAACAATTGTTATAATGTTTTGATGTGTAAGAAAAGTATCTAAAAATCACCTTTTGAATACGTATCTTGCAAATATTAAAAAATAGGTGGTAAGAACCATGACAGAAAACAAACCATACAGAGTTTTGCTTTATTATTTTTATACTCCAATTGAAGATCCAGCTGCATTCGCGGCAGAACACCTTGCATTTTGTAAGGGGATTGAACTGAAAGGCCGTATACTTGTGGCCAAAGAAGGAATTAATGGTACGGTTTCCGGTACTGTGGAACAAACAAATGCTTATATGGATAAGATGAAGAACGATCCTCAATTCGAAGGGATTGTATTTAAAATAGATGAAGCGGACGGTCATGCGTTTAAAAAAATGCATGTGAGACCACGCCCTGAGCTTGTTCATTTATCTTTAGAAGATGATATTAATCCGAACGAATTAACTGGACAGTATTTGAGCCCAAAAGAATTTTTCGAGGGCTTACAGGATGAAAACACAATTGTTTTAGATGCGCGTAATGACTATGAATATGAACTTGGACATTTCCGCGGCGCCATCAAGCCGGACATTGAAACGTTCCGCGAGCTTCCTCAATGGGTTCGTGATAATAAAGAAATGTTTGAAGGAAAACGCGTCCTAACCTATTGTACAGGCGGAATCCGTTGTGAGAAATTTTCCGGTTGGTTAGTAAGAGAAGGATTTAAAGATGTCGGTCAGCTCCATGGCGGGATTGCCACATATGGGAAAGATCCGGAAGTACAAGGTCAATTATGGGATGGACAAATGTATGTATTCGATGAAAGAATCGCTGTTCCAATTAACCAAGTAGAACATGTGATCGTCGGAAGAGATCACTTCGATGGTGAACCGTGTGAACGCTACGTTAATTGTGCAAACCCTGAATGTAACGATCAAATTCTTTGCAGTGAAGAAAATGAGCATAAATATATGCGCAGCTGCACGGATGAATGTCGTGTACATCCTCGCAATCGTTATGTTGTAGAGCATAACCTAACTGAGGAAGAGGTTGCAGAAAGACTGCGTAAACTAGAATTAATTTCAGCTGAGTAATATAATTAAAGGAGACCTTTCGATTGAGAGGTCTCCTTTTAATTATACGATTATAACTTTTCATCTGCGGCTATTATAATCACCTTATTCCGCTCTCGAATTCTTCATAATAACCAAAATTATTGTTCCTGCAGTACTTTTTGCGGGGCTAGCTTACCTAAGTTATCATAAATCTCAGCCGCCATAACCTTATAGCCTTTTTCGGTCAGATGAATGCCATCTTCACTAATTAAATCCTTTAACTGACCTCTGTTTTTCAGCGCATTCCTTACATCAATCAGGAATACATCCATTTCTTCTGCTATATTTTTTACGGTTCGATTATACTTACTGTGCCAGTAGGCTATTCCCCCCACCTTGCATATCCATTGACTCACTTCTGTACCGAAACGCGTGGAAATTGTCTGATAATAGCGAGCCGGATCCAATGGAGGCAGCGTGGTTAAAACCGGTGTAATTCCATTTGATTTTAATTTGGTAATAAGCTCTTTTAAATTATTGGCATACCGTGATAGAGGCACTTTTGGCTGATGCTCGTCATTCGGTTTAGCCGCTACTTCCTTCCAAACAAAGTCACAATCATTCCCGCCAATCCCAATAATCACGTAGGTCGGTTCTTCTTGAATAACATCCTTTTCAAGTCTGGATAAAAGTAAATCAGAGTTATCATTGAATACTCCCTTATTGATCACTTCTGCCCGGCTAATCTCTGGATTCAATTTATCCTCTGACATAAGCTTTTGTAAATAGGCAGGATAATTATTTCTTAAAATTCTCAAACGACCCTTAACACAGGATACTCCCCTAGTTAAACTATCACCAAAGCATATTAATTTCATAGGCCATCCCTCATATCTCTTAGTAGTTTCTGTGTTGCAAAGCATGATAATCCTTTGTTACTTTAATTATATCAAGAATATTTCAAAAATTACTTGATAGATGTTTATATTCTTATAGATTAAAATTTGCCGTTATAAAAAATAGTAAATGAGTGAATGAATATGAATCCAACCAACCATATAAATAGATTCTTTTATTTAGCAGCCATTACTCTATGTATCATTCTCGGATTAACTTCCCGTATATATAGTTCGATCCTGCATACTTTTGTAGCTCAGCATGCCGGAGATGCTTTATAGGCAATGATGGTCTATTTTGGGTTTCGATTTCTTTTCGTTCAAAAGAAACCATTTACTGCTTTTTGGTTCAGCGTCCTATTCAGCTTCGGGATTGAATTCAGCCAGTTATATCAAGCAGCATGGATCAACCAAATACGAAACACAACCATCGGGGCTTTAATCCTCGGTAAGGGATTTCTGTGGATAGATCTATTGCGGTATACACTGGGTATTATGATGGCAGTAATCATAGATTGGTCGAAAATAAACTCTATTAAAACAAATAAATGATAAATTCAATCAGCCTACCTTTCCTCTTCTGATATAGACATCCTATATAATAATCTGTCTATGTGATAAATCCCCTTCCAGGACGATGTTAAAACCATCTTCCTCTATCTTTACAACAGTAAGACTCGTATCATGGATAAAAGGAGGATCCCATAGGCTCTCAATAGAGGTGTTTTTGAAAATAGAATAGAAGCATTTTATGACAACGGAGTGAGTAACAATCAGGATATTGCCTGATTCATATTCATGCTGAATACGATTCAATATGTTCACCGCCCGTTCTTTAACTTCTACAAATGTTTCCCCTTTTACAGGCTTATATAAATGGGGATTGTTCCAGAAAGCATCAAACTCGATTGGATAGGCAGCCTCGATGGCTCCTTTTGTTTCTCCCTCCCACTCTCCCATATTAATCTCTTGTAGATTTTCATCAAAGGCTAGCGGAATATCCCGATTACCCTTAATATATGTTGCTGTATCTGCTGCTCTGCCACTCGGGCTTGAATAAATAGCTGTTAAATCAATATCCAGCAGTCCTTTGCTCAGTGAAATCGCATTTTGAATACCCTTTACTGTTAAAGGTGAATCTAATCTTCCCTGCATTCTTTTCTCCGTATTCCAAACTGTTTCTCCATGCCTGGTTATATAGAGTGTAATCAAATTTCTCAGCCTCCTAAATCAACGCTACTCTATTCTGTATAGAACCTCATTGCTAGTTTTGCAGATTCTTTCCTGGCAGTAATTCCACTTAATTTATTCTATCCTTCATTGCCAAACCCCTCTTGGAACCAGAATTAATATGTGACCCTCCATAGCTTAAAATGGTATTATTAGTTTATTATTTTAATATTTTCCATATCGGAGTGATACGATGCAATTAACTATGAAAGCGACCAGTGATCATGTACAAGTCTTATCCTATCTGCTTGCTAAAAACCCAGCCTCCCTGTATGAACGGTCCAGTAAAGGACATTTAGTTCGTCTTTTTTATAGTAGATTTGAAGAAAAAGAAGTGGAAGCGACTATATTTGTCACACCTGATCCAATCGAGCTGTTGGATCATCAATCCAATCAATATGAAATTACACATTATATAAATGATCGTGAATTTGCCGTAAGCAGTATCTTCTGTTCATTTATACGAAATGCTCTCGGAACTGCCCTGAATGGACAGCCAAAAGAGGAATATAGACAATGGGTCAGCCATGCTTTTCCTTTTCAATTTACCCTTGGACCTGTTTCATCAGAATTAACTGATCAAGAAATAGAACGTTTATTTAGTCCGCTGGGGTTTGAAATCGCCATCACGCATGGTAAAAATACGTCCTCCCCAACTAAATCGGCAAGAATGATCACCCTGGATGGGTTAACAACCCTGCAAAATGCTTTAAGACAGCTGTTCGTTCTCATCCCTGTGCTGGATAATTATAAGCACTACTTCATAGACGAGAAGGAAGTTGAAAAGCTTCAACGTTATGGACAAGGATGGCTTGAGGATCATCCCATGAGGTCATTCATTTTACAAAGAGCATTACGATTCAAGGAACTATATGAACCAACAGAAGCATCTAAAAAGCTGGATAAGGAGCAAAAAACTCCATCCAAACCATCTCTGGCTGCCCTTCGCTATGAAAAAATACTGAAAACAGTCAGTGAACTTGATGATAAAGAAACGATTGTAGACATGGGTTCAGGTGAGGGAAAGCTTTCTCTAAAACTAGGATTTTTGGATGGAGTTAAAGAAATCCTGGCAGTCGAGCCATCTGAGTATATGACTTTACAGGCAATCAAAAGGTTCGAAAAAGTGGCAGGCAAGGTAGGATTCCTCTCTCCCACACTGATTTGGGGTTCGCTTTTTTATTATGATGAGCGTCTAAAGAATAAGGATTGCATGATTTTATGCGAGGTCATTGAGCATATTGATGAGACACGTTTACCCAAAATCATGAGAATGATCCTGGAGGATTATCGACCAAAAACCCTTATGATCACAACACCAAATAAAGAGTACAACGCTGTATATGACTTACATGAACACTTCCGCCATTCCGACCATCGCTTCGAATGGTCGAGGCAGCAATTTGAGGACTGGTGCTGGATGAACGTGGCCAATCAGCCATATAATCTTCAGTTTCAAGAGATTGGCGATATTCATGAACTGCATGGCTCACCTACTCAAATGTGCATTTTCAAACGAAAGGAAGGCCAATCAGATGAACATTAACATACCAAGTGCCGGGATTATCCTTTTAGTCGGTCCGTCCAATTCCGGTAAAACAACTCTGTTATCCAAATTAATCAATAATCAAACACTCCTCCCTTCCGAGGTTGTTAGTTCAGATGCTTTCCGAAAAATCGTTGGGGATACCGATTTTATAGATTGGAAGAACCGCTCCAAAACAGAAGCAGATTATCTGGTGGAACACTATCATTCCATCTCAAAAAAAGCATTTGAGGTCATGTACTCTGTCATAGAAGCTAGATGTCAGTTAAATAAGCTAACTTTCATTGATGCCACTCATCTTAAGACCGATGATCGAAAAAAATATATCGATATTGCCAGGAAGCACCACTTGCCGATTATTGCCCTTATACTGGATACGGATCAACAAACACTTCTTGAACGAGATGAAAAGCGCGAGCAGCCAAGAGGAAAACGCCGAATTAAACAGCAATACCAGACCTTCAAAAGCGAAAAACGTTTTATCAAAAAGGAAGGCTTCCGAGCAATCTATGCAAGGATATAGAAGAAGTCTCTCTTCATAGGCTGGAAAATCCGCTATATATGGAGGTCGGCAGCGGTCTTGATCTAATTGGTGATATACATGGCTGCTATGAGGAAATGATTGAATTACTTGAAAAGCTGGGTTATCAAGCTAAAGATAGTGGCTTGTACATTCATCCGGATGGTAGAAGGCTTGTATCTGTTGGAGATATTATGAGCCGCGGCCCCCACTCTTTAAAAACAATGCAATTTTTCGAGCGTCATATAGAACATGGATTGGCATACATGATTGATAGCAATCACGGCTGGAAAATCGCCCGCTGGCTGGATGGGCGAAACGTTACCCTCAAGCATGGAGACGAGCAGACGGCAGACGAGTTTAAACAATTTGAAGACAAGTACGGCTCTGAAGAAACGAATCTACTTAAAAATAAGATGAAGAAGATGCTGATAGAAGCCCCTTCCCATTATGTGTTTTTACAAAATGACGTACCTGTACTGGTTTGTACTCACGCCGGGATAAAGGATGACTATATCGGCAGACAATCTCAGGAAATCAGTGATTTTTGCCGATATGGAGATACAGATGGCTTTGATGAAGCTGGAAAACCGCGCCGGAAGGATTGGTTTGTTAATCATAACAGCAGTCCCCTCATTATATGGGGACATGATCCGAAACCTCAGCCCCTGCGCATCAATAACACGATAAATATAGATCAGGGTGTTGTTTTTGGCGGCCAACTTACTGCCTTCCGTTACCCGGAGGAAAAATTCGTCAGCGCAAAAGCCGGTCAGGATTATTCAAACAGCGATGACAACCCCTTGATGGAATGGGAAAGGAATCGATTAAATCCGCCTAATATCGGCAGCTTTATAAATGGGTATTCTGTCCTGACAGAAGAGTTCGGTGAAGTAAAATTGTATAAGGAGCATGTGAAGGCTGCCATTGATACAGTTTCGCATTTCACCATCCCTATAGAGAAATTGCTTTATATTCCGCCAACCATGAGCCCTACTCCAAAGCCCTCTCAGCTGCCGGATTATTTAGAGCATCCAAAGGAAGCGATTGATTATTATCGCAATCATGGTATTCAAAAGATGATTGCCGAAAAGAAACATATGGGCAGCCGTGCTGTTTTATTACTATTCAAGGATCTGCCCTCCGCTCTTCATTATGTTGGATATGAAACGCTTGGTGTTATTTATACGCGAAGAGGCCGACGCTTCTTTGACTCCATCACTGAAGAGAAAGTGGTTCACGAATTACATTCTGATTTGATCAATCATGGCTATTTCGAAAAATATAATACAGATTTTGTTTTGCTGGATGCGGAAATTATGCCGTGGAATCTGAAAGCGAAGGAGCTTATCCAAAACCAATATGCGCATGTTGCTGAAAATGCCATCATGGATCGAAATTCTCTCAAAAACAAGCTGGAACAGGCCGTATCAACAAATTCCGAACTCCACAGTTGGCTAAACGAATATATTGAAAAATTGGCAAATGCGCAGAATTTCAAAAAAGTATATGAAACCTATTGCTGGGAGGTCGAGGATATTCACCAAATTCAGATTGCTCCCTTTCATGTCCTAGCCCACAGCAAGGAAACTTTCTTTGACCAACCGCATCTATGGCATATGCACATGAATCGTGAATTAGCCGCTCTATCCAAATTCTTTATTGAAACCGAATTTAAAGTAATCGATAGCGAGGCGAGCGAGCAAGATGTCATAGAATGGTGGAGGGAAATGACTGAGGAAGGACATGAAGGCATTGTCATTAAGCCTGAAACTTTTATCGCTAAAGAACGAGGTAAGCTGTTGCAGCCCGCTATTAAAGTAAGAGGCAGAAAATATTTATCGATTATTTATGGGATGGATTATTTATCCCCTGCTAATCTAGCACGCTTGAAAAATAGAAACACCTCCAAAAAACAAAAATTGGCGTTACGTGAATTTGTTCTCGGAGTAGAAGGCATTCGCCGCTTTGTCAACGGAGATTCTCTGCAACGCGTACATGAATGTGTCCTTGGCACTCTCTCTCTCGAATCAGACCCGGTCGACCCAAGGCTGTAAGATACAGAACAAAGGAAGATGAACCTGTTGTGATTGACAGGTTCATCTTCCTTTAGGTAAAACAATAATTTTAATTATCACAATTAATATTTTCGTTTCAACTGTTCAGCAGTATAATAGGTTGATATAAATGAAAGTTATAGTAGAAAGAAGTGTAAGCATGGAGAATCAAGCAAAAGAAAAAAAGCTCGGCATTTTAGCTGGCGGCGGAGCTTATTTTTTATGGGGATGCCTACCAGTCTATTGGAAATTAGCCGGTGATGTATCTGATTTGGAAATCCTGGCACACCGTATTTTATGGTCCTTTGTGTTTATGGTGCTGCTCGTCTTTTGTTTCGGAAAGTCGAAGGATGTTTTTGGGGAAATCACCACCATCCTTAAACAGCCTAAATTGACGTTGGCAATCACCCTGGCAACCCTATTAATCTCAGCCAACTGGTTTATCTTTATTTTTTCAGTCAATAGCAATAATATTTTATCCGCCAGCATGGGCTATTATATTAACCCAATCGTCAATGTCATACTGGCAACCATCTTCTTAAAGGAAAGGCTGAGCAATGGCGAAAAAATAGCTGTTTTATCTGCGGCAATTGGCGTGATCATTCTAACATGGAGCCAGGGCTCAATCCCGTGGCCTGCTATATGCATGGCAATGACCTTCGGATTATACGGGCTCATTAAGAAAATGGTTCAAATCAACCCATGGACAGGCTTAACACTTGAAACGATGATCATCGCACCATTCGCACTCATTTATCTGTTATTCTTTGCCGAGCATTCCTTTTTATCATACAGTACCCAAGTTGATTTAGTTCTTGTGGGAGCGGGGATTGTAACCGCAATTCCGTTATTGTTGTTTGCAGAAGGAACAAAACGAATCAGTTATACAATGATTGGATTTTTACAGTATTTAGCTCCAACCCTCATGCTAGTGATGGCTGTCGTGATCTACGATGAAACATTCACCCTGATTCAAGGCATATCATTCCTGTTTATCTGGATTGCCTTAATCATTTATACAGCATCCAATCTGTTCAGATCCGCAAAGAGCAGAAAAGCTGCAGCGAATTAATCTTTTTCGTTTGTAGCGTAAGAGCGGCTTAACGTGTGCCTCTGTTGCTGGCTAAATAATGCGTCAGATGCTATTTTTTCATTGAATTCTAACTAGTTTGCCAGTTTTCAAGAGGTAATTCCCTCTATTAGACCGATATGAGGCAAAGAATTCAAGCAATCGAGTAGAATTCTATTATAATTGAGCGGATTATGAGGATAATTGAGCTATATTTCTGCATAATTGACTGATTATAACCATAATTGAGCGGATTTCATTTTTATGAGCGAAATTATAAACAATCGAGCTAAAATTTTACCCATTGAGCGTACATAAAAATGATTGAGCGATTCTATCAAACTATACTCTAATTACCCTCTCTTACTCCACAAAAAAAAGAGATGTCGATCAGCCCCCGAAAGACTAATCTAAACATCTCTTTTCATGCTTCTACTTAAAAATAAGCAAGTTGATATTGTTCATAATACTGCTCAAGTTCATCCACAGTAGTTTTATAAAGAGGAAGCGGGTCGGATTCATCCCCATCAAAAATAAAGTCTAAATCCTGTTCGCTTACTTTTTTGAACATGAAGGATGTATCCTCCACATCTGTAATCACTGTAATATATTCAGAGTCGGAGTCTTCTATGTTCAGTTCCAATACAAGCTCTTCCTCTTCATCATACATGACAAGATACCCCATATTACGATCGGCACCCGTAATGATTTCGAAAAAGTATGGACCATATTCCTCTCCATACCCATCCAACTTCTCCTCTTCCGTGCCCTCTACTCCCCAAATACCGTCTATATCTGCGAGAGATAATGTCTTGCTATAGACCAGCTGATTACCGTAATAAATCCTCGTATAGGAATCAGCATGGTCAAATGTCTGTAGTTCATCCGTGTCATGAACACTTACGGATTTTATTTGGCCATCCTCGGTATTGTAAACGACATGGTCCACATATGACACGAAACCGGTGACATCATCCGCTATTTTCTTTCCATCTAGAATTAAAGAATGATTAGCAGATAAATAAATAATTTTATCATCTACAATGGACCAGCAAAGCCGGCTGCTGGAATCCATCATCACATTGGGGGCAATTTCCTCAGGAACACCTGATTGTTTTACTTTATACATCGCCTGTGTCTCATCTAAATAATAGATATCATCATTGAGTATAAAGAAGTCCACAACTCCCTCTGCGAGTAAATCAGATTTCTGATCTTCCATCTGCTTCATAAGCAATTGCTGGTTTCCATTTAAATAAATATAGGAATCTTCCTTCATTTCATAATCGAGAACATCAGAAGCGACTCGAACTGGTTCATTTTCAGCAGATAGGCTGTAAAGCTCCCCTATATCACCCTGATAATCTGCTAAATAGGAATAGTGCCCAGAATCATCAACCTGAAATCCCCCGTAATCATGGCTATCTGCATGAAGATGGACATTCTCAGTCTTTTCTAAATCCCTGATGTATAATTCACCATCATCCGTACTGATGAGTAACCTGGTACCACCCTCTGATTCCTGGAAATTAACCACCTTTGAAGCGATTTTTTCTTCACCGCTATCTTTTGTAAAGATATATAAGTCCATATTTTCATTGATATAGAATAATCGTTTACCGTCTATAGATAATCTGTATTGGACAATATCTGAACGAACTTTCCGAGGTTTACTCTCATCAAAGATCACGTATAACTGATTATTTTCATCAGTCAAATAGGCAAGAGTGCTCTCATCAAAGGAAAGCAGATACGGTATTCTACTGGCAGAAACCTGTTTAGCTATTCTTTTTTTCTCCCCATCTTTATAGCTGTACAAATCATCGTCACCATTTATATACATGAGCCCGCGATGCTCATCCCGATAATGAATCGTATCCTCTCTAACATTTGAATCAACCTTTTCGATATCAGACTCATGTTCTTTCATATACAGGTCCGTACCTTTTAACATAACATACGCATCATCATTCACTTCATGCTCCCGATAAGTGGAAGTACCATTCTTGTCCGAACAACCTGTAAGAACAATCAATAAGCATAGAGAAAACAACATCGATGGTATCTTAATAGCCAAAGAACTCCCCTCTTCCAAATATATTAATAGATAAAAAAATTATATCATAATAATAATTATTATTTTAATATTATAAATAATTATAATATTACATTCTCGTTAGAATGCAGAGGTTCCTGAATGATTAAGTATCGCTCCTTACCCATACCAGTCTTTATGAAAAGCCTCTACACATTTTTTGATCATCTATTTCGTTACATTTAGCTTACATTCCTCTGGCGGATGAACTTGTTTTTTGTTTTGAAAGAGTATGGTATAACTATCAATAGAGATAGAAAGAAGGAGTATAGATATGAAGTGGAATCAGCAAACCATTAAAATCAATAATAAACTAAAAATATTGGAGTCCATTCGAGATAATGCACCTATATCAAGAGCTGATTTAGCGCAAAAACTCGGCCTGACAAAGGGCACGGTCTCCACCCTTGTCAACGAGCTTTTGGAAGCGAATATCTGTTATGAAACGGGGCCAGGGGAATCGAGTGGCGGCAGGCGTCCGGTCATGCTTCTCTTTCAACATTCCGCAGCTCATGTGATCGGCATTGATATTGGAGTGAATTACATACTTGGTGTCCTTACAGACCTTAATGGCAACATCATCAAAGAACTCAAACAGCCAGCCATGAATCCCAACTATGACGAAGCTGTACAGATTATAAATGAGTTAATTCGTTCCCTCCTCTCTTCAGCTCCTGAAAGTACATATGGAATCGTGGGGATTGGGCTGGCTGTTCCAGGAATGGTGAACATAGACGGGGAACTTCTGCTCGCTCCTAATTTAGATTGGAAGCAGAAGCAATTAAAGAAGCAAATCCAGGACGAATTTAATCTGCCTGTCATCATCGAAAATGAAGCAAATGCAGGTGCCTTTGCGGAGAAAATGATAGGTCCCGGACAATCATCAAACAATACAGTTTATATAAGTGCCGGAATTGGAATAGGGGTTGGAATGATCTTAAACGGTGAACTCTACCGTGGATCCAATGGGTTTGCTGGTGAAATGGGCCATATGATTATCCAATACGATGGATTGCCATGTTCATGCGGAAGTAAAGGGTGCTGGGAATTATATGCTTCTGAAAAGGCATTGATTAAAAAGGCTTCCACCCTACTCCCATCAAATGAAGAATGGACGCTCGAGAAGTTAATTGAACAAGCAGAGAGTGATAAACAGATACAAGCAATCTTTACAGAAACAGCAAAGTACCTTGGAATCGGTATTGCCAGCATCGCAAACACGTTGAATCCCGAGCAAATCATTATCGGAAACCGCCTTGCTATGGCAAAAGATTTATTGAAAAATGAAGTTGAACATGTTGTAAAAGAATGTGCCCTGGATGCTTCCAAATCCCAGCTGCAGATTCAGTTTTCCAATTTATCCATCTATTCAGCTGCTCTTGGAGTCTCAGCCTTCGCAGTTGAAAATTTTGTCCAATTGGTTTGTAAACAATCAAAGGTTAACCTATAAAGGTTGGCCTTTTTTATTGCCTCCCGTAACAAAGTGGATAAGAATGTTTAAGCAGAAGTAAATTCTATAGTCAGACTGGAAGAAAACATTTAGACTAGCAAAATCCAATTCTAAAGGTACCCATACAGTCAAAAGAAAAATCAAAAAAAATGAACTGTATGAGCGATTACCGTAACGTAGAGCCAGCAATATCGGTTCCAAGGTAACTAAAGTCGTAAGATTCATAACACTAGTATGTTGACGTATATGTTTATGAACGTCATTTTTTGTACCTATAAAGGTAGATTAACATCCTCCAATTCTATTCAATAACCAACATGTTGGACTCATCAAATTGCCACATCTCACCATATGCCACTTCCCAATAATATCCGTCCGGATCTGTAAAATAACCGCCATATCCGCCCCAGTCTGTCTTTTCAGGCTGTTTCACAATTTTTGCGCCAGCCTGCTCCGCTTTTTCCATAACACGGTCTACCTCCTCGGCTGATTTCGCATTATAGCCTAGCGTAATTCCTGAAAAAGCAGAAGTTAAATTGGGTGGATTACTCTTATCAAGATCACGCGCTAAATCCTCCAATGGATACAAGGAAATACGGGACCCTTCATTTTTAAAGAAAATAACATGCGGACTAGATTTCGGACCAATCATGGACATGTCAAAGCCCAATTCTTTATAAAACCGATGGGATTCTATAATATTCCTTGTGCCAAGCGTTACTAAGTTTAGACGATTCATTTTTTCTCCTCCTAAATGGTTTACTCTATTAGTTCGATATCGATTATTCTTTTCCTGTTTAAAATAGATAAAAACAAAAAACCTGCTTCGCGAAGCAGGCCTTCTTTTCTTCCTTATGGATTTTTCACATTAAAGGTGTCCCCATCCTCTAAATTCCCGGAATTAAATCCTTTTTTAAACCAGCGCATCCGCTGTTCAGATGAACCATGAGTAAAACTCTCCGGAACCACATACCCTTGAGCCCTTTTTTGGATTGTATCATCGCCAACAGCACTGGCTGCTGTGATAGCCTCCTCCAGATCCCCTTCCTCAAGTAAATCCATACTCTCAGCATGATGAGCCCATACACCGGCTAAATAATCAGCCTGCAATTCAAACCGTACTGAATAGTCATTAGAGCTTGTACGCTGCTGATTTTTATCGGTTTCCAATAAGGTTTGTACATGGTGGCCGACTTCATGGGCAACAACATAGGCCATCGCAAAATCACCCGGTGCTTGAAACTCCCTTTTCAGCTCATTATAAAAGCTTAAATCTATGTAAAGCTTATGATCTCCCGGGCAATAGAATGGGCCTACAGATGACCCAGCCGTTCCGCAGGCTGATTGAACACTGTCATTATAGATAACGAGAGTAGGCTCTTCATACACCAGACCTTCTTCTTTAAAAAGCTTAGTCCAAACCTGCTCTGTATCAGCTAATACGACCGATACAAATTCAGCGAGCTCCTCTTCCTCTTGTGTTCCAACATACTCTGTATTTGATGTATTAGTAGATGTGCCTCCTCCCAGCTGATTTAATAGATCAGCAGGATTCCCACCTAAAAACGTAATCACCAGCAATAGTATAATTCCGCCAATTCCACCGCCGATAATCCCTTTACTGCCCATCCCTCTGCGGTCCTCCACGTTAGTACTGGCTCTTCTGCCCTTATATTTCATACAATTTCCTCCCAATCCTCTCTAATCCTATTTATTGCTTATACCCGTAATTGAATGGAAGTAATTCATGGAATTGGCAGACTAGCTTATTTCAGATTGTAAATAAAGATGGGCCAAATCTCTCACACTGTTCATGCTATCTAGTAATATTTAATTATTTTCTCTTGGAATCTCCGAATTGTATACTAATTTTATACAAAGGGTATATATATTATATAAAGAAGTATAAAAATCAATGATAAAGGATGTTCAAAGATGAAAACATTCAAGGTTGGTAATCCCGTATTTATTATGGAAAAAGGAGAAAAGGTAGAAGGAGTCATTGCCCAAATTGACAAAGCCAAGCAAACAGCCACTGTCTATTTTAGAAAACCAGTTTATAACCTAAGAAAAAGAACATTCCGTTATGATTTTCTACACAGTTTAGATGAGACAGCTCTGACATCAGACGACTATCTAGACCTTATGAACCTGGCAAAGTCTTTGAGTCAAGATCAGCTTTACGGAGAATTTAAGTCTGACTTAAAAAATCTTGAAAAACACTAACCCCGGCTTACTGATCTCACACATTAATATTTACTTACCGCTACTAAACAAACTACTATCGTAAAAAGAATTAATACTACCTTCTAAATTTAATAGAGATATATTCCTCCAAGAAGCAGGGCAAGGATTAGTAAGCTGGAATCATTTTTAGATACTTTTATAAGAAAGCCATATAGATTGGATCACGATTTATACTACTTTCATAAAAATAAGAAAAACCAGCTTGAGGGTATTAATCCACCCAAGCTGGTTTTCTATTAATTAGTATTCACTTACTCTAAAAGCTTAGTGTTTTCTTTTCCAAACATACAAGCCGCTTCCAGCGATAAGGAATACACCTAAAACCAATAGAATATTTAATGTAGATTGGCCAGTTTTAGGATTTTCAATGAAGTTTTGCACTACTTCAATAATAGTTGGTTCCTCTTGCTTTTCAGCAGAAGCACCCTGATCCACGGTTGGTTCTTCAGGATCCGGTGTAACTACTGGAGCATCCTGCTCAGATACTGTTACTGTTACAGAACCTTCATCAACTATTTCTTTACCATTCACAACCACCTTCGCTAATGCAACGTTCATTAATTCACCAACGTCATCCGCAGTAGCCACATGTGTGACTGTAAGGGTTTTAGTTTCGCCTGCTTCTAGTTTCTCAATAACCGTATCGAGACCAACCATTTCGTCCACTACGTTTACATTAGTCAAGACGTGTTTGCCTGTGTTCGTAACCGTAATTGTGTATGTGATAGTTTCTCCGACTTTAACCTCTTCTTTATCCGCTTCTTTATTCACATCAAGAGCGTAAGTTGGATCAACGATGACAGTGACTTCATCACTGATTGGATCCATACCGTCTACAATAGCTGTTATGACATTTGTATACGTTGTATCAGCCAGGTCGGTTTTCGGAATCACATAGTCAACTTTGTACGTAGCTCTTTCGCCAATCTTAAGATTAATTGGACCTGTATAGCCTTCAAGTTCCAATTGTTCAATATTAGCATCGCCATTTTTACTGAAGATGCCTTCAAGTTCAATCCCTTCCAAATCAATATCACCTGTATTCTTCACGGTGATTGTATAATGGATGGTTTCACCTTGTTTGTACTGTTGTTTGTCTGTTGTTTTGGATACTTCAAGACTAGGCGTTCCTTTTTTGTTTTCGATCGGCATTTCGACTACAGATTGATCGTCGATTGTAACTGTCCATTTTTGTCCTTCTTTGAAAATGTATCCTTTAGGAGCCTTCGTTTCTTCTAATTCATATTCTCCATATGGCAAGTTCTTAAAGAACGCTACCCCTTCTTTATCAGTAGTTAGAGTTTGGACATTTCCATCTTTATCAGTAAGCGTAAATTCTGCTCCTTCCAAGACTTTCGTGTCATCTGCAGAATCGACTTTAACTACTTTCAAGTCCCCAACCGGCTCATACTGATTAGTGAAGGTTACTACCGTTCTATTGTTTTCACTTACCACTATATGACCTTCAAGTGCTTCTACAGATTCTTCCGCACCGCTGACTTGATAGCTTGTTCCTAGATAGTTGTAAGATTCGTTACTGTAAGCTTGATCAGGTTTTACTTCCTCGATGGTATACTTGCCAGGGTTCAAGCCTTTAAGTACCCTACTATCTCCGGCAGGTATGATGATTTCTTGCTCAGAATCATCTGGGCCTGTAATAATGAAGGAAAATTCAGCAGCATCCAAGTGATCCTTAGATACTCCAGTCACCTCTTTATTCACCAATACGCTACCAAGCTCATAGCTGTTAGTGATGTCGAAATCCTTAACTGTTGCTTTGTATCCAGGAACTGGTTCCTCAGTCACAGTGTACTTGATTTCCTTACCACCAGCGTACTTGTCAAGATTTTTGAAGGTATACATCCAGTTGCCATCTTCATCTGGCGTCACGTTGACACTATCGACTTTCTTGCCGTTAGCCAACAGATTCACCGTGATAGATTCTGGACGTTTACCATCCTGATCCTTGTTGTCATCCCATGTTTTTGTTCCAGAGATATCGATTTTCTCAGGTGTATGGGTGTTGGTGATGTTATAGCCATTTACGGTTGTCTTGTATTCTTTGACCTCTTCCTCGGTTAAAGTGTACTCGACTTCCTGACCTACCTTACCCACCTTATATTTCGGTAGGTTGGTGAAACTGTATGTCCACTCATCTTCTTCAGTGACAGTCTTGCTGTCAACTTTCTTACCGTCAGCCAATAGGTTCACCATGATGCTTCCAGGACGCTTACCATCTTGGTTGTTGGCATCATTCCATGTTTTTGTACCGGAAACGTCGATTGTTTCAGGATCATGGGTGTTGGTAACCTTAAATCCTTCAGCAGCATCTCCCGTAATCGTATCGGTATAGCCTTTTGGTACGTTAGACTCAACTACAGTGTAGGAAATCTCTTGACCACCATCCCTGTACACATCGAGTTGGGCAAAAACGCCAGTCCAATTATTTTCATCATTCAACTCAATTGTTTCGCCTGTGTCTTTACCATCCGCAAATAGACTCATAGTGACTTTATCCGGACGAACTCCATCTTGGTTGTCCGCGTCATTCCAAGTCTTATTCACTTTCACTGAAGTCTGTTTCGGCAGATGAATGTTATATACTTTATAACCTTCATTTGCATCTCCAGTGATAGTATCGGTGTAGCCATTCGGCACTTCGGGTTCAACTACCGTGTAGTCAATTAACTCTCCACTTTCCTTGTACTTATCAAGCTCAGTGAACGTGTAAGTCCAATCATTTTTACCATTCAATACAATATTCTTACCTGTCTTATTACCATCAGCCAACAGGCTCACTGTTACTTCCTCAGGACGAAGTCCGTCCTGATCATCTGCATCGTCCCAAACTTTGGTCACTTTTACTGATGTCTGCTCAGTATTGGTTATTACATAACCCTGAGATGCATCTCCAGTAATAGATACACGATAGCCTTCGACATCAGACTCAGCTACGGTATAGATGATTTTCTTTCCACCGTCCTTATATACATTAAGCTCGGTGAAAGTATTGGTCCAGTTATTATCAGGGTTCAACGCAACCGTCTGGCCTGTCTCTTTTCCGTCAGCCATCAGGCTCACCGTTACTTCCTCAGGGCGGTGTTTGCCCTCATTGTCCCCGTCATTCCAAGCTTTAGTCACCGTCACAGAAGTTTGCTCAGGTGTATAGGTATTAGTTATTGTCGTTCCTTCAAAATTGGTGCTATAATCTTCAACCCTATTCTCAGTTAGGCTATAGGCAATTTCATTTCCATTTGCATACTTATCAAGATTATTAAAAGTATACTCCCAGTTGTCCTCAGCCGTTACTGTAACAGAGTTGAGCAGATTACCGTTTGCCAACAAGTTAATAGTGACAGATTCTGGACGTTTTCCATCTCGATTGTCTCCATCATCCCAGATCTTCTTACCAGAGATAGAGAGTTTCTCCACCTTATGGGTATTGGTCAACTCAAATCCCTTAGCAGCATCTCCACTAATTGAAACCTCATAGCCTTCAACAGCGGACTCGGCTACGGTGTAGGTGATTAATTCCCCATCCTCATTGTATTTATCAAGTTTGAGGAATTTATCTGTCCAGTTATTTGTATCATTTAACTGAACGGTTTTATCTGTTTCAGCGCCATTAGCTAACAAGCTCACCGTGATTTCGTCCGGGCGAATTCCGTCCTGGTCATCCTCGTCATTCCAAGTTTTGGTCACTTCCACTGAAGTCTGCAAGGTATTGGTTAACACATAACCATCGCTCGCGTTTCCAGTGGTAGATACCCGATACCCTTCCACGTTTTCTTCAACTACGGTGTAGTAGATTTCTTTCCCATCCTTATGGTATTTATCAAGAGCAGGGAATTCATCTGTCCAGTTATTATTATCATTTAATTCAACGGTTTTACCTGTGTCCTTACCATTAGCCCACAAACTTACCGTTACTTTTTCCGGACGGAGGTTATCCTTGTTATTCGCATCAGACCAAACCTTGTTTGCTTTTACTGAAGTCTGCTCGATATTCGTTATCACATAACCCTCAGTCGCATTTCCAGCAATAGATACTCGATAGCCTTCGACTTCAGACTCAGCTACCGTGTAGTTGATTTCTTCCCCATTCTCATTGTATTTATCAAGTTTGAGGAATGTGGCTTTCCATTCATTATCACCAGTCAATTCAATGGTTTTTCCCGTTTCATCCCCATCAGCCAGCAGACTAACTGATACTTTTTCTGGACGAAGCTTGTCCTTATTATTGCTATCATTCCATACTTTCGTTACTTGAACTGAAGTCTGCTCCGTATTGGTTACCACAAAACCATTGTTTGCATCTCCAGTAATGGATGCCCGATAGCCTTCGACTTCAGACTCAGCTACGGTATAGGTAATTTTCTTCCCGCCGTCTTTATACACAGGAAGTTTGGTAAATGTGCTGGTCCAATTATTATCAGGGCTTAGCACAACAGTCTCGCCAGTCTCTTCTCCATCAGCCAGCAGCTTCACTGTTACTTTGTCAGGGTGGAGATTGTCCGCTTTTTGCCCGTCATTCCATGCTTTGGTCACCGTCACAGAAGTTTGCTCAGGTGTGTAGGTATTTGTGATTGTCGTTCCTTCTATCTTAGTGCTGTAGTCTTCAACTGTAATCTCTGTCACACTATAGACAATTTCCGTTCCCTTCTCATACTTATCAAGATTATTAAAAGAGAACTCCCAGTTATTCTCAGCCGTTACTGTAACAGAGTTGACTGATTTACCGTTAGCCAGCAAGTTAATGGTAACAGATGTAGGTCGCTTTCCATCCTGATCGTTGCTATCATTCCAAATTTTCTTACCAGAGATAGAGATTTTCTCCACCTTATGGCTATTGGTTAACTCAAATCCAGCGGCAGCATCTCCACTGACTGAAACCTCATAGCCTTCAACAGCAGACTCGACTACTGTGTAGCTAATTTCCGTTCCATTTTCAGAGTATTTATCAAGCTCATCGAAAATAGCAGTCCAGTTGTTATTACTATCTAACTCAACAGTCTTACCCGTCGCATTTTCATTAGCCAGTAAGTTCACCGTTACTTTTGTAGGTCGAATTCCGTCCTGGTTGTTTGCGTCATCCCAAGTTTTCTTTACTTCCACTGAAGTCTGCAAGGTATTAGTTAACACATAACCATCGGTCGCATTACCAGTAATAGAAACTCGATAGCCATCGACGTCTTCTTCAACTACGGTGTAGTTGATTGCTTCTCCATCGCTCTTATATTTATTTAACCCACTAAAAGTAGCAGTCCAGCTATTCTCTTCGTTTAATTCTACCGTCTTTCCTGTCTCTTGTTTATCAGCCAGCAGCTTCACTGTTACGTTTTCAGGGCGTTTTTCCTGGTTATTGGCATCATTCCAAACCTTGCTGACATTGACGCTCGTCTTCTCTGGTCCAGTTATGGTTGTTGTAACTTCGTTTGTGACTGTATCATCGATTAGCCCAGAGTTACGAATAATATACTGATTCCCATTATCGAATAGTGATTCTTCCACGTTAACTGTGGCTTTAAAACTTATTTCAGCCCTACTATTAGCTGCCATTTCTCCAATTGGGATTGTTAGAACTCTAGAATCTTTATCATAAGTAGCAGTATTGATACGGTTTCCATTCAAAGTTATTGAATCTGTGTCTAATGATAATCCTGGATCAAGCGTATCTGTCAAAGTAACATTTGTTGCTTTCTTTTCACCTGTGTTTAATGCAGTGAAATGATACGTTAGCTCCTCGCCGTTTAAGGCTTCTAACTTATCGACACTTTTCTCTGCAGTTACATTAGGTTCAAATTGGATAGATGTCGTAATTTTTAAGTTAGACTGAGTTGTATGTCTTTCCATATAGAAAAAATCAAAATCGTAATCTTTTTCTTTTTCAAGCCCCAACGTACTAGCCATCTCATCCAAATCTATGGTAGCTTCTTGTTCGCTATGAACCCCACCCAAATCTATAGCAAGCTTACCGTTAATGAAAACCCACACGTCATCATCACCTATAAATGTAAACTTTTCCTTACCTTTATAAGTGAATTTTGTATGCATTTCCAGGGAGAAATGATAGTTGTGATGCCTATATTCATTTCCAAACAGCTGATCATCAATTGGATAAAAGTGGTTACTGTGATAACTATATGTTCCGTCACTGTTTTTATTCAGCGGTAAATATGCTGATAGTGACATATTATTCGCTGAATTATTGAATAACTCATCAAGTTTTGCATTAATTTGTTCATCTGTAAGACTTGGAGCATTATGGTAAAACATAAACCGTGTATAATCAATCATATTCTGATTAAAAACAGGCTTTTTATCTTCACCAATTTGTCCATTTACCATATTTTTTCTACCTGAAGTAGAATTTAAACTCATTTCAAATAGATACCCATCCGCCTTAAAATCACGAATCGTAATAGGTAGCCTAATGTCTCCACTAGCAGATAAATTCGCATTAGAATCAGCAAGTTCTCCGTCATTAGATGGTACGAATTCTAATGCCCTACTTGCTTTGGAAGATTTTGAACTATCTCCTCCAGTGGAACTATCCTCATTGTTTCCACTGTCTCGAACATTTTCCTCCAACTCATTTACCGCCAGAATATCAGCAGGTACATTTTCCGTTGTTTCTTCAGTTCCTTTTTCGTCCTTGTCTTCAGTTTCTTCCTCTGTAACTTCTGCTGATTCTTTTGGTACTTCAGTTTCATCAGTTGTCACTTCTGGTTCTGGTGATGTGACCTGAATCGCAACAGATTGAGTACCTCCGTTCTGAGCAGTTAGTTGCGGCATGTATTCACCTGCTGCATCAGCTGATACTTGCACTTTCACAACTTGGTTACTTTCTTCTTTCCAAGTAAAACTTAAGGATTGAGCATCTTTATTACTGATATCAATATTGTCTTGACCTTCAGTAAATTCCTTAATACTCAAACCAGTTGGTACAGAGAATGTTAATGTACCAGAATCTTCTCCACTGTCAGTAAGTGTCGCTGTTAGCATATCTCCTTCTTGAGCAGATGGATTGTCGAAACTAATTCCAACAGTTGCAATGTCAGCATTAACATACTGAGCTACCGGAGTTAAAACAGTTTGCACAAGAAGAAAAAGCAACGTCAGAATTGAGAATGCTCTTTTTCTCGTGCGTTTTTTCATGTAGTACCTACTCCGAGTCGATCTCATGATTCACACACCCTTATGAAGTTTTTTGGAGCAGCTTTTAAAGCACTATTTAATCGATTTCACTGAACATCTCCTTTCCTTCATATTGTTTATCAGAATAATATTATAAAATAGTAAATATTCTAATAAACTGCTTACAACAACTATATTAACAATTTTCAAACAATTAAAACTAATGTAATTATTTACAATAGTTATATTAATATATTTTAATGTGTTATAAAACTAAATATCAGCAAGCTCAAATGGATAAGGCGTGGGGTTAAAGGTGGAGTATTTTTTGAATTTATGTAGTTGGGACTCGATATTAATTTAAACCTAAAAAACCAGCTTAAGGAACTAATCTCCCAAGCTGGTTTTCTATTAATTAGTATTCACTTACTCTAAAAGATTAGTGTTTTCTTTTCCAAACATACAAGCCGCTTCCAGCGATAAGGAATACACCTAAAACCAATAGAATATTTAATGTAGATTGGCCAGTTTTAGGGTTTTCAATGAAGTTTTGCACCACTTCCATAATAGATGGTTCTTCTTGGTCTACAGCTGGATCATTTTGATCTGTAGCTGTGTCATCTTGAACAAATCCTAGAACCTCTTCATTTGTTGCTACTTTAACTGTTACAGAACCTTCCTCAACTATTTCCTTACCATCGATAACCACCTTCGCTACGGCAACGTTTATTAATTCACCTACGTCTTCAGCTGTAGCTACATGTTTGACTGCGAATGTTTTTGTTTCGCCAACATCAAGTTTCTCGATAACTGTATCAAGACCAACCATTTCGTCGACTACGTTCACATTAGTTAAGGCGTGTTTGCCTGTGTTCGTAACCGTAATTGTGTATGTGATAGTTTCTCCGACTTTAACCTCTTCTTTATCCGCTTCTTTATTCACCTCAAGAGCGTAAGTTGGATCAACGATAACAGTAACTTCATCACTTATCTCCACATCGTCTACAGTTGCAATTATCACATTTGTGTATGTTGTATCCGCAAGGTCTGTTTTCGGAATCACATAGTCAACTGTGTACTTAGCTCTTTCGCCAATCTTAAGATTAATTGGACCTTTATAACCTTCAAGTTCCAATTGTTCAATACTAGCATCACCATTTTTACTGAAGATGCCTTTAAGTTCGATTCCTTCCAAATCTATGTCACCAGTATTTTTCACGGTGATTGTATAATGGATGGTTTCACCTTGTTTGTATTGATGTTTGTCAGTTGTTTTGGACACTTCAAGACTAGGCGTTCCTTTGGTATTTTTGATTGGCATTTCAACTACAGATTGATCTTCGATTGTAACTGTCCATTTTTGTCCTTCTTTAAAAATATACCCTTTAGGAGCCTTAGTTTCTTCTAACTGATATTCTCCATATGGTAAATTCTCAAAAAGTGCTACCCCTTCTTTATCAGTAGTAAGAGTTTGGACATTTCCATCTTTATCTGTAATCGTAAATTCTGCGCCTTCCAAGACTTTCTCGTCATCTGCAGAATCGACTTTAATTACTTTCAAGTCACCAACCGGCTCATACTCATTCGTGAAGGTTACGGCCGTTCTGTTGTTTTCACTTACCACAATTTGAGCTTCAAGTGCTTCTACGGATTCTTCCGTTCCGCTGACTTGATAGCTAGTTTCAAGGTAGTTGTAAGATTCGTTACTATAAATGTTGCCTGGGTCGACTTCCCTGATTTTGTACGTACCCGGTTTCAATTCAGTAAGGAGTACATATTCTCCGGCTGGTACGGTGAATTCATGATTATAATTCTCGCCTGTGACAACGAAGGTAAACTCAGCTGCATCCAAGTGTTCTTTAGATACTCCAGTCACCTCTTTATTCACTTTTACGCTACCAAACTTATAGCTATTAGTGATATTAAACTCATTAACTGTTGCCTCGTAGCCATGGACTGATTCTTCTGCCACAGAGTAGATGATTTCCTCTCCTGCCTTATACTTCGGTAGGTTGGTGAAACTGTACTCCCACTCGTTGTCAGCTGTCACAGTAGTAGACTTGATTGGTTCACCATCAGCCAACAGATTTACCGTAATAGATTCTGGACGAATGCCATCCTGGTTATTGTTATCTGCCCATGTTTTTGTACCGGAAACAACGAGGGTCTCTGGGTCATGGGTGTTGGTGATGTCATAGCCATCAATGGATGTGTTGTATCCAGCGACTGCATCCTCAGTCACGGTGTATACAATTTCCTCTCCTGCCTTATACTTCGGTAGGTTGGTGAAACTGTACTCCCATTCGTTATCAGCTGTCACAGTAGTAGACTTGATCGGTTCACCATCAGCCAACAGATTTACCGTAATAGATTCTGGACGAATGCCATCCTGGTCATCGTTATCTGCCCATTTTTTCGTCACAGGAATCTCAATTGTCTCTGGATTATGAGTGTTAATGATTTCATAACCATTAACGGTTGTCTCATATCCATCCACTTTATCCTCGGTTACGGTGTATATAATTCCTGTACCTCCCTCATACTTCGGAAGGTTGGTGAAAGTGTACGTCCAGCCGGTATCCGCTGTCACTTCCTGGCTTGCAAATTCCTCTCCATCGGCCCACAAGCGCACTGTGATGGAGTCTGGGCGTATGCCATCCTGGTCATCATTATCTGCCCATTTTTTCGTCACAGGGATCTCAATCGTCTCTGGATTATGAGTGTTAATGATTTCATAACCATTAATGGTTGTCTCATATCCATCCACTTTATCCTCGGTTACGGTGTATATAATTCCTGTACCTCCCTCATACTTCGGAAGGTTGGTGAAAGTGTACGTCCAGCCGGTATCCGCTGTCACTTCCTGGCTTGCAAATTCCTCTCCATCGGCCCACAAGCGCACTGTGATGGAGTCTGGGCGTATGCCATCCTGGTCATCATTATCTGCCCATTTTTTCGTCACAGGGATCTCAATCGTCTCTGGATTATGAGTGTT
Organism: Bacillus sp. z14 (2026); assembly: GCF_058313575.1. Taxonomy (NCBI): domain Bacteria; kingdom Bacillati; phylum Bacillota; class Bacilli; order Caryophanales; family Bacillaceae; genus Bacillus; species Bacillus sp. z14 (2026). The sequence goes on from NZ_JBZFQK010000001.1 coordinate 754,139, forward strand.
AATGATTTCATAACCATTAATGGTTGTCTCATATCCATCCACTTTGTCCTCAGTCACGGTGTACACAATTTCCTCTCCTGCCTTATACTTCGGTAGGTTGGTGAAACTGTACTCCCACTCGTCGTCAGCTGTCACAGTAGTAGACTTGATCGGTTCACCATCAGCAAACAGATTTACCGTAATGGATTCTGGACGAATGCCATCCTGGTTATCGTTATCTACCCATTTTTTAGTACCGGAGACCTTGGTTGTCTCAGGTGTATAGGTATTGGTAATAGTGAAGCCAGAAGCTGCATCACCTTCAATATTTTCGGAGTAATTAGCGACATCGTCCTCAGTAATCGTGTAAGTATACGCTTGACCTTTCTCGTCATTCATCTCCAGTTCATCGAAGGAGAAAATCCAGTTTCCATCCTCATCAACCTTTGCTCCTGTCATAGTCTCAGATGCGATTTTGGTACCGTTTTGTAACAGGTTCACGGTAATTGAATCGGGACGAATACCATCCTGGTTGTTGTTATCATCCCAGATTTTAGTGACCTCTACACCCACTACATATCTTACTACGCTAAAGTTTTGGATATCTTTCAAATCGAAATCCAGACCATCATACTTGCCAGTCCATTTATTATAACCATCACAGTTTTCAGCAGCGTCTATGATGCCGTCGTAACCGTAAGTAATGATTACATCATTGTACTCATTTCCCTCTCCATCCTTTAAATCGGCTTCGATGATTGCTTTAGATTCATCATTTAAGTCACTAAATTTGATACTGACGTTATTCATCTTCCGGAATTCATAGTTGTCCGGATGTTCAAAGCCTGTATAGGTCGTACCGTTAACCTTAACAGAATCAACGTTAGTGACATACGCAGTAATAGTCTCTTCAGATGTAGAGATTACTTCTCCAGTTATTGACTTTACATAATTAACGATTGTCAGTTTGACTCCATTGATACGAACGTCAATGTGCCCGAATACGTGATTGGAATTAACGTTAGTTTTGCTAACTTCCGATTCTTCAAGCGCAAGAGTCGTTTTTTGCTCTGATGTAGTGTTTTCAGGGTCTTCCGCTTCATCTTCAACTGATTGCGCTTCTAAAGAATCGTTTTCATTGCTTTGTGCTTCCACTTCTTCAGTTACTGGATCAGCCTCAGTTGCATTTGTACTTACTTCTTCTTCAGCCGAGCCATCCCCGGAAACTTCTTCACTCTCTTCCTCTGCAAATGAGTCCTCCACAGAAGCATCAGTACTCTCTTCTGCCGCAAGTGACTCCTCAGCAGATCCATCTTCACTCTCTTCCTCAGTTGTTGCTTCTGTCACTTGTTCTTCGTTGTCAGTTTGCTGAATTGTTTCATCTTCAAGTGCAGATGCATTGATGTAGGTAGATTCAACCTCTCCACTCTCAGCATTAACATACTGAGCTACCGGAGTTAAAACAGTTTGCACAAGAAGAAAAAGCAACATCAGAATTGAGAATGCTCTTTTTCTCGTGCGTTTTTTCATGTAGTACCTACTCCGAGTCGATCTCATGATTCACACACCCTTATGAAGTTTTTTGGAGCAGCTTTTAAAGCACTATTTAATCGATTTCACTGAACATCTCCTTTCCTTCATATTGTTTATCAGAATAATATTATAAAATAGTAAATATTCTAATAAACTGCTTACAACAACTATATTAACAATTTTAAAACAATTTAAACTAATGTAATTATTAACAATAGTTATATTAATATACAATTCAAATACTATTAAGGTGTTGTTTAGATGAATTCAGTTTATGAAGTATACGAAAATCATAGTGTCGAGGGGCTAGTTAGGAGGTTGGGATTATTGTTTTAAGGATTAATAAAAATTTTACAAATTAGTGACAAATAAACTCGGCATTTCAATCTCTTATAAATTGCAAGTTCCGTTTGCGGACACCCTTATACATGCAGACAAATAAAAAAGCCTTATTAAGGCTTTTTTAGAGAGCTACTATTCTTAATATTTTTTATACTCCTACAGTATCACTACTTTTTCTACTGACGGATTTATTACACTGTTCTATGGAATGAACTATGGCTTCACGATAAAATCCATCATTAGTACTAAATAACTCTTCCCATTATAAGAGCCATCTCACCATTTGAAGAGTATACATTCCAGCAGCTCACAACATATTTTAGGTAGTTCTAACAAACATTATAAAGCCGCATTAATTGATTTACTGTGTCAACTTAGTATCAATGTACTCTCTAAATTCCTGCAGTTCCTTTTCCTCCGGCCTGTTGCCATCCATAACCTTTTGTACGGTTTCAGCTACCATTTTAGGCAGTGTATTAATCGCCCACTGACCTGCTTCTTGCTTAGAAGTAATGATTCCTGCTTTTACATACCAATACACCCTAACCATATTTAGCACACAATACTTCGGATCCTTCTCTAAGTTAACAAGACACTCCCGATAATCTTCCATTACGGATGATAGATAATCACTTTGGGGAACTAGCGGGAAGACTTCTTCAATTGGAGGACCCTCAAGGCAAATCCCACGTCTATGAAGAATCGTGATATGGGCAGCTAAATCTGGATCTTTTAAGTCTGCTTTATTAAGATAATAGTCTGCATCCTCTTCATACTTTTCTCTCCAATATTCACTGTAATGGAAATCATACGGACAAGGATGCTGCCAATTCCTTAGTTGTTCTTTGTTTAAAAAACTGACTTCAATCGGAAATGGTTTTCCGGAATTGGATAGAAAATAATTAACTAACTCTTTCTTAGCCTCAAAGGTTAGTGGATTTTCAGTCACTACAATAAGATCGATATCACTGGACTGCGGATTAAATCCATCCATAGCTAGTGAACCATGAACATAGAACCCTTTAAAATTATCTTGAAGACTTTCTTTTATTTGCTCTAAAACCTTATAGACATAATCTTTTATTTCGGTTGTGCTTGTTTCCCATGAATAAATCATACTTACACCCCTCAATGAATTATTTACTCTCAATCTATTTTTTACGGAATATTGCTCACACTATCACATCATCCGTGATCAAAAAGCGAGTTAGACCGCATTTACATGAAAATTTTTCCTTCCTATACTTACACAATAGTATAAAAACAAATAAATATCCATTAAAGATTGGATAAAAGAGCTACCAAAGTAACTTAATAGTCTATTACGGACACAAAAGTGCCAAACTATTTAGATTTAAATTGAAAAATCGATAGGAAGAGGCGTTGTTACGTTCATTCAGGTATCATTCTAGTAAACAAAAATGGCACCTTAAATAATGTTTGATTTTACCAAATAAGTAAACTTATACTTCTAAAGGCGGAATATTTCGGATAATAATAAAATGCTAGATTGGATTTCAACATAAGATATAGAAGACATTATATTTATAAAAAATGGACGATCGAATTAGCTTAGGAGATGCAAATGATTTTATTAATATTGCCATGTCTTTATTGGAAAACTCTTTTTCAATCTGAAAATAATAAAAAACACGACCCTGCTAGTACGACACAGGGTCATGCTTGATTCATCATCTAGCATTCAGATTCAGCTTCATTCAGTGCTCTAATGCTCTTATAGCTAAACTCAAAAAATAGTTTCCCGCTCCGGCAAGGCTTCATCTTTTAACTCAATGGCCGGATGATGCCATTCTGCGGACCATTTACGCCCATCCACATAAAGAATCCCGTGTACACTCGCTTATATTACGAGCTTTTTCTTTTTTGTTCCTTTTCAACCCTCCCCCTGTCAATGGACAGGAAGGTTCAACTTTTGATAAGGTGAATATGAAACAAATCAAACCATCTGTAACAGATTAATAAGGTAAATCAACAAATTAACAAATTCTACCAAGAGCTCATCATAATATGGACTCTTTTTTCTTAACATTTTGTATTTATGAAAAGGACTCTATTTTATATAATTTTAAAAGAATGTAGTGAAAATCTATGAATTAAAAGGGAGTGTTACTATCTTTAGCGTATTTTCTACATTTAAGGTACCAGGAGAAAAAAGCGAGGAAGTTATAAAGATTTATAGAAACCGTTCCCGGAAAGTCGATCAAGCTCCCGGATTCATTGATTTTTTCCTCTTACAGAATGAGAAACATCCTGATGAATTGACCGTTCAATTACTATTTGAAGAGAAAGAGGATTATCTTAACTGGGTAAGGAGCAGCCAATTCAAAGAGATTCACGAATTAGAAAAAAAGTATCCTGATCAAGAATTAGCACAGCTGATACCTTCAGTGACAAAATATAAGGTGGTCTGCAAGTAATGAATACAACTCTATTCATTGAACAAGTGACAGAACGAATCTATGCACTCGACCCATCCTTACAGGAACGCTATGGTGATAAAGGAAAAGACAAATGCCGGGCAGATAACAAACATCATCTTGATCATTTACAAACAGCCTTTGAATTAAATAACGCAAAAGTATTTACGGATTATACACTCTGGTTAAATGGAATCCTGCAAAAATACGGAATGAAGACACAAACACTGCTGGATAATTTCGTGATAATAAAAGAAGAGTTGGAGCAAATTTCAGATATACCAGATATAAAAAAGAAAATGTACCTATCATTTTTAACAGATGCCATAGACATTCTTGAGTGCGAAAAAGCCAAAGAGGAAGCATAACTATATGCAATCGATTATCGATTTCACCAGCATCTTACTTTCTGGCAATTACAATAAAGCCTGGGATTATATTAAATCTCTTAAACATCTTTCAACTTTAGATATCTATGATCAACTCCTAACACCTGCCATGCAGCGGATTGGGGACTTATGGGGAAACAATGAGATTACAGTAGCCGATGAACATATAGCTACAGCTACCTGCGATTTTATTTTATCCAGATTGGCGTTTGAGCACAATCTTAACGCAACACCTACTAAAACGAAAAAAGCAATGTTCCTTTGTTTAGAAGGAGAGCACCATTATATTGGTCTAAAAATGGCCGCTCAATTATTCGAGGAATATGGCTGGGAAACCAAATATTTCGGACCGAATCTTCCTCTTGAATATGCGCTGCATACTGCCACCGAATGGGAACCTGATGTCATTGGACTTTCCTTGACCATTGTAACTCATTTACCAAAGTTGAAATCATATACAGACGGCTTCAAGGTACTACCTGTGCCTCCGAAAATCCTTATTGGCAGCAGATTGGGCAATAAATATGATTTAAAAACGTACTCGAGCGGAGATCCCATCATTGTAACGGATTTATCGGATATAGAGACGTGGCTAAAAGATTATTCTATAGGAGAGACAAAAAATGCAATGTATTGACACACCACTACCACTTCCCTACATAGTAGTAGACTATAACGGAAAAATTCTGCAATACAATTCCCTGTCATCTAATCTATTTAATTTAGACACCTCAGATATTTCAGGGATTATTGATGATGAAAGTATGAACAAGCTTGTCAAAGCAAGTTTATCGAATGAAAGTACGCAACAAATAGAATTGAATGTTCATACGAAGGAGTCCTCGCTGGCCTTATTTGATGTATATCTATCAGATGACTCAACCGGAAGAATGCATATTCTTTTTGTCTCCAAGGAAAAGAGCAATCAATTATATCTTGATAAAATTATAGAATTGCAAGAAAGACTGTCACACACAGATTTTGAATTACTCGAGCAAAAGGAAAAACTGGAAGACGTACTTATGCGATTAAACAAACTTTCCGGACCCTTTATTCCTTTGTCCGATAAAATGTGCTATATCCCTTTATTCGGAGACATCACATCTGAAAAAATCAACTTGATATCCGAGCATGTCCTCCACTCAGTCTTTAATGGAGAATACCAAAATATCCTAATTGATTTAACAGCTGTAGGTGAAGTACAAGATGATGGTATCAAAAAATTAATCGACCTCATTCGTACACTTCGATTTATGGCAGGAAGCAAGATCCAACTAATCGGAATCCAGCCAAGACTGGCAAAGGTTCTCTCTACCTATGAACTTGAAAGTATAGTTGAATTCAAATCATCCCTGCAATATATCTTACAGAATGAATATGCATGATGATTAACAGCGTTTATTATAATCAGTCTTTCATGCTAATATCTAAAAAATTATTATTCTTCAAGTTGTGATCATACTGATAGGTCAGATGGTTGTCCTTTCAGTATGATGGATCAACATCTCTCCTGCCTACTTCATCCAAATATATTATCTACATTAAAATGGATTGTTCTCTATTCAAATAAAAAAGAGACTAACTCAGTCAGTCTCCAATAATGACAAGATTAATTTAAATACCGATGTAGGTTGAGTGTTTAATTTCGTCCAAGAAACAGTTTCCTGATGTTTATCTTTAATAAAAGTAATCTCCTGGTTTTCCTGATTTAAAATCGCTTGTATATCCTTAAATGTAAAATCGGTGACTGCGGAAGCATGATCAATTTCCTCATGATCCAAACTAATTTGGATTCGGTCCGAAACCCTTCTAAGCATTTTCCACAGGATCATTTCTTCTCTTGATTGCAAATAAAGCTCAGGTAACTCTCTTGCTTCCATTAATTGTGTAAAACTCGTTATCATACTTGTGCCAATTCCATAACGGACCGGTCTAATAGGGTGGCCTAATTCCTTCCAAACATCAATAGAGTAAACTACATGGTCATCTTGAATCTCTATATCCCGAATGAGTCCATACTCTTTAATCCCTTTTTGGTTTGTAATTCCTTCTTTAAGATACAAGGCAATATACTTTGCTTCCTGCCAGCCTTTTTTTAGAGAAGAAATCGGTATTCTGTATGATCTTGAGTGAATAAAATCTGCATAAGCTACTTGATCAGGTACCAAACCAACTAATACTTTTTCCACTACTGAAGACTTCCACTCTTCTTTAGTACCTCTTGGCAAAATACCCTCTTTTTGCAATTCTTCCGGGCTTTTTTCAATTAATCGTTCTACAAATTGTTCAACCATATCAGTAGTGTTCGGCAAGAATGGTAGCCCACCGATATTTACTAAGCCAATACTTTTATAAAAAGTATGATTTTTATAGGATTCTTCATCATGCCATGGAAATAAGACATATGCCCCAAAAGCAGTCCGTTCATAAGGACCGTTATTCGTGACTACAATCGAATCTCGATACCTGTGCATCGTATTTATATCATCTTCCATAGGACCTGGAATATGATATTTTCTCTTATAATCACTGCCAGCTTGTGCATACTCCACCCTATATTTAGCATCAAATATATATTGGTAATCAAACTCCTTGCCCTTCTTCTGAATACTTAGCATCGTATCAGGCTTTTGTGAGAGTGTGGGCAGTTTTCCCGTATAGCTTTGATAAACAAGTTCAATTCTCTCGCCAGTAACAGGATGACGAAAGGTTCGCTTTGCCGTCTTATTTGTATCTAAATTGACGAATAGCCCATTGCGATTTACTTTCACAATATCCTGATTAATTTGTTCGTATTTTTTACCAAGCAATTGTCCCAGCTTAATAAACGTCCAGTACTCATAGAGAAGCGCCACATCTTTAACCGACATCTGATAATAGTTTCCACGGAGAATAAGACCTTTGGAAATCATAAGATATAATTGAAAAGCATCCCGGTAACCCGGTGCCATCTGAAGAACCAAACTGACATTCATATTCCGATCCAGTTGTTGAATGGAACGCCAAAAAGGGTTTTTCATTCTCTTATCCAACGTTGATTTCATATCATTGAGGCGATCCAACAAATCAGCATCAGGCTCTTTATTCCAGCTCTTCTCCTGTTTATATATCGCCTGAATCAAGTCCTCCAATTTATCAATAAGCCTACCCATTAACCATTTGATATACCGATTTTCAAACGTATCATAGCGTAATTCTTTCTTCCCTACTAATCCTTCTGTTGGCATTAGCTGTCGATTATGAAGGGGTATTCCGGATTGAACATCCATCCACAAATGAGCCCTTTTTTGAAGATACTTTCTCGGGGTGGAATCAGTTTTCCTCAACTGGTCTCCACGGACCCGGTGATATGTTTGTTCCAATTTATGATGAGGCTGTTGTTCGATTCGAATAATAGCTTGGACGAATTGGTTAAAATGTTTTCTGACCAATTGATAAAATTCCGTTTGACTTGGTGTCCCATCAAGCTTAATCCCGGCCTGCAAATAGGTCTTTTTTATAAAATGAAAAGCCAAATTATAGATTTCTTCATTAACCTCATCCAGTAAACGTTCATAATCCTTCCGATAATCCAGCTTTGTAGGAAAGATTTCCAGAGTTACTCTCAATAACGTTTTATCATAAGAACGGATTTCAAAACTGGTGAGCCCCACCTCATTTTGAAAACTGAGATTTCCCATGAGGAAGGAACCCATAGGTAATTCCGTTTTTGTAACAGCATTCCGTAGTAATGGATGCTCATGATAAAAGGTTATCTCTTGCTTATTTTTAGGAACAATCATGACAAGGTATGTCCCATTTTCAAAAAAGGTCGGTCGTAAAGCACTATTCTCAGATAGCTGCATCGTTTCAATATCGAATACTTCTACACTCTCCAAGCCCTCACCCAATGCCGAAAATTGCATTAAATCATGATAGTCCATACTTCGATATTGTTTTAAGCCTTCATACCGTTCGTGAAAAGGCTTGCCTTTGATGATCAACGAAAAGTCACGATGCTCGATCTTCACTAATTCTATTTCATCAGACCCAGAATGAGGTAAAGCCATCGTCTCTTAACCTCCCAAGCATCTCTATTACTTTTCTTGTGCTTTGAGGATAAAGGGCATTTTCTGTATCTATCAGGCTTAAATCCTGATCATCATTTAATTCTCTTTGAGTAAAGATCCGATATAATCCTTTTAATAAATGCTCAATACGAGTATCACTACCAGAAATTCGTGGTAGTATTTTTTGCAGAATACAATAATCTAAAGCCTGCTCATATTCCATTAATTCACCAGATTCATTATAGGCAAGGTAAAAACAAATCTCATCCCTGACACGATATCCAACATGTGCGTTGGCAACTCGTAGCTCGTTGTTGATTTCTTCCAATACCATTGTTGTTTTCCTGACTAGATTTTCATATTCCTTATAAACATCTTTTAAATGAAGATATTTAGATTCCAGTACTTGATTAGAAACAGGTGTTGGTTCTGTTTCTTCCAACTCTTCCAAGAAGGAAAAATTCGATAACTCCACTCGATTGAACTCAATCGTATTCGCACGATCAAGCACCTTTTTACTGAAAGGATGAGTCGTTTCATCCATATTAACGGTCCCAATTACATATACATTGGAAGGCAAATATAAATCCTTATCGAAGCCTGTAACATCTTTGGATAACAAAGGAGAGGTAATTAACTTACCATCCTTCCACTTCCTACTTTCCATGATACTGAGAATATCACTGAAGTAATGCTCTACCCTTGCTAGGTTCATCTCATCCAGCAGAACAAAATAAGGATCATTCGGATGATCTGTAGCTTGTCGAATCACCTTTGTAAGAGGACCTTCTTTAAACTCACCTTTAATATCCACATACCCCAATAAGTCTGAACCATCATTCCAGTCTGGTCGGACTGGGATTATAGCCAATTGTCCATTAATCTCATTTGCACCCACACTCTCGGCAAACCACTGTACCATTTTCGTTTTACCGGTACCGGATATCCCGGATAAAATAACAAATGGTTTGGATTTCAAAGATAGGAATAGATTCTTTACTTCTTCTGGGCTGTAAAGAAAGCCTTTATTTTGGATGTAGGAGTGGATGTGGGACGTCAATTCTTTAACGGACATATAGGAGCTTTCTCCTTCTCTATTATGACTATTATCAACAGGTAATTCGTATTGAATTAACTTATTCTTAATCTCCACTGGAAAACGTTCTTGGAATTTATGAAATACTTGTCCAACAAAACTTTCTGAAACTGAAAAGAAATATCCCTGTTTAACATTTCCGTTTATATCAAATGGGCCTTTTTCCTCGAGTCTCCAGGATAAAGGCATTTCGTTTTTATGTATGTTGGTAGTCATTAGAAAATAGGCCAACTTTAGAAGATAGCCTTCTTCTTGCCACCCATGACTTGCAATCTCAGCTGGTTTTGGTGCTTCAATTGCTTTTTGTTCTACCACTCCAATAGCCCTGATTTCAGAATCTGAGTAACAAAACACCAAATCACCGGGTTGTGCCCTAGCAAGATCAACATGATGAGCTAAAGGTCTTCCTTGTTTCGACTTTAGCGGAGCCCACAAATAGCCTCCATCTTTTTCATGATTATGAGTTTTACCTTGGTTAACCCACCATAGATTTATTTCTTTATTATATTTTTTATTCAATATATTAACTTTGTAGACATATGGAGTTTCCGTTTTATAAAAATCCATATATTCCGGAGTAGTATCTTCCTCTAAATTACTCTTTATATTATTGTATGTATGTGAATATTGCTCTTCTAAAACTTTTAACAGTTCCTTATTATTTTGATAATTAATCTCTAAATGCATTCCATTACTTTTATCTAGTCTACATATTAAAGTAGCTTTATATTTTTTACGATCTATTACCAAAGTAACAGCTTTTTTTTCACCCATCTTTATTGACGTTCCATTTGCATCTTCAAAATCTTCATAGAAAATTCTAGGTATCCATGTGCCATAAACAAAAATTGATTTATCAATCTTTTTTCTGCCAATCAAGTCTTTTATATTACCTGGTTTAGACCAACTTTTCATTTGTTTCATGTAAATCACCCTATTCCTCATCAAATAAATTGTAGGTAAACCAAATCCCTATACTTATTCATTTACACAGTATTAATGTAATACCATCATTAACAGATAAGAAATATTTTTATGCTAGACGTAAATATAATTTAAAAACCTGCTATCATTCCATGTAAATATAAGTAAATTTCTATTATTATTCATTACCAATTCTATGATAACATAGTACTATCAATATAATTACTAAGGGAGTTAAGAATGAACAACTGGAAAATTAAAGAACAAAACCTTTTACAATCAGTTTGCAAACAGAATGGAATACCTTTTGACCTTGCAACAGATCTCATTAAATCAGCTAAGAAATATTCCTATGAAAATGTAAGCCAAGGAACCCGGGTTAAAGATATACAAGAATTAATTGAACTTCATACAAAATAAACACAGATAGGTGACGACTCATAGATGTTATTAAAGAAACTTATTTTTGATAATTATAAGACGTATTATGGACATCAGGAGATTGACTTATATATCCCAAAAGATGCTCGCGAAGAAAAAGAGCAAAATATTATTCTTCTCGGTGGGTTAAATGGTGCAGGAAAAACGACATTTCTAAAAGCAATCCTGTACGTACTTTTTGGAAAACGTGGTATGTCAGAAGCTGAATATAAGCGCCTCTTTTCAAATGTAATTAATAATACTTTTTTTGATGAGGGTGGCCGTGAATGCTCACTATCCCTCTTGCTAGAAACTGATTCTGGAGAAGAGTGGAATTTGCGAGTAAAATGGTATTTTGATAGAAATAAAAGTGTCACACATGAAGAAAGAGATCTAAGCATACGGAAACAAGGATCTAAACTGGCCAAACATGCTCGAATTGACAACATTGAAGCCTATAACAGGTTTATTGACCGTATTATTCCTTACTATGCTGCCCCCTTCTTTATTTTTGATGGTGAAGAGGTCAAAGAAATTATTTTACGCCAAAATAGTAATGAAATGAAAGAGGCCATCCACAAAATCACCGGCATGGAAGCATATAAACAACTGCTGTTGGATCTTCAAGCACTTAAATCCAATTTAGAAAATAAATTAGCCAGATCAGTCAGTCAAACAAAGCTTACACATCTCAAAACTGAACTGGATGAGGTTGAAGGTACTATCCGTACAGTTTCCATAAAAAAAGAAAAGTTCGATAAAGAAATACGTCATTATCAAAATTTAATTAAAGAAGCACAAGAGGCACGGACTAAAAAAATTACTCAGAATTCTAAATCCCGAGAAGTCATTGTAAAGAATCAATCTCGTATTGCAACACAACATGAACTGGCAACCAAAGATTTAAATAACTATTTAAACCAAAATACGATTGCAATTATTTTACGGCAAAAAATTGCTTTGCTTAAAAACCAATTAAAAATAGAGAACGAAATTAGTCATAAGAATATTTTAAAAGATGCTTCTTTAACACCTTATCGAAAGTTCATGAAAGAATTATTAAGCCAAAGTATTAAGCCACCATTAACTTCTGAACAATTAGAACAGATTCAAAAACTGGGTGAAGAGGTATGGATAAAAGAAAATTCTATCGAACACAATGTTCCAAAAGAATTTGTACCAATACATGATTTATCAAATAATGACTATAGCTACTTAATGAATCTCCCTATTAAAGATTCAATGCAAGTAACACAGTATATTAATAGAATTGATCAATTACAGAACAATTTAGATGCATTGGAGCAAGAAATACGAAATGCACCTGAATCCGTCAATATTGATGAAGAAAACAAAAAGATTGATATATTAACACAAAAATTAGGTGAGATTACTCTACGCTCCAAAGTCTTAAATAAGAAATATCAAGATGCACTTGATGAAAAGACAAATATTATGAACAAACTCACTAGATTATCAGGACAGGATACTAACTTAGAAGATATACAAAAGCAATATAAACAAGTTGAACGCACAATCAAAGCTATGAATCAATATGTAGCAGAAGTCACCATTATGAAAGCTTCAATGATTAAAGAGGAATTCTCTAATATGCTCCGCAAGTTGTTTAGAAAACAAGACGAGTTTGGTAAGATTGAATTTGATATTAACACATATTCCATTCGCCTTTATAACGATCGGATGCAGGAGATCAGCATTCAAGATCGTTCCGCTGGTGAAATGCAGATGATTTCTTCAGCCTTAATCTGGGCTTTAACAAAAGCATCAGATCTATCAGTGCCAATGGTAATTGATACACCACTAGGACGGTTAGATAGCTATCATAGAAGTCATCTGATTAATCACTATTACAAAGAATTGAGCGAACAAGTCATTATTCTCTCAACTGACACCGAGATTACACAAGAATATGTAAATCTAATGGAGAAACACTCCTACAAACAATATATGTTGGACTATGATGAAAGTAAGAAATATACAATTATTAGAGATGGATATTTCAATTTTATTAAAGGATGATTAGATGGCAAACCGAAGAATGACACTCTCAGAAGAAGGAAAAATCATCTTAGATAAGATGACCGACTTGTTGGAAGTAGAACGACCTATGGCAGTAAAAATTGCTTTAGCAAAAGGGCTTGCTACTTCGACTGGCAGTGTAAAAGAGGACTATACCGGCGGCAAGAATAAATGGACGATTCCTGATTCTATTATTAAAGACAAAGAATTTTTGCTTTTTAAGCATCTTATTATTAATGAAGTAAAACAACAACTTAATGAAGATGATCTGCATAAACATATGCTTGCTTATATTGAAAAAGGCTTGCGCATTTTAAATAAAGCTGTTGAAAATAAAACTTCAATGGAAGATTTACGGATCAGCATACTAGAAAATTCTTAATTTATATGTCTTATAAAGAATTTAAAAAGCTAAAACTATAAGAAGTTGATCTCTGTTTAAAACAGAGATCTTTTTTATTCACTTCCCTGATTTTATATTTTACATTAAAAAAATCCCTGTAGAGTAGACTTTTTAATTTCCACCATACAGGGATATAGTTTATATTTGCAAAAACTAGTTTATTCTTTCTGATAAAGGACTAATATTAACAACTGTTACAGTCGGATTAGATAATTCTCCGTTTGCCTGTCTAATTGGACCATGAACGATGCATTGCCCTTTCTTTAATGTAGACAATTTAGTTTCCCAGTATTTCTTCTCTTGAGGATCTTTTGTAAAGCTTCCGGCAATATACGAAACTTCTTGCTCTGGTGGGGCGAAATAAACTTTTTGGGATGAATTTTGTAATCTGGCAAGCTCATCAGCACCAAGCTGAGACTTCAAGAATTGGGTAGCATACCAGGCTGACCAACCGAATTTCCGCCCTTCTGTTAGTATACGTGCAGAAGGCGACTTTTCTGTATGATCTAAGTTTTGAGCTTCATCCATTATGACTGGCATTGGTTTATTTTTATTCCCATATCTCACAGAATAATTCCATAGATCCCATAGAATGAACTCAGTAATAATCAACTGAACATCTCTCGGAAACCCTGTTAATTGAATAACATATACGTCTCCATTGCTTTCAACAATATCTTTCCAATCAATCGTATTGGTATTTCTAAAAGGATTACGGTCAATTAAAGGCCTTATTTGTGATAATGCTGTTTTAGCAGGATTAGAACCCTCTTCATCAAGTAAAGTCTTTAACTCTACCAAACTCATTCGGTCCCCATAACGATCCAGTCCATTAAGTACTGCTTCATATATAGCATTCAACTGTTGAATTCCTAATGATTTATATACAGCTGCAAATACACTTTTAATTCGTTCAGCAACATCTGTATTAGATTCCGGCAGGGTTATCCCACCAATATCACGCACATTCTTCTGAAATGGATTTATTGGCAATTGTTCACTATAAACAATCTTTTGCTTCAAACGATCTCCCAAAGCTTCTACAAACTCTTCTTCTAATTGATTCGGTAAGAAACCTTCTGTATAGTCAATGATGATACTTGGGATACCCTGCTTTGATTTTTCTAGTAGCAAACATTGCATGAAATAAGTTTTACCTTGCCCCGATTTACCTGAAATTAATAAGTGTCTATTTGCAAGACCTTTACTTCCATATTCCCAATAAATTTCATGATTTGAATTTTCAGGTCGTCCGATTTTAATCCGTACATCTTCCAATTTTGGCTGTTCATCTTCCTTATTGGCTTGATCTCTCTCTTCTTTTTCAGGAACATTCGTATCAATGACTGGATCTTTATGATCGTCGTATTTATAAGGTTCTTTTTCCTTTTCTTTAGAAGCAGCCGTTTCACTATGTGAAGATGTAGAATATACTTCTTTTATTTCATCAGTTTTTAATAATGGTTGTTCTTCTAATTGACGGGATTGTTCACCTGTACTATATAAATGAGAGAGCAATTTTTCTTTAATAAAATCTGTTTCCTTTTCTTGAATCCAATTTCTCATTTCATTAATTGGTTTAACCAATCCCTCATATCCATCATTCATCGTCAAATTCACTAATAAAATTTCATCATCTAAATAAGCACTCCGGTACGTAGCATCCTTTCGGAAAGATAGGATTGCTCCATCCCCAATATACTCATCTAAACTATTAGTTATTTCAAATTGATTCTTTGCTAATTTCTCAATAACTTCGTCTGAAAGATGATAAGCTTTTTCTTTCCAAAAATCACTCTGAGCTAGTTTCTTTGCGTTTGAGATTAGTAGCTGAGCAAAAAAGTTACGATAAAATCTTCCTCTGAAAGTAGTTCCTGCTTCACCTATCAAAACATCCCTTAGTAATGCTTTTGTTTTTTGCACCTGAGTTCGGGCTTTATCCAATACATCACCTTGATTATTGCCAATCTTCACTTCTACCGGGTAAAAATGTAACTTAAGCTGATCTGCTTGATTCTCTAACCCTATTAATAATAAATCATCACTGTGGCTTCCTTTAATACCTAGATTCTTAGTAGTAAAAACACCTTCTGATTTATTTAAATTAACTACCCCAGCTACACGAAGAATCTCTTCCAGTGAAATTGGAACCCATAGAATCTGGTGATGATCAAAATACGCTAAAGAATATTTAATAGCTGAAATAATACTTAATTTTTCACGGTCATAATGACCTTTGCTGCCAATGATTCGCAATAGCCATTCACCATTAAAAGTATTAAAAGCCTTAACTGTATTTAGCACGTTCTCTTGTGTTCCTTCTATATCCTTTTGCTTCAAAAATTCCTTAATTACCGCAAAATACTGTTCAGACTTATCTGTAACAGTTATAGCATCATAACGACTAGACGATGAATATTGATCACTATAATGGATCACAACTAAATTCCCATTATATTTTTGGAAAAATTCAAGATCCACAGATGGATCGACAAATGTTACCCAATAGGATGACTGGAAAATCTTATCCAAGACTTCTTCATCAGCAGTAGTAATCCGTGATAAAATAGCTTCACCTTTATGGTAGCTATCATTGCCTCCATTTCTTGTATTAGCTGCCAGCTCATTGACATAATAAGCTGTTGTTGTTAAATAGTTTTGCTCATCTATACTATAAGTTTTTGTCCCAAAACCACTTTTATAGTTTTCATAATCCCTCATTGATGGAACACTTGAGTAAAGTCCTTCTATGCCGATACCTGAAACCATTTCATTTACCTTCTGGACAGCATAATGCTCTTGAGCATGCATTTTATAAAAGGAAATATGGGCATATCGAAGAGAAGCTCCTTCTTCTCGTTTATAGAAGTACAATTTCTCTCTTAGGGTACGCAGTATATCTTCTGTATCATACGATTTTGATTTCAATTTTATATTAAATAGATCTTCAAATTCTTCTACTGTTTCTGTTTGAGCATACATATCAAAAGCACTGCTAGCATTTTCTTTTTTATATAAGGTTACTTCCACAGTTTTTACATGTTCTATGCCGGCTCTATCTATTTCTTTTAACATCCATGTAAAAATACCTCGAATTACTTCCATGTCATTCACAATATTTATTACATTAATTTGTAAGGGAGCTTGTGATTTTTCAATAAATAAATAGGAAAAATGCTCTTTAAATTGTGTAATTTTATCCGCAACCACTTTCGCTAAATATTGATTTGCGTCTGAAACTGATACTTTATTGACAGGCTTAAATACAAGCCATTCCATCGCTCCCTGCTGATGTTCTGGTTTATAAAGATCATTGTTCTCATCATAGAGAAATGGAACTAACGCATCTGGATTGATTCTATTTAGAATACTGTTATCTACATCTTCATTACGCAATGTCTCAAATGCTTTTAGTTTGTATGCGACCACCAATGGGTGAAATGGTGTAAAGTACAAAATTCCATTTGAATGAATGGTTCCTAATTTAAACAAATCAATTCCTTTTTTGCCGGCAGGGACATCTGCTTCAAAACTTTGCACTTCTTGCTTATAAGCTTTTAAATAATCTAAAGCTCGCTCTTTATATTCTTCACTAACTGTACATAAGCTAGAAATAGATTTTTTTATTTTAAAATAATTAATATAGCGGCTATATGCTTCACGTAAATCCTCACTTAAACGCAAGTCTTCTTTCAATAAGACACCAGAATCTAATGTTGCATGCCTCATCCCATCTTCTACCCAGGATGCTTCCCATTCAAAGAATGTCTGATACTCAAGGTGAAAATAAAATTCGCTATTCTCAATTACTAAACGATTATTTTCCTTTACCCATATGAAGTCTTTTCCCGTTTCCCGAATTTTCTTCCAAATACGTTGTCCCCTGATTGGCAAAGTATTTGACAACTCATTCTTTAGCATAATGGGAATCATAATTTGGCCAAATTGTAAATTAAGCTTTAGCTCATCTTCTTCATTGAAAGCTTCTGGAAATAGTACCAATGATATTTTCTCATCATTTGAGATAGAAATCGTTTCGTTCTCTTTTTTGACCTCTTTTGTCAAACTTGTAATACCTTCACCAATGACTAATATGTCACCTTCTTGTTGTATTTCTATACATTTATATGAAGGGTTAACGATGAACTTTGATGAGAATGCTTGAAAATCTGCCGCTGCAATTGGGAGTACTGCGACAAAAAAGTCTGCTCCTAGTGCTGCCTTATCATCATGCTTATAAGAGAATCTCGTAAATGTAGGAACTTTTTTATCAGCCGCTATTTTGGCAGACATCTTATTTTTTTTAACATCAATCGCTACATTTCCTACAAAAGGTTTTGGTATTTTAACGAAAGATGATGATAAACTTTTCACATTATCACTGAAATTAAATGAAATGAATAATTCAACTTCAGCCAAACCATCAGGATTAAAAATAATTATTTGTCGTTTTCTTTTACCAGACGCATTTTCTTTTAATGCTCGATTCCAAATCTCTAGCGACTCTTCAGACTTTATTTCCTCAATTTCTACTTTCTTCAACTTATTTGTTTTCTCAAACTCTTCACGGAACTTATGGATTTTTGTATAATCCACATGTTCCCAATCTTTCCCCTTCAATATATTTGTATGTTGTGGCAAAAATCTCTTTTGTAATTCTTCTTCCTCAAGACCAAAATCATGCACCTTTTTTATATAATCAAAGATTTCTCTATTTTCCTCTAACCGTTTCTTTTGCAGTTTTTTGTTATAAGTAGACAAATCCGGGTCTTTGAATAATCCAAATTTATAATACTCTCCATCATCAATATAGCCTTTTTGGATAATATTAAAAATATCTTCGAATTCAAAAAAAGTCACCTGTTGATATGTCTGTTCCTTCATTATATTTTCCAAGCTATCATGCAAAACAACTTGGTCAGCTTTTTTCTCTTTTAATGTATGTGTTATTTCCTTTTGTAATTTTTGATAAAGATAGGCAGGATGAAGCGGCATTCCTTCCTTCTGTAAATCGCTGCTTCCTCCTTGAATGGAATCAAGCTGTCCGGATACAATACTGAGTAAAGCTGTTTGCTTCCACTTATTCTTTTGTTCTCCAACTAAGTTTCTCAGTGTGACTAAGAAATCTGGCTTAACCTCTTCTGATGTAAAAGCTACTACAAGCTCAGCTGTATCAAACGGAATAGAAAAAGTCTTATATTCTTCCCCTCGCTCATGCTTATACTTGAATATTCTTGTTCCTTCTATCGCTTCTAAAGCTTGGACTAAATCACAAACGTCCTTATCATGATCCAATTGCAAATAAAAACGATCCCCCGCTTTTATCTTTTCTCTTTTAAAATATGTTACTAACAATTCTGCTATATAACTATAAAATTGGTTTGACATACTGAGCATCACCACTATCACTTTTTTTCTCAATAATATTATGATTATCAAATAACACTATAATTTCCTTTTTGGAATATCTGTCAAAAGCTATGCCTCTTCTTTCCAGTTCATTAAATAATTCGTTTAACGGCATTCTTTGTTCCTTGACACATACTGCTGTCATTAATAGCAAAAAATCATGTTTAATATTTAAGACTTGTCCATTGCTACCCCTGGTTTTAAGAAAAGATGCACCTAAATCTTCGAGGTTCTCTCCATATTTCTTACAAACACCTGTACTCATACCTGCTTTTAAACATTGGAATAATACTTGAAAAGCTTCAGGAATAGTATTGGAATTATCTACAATATTCACATCTGCCCAATCAGTATACTGTTGAATCCATAATTTAAGCTCTTTTAAAAATTCCGCCTCAAACTCTTCACCCTTGTTTTTAATCAACTCATACAGTCTGCCGTACGGAATAAATTCTTTTTCTTCCTGTCCTTCATTAAAGACACAATGGCTAAGGTGAGAGATTGTATGGATGTGCGGAAAAAGGTTGATATGATTTTCTTTAATATATTTAAATCCCTCTAGATCACTTGCTGCTTTCCTTCTTTTACTTAAGACCTCCCAGTCTAAAGCAAAATAGAGTGGACGAACTCGCTCATAATCTGCTTCTGTATATTGGTCAAACTTTAATAAAAGCTGGCAAATATACATGAATACATAATAATGAGTCAACACTGGAAAGGCTGTTAAAAAATAATCTTTATACTTGCTTAAATAAAGCATATCCTCTTGGTATAGATTGGTGAATGATTGTAATAAAGGTTGATAATGTTTAGTTGATTTTTTACTTGTTCCTTGAATGTTCAAATCTTCCAATTTACTCAATATCAGTTCAGTTAATATGTCATCTGAATCTTTACTAATAAAAATCTCCTTAATCTCTTCTCGATTTCTGACGAGTATATTATTCATAAACTGTCCATAGTTTCTTAACTCATTGTTATGATCTGTTGACATTTCAATTAAATTAAAAAAATACGGATGAATAGGATTAATCTTTTCTTTATCAAATAAGTATGCATTGATAAAGCGGACAAAATCATGTTGGTCATCATCTTGCCCAAAGAGTATATCTTCAGCAATAAACTCGCTTAGTTGATTTCCTTCCGTGCTTGTAACCAGTTCCTTATTAATTAGCATAGATTGGTTATATTTAAAATCTGAGATGTTACGAATATATTCTCCTAATGCAGCGTGAAAGTGATTACGTATTACCCTAGTTCTTTTAGATGATGGGAAAGGTAAAACGTCTACTACTTTGCCTTTATCATGTTGTTTCCTTTTTTCCAACTGATTAATTAGGTAATCTCTTTCTAACAATTGAACCAATTTTCATTACTCCCTTTCAAATGTAAAAGCGTTGAAAGCACCACGTTTGATTTTGTAAAAACGATCATCTTTCGGAAAGAAAACAAGCAATTCCTTCTTTTTTTCTCCAAAATTCATAAGCTTATCAATAAACTCAACAAATCGGATAGCATCTTCCTCATCATTTTTATTAGGGCGGTATCCTTCTTGGACCTTTCTCAATAATGAATACAACATATAATCTATCTCTAAATAAAGATTCTCTGACTCATCCCCATTATTATAAGCAACTATAATGCTTGTTTTAAATGCTTCCAATACTTCTCTTGTACTTGTCTTTAAATGAGAAATAGTCGGTTTCAGCTCCAATGCTTGTGCTAAATGACACTTTTCAGTTGGTTTTTTTAAGTAAATATAGCCTTTCTTTGGACTACCCTTCCACTTAAAAATAGCATTTTCCATTTCTCTATAGAACTCGACAACTTGTTTTCGATTAAGAACATTAAAATAATAAAGATGCTTCATAAAAGAAACATAGCCATCATCCACTACCTTATTAGCAAAATCCTCATTCGTTAAATAAGTTAAACGTATGAATGATTCGTAAAATGTATTATAAGAGGTATCACTGATATCCGTTTTATCATAAAACGGACTAAGCCAATTGTTAGCGATTTCCCCCAGTACATTTTCTTTAATAATGTTCTTCCAATCATTTAAAGTGTGCAATTTTATGACTAGCTGATCGATATCACTAGACCGATTATGGATAGGATCTAATTTGTTCATCACAAACAAAATTGACGATCGTTCTCTTCTATTAAATAAAAGACTAGGTAATGAAGCTTGTAATCGATCAAATTCA
Source organism: Bacillus sp. z14 (2026) (assembly GCF_058313575.1). Classification (NCBI taxonomy): domain Bacteria; kingdom Bacillati; phylum Bacillota; class Bacilli; order Caryophanales; family Bacillaceae; genus Bacillus; species Bacillus sp. z14 (2026). The sequence goes on from NZ_JBZFQK010000001.1 coordinate 775,371, forward strand.
TTCATCATTTTTGGTGCATTTAGATCGTCAGGAATAATAATATCAGCTACAAAATTCAGAAAAGCACGCGCAGATATGACGAGTTTATTTTTCACAAGTGTTTGAATCAGGAGATTAACAATTTGCTTTTGGACTGTAGGGTTGCGAAAAAGCATAAAATTCTCATGTGCCATAGTATGCACATCGTTCTTTTCGTCTTCCAAAACAGCTAAGTGAAACGGATTCTCTTGTACAGGATTGAATATCTTAGCCAATAATGAAGAATAGAAAGAAGACTTAGGTCCTTCCTCAGTTAATTCATAGGCATGATAGTCCCCAAAGCTTAATAAATCAAAAAGATCTTCGCTATACATTGTTGTGATATTTTGTGTAAAAAGACCACTCATTTCGACAAATTGCTTTAATTTTTTATAGGTGAACGTTTTATGCTCTAAATGGACAAAATTATGCAATACACCCATATTAATAGCCAATATAACTCGATCGTTTGATTCATTAATTTTCTGATCTGAAAAATTCTGCAATAGCTCTTCCAATGTTTCCATCGCGTTTTTAGAAGGTGAGAAACTTTCAGTAGCATCATTGAAAATCGTGTAGCCTTCTATTAACTTCGGCTTATTCTCTTTTAAATAAGCTAAAAGGTGAGATTTTCCATCCCCAACACTGCCGCATAACAATATTAAATTTCCCTTTTCACCGTCTATTTGGCGTTGCAAAATATGTTCTAAATCCAGTTGAATTCTTCGATCGACATGCAAATAGTTTTTAAAGGAACTGAACTGGTCAGCATTCTCAATTGCTTCTTGGGAAGAATCTTTTAATCTTCTAAGTTCTCTCAATAAGTAACTTTCATTACTTGGCAGGTCTTTGACTAAAATGGACTTTTCTTCTTTTACTTGATCCTCTTTCTCTTTCTCTTCAGAGATTATAGGACTAGGATTAGGACTTATCTGCCCACTGCCAATAAGTTCTAAAATTTGTTTAGTAACTATATCTTTAATGTCTTCTTTTTCTTTTGGCTTAGGTGGTGTATACGCAGGAATTTCAATTTCATCAACTATATATACTTCACAAAACCATAATGCGATATTATACATTTCTTTGTGGAGCCTAAAAGCTACCGTTATATCGTCAAATTGCCCATCATGGGCAGCCTTATTTCCTGAAAAACGAATAGCATCAAATGATTTTTGGATTTTTGGATCAATATACCCTTCTCGGGAAAGATATAAGATCTTTTCATATAAGGAAGTTAAATGGTAAACTTCTATGGATTCGTACTTAATAACCTCGTTAACAATTTCCTCAGCAAAAATGCGAGCTTTCATGATTGCACTGCTTGCATCATTGAATATTAATTCTTCCATTTTCTTCGCATTTTGAGCAGCTACAGGATTTATTTTTTCTAGGAAACTCAAAAAATATGTTTCATTCGAACTCATTTGTTAAATCAACTCCATATAGCGTAAGTACTTTCAGGTTACATTTTATCACAAAAAGGGTTGTATCTTTAATATAACAGGACATATGTCATAATTAAATTCCTAAATTCTGCCTTTTCTAATTATGATCGAATAAACGTTCGTTAGAATTGTATTTTTTTATCATATTGTATATAATTAAAATCTATTATTACGTACGTAATTAGGAGTGATTACAATGGATACTACATTTACATATAATTTCCCTGCCATTCGTGGTGTACAAGCAGGTAAAGAATATTTTGTTGCAATGTGCCCTCTACGAATCATCCCAAAGATCTTTCTTTTTGATGAAGAGGAAATTCCACCGGAGCATCGATCGCAACGAATTTTAAATAAAGCTAGAATACCAGAAATGACAAACTATATAGTAGAAAATCAAACTGACTATGTTTTTTCTTCTATTACAGCTTCTATTGATGGCGCAATTAAGTTCATACCATTTAATAAGGAAGCTTCTTCTAAAGATTTAGGTCAATTAAGGATTGCTTTAGATGCTCGCTTCCTGATTAATGATGGTCAACATAGAAGAGCAGCGATCGAGGAAGCACTGAAAATTTCGCCTGAGTTAGGAAATGAAACGATTTCCGTTGTATTTTTCCATGATGATGGTTTAAAAAAATCTCAACAGATGTTTTCTGACTTAAATCGACACGCAGTGAACACGACATCGTCCATAGGAATTTTATACGATCATCGCGATCAGTTAGCATTGCTTACAAAAGATATTATTGTTTCCACTCCCTTATTGAATCGATATACTGACAAAGAAAGAGTTTCATTATCTAAAAACTCTCCAAAAATACTGGCACTAAACCACATTTTTAATACAAATCTTAGGTTGCTAGGGAAAACAAAAGGTGAGCAAATAAATGATGAAGATGAAGTTTTTTTAAGAGAGTTTTGGAATGTATTATGCGACTCTATTCTCGAATGGAAAATGGTCTACAATAAAGAATTATCCCCTCGTGAATTACGGGCAAATTTCATCGTAGGACACGGAGTATTTATAGAAGCTGTTGGATTAGTTGGTAAGTACTTACGAAACGAATGTCAGGAAGAATGGTCTTTATATTTGAAAAAACTCTCCAGTATTGACTGGAACCGAAGTAATACAACAGATTGGTTGGGCCGAGCCTTTAATCAAAATGGAAGAATCCAAAAGAACTCTTCAACTGTACAACTAACCGCAAATAAAATTAAACAATTAATTGGACTCACTCTATTAGAATCAGAACAAAACTTAGAAAATAAATTTTTTAAAGGAGGCGTTTAATTTTGAATAAAGGAATTATCAGTAATCTATTATCGAAGCAAGCCCCTTTAGTAGATGAAATAAAAGAAAAAATTAAAATAGCATATAAAGAAGACAACCGACCATGGGTGGTTGGTTATAGTGGTGGTAAAGATTCCACTGTGGTTGTACAACTTGTATTCGAAGCATTAAGTGAAATGCCTAAAGAAGAGCTCCATAAAAAAGTATATGTCATTTCTTCAGATACACTAGTTGAAACACCACTAATAATTAACTCGATTAACCAAACATTACGTCGTATTCAAGATGAAGCATTAAAAAGAAATCTCCCCTTCGAGACACATAAAGTGAAACCAAGTGCTGAACAGTCTTTCTGGGTGAATTTAATTGGAAAAGGCTATCCATCACCTAACCAACAGTTCAGATGGTGTACCGATCGTTTAAAGATTGAACCAGCTAATCAATTCGTTATGGATAAAGTATCTTCTTTTGGGGAAGTAATTATGGTTCTTGGCGTCCGTGAAGATGAAAGTGCTAGTCGTGGTAATTCTATTCGTTCTCATACCGTTGAAGGAAAAACTTTCATGCGGCATTCAACGTTAGCTAATGCTTATGTATATGCTCCAATACGTTCATTCACGTTGGATGATGTTTGGAATTACTTATTGAATTATCCTTCGCCTTGGGGAGATGATAATCATGAATTACATCGTCTTTATCAAGATTCAAACAGCGGTGAATGTCCATTAGTTATAGACAAAAACATTAAAGAAAGTGCTGGTTCATGTGGGAACAGCCGTTTCGGATGCTGGGTTTGTACTGTTGTGAATCAAGATAAAGCTATAACAGGGTTTATTCAAAGTGGACATGATTGGATGAAACCATTATTAGATTTCCGCAACTGGTTGGCTTCTATACGGGATGATCGAACAAAACGGATGAAATACAGAATGAACGGACAAATTTATTATAGAGATGTAAAAATAGAAGAGATCGATAATAAAACCTATGTTATTATTGCCAAAAAAGCTAGCAGAGCCAAACAAGTAATTCCATTTGATGAATATACTATTCTTACAAAAGATACAATTAAGAGTTACATTACAGAACATAATATTGATTTAAGTTCACCTGAAGACCATCGTATATTAGTCGAATATACGGAAGAAACATTGGATGGCCAAATTATAACCAAATATGCGCAATTAGGCCTTGGCTCTTATACTATGGAAGCAAGAAAAGAAATTCTAACTAAATTATTGGAATTACAACGCGATATTAAACATCCTTTCGACCAACATTATGAACTTATTAGAGAAGAAGAATTAAAAGCTATTCGTAAAATTTGGTTTAAAAATGGCGAATGGGATGATGCAGTTCCTGCAATATTCGAAGATATTATGGGGTATTCTTTAGATTGGGAAATAGATGACAGACCATTATTTGATCAAGAACAAATATCAGATCTAGATTTATTATGTGATCAATTTAAAGTAGATATTAAAGTTATTAAAAAGTTAGTATCTATTGAAAAAGATTACTCAGGTTACAAATTTAGAAGAGGTTTAACAGATGAGATAGGCAAAGTATTAAAACAAGACTACTTACATTTATAAGCAGAAAATGAGGGTTAGTAATGATTATTAATGAAATTCAATTAACCAATATAGGGGCATACAGAGGTATTCAGTCATTTGATTTCCGTCCTACTCAAGATAAGAATGTAATCTTAATAGGCGGAGAAAATGGTGCCGGTAAAACAACACTTCTGAATGCCATCAAACTTGGTTTATTTGGAGCATATAGCTACGGATTTAAAACAGAAAATGCAGATTACTATAAAAGGGTCGATAGTCTTCTTAATCATACTGCAAAGAAAATTAATGAGAATAATTTTAGTATAAAAATAGAGTTTTCACTGATTGATGGTTTCGAAAAAATTGAATACAGTGTTATCCGTAATTGGAAGTACTCCAATAAAAGCCTAAAAGAAACTTATTCTCTAATTGCTAACGGCAAAATGCAGTCTGAATATGAAAAAGATCTATTTCAATCCAAATTAAAAGAGGTTATGCCACCCCAGCTTTTAGACTTATGTCTATTCGATGGTGAAGAAATTGCTCAAATCGTCAGCAAAAACCTCCTATCTGAGTACTTAAAAAATTTATCAAGAGTTGTATTTAACTTAGATTTATTTGAAACATTAGAATCCGATTTAGAAAATTACGCTAACCAGACGCTAGATGTTCAAAAGATGGAGTCTGCAGAACAAGAATTATATGATCTTAACAATCGTGAAAAGAGTCTAAGAGCAAATATTATCTCTGCACTAGGAAAGATTGACGAATTAAAAAACCGTAAAAATGAACTGCAAGATGAGTATCAACGTTTAAAAGATGATTTTGAAAAATATGGTGGTCTTGTTAAGACAGAACGTGAAAACATAATTAAACAAATGAACAGCATTGAAAATGAAAGAAAACAAAATCAGGAAAAAATCAGAGAGTTTGTATCCACACTTCTTCCTATATATTTAGCTGCGAATTTGTTACAAGAAACACGAAGTCAAATTCAGAATGAAGAAGCATTGCAACTATACAAGCAGTTGAATACTAAATTATCAAAAGATAGGCTAGATCATATTCTTCAATCTCTTCCTGGTTCATTTGATGAAGATACTAGTACTGAATTAAAGAATCAACTACTGCAATTAATGAAGCCATCTGAAGAAGTTGAACAAATACACGGCGCTTCTTTTTCCGAGAGCAGTCTGGTAGAAAATATGTACCTTAAAACATCCAGTTCAGCTAATCAAGATTGCTTAACTCTTATCGAAGAGAATAAAATGAAACTGCATGAACTCCAAAAATTAAGAGAAAAATTAAAAGTGAATGATTCAACCAATGAATTTAGTGAAATGATAGAACGAATGGAAAGTATCCAAAGAAAGATTAGCAAATTGCAAGAAGAATTAATTGTACAAGAGAATTTGTTGGAAGAATGGAAATCAAGTTTAACTTCAACTATGAATGACATCGACAAGATTCAAAAGACTCTTAAAGATCGTGATAAAACAGTTAGCTCCTTCTTGGAATCACAAAAAATCATTACATTAAGCAGACGTTTTCGCGAAATACAGTTAAAGAAAAAGCTCTTACAAGTTCAATTTGAAGCTTCAAACATGTTAAAACGTATTTTCAGAAAGCATAATTATGTCTCTTCTATTAAGATTGACCATGAATCATATGAGGTGCATTTAGTAGATGCACATAAAGATTATATTGAAAAGGCTACTTTGTCTGCAGGTGAAAAAGAAATATTATTAATCTCGCTTATTTGGGCAATCTTTAAATGTTCTGGAAGGAAAGTGCCATTTATCTTTGATACCTTGCTTGGAAGATTAGACAAGACCCATAAAGCAGCGGTACTTAAAGAATTTATTCCGAATTGCGGAAGACAAGCAATTATCCTTTCAACAGATACGGAAATTGATGAACATCACTATCGATTATTACAGAATCATGTAGCAAAAGAATACATGTTAGACTTTAATGTTGAAAGAAAAGAAACACAAATCTATAATCAATATTTTGCCTTTAAACAGATGGAGTTGAACTAAACTTATGAATTTCCGATTAAAGACATCAAAAGATACTGGGGAAAAGCTTGTATATCTTCAATCAACAACCGGATTAACATGGAATATTCTATCCAGAATTGCAGTCTCCCTTTCACTACAGGATCCATCTATGCCTGAATTAGTAGAAAACAAATCCGGCGTGGATATCCATCGTAATGCTATGACTGGAGAAAATGATTATGTATATAAAGCCCTTATCCGTCAACATGCTAAGCGTAATGTTTCGGATGAAGAATACTTTCCAGACCTATTTAATGCTCATTTAGAACGTGGCATTACATTATTAGAGAATGAATACAAACATGCTGGCAATTATGAAAAGCTACTACAAAACCTAATTAAAATGGAAAACTAGGTGATACGATGCTTTATTTAGATAACAGTGCAACTACTCCCATTCACCCTGAAGTAAAGGATGCGATGCTTCCATACTTAATGGAGGAATTCGGGAACCCTTCAAGTAAATATTATGACGCAGCAGAAAATGCAAAAAAAGCCGTTAAAGAAGCAAGAGAATCTCTTGCCTCTTTACTTGGCTGTGATTCTTCTGAACTCATCTTTACCAGTGGATCGACGGAAAGTAATAATATGATTATTAAAGGTGTTGCTGATTATTACTCGAATAGAGGCAATCATATTATTACATCTTGTGCTGAACATCCATCCGTATTGGAAACATGTAAATATTTAGAAAGCAAGGGTTATGAAGTAACATATTTAAATGTTGACCGGTTTGGAAGAATAGACGTAAACGAACTTGCCAAATCCATTAAAGACCGTACTATATTAGTAACTATTTTATGGGGTAACAACGAGTTAGGTTCTTTAAATGACATGGAATCTATTTCAAAGCTATGTTCAGAAAAAGAAGTTTTTCTACACACCGATGCCACCCAAGTAATCAGTAAAGTAAACATTGATTTATCTGATTACCCAGGTATCACCTTCTTATCTTGTTCTGCACATAAATTTCACGGTCCTAAAGGGGTCGGAGCCAGCTTTATCAAGAAGGATCAATACGATATCTTAACCCAAATAACTCCACTCCTTCATGGCGGTGGTCAAGAACAAGGAATCCGAAGTGGAACTTTAGCCGTTCATAATATTGTAGGAATGGGAAAAGCTGCTGAAATTGCACAATCAAACCTTACTGATCAAATTAAAAAGCTGATAGAGTTAGAAGACTATTTAACTAGGATTCTTAAAGAAAAGTTCAATGAACAAATTTCTTTTAACAGTGATCATTCAAATAAAATACCAGGTGTAATCAGTGTTCTTTTCAAAGGGATTAATAATGAATTACTCGTGAAAAGTCTCGCTCCATTCATAGCTGCATCAACTGGCTCTGCTTGTAGCTCAAGCAAACCTTCTCATGTATTGGCGGCAATCGGGCTATCCATTGATGATATACGTTCAACAATTCGGTTTTCTATGTCATCTTACATTGAAAAAGAGGATTTGGATGTGTTTAAGGAATTGTAAGCAAATTCCTTTACGCGCAATCTACTATTTAAGAGAACTAGCACATGAAAATATAAATTTTTTCATGCGTTTGTTCTCTTCTTTTGTTTAAATAAGAAATTCCGCTTTAATTTTTAAAATATTTTAATTTATCTAGAAATATATAGATTAATGAACATTATTTATTGTATTATTTTCCTTAGACGATTAACAAAGGGTGAAAAAAATGGATATTATTAATATGTTAAACCAGTACATTAAAGAAAATAAGACTGATGAACAACTTGCCTCAGAATTTACAACCTTATTGCAGCGCGGAAATTCAATAACCAAAATTGCTAAGCAATATGAATTGGATCCCTCAAAAGTACAAGAACTATTAAAAATATACGGATATTCATCTGACCTAAATTATAATGATAGGGAAGACGAACAAGAAAAGCCAAATATACCACATCTAAAATCTAACATTAGTAATCAAACTATAAACTTAAATAATATTGAAAAACAAGATAACAAAAATACAAAATTAAGTATAGATATAATTGTTGACTTATTAAATGACCATGTTCCGATGGAATCAATTTGTAAGCAATATGAATTGTCATCTACTGATTTAAAAAATATGTTAAGTATAAAAGGCTATTACTATTACTCTTTTATGGGGGGCTGGTATAAGAAAGATCAAAAAGAGCTTAGTCAATACTTAGCAAAAATGATCGGTCAAAACACTTCTTTATACGATATATCCGCAGAATTTTTCCATAATAAAAAAGAACGTCTATTTTTTGTTGAAAATGTCGAAAAGCTATTTAGTAAATACGGTTTTATATTCAATCAACAAACTAAAACATGGACTACTCCTACCACGATTCCCGAAGAGAAACATGCCAGCAATAAATATCCAACTATAAATAATGAGGAATTACTTACAATTGTTTTCTTGTTAAACAGTGGCTCCACTTCAGAAGATATCGAAAAAAAATATAACTACAAAATGGATATTATTAAGCAAGAATTAATAAAAAACGGATTCCATTGCATACCCTTCATTAATTATTGGACAAGAAAAACTAATGATCAAATGTGTGAGAATTTAATAGATCAATTAAATAATAATGGACTTAATCTAGGAGCATTAGTATATAAATATAACCCTACTTCAATTTCTATCAATGAAGATCTTCTTGGTTTAAAGAAATATTTGAAACAACATAAGTACTCTTACCATGCTTTAAGCAGAAAGTGGGAAAAAGATATTAGTGTTAAAGATCTCCCTCAAATTGTAGAGAAACTTAATTCTTTTTCATTAATAATTAAACAAAATATATCCTTAAAAAAATTAGCAAAAGAATATAATTCTTCTGATATCACTATAAAAAATTTACTTAAAAACCATAATTATCAGTATTACTCAATTTTAAATACTTGGACAAACAAAAATTATTCCGAATTATTAACTCAAATTGCTGAGAATTTATATGAAGGAATGGTCACATTTACTGAATTAGAACAAAAAAAAATTGACACCATCCAATTAGAAAAAGAATTAATAAAAAAAGGCTATACCTATGCAAAAGAAATACAGCAAGAAAAAATTATTGACGATCAATCGCATACAAATAATACCAGCTTCTCTTCCCAAAACATACCTGATTCAGAGAACATTGAACCGTTGTCTCCAAATTTTCCATTTAACGGACAAGATATTAATGATTTAAAAGAATTACTTTCACATTGGAATCAACAAAAAGAAGAACGAAGCCATATTAACGAAGACCCAATTAAAATATCTATTTATCTACCAGCTACTGTACTTGATCAATTACATCATAAGGCAGAAATAACTGGAACTAGTCGCTCTTCTTTGATTGAAAAAGCACTAAAAATCTATTTTAGCAATTAGAAAAAGAAGCAGGAGTACTGTACCCCAAAAGTTAGAGTTTGAATTTAACTTTTGGGGCCATTTCAGTTCCACTTCTTTTAAAATGTTAAGATATCAGCTATATCCTTTAAATTTCGCTGTTGGGCTGTTGTTTCTGCTTCCAATGACATTATAAAATCTATATAAGTAAGTAATGCAATTTTAGGATCTTCCATAACCCGTTTATATAAAATATCTAAGCCGCCTGCTGCGTATTCTTCAAAAATTCGCATCTTTTCATCAAAACTTTTTTCGTCAGTGTTTAACAGCTTTAAACTATTTGATTCACTAAGTGCAACAGCATTAATAACAACCTCATCCGTTTCCATATTAAAAACATTCCATTGAATACCTTCTAAAGTTTGTGTAAATTCTCTTCTTTTTTTTTCCATAAACCCCACCATACCAGCAGCCATAAAAACATCTTTATATGTTGTGAAAATACCAAACTCACTTTTATTCGTTAAGTTCATGTAATACTCTTCTTGATCTTTAGGTCTTCTTATTCTCCTATACATGTTAATTCACCTCAACTACTTCTGTAAATTCGTAGGGTTGATCCTTTTGAATTCTTGGATCATTATACTCTAACCTATATTCTTTACCGATTAATTCTCTCATTTGTTGCTCTACTTCACCTCTCCATTGGGATGTGGATACAATAACTACGACTTGTTCAGATAATTTATGAATCCCCTTGGCAATTCGGTCTCGATGATCGGAATCTAGCGCACCGAATGGAGAATCCATTACAAGTGGATATATGCCCCCTTCTTCAAAACTATTATTTGACTCTTTATTAAACTGTTCTCTCGCCAAATCTACAATAGCTCCTATAAAAGATAAGCTGGTAATTTGACGTTCACCTTGCGACATACCAACCTTATTATTATTTTGATTTAATACATTTAATTCGTATTCATTTGTAAGTTGAACTTTATAGCCTTTTCTTAAAAATTGTCTGTAAACAGTGGTTATACGATCCTGCAATTGTTCTTTAACCATTTTTTCTCTTGTTTTATAAATTGAGTTCATTGTTTCAATTAAAGTCTGACAAGCGTCCACTCTTTTTTGAGCAAGTTGGGCCTTTTCTGCTAAACTACTTACTTTCTTTTGCTCTTTATCTTTTTCTTTCAATTGATCTTCTATTTGCTTACTTTCAAACTCTATCCTACCAATATCCCTATCTATTTTTGTCTTAGTACCATCAAGTTTATCAATTTTAAACATCAAACTTGTGATCTCTTCGGAATCCGTTTCGCTAAGTTGAGTCTTAATTTCTTTAATTTCTTCTTTAATCTTTCTCTCTTGGTTTTGCAATTTATTTTCAGACCTCTTTAATTCTTTTAAATGTTCAAAAAAATTATGACGATCATCTTTGACATTTTTTATTCCTGACTTAAACATTATAATCGCACTGTCTAAATTTTGTGGTGGGAGCACTTCTTTAAATTTCATTAGATGATCATAATGAATGGAACCTTCTTTTATCTCTGTCCCACAGATGCAAATTCCTCTCTCTACCAAATCATCTATAAAAGAAGATGAGCGAATACCTGAAATTCCAAAACCTTCACTTGCTTTTTGAGACAAGATGCTTTCCGATTGATTGATTGAAGGATAAGAAAAAGCCAAATATCCATTCTTACTAACAAATTCCAAAAGATTCTTTTTAGTTTTATCCAGTTCTATTACAACTTGAGTTAATTCATCTTCTTTTTTCTCTTTTTCTTGCTGAAGCTTTTGTGATCCCTCAATAAATTTTAATTTATCTTCCACTTCTTTCATCTGTCTTTTAGTAGCTTCCCTATTTTGAACAAGCTCCTTCTTTTTCATTTTAAGCTCTTCCATATGCCCCTCTAATCTTTCTATTTCCTCAATTAAATCAATGGTTTGTGGATCGCCATATGTCTTAATTTCACTCCTAAACCTAGTACTAGCATCCCTAGTATGCTTGATAGAACGCTCTAAAATTTCAAGACCCATTATATTTTTGATGGCTTGCTTTATTTCTCCAGTATTATTTTCTTTTGAAAGATTATCAATTCTTTCGCCATCAAAAAAGAAATATGTTCTTAAATTTTCTGGTAAAATACGATTAATCTCATCTGTTGGATTTAGAATGATTTCTGAATTCCCATCTTTTTTAAATTCTAATTCAGCTTCTGCATTACCATACACAACATTTCCCTTATTATCTTTACGGGCTTCTATTTTCCTTTTAAGTGAATACTTTATTCCATGGTCACTAAATGTTATAAGTACATAACATTCTATGTCCTGGTTAAAATCAGCCGAATTAATTGCCTGTTCATTTATTATTTCTTTGGAATTTGGCAAATCCATTTTTCCATAAAAACACCAACTAAAAGCATTTAATAAAGCTGTCTTACCAGAACCATTTTCTCCATGAATAACAGTAATATTTCTGCTAGTGGATTTTGCAAATTCAATTGTTTGCTCTTTATAAAATTGGCGAAAATTCTTTAATGTGATTTTCTCTAATAACATTTTACTTCACCCGTTCCTTCACTATATCAATAATAGTATTTACTATGTTTGTACCTTGGAGATTTTTCCGATGTAATATTTCCTTTTCTGCTTCTAAAATCTCTTTTAAAATATAGCTGTATCCCTCTGGCATTTCAGAAAGTATTTTATTCATTTCACCTATTATGCTCATATTTTGTTCCTCCTTTACATATCCAATAAATTATAAGCTTTTTTAATATCATCTATTTTCTCATGGGCAAGCGGCCCATTGATCGCTAATTCCGCAAATTCCGAAAATCTTAATAACTCTCTACGAATCAATTTCCTTTCCATATTAAAAATACTTGGCTCTATAAACTCCAGTTCATCCAACTTCCGTGGTAGAACCAAGAAATCGTGGATATATGAATACTGTTTATTCTTATGCTTTCTTAACACCCTTCCTCTACGTTGAATAAATTCTCTTGGATTAGTTGAACTTGCTAAAATGTATGCCGTTTGAGTAGCCGGTACATCTACTCCCTCATCTAAACATTTAATAGCTACTAAAGCCTGTAAACTACCACTTTCAAATCTATTTAATAATTCTTGTCTCTGCTCCTTATCTTCTCGTGATGTAAATGTATGCACGTTCATATTTAACTCATTCCCTAGTATATTAAGGACCGCATCTATTTGTTTATTACCATCTACAGTACTATCCCCACAATAAACAATATTATATTTGGAGTCTGTTCGTTTCTTCATCAAATCTTTCAATAAAACTAATTTATTTCGAGCTCTTCCTAAAATTCTGGCACGTTCAATTAACAAACCCTGAACTGATTCAGTAATTTCTGTAGAATCGCTTATAACTAGCATTTTGGTAACTTTTTTTGTCACCTCAAGATAGAGCTCATACTCGTCTTCATCTAAATAGATGATGTGTGGATAATAATAATACTCTGTTAAAAATTCTCCGATTGCTTGATCCAAACCATATTGGAAAACAATGGAATTTCCAAAATACTTTATCAATTCTTCTGTCCCCTCTTCATCATGCCAACGATTTGGTGTAGCCGACAAGGCTAAACGATAAGGAAAGGAATCAATTAAATTATTTCTATTATGCATAGCTCCTAAATGATGTGCTTCATCAGCAATGAATAATACATCACTAGTTAATTTACTTAATATTCTTTGCATAGATGATGTACTAAAAGTCGAGACTGTTGTAATCACACAAAAATGATTAATTATTCCTGTTGAAAAAGCACTTACTTCATTGAATAAAGCATCCTCCCATAAAGTTCGAGACTGGTAAGCTATTATAGGGGACATATTAAAAGCTTTAAGATCTTTGACCCACTGGTCCACCAAATGAATATATGGACAGACAATTACAACAGCTAAACGATTTGTTACTTCCCAAAGTTTAACCGTAGCTGTTAATGCTGTAATTGTTTTTCCTGTACCAGTTGCCATTTCTAATAATCCCTGGCAATTATTGCGAAACCAATTACGGATTGCCTCTTGTTGATATTCTCTTACAGTTATAAAAGAAGGGATAGCTGGGTAAAATCTATCTGTTTCCCTACGATAATATAAAAGTTCCACCTCAGGCTCTATCAATGCCTTTTTTTCATCCCTGTAAGATAATAAATAATCAAGAATAGATTGCGGTATTTCCATAACTGAATAGATACTGTTTCCATTATTCCATAATTGATTAAATGTATCTAACCGTCTTTTAATTCTCTGCTGTTCATATATATTCCAAGAACAAAAAATATCCATACTTTCAAAGTTAGCTTTATATTCACCAGAAGTCTCATTTATTTGATTAACAAAACTAATTAACCTTCCACTAAAATCCTCACAAATCCCCATTTTTTCATAGTGAATTCCTTTAAATAGACTATTTTTAGGATAAATAATTTTAATTTCAAGTTGTTTGTTAATTATTAAAAACGCTATTGTATTTAATCGAGCTTTCATAAAATCATCTTTAGGAGCATGCAATGCATTTAATAACGCTTTTTCAATTATTTTTTCTTTTATTTGTTCATTATTATCGAATTTTTCTTCATCATCCGCTATATGCACCGACATGATTAATTGGAAAACCCCTCCATTTTCAACTAATTTTACAACACCTTTTGTCGCTAAAATTAAGGACTCAATAGAAAAATAACCAGCTATGCGTTTGTATATCTTTGTTTCTGCTAAAATTGGCAAATAAAAATCACGAACTATATTAGGATCTTCAACCGAATCATAATAATCAGAAATTTTCAGGTCTTGAAACATAATTACACCTCAGATATAAGTCAAAATATAAATTTTACTTTCTTTTAGAGACACTTTCTTCAACAAAACTCTCTTTATACAGGTGGAAGACAAGGGAATAATACATAAAAATTTATGATGGTCAATCGCCTCAAGAATATCTCTTTTTGATAGTTACTCCTATATTCCTATTTTCATTTATCTAACTTTAATAACTCTCTCAATATCAATTCATATACCAATCTTACTACTTAAGATTATAGAATATTATGATAATTTTAGAAAGAATCAGTGAGATCTTACATTTTCACATAAGAAGAGCAATATCCTCTTCATCAACCATTATTAGCTCTTTCATATGCTTATTAAGGTACCTGGGAACATACACTTTCCTCTGTCCACCCTCCTCATAGTACAATTCAAAATAAAAGCGGGAACAGAGTGTATGACAAGATTCAGAGTAATAAATCGCAAAACCATAATTATCAACTTGTCAGTGTTTTTGATTAACAATCACTTCAACTTCATCTAGCACCTTTAGACTCGCAATGGATTGAACCCACATATTATCTTCGTCAGTTCTATCAACAACCATAAATGCACTTGGTTCATAAACCCTTCCTACTCCCACTATAAGTTTTAAACTATAGTCATAATCTTGGCAGTTGCAACCCAGAAACGCCCCCAATGTAACCGCCTCCTTTAGGTGGAATAAAATATATTAATATAATTTACCTCCTAGAGACGGCCGATAAACTAATCAGTCGTTCTTCTTCATAAATAGTTCAAATCTAATGTTTTATTACCGCTTAGTCTTAGAGTCCTCCAGTTTATCAGTATTTTACAGGTAGTAGTCTATATATGATTTCTCGTAAACTTAATTTATCTAACAAAGCTATAGATATTACGTGTAGTTCATTTAAAATCTCCTCACATACTGCATCCTATAAAATAAATTCATGATGAAGAAAGGATTTATACATATGTAGAATCCAATCCTTTTCCTTACACAAAAACTACTCAATAGAGTATTACGAAAATTAAAACATTAAATTGTAAACGCTTTCTCGTAGTGTTAATATATGTTCATCAAAGGTCTTCCATCTGGTTCAGTCAAGGGATAATCAAAAACCTGGAGGGATTTTCAAATGAAAGTAACAATAATCGGTGCAGGTAGTGTTGTTTTTGCCAAAAGACTTATTTCAGATATTCTCAGTTATCCAGAATTAATAGGGACAACCTTCTCATTAATGGACATAAACGAAGATCGATTGCTAACTGCAGAAAAAATGGCCCTTTCTTTAATAGAGCAAAATGGAAACATTGCAACAGTAGAAGCTCATCAAAACCGACTGGACGCATTAAAAGGTGCCAGCTATGTGATCAATCTCATACAGGTCGGTATGCATGAATCCACCTTAATTGATTTTGAAATTCCTAAAAAATACGGCCTAAAACAAACCATCGCAGATACACTTGGAGTAGGCGGAGTATTTAGAGCACTGCGGACCATTCCAGTTGTTTTAGATATTTGCAGGGATATGGAGGAAGTTTGTCCGGATGCTTTATTACTAAACTATACAAATCCAATGGCTACGCTTATCCTTGCTATTGAAAAAGCAACTTCCATTAAAACAGTAGGTCTCTGTCACAGCGTACAAAACACCGCGGGAGAATTGGCTGGATATCTTAATCTTCCAGCAGAAGAACTGGAATATAAGGTTGCAGGAATTAATCATATGGCATGGTTTCTGGAATTAAAGCATAAAGGAAAGGATCTGTACCCTGCTTTGTTCGAGGCAATGAAAAATCCAGCCATTTATAAAAAGGATAAAGTACGCTTTGAAATGATGAATAGACTGAACTACTTCATCACAGAATCAAGTGAACATCTTTCCGAATACACACCTTATTTCATAAAAAGAGATTCGCTTATTGATGATTTCTCGATTCCGATTGATGAATATATCCGACGAAGTGAAGCTAATTTAAAGCATTTTGAAGAAACAAAAGAGAAAATCGAAAATAATATTCCCTTTAATACAGAGGAAAGTCACGAATATGGGGCTCCGATTATACACTCCATGGAAACAGGTGTTAACCGTGAAATATGGGGAAATGTGTTAAATACCAATTTAATAACGAATCTGCCTAACAATGCCTGTGTTGAGGTCCCTTGCCTGGTCAATAAGCGCGGAATTCAGCCAACCCATATTGGTGATCTGCCTCCGCAGCTTGCCGCTATGAATAGGACAAATATCAATGTGCAGCAGCTGATTGTAGAAGCCGTTCTAACAGGTGACATTGATTATGTGTATCAAGCTGTTATGTTAGATCCTCACTCCTCCTCCGTCCTGTCATTAGAAGAAATTTGGGATATGACGTCCGAATTACTGGACGCACATAAACAGCATTTACCGAAGTTCACCAAAGGGCGACATTTACAATATAAAAAATCAGTCACCATTGGATAGAATTATAAGGACTAAAAAAGGATACATGAACCCATGTATCCTTCCTTTTGGTATTGTCTCCTCTAAATCTACTACGCCCTCTTTAGAAACTCTCAAAAAGGCGAACCGCTCAGTTAAAATAAACCTAGATGATGTCTGTGATAAAGAAATACATTCCCTATGTGAATGTACTTATTTTAATCGTTTTACATTCAATAATTCTTCAATCAGCATTTCGTAAGCACGGTTTCCTAATTCTTTTTTTAATGCTTCATTGGCAGCATATTCTTCCGCTGTAAATGAATCCTCGCGACCTTTTTTCAAATAGTCATAGAAAATAGGCGGTAAAAAGTCTTCTTTTAATGAAACTTCCACTGCTTCCCCATTTTGTCTTGTGAAAATATAAGCATAGCTGGTCGCGCGATATGGATCGTATTGAGCAACAGGATAATTCACATCCACTGTATATACCCCTCTCGTTTTACAACGAGTTATAAACTCGAACACATCGCGGAATCCAGGTCCTCCGTGCCCCGATTGAACGGAAAGATCATTCCGATTCGGAATTTCATCTCCAAACAACTCCTGAAAGGCTGCTTCCACTACACGGAACCCAACCCCTAACGCCATATAAGCTGCATAGCCATGATACTTTTTAATATCATCAAAAGAAATTTCGATTAAATCACTGCGATCATAAATTTTAATTGTACGCATATTCAGTCCCCTATTCTTAGTTGTTCTCGCAAACTAATTATAGGTAATTAAGAAAAATCACACAAATTATAAGCAGATGTTGGGCATCAAATCATTCATCTTAAAGCTATCTTTTTGAACTAGTGCTTATTCAGAACGATAGCTTATTATTTTAGTATGGTTTTTTGTAACATTTATTCGATATTGAATACATCCATTAGCTTTTAACAATTACTTATTTCCTCGAATTTTGTAAGCCTTTACATATTTTTTCGTATGGCTCTGTTAAAGGTAAATGTTGATATTTGAAACCTTACCGAAAAGTTTGTATAATTACCATAAGAACAAACATTCGGGAGGCGGCAAGGTTGAGCAAAGCGTTCAGTAATCTATTAAAACATATCGGCAATTTGTCACATACAGAAAAAGAACGAGTGTTTCAATGGGTAAAACGCTACGTTGAACCTTCTTCCTCTGTTGATGGTCGCCTAATCAATGAAATGCGAGAAACTCGTTTTAAAGAAGGATTTCAATGCCCTCATTGTGCATCTGAACATATTGTTCGATTTGGAAAACACAATGGTCGTCAACGCTATCGTTGCAAGTGTTGTAGTAAAACATTTACTGATACAACAAACACTGTTCTATATCGTACTCGTAAAGGTGATGAATGGATTACGTTTGTTGACTGTATGTTTAAAGGCTATTCCCTGCGAAAATCTGCCGAAATTGTAGGGGTTACTTGGGTTACACTTTTTTATTGGAGACACAAATTGTTAAGTGCATTAAAACAATTGGATTTTGAGCAATTCGAAGGTATTGTCGAAGTTGACGGGACCTATTTCCTATACTCTCAAAAAGGTCAACGTGGCATTACAGAACGAAAACCTCGTAAGCGAGGTGGCAAATCTAAGCATAGAGGAATAAGCCACGAACAAGTTTGTGTTCTTGTCGCAAGAGACCGCACCAAAGCAACTGTATCAAAAGTAGCTTGTATGGGGCGTGTTGTTAAAACCAAGGTAGAAAGTATGATAGGTTCTAAACTGACACCGAATAATGTACTTGTTACAGACGCTTGGAGAGCCTACAAAACCTATGCTAAAGAGAAAGGAATTGAACATTACAGAATTAAATCAAACGATGGTAAGCACGTTATCAAGGGCTTGTATCACATTCAAAATGTAAATGGTCTCCATTCTCGTATGAAACAATGGATAGACCGATTTAAAGGTGTGGCTACAAAGTATTTAGATAACTACCTTGCGTGGTTCTTGTTTGTAGATAGCAGGAGTAACGAAAGCACAAAACACAACATTAAAGAGTTCTTACTCACATCATTTGTATTTGAAATGACTGATACTTATGATAGTTTACGTTTATCAAAATTCAGAGCTTAGTTTCTTCTCTATTTTGAAAAACCTGTTTATTTAGCACAGCTATCTGAAAGGGAGAATTAACTTATGAAAAGAGAAGAAAGAAAAAAGCGTTTGGAAGAAATACTGAGAGAAAGAAAAAAGAATGAGGAAAAATTAGAAACCGAACGACGAATTACGGAGATGTTAGAACTATTCCCTGATAAAGATAAAGTGGAAATATTAGATGAAAAAGAAAGTGATAAGGTTGAAACTGAAATGACAGAATGCTTTCCGATTGCGTGGTACGGAAGACTTGATTGGGATAGGTTGAGTAACAAAATAGTTATCCCGAACGAAGATATTTCAAATATACCGTTTTTCCTATCACAACAAAGTTTGGAAAATACGTTACCAGTCTATATAATTGTCGGATTATACAAATACCCTGTGGTCAAGACTTCATTAACGACAGCTTTGGACAATATTGAAGAGATTATGAGTATGGGACCAGACCAGTGGATTTACTGCCCTTTATCAAAATATGTGATTGAGTTTTTCCACGATGACATAATATCTGTGGGTTGGTTGTAAAATCGTTCGTGATAAACAGATGGTGGGAAACCTTATTGATAAGGCTTCCCTTTAATCTCACCTAATATCAACATTGAAATTTAACACAGCCTTTCGTATAAAAGCACAAGAATCCTGAAATCCATCGTATCCCCATCTTCCCGCTGTTCTTCACTCTTTTAAGAGTTTACGAACCTTCTTAGAAGTCAAAAAAACAAAATTCAAAGCGCCCCGTTTAGCGCTAAAATAAACTTGAGCACCACTATTAAAATAAATGAAACAATAGAAGCTCAGTGATTAGATACTGACCTATCAAAGAGTTTAATTCATTAAACTCCTGGTGGTGGAACTGGCAGGTTATGAAACTTTATTATATGAATGAAGTTTCATACCAGAATACGTGTTTATTTCTTATACAAATAAAAAATCAGAGAGATAGCCCTAATATTTAGATTTCATTTCCGGAATTCCACATAGTATACTTGATCAATTACTACTAGCTTTTGACCACGATAGCCCTCTGTGAGTAGCTTCTGCTGTCCCTTCGTATCAGCCATTTGGCATAATACCGGTTCTCCTTCTCGGTTATTCGAGCTTTCGAGTTCCTTAAAGAAGATATAACGTAAATTCCCTCCATATTTAGGCTTCAATGCAACGATTTCCATTCCTTGAGCAAACTTGTCCTTTAGGCTTGGGATGTTAAACGGAGCAACTGTTGAACATACATATTTATAGGGATGTTTGCTACGTGCCAGTTCATCCATGATCCATTTTGCCATACGTCGTTGCAGGCTCAATCCGCGCCAGTCCGGATCCACATTGCTAATGTCTTGATAAATAACAAAATCCAACTCGCTCTCTGGCAGGCCTGCATCGATTCCCAAATGGTCCTCCATCGTATCTGGCACAACTAAAGCGCGGAATGAAATCAATTCTGCCTTAACAAATACGCCGATTAATAGACCATTACCACTCGTTATGTAACGGAACTCCTCTTCTGAAAGAGGCTGAAGGCTCGTTTTATCATCCAGATCCTGTACCACTTTATCCTGCAAGCGTAACACAGTTGCAATATCGGTCTCTGTTAAGCGGCGAACAACATAAGCTTGCCCGTCGTGAAACATGCCTTTATCAATCATCTAAAGTCTCTCCTTTCATTGAAGAACATCTCTGTGAATGGTCAATTCTGTAAGTACATCTTCATTTATATCAATACCAAGACCACTCTTTTTATTTAATTCAATGAACGGGACATCATAGTGCAAATTCCCAACATCCTTTGAGAATTTTAAAGGTCCTGTCAACTCAACGGATGTGATGATTTTCTTGGAGAAAGCAACATGAAAGCCAGCGGCCGAGCCGATGGACGATTCGACCATCGACCCGATTTGACACTCGATTCCAGCCATTTCCGCTTGATCGGCAAGCTTCACAGCTGGATGGATGCCTCCACATTTCATAAGCTTTATATTGATTTTATCAGCCGCTTTCTTTTGGATAACCTCTCTCATATCCTTTATACCTTTTAGACCTTCATCAACCATTAATGGCAGGCGTGCTTTCTTTTTTAATTCAGCCATGCCCTCAAGATCATCAGCCAGCACTGGTTGCTCGAGCCAGTCTATTTGCAGTTCTTCAAGATATGGGAGAGCCCTCAATACATTGGAGCTATTCCTCCAGCCTTGATTAACATCGACACGAATGGCGATTTCATTCCCAACTGCCCTGCGAACAGCTCGGATTCGTTCCATATCCTGCCCTACCTGTTTGCCAACTTTCATTTTAAAGGAAAGGTATCCCTCAGACACCTTCCGCACCGCTTCTTCTGCCATTGCAGCTGGTTCCTGAATACTTAGTACATGGGTGATTGGAAAACGATCATGATAACGTCCTCCGATCAGCTGATAAACCGGTACCCCCAGTTTCTTGGCCACTAGGTCATGACAGGCAATATCAATAGCCGCCTTTGCTGTAGGAGCTCCGTATACCGTTTTATTCATTCGCTCATGTATACGTTCGAATTCGCCTGGATTCTGACCAATTAGAAGCGGTGCTAATGTATGCTTGAGAAGACTATACGTACTCTCCCATGTCTCTCCTGTTACATGTTCATCTGCAACCGCTTCCCCAAAACCAATAAAACCGTCATCACTTTCCATTTTCACAATAATGGAGGGCATATCGTGATATGTATGATAGCTGACAACGAATGGTTCACGAAGAGGCAGGCGAATGGCATATAGTGAAATAGCTTTAATCATATGAAAGTCCCCTTATACTGTAATTGTATCCTCTTTTTGCTGTTTAAGTTCTTTTTCTATCTTTGCTCTTTCTTGATCACTCATTTTTTCAATTGAAAACCCTGTTATCGCATAAAGAATCGCAATAATCGGCACAGCAAAGTTCAAAATCGCGTATGGGGCATATTCAAATACACTTACACCAAGAGTACCGAAGATAAAGACGCCACATGTATTCCATGGGATGAAAACAGAGGTTAGTGTCCCTCCATCCTCAAGCGCCCTGGATAGATTTCTGGAAGAGAGTCCTTTATCACGATACGCTTTTGAAAACATACGTGCCGGAATGACTATGGAAATATACTGTTCGGAGCAGGTTGCGTTTGTCGCAAAACAAGATAATATCGTAGAAACAATGAGACTTTTTGCCGTTTTTGCCAATTTAAGAATTTGTGAAACGATTGCGTTCAGCATTCCCGTATGCTCGAGCATGCCTCCGAATGTCATTGCCACGATGGCCATAGATACCGTGTACATCATATTGTCCAAACCGCCGCCATTGAAGAGATCATCCACCATGGAATTACCGGTTTCAATCACATACCCTGCTTGCAGGGCTGAGATAGCATTAGCAAATGTATCACCCTGTACGAATACCTGAGCAAGGAAGCCCAAAAGAACCCCAATCACCAACCCAGGTATGGCTGGCACTTTTTTGGCCACTAAGATAATGACGATAAGTGGAATCAATAATAAGAAAGGTGAAATAAGGAACTCATCCTGCAAGACAGCTAGTGTTTGTTCAATATCTGTTGTACTCACACTGCCTTTACCGAAGTCACGCCCCAAGAACCAAAATACACCTAACGAAATGATTAGACCTGGAATGGTTGTGTAAAACATGTGGCGGATATGTACAAATAAATCCGTGCCGGTCAATCCGGCTGCTAAATTGGTTGTATCCGATAATGGTGACATTTTATCTCCAAAATAGGCACCTGATATAATCGCTCCCGCAATCATCGGGGCCGGTATCCCAATACTTAAACCAATCCCCATCCCAGCTACGCCAATCGTTCCCATAGTTGACCAGGAACTACCGATGGCAACGGAAACAATACAGCAAATGAGCATAATCGACACCAGGAAAAGAGACGGACTGATGATCTTCAATCCATAATAAATCATAGTAGCGACCACACCACTGCCAATCCAAGATCCAATTACCAGACCGATTAACATAATGATGATTACAGCCGGTAGTGCTAAACGAATTCCATTGTACATGGCCTCTTCAAGCTCGTCCCATTTGTAGCCGGCCATCCATGCCACAAGTGCGGCCGTGATTGTACCAACAATCAACGGGATATGTGGTCCCTCTTCAAAAACAATAATTGTAATAGCCATAACTGCTATCAGCACTACTAACGGTATAATTGCCAGCCCAAAAGATATTTTTCTCTCCATCTGTTCTCCCCCTGTTTGAATTTAATCCGTAATGAAACGTTATTTATTCTTTTATATGGACAAGCTGCATCGCTTCCGCAAGTACCCTTGCCCCGAGATCTAAGATGTCTGTTTGTATCTGCATTTTGGGATGGTGCAATCCCGGGCTAACCTGGGCACCGATTCCGATCATAGTTGTTTGTACCTCTGGATGCTTCCGGCTATAAAAATGAAAATCATCGCTTCCAGACGTGATGATTGGCTCTTCTAAGGATTCTTCTCCGGCAACTTTTATGATTGATTCCCTCGCAGACCTTTCTGGCTCTTTTGAAACAGTGGCTCCTGGAGTATAATCCTTCCATTCATAATCAATTTGTACACCAAAGAGTTCAGCAATCCGATCTAAACCAGTCGCGATAGAATCGATCATTGCATCTAAAACAGCATTACACTGCGCACGGACATCAATCGCAAATGAGCCATTGCCTGGGATAATATTAGTGTTTTGCCCCCCAGCTATCATTTTAGTCAGCTTAATAGAATAGTTCTCTTCAGGATCAGCATATAAAGTTGCCAGATAACCATGGATGGCAACCATCACATCAATCGCACTTTTCCCCTGATGCGGCCTTGCCCCATGTGCATCAGTACCTCTGATTTTCCCTTCGAGGAAGATACAGGCTCCGTGGTGGATAGAAGGAGTAAACTGACCATATGCTAGTTCATCTTCTGGACGCACATGCATACCAAACAATACCGACACGCCCTCCATTACACCTCGCTTAATCATCCATAACGAGCCATTTCCCTTCTCCTCGGCCGGCTGAAAAATAAAACGATATTTACGATTCAGCGGCTGTTCCCTCAAATAGAGAATCGCACCGAGTGCCATGGCGATATGGGCATCATGCCCACATGAATGATTCGCTTGCATGATACCTCCAACTTCCTGCCATAGCGCATCAATATCTGCTCTCAGCGCCACTGCACCACTACCTTCTCCCAATTCTGCAATTAATCCGGTACAATCAGAAAAACGTTCGTAACGAACCCCAAAACTATCCAATATCTCGGCAATTGTATTGGTTGTTTCGATTTCCTTTCCGCTGATTTCGGGATGTTCATGAAAATGATGATACCACCCCAAAATTTGTTCCTCATAGCTCATCATGCATCACTCCCTTAACGATCCCCTTATTCTGCCATAACGTTTTTCAGCATATCACTCCGCCTGTCAGAGGATTTATTGAACACAGTTGCTCCTATCATTTGCAAATCCCCAGAGAAAAAGGAACCAGGTAAACCCTACATAAACAAGCATTTCTCCCATTTATTCAGGTAAACATTCTTGGATTGCCTCTGATTGTCGATAAGATACCATGTATTGAAATGCCTAAAAAACATTTTATCAAAAAATTCAAATAATTTCTTGTTTAATCCATTCTTTACAAATAAAGTTCCCTATTTAGGTTGGCAAACCCTTATAAATTAGTAACAAAGTCCCCATCTTTGCTAATTAACCCGCTAACAGGAGGTATATGATAAACAATTTGTCATCCACACGAAAAAGGACCTGTTCAAAGGTCATTTTTCATAGACTTTTGAGCAGGTCCTTCCTTATATTAATAATCCAGTATTAGTTAAATAGTTTTCTAAATTTTTCATTTGAATCTACTACTCTAATCTCAATTTGTATTTTTTTCATTCCCCTATGTATTTGCTTAACTTTGCTGACTCCATCATCATGTCCCTGTTAATGACCTTTTGCTCTTTCAATTGCCTGTTTCATGTCTTTTACTGGATTCCTTATTAAATTTCCATGCCCGACTGCCAGTAAAGAAGGTTTATAATCCAACAAATTTTCAACTGACTCGATTGCTTTTTCTTTATTCCAGGTTGCCAATGCCGGGAAAGGAAAACTCCATCGCGTATCACCAGCTACAGCTATTCCGCCCTTTGTTTGAAGAGCATCTCCGACTATTAAACTATGATCCCTAATATCTAAATACGACATCATTCCTGGAGTGTGGCCCGGGGTATGAATGGCTACTAACGATCCAATCCGATCACCATCCTGTAATAGCGTATCCGGATTTGTCTTTATATTTTTGGGAATACCGCCTTTTATAGGCATATTCCCTTCACCTTCCTCTAACGATGCATCTCCTTTGAGAATTTTCAACTCTCGTCTGGGAATTAATACTTCAACATCTTGAAGCTCCTGAGTAAGTCCATCAAGAGCCCCTACATGATCAGTGTGTGCATGTGTTAACACTATTTTCTTAATCGGCTTTCCTATAACCTTTGCTGTCTTTAAAATTGCTTTTTTACAAAAAGGAAGTCCTGCATCGATTACTACTAAATACTCCTCTTCTTCGATAAGATAACAATTAACAGGAAAAAGATTTGGCATAAAGGAAAGCTGGTAAAGATTATTTATCTTTGTTAATCTCATTAAAACTCCTCCAACTTATATTTTGGGTTATGTATTGAATCTAAGGAAAAACAAGGTGAGTGAAAGAAATTTTCTGGAAGGTAAAATATAATTCCGGCGATTGAGATAAAATGTAAGCAAAATATCGTGATTTGCTGGGATAAGGAGGGGTTTGGACGAAAGATTCGACCCATATCAGCGCTAAGACTGAGGGAACAATCGCGGCAACACGGAACGTAAAAATTCTGGGGACCAACTTACCCCAATGAAAGAGGTAATCAGGCGGTAATAGGATGGCTCACATCTTTTCAGAAGACCATTTGTGATTGTCTCTTTTATTCTATCTAGTCTATTAACGCCCGATTATCGAATAACAGGACATACGTATTTCGTCGAGAACATTTGTATAGATTTACTCGCTAGATTGATTACTTTTACTCAGGAAACTCAATGACTTGTCGCAACTCAATTTGACCTTCACCAAATCCTTGTGGATCAGGCATTCGCTTAGCCCATTCGATGGCTTCTTCCCTAGACTTCACATCAATGAGAATAAATCCCGCAATCACTTCATTCGTTTCCGAAAATGGTCCATCAGTGACCACTGGCTTTTCTCCCGGCTTAGGATATGAAAGGCGAACCCCATTTGAACTTGGATGAAGTCCTTTGGCCATAACCCGCACGCCAGCCTTTACTAATTCCTCATTGTAGGTTGACATGGCTTCCCTAAGTTCCTGGCTTGGAAGATTCCCAGCTTCTGAATTCTTTGAAGCTTTAACAACAATCATAAACAACATGAAATAGCCCTCCTTCATTTATTAAAGGAAAATCCTCTGTTTGTCATTGTTCATACAACGAAGTTGCTCTTCAAAATCAATCACTATCAATATTCAATAAAGTCAAAGGATATTCCTTCTTGCATGCTCACCTGCTCCTTTATTTTCACTTTTGTTATAAAGGTCAGGTATTTAGTTGTACTACGAGTAACTGACCTTTTCATAATGTTTAAGTCCGTTTGAAATGAATCATCATTGATTTTTCATTTAAGACAGAAATTCTGCACCATTCTTTAAGAACCTATTCGCTTTTTCTCTTGTTCAAACAGGTGGTTATACTTATCTAACTTCTCTTTGCGTTTCAAATATTCTGTAAAATATTTTGCTTTGTAATATTTGTTATAACCATTGTGTTCATTTTCGATATTAGTAAAAGCAGTTTCTAAATCAGAATTATTTATATACCAGTTTAGTCCATTTTCAGAAAAAGATTTCCTAATATCCTCCATCACTTCTTCAATATTAGATCCATCTGGCTCAACCCACCATATGTCAGATCGATTTCTCTCAGCTGGGTTATCTAAATGACGAATGTAATTGGATTGGTCAAGATTACAATTTAGTTGTTCTCGAATATGACATTGGTACTCTTTAGGAAGTAACTCACCGTTGGTACCTTTTTTAATTTCCTCTTCACTTGGTATAAAGACATAATATATTCCAAGATCTACATGAATTGATATAGGTGGCCAACCTGAAACATCAGAAAAATAGTTTCCAACAGTACTGATTTTTAATACCCAAATGCATTGGTCAATCCAACGCCAATTATTTCTTGTATTCACTTTATTGAAGTCATTTTCTTTTAATATAGGAGACAGTGATTTTCGAATTACTTTATTGATTTCAGGAGAACCTATCATTATTATTCACACCCTTATTCTCACTAACTTACATCTATTTCTCTTGAGCTAATCCGCCCCTTTTCTACATTAAGAAATTCAACACAAAAAGGCATTAATCCTTCTGAATCAACGCCCAGTTAGTTTAATAAGAATTTTATCTGTTACCAATCTCTCCACTCATCGGTTATGTCACTCTTAGTTTCTAAGCCTGCTAACTCAGATACAGACAATATGTATTCAAGTAATTCCTCCCTTTCTGCAGTCTCAATGAAATAGTTATACTTTTCATTAAGCACGTTAATTTTTAAAACAACTTCCTTTACACAGGTCAAAAGGGTTTTTGGAGATGTTTTTTCTTTCAAATCTTTAATTGTTTCTAAATAATCATTCAATGCTTTTTCTGTAGCCAAAATATTTTCGAGTGTAAACATATCATCCCCCTCTTCCATTCGTTCTCGCCAAAATAGGGTCGGATAATATGTTTTCCATTCTTGTATTAATTAAATCTTTACGTTTATGCGAAAAATGCTTTTTCTGTGTAAAATATACTGTCGGTATCATTTGGCAGTAACTCAAATCACCATCTTCAACATCTGTCTTTTCGAAGTTAAAAAAATTCAATTTAGGTAATTCTTTTGCAAAAGCAATTGATTTCATCCTCAAGCAAGATGATAAAGTTAGGTTTTCTAAATTTTTCATCTCCCCGATAGAAGAAAAATCTTGTATATTTTTGCAGTTCTCCATAATTAATTCTCTTAAGGTATTTTTTAAAAGCCCTATATCGGATATATCTGTCAATTTATTTAGTCCATACAAATTCAACTCTTGTAATGCTCTAAATTGACCAATACCTTCGAATGATTCAATTTTTGCTTGTATCAGATGCAACACTTCCAGATTTTTAATTTCCCCAAGTTCAGCAAATGTCTTGGAATGTGGTTTATAATCCCATATCTGCATCCGCTTTAGATTCTTTAAATTAGACAGTCCTGTTGCTCTAGTCGGTAGTTCTCCATACAGTTCTTTAAGAGAGGTTAATTTCCCTAAATCCACTTTCACCTTTTTATCTAAATGATTCATAGATAGAGTTTTCAAGTTTTCAAGGAAGGATAAACCCTCGAAATCTTTTATATTTCCACCACTCAGATTTAATATTTCAATATGAGGACATTCCTTCAAAAAATCAATATCCGGAAGATTATAATCCCCCATGACTGAGATTCTTTTGTAATTATGTCCTTTAATAAGCTCCAGGCTCTCGGATAAGTATTCGGAAGATACATTAAGCGTGTCTTCTGTCTCATCTCCATATCTAACTATTTCGATGTTACCAATTTTATATGCTTTCATAGTTCCTCCAAGACATAGCTGCATAAAAACAGCTAATCATACAGCTCTTGTACTGAATAAGGTTGTTAATTGATAAATTAGTTACTGATTTTGAAGTTCACAGAGAATTAATAAAATCACCTTGAATGGGTTCTTTTCCGTCTTCAAATTGAATACGGATTGATTTTCCCTTTAAATAATCAGCTGAATTCATCACTTGAAAATGCAGGTGAGTTTCACTTGAGTTACCAGAATTTCCGCAAGTACCAAGAACCTGTCCTTTCTGGACTCTTTCTCCTTCTTGAACAAGGATAGAATGATTTTTTAAATGAGCTAGCATACTATACTCGTTATTTTGATGTTCTATTGTAATGCAATTTCCTTCAGGAAGTTCAGGATTCATTTCCCCTGGCACATTATCCTCGATTCCATCTATCACTTTTATCACTACACCATCTGCCGGGGCTAATATTTCCTTGTCATAAGCATAATAGTTTTCATTTTTCTTTGGGTCATCGCTATAAGATTTACCGTTTTTCAAAATAAGTAAATCATACGCGTATCTTTGATCCTCATATACATAGTGATAATTGATAAACTGATTAGTTCCACCCCAGAAAACATACCATTCATCTTTTATCGGCATAATATATTTATTCATTGTATATTTCTGATCACTTTCAGGATGAGTGATAAAAGGAGCAAGAGATAGGCTGTAAATTGTATTATTTTCTCCGAAGGATACACTTATAACTTTTTCTCTGGCATTGTCTAACCAGATATATTGTTTAATACCTTCTATTAAATTAGTAACCATTTCTAATGTATACTTTTCGACTCCAGCATTAAAATCTGTTCCATATTCAATGAATTGTTGTAAAGGTACAATATTTTTAAAATCAATTGTTGTTTGTTGATATAAGGTTGAATACATTCCATTCAGAAAAGATTCTCCGAAATCCTCGGGTGAAACTTTAGATATTTCTGCTTGATTCTCCTTCAAACTAAACTCCTCCAATTCTTTATAAACCTATCTAAAATTATTCTTAAGCTGGAGATTTCCTTTAATAATTCTAGACTGTCTGACAGTATGTACTTTTACAATATTCTTCATTCATTAGAAAAATCCTTCCTCCGCTAAACTGCCCAATAGCTGCATAAAAAAAGAGCTGTTTACAGCCCTTGAAATAGAGTAACACCCGTGTCGTTCCTTTATAACAGTTCCTTATTTTTATTATAAGAACGTTTTAATGAAATATAATTGATGAGGAACATCACTACACCTCCGAATAATGTAAATCCTATTAGTTCACTCCAACTGCTAATACTTGAAGGCGTATCAACCAATAGTAAATACAGTAGAGTAAAAATAACAAAAAATGTAACTGTTTTAGTAAAAATAACTCTTAACTCTTTCCTATAAGCTACTTTTGTTGCAACCTCCGTATATTCAATCCCAGCTACAATATACCTTGTAAATATATATAGAACGAATATGGATATGGCCAACAGTAAAATTATCTCTAAGTCGATAGAAGCATATTTGTTTATGAACATTATTAAAACAAGGAAAAGGAAAAGAAGTATCCCACCTTCCGCGAAGAAATATAGCATCCTTTTTTCCTTATATTCATCATCAGGTATTAAAAAAGATATCCAAGATTTCATCAACTCTCTACCTCCCAAAATAATTCATCTAATGTTTTATTAAGTTCTTTTGCTATTGCAACACAAAGATGAAGAGTCGGATTATATTCCCCCTTCTCAATCAATCCAATAGTCTGCCTAGTCACCCCTACTTTTCTTGCTAATTGTTCTTGGGTCATTGAAATTTTCATTCGTGTTATTTTTACATTATTTTTCATATATTCCACCTTACTCATGTAAGATATAGTTTACATATGCAATTTATATCTTACATTAGATTTATATATAAAACAAAGAAACCGACTCTAATCATAAGGAGTTTAACTTAAAAAGGCATTAATCCATCCTGGATCAAGGCCCTTGTTTGTTTAAATATAAGTATTCACGACTATATTAATTGGTTAATTTCAAAAAATATAGAACTTTCTATAGCTGATATTTCAAAGACCACATGGAATCATTGATATTTACGTAAGGTATAGATTTGGTTTGGAATATTTCATAAATGAAGATAGACTAAAGAAAAACGAAAGGAATCAATCATATGAAAAATCAAATCGATGAATTAACTTTATTATTGTTGTATTTAACCTCTTTTAAAGATGACTATGGATTAGGTGAAGCTCAAAGAAGTTGGAAGGGATATCCCTTTGAATCTCTAAATGAATTATCGGAGAAATGTTTCATTATCGATAGTAAACGTTCAAAATCTGTTTATCTAACAGATGATGGTATCGAGGAAGCTAAGAAACTAATAGAGAAATATCATATAAAAGACAACTGAGGAAATTCTCTAAACTGAGAATTTCTTAATCACAGAAAATAGCTATGTATATGACAAAGTACCTTGTATATCGAATGCCCAGCGTAAGAACTCCACTTCCTTCAATTATTATATAATTTAAATTTAATCCATTTTCTCTTTAAATTAGGCTGTTTTCGCAAAGATTGTTGCTATACTGATTGACTAAGGATGTAACGTTTATTTATAGAGTTTTTGCAGATTAATTTTAAAAGTAAGCTTATAAATTGAAAAGACGTACTATAATTAGTACGTCTTTGGTTACTTACACGATTATGTCTTTTTCTAATTGCCATTTTAACATATCATCTACTACACCAAGTTTTTTCATCTTTAACTTCTCTAACACTCTAATTGACGAGAAATTATCAACCAAGCATTCAGCAATTACCTTGTCAACATTCTTAAATGAAAACGCCCATTCAATAATTTCTTTTACTGCCTCTGTTGCGTATCCTTTATTTTGTGCTGAAGGTATAATTCCATATCCCACTTCAACTGTGTTATCTGAATTAGGTTTACCTTTAAATCCAATGTCACCAATAATTGTGTTTGTTTCTTTATTGATAACCAGCCATACACCCCAACCAGAAATGGTTGGATCTTCTTTTAGTTTCTCCAAATACTGAGTGATATGAGGACCAAATTCGTATTCTTCCCTTGGAAATTGTGATAATAATTGTTCTGTACAAGGGATAATTTTGAGCCGCTGTGTCTGCAAATTCATCTCTTTCTCCTTTTTTATAATTTTGGCTGTTGTCTCAAAGATTGTTTCGAAATAAATCATAGGGAAAACATAAAATAGAATTCTAAATCAATCTACTACCTTGAAGAAATCTCCCCTAATTGTTTAGCAGTTAGTAGAATAAGGTTATATATTTATTCTACTAATACTTTTCAAAACCCTTTATTGAGTAACTTGGATAACTTAAAAAGCATCTGATGATAATAAATTTTTGTTTTCTCTTATTAATTTTACTGTGAAATAGTTAGATTTTTGACACGCTAAATAAATCATTTTCTCGACTCGAATTTCAAATGCTAAGTTTTTATGTAATTCAAGCCAACGATACCAGTAAAGGTAATTGTCTAAATAATACGTACCAACGCCTTGAAATCGTTCCATCCATCCTTTTAAACGGCGATGGAAGTTATTAACGTGTTGTATATGATAAATCCCTTTTTTCACTCGTTGATTTTGATTTAAATTAACTGTTTCGTGCTTAAGATTTTTTGATGCTGCAAATTTTTTATAATTAGTAGCTGTATCAGTGCACAACAAAGAAGGGGGAGATATATGCTCTCCAATAACTGCATCAATTTCTTCTGCTTTTACACGACCTCTTCCCGCCATTTTCGCGATTATATTGTTATTTCTATCTTGTGCTACAATTACAGCAATTTTTTGATTTGAAATCCCTCGTTTTTCATCTTTTTCGCCTCGCTTTTTTGGTTTTCGATGAGTAATTCTACGACCCTTGAATGACTCTCGGAAAAATGTTTCGTCACTTTCAATGATGCCATACAATTTATTAAACCCATTGCTTCCTAAAGCATTTAAAATTTTGTGTCTCCAATAAAATGCAGTAGATAAATGAATGTTTAGTTGTTCAGCGATTTTAGGCAATGTTATACCGTTAATCATCATTTCGATGTATTTCAACCATTTTCCTGGATAGCGTGAACCTGAAAAAGGAGTATTTGTCATATCATTAAATGTTTTACCGCAATCCCTACATAAATATCTTTGTCTAGAACGATATTTACCATTACGTTTTACTGAAGCACTCCCGCAATGAATACAAACTAGACCAGCAGAAAAACGTCACATAACAATAGGTCCTGATGCTCAGTGGTTAAATATAGCCTCCATAAAGGAAATTTAATCGTATTTATTAAAATAAAATCATCTGACAGTTGGTTTAACAATTCTTCTTCCCAATCAGGAATAATCGCATAAATATAACATTCCTGCTTATAAATATCATTGATTATATCAACAAACTCCTGTTCATCTATTTCCTTTTCAAGCAATCTTTCAATTACCTTTGGAATGATTTCCACTCTAATCACCTCTTTGTTAAAATTATACGATTAGATTAGAGCGTATTCCTTCTTCTGCTAACCTGCCCCGTTTCTACAATAAAGAAGTTCTACAGAAAAAGGCATTAATCCTTCTTGTATCAATGCCTTGATATTCATAATTATTAGCTGTTTATTTTAATAAGAAATTGAGTGGAATTAAAAAAGGTTTTTATTAATGTGTGTTGAATATTTACCATAACACTAAAAATAGGAGGAATAAAATGGTGAATCAGGTTTGTGTTATAAGCATTTACGTTCCAAATTTAAACACTGCAATTGACTTTTATACCAATACTTTAGGTTTTGAATTAAATAAGCAGTATGGTCCTAATATTGCATCACTTGTACACGGAGAGTTACCAATTATTCTAGAGGAGAACGTTAATACGCCGTATAATCAAGATAATAAAATTACAGGAGTTGTATTAGGATTACGAACTGAAGATATTTATGAAACGGTTAAATTCTTAAAAGAAAAAGAAGTAGATTTTATTGTAGATGAACCAACTAATTGTCCTCCAGGAAAATATATTAGTTTTAGAGACCCCTTCGGAAATATTTTAGAATATCTCCAATTTGAAAATAAGTAACAAACATTAAAAGTTCAATTTTAACTTCTTATTGAGCTAACCTGCCCCTTTAGTAAAAAAATAAATACTCTCATTTCTCTAATGCTAATTTTAGTTGTAAAAGCGAATAACAAAGAATATTAAGAAAATAAAACTTATTGTCGAGCTTATAAGTGTTGAGATATATTGTTTTGATTCTTTTAGATACTTCCATTCCAATATAACTTGAAACCCTGCTATTGCTGTGAAAAATAAAACCCAATGCCATTTTAGAATGTCGAATGACTCCTTTGTTAGAGCAACGAAATAGCCGACCAAAAAAATAACGACTATTATCGTTCTTCCCCATCGATCAACTCTTTTGCCAGGGGTTTCGGAAATTTTTTTTCTCTTTACCCCCAGAAATTTTTCTGTCATTTTTTCTATTAAAAATACTACTAAAAATAAAATAACAAGAATTGTAAACATAATTAACCTCTCCATCTATCTTTATGAGTCACAGCTCAAAGCTATAACCATATAATTCGGTATGTATGGTAGCAAATGCAAATCCTTCCTCAACTAACCTGCCCCGTTTGTCCAATAAAGAATTAAAAGTTTTGAATCTATCTTGATTCAATTCAACAGTATGTTTAGTAATGAATCATTGATGTCTAAAATCAAATTTATCACTAGGTACATCTAATGTATGCCCATTGATCTCAACTGTATCATTGTCTGTCCAGGTAATACTGGCAGTTTCTTCTCGTTCATTCCAATAAATATTTTTGGCTTTCTTATTGCCTTCATTAAAGACTAACTCGCCACGAACAGCATATGACGTTGTAGCACCTCCGTTAGTGAGATATGCTTTTAGTGTGTAATGGCCGCCAGGTGATGTTTTTTCAATAAGATATTCTCCTTTTGGTAGTCTGTTCATATCGAAAAAAGCCCAATATACTCCATAAGCAATAACCCCAGTAAATAAAAGACAGATAACAAGGAATACTCTAAGTGCTTTTTTAGGAGCTTTATTTTCCTCTTTCTTCAAGTAAGTTGTCATACAGTTAAACCTCTCTCAGTAACGGTTAATAATATATTAATTCTCCTATGTATAATAAAAATCCTTTTTCAGCTAACCTGTCCCGTTAGCTGAATTACAAAAAAAGAGCTGATTTCAGCCCTTGATATTGAAGTAATGCCCCTGAACCAAACCTGTTACATTAACTGATCGCCTTTTATGTTTTACTTATTTTTCAGACAAAAGCCAGAAAATAAGATATAATTAACACCTTATGATTTTAATTAAGGAGCTGACAATGTGGAAGATGAACTAATTTTTAAAAGCTATTCTAGGCTGTTATTAAGAGATTTAAAAGACGTAAAAGAGGCTCTTAAGGTAAAAGACTATGAGACAGCTGAGAAACTCTTAAATGAGCTTATAAACGATACTCAGAAAGACGTAGAGAGTGGCAATTAAACTAACGGTTTGGATATTCATCCACCTCTATAATGATAGTTTGATGTTCTTATGCAAGAAAATGATTCTTTCTATTTCTTCAAAACCATTTTTCTTATAAAATTCTTCGGCAGGTATACCTCTATCTGTGAGAAGTGTAATGTTACTTATATTGCTGCTATGAAGTTCTTTTATCAAATGATTTAACATCGCTCTTCCAATACCCTTACTTTGACATTGTTTTCTTACACACATTTCATTAATAAAAAACTCATCTCCGCTCCACCATACTCTATTTACACCAAAAATAAAGCCGAGAATTTCATTGTTTTCTACCGCTAAAACGCCTAAAAATCCAGGTGTTTGGTAAAAGTCCAGCAAATATTTTTTAGCCTTTGTAAATGTCCATTCATCATTCCAAGGCTCATCATTGAATACTTCAATAAATGTGTCCGTACATTTAATTAAATCATTTTCTGTTAATAGTTTAACTTCCAAGGTGAATTCCCCTTATCGCTAAATGTATTATTAAAGCCACCTTAACCGTTTTATTTATGGATTATTCTACCACAAAAAAACCAAATTTCTTATTCAGCTAACCTGCCCCTTACTTCCATAAGAACTTCAACACAAAAGGGATTAATCCTTCTTAGATCAATGCCCACCGTCAGTCGTATACCTCAATCATATTGATGTGCTATTATTAGCATTTTTACGTGAAAAAAAATATGAAATAAAATATGAAGTCAAAAATAAGATAATCCCCACTTTATTAAATTGGAGATACACATCAAATACATCTTTAAATGAATCTAACGGATAAAAACCACTTAATAGCAACGTTGGAAAAACAGTAATCAGCATCGCCATATAATGAGCAAAAATTTTCTTTAAAAAACTCCATTGTTCAATTTGATATATGACGCTTGTCAACCCAAGGAAAAAGGCTATAAGTCCATAAAAAAAATAAACACTCGAATCATCTGATTGCCCTTGCAACTTATACGACAGTGAAATTATTAGTAAGATACCAAATGAAATAGACCCTCTATATAATCCCTTTAAAAGCAACTGCAACGTAAAATCCCCTTTCTTGGAGTCAAATTAAAAGAGCTGGTTATTCTCAACTCTGACTCCAAACTTTTTACACCAGTTAATTAAATACTATGATTTTCGTTCTCTTTATACTTTTTGTTCGTTTGTATGTTTTTCCAATATGTGTTTGGACCATTGTTTTTTAAAATTGCATTTTTTGGGACTTGTTTAATTATAAGAAGAAGAGTAAGTAAATCAACTGATGATCCCATTGCGTTTAATATTATTAAAAATTTTAATGTCGTTGTTAATAGTCCAAATGAACTTAATACAAGTGGCAAAATTATTGAAATAATAATGAAAGGAGCAATTGAAATGAAGATATATCTTGATTTTGAAATCTCTTCTTCTGTTAACACAAAACCTCCGAACAGCGTCAATCCTATATATGTTTTTTCTGATTTTGTGAAATTTGGAATGAAAATTAAATGGAGTAATTCGTGAAGTAATAAAAATATAATTAACAAAAAAACACTACTCAAGTTAATAGTAATTGAGATTGCATCAGGCGTTAGGCCAAAATCGCTCAAAGAAATACTGGAATAGATATTTATTACACCAATAGAGATGATTGCTGCGACAATCATTAAAGGGGTGGATAACAAAATAGCACTTGCTAAATCTTTGGGTTCTTTCAATAGAATCCATCTATTATTAATTAATTCTAAATGTAACTGCGGGTTACTTTTGGGTAATTTGCTTTGTATTTTCATTAAATCGACTCCATTAATAATTCAAGTTTAAAATACAAGCACCTAAATAAAACCATTTTTTTAGGTGTACACCATTTTTTTGTCAAACTAACCTGCCCTTAAAGGGATCAATATAATCGCTTGTATATGAAGGTTTATGTTTGATTCCTTGCACGTTTCATTTAAAAACGAATAGAGCCATAATGCTTTCGACCCTCAAAAAGAAACGCAATGATACTCTCATAATAAGGTATAAATTTTTTTAATTCGATTAGCTCTAAGATTTTCTCTTTTGAAGCCCATCTCACTGCTTGCAGCTCATCAGTCTGTAACGTCAAATCATTCAAATCTAAATCATATTCAATTAAATAATAATCATCAAATCCACGCGCAAAGTTAATAGTAAATTGCGGACGTATCATTTCAAAGTCATAACGAATACCCAACTCCTCATATAACTCTCTTGAAGCAGCTTGCTGACTTGTATCGCCTGCCACAGCACTTCCACCACAAGTGATATCCCAAAGATTCGACCAACCTTGCTTAAAGGACTGACGTTGTTGAATGAGCATTTCTCCACTGGAGTTAAATATACAAACGTGTATGACTAAATGAAACTCATCTAGTGTCATATCATCTCCACGAGTTATTTGTTTGCCTATTTTTTTACGATGCTTATCATATAAATCCCATTTTTCCATCACTAAGCTCCTTAATGTAGTTTTGCCTTATGATTCTTAAAATCTGCAAGAATATGTCCCACTGTTGAACACAAGTAATCATCTATAACCTTCTTGAACAAACCTGCCCCGTTTCTACAATAAGAAATTCAACATAAAAAGGCATTAATCCTTCTTGGATCAACACCTCTATTAGTTAAAGAAGAATCTTTACTTGCCAATCCTATTTTCCTCTATTCCTCTGTTTATATGGGCTGTTTTAATAGCCTCCGCTTCAGGGATGCTTTCATTGGGGCCCTTGTCCCTCAGTAGCAATGGCGACTGTATGAGGGTTATCCTCCAGATAGGCAGCAGCGGTGTTAATTCGTTCTTAAAAAAGTGGCGAAGGATCAGTTCCAATCACCCTTGCTCCTAGAATAATTAAATAATCAGCATTATCTGGTACAGTTTGATTAGGAATTTGAGCAATTCGAATATGCAAGAATAGAAGACAAAAAACTAAAAATACAAAAAGTTCATAAGTAATAATCTTTAAGTATTTCATTAAATCGTTCCCATCGTTGAAATTGTATTTGGTGAATACAGAGAGAGTCGAGAAAAGATTTTTTTGAAGGTATTTACAGAGAAAAGGATTTACTCAACAATTGAAGCGAATAAGTTCTCTAATGAAAAACGCATATTCCAATACATAGAAAAATGTACGGGGAATATGCATTTGCAAAAATACATTATGATTTTTTTTATTTAGAATTTGGCCATTCTTCATCTTCCAATGGAATAATTACACTCGCCACTAAGTAAATAATTAATCCAGGAAATGCACCTGAAAATACACAGAGTAAAGCAAATGCAAGCCGAAGGATGGTTACATCGATTTTTAAAATCGGTGCTAAACCTCCAAATATACCCGATAATACTTTGTTAGAGCGGGATCTTACTAATTTAACGTCTTTCACACAAACATCTCCTATCTTTATCTTAACAGTATATTAAAGAATTATCTTTATAATACGAAAAGCCTATTTATTAATTCAGGATATGAACTTTGTCCCCTTTACTTCCATAAGAAGTTCAGTAGAAAAGGACATTAAGCCTTCTTAGATCAAAGCCCCGTTTATAAAAAATTATTATCAAATCTAATTAT
Source organism: Bacillus sp. z14 (2026) (assembly GCF_058313575.1). Taxonomy (NCBI): domain Bacteria; kingdom Bacillati; phylum Bacillota; class Bacilli; order Caryophanales; family Bacillaceae; genus Bacillus; species Bacillus sp. z14 (2026). The sequence continues at coordinate 814,249 of NZ_JBZFQK010000001.1, forward strand.
CTTCGTTATTGCTTCTCACATTATTTTGAAGATAAATCTTTTTAAGAGTTGAATTTATATTATTTAAAGCAATAAGAATAACCCCTAACATAACAAATGTTACTACTTCCCCGGTAAACCAAGATAGTATTCCTAAAATTACAGCATAAAGTATGTATAGCCAATTACTCATTTATTCAATATCCTCCCAACCAAAATAATTAACTTCTTCAAAAAACCCAGTTCAATTGTAACATTTTGTGAAACCGGACCGAATCTTAATTAAACTAGCCAGACCTTTTACTTCTATAAGAAATTCAACACAAAAAGGCATTAATCCTTCTCGATCAATGCTTCTGTTTGTTGAAATGTAATCTTTTCCAATCTCTTCTATATCTTAATATAACTCCAATCCCTAGCCGGTAATAACGAGTGTGTTATTTTTGTAATATCATATCGACGTGAGGGATATTATCCTCTAAATATGTTTCGGATACAGGTTGGAAACCAAAAGAAGTATAAAATTTCCTTAAATAATCTTGGGCTTGAATTTTAACCTTTGTTTCCTTTAATTCGTTTTGGATAAAATCTAGTCCTTTCTTTAAAAGTTCCCCTGCAATCCCTTGTCCTCTGTATTCTTTCTTTACAATAACTCTTCCAATAGAAGTTTCTTGATAAGCAATACCTGCGGGTACAATTCTTAAATATGCAACGATTTCTCCATTGTCTTCTTTAAAAAGATGATATGAAAAAGGATCTTTACCATCAACTTCAAGATAAGGACAATTTTGTTCCACCACAAAAACTAAAGTTCTTTCTTTTAAAAGATTATATAGTTCAATATTTGTTAACTCATCAAATTTTTTGAGTTTCCAACTCATAAAAATTCACCTCTTACTTTTTGTTTCAAATGCATTCAAATATATCTTAAACTTAATCTAACTTTTCCGTAGTTGCAACAAAACACCTATTTCTCTATAAAATTTTCTCAATACATTTTAGATACTTACTCCGCTAAATGTCCCGATTATTGAACACAAGTTAAATGCCACTCTTCCGCACCCACCACTTTACTTCATTAACGAAGTTCAAAATAAAAAGGCATTAATCCTTTTTGGAACCACACCTCAATTATTTCATATCAAAAAATGATAATAAATTTTCGATATAAAAGACTAGGTTTGAAAATATAATCGCTGATATCACAGCTATAAATGTGAACTTCACTGACGGTTCTATTAGCTTTGCTAATTCATATATTTTATCGGCTATTATAATAATGAATGAAATCATTAAAATGAACCAAGCAATACTATGTGGATTAGTATAATGAATTAGTTCGCTCGTTTTTAAGACTAATAATCCTAAAAAGTAGTAGAAAAACAACTTAACTTTAATCATCTATCGATTCTCCTAGGTCTGTGTTTCTGTCTTACACATTCCTTAATAAGCTAAACTTCCCCATTAAGTTCCTAAAAAGTTCACTATAAATACGAATTACATTTTTTATTTTGAAACTCAAGCTAATATTACACGTATTTCTAATAAAAGGAAGTGACAAAATGACACGCTGTGCTAATTGTAATAAAAAATTGCAAGCTAAAATAATTTGGTCAATTATCAATAGACCCTTTGATGGAAAGAACTGTCCTCATTGTAATAGATTACAATATATGAAAGCAGAATCATTCCTGTTTATGAGCAATTATGGACCTGGCTTTATTTTCATTTTGTTGTTTCCTTTTTTTGTTGAGTTAAGTAACGAAAAAGAACCTTGGGACAAATTTGATTAGCGGATATACCTATAACTGTTTTACAAAGGGTTCAGGCTAACCTGCTTGTTTCTATTAATAAGAAGTCCTACATAAAAGAGCATTAATCCTCCGATATTTTGAGTGAAACTTTTACCGTTCCTTACTTTCGAAAAGTATCAGCAACTATATTACTAAATTCTCTGAGGTAGTAAAGGTAGTCGTCTCCTCCATAGTTATATCGTTTGTTATACATCTTTACAACGACCACTCTGTATTCAGGAATGATAAGGACAGTTGGACCTGTTATCCCCAATATTTGACAGGATCCTTCAGGAACCCTATCACCGAGCTCACTATGGGCAGCTTGAATTCCTTGTACATACCAAAACAAACCATTTTGCGGAAGTTTACGATCTTTGTAAAAAGGACTTTGGACTTGTGTGGCAATTTCAATTACTTTACTTGGAACAAGTTGTTTCCCCTTTGCAAACCCTTTGTTTAAATGGAGATTACCCCATTCTGCAAATTCCCGAGCAGAAGTATATAAGTTGGACTCCGTTCCATCATTATAATTCCCCAGATGGAATGAACCTTTCGAATCTGAATTATCAATTTGTTTAACTAATGATTCATTCTCTTTCGTTTGCCAGGCTGTTTCTATAAAACCTAAAGGTGAAAATACCCGTTCTTCTAAAAGGTCTGGAAAGCTCATTTTAAATAGACGATTTACCAGCCGAGTCATCATTAACACATTGATTCCTCTATAAGCCCAACCTTGACCTGGTTCAAACTCTCGAAAAATAGTGCCATCTTCTTTTTTGTGTAACCCATGTGAGTGAGTGACTAAATGCCGTATTGTTGTTTTTCCTAGCAATTGTTCATCCATTTCCCTGAAATAATCAATTGCGTAGTCATCAAGGCTTTTGATTTTCCCTTCATAAAGAGCATATGCAACGACTAAACCAAGGTAGCACTTTCTGGCAGAAGCAACATTAAATTGAGAAACTTGGGTGATTGGAGCCGAGTCAGGAGAATTAGAATGATAACCATCGTAGTGTTCCAATATTACTTCGTTATCTTTTAGAATATATAATGAGGAGGCACTGCTTCCGTTTTTTTTCTTTATTTCATCTACCCAAGTAATTAAGTTTTCAAGTTTCTCCAAATGAACCATCTCCTTGATTTTATGAAAACCTTTATTACTATTCTCTACTGGTTGTTTGAAATCCTTCTTCCGCTAACCTGTCCCGAATCTGCTATAAGGAATTCAACACAAAAAGGCATTAATCCTTCTAAGATCAATGCCTCTGTTTGTTTAAGTACATTTATTCACAACTTGAGCAATTTAACACTCTGTTAATAGCTTTGTCTCATACTTAAATCGTATCGTTACAGGAATATTATTAAAAATATGAAGGGGGATTCCTACTCTATCTTTAATATCAATTTCTATCCCCGCATTAAAGTGGGTAAGAAATTCCCAATAAGAAATGAAAACGTTATAAGTTGGCTCATAAATAAACTCCATCCAGCTCCGTATACTTTATCTTTATAATCATTCTTCGTTATTAAAGCAAAGAAACTTTGATATGGATGCCCGTCTTTGAGTATTTCATCTCTTATTGCAGATTTTGGCGAATCATTATTGTGTACCATTTGTCCTAATATAGGCGGAAATATTATTATCACTAATAATACCAGCAAGCCGACTACTAAAAGTCTTTTTTTCTTTTTCAAATTGATTCCTCCTTTCACCACTTTTATTCCGTTAGCCTGCTCCTGTATTCCAATAAGAAATTCAACACAAAAAGACATTAATTCTTCTTAGCCAATTAGCATAATAGAAATTGTACTGATGAAATCAAATTCTATCCTTATACCATTTTTCAGTTTTAAATTCCTCTGGAATCGATTGCTTAATATTTACCCTTCTTTTAGAAAAGATAAAAATCTGTTATCCTGATGTTAGTATATTTATTCAATACCACTTACTATTAAGTTAGCTTTTTCAAAAGGTTTATAGGTTTCAACATAAACGTCTTCTGATAGCATCCAATTATTTTCCCACCTATCACGTGCTGTTTCTCCGTCTCTTTCAAGACCTCGTGAAAGCCTTGTTTCTCGTGGACATTCAACCCATATCGTAAAATCATATTTATTAAAAAATTCCTGACATATTGCGTAAACACCTTCTATTATGACAATTCCTCCAACTGGAACAGTATGCCACTCCGCTAAACCATCCATTACCCAATCATATCGCTGATAATGTCCTTCTTTATTTTGAGCTATGGGTTCAAGAACCTGATTTAAAATACGCCTCCTATCATAATCTGCACCTATAGGCTTGTTCTTTGGAAGTGTTTTTAGAATTCGAGAAGAGGGTAAATAAAAATCATCCATATGCACAATAGTTGTATTTAATAATCTCCCTTTTAACTTATCAGCGAGTGTGCTTTTCCCAGAACCTCCACAGCCATCTATCCCAATTAACAAAGTTGATTGTTTTTGAGGAACTGAATCAATCAGCCTAACCAAATGTTCAAAATCATTACTGCTTTTAAGAGTTTTATCATTCATAACCTCACCGCCTTAAATTGGAAAACCCTCTTGTTAACTAACCTGTATAAAATATTTTCTATTAATTTATTATTAAATCCTTCTTCCCTGCCCTACACCTTATCTAAATCTATGATTAATTTATTACCTTCGATTTTAAAATCTGTGGAATAATTTACAAACTGGATTTTGATAGTTCAATTTTATTCTTAACTTATGTTCACTATAAGACCATAATGCTGCTTAACCAATTTGATTTCATTGACCAATAGCATAATCCATAAGCTTTCCTTCATATTTCCATAAAGACAAGTCATCTAAAAGATATCTCTATTTCACTGCTAATTTTAGTACCATCAAATCCTCATCATAATATCGGCCATTAAACTTTAAGGCATTTCTTTCTATACCATAGACTTCAAATCCCAACGACGTATATAATTTCTTTGCATAGTGATTATCAGATACAACCGTTAAATTGATTTGTTCCAATCCTTCAGAGTTCTTCGCCCTACTAATAAGTTCATTCATTAATAACTTTCCTAAACCCTGACCTCGATTGCCTAGAGCTATGTACATTCCATAAACATTCCCTTTATGCCTGGTTTTGAGATTGTCTTCACGCACAAAGGTAACAATGCCAATTAAAGATTTCCGATTATCAAAGGCACCTACAATATACTTGTCCATTGTTGGTTTTATTCGTTCCTTTACCATGTCTAATGAATATCCCACCTCTCTCTCATAGGTTGAACCGAATGCTTCCGGGTTCATTTTCAATGCATTCAATCGCACTTTCTGATATAAATGAGCATCGGACTCTTCTAAAATACGAATATTCATCAACTACTCACTCCTTTAATTTGATGGAATTATGTATTGCATAATCTATTCTTTTTTTCGCTCCTAATATCCTTCTTGCACTAACCTCCCATCTTATAAAAAGCTTAATTATTTCCTGTACACTGCTGTCTCTTTTCTCACAAACAAATTCTTCTATTTTCATATTTTTTGTTTAACACTATTTATATAGGGAAAATAATTCTATTGAGGACTATTCCGGTTCAGAAGCAGTGGCTGAACCGTGCCTCAAATTCTTTATAATACTACGAATGGAGGAGACATGAAGAATATTATTAAAATAGCCAGTGCATTTATGGGAATTATCATAGGTGCCGGTTTTGCATCAGGACAAGAAATTTTACAGTATTTTACTAGTTTTGGAATGAAGGGAACGATTGGAGCCTTTCTCTCGATCCTATTGTTCGGATATTTGGGAATGGTTTTAACTAAGCTGGGCAGCCGGCTTCAGACAGACTCACATAAGGAAGTTATTTATAAAATCAGTGGACGTTACCTCGGCGTTCTCATCGATTCTATCCTCGTATTTATCCTTTTTGGAATTGGAATTGTCATGATTTCTGGTTCAGGGTCTATTTTCAATCAGCAGTTTGGGTTGCCAAGTTTCGTTGGCATCATTATCATGACGATTCTCATTTTAATCACAATCCTTTCCGACGTAGACCGGGTTGTAAAAGTTATTGCTATGATAACCCCTTTTCTCATATTGGGAGTGGTCGTATTATTTATACATAGTATGGTGACCATGGAATATTCTTTCTTTGAGCTTGACTCTATAGCGAACGAACAGTCTTCGGCTACAAATCATTGGCTGAGTTCTATTATTAATTATGTTTCACTTGCAATCGCAATGGGAGCATCCATGACTCTGGTAATGGGCGGCGATGAACCCAAGGAGAAAATTGCTTCGATCGGAGGACTGGCGGGAGGTATAGGTGTAGGAATTTTAATTGTCCTGCATCATCTAGCCATCTTTGCACAAGTTGATAAGGTAGGGCACTTGGACATGCCCTCACTAGGGCTGGCCAATCAAATATCACCACTTTTTGGAGTTCTCTATTCCATCATTCTATTCGGCATGATTTTTAATTCAGCTGTTAGTATGTTCTTTTCGTTTGGTACACGCTTCTTTACCCCGAAAACGAAAAAATACAATTGGTTCGTGGTTATTTCTGTACTCGTCGCCTTTGCAGCAAGCTTCTTTGGATTCAAGCAGTTAGTTTCCTTTTTCTACCCACTGTTTGGATATTTGGGTATGATTTTAATTGCCGTACTCGTTATCGCTTCAATTAGAATGAAGCCTTTAAAAGATAAAACGGATTAATCGGTATCAGTTACGCGTTTCAATAAAAGATTAAGGAACGCATTCTTCCGAAAAAATAAAAAATCCACTGTAATAGAAAAAGAGATTCGTCAATTTTGATGAATCTCTTTTTCTATAGTACTAATTTCCCCTGTTAAATTAACCTGTACTTCCAATTATCAATTCAAATTTAACTGAGTGTATTCGATTTCTCTTGAGTATCATCTGGAGATTATCAATTGTAGATCTTTCACGCTGAATATAGCATCTCTGCTTCCCATCTAACCCTAACTAACTGTTTCTTCATTAAAAAAGGATTGTCCCCTGCTTTGTAGGTTTTCGGTCATTTAAGTTCACCCCCTTAAACTTCGGCTCATAGTTGGCCACGGGTTTAATCCCTAAGGATTGGTTCCACTGATTATCATGCTATTATTCATTTTCATCCATATATATTAGAAATCTGACCAGGTATATAAAAGCTGTAGTACTATATCCAATTGCTTCCTATAATAAAGGGAGAAAGATCCATAAAAAAGGGTGGGGGTGGAATATGAGGATAGAAATCCAGTTAGATAGTGAATGTAAAGATCCCAAAATCGTCATACATGCTAGTGAGATGACAAATGAAATTTCAAGTTTACTTGAAAAACTTTCAGGCAATGAATACCAATCACTGATGGGTTATAAAGGTGATGAAATTCTTTTGATACAAATGGACGATATCTTGCGGATTTATACTGAAGGTCAATATGTTTATGCACAAGTAAATAATGAAAAATTGCGCTTACGACAAAGATTATACCAATTAGAAGAAATGGTCCCGCGCCAACAATTCATCAGAATTTCAAACTCTGAGATTGTCAATTTTGAAAAAGTTAAAAGCTTAGATATGAGCATAAGCGGAACAATCACTCTGAAATTCAATACCGGCGATCAATCATATGTCTCGAGGCGTTATATTAATAAGATAAAAAAACATTTAGGAATATGAGGTGATGAAGATGAAGACAATTATCGTAAGAGGGGCAATAGGATTTCCGCTAGGCGTTTTTATATCAACCTTTATAACCCTTTGCATTTCACTTGGCATTGGGGATGGGACGTTTTACGCTGTAGTACCCAGCTTAATAGAGACCATGGGTACAGAATTAAATGCCTATCTACTGCAATTTATTTTAAGCGGATTATTAGGAGTTGCTTTTGCTGCAGGCTCTATCATTTTTGAACATGATAATTGGAGTCTTACAAAACAAACAACTCTACACTTTTGCTTAGTTACCATCGCCATGTTTCCTGTCGCCTATTACTCCCATTGGATGGAGCATTCCTTTATAGGATTTTCACTTTACTTCCTTATCTTTGTGGTCATTTATTTAATGTTCTGGGTCTTCCAGTATCTATTTTGGAAGCGAGAAATTAATCGTTTGAATCATTCATTAAATAAACCATAGACACCCACTTTAGAATTACAGTTTTCCTACTAGCAATAAGGTATTCTGCCTCCTTTTAAAAATAGTTTTGATAGGAGGTAACCTTAATATCTATAAAGACACCCCAATAAGATTTGTACAACTCAAGTTATTCTTACAATAAGAAAAGGTGACCCTATTCTCTCTAGAGTCACCTTTTCTTTTTCTGAGCCAAATTATGCGGTTTCCTATCGATTTACCGTTACCGTTGTAAAGACGAACTTGTCGTGATGATGCCGTGAGAAAGAGTATTCAAATGGTATACCAGTAATCAAAAAGGCAACTTGTTCGACTTCCAAGATAGGATCGTCAGCTCTGCAATCCAGATATTTTTGATCCAGTTCATTTGATTTACATGCTCTGATTTTACGGTGTGCTCCACCCATTTTTAATTCAAGTGTTTCTTTAATATGCTTATATATGGAAGAATGAAGAACCTCATCATTAATACCGGGAACCAGATTAGCCGGCATGTATGTTTTTTCTATTACATATGGTTCATCATTTACAATCCTGAGACGAATAATATGATAGACAGGTGTATCAAGGCTGATCCTTAGTTTACTGGCTACTTGCTCAGAGGGAAATTGAATTTCAAAGGCAATTACCTTGCTTTTTACCTCATCATTATTGGCCAGATTGGATAGTCCAATATTTTCTTCACTGATGATATTCACTTTATTGTCATCAAATGGAGGCTCGATAATAAAGGTACCATGTCCTCTTTTCCTATATAAAAGCCCCTCTGTAACAAGAATATTCAAAGCTTTTTTCATCGTTACCCTGCTGCTGTCAAATTCTTTCGAAAGAGTATATTCGTCTGGAATCGGCTGGTCCTTTGAGTAATAATCACTCTTTACCCTTCGCCTCATTTCATTTGCAATGGCCTCGTACTTGTTCATTCCTAACACCTTCCTAAACGCTTCTTATAAGTCAATCATAAATACTATCACAGGAAAAATATAGTGTAAAAGTAAAGGTATGCAAATTATAGTAATCAATGACCTGATTCTTTGTTCTATTCCATATAACGTATTACATCGAAATATCAAATCATGCTTGAAGATATGATTATACTTATATCTTTAAATGATTATAACTTTCCCTTGAATTTGTAATCATTTAAAGGTATATATAGAATATATTGTAAAAGTTAGGGTGGGCCAACATGAAGAATCTGATAAAACTTTTTATTGATTTCGTCTCTCAATATACTATTTCCAGCTATTATTTCTGGCTTTATATACTTAGAGGTGGAATCATCTATGGGTTTGTTTCCGCTTCAGTCGGACTGATCCATGCTGTTGAACTCATTCACCGGAAAGAAGATGATTCAATCCGTTCAGCTTTTCAAGAATCCTATAAAAAGAATAAAAGTTATATAGGGTTATCGTTTCTATTGTTTTTATTCAGCGGACTTTCACTGATGTCTATCTATCCACCGCTTCACGAGGCCTTGCCTATCTTAACATGGCTGCAAATACCAATTTTGATCTGGACTTTTCTTTTATGGACCATTGCTATTTATAGTATTTACTTCCTTGCTCATGATCAACAGAATACTCATTCCGCAAAATGGATCTATGCACTGGCTTTTGATACTTGCATTCGCCATCCACTCCGAAGCCTGGTTATATTGCTGATGATCGTAGCTTTCACCTTAATAATCAAAGTAAATTTAGTTGCCTTTATTTTTTTGGCTCCGCCTCTATTAATCATTGCGACCAAAAAAATAGTCTTCATCCCTAAGATTCTGACAAACTAATACCTTTATAAAAAGAGCTGCTTGAAAAGAAGATCCTTCCTTTCAAGCAGTTTTTTCTTCCTCTACTATAATGGACTTGAAATACTTATTTTACTGAACCAGAAACTCCATTATAAATATACTTTTGAAGGGCCAGGAAGACGATTAATATCGGTGTAATTACGATAATAACGCCCGCAAGAATGACCGGCCAATCCGTTCCATATGGTCCTTTAAAGGCAAACAACGCTGTTGAAATAACCTTCAATTCAGGTGACGGCATATACAGGAATGGATTATAGAAGTCATTGTAGATTCCCACACCGCTAATAATAAGAATCGTAATCATTGGAGCTTTGAGCAAAGGCATGATAATCTTGCGATATATTTGAAAGTAAGATGCGCCTTCCATGATTGCTGCTTCATCCAATGAAACTGGAATATTGTTAAGGTACTGCAGGAATACATAGACAGCTATTACGTCTGTACCAAGATTCAGAACAATAACCGACCAAATCGTATTGAATAAGCCCATCCCTTCAATAATCTGGAATGTTGCAACCTGTGTAGTGATTGCCGGAATCAGGGTTGCAAGGAGGAAGAGTCCCATAATAGGTTTCTTCAATTTAAAATCAAATCGGTTCAAAACATATGCAATCATCGTTCCAAGCAAGAGTTTTCCTACAATTGAAACAATAAAGATGATAAGCGTATTTTTAAACCCAACAGTCATTTGGCCATCTATGAATGCTCTTGTATAATTGTCAAACGTAAATTGTTCCGGTAAAGCAAGAACACCAGTTGTCAGGAATTCCTCTTTTGACTTGAATGATCCAATAAATACAACCAATACAGGTAAAATAGCAACCGCTACTCCAAGCAGTAAGCTGCCGTATTTTACAATGGCGCCAAGCAGTTTCTTAATGTTGTATGCATGATCCTGCTTTGCTGGAATCTTTGGTTCTGTCACACTGACATTTGCCTTCATGGTCACACCTCTTTCTCTCTAGTCATGTATTTTTGAATTAATGTCACGACGATGACAATGACTAACAATATGAGGGCCATGGCAGACGCCAGTCCTAGCTTCTGGTACTTAAAGGCTGTATCGATTGTTTGAATGACAAAGGTTTTCGTTCCATTTGATCCACCCGTCATAATGTATGGGATATCGAATACACTTAGGGAACCGCTTATTCCTAAAATGATATTCAGGAACACAATCTGTTTGATACTCGGTAAAATAATGTATAAAAATTGCTGGAACCGGCTGGCACCATCAATTTCCGCTGCTTCATAAATTTCAGGATCAATGGACTGAATAGCTCCCAGGAATATGATGAAGTTGAACCCCATATATCTCCAAATCGACGTAAACGCCAGGGACATATTGTTTATAGAACGGTCTCCAAGCCATAATTGGATTTGACTATCTAACCCAAGGAAAGTCATGACCGTATCCAATGTTCCTCCGGCTTTGAAGAAATACAAGAAGATGAACCCAATAGCCACTCCATTTAAAAGGTACGGAAAAAACAAAATACCCTTCCAAAAGTTTGCGAATTTCACCTTGAAAGTTAGGATCGTGGCAAAGTATAAAGCAATTCCCAGTTGGATAAATGTCGCTACAAAATAGTAGAGACTGACTTTAAATACTGAAAAGTACTCTGGGTTTGTAAAGACCTTTAAATAGTTGGCGAGACCAACATTCTCCTTCGTCGGACTAATCCCATTCCAATCCGTAACACTGTATTGAAGCATTTTTACTAGCGGATAATAAGAAAATAATAAAAGCAAAAAAACAGGTAAAGCTGAAAACAGAAAAATGATAATACGACGCTGCGCCTTATAACTCAAATTTATTTTTTTCATCGCTTTTACTCCTCTTATCTCATTAGCTGGCCCTAATGGACAAAGATACTTTTCAAATCCTTCTGTATTAGAGGAACTGGGGTGTTACAGTATGAATTCTGCAAACACCCCAGTATATTCAATAAGATGATTCTCCTTACTTGCCAACCTCTTCCATTGCACTGGACCATTTTTTGTTCAAGTCTTTCATAATGGCATCAAAGGATTCTTTTGTATTGCCTTTTGCCGCATCGATAATACGTTGCTTCGTTGCTTCTGTTGTATCAATACCGATTTCAGATGTGTTGTTGATGTCACTAAATAGAGATTCTTCTCCTTTAGGTGATGGATTAGCCTGGATAAATTCTACTCCAGCTGTTTCCATCGTTTTAAGAGCTGCTGGCATTTCTTCGCCAACCTTAGGAGAGATGGCTCCTGTATCTTTTGTATAGTTAGATTCATCAATAAACCAGTCTACGAACTTACGAGCAGCTTCTTTTTGTTTGCTGTTCGCATTAATACCGATATTGTAGTCTCCGCCAATCGCAGCATACTGTTTGCCAACTTGTGCGGTAATTGGGAACGCTGCATACTGAATATCTTCTGGATTTTCAGCAAGAGCTTGAACTTGTTCAATTGCCCAGCTGCCTAGAACCATAACAGCAATTTTTCCGTCTGCCAAATCTTGTTTGGATTGTTCCCAATCAGTTGTGGAAGGATCAGCTTCAGTTAAACCTTTTTCCGCTAAATCATATAAAAGTTTGTAGCTTGTGTTCATTACTTTACCATCTGCAAACGGTTCTTTATCTTTCACCATTTTATTCGTAACATCCGGATCACCGGAAGCACCTGTACGGATGAAGTCCCAGTTAGTTAATGTCCAGCCGGAAGCGTAGTTTGTGTATAAAGGAGTTACATCCGCGTTCTTTTTCTTGATTGTTTCTAATGCAGCTACGAAATCTTCTGGTGTTGCTGGAACAGTATCAATACCTGCATCTTTAAATACCTTCATGTTAAGGATGACACCAGTCGTATTAACTGCAATCGGAATACCATAGGAAGTACCTTCATAAGAACGGTCACTTAAAAGCATATATTTCTTTGATAATTCATCCTGTTTACCAAGCGGCTCAAGGAAGTTTGCATTGTCTTCAGGCTTAATCGTTGTTGGAATCATGAACACATCACCGTAGTCTTCTGAGTTCATCCTAATTTGCATTTGACCAGCATAGTCTGTAATCGTTTCCACTTTTACTTCTATATCGGGATGTTTTTTATTAAACTCTGCTATGTATTCATCCCATTTCCCATTACCTGTCCAGTCTGTCTTGTGGTTGATAAAAGTGATTGTTTCTTTTCCTGACTCTTTAGAATCGGAATCACTATTGCTCTTATCACTGCAACCTGTTAATGCAAGGGCCAGAGCACTTGCGGCAACCCCCATACGGAATAATTTCTTCATTCCAGTTCCCTCCAAAGTATAATTTGGTAAACGCTTACAAAAATATTGTAGCATCCTATGTTTTAGTTTGCATAGTCTTTTATTACAAAAAAGTAATACTTTTGAAATGTTGTAACTTTTTATCAACAAAACAGACAATCTTTCAGTCTTGTAAATTAAAAGATTTCCTTATAATATCGATAAATAACTTTTTCTGCCGGCTTTCCATAGACAGCATAGTCCTGATCAGAATCTGCCTTTTCTATAGGATATAAATGAGCTTTCCAGTCCCATAAGGCAAATCCTTTTACCCAATCTCGCTTTACCGTTGTGCTAAACATCTTTTCGTACCACTCTTTTTGGACATTGACATCTGCTTTCCCTCTTAATGTCCAGTCATTTGGGAGCAAATCTCCACCCTCCCAGCTCGGACAGCCGGCTTCACAGAATAAAAATGGTTTAGTGTGTTTCTTGACAACGCTTTCAATTCGGTCAAGCTCTTGTTCCCATTTATCAATCGGATAATAACCGCTCGAAGAAATCACATCAACAGCGTCCCACCATTTTAGAATATCTTCTTGGTACTTATCGCAATTATAAGTAACAAGTCCGCTGTACAGCTTCCGGACCTCATTTATTAAATCACGCCATTCCTTTTCACGGCGGTCTGCATTGACCATTTCACAGCCGACCACAAACATGGAACACTTCGTTTCTTCAGCTAGTTTCGCGTAATGAAGAATGAATTCATTGTAAGAGGCAAACCATTCAGACCATTTAGGCTCACACGGAACATCGGTATCAAAGAAATTAATATGAGCACGCCATGTCCCGTCCGAAACATTCACCATCGGTTTTAAAATAACCTTTAAACCCAGTGATTGTGCAAAATGGACCATCTCGATGATTTCTTCATCACTGACCACATTCGGATGTTCCCTCCAGTTAATTACAGTGGACTGGGGTCGATCTTGCTCTGCCACAACCGTTAAAACGACATGATCAATTCCGCATCTTTCTTTTAAAGATTTTAAAGACTGTTTTGCCTTCACATCCTCCCATTCTCCGCGCTTACTCATATAACCAAAGCTAAATCCCTTAATAAAATCCATCATATTCTCCTTTCAAATGATTTAACAAAATGTAACAAAAAGTAATATTAATAGATTGATAAGTATATACATTTGTTGTAAATTAATTATATATTTTCCATTTATTTTCGTAAAGCAAAATTAAAAAATTGAAAGTACGTGCAGATATGGATCATAAACAAGAATACTACCGTAAAATGCTTTACTTCACCATTCCAATCACGATTCAGTTATTAATCATCTCCAGTTTGAATATGATTTCGTCCAGACAAGTCTTCTTTTCATGTTGCTTGTTAAAAAGGAGTTTATTTCCTGGAAAATTATCAAAGAAAACCTAGAGCAGACGCTATATTAAGTTGCTATATATGCCCTTGCAAGCTCACATGAAATCATTCGGGCTCTTCTCGGTGTAAAACGAACGTTATCGAAGAAATGGATCCAAAATATTGTCGAAGGATATGAGGAGGCTGTTCCAGTTGGAAAAGGTTGAATTTAAAAAGGAATTAAACGAAAGAATTCTCCCCTTTTGGATAAAACTATTAGATTGGCGGATCATATGGAATTGTGGATTATGATTTGACCTTACACAAAGATAGTCCTAAAGGAGGTGTGGTAGGAGCACGTCACCTGTGGAGCTACTCGGGCGCTTACCTTCTCACGAAAGATGAAAAATATTTGCGGGCCGCTGAGCATTCCTACCACTTCTTGATTAATGCGTTATGGGACCAAGAACATAAAGGAATCTATTGGCTTGTCGATTACCTTGGACAGCCTCTGATTGCAACTAAGCATATCTATGCACAAAGCTTTGCTATTTATGGACTTAGTGAATATGTCAAGGCATCTGACAATAAGGAAGCCTTAACCTATGCCATTGACCTTTTTCATCTTCTTGAAGATACATGTTTTTCTACTACATACGGGGGTTACATAGAGGAATTTACACAGGACTGGATACAGACCGAGCATCATCTGCTTAATGAAGGCGCCAGTGCTGTTTTTACTACTAACAGTCACCTTCACCTATTAGAAGCCTATACAAATTTATATAGCGTTTGGCCTGATAGGCAGCTGTTGAGCAAAATCAATTATCTGTTGGATTTGTTTTATTCAAAAATCTATCACCCTACAGAACATGTTTGCAGAGTCGCTTTTGATGAAAACTGGCAGCCTACAAAAGAGGCGTACTCCTACGGCCATGATATCGAAACGAGCTGGCTCTTAACCGAAACCCTACATATAACAGGTCTTGACCGGCCGGATATTGTAGAAATGAATAAGCAGATTGCTAACAAGGTTGCAGTTGAAGGCATTGATCCGGATGGATCTATCTATGATGCTAAAAAAGAGGGGAACATACATAAGACAAGGGTTTGGTGGGCGCAGGCCGAGGCAGTTATCGGTTTTTATAATGCTTATCAGCTTACTAAAGATGAACAATTTATCCAACTCAGCGAACGTGCTTGGAATTATATTCAGAAAAAGATTCACGACCCTCGTACGGGAGGAGAATGGTTCTCAAGGATAGATGAGCATGGAGAGGTAATCTCCTCACTCAGAAATGATCAATACCAAACACCTGAAAATATCGCTGACTCCTGGAAAGGATTTTATCATAACGGCCGCATGTGTTATGAGCTAATTAAAAGACTACCAGAATAAATAAAAGGCTCTGTTTAAGCAGAGTCTTATTTTATCCCTCTTCATTAATATTAGCTCAATTAGTATAGTTGTATAACCTTAAAAAATGGTAAACTATTACAGCAAAGTTAATTTAGAGCTGATAGTTCCTGAAATGATCTATGGGGGATAAAATATGAATTCTATTATGAAAAATATTATGAGCTTGTTCTTTGAAAAAGCTGAACATCCAGTTAAACCTCTTATGTATGCACAAATTACTGTATGGATTGGCATGGGTATTGCTTCGTTTTCAGTTTTGTATACTAGTCAATTTTATTGGACGTATCTTATGCTTGGAACTAGCTTCCTATTAAATGGTATAGAAAACTTTTTAGTAAAAGAAACAAATCGTAAAGGCTACTTAATTTGGTTTATTTGTGCACTACTCTTTTATTTGATAGCAGCGGAAGACTATTTCTTCATCTAGCTAATTGTTCGATTAAGAAATGAAAGCATAATTTGTTTAAAGGTAAATGTTTTTGCTCCAAATCAATCATTTTTAATTAGGAGTTAAAAGAAGATGAGACATAGAAGGAGAAATAGAAATGGCTTTTTAAAAGAATCCCTGTTTGAGATTATTGGTGAAATCATTTGGGAGATCTTAATGTTTATACCAAGAATGATCATTCGCTTTATAAGTAATATTTTTGATTAACCTATTTACCATAGGCACTAAATTGAGGTCATCAAGTATACTTGAACGTGTTTGCGAAGCATTTCACTTAAACAATCAGATGGACATGAATAAACAAATGAGACCAAAAACATTTCTCCTTTACTAACCCTTCGCAATAACCTTTATAAACAGGGCCAAATAAAAATCCTGCATGGTATAGATGCAGGATTTGTTTGTTATTTGCTTTCGCCGTGATTTAGATGATAATTGTATACTGCTCCAATAAGATTGGCATCATTTTTAAACTTGCAAATAGCAATGTCTGGAACAATTTTTGCAATTTGTACCTTATCTAATATTTCCTTAAATTTACGGTGTAATTGTGGAATCAAATCTGGTTTAGCCGAGACTCCCCCGCCAATAATAATTTTTTCAGGGTCATAGCTGTACTGTAAGTTATAGATTCCTTGTGCCAGGCTATAATAGAACTTTTCTGTTTCCTCTATTGCTATTTTGTCACCCTGCTCCGCCAGTTCAAATACTTCTTTTCCGCTAATTTTTCCGCTTGGCAGATTGAACCGTTTCGCATAGCGGACAGCCATTTTGACCGGGCTTGCTAATGTACTGAAGGTCTCATCATGGTTCAAGAGCATATACCCAAATTCTCCGCCAAAAAGATGTTTTCCATGATGAATCTTTCCGTCGACAATCACGGAACCGCCAATACCTGTGCCGACTACTACAAAAATAATATCCTTCAGCCCCTTAGCTGCACCCTTCCAAACTTCTGCAAGCGCTGCACAATTCGCATCATTTTCCATGGAAATGGGGCAACCGAATAGCTCTGTTAGCTCAGGGTAAATCTCAAAGTCATGAAGATAGGGAACAGCACTTGCTCCTTCCACGACTCCTCTTCTTTGATTGACAGCTCCAGGTGAACTGATTGCAACTCCCTCAATCATGAACTGATTAGCAAATTTCTGTTTAACCTGCAATAAGGATGTTTTCATTTCCTCCCATGTAGATGGAGTGATAAATGATCCTTTATCTACTATTTCTTCCTTATCCCAAACCGCATACTTTACAGCCGAACCGCCAATATCAAAAACAAGTAATGACATGATTTTCACTTCCTGCTCCCTTGGAATAATAAATAAACACCTAATTTGCAGAACAGTTCCGTTATTCTATATAAATTAGGTGCTTGATCAATCACTTACTTTAATCCATTATTTTCACTAACTTCTTTAATCCAATAACCCGATTTCTTGATGGTCTTCACCTGCGTATGGATGTTATTCGAAATAAATCCATAACGGTTACGGTACGCATTCTTCCATGACCAGCAGTCAATAGGTGTCCATAAATGATAACCATAGCAATTTGACCCTTCTTCTATTCCTTTATGGATCCATTCTAGATGCTCCTCAATGAATTCAATCCGATAATCATCCTCAATCATGCCTTCATCATTCAGGAAACGTTCCTCACGTGAAACACCCATTCCGTTTTCAGACACAAACCACTCGATATTTTTATAATTATCACGAATATTGATGGCGATATCATACAACGCCTTCGGATAGATCTCCCATCCTTTGTCCACATTCATCCTTCTGCCGGGCATATCATAATGATCATAATAACGGTCAGGCATCCAATCGGCTGTACTGTTTGGTGAGATATCCGGCGCCTTTACGCGAGACGGATGATAGAAATTAACACCAAGGGTATCAATCGTATTTGCCTTCAAAATCGCCAGTTCTTCCTCCGTTGATTCCCAAATCACTTTATCTTTTGTTAAAATCTCAACCAATTGTGCCGGGAATTCTCCATATATAGCCGCATTTAAGAACATCTCATTGCGCCATAGATCCGCAATTTTCCCTGCTTTTACGTCTTCTTCCTTATTGGATGCCGGGTAGGATGGAGTCAGGTTGAGAATGATTCCAATTTTTGCACCCTGATTATGAAGACCCAACTCCCTGAAAACCTTAATCGCTTTAGCGGAAGCCAGATTTAAGTTATACGCAACTTGGACTGCCTTTTTTCCATCAACCACCTTTGGATAATGGAATTGATATAAATACTGGCCGTCCACAATGACCATCGGCTCGTTAAAAGTAAACCAGTACTTAACGCGGTCGCCAAACAGCTCAAAGCATTTGCCCGCAAACTTAGCAAACAAGTCAACTACATGCTTTGATTCCCAGCCGCCATACTTCTTGTATAGCTCAACCGGAAGGTCAAAATGGTGGAGTGCCATAACAGGCGTGATTCCTTGCTTAATGAACTCATTAATCACATCATTATAATAGCGAACACCATCCTCGTTGACAGTCGCTGTTTCAAAATCGTCAATCAATCTTGTCCATTGAATTGAGGTCCGGACAGAATTGAGACCAATTTCCTTCATTAATTGAATATCTTTTACATAACTATTGTAGAAATTGGAGGCGGTATCAGGTCCAACCTGTTTGTAAAACTCCTCGGGTTCCAATTCGTACCAGTAATCAAATACATTTGCATGTTTTTTATTAAATCTACCTTCACTTTGGGGACCAGAGGTAGCTGCACCCCACCAAAAATTATCCGGAAACTTTTTCATGATTGCCTCTCTCCTAAACAGTTAGTTTATTGAATTCAAATAAAATAGTTTGCTATTGTAATCCTTCGTTTTCTCTCTGGACCAAAATTCATCCGCTTTTCCGGTAAAGTTTTCTCCGAAAAGAAGACCGATTTGCATTAAATCATCGCCAAACCTTTTCCCGTCTCCATTGATTTGGTACATTTTGTCCTCTGCCAATCCTTTTAGCTTTAATCGTTCATATGGACGATTTGGCTTTGATAAAACCTCATAATAGCCAACAATCGCCTCCGTTTGATCCTTTGAAACAACCATCCATGCCGTTTCATTGTTGGTAAACGGACTTAATAACCGGAAAAATGTCCCTTGCTGGATCAAAGCGCGATGCTGCTTGAAAAAGGTAATATCCTTCTTAATCTGGTCCTTTTCCTCCTCCGATAGAAGGGTAATATCCAGCTCATATCCAAATGTACCGAAGAAGGCAACATTAGCGCGCATTTCCATGCTTGTTGTCCTTCCCACCTGATGATTCGGAACAGCAGATACATGACTGCCAATACTGGATAATGGATAAACGAATGAAGTTCCATATTGAATTTTTAACCGTTCAACTGCATCTGTATCATCACTTGCCCAGCCTTGAGGTGCATAGTAGAGCATCCCTGGATCGAAACGTCCTCCACCGCCTGCACAGGATTCGAATAATATATCAGGATACTTCGCTATCAGCCTCTCGTATAAGGAGTAAACACCTAAAATGTAACGATGCCATACCTCTCCTTGCTGATCCGCCGGCAATGCTATGGAATAGGCCTCTGATATATAGCGGTTCATATCCCATTTGATGTAGTCAATTTGACAGTCTGATAGAATCGCATCCATTTGTTCGTATACATTTTCGACTACTTCAGATCGGGAAAAGTCCAGGACAAACTGATTTCGGCCGTGAGATAGTCTCTTGCCCGGAACCTGGATTAGCCAGTCTGGATGTTCTTTAAATAGCTTAGTATCCTTGCAGACCATTTCCGGTTCAAACCATAGACCAAACTTTAATCCCAAGGCGTGTATCTTTTCTGATAACCCCTTCATTCCATTAGGCAATTTAGCACTATTAACAAACCAATCCCCTAATGAAGAGCTATCATCATTACGCTGACCAAACCAGCCGTCATCAAGGACGAACAGCTCCATTCCAAGCTCAGCACCACTACGTGCAATCTCAAGAATTTTTTCTTCATTAAAATCAAAATAGGTCGCTTCCCAGTTGTTAATAAGAATCGGACGTTCTTTATCCCTCCAAACTCCCCTCGCCAATCGAGTACGATAAAGGTCGTGCAATGCCTGACTCATTTCGTTTAAACCAGAGTCAGAATAAACCAGTACGGCTTCTGGTGTTTGGAAACTTTCACCCTGCTTCAGCTTCCATGCGAATTGGAATGGATTAATGCCCATCATCGCTCTTGTTACTTTGTATGTATCCACCTCAATCTGGGCGAGAAAATTACCGCTGTAAATTAAACTGAAGCCATATGCCTCACCGGCATGCTCCGTTGTCTCGGGTCGAACCAACGCCATAAATGGGTTATGAGCATGACTGCTTGCTCCACGTGCACTGGAAATCGATTGGACTCCTGTTATAACCGGTTTCCTTTCAAGATGATTTTCACGGGTCCAGGCACCATTTAAGTGAATCAATTCAAAATTATTATCTGGAAAATCAATGCTTAAGCTCATTGCCGTTTCAAGCTCATAGTCCTCAGAGCCTTTATTCGTGAATTTTGCACTTCTCGCAATAACCGGCCGATCTTTATAAATGGTATAGTATATATGTAATGTCAGCTCAGAATACGCATCCTTCAGCAGAATTTCGAGCGTCTCTGCCTCCTCAGGAGATTCCGTATATGTAGCCGGCAGACCATCAAGGACTGATTTCCCTTCCATGACTCGATAATCTGCATATTCAAAACGGCTGATTCTGTCACCCGATGGATAGCGAACCTGCTGGGCTGGATAGCGAAAATCTGAGGTCCCAAAGCCAGGATATTCTTGTCTGATATGTTCCAGTGATGAAGTATGATCACCCTCAAACTGATTATTCGATGGACGTACTTCTCTTTCCATTAAAAAGTCGAAGTTTTCCTGATGACGAATACTTTTCCCAAAATATAAATGCTCCAGCTGATTGATTTGGTCCATCACGCGGAATAAATAACTTACTTTACTGTTTGATAGATGAAACTCAAGCTTGTTTTTATTTATTTTGATCAATTTATTCATTTAATAGGAACCCCTTTACGCGGTCACCAAGCTTTGGCAAATATTCGTGACCATATTCCGGAAAGATAATCATTTCCTTTGGAGAAGTGATTTGATTGTAAACCGCAAATTGCTGGGCTGGATAACAAACATCATCCTCAAGGGCAATCGCCCATTTAACCTCCGCCTTAATTCGCGGTGCAAAGTGTTGCAAATCTATGTATTCAAGAGTGTTAAAGAATTCCTCTTCACGCTCATGCATCGGATCACGGAAACGAAACCAATAATGAAGTTCCTCATAGGCAGAAGAAGTAATATTAAATTCAAACGCTTTACGGTAATCACTTAAAAACGGATATTGCGCAACCACCTTTTTCACTCTTGGTTCCAACGCTGCACAAATCAATGATAGAGCTCCGCCCTGTGAGGCACCCTGAATATATATTTCCTCTTCATTGACCTCATCCATCGACATTAAAATTCTGGCAGCCTGTACAGTATCAAGAAATACAGAACGGAAATACAAACTTTCCGGCCCTTCTTCGACACCGCGGATGATGAGTCCCTTCATCGTTGTTCCTTTTACTTTAGAGTTGTTCTCAGATAGCCCGCCCTGTCCGCGGCAATCCATAGCAAGGACAGAAAAGCCTTCAGCAGCCCAGCTTACTTTATCGCCAAAATCACCACTGTCTCCATGATAGCCATGGAACATAAGCATTCCGGGTATTTTTTCATTTACTTGTTTCGGACAAACATATTGGCATCTCACCCTTGCGCCTTCAACACCAATAAAATACAAATTATAAAAATCAGCGACTCGGGAAGGAATTTCAACTCTCTCCAATTCATAATCCAATGGAAGCTGTTCAAGCTCTTCAAGTTGTTTATCCCAAAATTCATCAAAATTCGCAGGTTTTATTCCACTTCCAAGATAATTCTGATATTGATGGATGACTTTTTCTGCTTTCATAAGAACACCCCTTCATTTGGTATCGCTTTCATTATAAAGAATATACAAAATTATGTAAATGTATATATTTTATGAAAATATGTAAATCCTTTTAAATTTAATTCTACTAGTAAAATAGACTTATCATTTTACATAAAATATTCACATTTTACGGTCATATTGTATTTATAAAGCTTGTTAGTATGGCTGAACAGAGGATTAAACAGTAATGGCGGAGAATAAGTTATCTAGTAAAATGCAACAAAATAATCTAAGGATGGGAGATAAACTTGGCTTTTAATGATACTTTTAGATTTGGTTCTCATGCCATCATATTTAATTCGGAGGGTCATATCCTTCAATTAAGTTAAAGCCTAAGTCATTATATATATATTCACTACTAACAGAGCATTGTTACAAGTAGGATTAATATCCCTTTCTGTTGAACTCTTTATGTTGCTAAGATACAGTTTAGTGCAATTAGAATAGAGGTCTTAATAACCTTAAAATCAAAAAGAAAATATAAACCGTATAAATACAAGGAGATATACTTTGAGAAAAATTAGGGAAGCAACAAAAGAGGATATGATAGAAATTTATAAGATGGGCTATGATGTTTGGGGAGATAAATTACCATTTAAAGAATATATAACTATGTGTGAAAACTCTAGTAAGTATAAAAAGGGGAAATGGTACGTTCTTGAAGCAACAGGAACAAAGCAATTATTAAGCTCCCTCGTCGTATATGAACTAAATCTTTCTGGAAATCAAGTTGTAAAAGGTATTGGTTCAATTGTTACTCCTTTTTATTTAAGAAAAAACGGATATGCTACTACTTTGGTCAATAAAACAATAAATAAATTAGAACAGGATGATAACTGTAATAACTTTTTCCTTTATAGTGATATTGGGATAGACTTTTACAAAAGATTAGGTTTTGTTGTTCTACCAAATGATAGTCAAAAATATGAAGACAGCATTTGCATGTATTATTCGAAGAAAAATGTTTTCGCCACGCTATCACTTGATATTCCTGACTACTTCTAAATACCTCCTTATTATGCTAACGACTGCAGAGGCACAAGCAGACAGCGGTATGCTATCTCTCTTTTTTCATTAACAACAATGTTTACGAATAGAGCCTTCTCAAAACAAAAATACCCCAAAAGTGAACTGCCCCCCAATTGTTAGACACACGTTTAACAATTGGGGGTGCAGTTCACTCTAACTTTCGGGGTGAAACATCATTCTACTGAGCTGTTTTTATTCTTCTATCTTAATTGACCATTTTCCATCGGCTTTGACTACAATCGCAAAATCACCGTTTTCCAGTTTATTGCGGGTGGAGCCGCTATAGTTTCCGATTTCATTGACAAGTAAGCCCGTTCCATTAATACGAACGATAAAATTAGAGGATCCCTGATGTGTGGATGTAAATTTATAGTTTCCGCCGCCGGCTCTTACAAAAACAACATCATCCCCTTCTCCACTGATTTCAGTTGGAAGTTCAGCTGGGGTTGGTGGAATTTGCTGACTTATAGAGAAATTCCAGTTACCAGATGCCTTAATATCTAAATAATAGTTACCAGTCGTATTAATCATGGCAAACGTCTTTCCTTTGTAGCTGCCAATCTCGTTGACTAACAATTCTACATTATTGCCTGCTTCATCCATCAATTTCACAATGAAGTTACTACCGCCAGTGTAGTTTCCTTCAAAAACGGCAAATCCAGCTTGCAGATTAATCATATCTGTTGATTCATCACCTGAACCGCTTAGTTTTATTTTGGACTCTTCATAGATTTTTTCCTTTGCAGCCAACTCAGCTGCCTCAGCTTCTTTTACTAATCTGTCTGCATAGGATTTAGCTTCTTCGTTACTCGCAAATGATTCAACTGACAGCACTTTCGAATAGTCCGTTCCAACTACCACGTATCCATCTGTCGCTTTTAATACATGTCCTTCATTTCCATTTCCAATTGAGTAGGTCTCTCCTGTTTCCACGTTCAATTGATCTTGCTCTATTTGCTTATAATCCTGATAATCCATCCCTTTTTGAATGGCATTTTTTACATCTGCTACGGCAGAAGGAGCAATCTCTTCCTTTTGCTCTTCTTTTGCTGTTTCTTGCTTTTCATCCGTTACGGTTGCCTCTGTTTCCACTGGAGCTTCTTCCAGCTCATCTGAACTGTTCATTGCACCAACCATAAACACGACAAACATGATTGCAGCCATTTTAAGATGTTTCTTTGCCTTACCTGTTTTTCGTAAGCCGGAAATCACTGACAAAATCAAATAAACTATAAATGCTAAAAAACCAGCCATACCGATAAACATAAACACTGTACATATCTCCAATCTATGATGTTATTTATAGGTTAATCCTGCCAAGGTATATGGCAATATACCTGTCACCTCTATTGTTTTACTAACGCTTCCTTTACCACTTGGATTTTTAGAGGCCTAAATACCTTTTCGCTTCTATTCCATGCCAAGAATCCATGTTACGGTCGAGCGTTAAAACTAAAGAATAGATAAAAAAATTGTTATATCACTTTATATAGTCCAAGTTACCCGCCCTTCTAATTGATTTATCAGTATAAAATACCTAAAATTTGCTCATATGTATTATGATGGTTTTTTCAAGTATCTGTAAATAGTAAATTATTGGTTTGACATTGTTCTACAGGGGAATTGTGTAATAAAACGATGCATAAGGAGGAATAGAAATGCTTACATTTTTACCAAGTAAGGATCCTTCTACTATCGCAGTAGAAATGTACGGGAAATCGACTGAAGAAGATGCACGTAAATTAGATAACTTTGTAAAAGAAAATTTATTGGATGGTAAGGAATTTAATTTACTAGCTGTCATTGAAAACGTTGATGGAGCCAGCCTTAAAGGTCTGGCAGAAGGAATCAAATTCGATACAAAACGAATGAATCAATTTAACAAGATTGCAATTGTAGCAGATCAGAGTTGGTCCAATATGATTGCAACGCTCAGTAATTTGGTACCGGGCATTGAAGCTAAGCATTTTGACTCCGATCAGCTGGATGATGCTTGGAATTGGATACTCGGATATAGACAACTCAGTGACGATCCGACAAATGTCATTCTTTAAAATAGCCAGTAATTAACTCCCTACAGTTTTTTAGGGAGTTATTTTGGTTGTGTTATTAATCTATTAGCTAGCCATACTTCGATTCAGTTATAAATTAACGATCCTTAAAAGAGAGTAATCTTCTACTATATTACTTTCTTTTTTCTAATGAAAGCAGTGCCTTCTTAACACTCGTCAAAAATGGATAAATTATGTAAATATAATGATATTTAATCCTAAATAATGGACAAACGGAACATTTATTTGGTAATTTATAAGTGTAGGATAATATGCCTAATACTAAATATTAGGCGCTGAGGGGGAATGCCATCATGGCACGTATGGAAGGTAAAGTTGCTATTATTACTGGAGCGGCTCAAGGTATGGGCGCGGCACATGCTCGTAGATTAGTAGAAGAAGGCGCTAAAGTAGTTTTAACAGACCTTAATGTAGAAAAAGGTCAAGCTACAGCTGCTGAACTTGGGGAAAACGCTTTATTTGTAAAACAAAATGTTACTAGTGCTGAAGATTGGGCAAAGGTTGTAGAAGAAGCGGAAAAAGCATTTGGAAAAGTCGATGTCTTAGTCAATAACGCTGGTATTACAATGGCAAAATCTATTTTAGACATGACTGAGGAAGATTATCGCCGTATCGTGGATATTAACCAACTTTCTGTATTCTTAGGAATGAAAGCAGTTATTCCAGCCATGCAAAAAGCTGGCGGTGGATCGATTGTTAATATCTCGTCTATGAACGGAATCGTTGCTGGTGCTATCGGTTATACAGATACTAAATTTGCAGTACGCGGTATGACAAAAGCAGCTGCAATCGAATGTGCAAATTACGGTATTCGTGTAAACTCTATTCACCCAGGTGTCATTGCTACACCAATGGTTGTACAAGAAGATACAAAAGCAGCCGTAGAAGCATTTGCTAAACACATTCCTCTTAAACGTGTGGCTCAATCTGAAGAAGTTTCTAACTTAGTGCTTTACTTGGCATCTGATGAGTCCAGCTACTCAACTGGCAGTGAATTCATCATTGATGGTGGTTTAACAGCACAATAAAACTTAAAGGCATTAATTTAATACTTATAACCAAAAAGCCAAAACCTTTTAAATCAAGGTCTTGGCTTTTTGCTATTATATATACTAAAAAGCAACAGGAAGTGAATCGATTCCTTTTGAGGAAAGGGCAAATTGCCATTGAATTTCCTCCTGAGGTACATTCAGTCTTAAGTCAGGAAAACGTTTTAATAGGGTAGTAAATGCAATATCTCCCTCTACTCTTGCAAGCGGAGCTCCTAAGCAGGTGTGGACACCATGTCCAAATGCTAGGTGATGATCTATTTTCCGCTTCACGTCTAACCCTTCTGAATCAGTAAATACTTCCTCATCTCGATTCGCGGCTTTTACCGTCACAAGAACCATATCTCCTTTTTTAATATTTTTGCCGCCTATCTCTACATCCTCTTTTGCAAAGCGTGGACCCACACTTGTAGATGGACCGTTGAAACGTAATAATTCCTCTACAGCTGATGGAACTAAACTTAGATCGCTTTTTAATGCTTCAAGTTGTTCAGGATGTTCAAACAACAACATCGATCCCGTTGCGATTAAGTTTGAGGTGGTTTCATGCCCAGCAAAAATTAATAAAGTAATCATTGAGATTAATTCTGATTCTTCAAGACGTTCTCCTTCTGCTTCAATCGCAATAAGCTGACTAATTAAATCATCAGAAGGATTGGCTCTCTTTTCTGCAACCAGGTTTTGGGTGTATTCTCCAAATTCCTGTAAATGGGCTGCTACAGTAGGGTCTTGTCTCCCCCAGCCCATCCCCTTCGCAATCGCGGAGGACCATATATTGAGTTTTTCACGATCTGCGTATGGCACCCCCAACATTTCAGAAATCACATTAATTGGTAATGGGTAAGCATAGTCTTTTACAAGATCCATTTCACCCTTAGATTGAACTTTATCAAGTAATTCATCTGCAATTTCTTGAATACGCGGTCGCAAGCCTTCCATATATCTTGGTGTAAATGCTTTTGAGACCAACATCCGTAATCTCCTATGGTCCATACCATCAACAAAAAGCATTGATTTGCCGGTAAAAAATGTGTCAGGTGCTGATGTATCTACCTCGCTATAAATTTTATCTCTAAAACCCTTTTCTCCATCAATAGAGGAAGGATCTACAGTAAATTGTTTGTGATTTTTAAGGATTTGGACTGCCTCATCCATATGTACAACCATCCAAGCTTGACGATCTGCCTCTCCCAAAGGGTTGGGAATAGAAACGATAGGCCCAAGCTCGCGCATTTTTGCAAATACAGAAAATGGATCTTCATTACTCTTTCCACTTAATACACCCAGAACCTGGTTGGAAACCATTTCTTCTGTCTTATTCATCAATCTACCTTCCTTCCATCTTTTCTTTTAGCCTTACATATTCTTAATGATTGTAAGCTCTGATACAATACTCTATTTTTAGTACTCTAATTTGTGTACTATTTCTTAGGATACTATTACCCTGCTATAGAGTAAATGCGAGTAAAGTACTTTTTTAATATAGGTAGAATGAATGTGTAGCTTCAAAGAATCCCTTTCTGTCATATGCAAATATATCCCTTTTATAATAAATACTTTTTGCTCATCTAGACACAATGTCATGGGTGAAAAAACTTATATTTACAAAAAAAGACCTGCACAAAAGCCATAATAGGCATTTATACAAGTCATGATAAGGAAATTATTTAAGCAAGATCCCATTTCATCAAATCAAATCGTCCTTCTCTACTAAAAAGAATTTCTTTTTCTTTTAGCTTAGGAAAATAACGGGCTGTGAATGTTTCTTCTCCTTCATTAATAAATATTTCTAATGAAGAGGTATCTATAAATATTTGCATCGTCTTTAGGCTATCCAGTTTACACGTTCTTGACTCTATCTTCATTGCTTTCTATAACCCACTTTCTTTTTTTCAAGCATACGTTACTAACAAGCTAATAAAAATGAGCTATAGAAGTATTTTAAGTTAAGTCTCAAGCCCTAGAAAACTCTACTGCCTATTATAGATAACCATCAAGATAGCTTCTCCCGTCTAAAAGTTTAATTTATCTGATTAGCCTGCTCTTCAGCCGAATATGTCTTTTTACAATACCATAAAAAGTAAATTATTCTTGTCATACTTTTTACGAAAGGTTGAGATTAATGGGATTTCACTACCTTTAGACATATTTATCTATATAAGAAGTACTTCTTTCTTTCTATTCAGAGCGACAATCTATGCGAAAAAAAAGCCTTTTAAAAAAGACCTGTCCTAAAGTCGTTTTTGCAGACTTCCTGAGCAGGTCTTTTTTTGTAATTTCATATATTTTATTTATAAAATTATTTCGCTTTCTCCACGCAATAGCCATAAAAGCGATCACAGAGGTCTATGATTTTATCTTGACTGACCAGGGCATTCACCCATTTTTCCGGAATATTTTTCATCCCGTAATACATACCAGCTATAGTTCCCGTTATAAAAGCAATCGTATCAGTATCATTGCCCAGATTGACCGCTTCAAGAACGGCATCTTCATAGGTTTGAGATTTAAAGAAACACCACAAAGCAGCTTCAAGTGAGTGAACAACATATCCATCCGAGCGAATATCATCGCGGTCTGCTTCAAGCAAGCTTAGACTAAAGATTCTTTCATATGAAGCAAATTCTTGTTGATACTCATTCTCTGATCCAAGCTGTTCCCAGCATGTATTGAGTGCAATTTTCAAGGATTCTAAAGGTGAATGTTGATCGTACATATTCAGCAAAAATTCCACATAAATAATTGTACCAAGGGTAGATCTTGGATGGCTGTGCGTGACATGCGCAATTCTCTCTATTTCCTTTTTCCTCATCTGAAAATCTGGCTCTTTCGATAATGTAAATACAAGTGGCACTATACGCATAAGTGCGCCATTGCCATTATCATATTCCGTTTTCCCACCACACTGAACAGCCGGTACACCTTGCTTATAACGGCTAATAGCATTTGCGGTTGCAATGCCGATATCGAACATTTCACCATATGGGGTCCAGTAGCCTTTATCCTGGTAGGAAACAAAGCGGTTCATCAAATCATTTTCATCTTTTCCTGCAATTAAATTTTCAATCAGGCACATCGTTAGTGATGTATCATCAGACCATGTTCCAGGAGGCATATTATAGGTCCCATAACCGATCATATCTGTAACGCCGGCATTTCTGGCTTTAAATTCTACCGGTACACCAAGAGCATCCCCAATAATCCCGCCTATAATGGTTGAATATATCTTTTCCTTCATTGTATCTGCTGGAACTCCATCTACTTTTCTTGTCATATGGAATCCTCCCTTATACTGTCTTTTATCTCATTTTACCAAACTAACCTTTCTTCTATAACGGGATTTCCCAAAAACTTAATTCCATTTCCTTCAATTTGTTAAAATAGAATGAATATGTTAATATATCAGAATACTTAATTTTTGGATATCCCTCCAAACTACCATAAAAGAGGACTGATAAAATGAAACAAAGTTTATACCTAGCAGGTGCATTTGTAGGAGTCATTGTTGGAGCGGGATTTGGCTCTGGCCAAGAAATCATGCAGTTTTTTACGAATTTTGGCTTTTACAGTATACCTGCTATTTTGCTGGCAACTGTCTTATTTTCCTTTATTGCCATGCAGCTCTCTCAACTGAGCAGCCATATGCAAGCCACCTCACATAAAGAAATCATCGAGGTTCTTTGCGGACGTTTTCTTGGTCAAGCACTGGATATAATTTTATCGTTCTTTTTATTTGGCGTTGGTGTAATTATGATAGCAGGCGCAGGATCAATTGTTGAGGAACAGTTTGGGATTTCTGCCATCTGGGGTTCACTATTTATGACAGTTATCACCATCCTGACCATGCTATTGAAGGTAGAGAAAATCATCTCTATCATTAGCTCAATCACACCATTTTTATTAGTTATTATGATTTTTATATCAGGATACGCGCTAATTAAAAATGGAATCACTCCTATAGACATAGAGCGTAATGTTGATTTAGACAAAGCAGCGGCTTCAAATTGGTTCATGTCCGCATTACTTTATGTATCCTTTAATGTTGCTGTCGGTTTCTCTATGCTATCTGTTATTAGCGGAACGTTTAAAAATAAAAAACAAGCAGCTATTGGCGGAATTATGGGCGGTATCCTGCTCGGTGTACTCATGCTGCTGATTAATATAGGTATGATGACTGATATGGCTAATATGCAAATTGTAGAAATGCCTACTTTATTTTTAGCTAATAGTATCTCACCTTTAATCGGGAACCTGCTATCTATTATTCTATTGGCTATGATTTACAATACATGCGTGGGAATGTTTTATGCATTCACAGTGCGAATCATTCCTCAAGGACGCTTCTTTCATCCTTCAGTTGTGATATTCGGAGCAATTGGTTTTGGTCTTAGCTTTGCTGGTTTTACTACATTGGTAAACACCGTGTATCCAATCATGGGCTATGTGGGATTTATTTTACTGGCAGCAATTGGCTGGTCCTGGATTACATCTAAGCACCATGCTCCTGAAATCAATCGCATAAACCCCGTAGCTGAAAAAGAAAAGAAAATAGTCTAGAACTTCAAAGGATTCTATCCCCGTACTATTTATGGCACGGGGCTTTTTTAATGTAATAAATGAAAATACTGCTACAATCTTTCCAGTTTTATCGCTTTAAAGATAGGGGGAGAGGATTCCATTGTTTGGCTCATCCATACTTTCACCCTTTGTCCGGTTTTTAGTTCACCTCTATAATCACTTTGATGGATGGATAGACGCCCGACATTTTTATATTTGGCTTGCAGCTCCTCAATCGGCAAATCCACGTCCTCATTCTCAAAATTTGAATCGAGCACAATGAATACAGCATCGGCTTCGCTAATGATAATTGTTCCTTCGATTCCAGGTGAGTCGATTTGTCGTTCAAGTTCATACAGATAAAGAACGATGAGAAGCAATAAGGATAACCCGATATATAGGGAAACTTTAGTCGTAATCTTCAAGATTCCACCTCCCTTACCCACCTTTATCAATACCTTCATTCTGTTATTCCTAAAATTCCCCTCTGCACTTTTTTAATTACGTATATAATTTAATAAAGGGGGAGCTGTAATGAATTGTTTAGGCTGTAATTTAGCACATAAAAAAGAAAATGTTTATGTAGTTTTTGAAGATGATTATGTTTGTTGTATTTTAGATATTGATCCTTATAACGAAGGACACGTTTTGATTTTACCTAAAAAACATGTTCGATACTTTAATGAATTTGACGATAATACGGCAAGCTCCGTAATGATGGCAGCAAAGAGGCTATCAAAAGTGATAAAAATTTTGTTTAATCCGGATGGCATTACAGTCTGTCAGAACGGTGGAGCATTTGATGAATTAACACATTTTCATATGCATGTAGTTCCGCGGTATGAAGGACAAAATTTTGCAGATTTCTATTCTGAAGATGGAGAAACACTTGGAGAAAAGGAATACGACTTGGAAGAGACGAAAAGAAAGATCACCGAAATGCTAAAGGTTTTGGATTAATTTCCACTACCTTTTTTTATTCATTCCATTATTCTACACCCGTTTATTTCTTTTTTATTGCTTTGTATACCAGACTAAACTTATTAAATTTAGTAAACTAGCATCACTCCTGCTATCCCCTTCATCTGTGCCCTCCCATTCATTAGTAATTATGTTCCTTTTTGCATTTCTTCTACGCTCTATTTCGCGCGATACCCTTTCAAGTTTATTCCCAAATGACATATACATTTTTTTCAAATATAATGGTAGGCGAGGTGAAAATATGATAACCACAAATAGCTTTAAAAGACTTGTATCAATTCTAGCAATTGCAATGCTAGGTTTGGTTACTGTTGCATGCAGTAATAACAAAGGGGAAGAAAGCAAAAAAGAGGAAAAAAACGGCTGGGAAGCCATTAAAGAATCCGGCAAATTAAAAGTTGCAACTTCCGGAACCTTATATCCCGCTTCCTATCATGATTCTGAAACAAATGAATTAACCGGATACGATGTGGAAGTAACACGTGAAGTAGCTAAACGATTAAACCTAGAAGCAGAATTTACTGAAATGGCCTTTGATGGCATGCTAGCCTCCATCAACAATGGACAAACTGACATCGCTGTCAATGATATTACAGCTACTGAGGAAAGGAGAGAAAAATTTTCTTTTTCTGAACCCTATAAATATTCCTTCGGCGCTGCCATCGTTAGAAAATCAGATTTATCCGGCATTAAAGATCTTGATAGTTTAAAAGGGAAAAAAGCAGCTGGAGAAGCAACAACTACATATATGGAAGTGGCACGTGAACATGGAGCTGAAGAAGTCATCTATGACAATGCAACAAATGATCAATATTTGCGAGATGTTTCTACTGGCAGAACTGACATTATTCTAAATGATTATTATACCCAGCGTTTAGCTGTAGCCGCATTTCCAGAATTCGATATTACCGTACATCCTAATATAAAATACAATCCAAGCAATCAAGCCATATTGATGAAAAAGGATAACAGTGACTTGTTGAAAGAAATAAACAAGGTATTGGAAGAAATAAAAACGGATGGAACGATGGCTGAGCTCTCTAAAAAATTCTATGACAGCGCAGACGTTACAAAAGAAGTTCAGTTGGACTCAGTTAAATAAGTGATTGAAAGGGAATTTATATGGCAGATATTCAGTGGCAATATATATTTAACCCAGAATTAGCAATCGATTCATTGCCATATGTTCTTGAAGGCTTATCGAATACCCTCTTGATTTCATTTATCAGTATGGCTTTGGGATTGATCATTGGTTTCTTTTTGGCTCTTGGACGGAGTTCAAAAAGTAAATGGCTGCGCTGGCCAGCCAGCATGTACATCTCTTTTATGCGCGGTGTACCCATTCTTGTGATTATTTTTATTCTTTATTTTGGCTTTCCGATTATCGGAATTGAATTTACTGCCATGCAAGCGGCTATTATTGGATTCAGTTTTAACAGTGCAGCTTATATTGCTGAAATCAACCGTTCTGCTCTTGGTTCTGTCGATAAAGGACAATGGGAATCCTCACAATCATTGGGTTTATCCTATTGGCAAACCATGGGAGGGATTATCCTTCCGCAGGCTGTCCGAATTGCGCTACCACCTCTCTCTAATGTGTTGCTGGATTTAATCAAAGCTTCTTCATTGGCAGCGATGATAACGGTCCCTGAAATATTTCAGCATGCCAAAATCGTCGGAGGACGGGAATTTGATTATATGACGATGTACATACTTGTAGCGATGATCTATTGGTGCATATGTGCGGCTGTTTCTCTTCTGCAGCGCTATTTAGAAAAAAGAGCTGAGGTGTATTTGCAGAAATAGAATGGCTGCTAAAGCCACTCCTCACTCAATTTCTATTGTTCGGAGACATTTATATGAAATTCCGCAGGGCACAGTTTATTGGATAAAAAGGATAGAGAATCTATCCTTTTTTCATATTGATAGAAAATAAGCAGGGAACAAACCCTGCTATCAAGTCGTTATTCGTTAAATTGACAGAAGTTAAGAATATGACCATCCGGATCTTTAAAATCGAAGGTTCGTATATCCGGGTAATCAGCTATTTCGTCGGCATCTACTTCATTTTCTATAAAGAACTTATGTACTTCATCTATGTTAGTTGTAAAGAAATTAAATGGGTAGTGTTTTGCAGGTTTTGCGTCTGTTGATTGAACAAGGGTTAACGAGGTTTCTCCTATTGTGAAGGCAGTATACCCATTTCGATTCCATCTCATATTTAATCTTAATTTTTCTGAATACCATTTAATCGAGTAGTCTAAATCGCTTACCTCTAAAAATACGGTATCAATTCTCTTTACCAGTCCTTCCATTCTTCTACTCCTTCTAATTATTTTCCATAATTAAATTCCATCAAAGAAAGTGTATTTCCTATAGAAATTGAAATAACCCCCGAAAGTTAGAATTGATATCCGACTTTTGGGGGCCACTTCTGATAGCCCTTGAAACAAAAAGGAGTATCTGCTTTTGATTTCATAAATGACTCAATCTTTTTCTTTAGCCTTCTGTGTATCCCTAATATTTTTTTGAACAGTTATGGCAGCGAATACACTTAATACAAAGGACATACCATAAAATCCTTTCTCACTTAAATCAATACTTCCCGCATTATAAAGACCGATGCCCATCAAGGCGATTGCAACAATAAGAGCAAACCAGCTAATTCCATAATAGATGGCTGTCACAGGTATATCCTCATCTCGATCTCTAACCGCCTTTTGTAATGATACTGCTGAATAAAGTCCAAATACTAATACTGCGAAATAATACCCTTTTTCGTTTAATTCCATTGAAGCATTAAATAATCCTATTAGATAAGCAGCAACCCCTACCAATAAAGCCGCCCAGGTAGCACCTTTAAAAGCAGTCGTTGGTTCCCCAGGATGTCTTTCGACCTTCTTTTTTGGAACACTTTGTTCGTTATCTAATAAATATTCATTCTCATTCGACACTGAGTCTTTTCACCTCTCCTCTATATAAATAGTAATTATGTAAAGCGGAATTCCGCCTCTATATCTATTGTATAGAATATTCTTACAAATTAGTACATATTATCCTTTTTTCGTTATTCAATTGTCTTCACAAGGGCCTATTATAGCATGCGACTAATCAAGATTGTGGTGAATATCCAAGCCTTTTAACACCCAACATAAGTACCGACACAAAAAATATAATGAGCAAAATAAAAAGTTCAACCAGTCTTGTTCTGGTTGAACTTTATTATTTTGCAGATTGATCTCACAATCTCTGAGAATCTCACAGATCTTATACGTTAACTGTCTCTGCTCTATTCGCTTTTCTCTTATGGATTTTCTTCATTACAAATCTGGCAATTGGCTGTGCTACTATTAATTCAATCCAAAATGCCACACCGAAATTCCTAAACCAGCTCAAAAAGAAATTTTGAAAAGGTTCTAAGCTGATTTGTTTTGAGCCAACCCAGGTACCGATAATGGTTAAAAGGACGGATAGAACGGTTACATTGAAAAATGTATTCATTAAAACTCTTGCATTGAATCCATCTGTTTTACCTATGAATTTAGGCATTATTTTACCAACCACAGGTCCAGCAACAAATCTCACCAATAAAACAACAATGATCCACATAATTGGAATAATCTTTAAGGTTTCGATATAATTTTCTTTACTGAAACCACGTTCCAATCCCATAATAATTGGTGCAATCGTATTTACTGAGATGATTGAAATGATGAGCATAAATAATATGCCTTCTCTTGCGTTTTGTGGCAACCTATCTTCTCTATGCATATATACCCTCCGAAAAATGAAAAATTCAGATGGCAGACGTATCATCAAGACATATATTTTTGGCATATCAACTATACCAATATCTCTACACACTGATTTAAACATATTACCATGTTAGGAGAAAAATTTTCAATCACCAATTTTCTACTTATTAAAAGACTATTTGCTCTTTAATAGATTCCAATTTTACAAGTGAACCATTTCAAGAGTTTAACTGCAAATCAATGGAAGATGTCTGAATTAGATTTGTAGCTTATTGTAGGATACTATATAGCCGTTTAAATCCTTGATTGTACCAGATAATTCACCGGATGATTGATTTGCTTCATCTATAATAGCGGTTATTTCTTTTAAATCCTTTTCCGCTTTTAACGCTGAGTATATCTTTTGCTCCAAGTTAAGTACTTCTTCATATTGATCAAGGGCTTGATTATATGTTTGTAACAGGTTAATCAGTGAGTCATGGAGGCTCAACAATGTTTCCTTATGTACTTTTTTCTGATCTATTTTACTCAGTAATTCTTCTGATTCTTTCATTTGTATTAATTGGTTTTCTACCAATGATTTGTCCTCGTCAACCATTAGTTTACACTGATTGATTGTCTCTTCAGCCTTACTTATTTGGTTTTCAGCCTTTTTTAGGTTATCTGCTCCATCTTTTACTGTCATTTCGTATAGGGATTGCAGCTTATTATTTTCGGTATTAAAAAGCTCCCCATAATTCATATTAGACTTAAAATCCCATGCCACTTGATTATGAACCTTCAAATATTTTTCATCATACTTTTGTATAACTGGTAGAATTAAAACAGCCATTAACATACTGGTTACAATTAAAGCTAGATATATACCTATTTTCTTTCTAATCATACGATTCCTCGTCCTTATAATCTCTTATCTTTATGGAAGTTTGCCGGAAAATGTTTTGATTCTTCGTATCTTTCAAATTCATAGCCCGCTTCCTTAATACTTTTAATTATTCCTGGCAATGCCTCAATGGTACCTTTCTTTTCATGAATTAAGATAATTTCCTCAGATCCATTTAATTGCTTCAGAATTTCTCCTTCAATTTTTGAAGGATTCTCTTGCAGCTTCCAATCTTTTGAATCGATTGTCCAATCCCACATTTTCAATCCTGCGTGTGCAGCTTGATCTCGCAATTTCGTATTTAACCCTGGAGATGATCCATATGGACATCTGAATAAAATCGGCAAAATATTTACCTGTTCTTTGATTAATTGCTGTGTTTCCATCACTTCTTCTACAATTTTTCCCTTTTTGTACAATCTATTATAATCATGGCTCATTGAGTGCATTCCGATATAATCTCCACGGTTGACATATTCCTTGGCCATATCCGGGTATTTCTTCATATTATTTCCGATCAGAAAATGAGTAGCCGGTATTTCAAATTGATCGAGTATAGCAATTAACTCCTTTGTATAAAGACTTGGACCATCATCAATTGTTAAATAAACTACTTTTCTTTCTTTACCATTTAATTTTTCAGGCACTTTTTTTACGGTCCTTTCATATGTAACCATGTTCAGTTCTGGATGCCCTGATTGATCATTGGTTTTGTCAGCCAAACTGGAAGTCGGCTTGATCCAGCTCATTACTGTTATGGATACTATAATAGTAACCAAGATAATTGCAAAATTACGCATTCTTTAATCTTCCTTTATAAATCTCTATTTAACTCCTATTATATTACAATTCTTTTTCTATTGTAATATTTTAGTAATATTTCAGAAAAATAGATTAACTAAAAAGCCACTATCCTCTTGTAGGGTAGTGGCTCTTGCATATCTATTTTTTTCTCTTAGATAATCTGCCAAGTAAAAAGGCACCGGCTGCTATCGCAAGAGCCGTGTTTGTTTTTTTGGTGAATACTTGTTTCGTTACAAGGCTTATGTTTTGAGGTCTTTCAGCCAAACGTCTCATAAAGTATCCATACCAATCCGTCCCAAAAGGAACATACGTACAAAACTGGTAGCCCTCTTTAGCCAATTCCATTTGCATATCGAAGCGGAAACCATAGAGCATTTGGAATTCAAATTTTTCATTAGGAATTTGATGATCTTTTACAAATTGCTTCACATGGTTTATGACTTTATGATCGTGTGTTGCAATGGAGGTGAACTTACCATTTAACAGATGATATTCTATCAAATTGATATAATTTTTATCAATTTCTGCTTTTGTTTGATAGGCTAATTCAGCAGGTTCCTTATAGGCACCTTTTACAATACGAAGGCGGTAATTTTTATATTTTTGTATATCATTTTCGGCTCGATGAAAATATGCTTGTATAACTGTACCAATATTATCGTATTTTTCCGATATCTGATCTACTAAATCAAAAGAAGGCTGTAATCTGGAATGGTTCTCCATATCAATATTTATAAAAATATCATACTTTGCAGCTGCTTCAAAAATTTCCAACAGATTGTCTCTGCAGAAATCCAAATCTATATCCAACCCTAATTGAGAGGGTTTTAATGATATATGAGCATCGACTTTATTTTCATAAATGGCCTCAATAACCTGAAGGATTTGATTCTTCGCCTTTACAGCTTCATCTTTATCACTCACAAATTCTCCAAGATTATCCACGGTACAAGAAATTCCATACTTATTTAACTCTTTTATACTCTCAATTGTTTCGTCTATATTTGTACCGGCAACTACAGTTTGGGCACCCATTTTTAACCCATATTTTTGAGCTGTGCGGTTTAAAAGCTGATTTTCTGAAAGAGCAATGAAGAAATCTTTAACAATCATTAAGAACACCCCTTATGTTAGTTAAATAACATGAAATCAATAAATACAGAATAAATACTTGTAATCTTACACTATGGGTAGGCTAAAACTTATATGTTCATATAACCTCATTTGAAGCGCTTACTTATTTCAATATATTCATAATATAGTAAATTCCGAAAGATTTCTATAAGGAATATCTTTTTTACTTCCGTAATAATATGCCGGCTCCCCAATAGAGCAACAGCCTTATATAATAGGCAATTAATCGATTTAATGACCTTTCCTATATTTTTGATTGAGACATATGCAACTATAGTGATTGTTCTTTTAACAAGTACAGGTATTGGCTTCAATCTATATACCGCACTCCATTTCTTTTATGTACTTAGCCCTATATTAACTTGTCAGCTAGTTTTCTCTCCGTGATTTATGGCCTATTTTTCTCGTAAC
This sequence comes from Bacillus sp. z14 (2026), assembly GCF_058313575.1. Taxonomy (NCBI): domain Bacteria; kingdom Bacillati; phylum Bacillota; class Bacilli; order Caryophanales; family Bacillaceae; genus Bacillus; species Bacillus sp. z14 (2026). Next base: position 853,109 of record NZ_JBZFQK010000001.1, read on the forward strand.
TTAGTTTGTTTCCTAGACTTACTAAGTAGATACCTTCTATAATAATGTTCAAATACCTATGTAAACGCTTTCTATTTTAAATGAAAAGGAGATTAGGACATGTCACAAAAATTAGTACGTAAGTTTCTAAGTTTCGGATTAGCTATTGCCCTTGTAACTCCTGTCGTTTCCACCGATATTGCGAGTGCTAAGCCATTAAGTGCTTTAAAAGCTTCCCCTTTATATGAAAGATACGAAGATTCTTTTACAATTGGGGCTGCTGTCGAACCTGATCAATTACAGGGCAAGAGTGGTCATGTATTAAAGCGTCACTATAACAGTATTGTTGCAGAGAACGTAATGAAGCCTATATCCATCCAACCCGAAGAGGGGAAATTCAATTTTAAAGAAGCAGATAAAATTGTGAAATTCGCCAAGAAAAATGATATGGATGTTCGTTTTCATACCCTTGTATGGCATAGCCAGGTTCCTGATTGGTTCTTTATTGATAAGAACGGGAATAAAATGACCGAAGAAACCAATCCAAAACAGCGGGAGAAAAATAAAAAGCTATTATTACAGCGTTTAGAAAAACACATAAAAACGATTGTCAAACGGTATAAAAATGATGTCGACTCATGGGATGTTGTAAACGAAGTGATTGACGAATATGCATCAAATGAGCAGAAGCTACGTGAATCTCCTTGGTATCAAATAACTGGTACTGATTATATTAAGGTAGCATTTAAAACAGCTAAAAAATATGCAAAAAAGAATGCAAAACTGTACATTAATGACTACAACACAGAGGTAGAACCTAAAAAAACCCATTTATATAACTTAGTTGTTGAATTGCTTGAACAAAAAGTCCCTATTGACGGTGTCGGTCATCAAGCTCATATTCAATTAGGCTGGCCATCCATTACTGAAACGGAGGAATCTATTAATCGTTTTGCTAGTCTTGGTTTAGATAATCAAGTAACCGAGTTAGATGTGAGCTTATACGGCTGGCCACCAAGACCTGCTTATCCTTCATATGAGGATATTCCAGAAGAAGAGTTCCAGCGTCAAGCTGCCAGGTATAATGAGTTATTTGAAATGTATGAGAGATTAGGAGATAAGATTAGTAACGTGACATTCTGGGGAATTGCAGATAATCATACATGGCTAGACGACCGTGCCGAGGAATATAATAATGGCGTTGGAAAAGATGCACCATTTGTCTTTGATCCGAATTATAATCTTAAGCCTGCTTATTGGGCAATAATGGACTAAAATAGATACCAAGAATAATTTAGTATAAGAATCCTTAGATATCTTCATATACTATAGTAAAAGAGGAAGCTTATTGCTTCCTCTTTACCTTTTAGTTACAGGATATATATTCTTTTGATTAACCTGATCACTGTTTTCCTTAGATTGCTATTTGTTAACTTATAGTATTAACCTGCAAGTTTTCCAATTTGAAGCTCATACATTTGATAATATTTGCCTTTTAATTCCATGAGTTCATCATGGTTTCCTCTCTCCACAATTCTTCCTTTATCGAGAACAAGGATTTGGTCAGCGCTTTTAATAGTAGAAAGACGGTGTGCAATAATAAAAGTGGTTCTACCTTTCTTTAGCACCTCCATTGCTTCCTGAATCAAGCTTTCTGTTTCTGTATCAATACTGGATGTAGCTTCATCAAGAATCAGGATAGCCGGATTAAAAGCCAAAGCACGGGCAAAGGATATTAATTGGCGCTGCCCTGATGAAAGAGTACTCCCTTTTTCAACTACCGGTTCATCAAACCCATGTTCAAGATTGGCCAACACGCGGTCAGCTCCCACATCCCGTAACGCTTTTTCAGCTACTTCTCTCGAAATTTTTGGATCATCAAGTGTGATATTCGAAAGGATGGTTCCAGTAAACAAATATGGATCCTGTAAAACAATTCCCATATGCTCACGCAAGGTTTGATGTGGGATATCTTTCAATTCTATCCCATCAATGCGGATAGCCCCCTCCTGATAGTCATAAAATCTGAATAACAGATTCATAATGGAGCTTTTCCCAGAGCCTGTATGCCCCACTAGGGCTATTGTTTCGCCCTGACTAGCCTCAAACTGAATATCCTTTAATACTTTTTCTCCTTCTTTATAGCTAAAAGATACATGATCAAAATCAACATGCCCTTTAAAACGTGGCTTACGTTGATCCTCAACATCAATACCTTCCTCATCCAGAAGTGCAAATACGCGTTCACCGGCTACCATCGCCTGTTCAAAATTTGCAAACTGATTGACAATTCCTGATATTGGGTGGAACAGACGATTTAAATAATTCACCATCGCGTATAAAACGCCTAGACTGACGACTGATTCACCAGATGCTGCCATACCTCCGAAATACCATATAAATAGTGTTAATGTAATAACACGCAAAGCACCTACAAGATTTCCATTTAACAAGGAATTTAATTTTTGCATTTTACTTTGGTATACATAATGCTCTGTGTTCAGTTTTTCAAATTCCTCTGTTGTTTCTTTCTCCCGCTTGAATGCCTGAATGATATTCATCCCATTTATGGATTCGTTAATCATGGCATTAATATCACTTATACGTGCCCGAATGACCCTATTATACTTTGTAGCAAATTTACGAAATAATAATGTCCATCCAACGAGCAGCGGCAGAATAATCAATGTCACCATTCCAAGCTTTACATTAAGCAAAAATAGGGCAATGATAATTCCGATAATATTAACCGTACTCGAGAAAAAATTAGCTAAAACCCTTACATACAGCTCCCGAATTGCTTCGGTATCATTTGTAATCCGTGCCACTACCTTTCCTGCCGGTAAATTATCAAAGTAGCGAATCGGCAGTCTTTGAATTTGAGCAAAAACGTCCTTTCGCATTGTTTGAATAATTCGATTCGCTGCTTTTTGTAAATAATAGCTCTGCCCATATTGAAAGAAGAATGCCACAACCATAATTCCGAAATACAGAGCAAGTAATTGCATTATACGGCTGATCTCTGGCTGATAAAACGCCATGATTTGTGCTCCTGACAATTTCTGAGCCTCATAGGTTGCTCTTTTTTCTCCACTAGTAATCACCAGCTGCCCATCTTTATAGGATCTCTTCCCATCAAACTCTATCGGTTGGTTTAGGAATAAAAACGTCGTCCCAACCTGTTGGATGGCAACCTCACTTCCGGTCCATTCCCCATCCTCTACATAGGCCTCACGTTTATATGTGCTCCCCTGATAGTGAACGGCATCCTTTGTATTCTTCGTTTCCACCCATGGAGATTCAATCCCCATGATATGGTTGTCTATCATGTTTTTCCCGATATAGGGTCCGATTAAGTCCGCCCCTACTGAGATGGATAACATCATTAGTGCTAGGATAATGGTTCCTTTACACTTCACTGCATATTGATATAAACGTTTTCCCGTCTTCCAACCGGATTCCGTTTGTTCCAAATGTTCGTTCATTAGGCGCTCACCTCCTTATTCGCTTCAATTTGCTGGCGATCAAATTGTTCTTTATACCAGCCCTTCTTATTGAGCAGCATTTCATGTGTGCCTTCCTCAATCACCACTCCATCATCTAGTACAATAATCCAGTCTGCATGCTGTACTGCTGATAATCTGTGAGTAGTGATTATCGTCGTTTTGTTGCTTCGTTCATTCCGAATATTTTCGATAATCGTTGTTTCTGTCTTGGCGTCCACTGCAGAGAGGGAGTCATCGAGAATCAGAATCTCCGGATCTTTAATTAACGCCCTGGCTATTGAAATCCTTTGCTTTTGTCCGCCAGATAAAGCAATACCTTTTTCCCCAACCAGCGTCTCCAGTCTGTTCGGCAGTCTCTCTATATCTTTTTCAAAATCAGCGAGGCGAACTGCTTTCCAAAACTCTTCATCAGTTGCTTCCATTTTTCCAAATAAAATATTCTCCCGAACTGTTTTAGAAAATAAAACATGATCCTGCGGTACATATCCAATCCATTCCCGGACATCCTCAAGATTTTGTTTTTCAATCGGTACATCGGATAGGGAAAGAATTCCGTTTCCAGCAGGATATTCACGGAGCAATTGTTTCACAAATGTGGTTTTTCCGCTTCCTGTTTTTCCGACGATTCCAATGGTATCCCCGCTATCGATTTTGACATTGATATCGGCTAGATTATCCACCTTTGAAGAAGGATAACGGAATACTACTTGATCAAATATAACGTTCTCTAATTCCGGGACATCCACTGGATTCGGATCATTTTTTACATCCTCCTGAGAAGATAATGTTTCGTTCATGCGATCGAGAGAGGCATTTCCTCTTTGCATGACATTAATTAATTCCCCAATGGCGATCATCGGCCAAATCAGCATCGATAGATATACGTTAAAGGTCACAAGCTGCCCAATTGAAATGGCTTGAGCGAATACTAGATTGGCTCCATATCCAAGACTGATTAAATAACTGATACCAATAACGAATGTGATAACCGGATCAAACATGGCATCTACTTTCGTTACTTTCATGTTTTTCTCATATACATCTTCTGTCATCTCTTCAAAGCGTTTTTCATCCGCTCGTTCCTGTACATAAGCACGAATGACACGGACACCCGCGACTGATTCAAGGACCTTGTCATTTAGTTCACCAAAAGCATCCTGTGCTACTGTGAAGTGCTCATGAATTCGCTCTCCGCCCTTTTTGACTGCCCATGCCATAATCGGCAAAGGTAAGATGGCGGCAAGCGTAAGTTCCCAACTAATTGTAATGGCCATTGTTGCTAAAATCGCAATCATATATAAGGTAGAATCCATTAACGTTAAAATACCGAATCCTGCTGTAACGGATATAGATTTAAGATCATTGGTTGCTCTTGCCATTAAATCGCCTGTACGATTCTTTTCATAGAAGGTTGGTGTCATTTTTAATAAATGACCTATAAATCCTGAGCGCAGCTTCCGCTCTAAAACATACGCTCCACTAAATAACTGGTAATTCCATATATAGGTTAGTATATAGAGGGTGACCATTAACCCGATCATCCACCAAACATAGGTCATGAGTGTCTCCTGATTCATTTCACCTATACTCATGTCATCTATGGCCATCCCAACAATCATCGGTGGCAAAACCTCCAGCACATTTACGATATTCAATAACGCGATTGCGACTGTATACCGAATCCAGTGCTCTTTAAAAAACCAACCTAATTTCTTTAAAACCGAAAACATTCCATCTCCTCCTTTGTCTTAACCGAAGAACATTTTAATTGCTACGTACTGTTTGCCTGTATGTCCCTTGAGATTTTTACATTGACCACATTTGATTCCATTTTTCTTCCTCCTTTTTTGAATGCAACTTAAAATTACCAACAAAAAAAGACTGCAACGATTACGTGTTGATACTTCCTCCAATCAAAAGAAGATTCGAACGTAAAAACGTCCAATCTTTACATTTGAGTTAGACAAAAGTACTCACGGCAACGTGCAGTCTTTTCGTTTAAAACGAGTTAAATCATATTTAAACGGGAGGACTGCACAAATCTCATATCGACTCGATGATACGCTACAACAATCACTGATTTTTTCATCATACAGTCCTCCTTTCATTGATAAGTAAATTGGTAAGTCTTTACACAGATTACTACTATTTGAATTGTTAGTCAATTACAAATTTAAAATATTTTCAAAAATTTAATTGCATGTTCGCTCATTGAATTATTTTTACAAAAACATCCATACTACCTTGCATTAAACAGTACCGTGTGTAATACTATAGTTACTACTATACAATGTATAATAGCGAAGGAAAGGAGGCTTTACGATTGAATGTCCAATTCAAAAAGGGCGTTTTAGAGCTTTGCGTACTTGTTATGTTAAATAACAAGGATCGTTATGGATATGAGCTCGTTCAGGGGATTTCCGATAAATTTGAAATTTCCGAAGGAGCCGTCTATCCGCTTCTCAGACGACTTACCAAAGAAGAATATTTCACGACCTATTTACAGGAATCTACAGAGGGGCCCTCTCGTAAATACTATCATCTAACAGAAAAAGGCCGGGATTACCTGAAGCAGCTGGTAAGAGAATGGCAAGCATTTTCCACAGGTGTTAATCAAATTATTGAGGAAGGTGAAGTACAGTGAATCGGGAACAATTTTTGCAACAATTATCTAACCATCTTAGCGCCCTGCCTAAAGAGGAACGCAATGACATCTTAAATGATTATAATGAGTATTTTGAAAATGGTTTATTAGAGGGAAAGTCCGAGAGTGAAATATCAGATAATCTTGGTTCTCCTGAATTAATCGCAAAGGAATTAAATATATCGAATACATTTGCCGAGATAGACAGGAAGATGACCTTCTCAAACGTCTTTGGTGCGATTGGATTAACAATTGGACTGAGCTTTCTGAATCTAATTTTTGTCCTTGGTCCTGCCATAGCTCTTGGAGGTATATTGTTAGGCGGTTGGGGGGCAAGTATCGGTCTCATATTATCACCATTCCTCCACCTGATTGGTATTATATTGGGTTTCAATCAGGCCTATGCATTTGAAGTTTTTCTTTCAATCGGGTTCAGCGGTTTAGGAATTCTCCTCTTGTTTGGCATGTATTATGTAACCATCTTTAGTTCTAAAGTGTTTATTAAATATTGCAAATGGAATGTTTCAGTTGTAAAGGGAGGTATGAAGCATGTATAAAAAGTGGCTGATTGTAGCTGGAATACTCATCGTTATTGGCTTTTCAGGAGCATTGCTGACTGCAAAATCGTTTTTTTCACTTCAAAATGAGAATGACAAACAAACGAAGCAGTTTCAAAGTTCAGAGATACAATCGATTGATGTCAATAATACCGTAGGGACAATCAAGCTGGCAGAAACATCTGGAGATGAAATTATTGTTGAGACAATTGGGTCTAAAATGTCCAATCCCATAAAAATAGAAGAGAACGGTGAAACCCTGTCCATTACAAACGAGGCGGATCATACTATTTCTCTAGGTGTTAATTTTAAAAAATCATCAGAGAATATTACAGTCTATTTGCCAAAAAAACAGTATGACAGAATCTCAGCATCAAATGAAGTCGGTGAAATTACAATCTCTCAGATTAATGCAGCCCACTTAAATGCAGAATCAGAAGTTGGAAGCATTCATATAAGCGATGTATCCTCCACTTCAATAATCGCTTCTTCAGAGCTAGGGAACATTAAGATACAAAAATACAGCGGCAAGCTCCAGGTCGATAATGAAGTTGGCTCGATTGATATTTCGACGGATGAAATCACTGAACCGCTTATCGCCAAAAATGAACTTGGAGAAATCGACTTAACAATTAATCAGGATCCAAATAACATCTTAATTACAGCAGACTCTGAGATAGGCAGTAAACGAATCTTTGGCAAAAAAACCGGAAGTTATATGAGTGGGGATGGAAGCATTACAGTTCAACTGAGCACGGAGACCGGCAGTATTCGTGTTACTGATTAATGAAAAACCCGATAAAACCTTCAAGGGCTTTATCGGGTTTATTTTCAATTCTATCAAACAGCTGTTTTAGCCTGATTTTGAGCAGCATCCACAAGGATGAATACCGCTGACAACAAGTGCATAATCATTCCAATACCAGGAATGAAGCCAACAACGGACGTTACAATTCCCAGTATATTTCCGTTAGCTTTTATTCCGGCTTTATACGAAAAGACTACAATGATGATATGGAAAGCAAGCATAATAAATAAGGGTACCCATGCCATGCTTAGGATAATTGTTCCTCCAAGAACAGGTATACCTAATAATGCTTCCATACCGCCTGATACCCATTTTAAAATATTAATCATTTGACGACTCATTACTAGCCACCCTCTCTCTTATATATTTTTTAAAATATTATTCTATAATAACTATATTTACTATATACCCATTAATCTAAATATTATTAACTCTATTTTTCAATAAATATGTATTATGTTTATATAATTTTGTCTTTCTTATCTTTATGTACATCCATTTTTCCAGTAACCATCTAACACGTTGCTGCTATTATAAACCTCCTCCTGCCCTACTTCATCAATAGAACTACTCCCCATCAATTAAAATTCCAAAAAAGATAACAGCACAAGCGGTATCGCCATACATAAAGAATACCTTTTAATCGTAGATTGCAAAGATATGAAAGTAATCAATCAAGATGTAGATAAGATTATTTATCAAAAGGAAGGATTAAGTAAATCCATAAATGCAAATGCTGACAGCCAATACATTCAATTTACCCCTTTCGATGCGAGTTTTTCTGCTCAGATTATTTTTGATCTATTTGACCGTATTTTGGAGCCGAATAGCTTGAGGATATCCGATATTGCTGCATTTTGTATTTCACAATTTGCATATGGAGATAAGTTAACCATTGAACAACACTAGGATATCCAAAGCCAAAAGGTCATTTATATTGGAGATCAATATGGCTATACAGGTTCGAGCAGTCCGTTCCTCGCTTTCCATGAAGGGATACAGGATGGGCGTATTAAGCGCGGAGATTATGTTATGTTTTGGACAGTTGGTGCAGGACATCAGTTCATCGCTATGTTATGGAAATACTAATCTCTTTATATAAAATGAAACGGATCTAGCATCAAGTCGTTGCAGGAACAAAAAATCCACCTTGTTTTTTAGGTGGATTTTCTCTTATCATTTTTTATTAAACTGACTTCGCCCGAGCGTTTCAACCGTCCTCGGAATTAAACTGTAAATCTTACTTCCCGCATTCATCCAGCCTGGTGCATTAATTTCCCGCTTATTTTTTAGCATGATATTCGTGATTTTTTCTGCCAGCTTGACCGGATCAATCATCAAGCGTTCAATGTTTTTGATATACGTACCTTCTTTATCTGCGATATTAAAGAAATTGGTTTTAATCGGTCCAGGATTGACGGATGTAACAAAAACATTCTCTGTATGCATTTCCATACGTAAGGCATTTGTAAATCCAAGTACCGCATGCTTCGTTGCTGAGTAAACACTTGATTTCGGCGTCGCCATTTTCCCAGCCTGGGATGCAATATTGATAATGTGGCCTGATTTCTTTTCTGCCATCGCAGGCAGTACCATTTTCGTACAGGCAATGAGTCCAACCACATTTGTATTGATCATGGATTCTGTATCATCTAAACTTGCGTCCAACACTTTCTCGAAAATTCCAAAGCCAGCATTGTTCACCAGAACATCGGTATCTCCCACTTCATTCTTGATGTGGGCAAATGTCTGTTCAACAGCATTCCGATCGGATACATCCAATGTATATACATAAACCTCGCAATTAAAATCAGTCATTAATTCTTTACGGATTTTTTCTAATTTGTCCAAACTCCGTGCGATTAAAACCAATTTTGCTCCACTTTTAGCAGCATGTCTGGCAATTTGTTCACCTAACCCGCCTGAGGCACCCGTAATCGTAACAATTTTCCCACGAATTCGTTCATTCATGTACTTCACTTCCTCATTAATGGTCCATTATTTATTATAATACCATACGACACCATCAACCATTTCACTTTCAATTTCATGAAGACTATCTAGATAATCGAGCTGGCCCAATGTCTCAAACAATGCCAGTGCTGGATCTCTCTTAACAGCCTTCGGAAATAATTGTATAGCTAATTCCAAGACGTTCCGACGGTCTTCCCCAATGAGGCTTTTAACATGAAATGCCCGCTCATGCTGATTTTTTAAACGTTTCTCTATTAGCTGGTATGGTTCAGTAATGTCCTTTCCATGCCCTGGATATACGATTGTCAGTCTTTCATTTTGCAATCGACGCAAGCTATCATTCAGTTGCAGTTGCGGCTTCAATCTCTCCTGCTCTGCCCTTTTCGGTACCTCCAGAATCGGGTTAGGTGAAATTTTACCCAATAATAAATCTCCGCCAATCAGTGTACCTGACTCTTCATGATAGAAGGATAAGTGACCCTGTGAATGGCCAAAGGTTTCCATTGCTCTCCAACCAGGATGGCCGGGAATCCAGTCTCCTTCTTTCAAAAAATGTGTGAGGGGTTTTGAACCCGAATATGTATATAGGGACTCTACATCATTGGCATATTTCATCAATTGCGGAGGTACGCCAAATTGCTTTGCCATACTTGTAAAATAATCTTTTTGTTCCTTCATAAATGCTGGATCCCTTTTAAGATACCGCTGGTTATCTTCATGTCCATACAATGGATCTTCTTGAAATACATCAATTAATCCACAGTGGTCAGAGTGGTGGTGGGTTAATATTACCTGTTCAATATCAGATAGCCTATATCCCAGTTCCTTTAACTGCCGTTCAAGTGCCTCTTTTGCTTCCTGTGTTTTAATTCCGGCATCTACCAGAGTTAAAGCATCTCCTTTTAGAAGATACGTATTTACATCTCCGACAGCAAACGGAGTCGGTATAATAATTTTTTCAGCTACCCTTGTAATCGAACTCATCTCATTACTCCCTGTTATGTATTTTAGTAATTATTTTTACATAATTTGTATGAAAATTCCATCATAAAGTTTGAATATTCTTGACACATGAGCTATTTTTTTGCATAATTTCTATTAATATCAAATAAATATACTTATACAAGCGTTCGAGAAAGAATAGTAAATCATGTATGGCGTAAGAGAGTGAAACCCGTTGGCTGTAAGGTTTCGCCGCCCACTGATGATTGAACCTGCCTTTCGAGCTGTCAGGAAAACCTGGCCGTCCGACCGGGCGTTATCCGGTATAAAGATGCAAGCATTCTAGAGCCGAATGCTCGTAAATTAAGGTGGTACCACGGAAGAATAGCCTTTCGTCCTTTACAGGATGAAGGGCTTTTTTTATTTTTACAAAGGAGGCAGGAGCATGAATAAAAAAATTGCTTTTCTTGGAGCCGGTTCTATGGCTGAAGCATTGATTGCAGGCATTGTAAAAAAAGGGGCAACTTCACCCGGAGATCTTTGGGTCTGTAATCGGAACAATGATCCTCAACTAGAACGCTTGAAAAAAAACTATGGCGTTATTCCATGCCGCAACATGTCCTCCCTTCTATCTGACGCAGATATCATCCTGATAGCCGTTAAGCCGAAGGATGTTTATACAGTCTTACAACAAGCCAAACCTTATCTAACCAGTAAGATGGTACTTATATCTGTTGCCGCAGGAATTTCTATTCAAAGCATTGAAGCCATTTTAGAGAATACTATGCCGATTATTCGGGCTATGCCAAATACATCTGCGGCAGTTGGAAAATCCGCCACTGCTATTTCAGGGAACATCTATATGAAACCAGAGCATCTTACACTGGCTAAAGACATTTTCAATACGGTAGGAATGGTCGTTTTTACAGAAGAAGAGAAAATGGATGCCGTCACAGGCCTCTCTGGAAGCGGACCAGCATATATTTATTACTTAATTGAAGCCATGCATCAATCAGCCCAACAAATTGGTCTTAATCATCAAGAAGCTCAAACTCTGATTATCCAAACGTTAATGGGAGCTGCCGAAATGGTCCACTCCTCCGATAAATCTCCTCAAATGCTGCGTTACGAGGTAACAAGTCCAGGAGGAACTACTGAAGCAGGTATCCAAATCCTTGAACAACATGGCGTTAAGGAAGCCTTTATTAAATGCATTCAAGAGGCTACCCTCCAATCAGAGCGTATGGGTAAGGAATTAGGAAGTAAAATCAAAGAAAAAATTCTATATGAGTAAAATAAATAGTTATATGATGCGCGTATCAATTACAGCACTTCTCTAAGCGCATTCAGAAAAATGGTCAATCATTAATCATCTAACGGGAGGATTATACTATCCTCTCTTTTTTTACTATCCCACTCCAGTAGGCTTTCAACATTCAGCCCAGCAAATGTTAGAATCCCGCTCTCCCCTCATACATGATGAAATAATGATTGAACTTTTAAGGCCACCTCCATTGGTCTTACGTCAATAGATGTTAACTTTTCAAGACCCACCCATATTGGCAGGTACGTTCCTCTTCCCCTTGTTTTGTTTGTATATTCATCACCTTGCCCGGTGCCTATAGTTCCAGATAAAATTTCTGCCTTGTAGAAGTATTGGTTATTTCCGTTATATTTTACTTTTGAAATACATTCATTAACATTTACACCTACCCCCAATTCCTCGATGGCTTCCCTTTTAGCTGCAGCTTCAGGTGTTTCACCATTCTCTATGCCTCCTCCAGGAAAAACATAATAAACAGAAGCATTCAAACTTCTTTTAATGAGTACTATCTGATTGTTTTCTATAATTACCACGGAGCTCCGATCTCTCATAGCCATTCTCCTCCCTGTTTACGAGTATTGTTCTTGATATTTTTTATATAAAACCATGACTTATAGCAAAATAGCTGACCTTTTAACATTCGTAACATATTAATAAGGTAAAGAGGAATTTTCATAAGCTAATTTTAAATCCATTAATTCTCGAGAGTAATGATTGCTGCAGAAATTTAGGCTGTCCCAACTTTAAATATTGTCCAATCCATCTATCACTTTAAACCATATGATGGCTATGTAATGGGAATTCGCTCCCATTATTGCAGCAATGAACAGGAGGTGTCTGTATTGAGTGATTCTTATGGTGGTAAAGGTGTAGGAAGCTTTGCTTTCGTTGTTGTTCTTTTCATCTTGTTAATTATTGTCGGTGCTTCTTATGTTGGAGGCGGCTACGGCGGTTACTAAGTAAGATAGGGGGCATGTACTCGGGGATTCCCGGGCCACATGCTCTCTTCCTTTTATTTGAAGCATTTGATTAGTCACCCCTTAATCCCAACTGTTATACTTGGTTACTGAAAGGAGTTGTCATCAATGACTAAATCATTATTATTTGAACCATATACAATTAAAAATATAACTCTTAAAAATCGGATTGTCATGTCACCGATGTGCATGTACTCCAGCTACGAACGTGATGGAAAAATACAGAACTGGCATATGACTCACTATACAAGCCGGGCTGTCGGCCAGGTTGGTTTAATCATCGTGGAAGCAACCGCAGTTACTCCGCAAGGTAGAATTTCTGATCAAGATTTAGGCATTTGGAGTGACGATCACATTGAAGGTTTACATACGCTAACTGCTATGATGAAGGAATATGGCACAGTTCCCGGGATTCAGCTCGCTCATGCAGGGCGAAAAGCTGAGCTTGAAGGTGAAATTATCGCACCTGTTTCTGTGCCTTTTAATGAAAAAATGAAAACTCCTAGAGAAATGACCAAAAAGGATATTGCCGATACAGTTGAAGCCTTCAAACAAGCCGCTATTCGTGCCAAAAAGGCAGGATTTGAGGTTATGGAGATTCATGGCGCACACGGATACTTAATCAATGAATTCCTAACTCCTGCCGTTAATACTCGTACCGATGAATATGGCGGATCGCCGGAAAATCGTTATCGATTCCTAAAAGAAATCATTACTGCTATTAAATCTGTTTTTGACGGCCCATTATTCGTCCGAATCTCCGCTAAAGATTATCACGAAGACGGATATGAACCGGAAGATTATATTCAATATGCCCGTTGGATGAAAGAAGACGGAATCGATCTTATTGATGTAAGCTCCGGTGGTGTAATGTCAGTACCGGTACCAAGCTTCCCAGGCTATCAGGTCCCAATGAGTGAGACAATCAAGCATGAAGCCAACATTGCAACTGGTGCCGTCGGATTAATCACATCTGGCGTACAAGCGGAGGAAATCTTACAAAATAACCGTGCTGATCTAATTTTTATCGGTAGAGAATTATTACGTGATCCATATTGGCCTAAAAATGCTGCCAAGGAACTGCGTGCTTCTGTTGAAGCTCCTGTGCAATACGGTCGCGGTTGGTAATTTCCTTCGATTAAATCATTGTTTTGATTTAATAAAGTACAGGAAACAAATTAAGAAAAAAGTATCGTTTCTATAGAAACGGTGCTTTTTCTTTTTTTGAACCTTAAAATTCGACAGGAGAATACAAAATAACAATGACAAGATCTTAAACTAAAATTAAATAATTACATATTGGAACAATTCGATGTAGCTGTAGATTAGTATTTTTCCTTCACATCCGTACCAAAGGGACAAACATTTCTTCAGTTTCTCTTATCAGAATTTATTTTTCACAACAATTACATTATTTTCATGTTAAGACAAAAAAATGAATGCCGATAGTTAATTGAAGACCATTGTGACTTTCCTAATTGATAGGAGGAAAAATATATTGAAAAAGAAAAAAGCTCGTTCAATCAAGATTAAATTATTAATGTTAACTTTAACAACGTTAATCATTCCTGTTATCGTTATCGGTATCAGCGTATTTTTTATCTCAAAAGATCAATTGATTGAAACAGAGAAAGAAAATCTCCAAACAAACACTGATATGACAATTGGAATGATCGGACTCTTACACCAACAAGTGAGTGCTGGTTATATTTCCTTAGAGGATGCACAGCAACAATTAAATGAAGAGATTCTGGGAGAAGAAGAGCAAGTTTATCAAGGTTATGATTTTGGAGAAGATGGAGAACTATCTGCAATCGACAAAGATGGCACTCTTACCTTACATACTAAAAACGCAGATACAAATTATAAAGACCTTAAAACAAACGGAGACAAAACAGTGGATCAGCTGATTCTTGAGAAAGGTGAGAACGGGGCTTTCATATCGTATTCTTCCAAAAAGGATGATGTTGAAAAAATAGCTTATGTTAAAAGGGAACCTTATTGGGAATGGACGATTATATCCAGCAAACCCGTCGCAAAAATTACATCTAAATCATCTGAGCTTGCCTGGTTAGTAGCTGTAATATCAATTGGCTCTGTCATCATTGCCAGTTGTACTGCTTACTTCTTTTCTGGAAAAATAGCCAAACCCATTTCACAGGTTAGTAAAGGCTTAAATCGGATTGCGACCGGCGATTTTTCAATCTCTCCATTAAAAAATAAACGCAAGGATGAATTAGGACAGTTGGCTAATGATTTTAATACAATGGTAGATAACACAAAAATACTGATTACACAGGTTAACCATTCAACTGAACAAGTTGCAAGAGCATCCGAAGAACTGACTGCAAGTTCGGAGGAAACAACTCACAGCACTGAAGAAGTATCCAATTCAATTAACCAT
The DNA here is from genome assembly GCF_058313575.1 of Bacillus sp. z14 (2026). Classification (NCBI taxonomy): domain Bacteria; kingdom Bacillati; phylum Bacillota; class Bacilli; order Caryophanales; family Bacillaceae; genus Bacillus; species Bacillus sp. z14 (2026). The sequence goes on from NZ_JBZFQK010000001.1 coordinate 868,224, forward strand.
GTTGCCGATGTGTCTGATTCTGCTAATACTCGACTTCAGGAAAGTGTACACGCTCTTGAGGAAGTGACAACCTCTATCCAGCGTCTGGCAGGTGTATCAAACGAAATCTCCGAAACAGGCAGCAAGGTCGTATCAAAAGCAAATCATGGGAATGAATTATTATCCAGGACCATTCAGCAAATAGAGTTTATTTACAAGAAAGCCACTGAAAGCGAAGAAATCCTGAAAATGCTGGATACCAGTTCCAGTGAAATCAGCAAGATTTCAGGAACTATTTCAGCCATTGCCGATCAAACAAACCTTTTAGCATTAAATGCAGCTATTGAAGCAGCCAGAGCTGGAGAACATGGAAGAGGCTTTGCTGTTGTCGCAGATGAGGTACGAAAGCTTGCTGAGCAATCTCAATCCTCGTCCAGCCAAATCGTCAACCTTATTAAAGAAATCCAGTCAAATATGGAAGGATCGATTTCATCCATGTATGAGGTAAAGGTCGAGGTTGAGGAAGGGATGTCTGTTATCAATAATACGGAAGAGGCTTTCAAGGAAATTGTGGCTTACATGGTTCAAATGGAACAAGAAGTGAATAGCATGGCCGCTTCAGTCCAACAGATTTCGGCCAGCTCCAACCTTGTATCGGATTCCATTAATCAAGTAGCAGAGGATATATCAAGTGTGTCAGTGCATACAACTAATATAGCTGCCTCTACTGAAGAACAGCTTGCAGCCACCGAAGAAATCAGCCTTTCCTCAAGCTCTCTATCCAAGCTCTCATCAGAGTTACAGGAGCAAATGGCGAAATTTAAGCTATAAAAATCTCTTATTACAATTGAAAACTTGGAGAAAATCCAATTTAAAGAAAGACCTTCAGAGAATTTCGCGTGCTGGCAACATTCTTTATGGAAGGTCTTTCTTTTTTCTATTTTATAAGGTTTGTTTCTGAGCCTTAAAGATATCTTTTTTGCTGTCTCCGTTATTCAACTAAATCCCCTTTTTTAAGTACATTTATTCACATATAAATTCTATATATTTTTTCTATGTTAAACTTTAATATTGTTTTTCCCACTTTAAATTGTTTTTTTATTGAAGCATCCCTCACCAATAAAACAACTTTAATTTCATTATTTCTTTATTGCAGATTAAGCATTTAGGTTTTTACGGAATACTTTTTCGGCTCTTGATAAATGATCCAGACGAGTCTTTCTAATCAACACTTCCCCGTCTGCCGTCTGTCGGTTTCTCCAAGCCAAATAGCAAGTGGTTGAGGTCTCAGTGTTATTATTGGTTTTCATCTAATAAAATCGTTTCACTATTTTCAACAGCTGCTAACATTTGAGCTGTATCGATACCGCAATCTAATGATTTTCACTTTACATGGACATAGTAAAATTATTATTTTAAGGAAGTGATATGATTGGACCAACAACAAGCGATTAAGACGCTTAACACATTCTTACGGGGTTCATATATGGCCATTAACGCCTATGAACACTTTATAAAAAAGCTACAACATTCCTCATTAAAAGACTCGTTTATTTCGATCCAGAAAGACCTAAAAAATCACGCAATCCTTATTTCAGAGAGAATTCAAAATCTAGGTGGTACACCTATAACGAGTGAAGGAATATTTGGAAGGATTGAAGCGAAAGTTGTAAATTTGATTGAAAACTACAATTCAGAGGAAGAGATTATAAAACATGCTATTAAGGGGGAAAATATATATGGGATAAAAATGAGTGAGGACCTAGTAAGGGGGAAGTTAGATGAAGAAAGTCTTAGTCTAGTCCATAAAATCCTGGATAAAGACCGGGAACATGTGGATTATCTAAAATCTCTTCTACATTCTTAAAAGTGAATTTCTCATTCAAATTAATTTTAGTACATTTCATTTCTTCCAAGCCTAACATATATATTTAATAAAAAAATCACCTCAAATCAAGAGGTGTTTTTTTATCAATTAAAATTTTTGCTTTCATATTTATTAATATCATTTTTCCTAATATGATTAAATAAGTTGGTTTGATATCATTGATTCCTTATTCACTTCTCTTCCAAAATCTCTATCCATTCATCATCGCTATAAATCCAATTATCTTCTGTTAGAATTCTAATTTCTCTTTCATACTTTTCTGCACGTTGATAATCTTTTTCCTGTGGGTTAGGAATTCTGGATAAGTCTCTGTTTTCTTTTAAATCCGCTATTTTAACTGTTCGACCAAGCTCATTTAATTTGGCGCGATATATAAATGCTCCCCTCTCTTCTCCTTCCCTTCTAGTCACAGAATCAATTCCAGCTATAATTTTTTCTGAAAAGCCATATTCTCGTAAATCATCAAAGGTAAGCTCTGTATCCTCGATGATATCATGCAACACTCCGACAATTTTCTCTTCTGCCGTGTCTAACCTATTCATTACAGCTAATGGATGATTAATGTAAGGGTTACCGCCCTTATCAAATTGATCCTTATGATACTTTTTAGCTAATTCAATAGCTAAGTCTAATAACTCCTCAGACATACTAATCCGTCCCCCATTCTTTTTTAAATATTATATTAATATTATAACTTCATTTGGAATGAAATAAGAAATGGGTCGCTTTCATTTAATCGCAGATAAAAAAACATCTCAAACAACAGAGAGTTTTTAATAACAGGTAGAAAATCTTCTCTCTCAAACGGAAGTCAATAGCACTCTTATGCATTAATACCTTTCCTAAAGAATCACCTCAAACGGCTGTTTAGCCCTTCCATCCAGCAATATTTGAGAAAGTTTCATAGCTGCAGCCGGATGTATACTCAAAATCCTTTTTCATTCTTGTTGCATAAGCATAGGAGGCTATTGATAATAAAGGTTCAAATGTTCGATTTTTATTCATCATCTCGGGATTTTTTAATGTACGCTCAAAATTTTGCTGCCCCTCTGCAACCACTGCACAACGGATATACAAAAATAAATCAACAGAAAAATTGATTGGATTATCTTCTGTATATGAATATTCTCCGATGTTTTTGGCATGCTCTCTAGTGTCTAATAGGTAGAGTTTGTAAGATAATGCTTCCTCAAATTCTTTTATATCTTTTACACTCATTTTTGATAAAGCAATAACGGCCGGTTCTAGTATATCTTCTCTCCCATTACCATTTGAATTCAGCAAGGAAATAATAGACCAAAATTCTTCATCATGCATCATCTTTTTAGGTACTTGAGCTATATTTCGATTTTCTTCCTCTTCATTTTTTTGTTCCTCTTGAACTTCTTTAATAAAATTCTCCTGATCATTCTCCCATCTCCATTCATGATAAACCTCTATTCCAATACGATCCCATTGTTCACAGAATGAATTGCATATTATAGCTTTTTCCTTTTCCGCCAAAGGAAGATTTCCTATATATATTAAATCCCGAGGAGGCTCTCCATCAACCCATACAAGGGCTCGATTATTCTTATAAAAAAAACGATTTTGACGAAGGATATAAGTTAAACAATTATTCTCAATAACAGGCAGTTCCTCACCTATATATGGAGTTGTGATAACCAGGTATGAGCCTAATTCTTGATGGTGCTTAGCAATTCTTATCGCACCAAACCGTCCATCAGGCAGTTTTACAGCAAACACATCTCCAATTAATACTTCAAACTTTTGTTTATCCAAATCGTATTCCCCCTATATATGTATACATCAATTGTATTACATTTTCTTACAAAAGGGTTTTTAATTAAAACTAGTAAAACTATGCTTATCCCAGAAATAAAAAAAGATAGCAGGACATACGCTTCCTGCTATCTCTACTATTAGTTTATCGATTTATTTTTAAAGCTTAAAAACCGAAAAATCTCTCGCTAATTCAGTATTTGCAAAAACAGCTTTGGCCTCATTAACAAGCTCTATTTCATCATCCATAGTAAATCTGGAACTGATGTGAGTGAGGATTAAACGCTTGGCACCCGCTTTTACAGCGCATTCGGCTGCCTGAATGGTAGTCGAATGAAAATAGTCAGCGGCCATCTCTTCCTGTCCCTTTTGGAAAGTAGCTTCATGAACGATGCATTCAGCGTGCAATGCCAGATTGACAGTATTTTCACACGGGCGGGTATCACCCAATATAGCAATCACTCTCCCCGGCTTAGGTGTTCCGATATAATCTCTGCCATTTATTATGCGGCCATCCTCCAATTGGACCATTTCACCTTTTTTCAGCTTGCTGTATAACGGACCGGGCGGAATTCCAGCTTCTTTTAATAAATCAGCCCGTAGTTCTCCGGGTTTATCTTTTTCGACGATTCGATACCCATAGCTTAAAATAGCATGATCTAAAGGCAATACCTCCACTCTGAATGTCTCATCCTCGAATAGCAGACCATCTTCTACTATTTCCACGAATGACAGATCATATTTTAAATGAGTTTGGCTCAAACGCAAGGACGTTTCCACATACTCTTTGATTCCTACCGGTCCGTAAATGGTCAGCGGTTCTGTCCCCCCCTGAAATGAACGGCTGCCAAGTAAGCCAGGTAGCCCATATATATGATCACCATGCAGATGCGTGATGAATATTTTCTCTATTTTTCTCGTTTTTACAGGCGTGCGTAATATTTGATGCTGAGTCGCTTCTCCACAATCAAACATCCAGCTTGCCCCTCTCTCTTCATTCATCTGCAGGATAAGCGAAGATACGTTTCGCTGCTTAGCCGGTATGCCGGCTCCTGTTCCTAAAAATACAAATTCCAATCTAATTCCTCCAGCCTATTTGAATACATCTATTTTACAGCACTCTTCCTTTTTTTTCAGCATTTGAGAAAATCCGAATACTTCCACATTTTTAATATAGCGATAAAATATTTTATTTTCTCCCTCTTTATCTGTAAACTAAGTATAGATGGAAAAAATTCAATCCATTGATAAAGAGTTGAATAAGAGATAAAATAAACTATCGTAATTACCATATAAGGAGAGGTTCTGAATGCCCACTATTGACAAACAATCAGGATTAATATTGATATTTGGGGCTACTGGAGATTTAGCGCAACGGAAACTTTTCCCTTCATTATTCCGTCTATACACGAAAGGCAGATTATCTTCAAACTTCGCCTGTATAGGAATTGGCAGACGCGAATGGACAACAGATCGTCTTAAACAACATATTCAGGAAGCGGTTGCCGATGAACATGGCACTGATTCAGAAAAGCTTGAATTTGCCGGTCATTTCTACTATCAATCACTGGATGTCAGCCAAGCGAGTGTATCATATGAAGAACTGCGTCTCTTGGCAGACCAATTGGATGAAAAATATGAGTTAAATGGAAATCGACTATTTTATCTTGCGATGGCACCGGAGTATTTTGGACCGATTGCCACAAGATTAAAAGAAGATGGATTGACCAATACAGCCGGTTATAAACGCTTAGTTATCGAAAAGCCATTCGGCCATGATTTTAAATCAGCTGAAGAGCTCAATAATCAGCTTCGTCAATCATTCTCCGAAAATGAAATTTATCGAATCGATCATTATTTAGGGAAAGAAATGGTTCAAAATATTGAAGTGATTCGCTTTGCAAATGCTTTTTTTGAACCGCTTTGGAATAATCACTACATAGCCAATGTTCAGATTACCTCTACAGAAACTCTCGGAGTTGAAGATAGAGGCAGATATTATGAGAACAGCGGTGCCTTGCGTGATATGGTTCAAAACCATATTATGCAAATTGTTTCACTGCTTGCGATGGAGGCTCCGATTAAATTAACGACTGACGAGATCCGCAGTGAAAAAGTTAAAGTACTTCGCTCCCTTCGCCCTATAAAGGAAGATGAAGTAGATCAATACTTTGTGCGCGGTCAATATGGTGAAGGTCAAGTCGGTGACAAACTTTTACCAGCATACCGTTCTGAAAATATGGTTGACCCAGAGTCCAATACAGAAACTTATGTAGCCGGAAAATTGTTATTTGAAAATTTCAGATGGGCCGGTGTACCGTTCTATATCCGTACCGGCAAGCGGCTTGCGGCGAAGTCTACTCAGATTGTCGTACAATTTAAGGACGTGCCGATGAATCTGTTTTATAGAACTGAAGAGCAGCTAAACCCTAATTTACTAGTTATTAATATCCAGCCTAAAGAAGGAATCACGCTTCACCTCAATGCTAAAAAAGGCGGAAAAACACCAGTTAAATTAAGCTTTAGGACTTCCAAATACGACCGATTCAATACCCCTGAAGCCTATGAACGCCTGCTTTTCGATGCGATGCGCGGAGATGCAACAAACTTTTCCCATTGGGATGAAGTAGCCTTGTCCTGGAAGTTCACAGATGTAATTTCTCGTGCATGGGAAAGCCAACCTGCTGGATGTTTCCCTAATTATTCATCCGGTTCAATGGGGCCAGAGAGCGCAGATGAACTGCTCTCAAAAGATGGCTTCCATTGGTGGGCAATTGAAGAAGAAGACGAGTAAATTAAAATAAAGTTGTGGAGGAGAAACCAATATGAAAATTTATGATGTTTCTATGCCAATTTACACTGGAATGCCCGTTTATAAAAATATTGAGGACAAACAGCCAGTTTTCAACACTGTAACAAATGGACATGTTACCGAATCCCGTATTACTCTTGATGCTCATGTCGGAACTCATACAGATGCCCCGCTTCATATGATGAATGACGGTGCTACTATTGAAACAATTGGACTTGAACGTCTCGTTGGTAAGTGTAAAGTATTTGATTTAACTCATGTAACAGGGTTAGTTGAAAAAGAAGATCTTGAGTCTTTGCCTATTGAAAAAGGTGACTTTATTCTTTTAAAAACAAAAAACTCTTTCGATGAAGAATTTAACTTTGAATTTATCGCGCTAGGTGAGTCTGGTGCGAAGCATGTGTCTGAGATTGGCATTAATGGAGTGGGAATCGATGGGCTTGGTGTTGAACGTGCCCAACCTGGACATCCTACTCACCGTACCCTTTTTGCAAACGATGTAATTGTTATTGAAGGCTTGCGCTTGAAAGATGTCCCTGCCGGTGAATACTTTATGGTCGCAGCACCGCTTAAATTGGTAGGCATTGATGCTGCTCCGTCTCGTGTATTATTGCTGGATGGTATGCTTTAATAAATGATTAAATCCACTTTCGCGTGCGAAAGTGGATTTTTTTTGATGTTGAACATATCATAAAAACCTTTTTCGAATTTCCGGTGAAAGCAGTATACACTGATCTTTCTTACCGAACCATTTAATTCTGTTCCTCGCAATTAAATCATACACTCTATCTCTAATAGTTCTTGGAACCAGCTTAAAGACATACAACATACTCCATAAACCCGATAAATGTTTACATATCCTTAAGGCAGCCGAAGACTTCATATAGTATTTGTGATTATCTGGTTCAAGTAAAATTAAGCTGTCTATTCCTTCAGGAACATGGTATTCCTTTAATAACTGCTGGCCTGCTTCACTCTGCAGGGAGGCAAAAACAAAAATTCCTTTCGGGTCTCTTTTAATGATAAATTGAACACTCTTATCGCAAAAATTGCATTCCCCATCAAATAATACAATCATCTTCTACTAACCCCCTTCTCAAGTTGCCCCTTCGGTTTCTATTGATAAAGTTACCCTCTTTATTGTGATATAGACAATTTTGTTACCCCAAAATATAAATTCTTCTATTTGATTATACTAAACCCATCTTATTAAATATTGGATTTTATCTAAAAACCATCTCAGGTGCTATAAAGAATTAACCCTATGATAGTTTTTAAAAACTTCATGAATCTTTTTGATTGATTTTGAATGAATTTGATTGATTTTTATTTATAAACAAATTATATTTAAACGGTAGGGAGGTGACTGGATTGCTGACTTCAGAAAGACAGCAATATATCATCGAAAAAATCAACCAAAATGGCTTCATCAAAATACAGGAGCTAGTAAAAGAATTACATACATCAGAATCCACAATTCGCAGAGACTTAAGCCAATTGGAAGACATGTCTATTTTAAAGAGAGTACATGGCGGAGCTGAACTTGTGAAAAAACGCAGCATTGAACCAACGATTCTGGAGAAATCCACTTCCAGAACAAGCGAAAAAGAAGCAATCGCCAAAGAAGCGGCGAGTATTATTGATGATGGTGATTGTATTTATCTTGATGCCGGTACTACAACCCTTGCTATGATTCCATTCATTCAAAATAAGCCCATTACCGTTGTCACAAATGGGATTATGCAGGCAGCTGCACTTCAGGAAAGCAATATTATTACGTATTTAATTGGTGGCCGCATTAAGAAATCTACAAATGCAATAATTGGCAGTCAGGCTATCAATAATATTAACAACTACCGGTTTGATAAAGTTTTTCTAGGAATAAACGGCATTCATCCAGATTGGGGCTTCAGTACACCTGACCCAGAGGAAGCTATATTAAAAAGATCAGCCATCGATTTATCGAAAGAAGCTTTTATATTAGCCGATTTCAGTAAATTTGATGAAACATCGTTTGCCAGAGTGGCTGAATTGAATCAAGCAACCATAATTACCAGCGGGATGGATTCAGCCAAATTGGCTAAGTATAAGATGAATACAAAAATAAAGGTAGTGAAATCATGATCTATACCGTAACACTAAATCCATCGGTGGATTTCATCGTAGAGGTTGATCATTTTCAACTTGGTGGCTTAAATCGAATGAGTAAAGAAGCTAAATATCCAGGAGGAAAAGGAATAAATGTTTCACGTATCCTCTCCCGAATCGGTTCAAAAACAACTGCACTTGGTTTCAGCGGTGGATTTCCGGGTAGATTCATTCTCGATGCTTTAAGAAAAGAGAGCGTACCTGAAGATTTTATCGATGTTGATGAAGATTCCCGAATCAATATAAAGCTAAAAACTGGGCAAGAAACTGAAATCAATGGATTAGGGCCATACATAAGCGCCGAAAAAATGGATGAACTCCGTCAAAAGCTTTCAAACATGACCAAAGAGGATATTCTTGTTTTGTCAGGCAGCATCCCTCCTTCCATTTCACCAGATTTGTATCAGCAGTTAACAAGGGAATATGCAGCACAAGGCATACAGGTAGTAGTAGATGCAAGCGGAAAAACCTTACTCGATGTTGTAAAAGAACATCCTTTTCTTGTGAAACCAAATCATCATGAACTTGGAGAACTATTCGATACGAAAATAGAAACAACCAAGGAGGCCATTCAGTACGGTAGCATTCTTGTTGAGCAAGGTGCTAAAAACGTGATTGTTTCTATGGCAGGCGATGGAGCTTTACTTATTAATCGTGATGGAGTTTATACAGCTACGATTCCAAAAGGTGATGTAAAAAACTCTACTGGCGCAGGCGATTCTTTAGTAGCTGGATTTATCGGGAAGTGGGACCAAACGAAGGATATACAAAAAGCATTTCAATATGGAGTTGCCTCTGGAAGTGCAACAGCATTCAACTACGACCTTGCCGAAAAAGAACATATCGAAGCTCTTCTCCCGCAAGTTGAAATTCAAAAACTATAAGGAAGTGAAACCATGAGAATCACAGACCTGTTAAAGAAAGATACTATTATCCTGAATCTTTCATCCAGTAACAAAAAAGAAGTTATTGATGAACTTGTCAGCAAACTAGATCAAGCAGGCAAACTGAAAGATCGTAAAGGATATCATGAAGCAATCATGAAACGTGAAGAGCAAAGTACAACCGGTATCGGTGAAGGGATTGCAATCCCCCATGCTAAATCGGCAGCTGTTAAAGAAGCGGCCCTATGTTTCGGTCGTTCCATTAACGGAATTGATTATGAATCATTGGATGGGCAGCCCGCTCGCCTGTTCTTTATGATAGCTGCGCCTGACGGAGCAAACGATACTCATCTTGATACCTTATCCAAGCTGTCATCTATGTTAATGTATGATGATTTCCGTCAGGCCATTTTGAAAGCTGCCTCAGAGGATGAAATCCTCTCTATTATTGATGCCAAACAGAATGAGCTTGAAAATGAAGATTCAAAAGATCAGCCTGCTCCGGATACTGCAGAGGCAAATGAAGAAGGTTATGTGTTAGCCGTCACTGCCTGTCCAACTGGAATTGCGCACACCTATATGGCAGCGGATGCCTTAAAAGCAAAAGCGAAAGAAATGAATGTAAATATTAAAGTAGAAACAAATGGTTCCACCGGAATCAAAAACCCTCTCACTGCTGAAGATATTCAAAAAGCAAGTGCAATCATTGTTGCTGCAGACAAAAACGTTGAAATGAATCGTTTCAATGGCAAACATGTGATTCAAGTTCCAGTAGCACAGGGAATCCGTAAGCCAGAAGAACTAATTAACCGTGCTTTAAAACAGGATGCCCCAATTTATGAAGCCAAAGGCGGATCCACTAATCAAGATAGCGGGAATCAGGAGAAAAAAGGGATAGGCTCTCAAATATATAAACACCTCATGAGCGGTGTAAGTAATATGCTTCCATTTGTTGTCGGCGGCGGTCTCTTAATTGCCCTTTCCTTCTTATTTGGCGGAATTAAACCTACGGATCCAACGACACCGGGCTACAATGAATTTGCTGCAGCACTCAACACCATTGGCGGCGGAGACAAGGGTGCGTTCTTCTTATTAGTACCCGTACTTGCCGGTTTCATTGCCAGCTCGATTGCAGATCGCCCAGGTTTCATGCCCGGTATGGTCGGCGGATTATTGGCTGCAACGGCCGGCGCAGGCTTCCTTGGTGGATTAATCGCTGGTTTCCTTGCAGGGTATGTGACTCTTGGTGTGAAAAAAGCTTTCAATTGGCTGCCAGCTTCTTTGGAAGGTATAAAACCCGTATTGCTATATCCTTTATTTGGCCTATTAATCACCGGTCTAATTATGATATTCATCATTAATGACCCGGTTGTGGCCATGAATAAAGGGCTGACTAATTGGCTTGAAAACTTAAGCGGTACAAACGCAGTGTTCCTTGGTTTAATCGTTGGCGGTATGATGGCTGTTGATATGGGAGGTCCTATCAATAAGGCTGCTTTCACATTTGGTATAGCAGCAATTGCTGCCGGAAATGGTGTACCCCATGCAGCTGTTATGGCTGGAGGGATGGTACCACCTCTTGGCATCGCACTATCCACTACGCTCTTTAAACAGAAATATACTGACTCGGAACGTAAGTCTGGTCTTACAAACTATATTATGGGCGCATCCTTCATCACGGAAGGAGCAATACCCTTTGCAGCAGCAGATCCGATTCGAGTTATCGTCAGTTCTGTAATCGGTGCTGCTACGGCTGGAGCCTTATCTGCAGCATTTGGCTGTTCGACTCCCGCCCCACACGGCGGACTCTTTGTATTCTGGTTAATTGATAATCGCTACATGTACCTTCTAGCCATCCTAATCGGTTCACTTGTAACAGCTGTTCTTTTAGGTTTCTGGAAAAAGAATGCAACTATTAAGGATGTTGCGTAAGCAAAAAAGAAAGAATGACCTTGTTTCTGGTCATTCTTTTTTTATATGCACAGATATCCGCATATAATATCTAATTTCTTTGTTGACGGCTGAGCTTAATTCTTCGTATAGGTATATAACTGCCTATTGGTTCACTATCATAAAATTTACACTTCCCTAAATTTGTACGTTTGCAACCAGAATATTCACTCACCCCTACTCAGGTATTAAATCCCTCCCATTGTTAATTATTCTAAAAAAATAAAAAATAGTAAGTTTTATTTCTAAATTTTATTAATCTCATATTCTTACAACAACGAAAATTAACACTTATAACTTTAATCTAAAATTTTACTATGCTAATATAATAACGATATTGTATTTTTATCAAATAGCTAGTAAAGGAGTTGATTAAAATGAAGCATATAAAAGTTGTGACCCTCACTGCAGCTGCAATCATGTCGACTGCTTTTGCTCAAGAAGCCTCTGCAGCATCGACATATACAGTTAAAAAGGGGGATACACTTTCTTTTATTGCCTCAAAATTCAAAACAACGGTTTCGAATTTAAAGAAGTTGAATGATTTGACAGGTGACATTATTTATCCAAACCAAGTCATCACAGTATCTAGCAGTACATCATCATCCGGTATTACCGAACGTTCTATCAGTTCTAAAACTTACACCATTAAATCAGGAGATACTTTATCAGCAATAGCTGCTAAGCACTCTACGACTGTAAGTAAACTAAAGAGCTGGAATGATTTAAAGAATGATCTCATTTACCCTGGTCAAATTATTAAAGTGGCCGAAGGTGCTTCCGGATCCTCATCAAGCACCAATCATTCTTCTTCCGGAAGTACATCAGTGTCTACCAATCAGACATATACGGTAAAGTCAGGAGACACATTAAGTAAAATCGCCCGTAAATATTCAACTACGGTCAGTCAGCTTATGAGCTGGAACAACCTATCGAGTACAGTTATTTATCCGAATCAAACGTTAAAGGTGACTAAGTCTTCAACTACTACTGGATCTAGCAGTTCAAGTTCTACAAGTTCTTCCAGCAGTAGTTCATCCGCTACTACTTATACGGTGAAATCTGGCGATACGTTAAGTAAAATTGCCAACAAGCATTCAATTACGGTCAGTCAACTTAAGAGCTGGAATAACCTATCCAGTACAATTATTTACCCTAACCAAGTGTTAAAGGTGTCTAAGCCTTCTACTACTACAGGGTCAAGCAGCTCTTCAAGCTCTTCCGGCAGTACTGCTACTTCAACGACCTATACAGTTAAGTCGGGGGATACGCTAAGTAAGATTGCTAAAACCTATTCCTTGACCGTTTCACAAATCAAATCGATGAATGGGTTAAAATCTGATGTGATTTATGTGGGGCAAAAGCTGAAAATTTCAAAGGCAGCAAGTGATTTGCCTTCTGTTTCCGAACCTTCAAGCGGGTCTTCTTCCGCTCAGGAAACAATAGGAAACTCAGCTTTTACATCTAATCTGATTTCCATCAGTAAAAGCTTGATCGGCACAAAATATGTGTGGGGAGGAACAACACCATCTGGGTTCGATTGCAGCGGTTTTCTTTATTATGTCTTTAATAAAGCGGGACATTCTATGCCAAGATACACGGCTGAAGGTTTCTTTAATCGTTCCTATTATGTAAGTTCTCCTCAGCCTGGAGATCTCATTTTCTTTTCCGGTACATATAAGAAAGGAATCTCCCATTTAGGCATCTATCTAGGAAATAATGAATTTATTCATGCTGATAACAGCGGAGTACGTATTACTAGTACAAACAACAGCTATTATAAAAAACATTTTGATAGTTATAAGCGATTATACGCTAATTAAGATTCAGCGAGCGGGTTCTATTACCCGCTCGCTGTTTTTTCACCAATAGACTCACCTTCCCTCTAATGATAAATTAATAATAGATCTGTGCTACAAATAGTAATTCTAATAGAAAGGTTGTTAAGGATGAGTCATATATATAATGAAAGAGAAATAATAGAACCAGTTCATTTATGCGATGAAAAAGGTAATTTAATACCTGATAGCATAGGCTGGTCGAGAAAGCCTCTTATCAGCGGAAATGTCACTGGACGCTTTCTTCGTAAAAAGAAATGGAACTATTGGTGTATAACAAATAAAGATGTTCTTTTTTCGGCTACAATCAGCCATTTAGATTTCGCAATGGTTTGCTTTGTTTATTATCTCGATTTAAACACCAAGACATTTTTTGAGAAAACAGCCTTATTTCCTTTTAAAAGTAATAAAGCGCTCCCTAATGATGTATTGGCGAGTACTAAACTCACCTCCAAACAAATGGACATCGCTATATTATGGGAAAATAATCGTTTTCAGCTGAACGTAGAGATTCCTAATTTTAACGAAAAACCGTTGCTGGCAAACTTTGAAATTAGCTATCCTGAAACGGATTCGTTGAGTGTTGTCATACCCTGGAGTGATCAAACATTTCAATTAACAACGAAAATGCACTGTCTTCCTACTAAAGGGACGCTGACTATTGGGTCTAAAACCTATCAATTTACTCCTGATGAAAGCTATGCCAGCTTAGATTACGGACGAGGTATCTGGCCAAGAAACTGTACCTGGAATTGGGGAATGGCATCTGGTAAACAAGGAAATGATGTAATTGGTCTAAATTTTGGCGGACAATGGACTGATGGGACAGGCTTTAATGAAAATGCAGTATTAGTTAATGGACGGCTGACAAAAATCAGTGAAGATATGAAATTTCACTATAATAAACATGATTTCATGCAGCCATGGAAGATTGACTCTTTGGCGACTGATTGTGTAAGGCTCACCTTTACACCTCTATATGAACGGATCGCCAAGACTGATGCTATTATAGTGAAATCAGAAGTACATCAAATGGTAGGCTATTATAACGGAGAAATACGCTTACCGGACAGCACTATCCTGACAATCAAGCAAATGCTTGGCTGTATTGAAGACCATATAGCAAAATGGTAGATTGATGTTCACTTATTCAAATATAGATATACGGAGTTGCCTAAAAAAAAGTTAGTTTTCTTCATGTTTTTTCACAATCCATATCGTTTGCGTTCCTAACTGGCGATTGAGTTGACAAATGTAAGTTGCAACATTACAATTTACTTGTTACTTACTAAAAATAAGCAAAGCATATAATAATAACTTTATTTATGGAACTGTGGGGGATTTACTTTGTCAAATGTACATAAAGATTTATCAACGATTATTAAGGAACGTCATTCGATCAGACAGTATGATGCTTCTTTTAAAATTTCCGAAGAAGAATTAAAAAGCATCCTTGAGGAAGCTACTTTAGCTCCATCTTCTAGCAATATGCAGGCTTGGAGCTTCATCGTAGTTAAAGATGAGGATAGAAAGAAAGATCTTGCCTTATATGGTAACAATGCAAAGGTGGCTGAAAATGCATCTGCTGTTATTGCTGTCCTTGGGGATACTGAAATGTATAAAAAAGCAGATCAAATCTACGATATGATGTTTGAAGCAGGCTATGTTGACGAAGAAAATAGACAAAGGCTCGTGAATGATGTTAAACGGGTCTATCCGGGTGCACCTTTAGAAACAAGAGCTAATATGGCAAGCTTTGATGCCGGTCTTGTTTCCATGCAATTAATGCTGATAGCGAAAAATCGTGGGCTGGATACCATTACGATGGGCGGCTTCGATAAAACTGCTTTTGCTAAAAATTTCAATGTGGACGAAAGATATATTCCATTAGTATTAATCGCAATTGGTAAAGCAGAGGGAGATCATTACTTTAAAACCGTACGCTTACCTGTAGAAGATATTACTACATTTATCTAATCGAGATGATATAAGGATAGAGCTGTCACACTAGTTGGCAGCTCTATTCTTCATTTTTTCAGACCAATATAAAGTAAATGTGATGATGTACCGAGCAGAGATGGTTCCTTTGCATACTCAATCAACAGGTCTACTATTTTTCCCATTTCGCCTTCACCCTTCTCTCTCCAATAATTCCACTGATGATTTGTAACCATAGAACCTATATTAGATCCTATTAAAGCTACTTTTTCAAATCCACTTGATTTCATAAATGGATCTATATCTTCTACACGATAATAGTATGCACCCGTAAATCTCCCACTATCTGCATGATTAAAACAGCCGGTTTCGGTAAACTGTCGAATGGCATCCACCGTGTTGTTTGGCCGCCAATGTTCAGGACAGATGAGTGAATTTAACATGTGCTTTACTCTTGGCATAAATGCTATGAAAACAAGGCCGTTTTTCTTGGTTACACGATATAATTCTTTTACCGCCATCAATCGATCCTCTTCCTGCTGCAAATGGTATAGTGGCCCTAGCATTAATGAAGCATCGAATTGTTCATCTTCTATTGCAGACAGGTCTCTTGCATCTATGTTATAAAACCCATCAAATTGGGCAAACAGTCCCAATTCCCGCGCTTTATCTTCAGCAATATCAACCAAGCTCGGTGTCAGATCCGACAGGGTAACGCGATACCCCTCTTCAGCCAGCTTAAGCGAATATTTCCCTGGGCCTGCTCCATTGTCCAAAACAGTACCTGATGGAGTTAAATATTTTTTAATATAATGCCAATTCACCTGAAACTCAATTGGTTCCCTGTCTAATCTGCCCCACTCATCAAATTCACTATAGTAATCAACAATCTCATTCATACCGATCCCCCTTTAAACTATAAAACGATTTGACTACTTATGTTCAAGAAAGAGAGCTTAAAACCCTCCTAATTGTTAAAAATATTATTCGTGAAGCAGGAAAACAACCATTCCCTCTATGCTTGTGATTTATGATAAAGAACTAAAATAGATTAGAAAATTAAAATCCTTCAAAGAGGAATTAGTGCCATAGAAGCACAAATTAACAATCAATGATTTGACTCCAAGTCTACTGAATGAACCTACTACTAGTAGAGAATAAACCTATATTACAGAAGATTTCTTTTCTGTCCTTCCATAAAAAAAGCCGCTCAAATTGACTCCAATTGAGCGGCAAAAACATTAACTTTTTGAAATGAATCCTTATCTATTTTCCTTTTAATTCATCCATACTCTCATCACGGATATTAATTGCTCCAGGTTAATTGGTTTACTGATATAGTCTGATGCACCAGCCGCTAAGCATTTTTCACGATCGCCCTTCATTCCTTTTGCTGTTAAGGCAATAATCGGTAGTGATGCAAACTCTGAATTCTGACGGATACGTTTCATCGTCTCATATCCGTTCAATTCAGGCATCATAATATCCATCAGGATCATATCAATCTGGCAATCCTTTTTTAGAATCTCCAAGCATTCGATTCCATTATGAGCTACTAAGACTTCCATTTTCTTTTTTTCAAGAATTGCTTTTAGTGAGTATATGTTACGCTGATCATCATCTGTAATAAGCACTCTTTTTCCATGATGTATGTCCAATTGGATATCATTTGGTTCTTTAGCCGCAGCCACTTCTGCTATCATCTGATGATATTGATCCCCTTGATTTACATTAATATTTTCCTGATTCTGTAGATACGGTATATAAAGAGTAAACGTACTACCTTTCCCTACTTCACTTTCAACAAATATATGACCGTTAAGCAAATAGGATAATTTTTTGCAGATTGATAAACCTAAGCCTGTTCCACCATATTTTTGTACAGTAGATCCGTCTCCCTGTTGAAAGGCCTCAAAAATGGTTTGTTGCTTATCTTTATGGATTCCTATACCTGTATCCATGACAACAATTTTTATCCACTCGTCAGTTTGAGTGGTATTATGGTTATCTTTTTCATCACATGTATGGATTATTTTTTCCACCTTCACAGACACTTTTCCTCGTTCTGTGAACTTAATAGCATTTGATAGTAAGTTTTTTACGATCTGCTGAATTTTTTGTACATCTGTATAGAAATAGGAAGGTAGATTCTCATCTATTTCAATGGTGAAACCAAGTTGTTTTCTTTCGGCTTGTGGCGAAAATATATTTAAGGTTTCAACCAACTCACTGATGTTCATTTTGCTATATGTGATTTCAGACTTTCCAGCTTCTATTTTTGAAAGGTCAAGTATATCGTTAATTAAAGATGTTAAACTGTCTGCAGCCGAATAAATATATTCAATATACTCTTTTTCCTCTGCTGAAAAACAATCACTATCTATGTCTATTAACATCTCTGCAAGAATTAAAATACTATTTAAAGGAGTACGAAGTTCATGGCTAATATTCGCCAGAAATTCGGATTTATAATTTGAGCTTAGCTGCAATTGTTCATTTTTAATTCTTAATTCTTCCTGGGACTGTTCAAGTTCCTTCGTTTTTTGTATAGCTTCTTGCTCACGTTCTTCCAGAAGTTCATTAATCGTCATTAATTCTTCTGACTGTGAATGAAGCTCTTCAGTCTGAACCTGCAATTCTTCAGTCATTGCTTTTGACTCATTTAGCAAACATTCAATTTCCATTCTATTTAGAACACTGTGTATGGCCAAACCGAGAGATTCATTCACCTGCTGAATGGCTTGGTATTGTATATCTGAAAAGCCAGTTATACTTGCAAATTCAAGAACCCCAATCGTGTTGTTTTCATAAATGATTGGGACAATTAAGAAAGCTTTTGGTTTTGCCTCACATAAGCCCGTTGAAAGTAGTTGGTAATCTTCCGGGAAATCTTCTAACATAACTATTTTTTGATCAATAGCAGCCTGCCCAATAATCCCCTCACCAACTTTAAATTGATCTTTTCCACCGTCACCATAGGATGCTGCACGATAAAAACATGTTTCATCAGCTTGACCCCTCAAATAGAGCGCCCCAATCGAAGCACCTACTAATGGTGCAAGCTTCCCTTGAAGACGTTTTGCAAATTCATTTATATCAAAGACACTTTGTGTTAAGCTTGTTATTTCATTAATTTTTGATAGTACCCAGTTCTGTATCTTGATATCTTTCAAATACGCTTTCTCATTTTTATTGTAGATTTCTAAAGACACGGACATATTATTAAAAGCTTCAGCAATCAGACCTATTTCATCATCCGTTTTTACTTCAAGCCTGTGGAGGGTCGATGGATCATTTAAATCAATTTCTTTCAATACAGTTGTTATTTGTTTTAAGTCCTTTGTTGTTGAACGAATAACCCAGTATCCAATTAACCCAATTAACCCGCAGGAAGTTATTGTTAACAAGAAAACAACCTGACACAAATGATTGTACTTTTCACTTGCCCGTTTAAATGCGCCCTCCATCATCTCCTCTTGATAGCTAATAAACTCTTCTATTGACTCTGTTAGCTTAGAACTTGATTCCTCTATTTTCTTCCAATTTTTACTAACGTACTCATTGTCTTGTATTAATTCCATTATGATTATTCGTTCGTTTTCTTTGTATATACGATATAGGGATGCGCAATCCATTAATATTTCCCTAGCTTCCTCATTTAGTGTCATACCATGGATTTTTGCAAAATGTTCTTCAATCTTGACATGATTTTCAGCAAGTTTATCTTGTATAGTAGCTGATGTTACTCCTGATAGATCATTCGCAATACTCCCAACCAACATTTTTGATGAACTGACGTTCTTTTCTATCTCATAAGTATAATTCACTTTTTTATATCGATTTTCTACAATTTCTAATAAGTCCTCACGGGAGCTATTTAAATTCTGGATGGTCATTACCGAAAAGAGTACGATTACCACCATAATCAGGATTATAGAAATTTGGAATCTCCTTCCAAACCCTAATTTACTGCTAATCATCATCCTCATCCTCTACGCTTAGTATTCAACCTAACTATTTTAATATCCTAAGTTTTCTATTTATACCGGTATTATTAGCCAGTTCATACAAAATACTGTATGACTGATTGAACAACAATCAACAAGCTATATATAAGAAAATAGTAATCAAAAAAAGTGAGCAACTTCTCTGTATTCCAATATTACAGCTTTTATTTTGAAAAGAAATACAGTTTTTTTGGCGACGTTTCGAATTTGTATAATGAGATAAAATGGAGGTGTTTACTTTGCGAAGCGTTGATAAAAAAGAAATCGTTAAAGTATGGTTTCGGGATGTATTTACGGACGGGAATACAGATATTTTAAAAGATATTGCATCAGCGGATATGGTTACTCATTCTCAGGGAAATGACGAGGGCTATGTCGGTATCGAGCACTTTAAAAATTGGTTATCCTGGTATTGCACCTCTTTTGTTGAGCGCAAATGGAGCGTTCATGACACGATTGAAGAAGGTGATAAAGTCGTTGCACGCTATAGCGGATATAGCATTTATAAAGGCGGATTACTGGACATTCCTTCTGAAAATCAACAGGTTAAAGAAACGGGCATCATTATATTTCGAATCGAGAATGGTAAAATTGCCGAACAATGGTGTGAAATGAGTGATTTACAGCTTATTCAGCAGTTAGGAGTTAAATTTGCTACAAACTAAATTATGTAGAGCTATTCTTTTAAGAATTTCTACTGAATGGCTTTTAATCCATTTTTTTTGATTTATTCCATATAAAAACAGCGGATTTTAACCGCATCCACTGTAATATAGTAATATTTTAGTAGTAGAATTTAATAATCAATTAGATGAATTAACACTTCAGATTCTTTTTTGTAAAAAATATTGATGATGTCCTTCTGGATGATTTTCAATCACTCCAAATACGGAAAATCCGTTTTTCTTATAGAAATCTGGTGCTTGAAAGCTGAATGTATCCAACATCAGAAGTGTACATCCTTTTTCTATTGCATAGTGTTCAACACTTGCCAGAAGCTCTTTCCCTACCCCTTTTTGTCGCAATTGATCGTCAATCCACAGGAAATCAATCTGCATTCTTCCCCAGCTGTAATGAGCTGCGATTCCGCCCTGTATATGATTGTGGTCGTCCTTTACCACATAGGTGACTTTCCCATACGGTGTATCATTATACTCCGGCAGTTTTCGTCGATTAAAATCAATTAAATGTTCTCGGATAAACGCTTGATCTCCTTCGGTGCCGAGCTCTATTTTAATCACTCAAACAACCTCTCCTTCTTAATCAACGAGTTCTTTATACATTAGTATATCATCCACATACTGACCATTCAGAAAAAATTCTCCCTTTAATACACCTTGCTTAATATAGCCATTCCTCTTATAGAAAGATATAGCCGGTGTATTTGTGGACAATACCCTTAAAGAAATTTTTCGGATCCCACGCTTCTTCCCCTCTTCATCCAGAAACTGCAATAATTTACTGCCTATACTCTTGCCCTGAAAGTCAGGATGGACACCAATCGCCATTTCCCATACATGACAATTGCTCTCCAACGGAGTAGGATATTTAACAGACATATAGCCCGCAACTCTCCCGTTCTCAATTGCGACAAACATGCTTCCCGGCGGAAAATGCTGAGCATAATCGGCTACTGATTCCCAAACGATCGGCATCGGTGTATTTGTATAATTCCAAATCAAATTTTCAAGTTTTATTAATTGTTCGTAGTCCTCAATTCTTGATGAACGTATGACCATTTAATATCTAATCCCCTTTTCAACCATCTATCCTATAGTTTACTCTTTACATGCTTGAATGATCTATCAAAGTCAAAAAGCATTGCCACCCTCTAAAGAATGACAATGCCACACAAAAGGAATTTCTCCCTTTATTTCGTTAATTCAAGGAATTCATTTACATCAGCAATTGCAAGATCCACACCAGCCTGCCAGAAATCTGGTTTCGTTAGGTCTACACCTAAATGTTTCATCGCAAGCTCCTCTGTTGTCATAGCAGCTGTATCCTGCAATAATGCAATATATTTCTTTTCAAATGACTTACCTTCTTTTAAAGATAAGTGATAAATCCCTAAGCTAAACAAATATCCAAACGTGTACGGGAAATTATAAAATGGCACTTCTGCAATATAGAAATGCAATTTACTTGCCCAGAAGGTTGGATGATATTCACTCAGAGAATTTTGATATGCCTCTTTTTGTGCAGATGCCATCATTTCGTTCAAGCGCTCAACGGAAACCAATCCATTTTTGCGTTCTGTATAATAATTTTTTTCAAAAATAAAACGGGCATGAATGTTCATGAACATAGCAATTGCATTTAGTATTTTGTTATCGAGCAATGTGATTTTTTCTGCATCCGATACAGCAGCACGGACACTGGCATCAGAGCAAATTTGTTCAGCAAATGTAGATGCTGTTTCAGCGACATTCATCGCGTAATCTGTATTAAAGAATGGCTTATCATTTAATACATGGCTGTGGAAAGCATGACCTAGTTCATGAGCAAGCGTTGCTACACCGCTTGGTGAGCCTGAATAGGTCATAAAGATACGTGATTCATTTGTTTCAGGAAAGCTAGTACAGAATCCTCCAGGACGCTTGCCAGTACGATCCTCTGCTTCAATCCACGCCTTTTCAAATGCTTCCTGGGCAAATTTAGGCAATTCATCACCGAATTTCGCAAAATTATCGATGATAAACTTTGCTCCCTCATCAAATGTGTAATGCATCGGTTCCGTTGTTACGATCGGTGCATCAACATCTACCCAGCTCAATTTCTCTTTACCTAAAAGCTTTGCCTTACGGTTAAGAAACTCTACAAAAGGCTGCTTATTTTTTGCAATGACATCCCACATTACATCCAATGTTTCTTTCTTCATTCGGTTATACTGCAATGGCTCTTTCATAAAATCTTCAACACCATGCATTTTATAATTAGCCAAACGGAAGCCGCCTAAATGATTAATCGTGTCAGCAAACAAAGGGGCTTTTTCTCCCCAGGCTTTTTCCCATTTCTTGAAAATTTCCGCTCGGACTTCTGGATTAGGATCGTCGTGCATCTTATTAAAAGCTTGGCCAGCTGATAAATGAACAGTCTCGCCATCTTCATTTGTATAAGGAATCTCAATCATTTTTACAAGTGAATCGTAATGGGTACTCCACCCGACATATCCATCTACGCGCAATGCATTAATGAGTGCTTCTTCAGCTTCCGATAATTGTTCCTTACCATGTTCCCTTTGCTCATTAATATAGAAAGCTATTTCACTAATTTCTGGTTGTTCGATGATTTCTTGCCAGACAGCATCATTTATTTGGACAAGTTTAATTGTAAATCCTGTAAAAACTGTTTCGAATTCACTTATTAATGTGTATACTTCTCCATTTAATTGATCCGCCTTTGTATCATGGACATTTTGGGCAGTAGCACATTCAAGAAATGCCGATACCTGATAGATTGCTTTTTGCAGTACCTCTGTTTGTTTTAATATAGAAACAATCTCTTTGGTACCGCTAACGTCTGAAGGAGCCTGCCAAGCTTTTACTGCCCCTTTGTATGTATTTAACAGCTCTTTGATTTCAGCTAATTTTGATAGTAATTCAGGTGACTCAGAGCCATTTGGAAATATGTTATCCAAATTCCATGTTAGAGAGTAATTCATTCAAAAACCTCCTGTCTTTTCACAATTTTCAGTATACAACTTTTATTACCAGTTGGATATATATTTTCCTCAATAATAGTACTGTCTCCCATATGCTATCTACTCATCCTCTTGAACCTCTTGATTGGTTACCCTTTTTAATATATAAAGTAAAACTTTTTATCTATCCAATATTATTCCGTATAATGAGAGTTAATACAGCACGAAGAAAATAAGGAGACAGGTTATGGGATATTTTCAATCAGAGGAGACTTATCAATTATTAAATGCAGTAGGAGAAAATATTTTTATTTGTGATGATCAATTAACCATCATATTTATCAATCGTTACGCTGACAAATTAATTCAATGTCTAAGTCCTTTTACCGGTTTATCAAGTAAGGAAGAATATATCGGGAGAAACATAGCAGAATTTGATCAAGGGGGGAACTGCAAGAGGACAATACTCGAAAACGATTCCTTCCCCAATACCAGCAGAATTATATTTTTCAATAAATACACAGCTAAGATTGCAATAAGTCCCTTTACATTCAACAATGGTTTAACAGGTTATATGCTCACTTGGAAGGATGTAACCGATTATGAAGAAGAAATACATAAAGGGCATTCGATGATGGAAGAAATGTATGCTCCTATCATCAAAACAATTCTGGATGATGTACTTTTAATGCCCATTACTGGATTTTTGTCGGAAGATCGTCTTCATAAGATCAAAGAGAAGGCTTTATATGAAAGCTCTGATAAACAGGCTTCCTATATGGTGATTGATTTTACTAGCGTAACTTCACTGGATGACGAATATATTGTGGCAGAGCTGGAGGTCATCTCTCAATCCCTTGCTTTATTGGGTACAGAAGCTATATATACAGGCCTGTCCACTACTCTTGTCCGCCAAATCGTAAACCAGGGAACAAAAATAAAGAATGAAACATTTGCTACGTTTAATCAGGCTATGAATCATATCTGCAAAATAAAAGGCTACAAGTTGGTAAAATATTAATCTTGATCTTCCTCTTCAGCTTGATTTATTAAAATCAAGCTGTTCTTTTTGTCAACTGATTTGCAAACGAATGACAATTCGTTTGCGCAGCTTTTGTGACAATATTGTTTCATAAATTTGAATTAATTATAGTAATTTTAGTTTAGTTATAGATATTTGCAAATTATAGGACTATTATATCTAATATAAACAAGGTCATTGTAAATTTAACTAATTATTAATATATACATAGGGATAACCTACTAAACAATTTAAACTATTTAAGCCAACTCTTCATTCACGCAAAAATAATTAGTTACTTTTATAATAGAGGTGACAGCACTTTATAAATGGTTTTTTTTCGTCTGTTTTGTGAATGAATGAACAATGCATAAGAATTGAAAGGTGTGAACAGTTAAATGGAAGTATTGGATCTCGCTAGGTTTCAGTATGCAGCAACTACAATCTATCACTTCTTCTTTGTACCACTATCCATTGGATTGGTATTTTTAGTTGCTATTATGGAGACATTGTATTTTTTTAAGAAAAAAGAAATTTATTTGGACATGGCAAAGTTTTGGGGAAATATCTTTCTCATCTCTTTTGCTGTCGGAGTAGTTACAGGAATTATCCAAGAATTCCAGTTTGGAATGAACTGGTCAGAATACTCCCGCTTTGTCGGAGATGTATTTGGTGTTCCATTGGCTATTGAAGCCTTACTGGCTTTCTTTTTAGAATCCACATTCATTGGTGTATGGATGTTTGGGCGTGACCGATTGCCAAGATGGGTTCATTTACTATCTATATGGCTTGTATCAATCGGTACCATTTTTTCTGCCTTGTTTATTCTCGCTGCGAACTCTTTTATGCAGGAACCAGTTGGGATTGCGATTGAGAATGGCAAAGCTGTATTAAATGATTTCGGGGCATTTATCACAAATCCTCAGCTGCTTGTTGAATTTCCACATACGGTCTTTGGGGCTTTTGCAACCGGAGCCTTCGTAGTAGCTGGGATCAGTGCATTTAAAATATTGAAAAAGCAAAACTTAGATGTATTTAAGAAATCATTTACGATCGCTATGATTGTGGCGATGATCTCAGGACTTGGAATCGCATTTACTGGTCACTGGCAGGCACAGCATTTAATGTCCTCACAGCCTATGAAAATGGCAGCCAGTGAAGGTTTATGGGAAGATAGCGGTGACCCGGCAAGCTGGTCGCTAATTGCTAATATTGATGAAGAAACCCGTGAAAACAAGTGGTCTGTTGAAATCCCTTATGCTTTAAGTATCTTAGCCTATAATAGCTTTGAGGGATCTGTAGAAGGAATGAATACACTCCAGGAGAAATACACAGAGCTTTATGGTGAAGGCGATTATATCCCGCCGGTAGGAGCTGTTTATTGGAGCTTCCGCATTATGGTTTTCGCTGGTGCTATTATTATGGGCTTAGCAGCCTTAGGACTATTATTTATCAAGAAAAATAACCTAATAAATCAATCACTCTATTTAAAAGCAATGGTTGGAGCAATAGCCCTTCCTTTTATCGCCAATACAGCTGGCTGGATTATGACTGAAATTGGCCGGCAGCCTTGGACAGTCTTTGGATTATATACGACTGCACAGTCCGTATCCCCTAATGTTACTGCAGGACAGCTGTTAACATCGATTATTGTATTTTTGGGGGCCTATACTGTTCTTGCTGTCGTATTAATCACTCTTATTGTGAAACAAATTAAAAAAGGACCATACCAAACCACTGATACAAAACCAGATGTAGATTTATTTGACAAGGAGGCCTTTGGAGCATGAGTCTAAATGAGTTATGGTTTATCCTTGTAGCTGTTTTATTTATTGGTTTCTTTATTCTTGAAGGCTTTGACTTTGGCGTGGGAATGTCCACTCGTTTTCTCGCGCGTAATCAAAAAGAGCGGGATCAGTTGGTTTCTACCATCGGGCCTTTCTGGGATGCAAACGAAGTATGGTTGATTACTGCAGGCGGTGCTATTTTTGCGGCATTCCCTGAATGGTACGCAACCATGTTCAGTGGGTACTATCTACCATTTGTTTTATTCCTGCTGGCCTTAATTGTACGAGGAGTTGCTTTTGAATTCAGACATAAAGTCCATGAAAAGTGGATCAGTTTCTGGGATTGGATGATATTTGTCGGCAGTATAATACCTGCTTTTGTATTGGGTGTTCTTTTTACTAGCCTTGTACGTGGAATGCCAATTGATGCATCCAAAAATATGTATGCTAGCTTTGGAGATTACTTTGACCCCTACTCCATTGTTGGCGGAATCGCGATGATTGTGTTATGCCTTGTGCATGGTTTAACATTCATCGGCATTCGGACAGAGGGGCAGATTCGTGATCGTGCACGTTCTTTAGTATCAAAAATATATTTAATTCTATTAGCAGGTCTTATAGTTTTCGCCGTACTAACCTATACAATGACAGACTTATTTGAAGTACGGCCGCTCGCTACACCATTATTCCTGCTCGGTGCAGTTGTAACAACCGTATTAGGTTATGTATTCTCAGCAAAGAAAAGGGAAGCTTTAGCCTTCACTATGACGGCTTCAACTATGCTATTTACTGTTACGATGTTATTTGTTGGTCTGTTCCCAAGAGTAATGGTCAGTTCAATTAGTTCCGAATATAACTTAACTATATTGAATGCTTCCAGTGGACCATATACCCTTAAGGTGATGACCATCGTAGCATTAATATTACTTCCCTTCGTTCTTGGCTATCAAATATGGAGCTACTATGTATTCAGAAAGCGTATTTCTGATAAGGAACCGGTGAGTCATTAATGATAAACAAAGAGATTTTAACTATAAAAGGAATAAAGAGCACCATGACATTCCTATTCGTGATTTCTTTATTACAGGGGATTGCCATTATTATTCAGGCCATCTACCTTGCTGAAGGGATTACAAACTTATTTAATGGGGAAAAGCTGTCTGAACAGCTTATCCCCTTCCTTTTATTCGTATTAGCTTTTTTGGTACGCCACCTTTTGACTTTTATTCGTGATAAATGGATGGATCGCTTTGCCTCCGAATCAGGGACAGCGATGCGAAAAGAATTATTGAAGAAATTATTTGAATTGGGTCCTCGATTCACCCAATCCGAAGGGACAGGAAGCTTAGTAACAATGGCTTTAGAAGGTGTTTCCCAGGTTGAAACGTATTTAAAGCTTTTCTTGCCCAAGATGATGAGTATGTTCCTGATTCCTCTGTTAATTGTAGGGTTTATGCTGACGCTTGATTTGACTTCTGCGGGAATTGTAATCATTGTACTCCCTATTCTTTTATTCTTTATGGCTATGCTTGGGATTGCAGCAAAGCGTAAGGCTGATAAACAATATGAATCCTATCAAGTCCTTTCCAACCATTTTGTTGATTCCTTACGTGGCTTGGAAACTTTACGACTTCTGGGCTTAAGTAAAAAGTACGATCGAAATATCAAAAACGTAAGTGAACGTTACCGAAAAGCAACGATGGGGACACTGCGAATTGCATTCCTTTCAACATTCGCGCTCGATTTCTTCACCTCCCTTTCAGTCGCTATTGTCGCCTTATTCCTGGGTGTTCGGCTTATGGAAGGTGCAATTTTATTAGGACCGGCACTTACGGTATTAATCCTTGCTCCTGAATACTTTTTACCGATTCGGGACTTCGGAACAGATTACCACGCTACTTTAGACGGAAAAAACAGTATGTCTGCTATTCAACGGATTATTAATTGGCCGCTTGATCTAAAACAAAAACAAAATACAACATTCTCTACTTGGTCAAATCAGGATTCCTTAACCATTAGCAACTTGACAGTCCAACACATGGAATCCAATCAATCCGCTTTGAATGATCTATCATTTTCATGGAAGGGATACGGAAAAATCGGTATTATTGGCGCAAGCGGTGCCGGAAAATCTACCTTAATTGATGTACTGGGCGGATTTTTAAACCCTACATCCTGCACAGTTACTATTAACAATCATTCCTATTCCTCTTTTAAAGAAATGAGCTGGCAGGATCAATTGCTATATATTCCACAGCATCCTTATCTATTTAATGATACTGTGCGAAACAATATTACATTTTACACTCCAAACGCCAGTGAAGAGGAAATTCAGTTGGCTATTGATCGAGCAGGATTAAAAGAAGTTGTTGATTCCCTACCAAATGGATTGGATGAACAGATTGGAGAAAGCGGTCGTATGCTGAGTGGCGGTCAGGAACAACGAGTTGCTTTAGCACGGGCATTCCTTGATAAAAATAGAAAAATTCTCTTGTTTGATGAGCCAACTGCTCACCTTGATATAGAGACGGAATATGAATTAAAGCAAAATATCGTTCCTTTATTTGACGATCATCTTGTATTCTTTGCGACTCATCGACTTCATTGGATGACAGACATGGACCAAATTATTGTTTTAGATCAAGGGCGTATCGTTGAAATCGGAAGTCATGAGGAGCTATTAAAAAAAGAAGGCCATTATTATCAATTAATTAAAGAACACTTAGGGGGAAATGAGGTGCACCATGGCTAAGAAAAAAGACTCTATCTCCATTCTCAATAACTCGTGGGTTGGTCCTTATTTATCCCAAAATAAGTGGCTCTTAACTATCGTAATTGTACTTGGTGTTGGCACATTCTTTAGCGCAGGTGCTTTAATGTTTACATCTGGCTATTTAATATCCAAATCTGCCACTTTACCAGAAAACATCCTCCTTGTGTATGTACCGATTGTCTTGGTAAGGCTGTTTGGAGTATCAAGGCCAGCCTTTCGTTATGCTGAACGCTTAAGCAGCCATAGCCTTGTTTTAAAAATACTATCGAGTATGCGGGTCCGTTTATATAGAGCACTTGAACCAGATGCTTTAGATTTCAAATCCCGATATAAAACCGGCGATTTGCTTGGTGTGATGGCTGATGATATTGAGCATCTTCAAGATTTATATATTAAGACAATCTTTCCATCTATCATAAGCATCGGTTTATATATGTTAATTGTCTTGGCATTAGGATTCTTTTCTATTCCTTTTGCGCTTCTAATGTTTCTATTGTTATTCGTCCTGATTATTTTGTTTCCTCTCGTATCACTATTAGTGACGCGTGCAAGACATGCACAAATGAAAAATGCAAGAAACGGACTATATCAATCTCTGACAGATGCTGTTATGGGAATTGGCGATTGGATGATTAGTGGCAGACAGTCCGATTTTATCGAACGTTATGAAAAAGATGAAAAAAAGGTTGATGTACTTGAAGCAAAGATCAATCTATTTCAACGAAAACGTAATTTTCTCTTTCAAGCTGTCATATTGGTTATTATTGTGGCACTTGCCTGCTGGATTACCTTACAGGTAGAAGCCGGACAATTCTCTCCTATTTGGATTGCAGCTTTTATTCTAGTAGTGTTCCCATTAGTCGATGCTTTCGCCCCATTATCCGATGCTGTTAGCCAGGTCTCCAGTTATAAAAGTTCATTGGAGCGAATGAATGGCTTACAGGAAGAAAAAGAATTAATAGGATTAACAAACAATGAAAACACGAGCGAATTTGATGATTTGAAGGCACAAACTGCATTGCCTATCACCTTTAATCAGATTAGTTTTTCTTATTCTTCTATTGACGAGAAGGTATTGAATAATTTAAACTTTACCATTCAGCCTGGCGAAAAAATTGCGATGCTGGGTAAAAGCGGAGCGGGGAAAAGTACAATCGTAAAGCTTTTATTAGGTGCATATAAACCTAATCAAGGAAAAATCAGTATAGGAAATAAAGATATTTCTCTTTTAGATTCTCGAATTACAAGCTTCATTTCTGTACTCCATCAGAAACCACATTTATTTGATACAACCGTTATGAATAATATACGGCTGGGCAATCCAAATGCTTGCGATGAAGAGGTATATGAAGCTGCTAAATTAGTTAGGATGCATGATTATATTGAATCTCTTCCAAATGGGTATCAAACGCGTATGCATGAATTGGGAGGGCGTTTTTCAGGCGGAGAACGTCAGCGTATTGCGCTTGCGAGAATACTTTTACAAAAAAATCCGATTGTTATTCTAGATGAACCAACTGTCGGTCTTGATTCGCAAACCGAACTCAGCCTCCTTGAAACCATATTTAAGACGTTAAATGGTAAAACAATGATCTGGATTACCCATCACTTAATGGGTGTGGAAAAAATGGATAGAGTTCTGTTTCTTCAAGACGGGGAAATCAGTATGAACGGTTCTCATGAAGAACTTCTTCAAATGATGCCCCATTATACAAAACTATATAAATTGGATATGCCACAGCTAAATAATTAAAAACAAAAGCGCTTGAGACATATACCCGTCATCAAGCGCTTTGTTTTTATTCTGCTGGCAATTTCTCAGCTTGGTTCCAATTTACCAGGCCATCGTCTTCATCGAATTCGATCATGACATCAACAACGCCCTTTTCCGCTAAGATTTGCTTTTTAAGACGATCTTTAATATCGTCCATATCGGCAACCGTTAAAGACAGATCAATTTCGACACAGACTTCTACATGAAAATCCTCGCCCTCTTTAATTACGACTACCTTCTGAACATCCTTGATATCTTTATCAAGAAGAACCAGATCGCCAATATATTGCTCCATCAGTTCATCAGCTTCACCAAGGGCACCTGCTGCATTGTCGAAGAATACTTTACCAACTACAAATAACATCATCATGCCGATAAGAATGGAGGCAATTCCTTCAGCTGCGTGTAGGTTTGTTAAATGTGATATGACAATCGCGATGATCGCTAAAACCCCACCTGAAGTAGCAACTAGGTCTTCCAAAAACACTAGCCTAGTTGCAGGCTTCGCTTTACCAAAATAGGTGAAGCTTTTATATAAGAAAGACAAGCCTTTCGCTTCCACTCCGACTTCATGCATAATTTCCTTCATTGCTTTAACTAAAACAAAAACTTCGAGAATTACACTGATGGCTAAAACACCGATACTCACCCAAAAATAACTAGATTCACTAGGGTGTAAAATATGCATATATCCTTCTTTTATCGTTTCATAAGACATGATTCCTACTATTAATACCGCTCCCAAAAGAACCAAATTTACCAAGCGGCCAAATCCATTGGGAAAACGTTCGGTCGGTGCTTTTTTACTTAACGCTGACCCAATAAACACAAAGAATTGGTTAGCTGAATCTCCCAAACTATGAAGTGTCTCCGCGAATAATGCCACATTACCAGTAAACATATAAGCTGCACCTTTAATAATAGATATCACTAAGTTGACGATTGCTGCTGTAATTGCGCTTGTATTTCCTTTTTTTAGTAACTGAAATAATTCACCCATAGACCCTACTCCTTCAATTCAAAATAGATACATGCAGATAGAAAAACTAGATATGTAAAGATTAGGCTAGCCTCTGTAATGAAAACTAGTAAGCTATTCCATTAAGACGAGGATTTTAAAAAAATATAAAACATTTTGGATCACACTTCATTTAATTCCTATGTTTGAATTTTCTTCTTCACCTCCTAATCCCTTATCTGTTAATCTCAATTATCTCATCATTTTATTCCCCATCTCTAGTGTATTTACACTAATTTTGAAGAAACAATAATCCAAATGAATTTATTGGTGCTTTTTACTGGATTTATGATCAACACCGGCGTATAGTTACCTAGGTAACTATATTCGAGGTGGTGGTACAATTGTCTATTTCCGGGCACCAGTATTTTTTTCATCAATATTTGCAGACAGCTCGATTATTTACAAAACGATTGAATGATCAATTAGCCAAGCATGATTTATTCCACTCACAATGGGCTATTATTTATTATTTAAAGCACTATGGACCTTCCACCCTCGTGGATATTAGTAATTATTTGAATGTGGAAAAACCCACTATTACAAGAACCGTTACCAGACTGCAAGAGCGGGATATTATCGAGCAGATTCCAAGCGATAATAAACGGGAAAAAAGAATTCAATTAACAGAGGCAGGAAGAGAAATTTATATCACCTGCATACACCATGTCAGTGAATTTGAAGAAAAAGTAATGTCAAGTGTATCAGAGGATGAAATAAAAATTATGATGAAGATATTTGGCAAAATGCAGCATCAATTACAGCATGAATAAGGACGTGACTACAAATGGAGAAACCAAGACTTTGGACAAAAAACTTCCTATTAATCTCTTCAGCTAATTTATTTATCTTTTTAACATTTTACAGCTTAATGGTTACTTTAACACTTTATACAATTACTACTTTTCATACGAGCCAAAGTATAGCCGGACTCGCTTCAAGTATATTTGTTATCGGAGCTGTGCTAGTTAGGCCTATTGCTGGCAAAAGAATTGCCCTGGTCGGTGCAAAAAAAATGCTTACGATCAGTCTAGCCTTATTTTTAGCAGCAACTATTCTCTATTTTATGGCGTCGAGCCTTGCACTCTTACTAATCGTTCGATTAATCCACGGTATTTCATTTGGTTTCGCATCAACCGCTACAGGAACACTTGTGGCTGAAATATTACCTTTATCCAGAAGAGGGGAAGGTATGGGATATTTCGCGATGAGTACAAACCTGGCAATGGCTATTGGACCATTTCTAGGCTTAATGATCAGCAATTCCTTTTCTTATACAATTGTCTTTTCGGTTGCCGTTGTCTTTGCTTCGTTAAGTTTCATCTTCACGCTCTTCTTGAATGTTCCAAAGATGCAATTTACAGCTGAGCAAGTCAAGTCGATGAAAGGTCATAAAATAAGTGACTACTTTGAGCTGGCCGCACTGCCTATTGCTATTACAGCTGGGGTCATTGGATTTACATATTCCAGTATATTATCTTATTTAACTTCCTA
Source organism: Bacillus sp. z14 (2026) (assembly GCF_058313575.1). Classification (NCBI taxonomy): domain Bacteria; kingdom Bacillati; phylum Bacillota; class Bacilli; order Caryophanales; family Bacillaceae; genus Bacillus; species Bacillus sp. z14 (2026). The sequence continues at coordinate 900,960 of NZ_JBZFQK010000001.1, forward strand.
TTCTCAGGAGCTTAATTTAGTATCGACAGCAGGCTTCTTCTTTGTCATGTATTCTATTTGTCTAATACTGACGCGTCCATTTACGGGAAAATGGTTTGATATATACGGTGAAAATACAGTAATCTACCCCTCTCTAATTTTATACACAATCGGGTTGATCGTTTTAAGTCAGACAAGCCACAGTATTACATTGCTTTTAGCAGGCGCTATAATCGGTGTAGGGCTTGGCACTTTTCAATCCAGTGCACAAACTGTAGCAATCAAAATGACGTCTCCCCACCGGATTGGGCTCGCCACCTCCACATTCTTTGTCATGTATGACATTGGGATCGGGATCGGACCATTTGTTCAAGGATTTTATATTCCGGTTTCCGGTTATAGTGGGCTTTATTTAACAATGGCTGTTATCTCGTTTATAGCTATAGGCCTTTATTATGTAGCTCATGGTAAAAAAGCTACTCAAGCTTCAAGAGTTACTCAATATTAATTGAAAAAGTATCGATTCAGCTTATTCATAGCTTGCTTGAATCGATTTTTTCTATAAATGATGTTATTAACCATTCATCTGTATTCAATCAAGTCTTTTACATGCTTATTTCAATAAAAAAAGCTCAAAACAGCCATTTATTAGCCAAACAGATAAGAAATAATCTTATTCTATAGCTTTCTTTGAATATAATTGAGCGATTTTCCATAATAATTGAGCGAAAACAGCACTTAATTGAGGCGATTTCCCCTTTCCATATTTTTTAGTTATATAGCATACATCTCCCTAACTATTAAAATAGGATAAGCGCCTAAACGTATTGTATTTCTTTATCTCCATAACAAAAGCTGTCCAATCAGTTACTCGGTTGAATGATTGGACAGCTTTAAAATTCACTTTATGTTTCTGCAAGATTCCCGTTCAATAAATTGTGTTGCAACCGTCACTCTCTTTGGAAATGTGTTTGGATCCTTTATCTTTTCAATTAAACTTTTTGTTGCTTCAATACCAAGGCGAGATATATGTATTTCTATTGATGTCAGTGGCGGTCTCGAATGCTGAGAAAGAATTTGGTTATTAAAGCCGATAATGGAAAGGTCTCTTGGTACATGGATATTGAGTTTTTCCAAATAACTTAATATTTCATATCCGGTCAAATCATCTTGGGCAATGATAGCTGTTGGCATGGGATTGTAGTTAATTAGATTCTTTAGTGATTCAAAACCTTTATCATTAAATTGATGTTCGTCAATCAGATAATCCCTGCAAAATGGTAGTCCACTCTCTTCCAGCGCCTCCCTGTATCCTTTTAAACGATCAATCGTAACAGCAAAGTTTTCATTTCCTCCAATAAATGCAATATTCTTGTGTCCCATCTCTATCAAATACTTTGTAACATCTTTAGCAACTGTCACATTATCATTATCCACATAGGTAATACTTTTTTCATGCATCAAGGGTCTTCCAATTACGATGAATGGGAAATTAACTTGCTTTAAAAACTCAATCACTTCATCATTTTTACGTGAATACAAGAGTATTAACCCGTCGACCCTTTTTCCTTGAACCATGGAAACAACTTCTTCATAGATACCTTCTTGAGTAAAACTGGTTGATAAATACAAACCATATTTTTGTTCATTCGCACTTCGGCTAATGCCACGTAGAACGACTGAGAAGAAAGGATTTTTAAATGCTTGATAGGCAGTGTCAGGCATAATTACTCCTATAGCCTGTGTACTTTTCCCAGCTAAGCTTTGAGCCTGAAAATTAGGGGTATACCCCATCAGATTCATGATTTCCCGGACTCTCCGTTTTGTTTGAAGACTGATATGCGGGCTATCTTTCAGGACTCTTGACACAGTTGACGGTGCTACATTCGCTTCTCGAGCAACATCTTTAATTGTTACATCCATCAGAGCCACCCCTCAATTCGTAAATCCTATTTCACTGCACCTTCAGCTACCCCTTTAATAATTTGTTTTTGTGCAAAGAAATATCCAATGATGACAGGAATAATGGCTAAAGTTAACCCGGCTAGAGCAAGATGCCATTGTTTTGTATATTCCCCAAAGAAGAAGAACATTTTCAATGGAAGAGTCTGCATTCCTTCCTGGTTGATGACAAGGGACGGCAATAGATAGTCATTCCAAATCCAGATCGTATTTAAAATACCGACTGTAATAGAAATTGGTTTTAGCATTGGGAAGATAATATGCCAGAAGATTTGCCATTTGTTAGCTCCATCTATAGTAGCCGCTTCATCAAGCGATTGGGATATACTTTTTAATGTTCCATGATACAAGAAAATCGACAAGCTGCAACCAAAGCCAATATACATAAAGATTAAGCCAGCACGATTCAGCATTTCAAATTTCCCAAATACCGTAATTAATGGAATCATGACGGATTGGAAAGGAATCAGCATAGCTGCCACGAAAATAAAGAATAAAAACGTACTCATCTTACTTTTATTCCGTGAGAGAGCATATGCAGCCATTGAAGAAAAGATAATAATCAGACCTACACTTACAACTGTAATTAACACGGAATTAAATAGTGTTTTCAAGAAATCCAGTTGTTCGTACGCCTCCACATAGTTGTCAAAATTAAATGCTTCCGGAAGGCTTAAGACATTCGTAAACATTTCTTTTTTTGTTTTAAGCGAATTAACAATCATGATATAGAAAGGGGAGAGCCAAATTAAGGCTAATACAATCCCAGTTATTTCTAAGGGCCAGTTATGCTTTCTGCGCATTACAATTCAACCTCCCTTTTCTTGTTGATATATACTTGTGTCAAGCTGATAGATGCGACAATCAAGAAAAAGATAACTGCTTTTGCAGAGGCATAAGCCATATCGCTTTCCTTAAATGCAGTCTGGAATATTTCCATGGCGACCATTTGTGTGGAGTTATAAGGTCCCCCAGCTGTTAAGCTTAAGTTTTGATCATATAATTTAAACGTATTGGACAGCGTCAAGAACATACTAACGGTAAATGCCGGTGCTACGAGCGGGAATATGATTGCGCGTAGTTTTTGGAAATAGCTCGCCCCGTCAATCTCGGCAGCTTCAGTTAATTCTTCTGGAACACCCTCAAGATACGAAATATAGATAATCATGATATAACCGGCCATTTGCCAGCTCATCAGGATGACTAATCCCCAGAATCCAGTATTTGTAGTCGACAACCAGCCTTGTAAACCTTCATAGCCAAGGGCCACACCAACTGCGTCAAATGCTTTCGTGAAAATAAACTGCCAAATGAACCCTAAAATCAGTCCACCAATCAAGTTTGGCATAAAGAAGATTGTACGTAAGATATTATTTGATTTAATTTTTGAGGTTACAATTAAGGCTAAAACTAAACCGATCACATTGATTAAAATAATCGATACGATAGAAAACTTAACTGTGAACCACAAAGCGTCCATGAATTCTTTTTCTTGGAATATACCAATATAGTTTTGAAAACCAACAAAAGCGGTTGTTTGAATTCCATTCCAGTCCGTAAATGAGTAAAATACACCAAGTGCCAGTGGCACGAGTACGACAAGAAATAGCGATACTAGAACCGGTGTAAGGAATAACCAGTAGGAAAAACTGCGAGTACGCATTATTACCCCTCCAAAATTGTGACAAAATTTATGACCTCATCCATTATCTATGTAGCAAAACAAAGTAGCCCAACACTACTTTGTTTTGCAGTTCTATCACATATACGTAAAGGATATTAGCGTGATTCAGACCAAGATTTTTGAGATTCTTTGACTAGCTCATCCCAAGACATTTCATCACTTAAATATTTTTGTATGTTTACACCCAATTTATCTTCGCCCCAACCAGTTGGATAGCCCATAAATACCCATCCAATTGTTTTTCCTTCAGTCGCATAATCATATACTTCTCTAGATATTGGGTCTGCGATTTTACTAGAATCATATCCTTTGTAAGCAGGAATGAAGCTGAAATCTTCAAGAACTGTCTTTTTACCTTCTTCAGATGTATATAACCAATCCAAGAAGTCTTTAGATGCTTCAATAACTTTCTCATCATTGTTGCTGTTTACTCCCCAGTACATTGGAATACCAACTGGTAGAGAATCTTCTTTATAACTTTCTACAGGAATTGGTAGAATACCAACTTTTTCTTGAGCAAATTCTTCATCAATTCCGGCGATGGAACCATATACCCAGTTACCTTGTTGAATCATAGCTACCTTTCCAAGTGAGAAGTTTTCTTCTACTTGCTGTGAGTAATCAAGGCTAACAGTTGGCTGAATAGAATATTTATTGGATAAATCAATGTATGTTTTATATTGATCTCCATATTTAAAATCAACCTTGTCAGATTTGTAAGCATTCATAATATTTTCTTCAAATTCTGGAGAGATAAAGACGTTGGAAGCATGCAACCCGGTAATCCATTTTTCTTTTCCTGGTAAAGCAAATACTGCTTTAATACCAAGATCGTCTTTTTTGGTATCGATTGTTTTAACCGCCTCTTCAAGCGCTTTCATTGTTCTGATTTCTTCTGCTTTAATACCAGCTTTTTCAAAGACTTCTTTGTTATAAAGCAAGCCGTATCCTTCCTGGTTATATGGAAGACCAAGGATTTTATCATCTGTAGTTACACCATCTAGAGTTCCATCTAGTGCTTCTTTGGATGCTTTTGTATCGGATAAATCAGCTAGTTTATCTTTCCAATCTGCAACATCCTGCGGTCCGCCAACATTATAGATAGCAGGTTCCTTGCCTGAAGCAAATTTAGATTTTAAAGAAGCACCATAATCTTCCCCGCCACCAACTGTAGTAATATTAATTTCTACACCTGGATTTTCTTTTTCATATTGTTCGGCTACATCTTCAAATTGATCCTTGAATTCCACTTTAAACTGAAATACATCAATTGTTACCTTATCTTTGCTATCGGAGGAAGAGCTCTCAGATGAGCATCCCGTTAAGACAGCTGCTGCCAATAGTGAAGCTGATAAAGCACCCGCATACCATTTTTTTTGTTTCATTCTTTTACCTCGCTTCTCTCTTTATGTTTGGTTCAAGTAAACGTTTTCTATAAATATGTAAAAGACCAGTGACCTTATTCTTAAAAACTATTAATTTTCCACTTTACGAAAACGTTTGCACAAACCTTTCTTTTCCAATTTAACATATGAATGTAATATCTCAAACCTTTTTTTACTCATTTACCTATTTAATCATATAAATTATCCTGAAAAGTCAAATAATATTCACTTTTTGCGCAAACGATTTCATCTATGACTTGTCAATATTGTGAGACCAAAAAATGATTAAACTCTTTGCAACCAAAGAACGAGTGAATCAAATGGTTTTAAGTACATTTTAGATTAACGGTTAAATATATGTGTAAAAAAAGCCACCTCCATAAGGAAGTGGCCGACGCATTATTCCACTGAAGTACCAGACTCAGGTATAAAATCTTTATTAACTAAAGGTTTTCCATCTTTATCAACCATAACAGTTAATCCAGAAATAAGGCCGTTATAATGAAACATATATAGGACTCCTGTCTCATTATCACGAATTATTTTAGTAACCTCCATTTTCCTTGAGTATAAACATCCTCAAAACGTTTATTTATCACTATAACGCACTCCTTTTTTCGGTTTGTTGAAGCAGCTATCTCTATCTATAACTACTACAAAATGGTAATTGAGTCTTTTGTATTGAGCAACATACGAAAACAGCCATTGAAAAAGAACATCTTTGAAAAGCACGTTCTTTTATTACTATTTATACTAATCTTACAATCGATATGTTAGCCCCTGTCCCCTGTTTCCACAGAGACCGTACCTACTAATTGGAGAGAAATAGTCGAACCTTTCAGTTAAAGGGAGGCTTACCTCATTGGCACGTTGAAAAGATACTACTACTGACAAGGTAGATGGAACCTAGCCCAAAATGATATCTTCCAATTTCAGTTGCAGCATAATTTATGATATTACAGTTGTCCTAAGTGTTTGATTAACGCTATCATCCATCATAATAGAGTCTTCTGAATGTTATGGACAGCTTTTACTACAGTTTCTCTCCCCTTGCATTCAATATATGTGATAAACCCATAACTTCCATCGCTATGGAAGGCAGTAACATTTTAATGGCATCTTCCCGGTCAATTATTATACAAGGGTAATGTTTGGGTTGTTAGGTAAGGACATACTAGTCCCCTCTCTGTTTATAAATAAATTTCCCTTACGTTACTCTCTTTGGGATAAATGTGCAGGTATACGTTAGCCTCTTTTTGGCAAATAAAAAAATAGACCATCCAGTCAATAATAAAGATTGAGCGGAATGGACTACTTTTTAAACACCTTTTTCTCAATTGCATAACCATATTCGGCTCTCGGCTTTATTTCAATAACTTTACACTCTTTAGTGATACTCAACATTTTTGGCGATTGTCTATATTTTTCAGCACGATATTTGGCTTTGTCCATAATATAATCAGTCAATCCAATACTCACCTCTCCATAATTTCACAATCAGTTTCATAAAAATGACCACAGGCTGCTTTTTTTTCAATCCAGATGGCATATTCTATGTTTTCCAGACGATCAGATAAGGCATGATGAAGTATATACATGCATTGCTGGTCAATAGCATCAAACTCATGAGTATAACTCCAAAGAACCGTTACAAGGACGGTGTCAAAATGCTGATACGTATAAATCATGGAGTTTTTTGATGGTCCATATACAGTCGTTTGTTTATTCTTTATACAAGGCTTATCTTTATCTGCTGATATATAAGCCTGGTGTTTCCATTCTTCCGGTAAAGCCTGCCACTCATATACCCCCCAATTGATTCCTATCCTAACCTGCTCCCAGTATTCCTCCGCCATTATTTCCAGATAGAAAGCCAGTGCCTCTTTATAATCTGCCCAACCGGCTTGTTCATTATAGAAACGGTAGAGACTCATTTTATTGTTTTCGGCATAGATATTAGAAATGATTTTTAACCGTGCATATTGAAAAATTTCGACAGGGACTTGTTCCTCCAAAGGATCTTCATCCTCCAGCTCTATCTCAAACTGAAATAATCTGAAGCTCTTTAAACTCCTCGTTGCTAAAGGCACAAATAGAAATAGTAGTATCCAAATAATCAGCAACAACAGCCCTCTTCCAATAATCCGATTTGCATCTGATGTTACTATATTGGTCATCAATGCTACGAACCAACCTTTATCAAGGTTAGACAATTCTGTTACCATGAGCAGTTGTATCGGATTCATCAAGACTTCCTGATATGCCATCACTAAACTTGCCAATGTCCAGCCGGCAATACTAACTAACCCCAATTGATAAAAATAAAGCATTCCTTTCTTGGCTATCGAGCGAAATAACTCTACGCATCCTTTCATTCGAAACCATTTTTTCATTATCATCAATTCCTTTATAAGGATTTTGCTAATGGCAACTACCTAAAGGGGGATAGTAATGAATAATTAAATAGTGTAATTGTTTCGTTGTATCTGATATATCAGTCGGCTTTCAGACTCAGTTGGCTGGATTTCCGTCCAGTTCGGCTGGATTCTGTTCCATTTTGGCTGGATTCTGCTATTTATATACTCGCTTTGGCTAATTTCAGCTCCACGTCAGCAGATTTTCCTCTGCTTAAGATGAATTCCCCACAAGTTTTGTTGTTTTACATCATTTTTTTATACTTCATCTGGAAACACCTCCTAGTTTTGCAGATTCCATTGAATTCCAGATCAGATTAATCCACTCTCTCAATTAATCCTATTATCAATCAGCCTCCCAAAAATCGGGAGGCTGATTCGTAAGTTTCAATTATTATTGTACTCTTGCAAAACCGAAACCGGATGCGTAATCATCACCTGTAGCGGCTCCATATCCACCTTTAATATCAACTAACTTCGCACGTCTTTGTAATTCCGCGCGTAGCTGTGTATGAGAGTATCCTGTATTGGAAGCCCATATTTTTGCTGCCAATCCGGATACATGCGGTGTTGCCATTGAGGTTCCACTGATTGTATTATATCCACCCGTATGCCAGGTTGATTCAACTGCAGAACCTGGAGCAGAGATTTCAACATCCTTTAAGCCAATTACATAATCACCATCTGTGGATGGGTTACCTCTGGAAGAATAGTTAGCCACACGGTATGTTCCATTTTGCTGAACATTCTCAAGAGCTGCCACAGCCACTACATTCGCCAAAGCACCCGGATATCCGATTGTATTGGCAGAATAGCCGCTATTACCAGCTGCCGCAATAATTAGAACACCTTTTCCATAAGCATATGTTACAGCACTGCTAATGAGAGAGTTATTAGAGCTGGAACCAAGTGACATTGAAATAATTACTTTTGAACCTGTAGAGGATGCTTGGTCTGCCGCATGTCTAATTGCTGCTGCTATATCATCTGAATAACCAGATCCATCGTCACCCAAAACTTTATAGGCCCATACTTTGGATTGAGGGGCAACCCCATATACGCCAGTACCATTGCCAGCCACTGTTCCGGCTACATGGGTACCATGACCATTCCCATCAGCACAGGAGCCATTCACAACCGTGCTGCTTGTTTGAGTGAAATCCTTACATTGTTCAATATTGGATGAAAGACTCGCATGCGTTTTTAACACGCCTGTGTCTAAAACTGCTACTTTAATTCCACTGCCGCCTGATGTAGAAGTAAGAGAGCTATTATTATAGATTGCTTTAATTCCCCATGGCACTCGGGTTGTAGGTGCAGAAGTAGCTTTTTCTATAGCAGTTGCAGCAATTTTAAATTCAGGTACTTTTTCTACTTCGATATTTTTATTTTCCAATAGTTTCTGATATTCTTTTTCAGAAACATCTGTCGTAAATCCTTGGTTGCTGAAGTCTCGGTGTGTCCCCATATTTTTCTTTACTTTTGTTTTTTCTGACTGAGATCCCTGAATCAGAACACGATAGGTTTTCTCTGAGCTGACATCCTTTGCCTTTGCAGTCGACCTATCCTCAGCATTTGTTCCTGAGCCAAAAGATAAAGCCATTGATACACTTAGGACAACTCCAGCAAATATCTTCCTTTTTTTCATCTTTCAGTCTCCTCTCGTTTTTTGAATTTTCTGTGAACTTTTCTTGTTGTATCGTTATTATAGTGGCTATTTTTTTCTTTGAACACGGAACAAATTAACTATTAATTCAGAATTATTATTTTCTATTTTGTCAAATAAAAAAACTTTCCCAAGTTATCAGATTAGTTTTTGTGACAAATTACTATATTTTTTGCGCTTTTTCTTACCTATCGACATTTTTCTATCCTATTTGCGACCTATTTGGCGATTAATACAAACGGGTGTTTGTACCTAGTAGAATTATATTTTCCCAATAAAATTTATGTAAATTTTCAGATAATTTAATAATCCACTAAATTAATTATGCAAAAATGAAAACAAAAAAGAACTGATTGATTGGACAATCAGTCCTTTTGACCCTCTCTAAAATGACACCATTTATACGATTGGCGGCAAAATGGGAGCTTTTCTTTTCATCTATTCTCCTCCTTAACTAGTAGTCTGTATAAATATATTGCAAGGCTTTCTGAAACTTTCCTGATTTCTTATAATAATCTGCCAAAATTTTACTAACACTGCGAATATCATTATAATGAGATTCCCCATTATATAGATAAGGAAGGGTATACTCTTCTAAATAGCTAATCGCTCTTTCTTCTTCCCCCTGAATCATATATAAATAATAATTGGGCAGCATTTGATATATTTTAGACCCGGTTTCTTGAGCTTTCTTCTTTAAGTGATGTAAATACTCTTTCGCCTGTTCCCATTCTCCCAAATAATAAGAGGTTTCTGCCAAAGCATAAAGGCTCACCATAGAAGATTGGGCATTCTCCGCTTCACAATTTACAGCTTTATAATAATAGTCTCTTGCTTCACTCAGCTCTCCTTTTTTCTGCTTTAAATAGCCAATATTATGATAGGCAATCGATAAAGTTGCCGATTCATTTAGGATCTCAGCATTTCTTTTCAAATGTTTATAGCACTCTGCTGCCACCTCATAAATGCCTGTATCGGTATAACTAATGCCGAGAATCACAAGCGTGTGCATAATTCGCTTTATATTATATTGGGCAGTAAAGGCATTTAGTGCCTCGTTAGCATAGAAGATAGCATGCCCATGCTGTTCCATATGACATTTAGCAAGTGCCAAATGATAATAAACATCCGCAGAAACACTCATCCCATCCCTGCTTGCAGAAACTAATTCCTCTAAAACTTCATTGGCCTGTCTGTACTTATTTTGGATGAGCAGACAAATAGCATGATAATAATGAAGCAAATATAGCTCCTGATAATTTAAATTCTTCTTATGTTTATCAAGCCATTTATAGTGTTGAATGGCTTTTTTAGTATCCTTAATAAATAATAAATATCTCATTTTATACAATTCATATAAAAATAAATGTGGTGTATAGGCAATGAAATCTACCAAACTATCTAACTTCCGATCAATCTCTTTTGCCTCTTCAATCTGAAAATAATTGATGCATTCAATCCATTCATCCAGCAATCTTTTCACCGTATTATTTTGTTCATAAACATTCGTTAAGTCTGCTCCTAAACGTTGTAATAATAAATGGATAGTTTGGTCATTTGCTTCCTTCTCATTATGTTCAATCTTACTTAGATGAGGTACAGAACATATGCCTTCGACCAGCTCACTTTGAGTTAATCCCTGCTTAGTCCGATAATATTTAATCAACGAACCTACTTTCATGCACCCACCCTCTTCCATTTGTTTCCAATATTATATATTTAAAAGTCAAGTTCTAACATACATCCTGAAACCTATTTTTATAATTTTCGTTCCCCTCATTTCATCATTTACCGACATTCAGTCTGATATTATAGCGGATTTTAGTCAGTAAAAATAAAAACCTGGCTATATGCCAGGTTCATTAAATATTTCTTAGCCACATTCATTCTTTTTCAGCATGGTTCGCCGTTTGCGTAATCTTATCCCTTTAATTCTAACTTGTTCTAAATCATTCGGAAGGATATTACGATACTCACGAAATAATTGTCTCCATTTCAAGGTATAAGCACTCCCTTCCTAAAATTTATTTTGAAAGCAAAAAATCCACCTTGTCTATTGGCAAGGTGGATTGCTGATTATCTCCAGTTTTTCACTTCAGCTTCTGTTTTTCTCACGTGTTCCATTATTTCCTGAATACGAACCCGTTTATTTTCCCAGCATTTTGGACTTAGATCAACCGGATATTTTTCCGGATTAAGGAACCGTTTATATTCATCCCAAAGCAAGTCCAGGTTATCCTTTGCAAATTGTTGAATAACCGTCAAGTCTGGTGTTTTATACACTAATTGCCCATCCACAAAGATGTTTTCATGCAGTGGTACTGCATCAAAATTTGTTACTTCCTTGCTAATGAAGGTATGTACAGGATGGAACATAGTCAATATTTTCTCAGAAGCAGGATTTTCATATTCAAGTGTAATATAATCCCCTTCCGATTTATTTGTTTCCTTATTAATAATCCGATACACATTCTTCATGCCAGGAGTAGTTACTTTTTCAGGATTTGCACTGATTTTGATCGTATCAACCATATCGCCGTTTTCATCTTCAATGCTGACCATTTTATATACAGCTCCTAAAGCTGGCTGGTCATAGGCCGTGATCAGTTTGGTTCCGACACCCCACATATCAATTTTGGCTCCCTGTGCTTTCAGATTCAGGATTGTTGCTTCATCTAAATCATTGGAAGCCGTAATTAATGTATCTGTGAAGCCTGCTTCATCAAGCATTTTTCGTGCTTTCTTAGACAAGTAAGCTAAATCCCCGCTATCCAAACGAATGGCTTTAAAATTAATTTTATCGCCCATTTCCTTTGCTACTCGTATGGCAGTTGGCACACCTGATTTTAATGTATCAAAGGTGTCAACAAGGAATGTGCAATCATAATGTGATTCTGCATATTTGCGGAAGGCTGTGTATTCATCCCGATAAGCCTGAACAAGCGCATGTGCATGAGTTCCTACTACCGGAATGCCGAATTTCTTGCCAGCTCTGACATTGCTGCTTGCCTGAAATCCTCCGATATAAGCGGCTCTTGTTCCCCAGATAGCCGCTTCCGTTTCCTGTGCTCTCCTTGTACCAAATTCAAACAGGGATTCACCGCCAGTTACTACACTCAGACGTGATGCTTTTGTTGCAATAAGAGTTTGGTAATTAATAATATTCAATATTGCTGTTTCAACCAGCTGAGCTTCTGCAAGCGGAGCCTCAATTCGCATTAAAGGCTCATTTTCGAAAACGAGCTCGCCTTCTTTCATGCTTCTGATGGTACCTGTAAAACGCAGTTCTTTTAAATATTCAAGGAATACTTCGTCATACTTAAGCTCTTCCCTTAAATATTGAATATCACTCTCTGTAAATTTTAAGTCTTTAATATATGTAATCACCCGTTCAAGTCCGGCAAATATGGCATAACCGTTCTTAAATGGGTTGCGCCTGAAATACACATCAAATACCGCTTTTTTATTATGAATCCCATCTTTAAAATAGGTTTCCATCATATTAATTTGGTATAGGTCTGTATGCAAAGCAAAGCTGTCGTCCGGATAATGTGTCATCAAACTTCCTCCTTCAATTACAAAACACTGGCTCCCAGCGTATTTTCAAAATGGGATAAGGCCCACTCATGACCTGCTTCATTAAAGCTCGCCACTCCATTTTTATGTATTACTATTTTAAACCCTTTATTATAGGCATCCACTGCTGTATGCAAAATACAGATATCTGTACAAACTCCTACTAAATGTAATTCCGTGATTCCGCGTTCACGCAATTTAATTTCCAAATCAGTACCAGCAAAGGCAGAGTATCGTGTTTTATCAATCCATAGCAGGTTCTCTTGTCCAATATTAGTATTATACACATTTTGAAGATTTCCAAATAATAAACGACCTTCGGTACCACGTATATTATGCGGTGGGAATAATTTACTTTCAGGGTGAAATGGATCATTCTCATCGTGTACATCAATAGCAAATACAACAAAATCTTTGTCCTCAATGAATCTTTTTGTTAAAGAAACAATGTACTCTTCAATTTCCTTTCCAGGTTTACCGCATGTTAATTTGCCAGCATCTGCTACAAAATCATTTGTATAATCTATATTGATTAAAGCTTTCATCTCTCCACTCCCCTATCCATTTTCCATCAAATCCGCTTATCGTACGTATAGAATATCAAATTGTATTACAAAATGCCTACTTTGATTTTAAAGAAAGTCAACCACCAATAAAATAAACAGCGCTTTTTGATACGAACACAGTGGTTATTAAAATCGTATCAATCCTTTAAATCTTTAAAGTCGACCCTAAATCCATATCGCCATACAAGAATAGCTGTGATCAGCAAGACTCCCCCATATCCATATAAACCATACTCAACCTTGCTTATAAGAAAGTGAAAACCTGCAAATACGCCAAGAATGAAAAGCAGGAAAACGGTCTTAATCCCCTCATTCTCCTGTGTTGCAGAAGTTGGTTTAGAAAATGGCAATATAATTGTATATGTCCTGAACGACAGGACTGCCATTATAAATAACGTAAAGAGACCAATCAATAGATCCCAAAAGATAGCACTTCCATATATAAGAATAAATAGAAAGCTATATGCCAAATAGATGGGAAGAACATACTTGGCCATAACCGCATTCAATGTACCTATAAAGATAGACTTAGCACTCTGTAATGGAGAGGCCCTGTATATCCATGCTCCTTTATATGAATCGGTATATCGGAGTGCAATAGCAATAGTTGGAATCATAAGCGCACTGAAATAAATTGTATAATAACCGCTGCCATTTTGAATACCTTTCCATCCATTTTCCCCGAATTGATTGAGTAGTGTAATAAACGGAAAAATAATAACCATTCCAATAGATGGATATACCTTCAGTTTAAACGCCTGTTCGTTTTTCATGAGGTTTTTTGCGAAATGATAAAAGACTCGTTCTTCTTTATTTCGTAATAGGAACATTGAAAAATGACTGCGTTTCTTTTTCGATAAGGCTCCTGTATGATTAGTTAACTTTTGTAAATACTGCTCAAAGTTTTGAACATTTTTAATATAAATAATGACAGAAACAAGCGGTACAATTACAGCCAAGCTGATTAAGAGAATATATTGCCATGCAAAATTCCCATTTAGTATTACCTCAAAGGGAGCGGCATACCAAATAGGCGCAAGAATATAGCTCCACCAAGTTGGTGTAAATTCTACTTGCCTATCTACAAGGTCAAATATCCTTACCGTTAGTTGATAGCCAACAATCATTAAAATAGACAAGGAGATTTGTACATAACTGATAAAATCCTTTAATTTCTCTCCATCAAAATACTTTAAAATAACCAAGTAGATTAAAGCAGTAAGCAAGACTATCCATATATCAATCAATATAATGACCAGCAAAAATAACAGACTAAAGCCAATTCCTTGAGTAACAATAGCAGCAATGAACGCAGGCGCAATAAAAATAAGGGTTATTGTGCCAAGGTAAATAATAATATGTATCAGCTTTGCCACCGAGACCGTTCTCCCATCAACCGGTCTAGACAATAAAATAGACTGATCCCGTATATCAAGCATCACATGGGAAAAATCAGATATTAAAGATGTAATGATAAAAAACATAAATACCGCAAACAACATACTCATTTGGAAAAAATAATTTTCACCCATAATAATAAAAGGAATCAGTATTAGACCCATAAGCGCATAAACCCATAAGGATTTTAAAAATTGATTTGAATCCTTACCTGTATTTCCAGACCCATCATTCATCAAAGTTGGAACTCTTCTGGCATCCATTGTAAGCTTAACCTGAAGAATTCTTCTCATAACCGGATAATCAATTCCCATCCACTGAAAGAGCTTTTGTCCTCTATCCAACACACGCAAACTCATAAATTTTTTCATCTATTAATCCTCTTTAACAACAGATACAATATCTTCGGCAATTGAACGATGCTGTGTAAAACCAGTTAATTGGTTAAAAATTTCTTCAAGAGTTCCTTCCTTGCCAACATCCTGTAATTCTGCAAAGCTTCCATCTGCAACAATCCTGCCTTCATGCAGTAAAATAATTCGATTGCTAATTTTCTCGACGACATCCATGATATGTGAGGAATAAAAAATAGTTTTTCCCTCGCTTGCCAGCAGTCCAAGCAATTCTTTAATGACCATAACGCTATTCGCGTCGAGACCGCTTAAAGGTTCATCTAAAAATAAAATATCCGGATTATGAAGAAGGCTTGAAATTAATAGAACCTTTTGCTTCATCCCTTTTGAATAACTATTTATTCGTGAATCATACATTTCTTCAATATTTAATAGCCTCATTAGTTTAAAAGCCTTTTGGTCAGCCTGCTCATAAGATAAGCCATAAAGCTCACCTATAAAAGTCAAATATTCACGTGCAGTCAATACATCATATAAATCTGCCAATTCAGGCACATAGCCAATTCTATTTTTATAGGTAATCCTATCCTCAGAAAGCTCTTTATCAAAGACCTTCACTGAGCCTGTATAGTCTGTAAGGAGTCCAAGCAATATTTTAACTGTGGTAGTTTTCCCCGCCCCATTGGGACCTATATAGCCAATAATTTGTCCCTTGTTTACATCAAGATTAATTCCTCGAAGTACTTCTTTCGATCCATAATGCATTTGAAGATTGCTAATAGAAATCACCAGTTCAGCCATTTTCATTCTCCCCAAAGACCCATTTTGGTATAGTATATCAAAACGGGTCGTTAATTTGCATAATTTTCTAATTTATCCTTTTTAGGTATTACTTCTGGAATCCTTCATGATGCACCTAAATGCCTGTAAAGTTCAAATTTCTAATAACCTAAGCCGATAATGATTCAAAAGCTTGAATAAGATCATCAATCAAATCATTCGCATGCTCTATCCCAACAGAATAGCGCAGCAAACAATTACAGACTCCATTTTGTGTACGCACTTCCTCAGGGATATCCGCATGTGTTTGTGTAGCAGGGTACGTCATTAAACTTTCTACTCCACCCAGACTTTCAGCAAAAGATATGATGCGAAGGCTTTTTAAAAATGGATTGATCCATTCCTCTGATTTCAGCCGGAACGATATCATCCCCCCTTTACCAGGATAAAGGACATCTGTCACTTCTTCTCTTTCTCTTAAAAATCGGCTGATTATCTTAGCATTTTCCTCATGCTGCCTCATCCTTAGGCTCAATGTTTTCATTCCCCTCATCACAAGCCAGGAGTCAAATGGCGGCAGTACAGCGCCTGTTGCATTTTGATATTCTTCTAGGCGCGCACCAACCTCTTTACTCTTTGAGACAATTAATCCAGCCAATACATCATTATGTCCTGCTAAATATTTGGTGGCACTGTGGACAACAATATCTGCTCCCTGCTCAATCGGTCTTTGCAAAATGGGTGTATAAAACGTATTATCCACAAGGAGCAGTAGATTGTTAGATTGGGTCAGTTGAGCAATTTCTTTAATATCCATTTCCTGCATAAGCGGATTTGTCGGTGTTTCTATAAAGAAGGCCTTCGTATTTTCCGTAATGGATTCAGCGAAATCTTCATATGTATGGCAATAGTTAAATTTGATGCCATACGTCTTCCATATTTGCTCAAATAACCGATATGTCCCTCCATACAGATCGGCAGAGACGGCTATTTCATCACCTGGAGAAAATAAACATAGCAATGAGTGAATGGCAGCCATACCTGAACTAAAGGCAAATCCCTGTTTACCACCCTCTAGCTCGGCAATTGCTTCCTCTAATAATTTTCTGGTTGGGTTTCCTGTTCTTATGTAATCAAACCCTGTTGATTCCCCTATTCCGTTATGGCGATAGGCTGTGGAAAAATAAACTGGCGGATTAACAGTACCTGTTTGTGTTTCACTTCGATTGCCTATTTGAGCTAAGAGTGTTTCGATTTTAACTGTTGTCATATGTATGACCCCTCTCTCTTTATTAATCCCCGAAATACAGTTACTCTGATTTACCTTCATCCGGCTCTAATTTGCCATCAAAGTTACGAATTACTTACATCCACTCATTTTCCCAGTGAATAAAAATATGCTTAAAAACGAAAAAAGTCTTCAAGAAGAAGACTTTTCATTAGAGTGAGTCCCTTCTTATCGGCCAGGAATGATTGTTCCTGCAGGAATTAGCACCTTTCCATATTGGCGGTTGCTGAGACTTCACAGGGCCTGTCCCTCCATCTCTCTTGATAAGATTTTTCAGAATATTTATTTAACTATAAATTTACAGTCCTACTGCTAAAAAAGCAAGTTATTTCTGCCTTTATTGTCCAACTTTTTAACAAAGGTATATAATAAATCTATACATAAAAAGGAGTGATTCGGAACCATGAAAGCCAATGGCCAGGAAATTTTCCAGTACATAAAAGACCTTGTATCCATTCCAAGTCCGAGCGGCTATACAACGGAAGTAATTGATCATGTAGCACAGTTTTTACAATCTCAAGGAATACCTGCAGTAAAAACAAATAAAGGTGCCCTATTGGCAACAATCAAGGGACAGGATGATTCAAAGCACCGTTTTCTAACAGCCCATGTAGATACATTAGGTGCTATGGTGAAAGAAATCAAACCAAGCGGGCGTTTAAAATTATCGATGATCGGCGGATTTCGTTGGAATTCTGTTGAAGGCGAATATTGTAAAATCCATACAGCTGAAGGTAAAACGTTTACAGGGACGATTCTTTTAAATCAAACTTCTGTCCATGTTTATCAGAAAATGGGAGATATTAAACGCGAGGATGCAACGATTGAAGTTCGAATTGATGCTGTGACAAAAAGCAAGACGGATACAGAAGGTCTAGGTATTTCTGTAGGTGATTTTGTTTCCTTCGAGCCCCGTGTTGAACTGACAGACAATGGATTTATTAAATCCCGTCATTTAGATGATAAAGCGAGTGTCGGCATACTGATGTATATCATTAAACAGTTAAAAGAAGAAGGCATCACTCTCCCCTATACGACCCACTTCTTAATTTCAAATAATGAAGAAATAGGCTATGGCGGAAACTCCAACATTCCTGCTGAAACTGTTGAATACCTGGCTGTAGATATGGGAGCAATTGGAGAAGGACAATCTACGGATGAATACAGTGTTTCCATTTGTGCAAAAGATTCTAGCGGACCCTATCATTATGGCCTGCGTCAGCATTTAGTCGAATTGGCAAAGCAACACAAGATTGATTACCGTGTAGATATATATCCTTTTTACGGATCTGATGCTTCTGCTGCCATCCGTGCCGGCTATGATATCATACACGGATTAATTGGACCCGGCATTGATGCTTCACATGCTTTTGAAAGAACCCATATCAGCTCTATTGAACATACTGCCCAGTTAATCTGGAATTACTTACAATCAGAATTAGCCTAATTTCATACTAAACGTTAACCCATCACCATTTAAGTGATGGGTTTTTATTATAATAACCGTTTGATTTTTCCATAAGCAGCCTTGGCTTCAGCATATCCTTGATTGTACAGCTTTTTCAGCTTTTTAGGGTTACGCTCAACACGGCTGACATCTGATTTCACTAATGGACGAATAATGACGACAAGTCCCTTTTCTTCTTGTTCCTCCAAATAGCGGATCGTGTCATTGTAAACGATATGCCGTTTGCGAAGAGCCTTTAGCAGCCCTTGATAGTTCTTATATTTTCTTTTTCCAAGCCAATCAAGCGACGATGCTTTCATATAGCCTTTATTCCCAGTAAGCACAACGATATTTTTCGTATTCCCGTCTGCTTGAGATTTTTGTATCGGTATTGGATCGGCAACACCGCCATCCAGCAGCATTCTTCCATCATAAGAGATTTCCGGAGCAAAAAAAGGAATCGAACTGGATGCGCGCAGAATCGTTGTAATATCTTTTATTAGGTGCTCTTTTCTATAGTATACAGGTTCGCCTGTTACGCAATCTGTAACACCCACGACAAACTGTTCCTTTGCTTCACAAAAAGCCTTTATATCAAATGGGACCAGTTCATTTGGAATTTTATCAAAAATAAAGTCCATTCCAAATAATTCACGTTTCTTCAGAAAACGTTTATAGGATAGGTATTCCGGGTGTGAGACATAATCGATATTCGCCGCATAATTACGGTCTATTTGCCGTGCAATATAAGAAGAGCCATTACATGCACCAGCTGAAACACCAATTGTATATGGCACATATATATCCTGTTCCATCAAATACCTCAGAACTCCAGCTGTATATAGCCCTCTCATTCCGCCACCCTCTAGAACCAGGCCTGTATTATGCATAACAAGTAAACTCCTTCCCCAGAGAATCCTTATTATTTTGCCATGACCCTTCTTAAATAATTACACGTTTTAAAACTATTTCAGGGAATTTTTTACTATCCTATTGACAGTTTTAGTGTATTAACTGTATAGTACACATATCAAGTGTATGAACTACATAGTACACACACTAATAATTGGTTAAAAAGCCATAGGAGATGAATTAATGAACATCATCTTTAATAACCGGGATCCTGTATATTTACAAGTTGTCCGTTACTTCAAAGAACAAATAGCGACCGGTCGGCTTGCAAGCGGAGAGGAGATTCCTTCTCGACGTGAGCTTGCCAATCTTCTAAAAATAAACCCCAATACTGCTCAAAAAGCGTATAAGGAAATGGAGGAACAGGGATTGATTCACACAGAAAGAAATTTCCCAAGCCGGGTCACAACCGACAAGGTCATATTGTCAAGCGTTCGTCAGGAACTCATTGTTGAAGCCGTTGATACCTTTGTTCAGGCAATTAAACCGATTCAATTACCAGTAGATGAACTGTTGAGTATTGTCAAAGAAAAATATAATGCGGAACAAGAGTAAGGAGGGGATTTCATGTTAGAAGTAAAAAATGTAACGAAAAAATTTGGAAGAAAAAACGTATTGGATGATGTATCATTCACAGCCAACAAAGGGGAAATCACGTGTTTAATCGGTATAAACGGTGTAGGTAAAACAACGATTATGAAATCCATCATGGGCCTTACTCCTATTGATGGTGGAGAAATTCTTATAAACGGAACTAAAAGAACGAAGGATACGTATGAGAAAATCACATTTATTCCAGATACGTTCACGATGCTTTCGAACTTCACCATTATGCAGGCAATGGATTTTATGAATGATTTTTATGAGAGTTGGAACCAAGATCGCGCCGATGAATTATTGAGCTTTTTCAAATTGGATGAAAACATACGGATTTCAACATTATCTAAAGGAAATACCGCGAAAGTGAATTTGTTATTGGGATTGGCTCTGGATGTTGATTATGTTCTTATGGATGAACCATTCTCCGGTATCGATATTTTCAGCCGTGAACAAATAGCAGATGTCTTTACAAGCCACCTGATTGAAGACCGCGGTGTTATCATCACAACCCATGAAATCAACGATATTGAGCACCTCATTGATAAAGTTGTTTTGTTAAATGACGGAGTCGTTTATAAAGAATTTAATGCAGAAGAAGTTCGAAATAACGAAGGTAAGTCTGTCGTAGATGTAATGAGAGAGGTGTATAGAGGATGAATCGCTTTTTTAAGCTTGTGAATGTGGAGTTAAATCGATTTACAAAAATTTTATTTGGATTGATTATTGCTGTTTTTATTATACAAGTTGCCGGGTTAATCATTGAAGCTAACATCTACATGAGTGACGCTAATAAATCATTAACGAATGGTGTCCCTATAGAAGTCTTTATTGAAGAATTTGGTTATTATGGCATGGACAATTATGTGAATTCTATTTGGTTTAATGGTCCGATTGCCTTATGTGCAGGTGCCATCTTCTTATATATCTTTCTAATTTGGTACCGTGACTGGTCAGGTAAAGGATCCTTTATCTATCGTTTATTAATGATTCCTACATCAAGAATGAATATTTATTTTTCGAAATTAACAGCTATAATGCTACTTGTACTCTCACTAGTATCTATCCAATTGATACTCCTTCTAATTGAATCAAAAATTTTGAAATGGTTTATATCAGCGGATTATTTACATGAGGTATCGATTGGCAGCTTAATCAAGGGATCTCAATTTATTACGGTTATTCTCCCATCTACCTTCACAGAATTCGTTTTATATTATGGTGCAGGATTTATTGCTTTGAGCATCCTATTCACGGCCATATTGCTTGAGCGCAGCTTTAAATGGAAAGGAATCATTCTTGCCATCCTATACTGTGTAGGTGTTATAGCTGTATTATCAGCACCTATTATATTAATCGAATTATTAGAAATAGGTAATTACATTTATACATCTGAGCAAATCATCATTGTAAGCGTTACAGCCAGTATTTTAGGCATTATCTCCATTTTATTAAGCCGCTATTTATTAAATAAGAAAATAACTGTGTAAGGAGAGGAAACATATGAAAAAATATCGAAATTCTATTCTGATCCTGCTTGTTGCTGTGCTATCCATTTCAGTATTTTATATAAATCAGGCCTTTTCTTCCTCCACCCTCCCTGATTTTTACGTCAAACAAATAAATGGAGATGCTAAAATCTTAGACACCTTATCATTGGAAGCAGATTATCAAGTAGGTGGATTCACAGAAACGTTTAATGTAACGAAAGAGGGGGCCACTTATCGATCTGAATTACCTTTTTTTGAGCAGGTGGACTACGGGGAAAAATATTTAGAAACAGCGGAATTGAAAGATTTAGCAAATCAGTATTCTTCCTTTATGAGAGGAAAAATTTATAGTAACCAGTTGTACAATGACACAAATCAAGTCATTTTTGTCGACTCCAAGTATGATTTTTCTACCAGACATGGAATGCATAATTTCAGTTTAAAAATTGATCAGCTCAATAAGAAAACAGAGGATACAACCTCTTTTGAAGTAAACCTGCCCAATCAGGAATATTCATCTTTTATTGAAATCCTTGATGTCCAAATCTCCACGAATGAATTATTTGTCATGACACGCAGTAATTCGAAAGATGGGACAGAAATACTTCAGGAATATACGATTAACCTTAAAAAGGAAAAACTAATTGACGATAATTCGATTTTGACAACTGAACAATCAACGGATCAGCAAGATATTTATATAACCAGTTTAACAGATACTAACCCGACGCAAGCTCGTACTCATTTTACATTTCAGATAGATAAGACTATCCATACAGATGAAAACAGTCAAACTGTTAGCCGTGACTTATATGTGTACAACTATAAAACAAAGAAATTAGATAGGTTGACCCTTCCGAGTGATTTAACGAAACAGCTATTACAAGAAGATGGTTCTAGTTTTAATATAGCTTATGATCAAACTTCATTATATGTTTCCGCTATTAAAGATGAGAACGGAAAGAAAATAGTCGCTATGGTTACGTATGATTTTGAGAAACAAAAAATCACAAAGGATCATAAAATCCAAGTGAACTCAGAAATGTTTGATCACAATATAAATGTATATCACAACAAAATGATTCTCACTTATAGAGGAGAAAAAAACAAACCTTATATAAGCATCTTTAATTTCGAAGACGGAAAATCCATTTTCGAAGGAACGATTGAGACAAAAAGCAACGATCAAAAGATAGACTATATGGATCTATATTTATATCAGATTATTGGTCTATAATGTAAAAATTGTTTTGTTAACTTCAAAAAGGGAATACAATAACCAAATGATGATTTGGAGGAATTTCCCATGTACTATGTTTATTTTGAAACGGAGCCAAGGCTTTTGCATGAAGGTACTAAATACAACGTGGAGGTTCCGACCAGAGAGTTGCAGGATCAAATAGCCAATGAACTTGAGAAATATGGAGAGGTTTTCAATGTACAAAAACTCGATGCTCCTGTGGATCAATTCCCGGTGCTGACAAAAGAAACCTATAAACGCAATATTTAAAAACGGAAAGGTGAATGGCTCGAGAGCCATTCACCTTTTCCACACCATGTGGAGATGCAATTTTATCAATCTGTTTTACGTGCGTGTTCAAATGGGAGAATGACATATTCACATGTACCGACTATATCATCTTCATCTATGTAGCCCAATCCATTACGGCTATCCCTGCTGTTCAACCGATTATCTCCCATCACAAAATAATGATCATTAGGAACTTTCAATGGATCAAAGTCACCTGTTTTATTCATTTTCAGTAAATCAACTTCTCCTTGTTCATCAGGCAGATATGGCTCATCTTTTTGCTTGCCGTTTATATAAAGCGAGTCATTCTTATATTCAACCTTTTCTCCAGGTAACCCTATAATCCGCTTTATATAGTATTTATCTTTTCCATCATCTCGAATGACTACTATATCCTGACGATCAACTGAACCGCTATACGCCGCTAACTTATTGACCAAGACTTTTTCATTATTATAAAGTGTTGGTTCCATTGAGGCTCCTTCAACTATAAAAAAGGAAATGATAAATGTTTTTACAAGATAAGCTAAGACGATTGCAAATGCGATAGAGATAATCCAACTTCCTACTTCAGTTTTAAATAACTTCCTCAATCGCAGTCTCCTTCTTTCAAGCATGATTCCTCTAGTTGTTTCTACATATGATTCTTATATTTTATACCCATATAATATGCTAAGATACCTACAAACGATATTACATTTTCATTACGATTAATTTACATCTAGTAAGGGAATACAATAACATCCATTTTTCATTCACGTGAGGAGTGAAACTCCAGTATGTTGTACTTATCGAAAAATCATGATCCAAATAAAAATGAAATTCTCTTATCTAGATGGCTTCCCTCAAACCAAACTCCAGCAAGTCTGGTAAAAGAGACGTTTTCATTGCTTAATGAAAAATTAAATAAGTTTTCCCCTCTTTCCATGCCTAATCGGAAGCCACTAAGGGATTTAAAATATGCATTTCCCCGTCTCTTATTGACAACAAGCAGACAGCCTGAGCTAAAAAATCCAGCTGATTTCACAATCTTGAACGGTTACCCTTTTCCAGCATGGAAAAAGAAATTAGATGAAGAGTATCAGCATTTAAATCAAAAGATCCAGGAACAGATCAATGTAACCGACTATGGTGCTGTTGGTGATGGGATAACAGACAATACTAAAGCGTTTGAGGCTGCTCTTGGTAAAGGTAAGCGAATGGTTTATATTCCGGAAGGTGTTTTTATTGTTAAGGGACTAAAGCTCCCCTCCTACACATGTCTGATAGGAGAAGGTAAAGATAAAACGGTTCTTAAATTAGCCAATGAAACACCAAAGAAAGCTATTCTTATTACAAACTCTAGTCCAATCCGTGGTAATCATCATATTCTCGTACAGGGGATGACACTTGACTGGAATGTAGAAAGGCTTCCACAGAGCGATCGAACTAGTTCCGGTAATAACCGTTCGAGCTGTTTAACATATGCTCATGTTACTTATGGATGGGTGAAGGATGTTGTAGCCCGTAATGCAGGTTTACACTGTTTTGATGTTTCAGCTGCCTACTATACATATTTGGGCGATGGCACACGTTCGAGATGGCCGAGCCAATATATATGGTTAGATCATCTTTCTGGCTATGGATTTGGAGATGATGGAATAACAACACATCATAGCAGCCATATTCTGATTACAAACAGCCATATGTGTGATCCAAGCGGCAGAGCTCACATGAAGGGATTCTCCAATTCAAATGGGTTTGAGGTAGATGACGGATCTGACGATGTTTGGCTGATTAATAATTCTTCAACCAGGTGCTTTGGAGGGGTTGAAATAAAGGCGCATGGTACTGCATCAGCTGCTTCCAATGTTCATATTATCGGACATATATCTATCCATGATAATCGTTCCTATAACTTCCGGCACATAGGCCACCATCTCGAATCAGAGCCACAGTCTAAATCTGCCTTTAATATAACAGCGACGAATATCGTTGCAATTGCACCCATTTTCACAGATCTTTATGAAGGCTCGACTCCAAGGTGTCTAGTCGTATCAGCCTATCAAAATGTGGTTATTAACCATTTCACTCTGCTCGGAGATTCGAATTATGATTATCAAAGGAATCCAATGGTTTCCATTCAATATAAATCTCGTCATATCACACTGGCAAATATAACAATAGAAAATTTCCAAACTGCGGGTACGGATATAAAAATAGTTGGCGGCAGGCAGCATACCGATGACATTCGTTTAAGTACTATTTCCATAAAAAACTCAGCTCCAACTGCCATCGATATTGGTAAAGGTGTAGCAAAAGCAACTATATCAAATGTACAGGCTGAATCAAAGATTGGAGATATCGCAATTAAAAATGCCAACCATAAAGTCAAGCTGAATAATATTCATACGGTTGGATATAAGACACCCATTTTAAAAATGGATTAAAACTTAATTACCTATTCTATTTCTCCACCTCTTCGCATATACATTTATGGTCTTTCCTGTAAAATGTGAAGAGGTGACTATTTCGTGAGTCGGATTGCAGAAGTCCTCAAACAGTTCCTTTCATCAATCAAAGACCTAATAAACGATATACTGACTTTTATTTATTATAGCGGGCTGCTCTTCATCATCGGCTGGACACTATATCAATTGTTATGGGGTGATGTGAAACCGCTTCCTATTTCAACTGCTGTTCCTCCTACATGGTGGACGGAATATGTAATTAAACCACTGATTTCCTCCACCTTTCTGCTTACCATATTGAAGGGAATCTTCTTATTATCAGTCTGGATCATTTTATTTTTAATTATTCCTAGTACAACGAGGCAGCTCAAACGTTTCAAGCTATTTCAAATGGAATTTGAGGTGGAGGATAAAGAAACGGCTGCAGTTGCCTTTATAGAATTGCAAAGCTCAAAAGCAACCCTTCTGTCAGCCATGTATTCAGATGCAAGCATCGGAAAGTTGTTCACATTCCTTGATGAAGAAACGATGGAGGTGAATTATTTTTCCGCACTTGATTACTTTTTGGAGGACTTTAAAATCAGTTATAAACAACGGTATAATATTGCCTTTGAATGCGAAACCAAGGATTTACATCAGCTTATCGGAGTCGAACGGGAATATGCCATACTTTCAAAAGAAACCGGCGATCCAGAAGTGTTAAACTGGGAGGCTCCCCTTGTGAAAATAAAGAAAAACAGACTTGTTTTCCATTTCAACTATCGCGGAACTGATAAGGTGACCATATTGTCCAGCTACTCTTCTCAATTTGATGTTATTGATAAACAAAATATCTTATTTTTACATTATGCCCTAATGTATCAAGCTGAAAATATTGAGTATGCACTTATGGTTGAAAAAGAAGAATGGCCCTTTGCCAAAACCCCTAATTAAAGGGGTTTTATTTGTTTACAAAAAAAATGCCCTTATTCATATAGTAATAAGGTCAAAGTTTAATACAGATGCTCATATAAAATGTCTATTATTTTGGAACTGTTGTGAATACTTCTTTAGCATATCCTGAACCACTTTGTTATTGGATGCCAGTTCTGTTGGATCTTTTGCACTTAGCTTCCCCACTTGCTTTTGGCTAAAGGGCTTAGCAAATTTCTCGCCTTTTTTATAACGCTCATATAAATTTTGGATATTGTCCATAATGGTTCCCCTCCCATTAAGTCCTCACTTATTTATATTCAGTTCTTTAGAAAAATCGCCATCTATTTGTCTAGTTAACTAGTATTTTTTTTTACGGGTTGATTTTCTGTCATAAACGTAATCCTATAAGTTTAATTTACTGTTTTAAATTCGTATAAATTGTGATAGGATAAAAAACTGTTTAGTGAACACGAAAAAATGTTATTTGGTGTTTTATTATGAGATATAGTACGATGATATTGGCTTTTACAGCAAACGGGTTATATTATGAATCAATACACTAACTTTACAAAGAAGAAATGGAGATTAAATAAATATGCAGCAGAGCAAATCTTCAATCCACTCATTCCGGCAAATATTCTTCCTATACATAGGTTTTATCATTTTATTTGCCTTTTTGTTATGGATACCCCAGTCCAATTCCATCGGGTTTTCTATAATGGATTCTCTATTTCTGTCCACAAGCGCCTTAAGCGTAACAGGACTTACTACAATAGACGTAGGAACAGAATTAACCAGGGTGGGACAATCCATCTTAATGGTGGAAATGCAGCTTGGCGGAATCGGGATTGTTGTATTAATCAGTTACCTGTTTGTCGTGATGGACAAGAAGATTACGGTATCAAGTATGCTTCTTTTATCCAAGGACCAAAACCAGTCAAAACTAAGTTCCATTACATCTCTTGGAATTTCGGTTTTAGTCATTGCCTTATTAGTAGAAACGATTTGTTTCTTTATATTATTAGGGGAGATACGACCCCGATATGATGATTTTTGGGATGCGGCATTCGTGTCTGCCTTTCATGCAGTAGCAAGCTTCACTAATTCCGGATTTGATTTATTCGGTGATAGCCTGATTTCATTTAAACATAATCATCTTTTCCTAATAACAACGGCTATAACAATCTTCTTAGGAAGTCTTGGCTATCCGACATTGGTAGAGTACTTCTTATCTTTTAGAAGGAAGAAAAGTTTGTTTACAAAGATTAATATAAGACTTCATTTTCTCCTACTATTTATCGGTATGGCTATATTTTTCTTTTTGGAAACAAATAATACGTTTAGCGGACTTTCCATTTGGGAAAAACTATCGAATTCATTGTTTTTTTCGGCGACAGCAAGAAATGGTGGGCTTTCAACGATTGATGTCTCACAAGTAACAATCACTACCTTTTTATGTTTGACCCTATTTATGTTTATAGGGGGAGCTTCCTCCAGTACAGGAGGCGGTATACGATTGACCACCTTTGCAGTACTATTATCAAAGGTATTATCTGTAGCGAAATCACAAAAAGAGGTTGTTATCTATAAAAAAACCATTGCTCAGGAAGCAGTTGATAAATCCTTTATGGTTTTCTTTACTTTTATGGCATTGTTTTTTGGTTCTACGATTTTATTAACCATGTTACAAACGCAGCCATTGGAGCCATTGATGTTTGAGGTGTTATCTGCCCTGACAAATACAGGCTTATCATTTGGAATTACATCTGAATTAACACCTGTTTCAAAATCCATTTTAATCATGCTGATGATTATCGGCCGAATAGGTGTATTCAGTTTCATTTATACTATTTTTAAAGTAGAAAAAGTTAAAACAAGATATTTAAAAGAAGACTTAGCAGTAGGCTAAAAAGGGGACATTTTTCATGAAATCATATCTAGTCATTGGAGCAGGAAGATTTGGTACTGGCATCGTAAAAGAATTATACAAACAACATTGTGAAGTAATCGTTACAGATCGCAGTGAAAAAAATCTCGAGTCCTTAGATGAATATTCGACTCATGCGATTGTCGGTGACTTTCGTGATCCGCTTGTACTCGATGAACTGAAAATCGATCAATTCAATGCGGTCTTTGTTGCAATTGGCTCTGATGCCTTTTCGGCCATTTTAATTACAAAAAAACTGAAAGAAAGAAAAGCAAAAAAAATAATCGCCAAGGCTAACAATCGAGAAATCGGGGAAATTTTAAAAAGCCTTGGTGCCGATCGTATTATCCTTCCAGAGGAAGAAGCTGGTCGGAAAGTGGCACGTCAGGAATTATTAACAGGTGTCATTGAATATATTGAAATCACGAAGGATATTTCTGCAATTGAAATGCAAGTACCTGAAACGATGCATGGAAAGTCATTGAACGAATTGAATTTTTCAAGAAAATTCGATATTACGGTGTCCTTAGTCCTTCGTAATGGACAGCCAATATTATCGCATTTTGCGGATCTCAAATTACAAGAAGGAGACGACTTTTTACTGATTGGTTCAAATACCAGTATCGAGAAGTTCAAAAAGAAATATAAATAAAGGCGGGTTGCTATGTTAATTGGGCACGTGAAAGCAATTATGCGCCACCCTGTTAAATCCTTTACAGGTGAACATGTTCAGGAATCTAATGTAATGCCCTATGGTCTTTATGGGGATCGCAGTCATGCTTATATAGACAATAGCCGTACAAATAAATTTCTGACCATCACTCAGGCTCCAATCATGGCAAGTTACCAAGCATCCTTTATGGGTCCTGACAGCTTGGATACCTATCCACCCATCGAAGTAGTCACGCCATCAGGAAAAAGAGTAACGTGGAATCACCCTGGATTGATTAAGGACCTAGAAACGGCAGCAAACAGGAGTATTACTCCTGTACAATTCACCCCGAATGATGTGCCACTAGGCGCAATTGAGGTGGAACATTTATTGCTCGTAACAGATGCTTCTCTTCTAGAATTAAAAAAGCAGTATGGAAGTCTGATAGACTATAAACGGTTTCGCCCTAACTTGGTCCTCGATCTAACTGAAAAGCAACCATATATAGAAGATACCTGGTTCGGAAGACGTCTTTTGATTGGTGAATCGGTTGAAATACAAGTTAACCGACATTGTGAAAGATGCATGATTATTACCATTAATCCCGAAAACAGCGAAAAGGATCCTTCTCTATTAAAATTTATTAATAGAACTCGTCAGAATTGTTTCGGTGTATATGCCTCCGTTCTTAAAACCGGAAAAATCCGGATAGGTGATGAGGTACAATTAGTTTAAGATTTCTTATTTTATGCTAGTTGTTAGTTCAAGACTCATAGTAATAAGCAAAACAAGGGAACCCATTTGGTTCCCTATTTTACTAATTTTAATGATTTCTTATTGGTAGATTCGTGTTTAGAATATCCGCAATTAATCACCAGTATCAGGAATAAAAATTCCTTAACTTTCAGGACAATTGCACTGTTTTGTCTTTGCCATGAACTACTTATTAAATACACTTTTCTCCCTGTATCCCTTTCTCCCCCACTATGATCCATGTTGAATTTTAATAGAAAACCCATATAGAAATGCTAGATAGTAATAAAAAAAGAATCCAAATGGATTCCTTTTTTTCAAACCTATTCATTTTTTAATCTGATTAGTAAGCAGACCATCCTGCATCCGCTGCCAATACTACACCATTAATATAGGAAGATTCATTGCTTGCCAAGAAAAGGGCAATGTCTGCAATTTCTTGTGGCTTAGCAGCACGAGGCATTAAACTAACACCACGCGTTGCATATTGTAATCCTTCCATATCCATACCATCCACTGAACTGGTTAACCCAGTCTCAACTTGGGCCGGTGCGATTCCATTGCAACGAATCCCTTGCGGGCCATAATGAGATGCAATATTTTTAGTCATGCCTGTAACTGCATGTTTAGCCGCAGTATACGTAAATCCGCCACGTCCACCAGTTAAACCGGTAATGGAGGAAAGGTTCACGATTACGCCGCTGCCCTGAGCCTGGAAGTATGGCAATACTTTACGTGTACCGCGCATTACACCGCCAACATTAATATCCATTACGCGGCTCCAAACTGCATCTTCTACATTATGAGCAGCCTGCATTTTGTCTAATACACCTGCACAGTTAACTAAAATATCTACGCGACCAAATGTGGCCACAGTTTCTTCCACCATTTTTTGAACATCTTCTTCAACTGCCACATTGACTTTTACACCCATTATCTCAACATCTTGCGCTTTAAATTCATTGACAGTAGCTTGCAATGCTTCTTCATTGAGATCGGCAATTACCAGCTTTGCCCCTTCTTCCGCATAGCGTGTCGCAATTGATTTACCAATACCATTCGCTCCACCTGTAATAATGGCTACTTGGTCTTGCAATCTTCCCATTGTTCATCCTCCTAATCATCGTTAAATTAATTGGCAGATTCATGTATGGATCATAAATCAGGGCGATGAATTCTATAACTTGTAAGATTCCAGATTTATTAACAGTTAGAAACACAGTATTTGATATTCCTATATATTAAACCCGAAAAGTAATTTTTAAGAGATTCATCGTTCTAAAGAACAAATCAATAAGCTTACTAAAACCCTTACATTTCCTCTGCCCTATCAACTTTTTATAGCATCATGTATATCTCTACTACATTTAAACTATACATGAAACTTTTTTTAATTTCAAAAGATTCTTGATATATTATAATAATTTATACTGAATAATATTCTTTGAGTCACAAAATCCAAAATATAGCCATCTCTACATAAAAGGAAGTGGATTTTATTTCATTTTATTCTCTCTTTTTAGATGAAAATACCCAGCTGAAATTATCTAAAAAACAAGCCTCTATTTATAGATAATTATCATTCTAATAAAATAATATATTTTTCTAAAATAATGAAAGCGGATTATTCTAAGCGACAATAGGGTATTAGATAGTTGTAATATTTTTAGTATAATCATAGGAAAGATGAGGTGTCAGGTGTCATGTATAAAGAGTTAGCGGATATTTTTTCTCTCCTTGTGGATGATATGCCAATAACGCGATGAGTACAGAAGTCTCACCGGACAAACTGGCGGACTGTGTTCTTACAATCTTAGAATACGAAGGATATACATTCCCTGCATTAGAAAAAATCTTGAGATGACACTGCATATTTCCTCTTAGGATGAATATAATTTTGAACTAGGTCATCCGGTTTATGTAGCATTCTAAGGTGTACATATGTAGTTATAGAGTTTCTGAATATTAGTGTGTGGAAAATTAATTAAAAAATTGAGCCACTTAAATTTTCATGTAAAGGAGACTGCCTTATGGGTTTCTGGTCAACTGTTTTCGCAATCATAGTCGCATTGGTTCTCTTCTCAATATGCGGTTAAATAAGAGACAAAAAAAGGATCTGTTATTTTTCATTGTGCCGCTGATCCTTTTTCAAGTAAATGAATTAATTAAAGCGGACGTACAAATTCCTGTCCTCGGATATCTGCTGCGATGTCATTTCAATGACTACCTAGGAGGCATCTCCTTTGCAGCATACCTGAACTTTATTCTATCTCTAAGTAACTGGACTTCGTTTCAGCTAACAAAGATCCATCACTTCCTGGTTGCCGGTTTATTTTGTGGAATCTGTTGGGAGGTCATAACTCCTCTATTTATAAAAACGAGTACCGGTGATGCATGGGATATTATTGCGTATATCTTGGGGATGCTGACATACTGGTATTACGGCAGAAAATTGGCATCTTAAACAAATAAATAAGTACGCTGATAAATGTAAAAGAGACGACCAAGTCGTAATGACCCCTAAAAGTTAGAGTAAAAAACTAACTTTTGGGGTCGATACAAATGATCGTCTCTTTGTAGTTTCTTTTATTTTTTATGAATATCAAATTATAGCCTCATGATTAGGCACGTCTCGCAAACGATACTAAAAAAATGATGGCTTTCCAAAAAAAGACCATATTACAAGTAGTATGCAATATGGTCCGATTAACTTTAATCAAAATTTATACCTAATTTCCGGTTCTATTCAGCATAGTCTTCTGCTCAATTAATTGTTTAAACTCTTCATCCAATGCACTGTACTTAGAATCGCCGGGTGTTAATAAACTCAATTGACTTAAGACTGCAGCTAGTTTTGTCTCTACGACCATAAGTTCTTCTTCGATATTCTTATTCATTGCTTTTATTTGTCTGACTGGCTTTCGATTGTTGCTTTCAACGCGGTTAATAATCTTTTCATCAATAACCAACAGCTTGTTACACAAACGTTCAATTAAATATTGATCATGCGATATAATTAACAAGGTCCCGGCAAAGGTAGAGAGAGTCTCCTCCAATTGTTCTCTGCTCGGCAAATCAAGATGATTAGTCGGTTCATCCAGTATCAACAAATCATAGCCTTCCATCAGCATTTGAACTAGCTTGATTTTTGTACGCTGCCCCATCGATAAAGAGGAAATCGGTTCGTCTACTTGTCTTGCTGTAATTCCGAGATTAGCCAAATACGTTTTCGCCCTAAATATCGAATACCTGTCATAAAGTTCAAGAGCTTCAATTGGTTTCTTATGAACCGGCAGATCACCAACATCCTGACTTAAATAGCCGATTTTCAGAGTCGGACTTTTCCATAATTCTCCCCCGCTGATTGGCTCTTGATCTAGAATCATCCGAATTAGCGTTGTTTTCCCCGCGCCATTAGGACCAACGACGCCAATTGACTCCCCGTGTTTTATATAAAAATAACTGCTCTGGAAAACTGTATGATCTCTATATTGCTTTTTTAAATCCTTTGCCTCCACTATCCGTTTACCGCGCTTGTCCGCCGCCTGAAAATCAAATTCAATCTTTACTTCATCAGCAGGCTTTTCTATTCTTTTTTTTGTAAGTTCCGCTTCCAGCCTTTTTCGCTTGGATTTAACCTGTATATCCTTCTTCTTGGCCTTAACTCGGTAATATTCTTTTTTGCCCATTAATTTTCTTTCAGAGGCAGTGCCATGCTTCGTTGAATCACGGTGTGCCTTTTCTGACCAATTCTTCAATTGATTCATTTGCGCTTCTACCCGTTTGATTTCTTTCTGTTGTTGATCATATTGATGTTTATGAATTCTTCTGTTTTCTTCTTTTTGTTTCTTATAAGCACTGTAATTGCCAGTGTACTCATGCGCAATACCATCCTCAATTTCATATATACGTTTAACAGCCAGGTCCAGGAAGTATCGATCATGTGAGATGATAATGGCCGCACCTTGATAGGATGCAAGCTCCTCTACCAGCCAAAGAATCCCATCAAAGTCTAAATGATTTGTTGGTTCATCCAGAATTAATAAATCAGGTTTGGTTGACCAAATATGTGCGAGTGCAAGCTTTAAACGTTCTCCCCCGCTTAAATGGTCCAATCGTTCTTGATTCCACAACTGTGACCCTTCTAATCCAAGCTGACTCGTCAGCTCAAACATTCCAGCCTCAGCCCCGGTCTCCAACATGGATTGAAAGATACTGGCTGTATAGTCAATTGACTGCCGCAGATATCCTATACTGACATGATCTTTCCCAAAACTAATATTCCCTTTATCCGCTTGAATTGCTCCTGTCATAATATTGGCTAACGTTGTTTTACCTGCCCCGTTATAGCCAATCAGCCCAATTCTATCCCCAGATTCTATAATCATATTTATATTCTTTAAAATCGTTCTTTCACCATAGCTTTTTTGTATTTCCTTCAGACTTAGCATATTCATTCTCACCTCTTAAAATTAACAACTAAAAACCCCAACAGAAGCCTATTGGGGTGTGAACATCGTTGATCAACAGAGGTATACAAATATGAATACAGCCATGGCAGCTGAATCCTTTATTTATACTCTATTCAATGAAAGAACGTGTTATGGGCACACTAATCCAATTTTCAGGCTTCTGTTTTTATAAAAAAACATCGCAGAAAACAAGATTAGATTCTCATCGTCCCAATATCAGTCCTTTACCATTTATTATTTATTATTTACAGTATATGCCAGCTCTTGAACGATGTCAAACTGTTCTAAAACTATTATGACTTTTCAGTCACTGAGGGTTTGCTAAAATCTATTTCCTAGAATGGATTTCATTCCCATAATTATACATAAAAAAGCAGCTTAAAGAACAAGGATCTTTAAGCTGCTTTATTGATATTATTTAGATTCCATCCATTCAGTATGGAAAATGCCTTCTTTATCTACACGCTCGTATGTGTGAGCTCCAAAGTAGTCACGTTGTGCCTGTAATAGATTTGCAGGCAATGTTTCTGCACGGTAGCTGTCATAGTAGGACAATGCTGCTGTAAAGCATGGTACCGGAATACCAGCCTGAACAGCTGCAACAATTACTTCACGCAATGCTTCCTGATAGCTTAATGCAATTTCTTTGAAATAATCGTCCAAAAGAAGATTCTTAAGGTTAGGATTGCGATCATAAGCATCTTTAATCTTTTGAAGGAATTGTGCACGAATGATGCATCCGCCACGGAAGATCATCGCAATATCACCATACTGAAGATCCCAATTGTATTCGTCTGATGCAGCTTTCATTTGTGCAAAGCCTTGAGCATATGAACAAATTTTGCTCAAATATAAAGCTTTTCGAATTGATTCGATAAACGCTGCTTTATCTCCGGCAAATGGTTTAACCTCAGGACCTGTTAAAACTTTAGAGGCTTCCACACGTTCTTCTTTCAACGCGGATAAGAAACGCGCAAAAACAGACTCAGTAATGATTGGCAGTGGAACACCAAGATCCAGTGCACTTTGACTTGTCCACTTTCCAGTTCCTTTTTGTCCTGCTTTATCAAGGATTACATCTACCATCGGCTTACCGGTCTCGTCATCTTTTTTCGTAAAGATGTCAGCTGTGATTTCGATTAGATAGCTATCAAGTTCACCTTTATTCCATTCGGAGAATACACCATGAAGTTCATCAGCATTAAGCCCTAGAATATGGCGTAATAAAGCATAGGATTCGGAAATCAATTGCATATCTCCGTATTCAATTCCATTGTGAACCATTTTCACATAATGACCAGCCCCATCCGGCCCAATATATGTACAACATGCATCATCGCCAACTTTAGCGGAAATAGCTTTTAAAATTGGAGCTACAAGCTCGTATGCTTCCTTTTGTCCTCCAGGCATAATAGAAGGGCCTTTCAGTGCTCCCTCTTCACCGCCAGATACACCAGTCCCAATAAAATGGAAGCCTTGCTTGCTTAATTCTTCATTACGGCGCTGCGTATCTTTAAAGAACGTGTTACCGCCATCAATCAGGATATCCCCTTTGTCAAGGTAAGGAGTTAATTGGGCAATAGTTGCATCTGTTGCTGCACCCGCTTTAACCATGATTAAGATTTTACGCGGCGTTTCCAATGAGTTTACAAATTCTTCGATTGAATAGGTAGGATGAACATTTCTGCCTTCTGCCTCTTTCATCATAGCATCTGTTTTTTCGGATGAACGATTATATACTGAAACGGAATATCCACGGCTTTCAATATTAAATGCTAAATTCTTACCCATAACGGCAAGACCGATTACACCGATTTGTTGTTTTTCCATCTGTAAACATTCCTTTCATTGATTTATTCGCTATATTAAATCGTATTAACTTTAGCAATTTTACACTATTTTCGCAAGTGCTACGAATTAGTTTCCCTTGTCATTCCTAGGTTTGGGCTGTTTTAAGAAGTCCTTGCTAAAACTGGTATTAGCATCCACTTTGTTGTTATCTATTTCTATCCCTTTACGGATAATTTTATCCCCAAACTTTTTGGTTAGCTTTTCCACAGCAGTATCCAATTTCACTTCTTTTTCATCCTGATCAAAAGAAAAAATGTCCAATTGCTTAATTGCTTCCTGCTGCTCAACTACTTCATTTGCTGTTACCCCCAATAGCCTGACTGGATTTCCATTCCAATGCTTTGAAAAAAGATCTCGTGCATGGCTATATAGATCTTCAGCTTTATAAATAGGATTTTGAAGGGTTTTACCTCGAGTTACTGTTTTTCGATCCTTATAACGAATCGTTATTTGAACTTTTATGGTCAGCAGTTCCTTCTTCTTTAACCGAGCAGATACTTTTTCACTCAAGCGATGAAGGACTTCAAACAATTCATGCTGGTTTGTTACATCTCTTGGTAATGTAGTTGAATTCCCGACACTTTTAAAATCATATATCGACTCCGGATCTACCACACGTCTGTCAATGCCATTGGCTCTTTCTCTTAATCGCACCCCATTAATTCCAAGCAGCTTTTTAAGCGAAACCTCATGTGCATTGGCCAAATCACCAATAGTTTCAATTTTTATTGATGATAGTTTTTCAGCTGTTTTCTGGCCCACTCCATGCATCTCTCCAACCGGCAGGTGCCAAAGTTTAGCCTGAACTTCACGCTTTCTAAGAATCGTAATTCCCATTGGTTTTTTCATATCTGAAGCCGTTTTCGCTAAAAACTTATTTGGAGCTATACCTATACTGCAAGGCAAATCCATCGTTTCCATAATCCTTTTTTGAATCGTCTGGGCTATTTCAACTGGTGATCTATCTCCGCAATAATCGGTAATATCCAAATACCCCTCATCTATCGAAACTGGTTCTACAAGCGGTGTATACATCCGCAACAAATCAAAAATACCTTGCGAGGCAGCACGGTACCGGTCAAAATTAGGTTCCATCAGGATAAGGCCGGGACAAAGCTTCTGCGCCTGCCAAATAGGCATGGTGGTTTTCACCCCGTGTTTACGCGCTGCATAGCTGCATGTCACGATAATCCCTCTTCTTTCTTTTGCATTCCCGGCAATCGCCAATGGCTTGCCTTTCAATTCAGGATTATGTGCCATTTCAACTGAGGCGTAGAAGCTATTCATATCCACATGTAAAATGACTCTTCCGCCTTTTTTTACTTGACGTTGTTCCATCTCTTTAAACCCTCTTATTCCCTTATATTCACTGTTTATCCGGCACTAAACAATTTTATGTAAAATGGCCACCGGAATAATCCAGTGGCACCTTGAACAAACACTATTATTTAGATGGACTTGCTATTTCTTCAATAATCGCAAGTACCATTTCACCAAGCTTATTAAGCTCAGCAATTGGCATTTTTTCACTTGTAGTATGGATATCCTCATATCCTACCGCAAGATTAACTGTAGGAATGCCGTGTCCAGCAATGACATTCGCATCACTGCCTCCACCGCTGTGCTGAAGTTTTGGTTCACGGCCGATTTTAACGGCTGCTTTTTTAGCAACTTCCACCACATGATCACCATGATCATATTTAAAACCAGGATACATAACCGTTACCTCTACTTCAGCAGTACCGCCCATTTCTGCAGCTGTTGATTCAAAGGCATCTTTCATTTTCGCAACCTGAGCTTCCATTTTCTCAGGGATTAGGGAGCGCGCCTCCGCTAGAATTTCTACGTGATCACAAACGATGTTTGTTTGAGTACCGCCCTCAAAGCGGCCAATATTAGCAGTAGTTTCTTCGTCAATTCGTCCAAGCGGCATTTTGGCGATGGCTTTAGCCGCAATCGTAATCGCAGAAACACCTTTTTCCGGCGCAACGCCTGCATGCGCTGTTTTACCTTTAATAACAGCCTGAACTTTAGCTTGTGTCGGTGCTGCAACAATTATGTTGCCAACAGCTTCATCACTATCCAACGCAAAACCATATGTAGCTTTAATAAGAGAACGATCTAATACCTTCGCACCGACTAAGCCGGATTCTTCACCAACTGTAATGATGAACTGGATTGTGCCGTGCTCAATATTGTTTTCTTTTAATACACGGATAACTTCCAGCATAACGGAAAGACCAGTTTTATCATCTGCCCCAAGAATAGTTGTACCATCAGTTACTACATAACCATCTTTAATGGAAGGTTTGACACCGTTACCAGGAACAACCGTATCCATATGGGATGTAAAATAAATCGTATCAACACCTTCTTTAGTGCCAGGCAGCGTACAAATTAAGTTGCCTGCTCCAAAGCCAGTAAGTTCTTTTGCATTGTCCTCGTAAACGTCTAGTCCAAGAAGACTGAATTTATCTTTTAAGATTTTTGCTATTTGTCCTTCATTTTTTGTTTCAGAATCAATTTGTACTAATTCTAAGAATTCTTGTAATAATCTCTCTTCATTAATCAATTGTCTTCCTCCTATCAGGAATAAGTTACTTTATAAGTATACCGATGTTTTTCTCATAAGAAAAGAGCAGGCGCTTGACATATGGCAGACAGTTTTTCCCTTTGCAAATAATAATTTTGGGCATTCCCTTTTTCAGGGAATGAGGTGTACGGTTAGTATCATTTAGAAATTACAAGTCTTTTAGTCAGCTGTTTAATAATCAGATAAAATTAATCTTTATTAAAAAAAATAGTTTACAAGAAAAGAGCCCTTAATAGGACTCTTCAATTTAATTAAAGCGGAATATTTCCATGTTTTTTTGACGGCCTTGATTCTTTTTTTGTTCGAAGCATCTCTAAAGCCTGTGCCAATTTAATTCGGGTTTCTCTTGGATCGATAACATCATCGACCATCCCTTGACTTGCCGCTACATATGGATTAGCAAATTTTACACGGTATTCTTCAATTTTTTGTTGGCGTACGGCTTCAGGATCAGGGCTATTGTTAATTTCTTTAGCAAAAATGATATTGGCTGCACCTTGTGGCCCCATCACAGCGATTTCAGCATTCGGCCAAGCATAGACAAGATCAGCCCCAATCGATTTACTGTTTAAGGCTACATATGCTCCCCCATATGCTTTTCTTAAAATCACCGTTAATTTTGGAACGGTTGCTTCCGAATAAGCATACAAAATTTTCGCACCATGCCGAATAATTCCTCCATGCTCCTGTTTAATTCCCGGAAAGAATCCCGTTACATCCTCAAATGTAATAATCGGGATATTAAATGAATCACAGAAACGGATAAATCTTGCCGCCTTATCAGAAGAATTGATATCGAGTCCTCCCGCCATATATTTCGGTTGATTACATACCAAACCGACTGTCTCACCTTTAATTTTCGCTAAACCAATCACTAGGTTTCGAGCAAAACTCTCTTGGATTTCAAAGAAGGAATCCTGATCGACTACTGCTTTTACAACCTTCCTAACATCATAAGGACGGATACCGTCATAAGGTACCAATTCAGCAATATCAGGGCAATAATCATTTTGCTCAGTCCATTCACTTACTGGTGGTTTTTCTTCATTATTTAAAGGCAGATAGGAAAGCAATTTCCTTACCAAACGTAATGTTTCTTCCTCAGTTTTTCCTTCAAAATGTGCATTTCCACTAATAGAATTATGCACTTTCGCTCCGCCTAAATCTTCTGAACTAATTTTTTCCCCAGTCACGGTTTCTATCACTTTTGGACCGGTGATGAACATTTGGCTTGTTTGATCCACCATAAAAACGAAATCCGTAATGGCTGGAGAATATACGGCACCACCTGCACATGGACCCATGATAACTGATATTTGCGGTACAACGCCCGAGTAGATAACATTGCGGTAAAAAACCTGGCCATATCCATCCAGCGAGGTGACACCCTCCTGAATTCTCGCTCCGCCGGAATCATTTAATCCTATTATTGGAGCTCCGTTTTTAGCAGCCAAATCCATAATGGATGATATTTTCTTGGCATGCATCTCACCCAATGCTCCGCCAAATACGGTAAAATCCTGAGAAAAAATATAAACTGGCCTTCCATCAATTTTGCCATAGCCGGTTACAACCCCATCGCCAGGCCCTTTTATTTGATCCAAACCAAAGTCTCTGTTGCGATGTTCAACAAAAGCATTCAGTTCAACAAAGCTATTATCATCCATCAAAATATCGATTCTCTCTCTAGCTGTCAATTTTCCTTTTTCGTGTTGTTTTTCAATCTTATCCCATCCGCCACCAAGCTCGATATCATTTTTTCTATCATACAGTTCGGTTATTCTTTCATACATATCCACTATTTTATTCCTCCCGTTCCGGTTTCTCTAGAACCTCTACTAAAACTCCCTGTACCGACTTAGGATGTATAAAAGCTACTTGTGTATGATGTGCTCCGGGTCTGGGTTCTTCATCAATCAATTGAATGCCATTATCCTTTATTTCTTTAATTCTTTCTTTAATATCACTCACTTCAAGCGCAATATGGTGTATGCCTTCCCCTCTTTTTGCAATAAATTTTGCAACAGCACTTGATTCATTCAAGGGCTCCAATAACTCTATTCGTGTATTACCAGTGGATAAAAAAGCTACCCTAACTCCCTGGCTCTCGACTATTTCTTCCCCTTCATTTACCATACCAAAAATCCCCTCATATAAAGGAAGCGCTTTCGAAATGGAACGAACAGCAATGCCGATATGATCAATTCCCTTTTGCATACAAATCCCCCTTTATTTTCCTATCTTAAATAATAGAGCATTCTTAAAATTCTATAAAGATATTTTGCTCAAATAGTGAATGAATTTTTTTTAGACTTGAGGAGTTTTGCTAAACATAGTAGTATCAAATAGAAGAATGTAAAAGGAGTGTAGCTCTATGTCTAAAAAGCGTACACAGAAGATAATCGTTTATATTATGATTTTTACGATGGTCGCGGTGACCTTATTATCCGGTTTGTCAGCTTTCCTATAAAAAATAAACCTCATCTTTTTCTCTTCACGGAGAGTCAGATGAGGTTTTTTCGTTTATGGCATGAAATAGTCTCGCATAAAAAGAAGCAGGCTCTGAATTATCATAGATGTACACCTTTGTACCAAGCGGAACTAATTCAAACAGTACCTGGACTTCTTGATTTTTCATCCGGATACATCCAGCAGACACCTTTTTTCCAATCGAATCCTCCTGATTCGTTCCATGAATCCCGTAATTTCTACCATTCGTTTTACGTGCATCAAACCCCATCCATCTAGAGCCGAGTGGGTTTCTTTCATCATTACCGGGAATCGACTTTCTGGAGTATTCAGGATCCTCGAATTTTGTAATAATCGTAAACAGACCCTCTGGTGTATCTTCATCATTCTTTCCAGTAGCAATCGAAAATTGATATCTTTCCTGATTATCAACATAAAATACTAGCTGATTGGTTTGTTTATTAATCACGATAAACGGATCCCCGGGAATTGGGTTGGGTCCTAAAGGCCATATTGGAGACATTACTTGCAGTAATAACCAGAGTGACATCCATTTCATAAAAAACACCCATCCTTTTTGTTTAGGATGGGCTCTGAACTGTGTTTTCATTCATTTCTTTTCTTTAGAATTTGGCAGTGGTTTCACTGTACTTTTGATTATTAGATAGTCTTTCAATTCTTTGATCAGCTGGAAAAGTGCGGCCCGTTTCTCAAAATCATCGAAGGATGTTGGAATTTCTTTCTTTTTTACTTCCTTCACTAACTTCTCAAGCATCTCGATGTATTCATTAGCGGTATTATGATGATGAACATTATCACTTAAAAATCCAATGTATTCACCAAGTTCATGACTGACCTCATCACCCGACAAATCCATCTTAGCAGCTAAAGGCAGTATTCTCTTTAAGATACTCAACTGTTTTTCACGGAGTTTAAAATAGTGATAGTACGAGGCATCATCGACTATTTTATGATTTTCTTCCTCCAAAGCTGCATAGTAAACCGCTTTTCGAATTAAATTTTCTGCATCTATAATCTCTTTACCGCTCCAGGCACTGTTCCCTGTCACCAAATAATTACTTAATTCCTTAAAAATAATACTATAGAGCTTTTCAATATCCATTCGGTATTTTTTTAGCTCCCGCTCCATGTTCGGCATATAAAAGTTAACCAGAAAGGCAACTGTAATCCCAATGACAACTAGTAAAAATTCATTAAGTAAGCTTGACAATGTAATCGAATTAGAAGCGTATAAGTGCAAAATAATTACACTGCTTGTCACAATACCGCCAGAAATATTTAATGCAACAGTTGTCGGAATAAAAAACAACAGCATTAATCCAATGACAGGAGGTGTATATCCGAGAAGTTCAAAAAATGCAAAGGAATAAACCATGGCCAATGAACAGGCAAAGAAACGCTCACCGGCAGCCCTGAACGATCGCTTTTTTGTTCTTTGAATACACAATATAGTAATGATTCCAGCAGAGGCAAAACTCTGAAGCCCAATTATTTGGGCTATGTATATAGCAATTGGAGTCCCTATAGCCGTTTTAACGGTTCGATATCCGATTTTAAACATAGTTTATGTAGTCCCTCTCATGCAATTTAATGCAAAAAAGACGCTCTGAAATCAGACCATCTTTTTACTAATAGCATAAACTTTTTAGAGTACCTTTTGCAAGAAGTCTTTAGCACGTTCAGATTTAGGATTCGAGAAAAACTCTGCCGGAGGGGCATCCTCCACAATCACTCCTCCATCTAAAAATAAAACACGATCGGCTACTTCCTTGGCAAATCCCATTTCATGCGTCACAATCGCCATTGTCATCCCTGAAGTTGCCAGTGATTTCATAACTTCGAGTACTTCTTTCACCATCTCAGGATCAAGCGCTGAAGTAGGTTCATCAAACAGCATAATTTCAGGTTTCATGGCTAACGCTCGCGCTATGGCTACCCTTTGTTTTTGACCGCCGGAGAGGCGTTCAGGATACACATTCGCTTTATCTTCCATTCCTACTTTTGCCAATAGTTCCATTGCTTCCTTTTTGGCTTGCTCTTTCTTGACTTTGCGGACTTTCATTGGTGCGTACATGATGTTTTCCAAAACCGTCTTATGAGGGAACAGATAAAAGTGCTGGAATACCATTCCTACATTCTGACGCATCGCTAACACATCTGTTTTCGGTGCAGTAATCTCCTCACCCTTTATCCAAATCTGTCCGCCAGTTGGTTTTTCCATTAGGTTCATACAACGAAGAAATGTTGATTTACCGGAACCGGATGGTCCAATTACAGCAATCACTTCTCCTTCTTTTATCTCTGTGGAAATCCCCTTTAGAACTTCCAGCTTTCCATAGCTTTTATATAGCTCTTTTACTTTAATCATCAGTGCTGCAACCTCTTTTCAAGCATTTTTCCGATTAGCGTTAAAATCATAACCAGTACGTAATAGATTAAACCTGCAAACAGAAGCGGCTCTAAATATTGGAAGGTTTGTCCCCCAACTTGGTATGCGCGTCTCATGATATCCATTACGCCAATAGTTGTAACGATCGCAGATTCCTTTGTAAGCGTGATGAATTCATTCATTAAGGCAGGTAAAATATTTTTATATGCCTGCGGAAGGATGATATTGGCCATCATGCTGCTGTATGGAACACCAAGTGCCATGGCCGCTTCCCTTTGACCCTTATCTACCGCAAGAACCCCCCCACGGATAATTTCGGAAATATATGCAGCCGAGTTTAAAGAAAATGCTAAAACTGCTGCCCAATACCCTTCAATCTGAAAACCAAATAATTGCGGTGAAGCAAAATAAATAATCATTAATTGAAGAACTAATGGAGTACCCCTAAATATAGATGTATAAAAATCTGATAACCAAATGAGCGGCTTAATTGTAGTGATTTTGCATAAGGCTATAATGGTTCCAAGAAAGAAACCAAACAATGCAGCCAATGCTGCTATTTGCAATGTCGTATATACACCTTCCATTATATAGGGCATGGAAGGGATAATATCTGTAAAATCAAGATTCATGTACTTTCTCCTATCACTGTTAATAAAAAGAAAATTTCAGAAAGGGGTTCTCCCTTTCTGAAATTATTATTCAGCGTCTCCGCCAAACCATTTTAGAACTAACTCTTCAAGTTCACCATTTTCTTTCATCTTTTTCAACTCTTCATTAAATTGATCGCGCAATTCACTGCCTTTTTTGAAAGCAATGGCAGATCCAACTTCTTCTGCATCTCCTTCAAGAAGGAATCCTGTTAAATCTTCATTCTTATCAAGATACCCTTGTGCCACTAAATCTTCAATAATAGCCGCATCAAAACGTTCAGATTTTATTTCCTGTACCAATTCAGGAATTTTGTCACGGTTTTCAACTGTCATTTTTGTTGTTTTAGCTAATTCCTGAGCTTTTTCTTCTTGAATAGAACCCAT
The DNA here is from genome assembly GCF_058313575.1 of Bacillus sp. z14 (2026). Classification (NCBI taxonomy): domain Bacteria; kingdom Bacillati; phylum Bacillota; class Bacilli; order Caryophanales; family Bacillaceae; genus Bacillus; species Bacillus sp. z14 (2026). The sequence continues at coordinate 945,517 of NZ_JBZFQK010000001.1, forward strand.
TTGTACCCCGACAGTTTTATTTTCCAGATCTTTAACTGATTCGATTTTGTTATCTTTTGAAGTGACAATCATATGGTTTGCTGTGTAATAAATATCAGAGAAATCCACATTCTTTTCACGCTCCTCAGTTGGAGTCATCCCAGCCATAACAAAATCAGCTTGTCCATTTTTCACAGCCGTTACTAAACCGCCAAAATCCATATCGACAACTTCTACTTTATAACCAAGTTTCCCAGCAATCGCTTTTGCCAAATCTACATCAAATCCGATAATTTCATCACTTTTCGCTGTATCAATGTATTCGAATGGTTTATAATCAGCCGATGTAGCCATTTTTAAAACTTTTTCATCTTCAGAACCATTTCCTGACTCGTCAGAACTTCCACAAGCCGTTAATACCGAAACTGCTAATACTGCTGTCAATAAACTAAGCAACCATTTTTTCATTGTCCTTTACCCCCACTATAATGTGTTTTTCATGATGATAGTTTTCATTTCCTTACACAATTAAACTATCAAACTATATTTTAAGATTTAATAAATATTATATATATGCAACAAAATGTATTTTAACACATAAAATCTGTTTTGCAAAATATTTAATTATTATGTATATATAATTAATTTTTCTTGAGTTTTCACGCGTTAAACTAAAAAAGAAGTATCAAAAAATGATACTTCTCCCATAACATTATAATAAAATTATATACAGAATTTTATTATATTTAGACATTTTCATTCTTATCTTTTTTGAGCTTATTTTCCTCTTTTCACCTGAGGTAAGATCGATTAGACTTCTTCACAATATTCATCAAACATTTTTTGCAGATTTTCAATTACTTCTAAAGGTTCATGCCCTTCAATCTCATGACGCTCAACCATTTTAATGATTTTTCCATCTTTTAAAAGAGCGAATGATGGAGAGGAAGGCGGATAGCCCGTAAAGTATTCTCTTGCTCTGGCAGTAGCTTCTTTATCCTGACCGGCAAAGACCGTTACCAATTGGTCTGGTCTTTTATCATAATTCACTGCATGATAAGCAGCAGGACGAGCAATACCACCTGCACATCCACAAACAGAGTTAACCATAACAAGCGTTGTTCCCTTTTTGCTTAGAGTCTCATCTACTTCTTCTGCAGTTGTTAATTCTTTGTAACCTGCATTTTGTATTTCCTGACGAGCCTGGCGAACCACGTCGTTCATAAATAAATTAAAATTCATGCTCACTTAAACATCTTCCTTTCTATCGGAGCTACCCTTATAGTATCAGAGCAGCCGTTTTTTATAAAATATTCCAGATGACAGGTTTAGTTTACTTACACATGGGAATAGTACCTTTAATTAAGATGACCCCCTATACTCCTAAACTTTTGGATAGCCATAAGGCTATCCATCTTTTTTATGTACTACTCTACATTTTACTTATCCTTCGAAAAAAAATACAGATGAAATAATTCAGCAGCTGCTTTTGAAACTATTTTCTCTCCATCTCTGACACTTGCTTCGATAATCGGTAATAGTTTCTTAACAGCTTTATCGGTATAAAAATGATCAATGATTTGCTGTTCTACTTCACTCTCAAACCATTTTGTGACCTGCCGTTTTCGCCTATTCGAAAATTCACCTGTTTCCTTTGTGAAAACGGAAAATTCTATAATGGCCTCCCAAATTTCATTCAGACCCTGTTTATGCAAGGCTGAACAAGCAAACGTCCTGACAGTCCAATCCTTTGTAGCCGGTATATGATCACGGAGGATTTGACGGTATTCCTCTTTCGCTCGCATTGCTAGCTTTTCATTTTCCCCATCAGCTTTATTAACAGCTATTCCATCGACAAGCTCAAGGATGCCTTTTTTCATTCCTTGCAGTTCGTCTCCTGCACCCGTAAGAGTCAGCAGCAGAAAAAAATCTACCATATCCCTGACTTCAGCTTCACTTTGTCCCACTCCAACCGTTTCTACTAAGATCACTGAATATCCGGCAGCCTCACAAATCATCATGCTTTCTCTTGTTTTACGGTGCACACCGCCTAATTTACCTCCTGATGGGGTCGGGCGGATAAAGGCATTTGGATGTTTCGAAAGTTCTTCCATCCTAGTCTTATCTCCAAGTATACTGCCTCCGCTGATGGAAGAGCTGGGGTCAATGGCAAGTACGGCCACTTTATACCCAAGCTCACATAAAAATAGCCCCATATTCTCAATAAATGTACTCTTTCCTGCCCCTGGAACCCCACTAATACCGATGCGAATTGAATTCCCTGTAAAGGGGAGGATAGATTGCAAAATCTCTTCAGCCTGCGGACGATAAACGTCCCCTTTGCTTTCAACGAAAGTAATGGCTTTTGATAATGCTTGTAATTGCCCGGCTTTTAAGTTCCGGACAATTTCCTCTGTATCAACGGGCTTCGTATGGACTCTCTTATATCTTTTTCTTTCGTATTGCTGATTATGGTCTGTCATGACTGGACACTTCCTCATACCCTAGCCTTTTATAAATTTCATTTACTATTTTGATAGCCGCTTCCGGTATGACGGTTCCAGGACCAAATATAGCTGAAGCACCATGCTTGTATAAATAATCATAGTCCTGCTCCGGTATGACGCCTCCTGCAATAATGACGATATCCTCCCGGCCAAGTTTTTTTAGTTCACTGGCCAATTGAGGCAACAATGTTTTATGCCCTCCGGCTAAAGAACTCATCCCAATGACATGCACATCATTTTCAACTGCCTGTTTAGCAGATTCCTCCGGTGTTTGAAATAAAGGACCCATATCGACATCAAATCCAAGATCTGCATAAGCTGATGCAACAATTTTGGCCCCACGGTCATGACCGTCCTGACCCATTTTAGCAATTAATATTCGAGGACGGCGACCCTCATTAAGCAAAAATTCCTCTGTTAATTCTCTAACTTCATTGATTTTATCTAACTCCCGATAATGGGAACCATAGACTCCGCTGATTGTTCGGATAACAGCGCGGTGGCGACCCGATACCGCTTCTATCGCATCCGAGATTTCACCAAGAGTTGCTCTCGCAATGGCTGCCTCAACAGCCAATTCCAACAAATTGCCTTCTCCAGACTGTGCAGCTTTGGTCAATGCATTCAGTGTTTTTGTAACTTGTTCCTGATTACGCGTACCCTTAATCGTTTCGAGTCGTTTAATCTGCTGTTCGCGGACCTTTGAATTATCAATTTCAAGGATATCAAATTCTTCTTTTTCTTCTGTCCGGTATTGATTGATTCCAATCATGATTTCTTCACCGGAATCAATTTTGGCTTGCCGGCGTGCAGCAGCTTCCTCAATCCTCATCTTTGGAATACCGGATTCAATTGCCTTGGCCATCCCTCCAAGCTGTTCAATTTCCTCCAAATGTGCCCATGCTTTCTCAATTAAACGATTCGTTAAGGACTCGACATAATAGGAACCACCCCATGGATCAATAACATTTGTAATTCCGGTTTCCTCCTGCAGGAATAACTGCGTATTCCTGGCGATACTAGCTGAAAACTCTGTCGGCAGCGCAATCGCTTCATCAAAAGCATTTGTATGTAAGGATTGAGTATGCCCAAGTGCCGCTGCGTGTGCCTCTATTAAAGTTCTGGCGATATTATTGAAGGGATCTTGTTCAGCAAGGCTCCAACCGGATGTTTGCGAATGTGTTCTAAGTGCCAGCGATTTTTCATTTTTCGGATCAAATTGCTTCATAAGTTTTGACCATAAAAAGCGAGCCGCTCTTAGCTTAGCAACTTCCATAAAATAGTTCATACCGATACCCCAAAAAAACGATAAACGTGGGGCAAATGTATCAATAGCTATGCCCGCTTTCAATCCTGTTCTCACATACTCAATTCCATCAGCCAGTGTATAGGCAAGCTCCAAATCCGCAGGTGCTCCTGCCTCCTGCATATGATAGCCAGAGATTGATATACTATTAAATTTCGGCATATGAGCGGAGGTATACTCAAAGATATCGGCAATAATTTTCATAGACATAGCTGGTGGGTAAATATATGTATTACGTACCATATATTCTTTTAAAATATCATTCTGTATCGTACCGGTAAGCCGTGATGAATCTACGCCCTGTTCTTTTGCTGTAGCAATATAAAATGCCATTATCGGCAATACGGCACCATTCATTGTCATCGACACAGACATTTTCTCTAGTGGTATACCGGAAAATAGTATTTTCATGTCTTCTATCGAATCAATCGCAACTCCCGCTTTCCCAACATCCCCAACCACACGCGGATGATCAGAATCATAGCCTCGATGAGTCGCTAAATCAAATGCAACCGATAACCCTTTTTGTCCCATCTCCAAATTCCGTCTGTAAAAAGCATTCGATTCTTCAGCAGTAGAAAAGCCTGCATATTGGCGAACTGTCCATGGGCGGTTTACATACATCGCTGCATATGGCCCCCGCGTAAAGGGAGCAATCCCCGGGAAGGACGGTACATGCTCCACCAGTTCTAAATCATCCCGATTATATAGAGGCTTTAACGGTATTTGCTCATTTGTTTCAAAGTCAGGAATATCCGAACGTATATCTGCTGAATCTGAAACGAAATCCTCATGGACAGACTGCCAATCTATTTGTGAAAAATCCGGTTTTTTCATGCCTTTACCCCCTGCCTTGATGACAATATGGTTAATAGGTCAATCATATTTGTATGTCGGTCAATTTTCTTCCAATTAAATTCCTTGATAGCCAAATCAAAATTCCCCACTGCATAAATATGCATATTGCTGTCTACTTTTAAATTGGATAATGGCGTATTCAGGTGATTCTCATCACCGCATATCAGGAAATAGCTTCCCTGGCAACCTCTTATTATCTCTTCCAGCATTTCTTGATTTACTATTCCGGTTCGCTCTGTATAACTCAGACCCCCTGCCGCCAATACTTCTTTTGAAAGATCAATATATGGCTTAGATTGAGAGACGCTGCCCAGTCCAATCACTATGATTCTTTGCCGTTGCTCCATCTCATTGCCCCAGGTCAAATTCATCGATCTAATAGCTTCAAATTCTGATGCTAAACGGATTGGTTTAAGCGGGAATATTTCTTTTTCACTCTTTTGAATGCTTTGCGTTTCTATTAAATTCTGTGCCAGATCCGGTCGTTCTTCCTTTGGATTTGCATACACATTTGTACCCACCATCTTTTCCTTCCTAATAGCTACCGCTGATAATCTGTTTTTAGCTAGCTCCGTTAACTCTCCTTGTATTTGCCCCTTCTTTAACTCTGAAAGAATACCGCCTTTTTTCTCCAGTTTAATAAACTGATCCCATGCCTGTTGACACAGTTCATCTGTTAAAGCCTCCAAATAGTAAGAACCCCCGCCTGGATCAGCTGTTTTCATTAACATGCTCTCTTCCCTAAGAATATGTGGAATGTTTCTTGCCAGGCGTTTTCCAAGAGAACTCTTTTCTCTTTGCAATTGATCGAATGGGATGACCGTGAGATACTGACAGTTCCCAATTACTGCTGCCAATGCTTCATTTGTTGAACGGAGGAGATTTACATAATGATCAAACCCCGTTTTATTTCTTAATGAGGTCTGTGCATGGATGTCCATTTTAAAGTTGTTTTCCTGACCATATGATTTACCAACCGCAAACCAAAGCTTTCGCGCAGCTCGAAGTTTGGCAATTTGCATGAAAAAGGAGGAATCAATCGAGAATGAAAAAATTATTTTTTCTGCCGTTTCTTGTGCTGATAACCCTGCCTGCATGCCTTCAAATACATAATGTGCACCAAGTGATAATGAATACGCAATCTCTTTGACGGCATCTGCACCTGCTTCATGATAAGGCCTACTATTGACCAGAATTGTTTTTATTGTTGGGGAAGATAGATTCCAGTTCTTTATATAGTGAAACCAATCAGATAAGGCATTGTTTTCTTTAGTAGGTATAGACCCTCTTTCAGCCCATTCAGTAATTAAATCTCGTACCACTGCTCCTTGTTGATCAGATAGCCCGTTAACCTCAGCTAACTTTTCCATAATGATTTCCTGCCGGTTACCAGAACCAGCCTGTAGAAATAAAGGATAGTCCTCAATCGGCAAATCATTCAATAGTTTGATAAGTTCTTCACTGCCCATTTTGTTTACATCAAAGGAAATCGTATTTTGCCCATTCTCCAATGCCTCGAGTATAGTTCCCTTAATATTGCTTCCTGTTGCCACTTGGCAAATTTTTAGCGGGTGATGCTGATAGCCATTTTCATAGATTCCTCTTGTATAAGGAGGTTTACCGGGTACGGGTACTTCATCTTTTTCTGAATCCAAATTGTAAAGCGGTTTCAAAATGATTTTTTCAAACGTTTGAGTGTGTAATGTGTCCAGTTCTTTTCCCTTTAAAGATTTTAGAACTGCTTTTTCCCACTCCTCCACTGTTGTCTGTTGAAACCTATCATTCTTCGCATCCTTTATCTTCATAGCTTGCTTTCTACTAAAAGAAAGCTCCCTCCCCTCGCCAATTAACGAAATAGTATGTTAATTAATCTTATCATGCAAACGACCTTTTTCTCCAATAAAAGGAAAAATAGTCCAAATCTTCTTAAATCATTATTCAATCAATTCACCAATACTTCTCCATTAAAGTATTTGACCAGGTGGGTTGAAGAACTCTTTCTTTTGGCAAAAATTCTTTCATTACAGGCTTAATATCTATGATAGGGGTACCATCCAGAGCATCTAGCCCTTTAACAGTTAATACTCTCTGTTCAACTCCCACCAATTCAACGATTGTAACCCCAAGCTTATTCGGCCGATTCTTCCCTCTTTGTGCAAAGATGCCTACCTCGGGAAATTCTTTATTTCTGGGATGTCTTGCTTCATACTGAATATTTCTATCATCTACTTTGTCAAAATAAAAAATAATTTCTAAATGAGAGAATTCGTGTATACCTTTTAAAGACGATTGACTTATATTCTCAGCCAGTTCAATGGACGATACAATAGCACCCCAATCATCATCCACTATTTCTCTCCTGCTATTCTTCACAAATGCTATTGGTTCTATCAAATAGTGCATAGCTACATCCATCCCCTTAATCAGACGGCAGTCACTCTATCATTTCTTCAACTCCGAGAAAAATTCCTTTAAAATAAAATGAAAAGAAAAACGTCGATGAATTCACAGGTGTATACAATGTCCATTCTTCAGAGGAACTTCATTGTTTTCATTTAATCCAGTAAATTATTTCTTGGGAAATGATTCAAGTAGATAAAAGAAGACACACATACTGTGTGCCCTCATGTTTTCTATTAATATAGCGGTGTATTTTCGCTTGTGATATGTTCCAGGATATCTTTCACTCGAGCCAAAAACCTTCCGCATACCAATCCATCAAGAATACGGTGATCTAGTGATAGACATAAATTGACCCGATCCCGGATAGCAATCATATTGCCGTGCATGACAACTGGTTTCTTGACAATTGACTCCACTTGCAAGATAGCTGCCTGTGGATGGTTTATAATTCCCATCGATTGGATGGATCCAAATGAACCAGTATTATTTACCGTAAAGGTACCGCCCTGCATATCCTCGGACTTTAATTTACCGGAACGGACCTTTTCAGCCAATTCATTAATTTCACGTGCAATCCCTTTAATTGTTTTTTCATCTGCAAATTTAATAACCGGAACATACAACGCTTCATCCGTCGACACAGCAATCGAGATGTTAATATCTTTTTTCCTGACAATTTTATCTCCAGCCCACATTGAATTCATTTCTGGAAACTCTTTTAATGCTTGAGCAACCGCTTTAACAAAAAAGGCAAAATAAGTTAGATTATAGCCTTCCTTTTGCCTAAATTCCTTCTTAAGTGAATCACGGTATTGAACGAGATTGGTTACATCCGCTTCCACCATTGTCCATGCATGCGGAATCTCATGTTTAGAACGCACCATATTTTGTGCAATAGCTTTCCTTATACCAGTTACAGGTATTTCTCGATCTCCACTTTCTATCTTCATATCACTGCCTGATGATTTTTGCTTTACACCCAAATTAGGCTCATACATCTGAGTATCCGCTTTCGGTTCAGCATTTTCAATGTTAACTTGGGCCTTAGCAGCAGTGCCGCTCTCCACAGCTTTCAAAATGTCTTTACGAGTAATTCGACCGCCGGCTCCGCTTCCAGCCACGTTTTCGAGGTTAATCCCATGTTCCTGGGATAATTTTAATACGGCCGGAGAATAACGTGCCTTATTAGATTGGTCGGTCTGAATTAGCGATTCACTTTTTTCCTCAGAATGATTCTTTTCTTCCTTTGGTGCCTCTTCAGAACTATCAGGCTCTCCTGCTAGTTGGATACTGCACATGACTTCCCCGACAGGAAGTGTCTCTCCCTCTGCTGCAATCAAATCTTTAATTACTCCAGTAAAGGAAGATGGAACTTCGGCATTCACTTTATCCGTCATTACTTCAGCTATCGGGTCATATTTATTCACTCGGTCACCGGTCTTTACAAGCCAGCTCGAGATCGTCCCTTCTGTTACACTCTCCCCAAGCTGCGGCATTTTCATCTGTTCTATTGGCATTCGCTATTTATCTCCTTTCGCAATCAGTTTAAAATTCTGCTAATTCTCTCATGGCTTTTTCCACTTTTTCCGGGTTGACCATAAAATATTTTTCCATAGTTGGAGCATATGGCATCGCCGGAAGATCAGGACCTGCTAAACGTTTAATTGGTGCATCCAGCTCAAACAAGCAGTTCTCGGCAATGATCGCCGCCACCTCGCTTATTATGCTGCCTTCCTTCGTATCTTCCGTTATCAATAGCACTTTACCAGTTTTGGAGGAAGCCTCGATAATTGCTTCCTTATCGAGGGGATACACTGTCCTTAAATCTAAAACATGCACTGAGATTCCATCCTGAGCTAATTTTTCAGCAGCCTGAAGCGCAAAGTGAACACAAAGTCCATAAGTGATAACCGTAATATCATCTCCATCCCTTTTTACATCCGCTTTGCCTATCGGCAATACATAATCATCATTGGAGACTTCCCCTTTGATCAGACGGTACGCACGTTTATGCTCAAAGAAAAGTACAGGGTCTTCATCACGTATTGCTGCTTTTAAAAGCCCTTTTGCGTCGTATGGTGTAGATGGCATAACAATTTTTAAACCAGGCTGATTGGCAAAAATGGCCTCTACTGATTGTGAATGATATAAGGCACCGTGTACCCCACCACCGTAAGGAGCACGTATGACCATCGGACAATGCCAATCATTATTGGACCGATAGCGGATTTTGGCAGCCTCAGAAATGATTTGGTTTATTGCCGGCATAATAAAATCCGCAAATTGTATTTCTGCAATCGGTCGCATTCCATACATTGCAGCTCCGATTCCTACCCCCGCAATAGCAGATTCAGCCAAAGGCGTATCAATTACTCGATCTTCACCAAATTGCTCGTACAGCCCGTTTGTAGCCTTAAACACTCCTCCTTTTCTGCCAACATCTTCACCAAGGATAAAAACTTTTTCATCTCGTTCCATTTCTTCTTTCATCGCCATGGTTATTGCATCGATATATGAAATGACAGGCATGGTTTACTCTCCTTCCGTCTCAGCATATACAAACTTCAAAGCATCTTCTGCTTTTGCATACGGAGCATTTTCAGCGTAATCTGTTGCTTCATTTACGATTTTCATGACCCTTTTATTGATTTCTGTTTCTTTCTCTTCATCCAGAAGGTCAATTTCCTTTAAATACGCCCCAAATGTGAGAATCGGATCCTCCGTTTTTGCCTTTTCCACTTCATCTCGAGCACGGTAGCTTCGATCATCATCATCACTTGAGTGCGGAGTAAGCCGGTAGGATACAGTTTCAACCAAAGAAGGGCCTTCCCCGCGTCGGGCACGGTCAGCAGCCTCTTTAACAGCTTTATACACTTCGAGCGGATCATTGCCATCTACTGTGACACCAGGCATCCCATATCCAATAGCTCGGTCTGACACTTTTTCACAGGCTAATTGTTTTTCAATTGGTACCGAAATCGCATATTTATTATTTTCAACCATAAAAATAACAGGGAGTTTATGTACACCAGCAAAATTGGCACCTTCATGAAAATCTCCCTGATTTGATGAACCTTCACCAAAAGTTACAAATGTAACCAAATCTTTCTTTTCCATTTTTCCAGCCAATGCGATTCCGACTGCATGGGGAACTTGAGTGGTAACCGGCGATGATCCTGTTACAATTCGATTTTTCTTCTGACCAAAATGACCTGGCATCTGCCTGCCGCCGGAGTTTGGATCTTCCTGCTTGGCAAATCCTGAGAGCATCAACTCAGTTGGTGTCATACCAAATGTTAGAACTACCCCCATATCGCGATAGTAAGGCAGTACATAATCCTTTTCCCTATCAAGGGCAAAAGCTGCTCCAACCTGAGCTGCCTCCTGACCCTGACAGGAAATCACAAACGGAATTTTCCCAGAGCGATTTAACAGCCACATTCTTTCATCTATACGCCTTGCCATCAGCATTGTTTCATACATTTCCAATACCATTTCGTCCGTTAATCCCAGGACTTCATGCCTGTTTTTTGTCATTTAGTAAACCTCCTCTAAAGCCTTGCTCAAATTTTTACGAATGAATCGCTTTTCCATCAACAGCCAGAGCTGCTTCTCCAATCACTTCAGACAATGAAGGATGCGGATGAATAGTATGAGCAACCTCCCAAGCTGAAGCATTTAATACAAGGGCCAAGCCTGCCTCAGAAATCATATCTGTTACATGCGGGCCAATCATATGTACACCTAATAAATCATCCGTTTCTTCATCAGAAATCATTTTCACAAAACCGTCTGACTCTCCGAAGACCAATGCCTTTCCAATTGCTTTGAACGGGAATTTTCCGACCTTGACCTTATGACCGCGCTGAATAGCTTCATCTTCTGTGATTCCTACACTTGCTGCCTCAGGACTACTATATATGCATCTGGAAATAAAATCGTATTGGATAGGATGTGGACTTTGGTTAGCTATATGCTCCACTGCAGTGATTCCTTCATGGCTTGCGACATGAGCCAGTTGCATGCCTCCAATCACATCACCAATGGCATAGATATGCGATTCCTTTGTTTGATAAAACTCATTAACAGCTATTACGCCGTTATCAATTTGTATATCGGTGTTTTGAAGACCAATCCCTTCAACATTAGCCTGGCGACCAACCGATACAAGAATTTTTTCAGCCTTATATTCCTTCTTTTCTCCGTTTAATTCTGCGGATATGGATACGCCCTGTCCAGTTTGCAGCGTTTCTGGCATTACTTTTGCTCTAGTAACGATCCTAATACCTTTTTTCTTTAAGATCCTTTGCATCTCTTTCGAAATATCTCGGTCTTCTGTTGGTATAAGACGATCTGCGTATTCCAGTATAGTTACCTCTACTCCAAAATCAGCCATCATGGATGCCCATTCTACTCCAATAACTCCTCCTCCGATAACAAGCAAAGAAGATGGTAATTCGGATAGCTGTAAAGCTTCATCTGATGTCATTACGAATTCACCGTCAATTTTTAAACCCGGCAAGGATTTTGGTCTTGAACCTGTTGCAATAATGACATTTTTCGGAATTAACATTTCATTTTCCATTCCATTATTCATCTCAACTGAAATGGTCCCTGGCATTGGCGAAAATATGGATGGTCCAAGAATGCGTCCATACCCTTCATATAAATCGATTTTTCCTTGTTTGATTAGATGTTGCACACCTTTATGGAGCTGTTCAACGATTCTTTCTTTTCTTTCCTGTGCCTTTAGAAAATTTAGACGAGGTTCGGATACTTCCACACCAAACTCTTCTGCATGTTTGATAGTTTGGTAGACCTCAGCACTGCGTAAAAGTGCTTTTGACGGTATGCATCCAGCATGGAGACAGGTTCCGCCTAGCTTGCCCTTTTCAACAATAGCTGTTCTCAAACCTAACTGGGAGCCTCTTATGGCTGCTACATAGCCGCCTGTGCCACCGCCCAAAATGACCAAATCATAATCAGTTGCCATTTAAAATCCACATCCTAACATCTATATTCAGTACTTAATATTTAAGGGATACACACTTTCTCATATAACTCCATCCTAATTCTACTGGTCTTACCACATGGTCAGAGGTTATTAAGTTAACCCTCATTCACAAACCAAAAATGAGCCTTATTAGAGAACAAGAATCCGCAAGTTTACACGTATACGGACTCTTGATTCTCAGGTGACTCTAACGGCGACGATTTAGTATATGGCGGCCGTTTAATAAAAACTGGCTTCTGGATTGTTTTAATTTTTCAATTCTCTCCTCAGCCATTCGGTCCGCTGCAACATAGGTCGGAATTCCGTCTCTTTTAGCAATCTCTATGACTCTTTCAATATTGCTATATATACCCTCTACTTTTTTCAACGCCCGATCCTTGTTATAGCCATATAATTCATCCGCGACATTAATTACCCCACCGGCATTAATTACATAATCAGGTGCGTAAACGATACCCATTTCATGAATGGCATCTCCATGACGAGTTTCCTTTAATTGATTATTAGCTGCACCCGCAATTACTCTTGCTTTGATTCGCGTAATAGTTTCATCATTTATAGTTGCACCAAGCGCACAAGGTGCATAGATATCACAATCGACACTATATATATCTTCAGGATCCACTGCTTTTGCTCCAAAATCCTCCACAGCACGATTCACTGATTCTTTATTAATATCTGTAACTATTAATTGTGCACCCTCTTCATGTAGATGCTTACAAAGATTATAGGCTACGTTTCCTACTCCCTGGATAGCGATTACTTTTCCTTCCAGCGAATCTGTGCCAAATGCTTCTTTTGCTGCTGCTTTCATTCCTCTGTACACGCCATAAGCAGTGACAGGGGATGGATTTCCTGATGAACCAAAAGCAGGTGAAATACCCGTTACATAGTCCGTTTCCTCATGGATAATATCCATATCAGCCACTGTTGTTCCTACATCCTCAGCCGTAATATATCTTCCATTCAACCCTTGAATATAACGACCAAAGGCACGGAACATTTCTTCATTTTTATCTTTACGCGGATCACCGATAATAACGGTTTTACCTCCGCCGAGATTCAGGCCGGCAGCTGCATTTTTATACGTCATTCCCTTCGCTAATCGAAGAGCGTCCTCTATTGCAGCATCCTCTGTATCATATGTCCACATTCTTGTGCCGCCAAGCGCAGGTCCGAGGGTTGTATCATGTATGGCAATAATAGCTTTTAAACCAGATTGTTTATCCTGTACAAACAGCAATTGTTCATAATCATATTGCTCCATATATTTAAAAATTTCCATTTTTCATTTCCCCTCTCTATCTTCGGTCTAACCTTTACTTTTTACTGACCTTTTCACACTTTAAGATTTAAAATGAAGTTATTTGGCTTTTTAGGTCCTTTTAGGGTGTTGACCGTACTTGAACTTGCCTCCTCTGCAGACTTGTTATGAACAGCACAGCTGCTGTAAAACTCAAGCCACCATCTTGGCCCCTTGTTTTGGTCCACCCACAGTCTTTAGATGCAAGAATCGTGCCAACATGAATTTTGTTGAGTAATCTACCTTTTTAGAAGAATCTTTTTTCATAGAACCTGCAAAAATTTGCACATACGAAAAATTCTGCATGCAAATTTATTCAAGACTAAACTTTTGCAATTTATAATAAAAATTACGAATAGACAAACCTAGATCACGGCTGGCAGCAGTTTTATTCCCATTATGCTTTTCTAAAGAACGCATAATAATGCTTTTCTCCACTTCATCCAATTGATCCGCTAAACTTTGTTTATCATTTATTGTTGATCTTTTTTCGATTGTATGGTTAGGAGAACCTTCTGCAGCCTTCAATAATTTTTCAGGTAAATGCCTCTTTTGTATAATTTTTTCATGCTGATCCATAAAAATTATGGCTCTCCCTAATATATTCTCTATTTCCCTTACATTTCCAGTCCAATCATATTCCTGAAGCATGATGAGTGCCTCACCGCTTATATCCTCAATACTTCGGCCATACTCCAAATTCAACTTTTTGATTAAGTGGACGCATAATGGGGGAATATCTTCCTTACGTTCCCTTAAAGGCTCAATATATATAGGCATTCTGTTAATTCGGTAATATAAATCTTCTCTGAAGTTTCCTTTTGCAATCGCTTTCTCAAGATTGACATTGGTCGCTGTTATCACACGCACATCAATGGAAATAGGCTTGGTTCCTCCTACACGAACTATTTCATTCTCCTGCAAAACGCGAAGAAGCTTCGCCTGCATATTTTGAGAAAGCTCACCAATTTCATCAAGAAATATGCTGCCATTATTGGCTTCTTCAAACAGTCCTCGTTTACCGCCACGCTTTGCACCTGAAAAAGCTCCATCTTCGTAGCCAAATAACTCACTCTCTAAAAGCGACTCCGATATCGCTGCGCAATTCACGCGGATGAATTTATTATATTTTCGATCACTGGCATTATGGATTGCATGGGCGAATAGTTCCTTGCCTGTACCCGATTCACCCCTCAATAATACGGTAACTGGCGTACGGGCGCATAAACGGGCCTGCTCCAATGCCAATTTCATCTCTTTAGATTGGCCAATAATATCGTCAAATGTATATTTAGCTTCTAGATTACGAATGATTTGTCTCGCCCTTTTCAATTCCTGTGTCAGGCTTTGTATTTCAGAAAGGTCATGAATGACGCCAACGCTTCCCTTCAAATAACCATTCACCATAATCGGTGCTACATTAACCACCACATCCCGGTTCGATGCCCCCACCTTCATTCGTACGCCTCGGACAGGTTTTTTTGTTTTCAAAACCTGCATATGCATACTTTTACCTTCTGTAATATCTGCCGTAGCAGGTTTGCCCAGGACATCCTCTTCGGTCAACCCGGTAATTCTGGTATACGCAGGATTAATTAAGATTCCATTCCCATCCTCATCCACTACAGTTATGGCATCTTCACTCGAATGAATAATAGCTTCGAGCATGTTTTGAATATGCTTTAAATTTGTAATTTCCTCTGCTAAGCTTGTAAATTCCGTGATTCCTTTGAAAACGGCCAAAGCTCCCAGTAAACCGCCTTCTTCATTCTTGATAGGCATTCTGGTTGTTACCACATCTAAATTTTTATCCAAATGAGCCCGTTGATTGCTCTCCGTTTTTCTTGTTTTGAGGATTTCAGGAAGACGGGACGCAGGAATAACTCTATGTATGTGCTGACCGATTGCTTGTTTTCTGGGGACACCGGTAATCGTTGCTGCAGCCTGATTAAAAAAGATGATTTTCTCTTCTGTATTAATAAGCACCATCCCGTTATCGGTCGCATTCAAAACTAATTCATGTAAATATGCCTCTTCTTTCGACTTCCTGATTAAACTTTCTTTCTCTTGAATCAGATTGGCTAACAGAAAGGCAATCTGCCCGTGAACTAAAAGAGTGTGATTACTTTTATGGCGGGCTATATCCTGGTAAACTTGCTCATCCCCTGTCACTTCAAAAATGATATCCGAGCCATCAGTGATAAAATCTACCCAGTCACTGCCTGTTTTTATATGATTTTGTTCAGCTAATTGAAGTCCCACTGCACTCGAATGACGATCCACTACTCCTATAACCTGATAATCCTTTGCCTCAAGTAAGATTTTTAAAATGGATAGCCCTCCAGTGCCCGCCCCAATAATCAAAACTGTTTGCAAGGCAATCTCCTCCTTTTGAAGTGAAGGTGCAGAATAGTGCAAATTTTTTCATTGTTTCCTCTATCATAAGTTATTTGAATAAACTTGACAAATTTTCTATATTTTATAAAGTTGAAGATAGAAATACACTTAATCAGGACGTGATGAATTGCAACGGATAATCGCCTTTGCGCTTTTATTGATTCCGGGCCTTCTAACCGCACTCGGAATTAAATGGATGAGAGACATGATTTTTGGCAGACTCAGCCCAATGCTGCCTGCCCTTTGGGTACAATTTTTATTAGGTTTACTATTATTTATTGGCGGACTTTCTTTTATTGCCGGATTCGTGTTTTATCGCGATCGAAAACGTAATAAAGTTCAAAATCGATTTAGTGAGAAACCTGTCCGTAAATGAATTTCAGGTGATCCTTACAGGCATACAACCATTAAGTTTTGCAAGGGTGCCAATAGAAGTACCAATTTTGAAGACCAGATCCTACATGATTTGGTCTTTTTTTATGACACATATTTAAAAGAGTTGGTAATTGAAATGTTATTTATATTAATCGCTATATGAGGATAAGGCAGGAGGTGAGGGAATTATAAAAGGATTTGTTCGTAACCTTGGTACTTATGACTAAAGAAGGAGACAGCTTTTATTGGCTGTCTCCTTAATTGACCTAATTTCGCAATTAGTTCTAAAAGATGTAAAACTATTTTATTTAATGGCTGAACTTCCAGTAAACTTTATGAAATCCTTTTCAAATTATATAAACTAACAGCGTGAATAATATAGGTTCCAGTTAATAAGAACCATATAGCCATTTTGTAACCATCAAAAGAAAATGGTGTTATAAATTCATCAATTAAAAAAATAAAGAACCATCCTAATATGAATATCGGGAAAGCAATTGAGTAAGATGTGTTTAATATACCCTTCCCTCTCTCATCCTTACTCTCGTCTCCAAATTGGAATTTCACACTAAAGAACACAGAACCAAAAAAGATCAATATATACGCGATTATAGCGATAAGCAGAAACACTGCCATTATAACCCCTCCCCTTTTTTTCTATACTGGAATACTTCATTAATCCCAACATTAAAAGCTTCTGCAATATCAAAGGCTAGCACTAATGACGGGGTATAGTTACCTTTTTCTATCGAAATAATTGTCTGTCTGCTAACCCCTGCGCTTTTAGCTAAATCCTGTTGAGTCATTTTTCGTTCGGCTCTTAGAATACGAATTCTATTTGATAATAAATATTCCTCTCCTCCCACACAAGCCCTCCTTTGTAAATATTTGTTAAGTTAATTGTAAAACTAATTTTACCAAAAGTAAAGTTTGTTTTACAAATTAGTTTAAAATTGGTAACCTCATTCCACTCTTCTAACCGTTAGCTGAAAAAGTATATATTCGTTTTCCATTTCCGAAATACCTTTTTTCATACTAAAAAACGAACGTATACAATACGTTCGTCTGTTATAATGCTATTCACGAAACACGATTCCACGCTTCGACTATATCACGATTAGAAAGGCTCCAACCAAAAGATATCCTATTGCTATATCCTACTTTAGTTGATCTATTTATGTACGCATATATCTAATTTTAAACCAAAGGCTGCCCATTTTAGTCTACTTATATGATCTGCCTTCTTGCAAATACTTTTGGTAGGCCTCTTTTACTTTATCTTTTCTTGGCTCATCTTTTAAAAGATAATTATGTACCTTAGTTATAAGGTATAAGCTTCTGACAAGACATCCTAATACTATTCCCAAAACAATTATACCGCCATATAAGTAGCCAAATATCGCAAAGGTAAAATACCCTATAACTATGCAGCCGACGATACAGAGTAACACTAACAATTCATCATCCCCTATTCATCTATATGGATAAATATACCACGAAAATGGATAAGTTCAGATGAAATTATTGATATTGATTCCTGAGCTGAATCGCTTTATCTGGGTCATCCGTAATAAATGCAGTGCATCCCACCTTAAATAATCGCTTCATATCTGCTTTGCGGTTCACCGTATAAGGCCTGACTGCAATCCCAGCTTTCATAGATTCCTCAATGATTTCATTAGGTGCTGCTTTGTATTTTGGATGAATCCCTTTCGCTTTTATCGAGCTTGCATAAATCCAGGGCATATATAGCCCATCTGAGTATAATGGCGCTGTTTCAATCTCAGGAGCCAATCGATGACAATAGACCATACTATAGTGATTAAACGAGGACAAAACCGTCCTCTCTTCCATGTCATACTCACGAATCATTTCAATCACTTTTTCTTCCATGCCTGGATAGGGAAATACCCCATTTTTTAATTCAATGTTCAATAGTAAATCATTTGTAGCCAACCACTCCATAACTTCCCGAAGAGTAGGTATACTAGCAAATTCTACAGTTTTGGAGTTATTGGCAGCATTGAGCTTTTTAATCTCTGCAAGAGTAAAATCACGAACATTACCTTCTGAGTCTGTCGTACGGTCAACCGTTAGATCATGGATGACAACAAGCTCACCATCTTCCGTTAATTGTACATCCAATTCAATCCCATCTGCACCTGCATTAAAGGCTTCGATAAAAGAAATCATCGTGTTTTCCGGATACACAGCAGCATATCCTCTATGTCCAAATATTAATGTCAATATTCATACCTCCGTTCAAAACATATAAATTCCTATTCCCTATATCAGTTTATTTCATGCATCTATTTTATAGGACAGGATTTAGAATACAAACTAACAAAACCGGAGGAAGTAGGATATTTTCTCTGGAGGTAATTATTAAACAGTATTCCCGTAAAGGTAGCTGTTCTTTCATTTTTGAGTCTCACAAGATTAGGAAAATCTGCAAGGCATAAAGCTAGGGGAGTACATGAAGAAGGGGTTAAAACAAAACGGGTAGACTTTTGTAGCTAATATGTGGTATTTAATCCAGATTAAAGGTCAGATGATTAGAAAGAAAAGAAGTATCCATGCAAATTTCATTTCACAGATACCTCTTTATGATAATAAACCAGACAGTTGGTACATAAGGTTTATTAATTAATCGCGTCGCACCACTAAGGGTTAGATCACAAGTACGTCAATTACATATGATTAAGATGCTTTATGCTCGAGTCGAAGCTTATCAGCGACCATTGCAATAAACTCACTGTTTGTCGGTTTCGCTTTCGTCATACTGACTGTGTATCCAAATAATGAGGAGATGGATTCAATGTTTCCTCTGCTCCATGCGACCTCAATTGCATGTCGAATAGCACGTTCTACACGGCTCGCAGTAGTGTTGAATTTTTTCGCAATATCCGGATAAAGGACTTTAGTAATCGAACCAAGCAGTTCAATGTCGTTATAAACCATAGAAATTGCTTCACGTAAATACATATAGCCTTTAATATGCGCAGGTACCCCAATCTCGTGGATAATGCTAGTGATACTTGCATCAAGGTTTAGAGGCTTAGATTCCGATGGCTGACGCGGTGTATATGTGCTCGTTCTCGCTATGCCAGCACCCTTTTCACCTGTCTGTCTAATATGATTGACAAGGTTATCCATATCAAATGGTTTAAGTATAAAATATGACGCTCCTAGTTCAACCGCTTTTTTCGTAACATCTTCCTGGCCAAAAGCAGTTAACATGATGACATTCGGAACACTCGTTCCTTTTTGAGAATCTTTAATTCGCTCCAAAACGGCCAGACCATCCAAATGCGGCATGATAATATCAAGTACTAAAACATCCGGCGTTTGCTGTTCAAGCATGCTTAAACAATCCTGTCCATTATGGGCAACCCCTGTAATCTCCATATCCGGCTGTTCTGATATATACTCTTCCAATAAAGCAACAAGTTCACGATTGTCATCAACGACACATACTTTTATTTTTTTCAACCAGATATCCTCCTCAGACATTTCCTTTATTTTCTATCATTTCTAATCTTTATTCTAACCGAGAAATTCGACATTGCAATATAAAAAGCATTGAAAAAATGAAAAATACTTAAAATTATATATTAATACAAGTTTTGCTCCTGAATCCTCTTTATTTCGACTGTTTTCGTCTTAACATGCAAATAATATTATTCAATTGTCGAAAAATCTCCACTCTACTCCCCATTGTACTACCAATAAAAGGAAAAAGCAGGCTGAATTACCCTGCTTTTTGATCCTTTTGATAGATATTAATACCTGCTTCATTGAGCATCCATTCAATATGAACTCCGTATCCGCTTGTTGGGTCGTTGACAAAAACATGCGTGACTGCGCCAATAACCTTCCCTTTTTGTATAATTGGACTCCCACTCATTCCTTGCACAATCCCGCCAGTTTTGCTTAATAAATCTTTATCGGTAACCTTCAAAACCATTCCTTTAGTTGCCGGAAATTTTTGCGGAATAGTACTGATTATCTCAATATCGAATTTCTCTACCTTATTTCCGTTCACAACTGTATAAATCTCAGCTGGTCCTTCTTCGACTTCATTTGATAAAGCAATTGGCATTGGTGTATCATTTACTCCATTGTCCACTTGCCGATTCAACCGTCCAAAAATACCGAATGGAGAATTACGGTTTATATTCCCGATTACTTCCCGATCAGCTGCAAAACGAGCCAGCTTTTCTCCAGGATTTCCATTGCTTCCTTTTTCTATCGAGGTAACGGTTGACTTAACAATTTGACCATCCTTCACTACAATTGGCTTTTTTGTATCCATATCAGAAATAACATGACCTAAAGCCCCATATTTTCTCGTCTGTGGATGGTAAAAGGTCATTGTACCTATACCCGCAGCTGAATCACGAATATATAACCCCAATTTAAATACTTTCTCATTCTTATCCTTTAAAGGAGATAATTGTTTGGTCAATTTTACATTATCCCGAAATATATCTACAATCAGCGGTTTATTATTCTTCTCAAATTCCTGAACGAAAGGAGCGACATCCTGCATTTTGGTAATTGGTTTCCCGTTTATAGCAGTAATAATATCTCCAACTTGCACTCCTGAAATCTCACCTGGCGAAAGATTGCCTTTCTCGGTTGCTATTTGATGATGGCCTACCACAAGGACACCCAATGTATTCAATTTCACTCCAATGGATTGCCCTCCCGGAATTACCTTAAAATCCTTTAAAACCTCTATGTCAACCGTTTTAACAGGAATACCTGCAATATTAAAAACGACTTGGTTATACCCATTTTTAGAGCCCTTAATATTCAGAGCCTTGGAACGATTATCAATTAAAACTCCAGAGTTTGCAGAGACCACTTCTGCGTTAAGGAACTGGCTTTTTTTAAATGATTTATTTTGTCCTTCAAATAAAGTAAGTTTGGTGGGAATTTCAAAATATTTTTGCATTGGGTGGCTAAAAATAACGGCTAACAGCGAAACAAGGAGAAATACACCGAAACATTTTCTTATTGATATCGATTTCATCCATTCACTCTCCTCGTTTCTATGGCTACCCTTATAATTTTGCCGAGAGGGATTGACTTTATAACAAAAGTACAAAATAAAAAGCTACCCATTATGGATAGGAATAACAATGGTAAAATATTTACATAAGATAATTTTAATGAGGAGACAATAGTATTGAAAAAAACTGAGGAGAACGCTCCTCAGTTTGTCTTTATATTGTATTTAATTTGATCAGCCTGATTCAGCATTTCTTTTACATGCTCTTCTGTTAAAGCTGTTAATTCTTTACCGGAAATCATTCGGCCAATCTCTATTACTCGTTCCTCTTTTTCAAGCGGTTTGACATTCGTTTTTGTACGGCCTTCTGTAATTTCCTTAGAGATAAATAAATGAATGTCTGCCATAGCTGCTACCTGCGGCAAGTGACTGATACATAATACCTGCGAGCCTTCCGACACACGGTATATCTTTTCGGCTATTGCCTGTGCAACCCGTCCGCTGACTCCTGTATCTACTTCGTCGAAGATAATCGATGTGATTCCCTGGTGTTGAGAGAAGATATTTTTGATAGCCAGCATAATACGTGAAAGTTCTCCACCGGAGGCTGTTTTGGATAGCGGCTTTACAGGCTCGCCAGGGTTAGCAGAAATATAAAATTCCACCTGATCTATCCCGTTCTCACCAATAAGATTGGATTGATCTTGTCCAGAATGATGAAAATACACTTCAAATACGGCTTTATCCATGTACAGCTCTTTAAGTTCACGGTGGATTGCGTCCGTTAGAAGATGTGCATATTTTTGTCTCAGCTCTGACAGATTTGTGCCCTCTAGGATTACTTCTTTCTCTAAAGCTGATAGCTGGGTTTTTAATTTTTCAAGATGTGTTTCGCGATTCAATATCGTATCAATCTCTTCCTCAATGGTTGCAGCATACTCCAGAATTTCCTTGATCGTCTTACCATATTTCCGCTTCAAATGATTAATTTCATTAAGTCTTGCATCAATATCATGAAGTCTTTCAGGATCAAACTCCAATAAATCCAATTGGGAACGAATCGAGCTTGTTACATCCTCAAGAATATAAAACGCATTTTTCACTGATTCAGATAACTCTTTATATTGTTCATCAATGTGTTCAATTCCTTGTAGGTCTGTCATCGCATTACCGACCCAATCAAGTCCGCCATTCTCATTATTTAAGGACATATAGGAATTATGTAGACTTTGGTGAACCTTTTCAAAGTTACTCAGTTTATGCTTTTCCTCCATTAATTGCTCTTCTTCATCAATCTCCAATTCAGCCTTTTGGATCTCATCAAATTGAAATTGTATCAAATCAAGCCTGTGTGCCATTTTCTGCTCATTTTCACTTAATTTTTTCATTTGCTGACGGGTTTCATTATATTGCTTATAAAGCTTCCGATATTCAGTCAGAGATTGTTTAATATCCTGCTCGCCAAATTGATCCAATAAAGGGAGATGAAAATCGGGATCCATTAACTCCTGGTGTTCATGCTGTCCATGAATATCAATTAATTTTCTCCCTACCTCTCTTAAGGTTGAGATTGTAACCATCTTCCCATTGATTCGGCACACACTTTTCCCTGAGGTATACATATCTCTTCTGATAATAATTATATTGTCTTCAGATTCAATCCCAAATTCTTTTGCTTTCTCTATGGCTGGGTGTAATGAATCCGGCAACTGAAACAAACCTTCCAGTTCAGCTTTTTCTTCACCATGTCTTATGAATTCAGACGATCCTCGTCCACCGGCCAATAGCTGTACTGCATCAATGATTATAGATTTACCGGCACCTGTTTCACCAGTAAGTACAGTCAAACCTTTATCGAGGGAGAGCGTTTGTGATTCAATGATGGCGAAATTACGAATGGAGAGTTCCAATAACATCTTTCATCCCAACTTTCTTAAAGCATATCAAGAAAACGTTTTGATATGATTTCAGCATCTTTTTCATCTCTGCAAATAATTAAACATGTATCATCTCCGCAAATCGTTCCGAGAATCTCTTCCCAATCCAAATTGTCCATTAACACACCAATTGCCTGAGCATTACCTGGTAATGTTTTCATGACCAATAGATTGTTGGCTGAATCAATTCGCACGAACGCATCTACCAATGCCCGTTTAAGTTTTTGAAAAGGGTTAAAGCGCTGATCTGCTGGCAGGCTGTATTTATAGCGTCCATCCTGCATTGGTACTTTTGCCAGATGCAGTTCTTTAATGTCTCTTGATACAGTCGCTTGCGTAACATTTACCCCTTCCGCTCTTAAAATATCCACTAAATCATCTTGTGTTTCAATATTATTATTTGTAATGATTTCACGTATTTTTATATGTCTTTGACCTTTATTCATCTAGTTTGACACCTCTCAATATAATGCCTTCCATACCTAATGTTAGCGGATTTTGTCACAAAAGTACATGTATTTTATGTATTTTTATGCAAGGATTGCATAAAGAAATAACCCCCATGGCAAAGCCACCGGGGGATTAAACATTTCACTTATCTTCACCTTTATTCGTTTTTAACGCTTCGTGTGCCGCTTCAACTATCTGCTCAAGATTCACGACTACATCTTGTGTACAATCGGAACCTTCCCCTGGCCAGTATAAATGGAATAAAAATTCAATATTTCCATCCCCGCCTGTAATGGGGCTAAAAGTAGCTTCTTTTAGTATATAGCCTTCCTGGATAGCAAAGTCTCGAATTTGCTCCACAACTTGAAGATGTACTTTTTTATCACGAATAATTCCTTTTTTTCCAACCTGCTCACGACCAGCTTCAAATTGCGGTTTTACAAGACTTACAACATCGCTTCCAGGCACAAGAATTCGTTTTAAAGCCGGTAAGATAAGCTTTAACGATATAAAAGAAACATCAATTGTAGCAAATTCTGGCAGACCTTCAGTGAAATCCTCAGGTACTGAATGACGGAAGTTCGTTCTTTCCATTACGACTACCCGCGGATCCTGTCTCAGCTTCCAAGCCAGTTGGTTATAACCGACATCAACAGCATATGATTTTTTTGCACCGTTCTGCAGGGCACAGTCTGTGAACCCTCCCGTCGATGACCCAATATCAATCATTAACTTATCCTTAACGGAAATAGTAAATGTCTCCATAGCCTTTTCCAGCTTGTAGCCGCCTCTTGATACATAAGGCATTACTTGCCCTTTTATGGATAGCGGCGCATCGGTAGCTATTTTTTCACCAGCCTTGTCCATTCGCAGGTCGTTTGAATAAACAATACCAGCCATTACTGCCCTTTTTGCCTTTTCTCTTGTTTCCGCTAATCCACGTTCAACCAATAATACATCTACACGTTCTTTTTTCATATTTAATACGCCTTTTTCGTCACTTTATAGGTCATCTTAGATAATTTTTCTACCACTTGTTCAGCCGTTAGGTTAATATCATGAAGCAATTTACCGACGCTGCCATGTTCTACAAATTCATCCGGTATTCCAATTCTTTCGATATAAGCTTTATGGAATCCATTTTCCTCTGCAAATTCAAGTACTGCACTTCCGAAACCACCCTGAAGAACAGCTTCTTCTATTGTTAGGATTGGCAAATTGGCAGACATTAATTCAGCAAGCATTTCATGATCCAATGGTTTTATAAAACGAGCGTTTACTACCTTCACATGAATATTATCCTTCTGAAGTCTATCAGCTGCTTCCATCGCCATTGGAATGGTTGTGCCGAATGTTAATATGACAGCATCATTTCCTTCACGCAGGACCTCCCAAGTACCAATCGGGATTGTTTTTAGCTCTTCATCCATCGGAACACCCAAACCATTTCCTCTTGGGAATCGCATGGCAATCGGACCATCATTATATTGAATAGCCGTATTCACCATATGCTGTCCCTCATTTTCATCTTTGGGCATCATAATAACCATATTAGGCATAGGGCGCAGGAAGGAAATATCAAATACACCCTGATGGGTTTCTCCATCTGCTCCAACAAGTCCTGCTCGATCAATCCCAATGAAGACATTTAATTTTTGTCGGCATATATCATGAAGAACCTGGTCATAAGCACGTTGCAAGAATGTAGAATAAATCGCTAGGAATGGCTTCATTCCCTGCGTGGCAAGTCCTGCAGCAACAGTAGTCGCATGCTGTTCCGCGATTCCGACATCAAACATTCGATCAGGGAATTCAGAAGCAAATCCGAGCAGCTTCGAACCTACCGGCATTGCCGGAGTAATCGCTACAATCCGCTCGTCTTCTCTCGCCAATCTTCTGACAGTCTCGCTGACTAGTGCACTCCATGCCGGAGGTGCATTCAATTCCTTGATTATATCGCCTGTCTCGATTTTATATGGCCCCGTACCATGCCACGTACCAATTGCATCTGTTTCCGCAGGTTTATAACCTTTTCCTTTTTTCGTAATCACATGCAAAAGAACAGGACCTTTTGTTTTTTTAGCATATTTAAGGTTTTCAGACAAATCTTCAAAGTCGTGTCCATCAACCGGACCTAAATAAGTAAAGCCCAGTTCCTCAAAAAACATTCCGGAAACAACCAGATACTTCAAACTGTCTTTTATACGTTCAGCTGTATTAGCAAGCTTGCCACCCACAGCCGGTATTTTTTTAAGCAGTTGTTCCAGCTCATCTTTAACATAGTTATATTTGCCTCCTGTCCGCATTCTTCCGAGAATAGAATGCAGGGCACCTACGTTTGGAGCAATGGACATCTCGTTATCATTTAAGATAACAATCATATCTTTTTTTTCATGTCCTATATGGTTTAATGCTTCAAGGGCCATACCACCTGTTAAAGCACCATCACCAATAATAGGAATGATAAAGCTTTTTTCTTTTTTCAAGTCACGAGCAATCGCCATACCCATTGCAGCTGACAAAGAAGTTGAGCTATGACCTGTCTCCCAAACATCATGCTCACTTTCATTCATCTTTGGAAATCCACACAGCCCTTTGTATTGACGGAGAGTTTCAAACTGACATGCCCGCCCTGTCAATATTTTATGAACATAAGACTGATGGCCGACATCCCACAAAAATTTATCCTTTGGGCTATTAAACTCCTTATGTAAGGCGAGCGTTAACTCTACTACACCCAAGTTTGGTCCAATATGCCCGCCGGTAACAGATAGTTGTTTAATTAAAAAATCCCTAATATCCTGTGCCAAAGACTCCAATTCCGCATTGGACATCTTTTTAAGAAAAGATGGGTCTTTTATGGATAGCATATCCATCAGGATCACTCACTTTCATTTCTTTTTCTTTTGAGTCTCTTTCCCTTATTTTCCTTTATAATAACAATTTGGAAATGTTCTTCGAGAATGTACAATACTTTGCCCACTGCAAATATAATATCCTTTGAATATCGAATAGCAAGGGTTTTGCCCATTGCTTTACCGCCCACTGTCAATGCTGCGATTAAACTCGTTAAAATAATCGAACCAACACTTTCAGCTACTGACGCTTCATTCCAGTCAAAGCTGATTGATAATTGTACAATCACAATTGCAGTTGCTGTTCCACTAACAATACCCGAAATATCCCCGATTACATCATTGCAGAAGCTTGCAAACCTATCGGCATTTCGAACGATCCGAATAGAATGCTTCGCTCCGTGTACCCGATTGGAGGCCATTGCATGAAAAGGAATTTCATCAGCAGCAGTAGCTGCAATACCAATCATATCAAAGAAGATACCAATAAGTACAATGCTAAGAACAATCGCCAAACCACTTATCCAACCAACGCCATTTAAAGCTACGGTAGATACGACTGTAAATATAGCTGCAAGAAGAAACGTAATAACGGTAATCGTAACTGTCCATCTGGCTGATTCTTTCAATATTTTTTTCATAATATATATACTCTAACCATCCTATATGCAAAATAAAGCCTGCTATCAGCAAGCTTTTAAAGTAATTTTTATAGGAGAGTGGTCATATAGGAAGTTAATTTTACGGCTTAGGTCCAGTAGGATTTCCCAGTCAGTTACCGAATGTCGCCATATCGGCGGTTCCCCTTTAAATCTGACTCAACTGCGTTTCCGTCAATTGGACTGGATTGCCACTTAGTCCGTACCTTAATCCTTCATATATGTCATTGAACAGTCTAGGAGATTTCCCCGACAGCCCTTAACCAATTCTTTAGCCTCTTTTGCAAAGCCGATTTCATGCGATGGCAGTAGATATATCAATGGCCAACTGATGTATATACGCTCCTTTCGCAATCCCCTCAAACTTCACTCAAGGCAGGCTACGCTGCACACAGTTTCCTGTTTATGCAGGTTTTCCAATATTCCAATTTATTTTCAAATCAGAATAAAGCCTCCGCGAAACCAGGGTCAACGCCCACATGCCATTGTGGATCGCCCTAATTCCTTACTTCCTGAATCGACCCAAAGCTGGGCGCCCCGAGCCAATCCAAGAACCATCATCGATGTGCCCTTTAGTGAATTTTTAGGCTCACTCTCCAGAACGGTAGACCGACTAGAATACTGCACCACTCTTAGATACCAAAAAGTATAGCATACATCATAATTCTAGGTAAGTGGATTTGGATGGAAAACCTTCCAAATCAATGGTCACGGTTTGCTACCAATTCAACAAACTTCAGTAATAAGGTCTCATTAAAATCAATTTCGGAAAGTAATATTCTTGCTGAATGAATATGCTGATCCAGCATTATTTTAGCTTTATCCATTGTTAAAAGGGATGGATATGTACTTTTATGATTAGTAACATCGCTTCCTACAGGTTTACCTATTACACTTTCGGAACCCTCAACATCAAGAATATCATCGCGGATTTGGAAAGCAAGGCCAAGATGGCGGGAAAACTCCCTTAGCTTCTCCTTCTGTTCCAAGCTTGCTCCCGCAAGTATGGCTCCGGCCATAATGCTGTACCCAAGTATTTTACCAGTCTTATTTTCATGGATATACTCAAGACCCTGTAAATCAACACCATTTTCCTCTGCTTCTATATCGGCCACTTGACCCCCAACCATGCCCTCAGCTCCGGCTGCTCTCGCCAATTCAAGAACTAATTCAAGTTTGACTGACGGGTTTATTTCATATTTAGACTGATTAGCAACGACTTCAAATGCTAATGTAAGGAGTGCATCGCCCGCCAGGACTGCCATTCCCTCTCCAAATACCTTATGGTTCGTTGGCTTGCCTCTTCTTAGGTCATCATTATCCATACACGGGAGATCGTCGTGAATCAATGAATACGTATGTATCATTTCAATAGCACATGCTGTATCAAGGCCAATCTCTCCCTCTTTGCCAAAGGCATGTAAAACAGCCAGCACTAATAAAGGCCTTAGTCTTTTTCCGCCGGCTTCCAAAGAATAACCCATTGCCTTTTGGAGAGTTGACGGGGTATTTAAATTAGAGACGATTTCTTCCATCCTTGACTCAATTTGATGTTTATTACTATTTAAGAAGGAAGCAAACTCTTCCATGTTACTCCTCCTCATCAATGGAAAATGGCTTAAACGCATCTTCTTTCATAATTAACGTTAATTGCTCTTCAGCTGTTTTAAGCTTATCATGACACCATTTGGATAACTCCATTCCTTCTTTGTAAAGATTAATCGACTCTTCCAATGGTACTTCTCCATCCTCGAGTCGCGCCACGATTCCTTCAAGCTTAGACATTGCCTCTTCAAATGTGATAGCAACCTCTTCCTTTTTACTCATATCAATCACTCTCCCTAATATCATTAACCGTACAGTCGATTTCACCGTCTTGTACAACAACTGTTATTTGATCGCCTATTTTTACAGACTCAGTTGATTTTATCAAGTTATCTTCATCTTTATAAACCAGTCCAAACCCCTTTTCCATAATCTTAAGAGGGCTGACTGCCTCAAGAAGCGTTACCGTATTCAAATAATCCCGCTGTTTACTTTTAACTGTATGGACAGCCGCACGGGTCATGCGAGACTCTATTTGTTCAATTTCACGTATTTTTCTCGATATCGAATTCAATGGAATATTACGCTCCACCGCTTTCGTGAGTGCCAACAATTGGTCTTGTTTACGTTCGAAATAAAGCTTGCTGTTCCGTGAAATACGCTCCGCCACTCTATCCAGCTGCTCTAATTTTTGTTGATATAACAGGTGGGGATATTTGAAAGCATATGATTTATGAATAGCAGACAAGCGATTTTTCTCTGTTTCAATCCGCTGATTAGAGTAACGAATCAGCTTCGTTTCCATTATAGTAATCCGTTCTGCAATATCACTTACCCTTGGCGCTGCCATTTCTGCTGCCCCAGTAGGAGTAGGAGCTCTTAAATCAGCTACAAAATCACTGATCGTTGTATCTGTTTCATGGCCAACAGCTGAAATAATCGGTATTTTAGAAGCATAGATAGCTCTTGCGACTATTTCTTCATTAAATGCCCATAATTCTTCAATAGATCCACCGCCCCGACCGACAATTAAGACATCAATCGGATACTCATTTGCTTGTTCAATCGCTTTTACGATAGAGGGTGCTGCCTGTTTCCCTTGAACTAAAGCCGGAAAGATCAAAATTTCCCCAATTGGATAACGCCTTTTTAAGGTCGTAATAATATCGCGAATCGCAGCTCCAGTTGGAGACGTAATCACTCCAATTTTAGCCGGAAACAGGGGGATTGGCTTTTTATACATCCTTTGAAAGAGTCCTTCTTGCTCGAGCTTTTTCTTCAACTGCTCAAATGCAATAAAGAGCTCTCCAATCCCATCAGGCATCATTTCTTTTATGTACATTTGATATCCGCCGGTAGGTTCATAAACACGTATTTCTCCTCGCAACAGAACCTTCATCCCGTTTTCAGGAGTAAACGCGAGCGATTGTGCAGATTTAGCAAACATCACCGCATTAATTCTTGATTTATCATCCTTTAATGTCAAGTACATATGACCGCTGGAATGCTTTTTGAAATTTGATATTTCTCCCTTTACATAAATATCCGCAAGATGAGGATCTGCATCAAATTTTCGTTTAATATACTTGGTTAAGGCGGCCACAGTTAAATATTGATTTTTCTCCATTTTATATATGGCCTCCTTCTTCGAATTATTATTTTACACATAAAAAAGCTGCCGTAAATGTTATTATAGCAATTTTCGGCAGCTTTTTATAATCATACTCTTTATTATTTTACAAAGATTTTTTAGCAACTTGAACCGTATTATACATGAGCATCGTAATTGTCATCGGACCAACACCACCGGGAACAGGCGTGATATAAGATGCTTTGTGTATGACATCATCAAAATCGACATCACCGCATAATTTATTCGATTCATCCCTGTTCATACCAACATCAATTACTATAGCGCCTTCTTTTATATCATCCGCTTTAATCATTTTAGCAATTCCCACCGCTGCAATCAGGATATCGGCCTGCTTAGTGAAGTGTCTCAGATCGACTGTTTTTGAATGACAATAGGTTACGGTCGCATTCTCATTTAAAAATAGCTGTCCGACAGGTTTGCCGACAATATTACTTCGACCCACAACCACAACATGTTTACCGGCAATCTCAATTCCTGTTTTTTGTACCATTTTTAATATCCCAAATGGTGTACAAGGCATCAATGCCTCCTGCTTGGTCATCATTCGGCCAATATTAATTGGGTGAAAACCATCTACATCCTTAGCAGGATCAATCGTTTCAATTACCCGTTTTTCATCAATATGCCCCGGTAAAGGTAACTGAACTAAAATCCCATGGATATCCGGACGATGATTCAGCTCTACAAGCTTATCAAGAAGCCTGTCTTCGGAAATAGATGCAGGGTAGGTGATCAACTCGGATTTCATCGCCAATTGTTCACATGCTTTTTCTTTATTTCGCACATATGTTTGCGATGCCTGATCGTCACCGACCAGGATAACCGCAAGACCTGGTATAATGCCGTTTTCTTTTAATAATTCAACTTCACTTGCAATCTCTTCGCGGATTGTTGCTGATATCGATTTCCCGTTAAGTATCTGTGCCGGCATGACAGCAGCTCCCCCTTAAAATCTTATCATCTTTTCTATTTATAAAGATTCTTTTATCTTGGATAATACTGCATTAATAAACTTCGGAGACTGATCATCCCCAAATAGTTTAGCTAATTCGATTGCTTCGTTAATGGCAGCGTTCTGCGGAACTTCTTCGTTGAATAACAGTTCGTATGTAGTTATTCTTAAAATATTACGATCTATATTAGAAAGACGGTCCAATTTCCAATTCTCTAAATTGGATATAATAAGACTATCTATCTTTTCCAACTGATCTGTCGTTCCATTTACCAATTGAACCAAATAGGGATCTGCCTCTGATTCTTCCACCACATGTTCTATAGCTAGTTCTCTTTCTACTTTCCCAACGTCTATTTGAAAAAGAGCTTGAAGAGCTTTTTCTCTTGCCTCTCTGCGTTTCATGAATAATTCTTACTCCTTTACTTTCGAAAAGTACACTAAACTTTGTGCACCTCGTATCATATATGAAATCATACCACATCATGACAAGTAAAGGTAGTATAGTAACATCATTTAAAGATTGTCATTAAGTGATTTACTATTAACTTACCTGCAGATGCGAACGACATCTTAGATCTCCCATTATTTCCCTTATAGTGAACTATATACAAAATTTGTTTCCAAAAAATAAAAGCACTCAGTATGGCTGATCTACCCCAAGAAAGTTAGATGAATACCTAACTTAATATAGGGAAGTTCAGTTCTGAGTGCTTTTTAGTCGGTGCGTCAGTGCCACAATGAGGGCAGCCTATACACCATTAGTTATACAATTATTTAGATTGTATCCTGGTAATCTGATTCAGCTTTAGCTGTTTCAAATTGAATGCCAACAATATGAATATTCACTTCAGTTGCTTCAAGAGCAGTCATATTTAATAATGTTTGGCGGATATTCTCCTGTGCTTCCTGAGCTACTTTCGGGATAGATACACCGAATTTCACAAGGCAATAAACATCAATTTTAATGCTGTCCTCATTAAGTTCAACTTTTACACCTTTGCCATGATTCTTTTTACCAAGCTTTTCTACAACACCTGAAGCAAAATTACCTCGCATTTGGGCAATTCCTTCTACTTCACTTGCTGCTATACCAGTGATCACCTCAATAACTTCAGGGGCAATTTCAACCTTGCCCAATCCATCATCATAGCTCTCTAAATCTACTGTTTGATTTTGTTCCATGTCATACACCTCCAAATCTTCTACCTCTATTATGGATTCATAACGTCATAAGTTTCAAGAAATTTTGTGTTAAAATCTCCAGAAACAAAAACATCATGGTTCATTAACCTTAAATGAAAGGGTATGGTTGTTTCAATACCTTCGACTACAAATTCTGATAATGCACGTTTCATTTTTTGAACAGCTTCGTCTCTCGTTGGAGCATGGACTATCAATTTTGCTACCATAGAATCGTAATATGGAGGAATAAAATAGCCTGTATATGCTGCCGAATCAACCCTTACGCCAAATCCACCTGGGGGTAAATACATTTCCACTTGACCCGCTGACGGCATAAAATTTTTATTCGGATTTTCCGCATTGATTCTGCATTCAATTGCCCAACCGTTAAATTGAACATCATTTTGCTCAACCGATAATTTTTCACCGGAGGCTACTCTGATTTGCTCCTTAATTAAATCAATTCCAGTCACCATCTCTGTAACAGGATGTTCAACTTGAATCCTTGTATTCATTTCCATGAAATAAAATTTTCGCTTGTGATGATCGAAAATAAACTCAACTGTTCCCGCTCCGGTATAATCGACAGCTTTTGCTGCAGTCACTGCCGCTTCGCCCATTTCGGCTCTCATTTCACTATCAATTGCAGGCGAAGGTGTTTCTTCTACGAGCTTTTGCATTCTTCTTTGAATTGAACAATCTCTTTCACCCAGATGGATGACATTCCCAAACGTGTCCCCTAAAACCTGAATTTCAACATGGCGGAAATCTTCAATAAATTTTTCAATATAAACACCGGGATTGCCAAAAGCAGTTAATGCCTCTTGGCGGGTAATGCGAAAACCTTTTAGCAGATCGGCTTCATCTCTTGCTATTCGAATCCCTTTACCGCCGCCCCCGGCAGTCGCTTTAATAATGACCGGATATCCGATGTCAGAAGCAACCTGAATGGCAGCATCTTCATCATCCACAATTCCTCTCGAACCTGGCACTACCGGTACACCGGCCGCGCGCATGGTCTCTCTAGCTACATCCTTTGTACCCATTTTTGAAATGGCATCCGCTGACGGGCCAATAAAGATCAGATGACATTCTTTACACATTTCGGCGAAATCAGCATTTTCGGCTAAAAAGCCGTAGCCTGGATGAATAGCATCACATCCTGTTAATTTTGCCAGACTGATTATATTTACCTTATTTAAATAACTGTCCTTAGAGGCAGTGGGCCCAATACAGTAGGCTTCATCCGCAATTTGTACATGCAGGGCAGTTTTATCAGCTTCAGAATAAACAGCTACCGTTTCAATATCTAATTCCTTGCAGGCGCGGATAATTCGAACGGCAATTTCACCACGGTTTGCAATTAGTACTTTCTTTATCATGAGTCGGTTCCTCCTATTCGGCTTTTACTAAAAACAGAGGTTGACCGTATTCAATCAATTGGCCATCTTCCACCAATACTTCCACAATCTCACCGGAAACTTCAGCCTCAATTTCATTAAACAATTTCATCGCTTCCACAATGCAAACAATTGTATCCTTCTTAACTTTTTCACCAATTTTTATGTATGGGTCTTCATCAGGCGATGATGCTCCATAAAATGTGCCAACCATTGGCGAAGTAATCTTGTGAAGGTTGGATGGTTGTTCTGTTTTTTCTCCCACAACAGGCGGTTTCTCTTCTATACTCTCAGATTGAACCTCTTGTTTAGATACAGATTGTACTGCCGGTGCAGGCACTGGTGCATCTGTTGGTTGTATACTGTTTTCTAATCCAGTACTTTTAATAATTTTTATTTTTGTACCCTCTTGTTCAAACTCAAACTCATTAATAGTTGTTTGGTTAATTAATTTTATAATTTCTCTTATTTCCTGTACTTTCATCAGGAACCACCCCTCCTATTTATGACCAGATACTAATATAATACTATAATAGCTGGTAGAAATTCAATTTTGATAAATAGATACCCCTTTTGCAATTTTCTAATTTTTGTTAAAAAGATTATTAAAAAAATCCAGTTATTCAGTCTGTATGCGCATACAAAACTTACTCTAGCTGCTTGATTCGGCAATGAAGTGAGTAGTTTATTTCCTCAAAAAAAGCATTTAAATTTCACTAGTAAAATCTCTATAGATCAATTTAGAAGCTTTCCTAATTTAACTCCCTCCTCTGCTTTCTCTTATGGCAGGTTATTTACAAGTTCGATAAAAACACCTCACAATCCTTTTTATTTACATATAAAATTATTGGATTGTTTACTAAAACTAATAATCCCACCCTGAGATGAGCTACGTTAAATATCTGTAAAACTATATAAACAGAATTTTGCCGGCCTGCTTTTAAAGAGTTTCCTAATCTCTCTGGACGTATTCCAGATAATCACAGATTACCTAAAATCCTTTTTCAGATACGCCAACTTGTCCGATTCCATTTTTATTTACTGATGGCTACACAGAGTATAGCTTCCTGCCAATACTAACATTTTGAGAACACTGTTCACCTGATTACGCTCCATCATTTGCTGGTAGTTGTGATTTGAATTATATAAACTAGCAATTATGGAGGGGAATTGGCTTTTAACTCTTTCCTTACACCAAAAACGATATCGGCAGCTCACCGATATCGTTTCATAGATTGGTATTATTTTTCCGGTTGAAATTCAACAGCAACTGCATTTGTTTTGCCAATTTCTTTTGTGACCATTTGGATAATTTCATTTGCAGCCCCTGCATCCTGTTTATCAGCTTTTACAGTAATTTGAATTTGATCACCATTAGCCCTTACCAATGCGTCTTTATAACCAAGCGCAATAATCATCGTCTCTAGCATATCCTCTTTTGTGGACATTTCGGCCAATGCCTCAATCTGTGCGTGTGCTTCCACTCTCTCTTCTTCCGATAAATCGCTTGAAGCAACTTTATTTGTCAGTTCCTCTTTCTGCCTGCTTCTTTCATCATTCAGATCAATACGCATCGCTTCAAAAATAGAATCACTTGATTCATTTGTTATAACTGTGGAAGACTCTTCATTTTCAGTTGAATCTTTAGACGAATTTGTATTTGTTTTTTCTTTCGTAGTCTGAGTATCCTGTTCCTGATTTACCGCTGTATCCTGTGGTGTTGTTATATAATATACACTTAGCACCGCCACCAAACTTAACATCGTCAATAACCAAACTGTTTGCTTTCTTAACAACATATTTTTCCTCCTTAAAATCCTTATTTTTTAGCTGATACGGCTACACGGTGACTTGGTACATCCAGCACCCTGGTTACCGCATCAATGATTTCCTTTTTTACACGAACATCATCTGCTCCCTTTGCCACAATTAATACTCCACGAATAGCCGGTTTCTTCGTTTCTCTAACCAGAGGAACCTCTTTATCCCCTTCGCGTATAATCACAATCTTTTCATCTGTTGAAAAATCCTCAACCTTTCTCTGCCCGCCATCACGGTCTGTTTCTTCTGTTGTTTGGCGCTGCGCGACTGAATTCTTTTCGTAAACCTTTGTTTCTGTTGCGTCAATATTGACGATAACGGATACATTTGATACCCCTTGCATCGTTTCCAATGTACCCTTCAATTCACTTTCATACATTTTTTCAATATCTCCGATTGATCCAGACTTTTTTGATGAAGTTGATTTCCAGGTCGTGACCGCTTCCTCTTCTTTCTGATTTTGCGTAGAACTCGCTTGAAAAACTTTATTTGTTTGTCCATTTTCAGAGGTGGGTTTATTCGTAAACATGCTTGCCACCATCAGTAATATACCGGCAATTAAAATAATGGCAAGATACCGATATGTTTTCTTTTGTTTGCCTCCCTCATCTCCTTTGGACAATAAGTCCTTAATCTTTTGAATCCAATCATTCTTCAAAGCCCATCACCCCCTTCATTTAATCCGATTACAATTTTATTTGAATCGATCCCCCATATATTAGATAGTATTGTGGATAGTTCGGATGACGGTATATCATTCATATTGGTTTGTTTCTGATCAATGTTAATATCAATTTTTTCTACGGGCTGCACAACCTCTGAGCTGGACTCTTGGCTTTCTGCCACAAATACGTGTATGGTTTCAATATTTTCTACATTCATTTCTCCATTCTTATCCAAAAGTGTAATTGTAATATCTTGAATGGCATAATTACTTTGGTCCATCAGCTCCTTTTCTGCTTCATTCTTTAATTGGACAGCCATATGTTCCAATATATATGCCTGCTGTGTCTCTTCTATTTCTCTTTTCTTACTTTCCATTGAATTTTCTAATTTTGGATTTTTCCATGTACTGCTCTGCATGATTTTTTCCTGAATGTTACTTGTAAAATTTTTATTAAAAATAGATAGAATGGGAGCGATGAAAACAGCGATCAAAAGTAACCCGATAACTAGCTTTGTATATTTCTGCATGGTTGAGTTTGGGAGGAGCATGTCCAAAATGATCGCAAATAAGATAAAAACGATTATATTAGTTACCCAATCAGTTAAAATACTCATTCATTCAGCCTCCTATCGAACCATCATCGTGATATTTCCTGCAGCCACGATTACAGTAACGGTCAGGAAGAACATAAGGCTGACAATGGCCAATGCAGCGAAAACGAAAATGATATTTTTACTGATAATCTCAAGACACTTAATCATCTGCCCAGCTCCAAGCGGTTGTAAAATCGCTGCAGCCACCTTATATACCATGGCGATTAACAATATCTTTAAAGCTGGAAAAGCTGTCATAATCAATAGAATGACCACACCCGCTATCCCAACTGTATTTTTTAAGAGGAGAGATGCTCCAATTACGGTATCAGCTGCATCGGTAAACATCCTTCCAACTACCGGAATAAAATTCCCAGTCACAAATTTTGCTGTTCTAATCCCAATTCCATCCGCCACTGCAGTTGATACTCCTTGCACGGAGATCACTCCTAGAAATACGGTCATGAAGATACCTAGCAATCCCACACTCCAGGTTCGTAATAAACCAGCTAATTGAGTGACCTTGTAGTGCTCAGAAAGCATGCTGACTATGCTTAGCAGAGTCGATAGAAATAACATCGGCAAAACAATATATTCAATTAACGCTCCGCTCGTATTCATTAAAAACAGGAGCATCGGATGAAAGAATGCTGATGACAGAACACCTCCAGAGCTTGCGATTAGCGCAAGCAATAAAGGGATTAAGGCAACCAGAAAATCCGTGATGGCGGCAATCGTATCTATCACATAATCAACTGCTACATAGAAGCTATTCAGTGCAATAATCATCAAAACCATAAAGACAATTGCATTTGCCACTTTACTGACAGATGTTTTTTCAAATGTGCTTTGCAATGTTTGCAGAAAGACACTGAATACAGTCAACAGAATGAGCGTTCCGAGTAATTTTCCATTAGCAATAATTTCATGGAAGATGAATTTGAGAATACCACTGAGCCATTCTTTTAAAGAGAATTTTTTCTCTCCACTTATAAAATCTACAAAGCTTCCTTTTTGGGACTCAGGCAAAAAACCTCCATATTCCTCGTAAACCGAATCCCAAAATTGTTTTAAATCATCAAGAGGAATATCGCCCACATTAAATGTTTCAACAGCCTGCGTTTCTTCTGGCAAATCAGTAGAGGTGGGAGAGGCTTGAGTTGTTTGGCCATTGCTTAAGCTAAGAATTAGAAATAGAATGATGATACTTGTCCACTTTAATTGCTTCATTTATTCTTCAGCCCCTTTAAACCTTTCACCACAATGATTAGTTAGGAATCATCTGAATGACACTTTCAATAATGACCGTTAAAATTGGAATGGCCATCGTGAGGATAATAATCTTTCCAGCCAATTCAATTTTTGAAGCAATTGCACCCTGCCCGGCATCTTTTGTTATTTGTGATGTAAATTCAGCAATATAGGCAATTCCAATGATTTTCAAAACTGTTTGTAAGTAAACCATATTCACATTTGCATTAACGGCCAATTGCTGAATCATTTGAATGATTTCGTAGATTTTATCTATCAGAAAAAGAAATATAGCGCTTCCGACAAATACAACAAGTAAGAAAGCTAAATTTGGCTTTTGTTCCTTGATGATCATTGCCAGAAATGCCCCAACCAGTGCAACACCCGTTATCTGCAACATTTCAATGGCTCATCACCCCAATATTCCTATTGAAATAAAAACACGGATTTAATTCGATCAATCAACTGACCTACCACCTGTGCCACATTAAATAAGATATAAATAAAACTCACCAATATGACCCATTGTGAATATTCCTTCTTGCCCACCTGATCAAGAATCGTATGAATGAACGCAACAATCAGCCCGACCCCTGCAATTTTAAAAATAATATCGATATCAATCCCCATAACCCACTATCCTCCCTCTCGCTACATCATTAAAATGGCAATGAGCAGACCTGCAAAAAACCCTAGACTTCTGGCCATTTTGTCGTATTTCACCTGCTTATCAACGGCATCTGCTTCCTCCCTCTCGAGATGAACCAATGCCAACTGAATTTGTTTTTGCTGGCTCTCCCGATCATGTCTACCTAATGTTTCTCCGAATTGGAGAAGGATATCTATTTCTTTTTGCTGTAGTTCTGATTGTTTTCGTACCACTTCAAGACTTTCACCCCATGCTGCCGACACAGATTGATTGGCTGAGCCGAGCCTGCCTGCAAAGTCCGAAAAAAGAATTGAAACTGGAGCAGGAATTTGTTTCGCCAGTGTTAATACCGCTTCTTTTAAGGGAGAATGCCCATACATAATTTCAGCTTCCAAAATTTGAAGTGCCGCTCGTAAATCACGGATATGTTTAGGTCTGGTGATTAATTTTTTAGAAACTTCAAAGCCGATAAGGGATGTAGCTATAACAATTAAAACTGCACCTAAAATTTTAATCATATTCTCACTCTTTCCCCATCAAATAGCACCTTGCCTGTACGATCTTTTATTTTTGATATACATCCTGGCCGATCTATTCTCTTGAGTTCCACAATTCTCTCAAAATTAGCTTCCTGTACGATGTTTTTCATGATGGGTCTGGCTAATATATCATCAAGCGAATGTCCATGCGCCGTTATAAAGAGCGTTATACCAGCGTTTACGGCTTCCATCATCGCCTCAGCATCTTCTATTCTTCCGATTTCATCGGCCACAATGATTTCCGGGCTCATAGATCTAATCATCATCATCATTCCTTCAGCCTTTGGGCAGCCATCAAGCACATCTACTCTGATACCGAAATCCATTTGTGGAACTCCTTGAACACATCCGGCAATTTCAGATCGCTCATCTACAATTCCCACTTTCATCGCACGGATCGGATAGGAGCGATCTCCACTGGAAGCATAGCGGGCTAGATCTCTTAAAAATGTCGTTTTCCCCGTTTGCGGCGGTCCGATAATCAGAGTCGATAGCCATCGATTATGATATAAATAACGAACCCATTCATTTACCAACCCCTTCTTTTGTCTGGCAATCCGGATATTAAAAAAAGTGATATCTCTAAGTCCCTTCACTCTTCCATTTTCTAGAATGACTCTCCCTGCTAAACCAATCCGATGTCCTCCCTGAACGGTTATATAACCGCGTTTTAACTCTTCCTCGAGCATATAAAAGGAAAACTGGCTGACTTTATTAAGAAATAAATCTGCATCCTCCCGTAATACAGGCTTATGCCCATACGTGATTCCATTTCCGAACATGACTTCAAGCGGTCTTCCAACTCTAATTCTTATTTCTTCAATTTCCCCTGGATTTTTGGCTATTTCTTTTAACTCAGCGCCAATAGCCGGAGGTAATAATTCAATGATTGAATCCATATCTCTCCCTCGCCTGGTCTGTCATTATTTAAAATGTATTCATGGACAGGCCGTTTATGACTTTTTTAGAAACAAACGCGCGGTTAAATGACTATAACCGTAAAATAAAAATCTCTTTAGATTCGGAAAAAAGGTATAGAGATAGAAGAATCCAGTAAATTAATTGGAATGGCGGAACTAAGGAAAGGTGGAATTGGATGACGGGGTTGTTCACTATATATTTTGGCTTAAACAAAAAACTCCCGGGAATTTACTCCCGGGAGTCTTTACACCTATTTATTAACCTCTTGATACATAAGATGCATCAGAAGTATTGATGATCAGTTTGTCACCTTCATTTACAAAGAAAGGAACTTGAACAGTAAGACCAGTTTCAACAGTAGCTGGTTTCGTACCGCCTGATGCTGTATCACCTTTGATACCTGGTTCTGTTTCAGTTACTACCAATGTAACAGTTGTTGGAAGCTGAACGCCAAGTGTTTCCGTTTGGAACATCATGATAGACACTTCCATGTTTTCTTTCAAGAATTTCAATTCATATTCGATTTGCTTAGATGACAATTCGATTTGATCATATGTTTCGTTATCCATAAACACATGATTATCTCCACTTGCATATAAGTATTGCATTTTACGGTTTTCGATATGTGCTTTAGCAACTTTTTCACCAGCACGGAAAGTTTTCTCCTGGATAGCACCTGTACGAAGATTACGTAATTTAGAACGTACAAACGCAGCTCCTTTACCAGGTTTTACGTGTTGGAATTCAATTACTTGCCAGATACCGCCATCCACTTCAATTGTTAAACCAGTTTTAAAATCATTAACAGAAATCATACAATATAGCCTCCTACAGCCTTATAAAATAAGTAAATCTTTCGTTGAATGAGTAAAGGTTTCGTTAGAATCATCCGTAATAAGGAGATCATCTTCAATTCTTACTCCTCCAACTCCAGGTAAATAAATACCAGGTTCACAAGTGACAGTCATGCCTTTTTCCAAAATAATATCAGATTTAGCAGAAAGTCCAGGACCTTCGTGCACTTCAAGCCCAATCCCATGTCCAAGGGAATGACCGAAGTATTCCCCATATCCTTTGGCAGCTATGATATCTCTTGCAAGAGCATCTGCTTCGCGACCTGTCATACCCGGTTTAATATGCTCCATTGCATACAACTGAGCTTCCAGGGTAACATCATAGATTTTCTTTAATTCATCAGTTGGGTTACCGACCGCCACTGTACGTGTAATATCAGATATATACCCATTATAAAGGGCACCGTAATCCATTGTGACAAAATCGCCTTTTTCTATTACTTTTTCTGTTGCAACACCGTGCGGCAATGCAGAACGTGCACCAGAAGCGACAATGATATCAAATGATGATGAAGTAGCCCCTGCTTTACGCATAAAGAATTCTAATTCATTTGATACTTCTATTTCAGTTAAACCTGGACGAATATACTCAATAATATGTTTAAATGCAGCATCTGCTATGTCTGCTGCTTCCTTTAATATCTTAATCTCTTGCGGTGTCTTAATCAAGCGCAATTTTTCAACAACATTGGAAACAGGAACAAGTTCACCTTCCACAACTTTTTCATATAACTTATAGGTCGCATAAGTAAGGTCATCCTGTTCAAACCCGATTTTTTTTGCATTCATTTCCTTCAATTGAGCTGCTATCTCATCTTGAATTGGTCCGCTATGTTTGACAATCTCAAATCCAACTGCCTGTTTACCCGCTTGCTCCACGTATCTAAAATCTGTAATAAATTTTGCATCCTTCTGGGAAATTACGACTACTCCCGCTGTTCCAGTAAAGTTAGAAATATATCTGCGGTTATATGGGTTTGTAATAATGATAGCATCAATATGTTCCTGACTTAATCTTTCACGCAATCTCTGAATTTTTTCCATTGAATAGACCTCTCCCTCATGATTAACTAGTCAATAAAGCACGTAACGCCAATTCATAGCCATTCAACCCAAGCCCTACAATTTGACCCTTCGTGACAGGGGCAGTGACAGATTGATGACGAAAAGGTTCTCTGGCATGGATATTTGAAATATGTACTTCTATTACCGGAACTGAAATAGAGGCGATCGCATCCCGTATCGCATAGCTGTAGTGCGTAAATGCCCCTGG
This sequence comes from Bacillus sp. z14 (2026), assembly GCF_058313575.1. Lineage (NCBI taxonomy): Bacteria > Bacillati > Bacillota > Bacilli > Caryophanales > Bacillaceae > Bacillus > Bacillus sp. z14 (2026). The sequence goes on from NZ_JBZFQK010000001.1 coordinate 987,881, forward strand.
GTTTAAGATAATCCCTGAAGCCGAGTTTGTTTCCGCCTCATATAGCCTATCTATTATCGCTCCTTCGTAATTGGATTGAAAACACACCAATTGCGCCCCGAGTTTTATAGACTGAGTCGCTAACGACTCTTCAAGATCTGCAAGAGTCGTTCTTCCATAAATCTCGGGCTCTCGAAACCCCAGATAATTTAGATTTGGTCCGTTGATTAAATAAATTTTTTTATCCATAACCAGGCTCCCGTGTTTTAAAGTGATACTTTCAATTTTAACACAAGAGTGAAAAATTCGACTACCTATTACTGGACGGAATCCACTTTTACTTTCTTTCCTTCCTCTGCCTCTAGTTTCCGTTCATGATATTCAAAACTAATGGAGTACCCGACAAATAGTCCGTACAAGACAAAGATACATAGTGTCGTTACAATGGTATCCGCTGATAGTTCCCCAACCGTTTTCATTCCTGGAAATAATGGCCTTAATACAAGGAATGAAAGACCCCACAGAGCAATCCCATAAACAATACCAATCCAATAAGATTGCATCTTACGAAAAATAAAGGAGTAAACATAAGCAAAGAGCATAGAAATAAGACACAGGCATAAAATTGACAGTACCACGCCCATCCACCCTTTAACAAAATCGGCTTTCACCCATGTGCGAAGAAGAAATGTTGGACCTATTTCCGTAAAATGAAAATAGTGACAGATTTGAAAAATCGCACCCCAAAGCAATCCTCCATAAAATCCAACTGAATTAATTACACCATAATAGCCCATCGGCTTTTTCAGCTTTTCTTTTGCTGTTTCCATATCCAATCACCTCACAACTGCTAGTATGTGCGAAATAGACAAAGTTCATAAGAGAAATGGAAACAATCACTAGTGAAATAGAGAAAAATTCTGTAGAATAGATAATATAGACAACTTAACCATTATGGAGTGATGAATAAATTGGATAATAAGCCAATCTACGGCGGACAGGCTGTATTAGAAGGTGTAATGTTTGGAGGCAAACATTGTACCGTTACAACCATTAAACGAAAAGATGGATCATTCGATTCCTATGCATTGCCAAAAACAAGCCATCCCCTGCTGATAAAATTAAAAAAGATTCCGTTTCTGCGTGGTATTGTGGCTTTATTAGAATCCAGTGCAATCGGCTCCAAGCATTTATCTTTCTCTACAGATCGATATGACGTTGACCCAGCAGATGACCATAAGATTGAAGAAGAAGAAACGTCTAAACTGGGTATGATTTTGGGCGTAGCAGGCATTGGGATTTTATCCTTTATACTCAGTAAATTACTTTTTACCGTAGTACCAATATTTTTGGCTGTTATTTTTAAGAGCATAGCACCCGGAGAAACAGTACAAGTATTATTAGAAGGTTTTTTCAAACTCACATTATTATTACTATATATCTATATCGTATCGTTAACACCGCTCGTAAAAAGAGTCTTTCAATACCATGGGGCAGAACATAAGGTTATCAACGCATTTGAAAGCAATAAGGAATTAACGGTGGAAAATGTTCGTAACGCATCTAGATTGCATTATCGATGCGGAAGCAGCTTTATTTTATTCACCGTATTTGTTGGAGTTTTTCTATATATGTTCGTTCCTTCTGATGTCCTTTATATTCGTATTTTAAACCGAATTGCCTTAATACCAATTGTCCTAGGTGTATCATTCGAAGTACTGCAGTTAACCAATAAAGTACGTAACGTTCCTGTATTGCGCTTTTTAGGTTATCCGGGACTATGGTTGCAGCTTTTAACGACAAAGGAACCAAGCGATGAACAAATTGAGGTAGCCATCGTATCATTTAACAAAATGCTCGAAACTGAAAATAACTACAAACAAGGTTTACTCGAAGAAAAAATAGTGTAAAGAATAATAAAAGAAAAATAATTTCCTTGCTTATTGTTTATTTTTTCCTAAATATGCCAATGATGCTCTTAAAGGAGGTGCTTTCTGTGAATCGTAAGAATTCGATGATTATTATTTATATCCTTCTTGGTTTCGCAGCTTTGGGGTTAATTTCCACTTTGATAAATAACCCGTTCGAACTAATTAAAAACGTACTCATTGGAGCCGCTGTTGTTGGGTTGATTTATTTTGTTATTACACGATTCAGGAATGGTAACTCGGGTGGAGAGTATCAGGCATACAGGAAAGCAGCCCGAAAAACAATCAAGAAGAAACGTAAACATGAAATGATTAAAACAAAAAGAAGCAAACATAATACACATGGATTAACTGTCATTTCTAAAGAACAGCTGATTAACAGACCTAAGAAAAAGTCAGATGTCAAACTGACTGTCATAGAAGGAAAGAAAGCACGTAAAAAAAACCGGGCCCTTTTTTAAAGAGTTCGGTTTTTTACGTGCTTTCGTTAAAGAACAATATATGATTGATACTTTAATCCTTATTTCACCTAACGGGTAAAATTAGAATAATAAGCTAGGGTGATTATAATAAAGGATAATCCATAAGTTATAGATTAAAAGTTTAACTGATAAATTGACTTATTTAAATTCTCCACGATACAACCATGGAAAAAGGCCATCTAAAAATCGTTCAGTTGCCGGCATAAAATAGGAACCATAATGATAGTCAGGATCAAGAGTCGTAATAATCCAAGTGCCCTTAGTTGATTGTTCATCTATATACAGTACAGATCCGCCATCATCCGTAGCTATAAGTGTGGTAGCATGCTCTGGTGGCCAAAATACTCCGTGTTGATGCCATGTTGAATCCTCAAGCGTAATATACTTAAAAAATTCATGGTCATCATTTTTAGTTACTAACCCACTATTTGCATTTTCTTCAAGCCACCACCAAAAATTCGTCTCGCGTTCTTCCCATTTTTGATTAGGGAGCCATTCCCATGGCTGTGGACCCATAGCCACAATAATACCGCCCTGATCAGCAAACTCATAGAACTTCTCTTTATTATCAAGCAGTATTTGACCATTTAATTGAGAAGGAACAATCAACACATCAAATCCTGTTAAATCAAAATCTTTCAATTCAAGCTGATAAATAAGAGAGTCTATGAATTGCGCATACTTTGGCTCATGAAAAGTTCTATAATGCGGCGCATGCCCGCCATAAATCACAGCTATTTTTCTCATTATGCCTCAACTCCTTTGGTGCGTACTATTTCCTTCTTAAGAACCTCTATAAATTGAGGAGTTATTTGATTTGTTGTGTTTTTCCGCTGACCATATCCTAATAAACTCCTGCCAGCATGAACAATAACTGTCCCATTCGTTGTTTCACGATCAATGTACGTAATGGCCTTACCATCTGTAAATGTTAGGCAAATCTCCGCATGTTTCGGTGGCAAATAAAAACCTCTTGCAAAGAAACCTGCAACACCCTTCGTATATACCATATCCTCTACTTTTACACCTTTAAAAATCGGTGAATCCTCAGGAACCTCTACTAGGTAATCCTGATGGCCGCGAATCTTCTTCGGCATCATTGGCGTACAGCCTGGCAGCCATTCTCTGAATAAGTGGCCACAAAAGACAACAATCTTTCCTTCGTTTAAGAATTGCTCTATTTTTTCTTTATGTTTATACAAATACTCCTGATCTGCAAAATCCGTAATAACCAAAACATTGTATGGAGCCAATTCAATGTTTGCAAACTCATATTCCATTAATTTAGTATGTTGACCGGATGATAATTCTGTTTTATAACCAAATGCATGATTCGGACATAGTTCCAGTATTTTAAGTTCCATTGTATCTCCTCCTTGTGTTGAGTAATCTAGCTTCAACTCCTAACTCCTCGAGTCATAAGTGTAGCCACTACAGGAGGAAAGATCACCTCCCTACGTGCCTCCTCTTATGCTTGTCGGAGCTGGGCAGTCGTTTCAGCTTTTTGCGCAATCTAGCTTCAACGGCTAGAAGCTCAGGACATAAGCATAGTCTCTGCGGAGGGCTACAGGACGTAGGTCACGAAGGCGTTGCCACACGATGTGGCGCTCTTAGCCTTTGTTCCTAAAAGCCTTCCCCTACGAGCCTCTGTCTTATGCTCTTCGCTTCTGGGCAAGCCGTTTCAGCTTTTTATTCAATCTAGCTTCGACTCCTAGGAGCTCGAGTCATAAGCAAATACTCTGCGGGGAAGAACTTTCCCTTCGAGTATTCGTCTTATGCTCTTCTCTCCTGTTCAGTCGTCTCAGCTTTTTATTTTCAAAGTAGTAGCATGCCTCTACTAATTTTTTTGTGTAGGGATGTGTTGAGTGGTTTAGAACTTGAGAAGGAGGTCCGCTTTCGACAATGGTCCCTGTCTCAAGTACCATCATTCGATCTGCTACATTACCGACAGACTGAATTCGGTGCGTAATGTATAAAACAGACATATGGAATTCAACCTGAAATTTCTTTAATAGGTTGATGATTAACTTTTCTGTTTGCGGATCCAGAGCAGATGTAATTTCATCGGCTATTAAAAGCTTAGGATTCATTAATAAAGCTCTAATAATAGCTAATCTCTGCTTTTGCCCACCGGAACATTGGCTTGGTTTTTTTGCTAATAATTCTGTTGGCAAGTCTGCCTTAGCCATTAATTCTTTTATTTTCTTTTTTATTAATTCCGGTTTTTCCTTTTTAAGGACAAGCGGTTCCATTAAACTTTTCTCCATTGTCCAAAACGGATTAAAGGAACGCTCCGGATTTTGGTAAATATATTGAATCGTACAACATGGCTCTTTTTCAACAAGTCCGCTTGTCGGTGATTGAATCCCCATAATGATTTCAGCCGTTGTAGATTTACCTGATCCTGATTCTCCTATCAAACAAATAAATTCATTGCACAAAATCTCAAAATTGATTCCCCGAAGCACATCCTGATTTTGGTAGCTTTTATTTACATCTTGAACTCTTAACATTCATTGCACTTCCTTCATCAGTTGTTTATCATTTAAACTAAACATCCGATCCGAGATTGCATACGCTACATCTAAATCATGCGTGATAAATAATAGACTGATCCCATGTGAACGGACTTTTTCCTCCAAGAGTTCCACTACTTCTTTTTTCAATATAGGATCCAGCGCACTTGTGCATTCATCTGCAATCACAAAAGCTGGTTTATTTACCAAAGAAAGTGCGATTAGAGCCCGGCTCAACATGCCGCCGGAGCACTCATGCGGATACTTGTCCAAAATGTTTTTATTTAACGCGACTTCCACAACACTCTTCTCAGCTTCCACAAGACTTATACCGGTTTCTAAAAACTGTTCTTTTATTTTTAATACTGGATTAAATGCCGCCCGTGCATCCTGATAGATAAATGAGCATGTTTTCCAGTAGTGCTTTTCTCTAAAGGATTTCTCGCGAACAGACTCACCGTCATATGTAACATCGCCAACCCAGTTCTCAGCCGGCAATAATCCGTACAAAGCTCTGGCTATCGTTGTTTTTCCACTGCCTGAAGGCCCAATCAAACTCACAATCTCTCCTCTTTTGATCGTAAACTCGATATTTTCAACAATAGTAGTCTCGTCATATGTAACCTGCTCCAAGTGACAATATAAATCGCGAGACTTGCCGGTCACTGGTGTTGTACCCTTTTGTTTCTTTGTTTTTGAAGACTTCTTCTGTTTATCTTCCAATAAGAAAGCAAGCGAAACCGATGTGATGAGCAGCATAATCACTGGCGGCAATACAATCCATGTCCATTGGCCAGTTAAGAAAATAGATGTTTGTGTGAAAGCCATATTTAACATGCTTCCCCAAGATATCACATTCGGGTCACCCAAACCTAGGAATGCTAAACCTGCTTCTGTCAAAACAGCAGATTGAAATGTCATCACGAATTTAGTCTTTATGATGGGCTGCAATTGCGGAAGAATATGAGATTTCAATACATAAAAAGAACTGCCACCAAACAGCGCCGATGCTTTTACAAATTCTCTTTCTTTTAATGTTAAAACAGAGGATCGAATAATTCTCATATAACCCGGCCACGATAAAAGACTTAAAATGATTACAAGCTGAATTACACCGGAACCCGTAAAAGCAACAACCAATAATATCAAAAGCAAATTTGGAAGCACTAATAAAATATTGGCCAGCCCGTTAATGAATTTATCGAATTTCGGCAAATATCCCGCTGCCAGTCCCAGCAATACACTTAAAACTGTCGAACACAGAGCAATACAAAGTCCAATTAAGACACTTGTACGGGTTCCATATAATAATTGGCTAAATATATCCTGACCTAAACGATTTGTACCCAGCCAATGCTCAGATGAAGGAGGTTCAAACAATCCTCCGCTATAATCCATTGCTGAATAAGGAGAAAGTAATGGACCAAAGAATGCCAACAGCATGACCACGGCTAAACAAAGTAAAGGGAACTTATAGAACTTTTTCAACATGTTTGCCCCCTCTAACACGTGGATCTAGTTTAGGATAAATAGAATCTGCCAGTGCATTGCAAATCAAAATCATAACAGCAAATAATAAAAACAGACCATGCATCAATGGGTAATCCCGTGAAAGAATGGACTCTTTTAATAACTGCCCAATTCCCGGGTAAGAAAATAACGTCTCTACAAAGATTGCTCCTGTAAAGGTGTAGCCAATTCTTATCATAATCAGAGTAAATATAGGTATTAAAACATTTTTAAACGCATGTCTGAAAACTAACCGGATTTCCCTGACGCCCTTCATCTTCGCAAATTCAATGTAAGGTGAGGAAGCTACCTGAATCGTTTCATTACGCACGAGTAAATAGATCCTTGTCAGGTTTACCATGGTTAATGTCACTATTGGTAAAATAGCATACTTAGCCGCATCATTAACTTTTACCCATATTGATTCGCTATCCATAAACGGTGTATGGGCTCCGCTCATTGGAAGCATATCCAGCATAACTCCAAACACAATAAGCAATAGCATACCGAATAAAAATTCGGGTAAAGCGCCAATTGCCAGCATTGTTGACATGAATGTTTTATCACCTTTTTTATGATGAACCCAACCCGATAACAGTCCTAAAAAAATACCAATTACAATAGATAGAACAGAAGAAATTCCGACAATCCATAGCGTGTAAGAAATATGGTCCATTATGATATCATTAACAGGCAATTTATAAGTATATGAAAATCCAAAATCAAACTGTACGATGCCAACTATATAATCAATAAATTGTTCAGCCATTGAATCATTCAGCCCATAATATTCAATCATTGAATTCTTTTGTTGCTCTGTTAAAGTTGCACCGCTTTCCTGCCCCTCTAAATATTCAAGAGGTCCCCCCGGCATTAGTCGAGGAAGAAAAAAATTTAAGAGAATCAAGATAAGAAGAAGAGAACCGTACAGCTTAAAAATTTTAATCATATTCAATAAACGCTGCCTTGTTATCTGTTAATGGAATTCCGTCTGAAATACCACCATATGTGTTAAACCATCCATCAAATACATTAGCATCATAAACAAAGTAGAACGGGCGATGGTAAATCACTAATGTAGGCAGCTCTTCAGCTAAAATATCCTGCATAGAATCAACTGTTTCGTTACGCTCTTCCCCTTCTTGAGACAGTTGTTTACTAGCCAACTCGTTAAATTCTTGATGATTGAATACAGCATTCCCAGCATATGCATTGCTTGCCTGACCAGAGAACCATAAGCGGAGGAAATCAGGATCCCCACTTAATCCAATGTGCCCTGTTAAAGCCATATCATATTTCCCTTCACTCATAGCAGTTGTAAAAGTAGCTGTATCTACTGTTTGAATTTGCAATTTCACCCCTACATCAGCAAGCATTGATCTCATTAATTCGGCTTCCTGAGGAGTAGAAGAAACCAGAAGTTTTAAGCTAAGCTCTTCTCGAACACCATTTTTATTTTTTTCATATCCGAGTGAATCTAACATTTCATTTGCTTGATCCACATCATAATCATATTTTTTTACATCTTCATTAAACCAATCCGAATCAGGTGGAATTACCCCTCCGCTACCAACAATGGTTTTGGAATTCCCCAATACTTTTTCTGCTATTTCACCTCGATTAAGTGCATAGGCAATTGCTTGACGTAGCCTTTTATCACTTAACTGTTCATTTTCCAAATTAAAAACAATACGAACTGCGCTTCCTGTTGGATTACTTTGAAGCGCTTTAAACCCTTGTTCTTCCATTTGCTTCACTTCTGTATAGTTATACGTCATGCCGCCGGTTATTTCCCCTTTTTGCAGGGAGAGCATTTTATTCTCTACATTCAAATATTGAACTTCCTTAACCGTAACATCACCTTTGAAATAAGCCTCATTTGCTAGGTAACGATAATTACCAGTCGAGCTGTTATAGCTATCAAGAACATATGGACCTGTACCTATTAATGCATTTTCTTCCGTATATTCCATTGGATTTTCGATTTCTGACCAGATATGCTCTGGTAGAATTGGAAGAATTCCGGCAATTTCAGTGATAAATGGGGAATATTCCTCGGTCAACGTAATTGCAACTTTGTGATTTGATATTTTCTTTAGTGAAGCTATTTTAGACATATCTGCATTCCACTGGAACGCATGTTTCTTAAAATAGTTATATGAAAAGACAACATCATCGGCGGTTAATGATTCTCCATCATGAAACTGCACATCTTTTTCTAAATTAAACGTGTATGTTAGCTTGTCCTCAGATACTTCCCAGGAAGATGCCAGCCAAGGAATTACCCCAGTCTCATCTTTCCAAGTAAGCGAGTCAAAAATGAAACTGCTGCGTAAATATCCTCCGGGACCATTTGAGGTAAATGTAAATGGAGATGGGAACCCACTATCTGCCCATGCAATCTTCACGGTCTTATTTTTTTCAGATGCCTTTGAATCTGTATTTGTATTTGGTGAAGTGCCACCACCTGAACATCCTGCGAGCAGGATGAATAATGATAGTAGTAAAAATGAAATCCTTTTCATCCATACAACTCCCTTTCAACATATGATGGTTCTTATCATATAACAGTTGATAATGATTATCAATATCATTATTTTAAAAAATTATAATCGTTTAATAAATGAGAAAAACGTCCTATACAAAATACACTATATAATGGAAAATATTACTAATATATAAAGAAAATGTTTTTATTTTCTCATTCAATTTATTATATCAACATATTCTTAACGTTTATAACTATTAAGAGCCACTCTTTTTGAGACAAAAAAAGCACCCTACTATTAGTAGATGCTACAAAGTGTACTTGTTTATTGTTTTATATCATCTGATTCGGTAAACCCAATCCTTAAGAAAATGCTTCGCCGCTTCTTTACCTTGATCAATTAATACTAGCCGCTGATTGTCAGAAATAGAAAACTCTATAAATCCCGCCTCTTTAATTGGTATAAACACAATGTTTTTAACGAATTTTCTTGAAATATATCTGGCATCATGAGCATTCCTCATCGTTTCAAATAAAGATGTAAAAAGTTCGATTGCATTATTGATATCACGCTCATGGACCACTGCTTGTTGTTTTTCTGGTACCAGCCTTAATCCCAGCACCGGTCTCTCAGCGATAACATTATCTTGATCAAACAGCCACATAGGAAAATTACTTAAAACCCCGCCATCTACGATAACCCTTTTCTCCCCTACCGTTCGAAGCGTAATCGGCTGAAAGAAAAAGGGGACAGAGCAGCTCATACGAATCGCTCTCGCCACTAAGAACTGATTGGGGTTTATATTATATTTTGGCAGATCATCCGGCAAAACCATCAATCTTCCATTTGTTAGATCAGATGCAATAACTCTCAATTGTTTATCAGCTAAATCTGCAAATGTCCTAATATTTTTCCTGGCCAATACCTCTTTAATCCATAGCTCCAAGGCATCCCCTTTGTAAAGTCCCATACTCCAATATAATTTGAGCCATTTGGCTAGTGGAAAATGTTTATTTTTTTTTGTTTCCAATAGCTTCGTTAATTTAACGCTTTTCATAATTTCATTAATTTCGCTCCCTGAGTACCCCGCTGCTATAAACCCGGCAATGATTGCGCCTGCACTTGTTCCGGCTACTCTTTTAAACCGATATCCCTGCTTCTCTAATTCAATTACTGCCCCAATAAGAGCAAACCCTTTTATACCTCCTCCGGAAAACACTCCGTCAATAAACAAATAAAACCCCTCCCCCCTTACTTACTCATTTTTAATCTGGGAGAGAGAGGTTTAGAACACATTAGGTAAAGTATTGTATTTCTGCATTCGGAAAGAACTCTTTGATGGAGTTTTCTATATGAGTTTTCAAAGCATTCGCTTCTTCATCAGGATAGACATATTTCCCTATACCGTATTTCCCCCATTTATACTTACGCTTCGTTTCATCCATCTCAAGCTTTGTCTTAGGATATCGTGCTTGAATAACTTTTTTTGCCGGCTTTGTAAAGCGATGCTGGATGAGTTCAAAGCTAATTTTCATCATGGACAGCTCTTCACCTAACGCATGCCTCAAACGATCAAATAATTCATAATATCCTTCTTCCCAGCCTTCATGCATATATATCGGAGCGACTATAAACCCAAGATGATATCCCGCTGCTGCCACTTTTCGAGCAGCCTCCAACCGCTCATCAAACGAAGAGGTTCCTGGCTCAAAATTTTTTATAACATAACGGGAGTTTATGGAGAAGCGGAAACTGGTTTTTCCATTATGTCTAGCATCAAGCAAATGATCGACATGATGAAATTTAGTTACAAATCGTAATCTTCCATATTCAGTACTGCCGATAAAATTAATCGTTTCCTTTAAGGAATGCGTGAGGTGATCAATACCTACTATATCGGAGGTACAAGCCGCCTCAAATCTTGTGATTTCCGGCGCTCTCTGTTCCATATATTTACTTGCCTGTTCAAAAATCTCTTCTAGATTCACGTACACTCTAATATAGGGCTTACTGCCAAGCGTTGTTTGTAAATAACAATAATGACAATGCCCCATACATCCTGTAGCCAGCGGGATCGCATACTCTGCTGAAGGCTTTGATGTATCAAATTTTAATGTCTTCCGTATTCCAATCACCATCGTGGATTTGGCGATTCGATATTTTTGCAGTTCATTATCACCGGGCAAATCGCGAATCTGATTATGGGATGTGGTTTGCCTAATTTCCACTGGCAGGCTCTGAAATTTTTCATATAAAGCCTTTCCTAACGGATATTCCAATGCTTTAGGTTCAAAATAAACTAATTGAGGAATAAATGGTTTCATGTTTTTCACCTACTTAACAGATAGTGTGTTCAGAAATAAAAAAAAGGATGGCGTTAATCTTTACCATCCTTTTTATCACTTATATCAATTTTTTATTTACAATCCACATTTAAGCTGAGCACCGCAGTTCGTACATGTATTGCACCCACCAAGTTCCTCCACTTTTCCTTGGCGGCAGACCGGGCAAGTATTTCCAACTTCGCTTCCGATTGTTACGCTTGTTGATTCAAGTGCATCAATTGTGTCGATAAGAACAACATGCTGCTTCGTATGTTGTGGCTGAGTGGATTGATCCGTATCGTTTTCAGCCTTTAACGTTAATACCTGTGTATCACGGCTTCCATCTACGTATACAGTTCCACCCTTAGCTCCGCCTTTATATAGACGCTCATACACTCGTTCTACTTGTTCAACGGAATATCCTTTCGGTGCATTTACCGTTTTACTGATCGAGCTATCAATCCAACGTTGGATAATGCATTGTACATCAGCGTGTTTCTCAGGAGTTAAATCCATTGCAGAAATAAACCATGAAGGTAGATTATTGCTGTCTGCATTAGGATTGCGACGTAAATACTCTTCTACTATATCAGCTTTCACTTCAATAAATTTACCCAAACGTCCGCTTCTGAAATATGTGAATGAGAAGTATGGTTCAAGACCTGTAGAAACACCTACCATTGTACCAGTGCTTCCAGTAGGAGCAACTGTTAACAAATGTGAGTTACGAATACCATATTTCATGATTCCTTCACGAATATGTTCAGGCATTTTTTTCATATACCCTGTATTAATAAAACGTGTGCGCAATTCTTTCGTTTCTTCCTCTGATTCACCAACTAAGAATGGGAAGCTGCCTTTTTCTTTCGCGATTTCAATAGATTCCTCATATGCTGCAGTTGCAATTGTTTCAAATACAATATCAACCAGCTTATTTCCTTCTTCGGAACCATATTCTTTTTCACAATAAATAAGCATATCATGCAGACCCATTACACCTAGGCCAACGCGTCTTTCCCCTAGAGCCTGTTTTTTATTGGCTTCAAGGAAGTATGGAGTCGCGTTAATAACATTATCCTGCATGCGCACGCCCACTTTTACCGTTTGTTTCAGTTTCTCCAAGTCCACTTGTTTGCGATCTTTATCTGTCATTTCAGCCAGATTGACAGCAGCCAAGTTACATACAGAATAAGGAGCCAATGGCTGTTCCCCACAAGGATTCGTCGCAACTACTTTTTGACCGTACGCTTTAGCGTTTGTCATATCGTTTGCATTATCGATAAAGAAAATGCCCGGCTCCGCAGAATAAGTCGCACAGATATTGATTAAATTCCATAATTCGCGAGCTTTAATTTTACGATATACACGCACAGCATAACCTAGTTTCTCCCATTCGCGTACATCACCGCAATCAGCCCATTTTTCATTATAGGCTTTCATATCTTCTTCATTATAGGACTCAACATCCGGGAATCGAAGTTCATATTCTCCGTCATTTTCTACAGCTTCCATAAATTCTTTTGTTAAGCACACTGAAATATTGGCACCTGTTAAAAAGTCTGGATTATGAACAGTATCATTTCCACCAGCGGAAAGTTTTTCTTCTGCTTCCTTAATGATTGCCTCATTAAATCCGCCAAACCCCGAGATGTTTTTATAATTGACTATGCCTTGATACATGGCTTCCTCTTGCATTGTGAGCGGAGTGAATTTCAATTTTTCAGATGCATGTCTACGAATTACTTCATCCTTGCTGACTTCCATTAAGAAGCGCAAAATTTTAGGATTTTGCATTTTTGAGATGATAAATTCTACGATATCCGGATGCCAGTCAGAGAGCATAATCATTTGAGCTCCGCGACGGGAACCACCCTGTTCAACTAAGTGAGTTAATTTTGCAATATCATCCAACCAGGATACTGCACCTGAGGATTTTCCGTTTACACCGCGAGCAAGCGTGTTTCTTGGACGTAAAGTGGAACCATTCGTACCGACACCGCCTCCGCGACTCATAATTTCCATCACATGTTTGCGATGTTCAGAAATCCCTTCACGGCTGTCATTAATAAATGGCATTACATAGCAGTTAAAGTAGGTTACTTCTGTTTCAGAACCGGCTCCATAGAGCACACGTCCTGCCGGGATAAAATTCGTTTGAACTAATTCATTATAAAATTTATCAAACCATTCCTTGCGTTTCTCTTCCGTTTTTTCAACTTCAGCCAAACCGCGTGCATTCCGTTTCGCAATCTGTTCATAATAAATTTCAAGTGGTTTTTCAATGACGTCGAGTGATTTACAAATCAGACCGGTTTTAATTTCATCATGCTTGTCCAAGGATGAGCGGAATTCTTCTTCAACCAATACATGTGCTTTCTTGGCTTCCCAATCAATATGTTGGATGTACCCAAGTCCACGGGCAGGAAATTTTGGGTCTTCTTTAATGGTAAGTACAACAAAATCTCCATTACTAAGTGTCATTTTTTCCGTATCTTTGAAGGAATAGCGATCTATCATCACAAGCCTTGAAACACCCTTATACGTCTTATTCATGTCTGGAGTAATCGGAAAAACTTGCGGAAATAGGGCTATATCTTTATTTAACCTTTCGACATTTATAGACAACTTGCGATTTGTTACAGTAGGCAATTTGATCTCTCCTTCAACCAATAATATTATCTCTTTTTTATTTATCTTTGTTAAGTTCTTAAATGAATATCTCTACGTTATCATAGGCTACATTTTAATTCAACATATAGTATTTGTATTTTTATAATTCATACCACATATAGTGTCTGGAGCATCTTCTGCTAAAATTGTCAATTATTAAAATTTTACAAAAAGTAAAGAAAATCAAAGATATAATCTTCTTTTTAACTATTTTCGAACCAAAATAAACAAAATCTCAGCTTGCATATTATGAAGCTTAACTATGCTTCATATAACAGCATTTTTGCATTTTCGACCCAAAATTTTTTTTCTAAAAAATAAATTTTTGTCCATAATGCACGATACTTGATTTATAGTGATTTGTAAACTTATTGTCCTTTCTAATAACGCTATATCGATATAACCATTATTTTGAATCCAAAGACAATATGTCTACCTTCCTAAATGCAATAATTTTTTATCACAAATTCGTAAACTATTACCAGAAAATTTTTTTGCCAGACAAATATACGAACTGTATAATAGTAAAGTGAACAGAAAGAGAAAGTGGGGATTGAATTGCCAACATCATTAATCGTATTAATTGTTCTGGCTGTATTGATCATTGGATATTCCATCTACAGTTGGTTCTCCAGCAAAAAAATGGTTACGACATTGTCCCAAGAGGACTTTAAAGCTGGCTATCGAAAAGCTCAGTTAATAGATGTTCGTGAGCAAAAAGAGTTTGATGGCGGACATATTTTAGGAGCCCGCAACATACCTTCAACACAATTGAAAATGCGTATGAAGGAACTCCGCAAAGATAAACCTGTTTATCTTTATTGTCAAAGCGGAATGAGAAGCACACGAGCTGCTCAGATGCTATATAAAAAAGGCTATCGTGAACTTTATCAACTCGACGGCGGCTTCAAACAATGGAAGGGTAAAATTAAAACTAAATAAAATCAAAGAGCCAATGCAGGGTATGCACTTGGCTCTTTATAATTAAACAGATATTTTTTATGATTTCGTTTTATTACCACTGTTAAATTCATCTACCAGATTCTCTGCTGCTTTTTTATACAGCTGGCTCATATGAGAAAGAGAAGCGATCATTAATAATTTCTCAAAATATTCAACATCGCCATTGAACTCATCCAGAGTGCCGCCTAAATGTACCCCTTCTTCTTTTGCCTCAGAGATACTCTCTAGTATGTCTTCTTTAAATTTATGAGCATTGTGATCAGTCAAGCGCAGAAAGCTGGAATACAGCTCATCAAGCTGTAAGTCTTCCTCTACTATCTTAGTGTTCAAGGGTCCCAGAATCGTTTTAATGTCACTTATAGAGAGTGTCCCTTTCAACTGATAAATCAGGCTGATTACTATTAAATGCCGCTTAGAATATTTTTTATTTTTAATAGGAAAAAATACTTTACCCTTGGCATAATTGTTAATCATCGTTTTAGTTAAAACTTTTTCATCATCATTCCGCTTAGACATTTTGAATTTACTCTCGAATAATTGAATGACTTGATCCATATATAAATCAATATCTGGTATATCCTCTAATGTGATTTTATCTTGCAATCCCAGTTGATTGATAAGTTCTTCATTGTTTTTCATTTTGTAACCTCTGTTTACTAATAGTAATTTCTATTATACATTAACCATTCAGATTCTGTAAGGATGGTGAACTTTTAGCATTTTATAATTTATCGGAATACTTGGCAATTTGCTCTATCTCATAGGAAGCAACTTCATTTATACCCTTTTTATCCTGCAGCGCACATATATACATAGCCTCTGCCACCATTTTTCCTTGTACCGGCTTATATTTCTTAAGAGGACCTTTAAATACAAACGGGCAAGATTTACTGACTAAAGCTGCCAATCCCTCTCCCAATCTAAATTCTTGCCTATTCCCCAATAAAAGTGATGGTCTAAAAATGGTTAGACTGTTTAATTGAAGCTGTTTCAATGCAGTCTCCAGTTGCCCTTTTGTTTTGCTGTAAAACACATGGGATTTTTCATCAGCACCCATTGCAGAAATAATTAAGAATTGACGAACCTGGTGCTGTTTAGCATTCTCTGCAAGCATCAACGGGTATGTATAATCGACTTTCCTAAACGCTTCCTTTGTCTTCGCTTTCTTAATGGTTGTACCCAAACAGCAAAAAATACAATCAACATCACTTGGTAGAGGTTCCTGATCCAATTGTTCAAAATCCGGAAAACTTTCCCTAAGCTTTGAATGTTGAATACCCGTGCTGGTCCTTACCCATACAATCACTTTCTCAAATTCACGTGAATCCAAAAGCGTTGTCACCAACTCCTTTCCAACTAATCCGGTTGCCCCAATTACTAACCCTACTTTACCGGTCATCTATTTTCCTCCATCTACCCTTTATTTTCGTTTCCTCTATTATAATCTATTTTCGTCATGCATGAATTCCATTAAAATTGAGAAAATAACTATAAATCCATAAGAGGGAGGATGAAATATATGAAAGAAGAAAGCACTCATGAATTTGTAGAAAATTTGCATGAAAAGCAACAAAAGGCTGAAAAGAACCAAGCTAAACAAGGATATGGACGTCCAAGCAAAAAACTTCCAAATAAACAGCATTAATACCTTGTAATCGAATGCCATGAGTTATGTTTCTCATGGCTTTTTGCTTACTTGCCAGCCTTTCTTACGATTAATTAATCCCATAAATAGAGTAACACCTATTAGTACCAGAATAAATCCAAAGGTTTACGTTTTGAGATGCTTTTCTAAAAATACTCTGAAGTAATAACCTTTTTGATATCATAAATGGCATAAAGATAAAGAAAACACGCCCCAAAAAACGGCGTGTTTTCTTTATTATAAATATTACTTCTTCTTTAACTAATCCTCCATTAATTTATTAAAATGCTATCTACGCCCACAATTGGGTTCGTTCTTTATACTCCTCTGATAGATTCACCAGTCCCCCCTATTTCCTCCAAGTAGTATTATAGCTTCGTTTGTTATACAAGATCTCAGTCCACCTAGCCTTATATATATTTATACAAGTAGGGGGTGAACAGTTTAGCGGAGGAAATCCATATCAGTCCCACATCCCCGTAAATTCTACCCTGGCTACTGATAGAATAAATCCATATAAAAAGTTCAACCAGAAAGTCCTGGCTGAACTATATAATACGAACCATACCAACTTCCCCTTCCATACGAAAGCCACAATCTTTACGAAACAGCCTTTTGTTAAGGTTCTTTATAATGACCCATTACCTTTTTCATAACAAAAAGGAAGGAAACAAAGCTTCCCTTCCTTTATATATATTTTTCTCTCATGTAGATTTATTCAGCTTTCATATCAACTACGGCTTTTTTTCCTTCCAATATATCCAGACTTAACTGAACTGATTCTCCGATGGCTTTTTCTATATCATCTGGCTGTACACCAAAGTGGTCAACAATTGTCTTTTTATCAATGAAAAGATTTTTAGTAAAGATTTTTGCGAATTCAGCCGTATCCAATCCCAGTTCTATTCCAGCACTCTTTTGTTTTTCTGCTTTCGCCTTCATCGCTTCAATATAATTAGAGGCAGGAATTGTTATGATTTCTTTGTCCGGTGTTCCCATGTATTTATGGAAGATGGTCAGCATTTCTTTCCACTCCATATTATAATAGCCAACCGGATAATTACCTGTCTTCCCATTTATTAAGGCACCAGCAATGCACTCCCCGATCTGCTTCGCTGTCACCATGGTTGTTCCTCCTTCAGGATACATGACAGCTTCTTTCATATTTTGAATCTGTTCAACAAGGAATACCCAAACAGGCTTACGTCCCTGCTGGCTTCCAAAGACATATGGAACCTCCAAAACGGCTACACTCATATCATCATCCCCGAAGGATAAAGCCATATTAGCCTGATCTACACGGCTCCTTATATATGGATGGTGCTTCGTCAGTTCATACTCGGGTAGTTCTCTATTAAAATAAGCAAAATACGACCCAAGTACAACTGAATGTTTGACACCGCATTCCTTTGCTATTCTTAATAGCCGTTCTAATGGTGTAATATTATATTTTTCAAAAAATGAATAGATTGGTGATGGTGCCTCTACTCTTTCATCTACACCTGCCGCAAAAACAAATCCGTCACAGCCTGTTAAATATTTACGAATATCATCATCTGTCAATGTTAAATAATTTCCCAGAGTTATCTCCATTTCTTCAGGAAGGTTACTGCCTTCAGGGATAGGTGGCAGTGACAATGTTGCCACTTCATGCCCTTGTTCAATTAATACCCTTGCGCCTTCAGCACCTAATAAGCCCGTACCGCCAATCATAAATACTTTCATGTTGGTTGCCTCCTCCGTTTCATTCTCCTAAATTTTATCATCTAAGATAGTGGTATATTTGACCAAAAATGTATTTTATGTGAAATCTTATACTCACATTTCCCTTTACCTTTAAACGGTAAACAAAAAAGCTCACAGGTAGAACACCTGCAAGCCTATTCCTCAATTTCCTGAAGCATAACACTCTCCACATAATTCACAAATCGACGTAAATCCTGAGCCAGTTCGCGATTTATTTGGCCTTCTTCATACATTCGCTGAATGTCAGCTCGTTCAGCTTCAATAGCTTTGAAACGTAATTCTTCTTTTTGCTGATCCTTCATACTATTATTTGAACGGGCTTTATTTGGTTGCTTCAGTTTATCAATAATTCTTCGATACTCATAAATGATGGATGAAACATGTGAATTGTTCGTTTCCTCTACATATTTTTCTAGACTTTCAATGGCAGCTTTTGTCGCCTGAATCTGAATATCCCGCATATCATTTAACAAGACTGCTGTCTTTTCGTTTTCCTTGGTTATCACACGCTTATATTGCTTATACTTCCTATATAATTGGCCAAAAAGAGTCGTTATTTTGGACATGAAATTCTCTGTGAGTAAATTTTCTCTTATATCCAGGGACTTCTCGAGTCTTTTCACGATTTCTTCACTTACGGAACCATCAGCAGCAGCCTCCTGGATATAATGTCTTTCTGCTCTTAAACCAACTAAGCGAGCCTCTATTCTCTCTTTTTGCGATACCTTAATAAATTCTAAATCCTTATTTTCATAGCGAATTTGCTCAATCATCTTTTTATATTCACCAATTAACTCGTAACCAGCGGATTGATTCTCCGGCTCTAGTTCTTCTTCAATCCGCTTTATGGCAGTCCTCAATATTTTTAATTTCATCTGAGCATCTAAAAACTCTTTCTCTTCATCACTCTCTGGTTCAATGGCTTTTTTACTGATCAAAGGCAATAGAATAGTCGCAGCTAAAAGAGTAAATAAAATAACACCGCCTGCTATAAATACAATTAGAGAACGTTCAGGAAATAAATCTCCAGTTGCTACAAAGTATGGCATTGACAATACACCTGCCATCGTTATGGCACCGCGTACGCCGGTCAAGCCGGTTAGAAGGGCCACTTTCCAGCTGGGCTTCGATTGTTCTTTTCGGTTAGTTATGTAATAACCCATGCTTAAGAAACAGTAGGACCAAACAATTCGGATAATCATGATAGCCAAACCAATCGCCAGGACATAACCAAGCACAAGCCAATTGCTGATTAGAGGATTCTCTACCGTTGCTCTCATAGAAGAAGGCAAACTCAAACCCAATAATAAAAACACCACTCCATTGAGTACAAACAAGATGATCGACCACATATTCTCAGTGACCACCTGTTCCTCCGCACTTTTCATTCCAGTCTTTTCACTTAAACTGGAATGAACAATACCTGCAGCTACTACAGCAATTACACCAGAGGCGTGCAGGACTTCTTCTGAAACAATATAAACAATAAATGGCGTGACAAATTGCAGCAAAGAATAAAAGGTGACATCCTGTATCCCTTGTCTTCTTAGTGAATAACGGATTAGGATAGCTAATAATCCGAGGATAATACCAGCAATCGCACCAACAATTACCACATAAACAAAATCGACTGCTGCCTCCTGTAATGAAAAATAACCTGTTACAACCGCAGCAACTGCATAATTAAAGGCAATTAAACCAGACGCATCATTAATCAACGATTCGCCTCGAACAAGACGTAAAATAATCGTCGGTAAGTAAATCCTTTCGGCAATTCCATTCACCGCTACTGGATCCGTTGGAGAAAGGATAGCTGCTAAAGCAAAAGCAGCGGCCAACGGAATACTGGGAATCAGCCAGTTAATAAAATATCCGCCAATTATAGTCGTTAAAAAAACAAGAATAAATGCATTGGCCAATATTGGCCAGCGCATTTTCCATAAATCATCGCGTGGAAATCGACGTCCATCATTAAATAATAGCGGTGCAATAAATAAAAGCAAAAACCATTCCGCTTTTAACTCAAATGATAGATCCTGTATGAATAAAGCAAATAAAATCCCCAAAGCTATTTGAGTTAAAGCGGTGGGGATGGATGGAATATAGTGGCTAATAATATTCGATATTAAAAGCATGACTAAAAGCAATATAATTGATAAAAGTAAATCCATTATTCTCCCTCTAACTCGATATTAATAATTTTTATATTCTTCCACAAAAGGAGGCTACTTATTAATATACCCATTCAGATATGTGGAAAACTTTTCTCTTTAATCGGATTCATTACTGTGTTGTAATCGATCCGCGTTTGAAAAGTGGGTGGCATCTGTTCATAATGTCTAGCAATATCCACGTAACCGCCTCCTTTGTATTGCCTTTTCTATAATTATAAAGGAAAATATTTCTAAAGGAGATTAAATAACGGAAAAATCAAATTCTTTTATTTAAGTGAGGACAATTTCAAAGTACAGGAGGCAAGGAAATACATGGGGAATTATATACAAAATCTAATTAATCAATTACCCGAACTTAAAGTAGGACAAAGATTTATTCTTGGTATTGATGGCCTCAGTCGTTCTGGGAAGACGACTTTTACCAAAAGAATGAAACAGTCACTTGAGAAACAGAGTCTATCATTTCACCTTTTTCATATTGATGATTTTATTGTAGATAAAGATAAACGTTATCACACTGGTCACGATGAATGGATTGAATATTACCGACTCCAATGGGACGCGGAGAGGCTAAGAGCTAATTTTTTCAATCAATTAAAGAAATAACTGAGTTACTCCTCCCTGCATATGACCCCACCACTGATAAGCAAAAATGGCAAGTAATCCAGATTCCAGCAACTTCCCTCATTATCGTTGAAGGTATATTTCTGCAAAGAAAAGAATGGAGAGCATTCTTTGATTTTATGATTTATCTAGATCGTTCCAGAGTAACTAGATTCAGCCGTGAAAGCAAGACCACACAGGAGAATATCGATAAATTTCAAAATCGATACTGGAAAGCAGAAGAGTATTATATAAAGAAAGTTACCCCGCTAGAACGAGCTGATTTGGTTATCAAGAATGATGATTAGATCTTTAGGATGGATCTAATTAAAACAGCCCTTCCGAACGATTCGGAAGGGCTGTTTAGATCGGTGAGCATCCTATTATTATTCAAATGCCTCATATACCTTTAATTTCTTTCCTTTAACAGTTTTATTCTTCATAGCCTGTAAGACGATTGGACCTTTATTGTTCAATATTTCAACAAATGTAGCCTGGTCTTGAATTGTGATAATTCCAATGTCTTCAGCAGATATGCCTTCAATTTTTGCAATTGTCCCCACAAAATCGACAGCTCTCAATTTCTTTTTCTTGCCGCCATTGAAAAACAGCTTCATAATTCCACTGTTTAATTCGGTCGTTTTATCTTCCTTTATCTCATTTTCGAACATTTTTGATTCGAAATTCGGCCTGCATTTTTCTACTTCTGCTTCAGTTGGCTCCTCTTTTACCTGAATAGCAAAGCCTATATATTCTTCTGTCTCTCTCAATAATTCTTCATCAAAAGGAGTTACAAAAGAAATGGCTACTCCCGTATGTCCCGCACGGCCCGTTCTTCCCGTCCTATGTACATAGGATTCCTTTTCCACTGGAAAATCGTAATTCAAGACATGTGTAATATTTTCAATATCAATTCCGCGCGCAGCGACATCCGTGGCAATTAAATATCGAAACTCACCCCGTTTAAATTGATTCATAACATCGAAGCGGTCCTCTTGATACATTCCACCATGAATTTTACCGCATGAATACTCCCATTTAACCAATGTATCAAACAGATTGTTTACCTGTTCCTGTGTGCGGCAAAAAACGATGCAGCTATCCGCATTCTCTATCGTCGTAACTTTCCTTAGCAGCTCCGCTTTCTTTTCATGCTTGACCCTATAATAAGAGTGTTCGATCAACTGAGTCGTCATCTCTTTTTTGTTAATTTCAATAAAGATTGGTTCTTTTAAATATTGATTGGATAGTTTTTGAATATCATCCGGCAATGTTGCTGAAAACAGCATGCTGATTCGTTCCTTAGGTAATTCATTTATAATGGCTTCAACCTGATCAATAAAGCCCATATTCAACATTTCATCTGCTTCATCAATTACCAAATAGCGAAGTTCATCAACATTTAATGTACCTTTTTGAATGTGATCCAACACTCTTCCAGGTGTTCCAACAACAATATGATTTTTTTGCTTAAGCTCCAGCTGCTGCTTAGCAAATGATTGCTTTCCATAAACAGCAGCTGCTTTAATCCGCTTAAATCGGCCAATATTCGTTAAATCTTCCTTCACCTGCGCAGCCAATTCTCTGGTCGGGGTTAGGATAAGTGCCTGAGGCTTATTTTCAATCCACTCTATATGATGGCAAATCGGGATTCCATACGCAGCTGTTTTCCCACTGCCAGTTTGTGCTTTTACGATAAGATCCTGATTACCAATCGCAATTGGAATCACCTTTTGCTGGACCTCTGTCGGTTGAAAATAATTCATTTTACTTAATGCCCGAATAATTTCGGGACTTATGTTAAAATCATTGAAGCTATGTTCAGTCATGTATGTTCCTCTTTTTCGGTTACTTAGCTGATTCTCCACTTGAGAGATGCTTTTATCCATTATACCTGATTGGCACTGAATAATCGAAATTAGAACGATACTCTAATCTCAGGCTACCGTTCTAAAACACTGTATAATAATGAATCTCGCCAGCCTTCTCTCATGAACAAATGGTCGCGAATGATTCCTTCTCTAACCATTCCGACTTTCTCCAACACCTTAGCTGAACCTATATTTCTTGGATCACAGGTTGCAAATATACGATGCAGGTTCAGTTCCTTAAATCCAAATTCAATTAACAAAGACGCGACTTCTGTCGCCACTCCCTTTCCCCAATAATCCGGATTAACAACATAGCCAATTTCTCCAGCTTTATTAGTGAAACTTCGTATTGTAAGTTCTCCGGCCCCAATCATATTTCCATTATAAATAATTGCGAAGACAAACCTTGCTCTTGGTTTTTGTGTTGAATCCTCGATTACTTGGCTCACGAATTTTTTCGATTCTTCTTCCGTATTCGGTCCCCATGGCTGATACTGACAAACTATATCCTGTGATGCGTATTTATGTACATCAACCCAATCACTACTAATCATTTCTCTCAGCATGATTCTTTCATTTGAAAGGCAGAATATATTTTCGATCGTATTTCCCTCCCTATCCTGAACGACAGATTATTCATTCTTCTAAAAAAGCAGCTATCTGGTCAGGATAGCTGCTAAAATGTATTCTTATTAATTTTGATATCTCAATACAGGCTTACGAGCAGCCAGTGCCTCGTCCAAACGGCTGATTACCGTTGTATGTGGTGCTTCCTGTACGATTTCCGGATTCTCCTCTGCTTCTCTGGCAATTTGAATCATAGCATCAATAAAGCCATCCAGTGTTTCTTTTGATTCTGTTTCTGTCGGCTCAATCATCATACATTCTTCTACATTCAAAGGGAAATAAATGGTTGGTGGATGATAGCCAAAGTCTAACAATCTCTTGGCAATATCAAGAGCCCGAACACCAAGTTTCTTCTGACGTTTTCCGCTGATAACAAACTCATGCTTACAGTGCTTATCATATGGGAGATCATAGTACTCTGCCAATCTTCTCATCATATAGTTTGCATTTAAGACAGCATACTCCGTTACTGCCTTCAATCCGTCTGGTCCCATAGACCGAATATACGTATAGGCACGGACATTGATTCCAAAATTTCCATAGTACGGCTTTACTCTGCCAATTGATTGCGGACGATTGTAATCAAGCTGATAGCCATTCTCTTCTTTTACAATAAGAGGTTTTGGTAAGAACGGAATTAACTCCTTCTTAACCCCAACCGGCCCTGAACCTGGCCCACCGCCGCCATGTGGTCCAGTAAATGTCTTATGCAAGTTAAGATGAACAACGTCAAATCCCATATCACCCGGGCGAGCCTTGGATAGTACAGCATTCAGATTGGCACCGTCATAGTATAGTTTTCCACCGGCATCATGAATAATTTCGGCCATCTCGATGATCTGTTCTTCAAAAAGCCCCAGTGTATTCGGATTTGTAAGCATTAAGGCTGCTGTATCTTTCCCTACAACACTCTTCAAATCTTCCAGATCTACTAAACCATCCGGACCTGACTTCACGGTAACAGTTTGCAATCCCGCAACTGTGGCTGAGGCAGGATTCGTACCATGCGCAGAATCAGGAACAATTACTTTTACGCGGTCAAAATCACCATTCGCCTCATGATAGGCACGAATCATCATTAATCCCGTCCACTCTCCATGCGCTCCCGCAGCCGGTTGCAAAGTGACTTCGTCCATACCTGTGATTTCCTTTAGACTTTGCTGCAAATCATACATTAACTCTAAAGAACCCTGTACAGCTTCTGCATCCTGCAGAGGATGAACATGTGCAAATCCATTTAGACGGGCAACATTCTCATTAATTTTCGGATTATATTTCATGGTACAGGAACCGAGCGGATAGAAACCGGAATCGACGCCATGATTTCTTCTCGAAAGTGCCGTGTAATGACGCATGATATCCAACTCGGATACTTCAGGCAGCTTTGGTTCCTCTGTGCGAATGAACTCCTCAGGCAAAAGCTCAGTTAATGCTGACTCCGGAACATCCATTTCCGGCAACGAATAGCCGATACGGCCCGGCTTGGTTTGTTCAAATATTAATGGCTGATCCTGTTTATTCATGGAAATCCCCCAATTCCTGTGCAAATCTATCAATCTCTTCTTTTGTACGCAGCTCCGTCACTGCCACAAGCATATGATTGGTTAAGGCAGGATAATCACAAGCTAAATCATAACCACCAATTATGCCTTTTTGTAGGAGCATTTTATTAGCTGCAGCTACAGAACCATTTAACTTAACAACAAACTCATTGAAAGAAGGTCCTTCAAAGGCAATTTCAAGTCCATTTGCTTTTAATTGCTCCTTTGCATAATGCGCTTTTTGGAGATTTTGAAGCGCCATCTCCTGCACGCCTTTCTTACCTAACGCAGTCATTGCCACAGAGGCTGCGAGAGCATTTAATGCTTGGTTAGAGCAAATATTCGAGGTCGCTTTATCGCGACGAATATGCTGTTCCCTCGCCTGCAAGGTTAATACAAACCCACGCTTCCCATCCTCATCAACCGTTTGGCCAACCAAACGTCCAGGTACTTTTCTTATCAGCTTAGAAGTAACTGCAAAATATCCGCAATGAGGTCCGCCAAATGCAGCCGGGATTCCGAACGGCTGTGCATCCCCTATGACAATATCTGCACCAAAATCACCCGGCGGTTTCAAGACACCAAGTGAAAGTGGGTTACTTGAAACAATTAACATTCCTTTATGTTCATGAACAATTTGTTCAATTTCAGCTAAGTTTTCGATTCGGCCAAAGAAGTTTGGATATTGAGTAATAAAACCAGCTACCTCATCAGTCATCATACCCGCCAATTGTTCTGTATCCGTCACTCCATTTTTACAGGGGACAACTTCAAGCTCAAGATATTGGCCTTTTGCATAAGTGGATAAAACAGCCCGTGATTCCGGGTGCACTGTCTCTGAAACAAGCAGTTTCTTACGACGTGTATGTCCTGCTGAGAGCATGGCTGCCTCGGCCAGAGCAGTTCCCCCATCATACATGGAGGAGTTCGCCACATCCATTCCGGTCAGTTCACAAATCATCGTTTGAAATTCAAAAATAGCCTGCAATTCTCCCTGGGAAATCTCCGGTTGATACGGTGTATAAGCGGTATAAAACTCTGATCTTGAGATAACGTGATCAACGATGACTGGCATGTAATGGTCATATACTCCCGCTCCAAGAAAAGAACTATGGGTCCTGAGATTGGCATTTTTCTCGGCCAGCTCAGTTAATTCTTTCAGAAGTGCTGATTCAGACTTTGCTTTTTTTAGCTTGTATTCACCCTTAAACCTTACTTTTTCAGGTATATCAGAAAATAAGTCATCGATTGATTCTACACCAATCGCTGTTAACATCTGTTCAGTATCCTGCTCTGTCATTGGTAAATAACGATGCTTCATTTTTTTACTCCTCCTGCCTGAGTGCGTTTATAAAATGGAGTACTAACAATTTTCGCCTTTAATCTTTTTCCCCGTATCTCAACCTCGACTACCTCATCAAGGTTAGCGAATTCTACATTAATCAGGACAAGGCCTACGTTTTTCTTTAAGGTTGGGGATTGTGTTCCAGTGGTCACTTCCCCGATGTTTTCATCCTTAACGAAAACCGGGTACCCATGTCTCGGAATACCGCGGTCAATCATTTCGATTCCGACAAGCTTTCTAGGGGCGCTATTTTCCTTCTGTTCCTTTAAAACTTCCTTACCAATAAAATGTTCTTTATCGGTTTTTACAGCGAACCCAATCCCCGCTTCGATAGGTGTAATCTCTGGAGATAACTCTTGGCCATATAAAGGAAGTTTTGCTTCAAACCGAAGCGTATCTCTTGCCCCAAGTCCACATGGAACCAATCCCTTATCCTTACCGAATTCTAAAAGATCTTTCCAAAGCTTCACTGTATCTTCACTCTTACAGTACAATTCAAATCCATCTTCACCGGTGTAGCCAGTTCTTGAAACAAGTACACTAATGCCATTTATCATGACATCTTCACGAAAAGCAAAGAAACCAATGGTATTGAGATCTACTTCCTCTGCAAGGTTCTGTAATATATCAGCTGCAAGCGGTCCCTGTAATGCCAATTGCCCTATTTGTTCCGATATATTTTTTAGTTCTACATCTTCGCTCGCATGCTTTTTTAACCACTCAAAATCTTTATCAATATTAGATGCGTTCACAACTAACAAATAATCATCTTCACCTTTTTTATAAATAATCAGGTCATCAACCGTTCCGCCATTCTCATAGCACATAGCAGTATACTGTGCCCGGCCCGTTTTCAGCTTACTGACATCGTTGGTCATCATCAGCTGCAAAAATGGTAAAGACCCAGCACCCTTAATCATGAATTCGCCCATATGTGATACATCAAAGAGGCCTGCTTTTGTACGCACTGATTCATGCTCCTGTTTAATGCCCGAAAATTGGACAGGCAATTCCCAGCCGCCAAAATCAATTGTTTTTCCTCCGTACTCCCTGTACACACTGATCAGCGGAGTCTGCTTTAATTCTCCCATCCTTACCCTCCTAAAATATTCGTTTTATACGGATTCTCTTGCTTGTTATGCCATTTAAATGATTGCTTGTTAACTTATTAAGTAAAACGCCGCTTTTCCACATTTGACCGAAGCGATATATCCTTCAGCGATCCACGAAAAAAAGGACAGAAACCTCCCTTATTAGGGGGGCTCTGTCCTGATACCTGAAAGTTTACCGCCGGGTAACGTACTTCGGCGTTTCCTCTTGGGTGGCTTCACAATAAAGGAAGCGCTCTCCAGAGATGCGTCCAGCAAGAGTCTCTGTACCTGAGAGATTCATGGATTCACCATTTGCTCCTTCGGTGCCGCAAATACGGTCTCTCCCCTTGCCTTCATTCGCTCATATAATTATGTAAATTGGTCATACTAAACAAAAAGCAAGAGATAAGCCGTTTTCTAAATAGTCTTACATTTATATCCTACCATCAACAATTATCAGGTGGCAACATTTACGTTATCTCGATGAATGATTGGAAACTAAAAAAATATCAGTAACACCTCAGCTTTATTGGGGCAAAAAAATTGTTTAGGCGTCACTGAATAAATTCCTTATAATTTTCTGCCATCCGCATAAAGCATTTAATCAGATTTTAGCCGGAGATTAAACTCCTACTATTGTTTAGAAATTAATGACACCACCTATACCTATATAAGGTAAGAGAATTCTATTGAATTTAGTTAAATTACAATCAAGCATTTATCTAACTAGCTTAAATAAAGAAAGTTGGGATTCACATTGAGTTTAACACCAAAGGTCTATTTTGATGAAGATTGGGAAAAGGAGCTTGAGGAAAAGATTATGGAGGATGGCCCCTGGTGCAGCTACTCCCTTTTTAAACTCGGATTGGATGCCGAAAAGCATAATCTGATTCCAGATTTCAACGGCCTCCTTGCACCAAAGCATTTATCAGGATTTACACCTTTAACCCATCAGCTCGAAGCTGCTACCGAAGTCATTGAAAGAATGAATGGTAAAGCCATATTAGCTGATGAAGTAGGTCTTGGTAAAACAATAGAGGCCGGTCTGATCTTAAAGGAATATATGATTCGGGGCCTGGCAAGCAAAATACTAATACTAGTCCCAGCCTCTCTCGTATCTCAATGGGCACAGGAGCTTAATCAGAAGTTTCACATACCAGCTGTCATATACAGAAAGGGGTATGGGTGGGATTCTGAATGTATAATCACTTCCATAGATACTGCTAAACGAGAGCCTCATCGTTCTGCCATACTCGAACAAACCTATGACATTGTCATCATAGATGAGGCTCACAAGTTAAAAAACAATAAAACCAAAAACTATGAGTTTGTACAAAAAGTCCAGAGAAAGTTCTGTCTACTGTTAACGGCAACCCCTATTCAAAACAAGCTAGAAGAAATTTTTTATCTTGTATCATTGCTTAAGCCAGGGCATTTAGGAAGCTATGCCAAATTTAATGAACGCTTTTCTGCTAAGAAACGTTCATTAAAGGATGATGCTTATTTAAAAGAATTGGTTAATATGGTGATGATTCGAAATAAACGCCAGGATACCGGCATTGAGTGGACAAAAAGAAAGGTTGAAACAATTTTTATAGATTTCACCGAAAAGGAACAGGATCTATATGATGGAGTTTCTTCATTTAGGAAAGAATTGCCGGAGGGTATCGGGAGTACATTTTCTTCTTTAATCCTTCAGCGTGAGGCATGCAGCAGCAGGGAAGCCGTCTACTTTACGTTAAAAAATATGCTCGATCGAAACCCGGATGCCGGACTAAGCTTTAAGGAAGCCATACATAACCTTATCAACCTGGTCGAACTGGTTGATTGCAATTCAAAAGCGAAAAAAGCGCTTGAATTGATTCATTCTATAAAAGATAAGGTTATCATTTTTACCGAGTATCGAGCCACGCAATTATATTTGCAGTGGTTTCTTAAGCAAAATGGAATCACTTCTGTTCCATTCCGCGGCGGATTTAAACGTAGTAAGAAGGACTGGATGAAAGAACTGTTCGAAAAACAAGCACAAGTCTTAATTGCTACAGAAGCAGGTGGAGAAGGAATTAACCTGCAGTTTTGCCATCATATTATAAACTTTGATTTACCTTGGAATCCGATGCGACTGGAACAAAGAATCGGCCGAATTCACAGACTTGGACAAACAGAAGATGTCAGAATCTATAATTTTGCGACCAGGAATACCATTGAGGATCATATTATGAAAATTCTCTACGAAAAAATTCAATTATTTGAACGTGTCGTTGGGGAACTTGATGATATTCTAACGAGGCTGGAGGTTAAGAATCTTGAAGAGCATTTAACTGACATCCTCAATAAATCAAAAACAGAGGGTGAGATGAAGGTTAAAATGGATAATCTCACGTCTTTAATACAGCTTGCTCAAGATCTAAAAAAGGAGATGCCTTCACATGCAGCAACAGGAAATTCTTGAGTTTCTCGTTCAATTTTTCACAGCCAATCAATGCGAAATCATCAATCAAGGGCCAGGTCATCTAACTGTGCAGTTGACAATTGATATGGATAAAGAACTGATGAACCGACCTTTTTATTGGCATTATCTCGAGAAAGTTGGCGGAGTGCCTAATCCGATGAGCTTAACGTTTATCCTCGACAAAGAGGCAGCTCCTCCTGATTTAAAAGGGGAATTCATACATTTCGGATCCCCTCGCCTGCACCAAATATTCGCATCTGCCCAAAGACTATCGAAGCATATCCGCTTATTTGAGGAGATTAAAGTGACTAGTGGTCAGATGCCTTTATTTCCTTGGTTAGGTGTAAATGTTAATATCTCCTATGAATGCGACCGAAAAAAGGATTTATTCTTTTCAATAGGATTGAACCTGATTAACGGTCTTTTCGTTGAAAATTTCATTGATTCAGCTGATAAACTGTCGCTTACACCTAAAATATCTGATTATACATTTACCCTTACACCAATTATTCGGTATCAAAGCGGATTGCATCGTATCAAAACTTATATCCAAAATAAAATTAATCAGGATGACCATGGGTGGGCTGATGAGGCTCTCGTGCGCTGGAATAAAGATTTGAGTTTACTGAACCATTTTTATGAGGATAAAAAAGAAGAGGAAACTCACATGTATGACCTTGAAAAAGAAGCATTACGAATGCAATATGAACCCAGAATCCGTGTCAGCTTCATAAATGGCGGCCTTTTTTATCTTAGCGGTCAGGCTATCTAAAAGAGGTATTTAAAGTTAAGGCTGAATTCTCGCATCAACTAAACAATAGTTTAGAATAAAGCTTAATCTTTGATGAAGATATAAAAATGAATACAAAAAAGCAGTGGGTTGCAAAAAAATCCACTGCTTTTTTAAAGAAACTTTATTACGCCTTACGTTTAAAGAGCATTTCAATTGATAACGGAATGATTCCGAACCAATGGTTCATTAATGGCGGCCGATCATCTCTATGATGACGGCGTTGCTCTTTACGTACTTCCTTTGGCTGCTTCATATACACTAACCACTGAATTGTTAAAAATTTTATATAATCATTTGTTTTCATCGACATTCACCCATCAGAAGTATCTCCATTTATCATGGATGTTATTCATTAATTTCTAAAAAAGATGGCTAGTTTATGGTGATTTTCATTAATATCTCTTCTGTAATCTCCATTTTTGTTTTTCTGTCCGTATGAACCTGTAAATCAGCAGCTAACTTATATAGGTTAACCCTCTTTTGATAAAGCTGCACTATTTGTTCCTCTTTATTTCCGGACAATAAAGGGCGTGATGAGTCAGTCTCGAGCCTTTTTATGATTTCTGTCGGATTGGCATGGAGCCAAATAACGGTTCCCTTTTCCTTCATATATTTCCGGTTGTCTTCCCTAAGAATGATACCCCCGCCTGTCGCAATGATACAATTTTCGATAGGTAATGATTGCAACGCCTGCTGTTCTAGGTCCCTGAATCCATCTTCACCTACTTCATCAAAGAGCTGCGGAATCGACCTTCCTGTACGTTCAACCACCGTCTGATCACTATCATAAAAGGGACAACGCATTTTTTCAGCGAGAGCCCTACCCACAGTCGTTTTCCCAGCTCCCATAAATCCAATTAAATAAATGGCTTTCATCTCGCTCCCCCTAACTCCTAACTATCTATCCATTTCACTACTTTCTTTGCTTCAATTGAGTACGTAATCGTCTCCCGTCTCACCGTATGATCAGTCTGAATATCCAATGAGATCTCATAGAACCCTCTCTCAAGCGGTTTTATATGATAGCCTATTCTTCCATTATAATAAATCCATTCCCCTTTTGTCTCAGGAACACTATCATCATCAAGCATTAAGATTGCAGCATGTGTACCCGTATCACCCAGATAGGTGGTAATTAACCATTCGGTTTGATACTTATGATAATTCACTTCCTGAGCCATATTTCCTATCGAATACATACAAATGATAAAAATAACCGAAAAAAACAATAAAGCAACAGGCATAAATATTCCACGTTCATTTTTAAGAAGGTTCAAATTTGTATCGTTTGAACAGCCGTTTTTCATACATATCACCATTTATAAGAGTCACAGATATGATCAGTGACTCTCCTTCTTTTTTAACATGAAAGCTCTTAATATCTTGAAGGACCATTTCATGCCCAGCGCCATCCACTCGCCTTCTTACCATATTGTTATAGACTTCATATGTTATTTCTTCTCCACTTTTATCAAGTAAAAGGACATTGCTTTTAGGTACTCCAAAGTCTTTTGTCTTTTGAAATTCTCGTTCCAATTGACGTATAAAGATATTCCATTCCATCCTTGTATTTGTGTTCGTATCCCTGACATGCCAGTCTGTTATACTGGCAAGTGCACTCGTCATAAAGACACTTAATAACGAAAATAAACCAAGAGCAAATAATATCTCTACCAAAGTAAAGCCATCATCTTTCAGGCAGCTTTTCATACACTTTCTGTAATTTATCCTTTGAGTTGCTATACTCTGCATAATAAACGTTCCCTTCAAGATAAAAAGTATAGGCTTTCCCCTCAATCTCTGCTTGTCCAGTAAACAGTGGACGGCCGTTTATCTGATATTCATTTAAATTTTCAAACAATCTATTAAGAGCGGCTTCCTCCATTCTTAAGTCATTCTTTAGCGTAATGCTTTCCATATATGCCGGAAGCAATAAACAGCAGCATAAGATAAGTATTCCAAACGAAATCAGCAGGTCCAAGATAGCATATCCATGCTCTTTATACTTTTGATATATAAAATCTCCCCCTCCCTAATTGAAAGACAAGCTTGTATATCGTTTTACCATTTTTATCGGTTAAATAGATTGTTGTTGGATTTTGGATATTTCCTGCTGGAATATAGGTAATTGGCACATTGCCAACTTTTTTAAACTTGATTGATTCGGCCTTCTGAGTCGAAATAATATGACTGTTTGTTTTGTATGAGTAAGCTGAATATTCATTTTGGTCAGTTACAAATCTTAGTAAGACATACGTGTTATTTTCCATTGCATAGACCTGAGCATAGTAAATATCCTTCTCCAGTTGATTTAAAAATGCTTGCTGTTCATATGTTTCAAACATTTTACTTGTAACCGCACTTGCTATAGTCAGCATTAACGTCAGACATCCAAGTACAATCAACACCTCTACTAACGTAAACCCTTCTTCGTTCTTTTCCATTTTTATTGTCCCTGAAGAGTTACAGTCCCATCATCCGAAATCACCGCGGTTTTTCCTTCCGGACATTTAACATCCTCTTTTAAAAAACCAGAAGAGATAAGCTTCTCCATCGTCGGAAGCGTATCTTCCTTTAATTTATAGGCTTGTACCTGTCCCTCAACCATCTTTACGAATGCCTCGCATCCCTTACTATTAACTGCTTCCTGGTTTTTCATTACATTGGGTACTGTAATAATCAATAGAACTGATATAACCAGCATGACAATCAACATCTCAATCAAGGTAAAACCTTGTTCATTTTTGTATTTCATCAAAAACACCTTCCTATATCGTATTCATCAATGAAATCATTGGCATTAATATTGCCAAATACAGAAGGATCACTAAAATGGCAACAAGGCCAAACATTAATGGTTGAACCACCTTTATATATTTTTCAGTCTGCATCTCCATCTCATTTAACAGATATCTGCTGTAGTAAAGAAGTTCTTCTCCTAATAAACTATTTTTTTGCCCATGGCTGATTACTCGCTCAAAATCATTCATAAAAATTGTGAGATTCCCACTAATGCTTTCTAATGAATCTCCCTCCTGAAGACTTTTAATCATGTGATGGGTTATTTCCTTAACTAAACTTTTTGGATCCTGCTGACTCATAATCGTTAACGCATCAATAATCGAAATACCACCCTTTAATAATGAGCCCAGCTGCATAGAAAAATAATACGTTGTGGAAAGCTTTCTAAAAGAACGCAGGAACGGAATTTTATTCATCAGTAATTCCTGTTTTATTTTGGATAGTTTTTTTAAATAATAGTGGTATATAAACAAATGCATGGTTAGGAGCACAATGATAAAAAATGGAAGATTGTTAACGAGGGTTGCCAGTAAAACGGATAACTTTAAGAATATATTTGATTCCTGCCCTGCGCCCTGATACATACTTGAGAATTTTGGCAACAAATAATTTGTAAATACTTGCAGCAAGGTAAATGTAAAAACAAGTAGGAAGACTGGGTAATACAATAAATTTTTTAGTTTTGCGCGATCCTCACTTTTCTTAAGCCATATTTCGCCTCCATTCTGCAAGGATTTGGATAGCTGTCCGTGTTTTTCACCGTAGGATACTAAACCAACGAGCTCTTGTTCAAAATCGAGCCATTCTAAAAAGTCCCTAAAAGTATGGCCATCTTTCAATAGTTCCAATGCATCCTTAATTTCTTCTCGATACTTCTTTTTTCCATGAATAAGAGAAAATTCAATACCCTCATAAAGAGTAAAGCCATTCTCCAATAAATCGCCCAATTCCTGAAGAAATCTCGCCTGATCCCTGCAAGACCATCGGGACTTTAGATTACTCCTCATGCACCCACCTCTCATACTCTTTTTGATCCACAAATCCATAGGCAACAGCCTTGCTGATGAGAGAAGATAATTCCGGATAATGAAAGTTCACATCATCTCCCTCCATCTCTGCCCAAACCTTCGCCAATTCATTGCCATAAATCATTTCATGCACACTTACCCGCCCTCTGCTCTTTTCCATAAGGCAGTACGGTGAGCATTCACCCTTACAAAAAGGACAGTGCAATTCCAATAATCTTTGGGAGGTTACACCTAAAAGAGTTTGCTTTGCCTCCTCCTTGTCTATCCCAAATTCCAAAAGCCTTCTAACTGCACCCAATACATCACTGGCATGCATCGTAGTTAAGATTAAGTGGCCTGTTAAAGCGGCGCGCACCGCTATTCTGGCCGTTTCAGCATCCCTGATTTCTCCAATCATGATAATATCGGGATCGTGGCGCAGGGCAGCTTTCAAGCCTACTGAATAACTGATACCGGCTTTTTCATTAATCTGGACTTGAATGGCATCATCGGACTGATGTTCAACAGGATCTTCCAGTGTAATAATATTTCGGTTAACGGTATTTTTGGCATGATGGAGCATGGAATATAAAGTTGTAGTTTTACCACTTCCAGTCGGTCCACAGATGATCATTAATCCATGGGAATGTTTAAGCATGGAAATTAACGTAGTTGACATTTTTGGAAATAAGGAGATTTCTTCGATTGGGAGAGTTTGTAAACTTGGAATAATACGAATGACGAGAGATTCAGAGTATGGGGTAGGCAAGGTGGATAATCGGAGACCAATCCATTTATTTGAAACAAACATCGTTAAGGCCCCTGACTGAGGACGTCTTTTTTCTCCTATATCCATGCCGGCCATAAATTTAAAATGAGAGATGAGTCGTTGGGCCCTGTCTCTTTGGTAACTGCCTTCTGAAAATAAGCGATTGTGAATCCGATAGTAAAGATGGGTTTTCTTGCGTTGGGGAACAATGTGGATATCTGAGGCTTTGAATTTTACTGCTTCTGTTACAACTTTTTCAGCTAACTTATCGATGGTGAGCAATTCTCGTTTCACCTCCTTATATGTTACTCTCTTATGTTATTAGACATTAATTTTTCAATCCCTGCTGGCATAACGAAAGTTTCAAAATCTGTCACAATTCGTCGTTAATTTGGGTAATTTTTCATAATCATGAAATATTTCATCCCTTTTATTCTGTTAACATATTTACAGATTAATTTTAAAATTAAGATAGTAATATATACATGTTAAATATTGATTTATCAAAATGTGGCTAAATTACAACATATGTTTCCAAAGAGTCAGAATAGCCAAGAACAGCATATCAATGCTTGATTGACTGTATTATAATGGAACTATTAAGGAGCGCGAGGTGGACCACAATGGACCAAACATTAAAAATTACCAATGTATTATCAGATCCGACCAGATACTATATTTATCAGCATATAGCTAAAAGGCACAGCGAGGTGACGGTACAGGAAATTGCGGATATATTTGAGATTCACCCCAATGTTGCGCGTTTACATTTAACAAAGCTCGAAGATGTAAATATGCTTGTTTCTGAAACTAAGAAAACAGGAAAAGGTGGAAGACCAAGCAGATTATATAGATTATCAGATGATGTCATACAATTAAACTTCCCTTACCGCGATTACCAACTGCTTGCAAAAATAGCCCTTCAGACAATGTTCTCACTGGGAGAAGCAGGTAAGGAAGCGTTATTCAATACCGGAAGATTATTTGGGAAAGATTTGGCTGAACAGCATATGAAAGGAATTGGAGAAAGTCAGGACAGCCTGTCTTTCGACCACAAACTCTCTATCATAAAAGATGCATCGACTACTGCTGGATTCTATCCGGAATTCATAACAGCTGAGGATCATTCAACCATTTTCTTTAGAATACACAACTGTCCTTTTAAAGAGATTGCCTTTGAGCAAAAAGAAGCCGTATGCGGAATGCATTATGAGTTTTTACGCGGTATGTTCAGCGTCCTTTTTGATTCAATCGAATTAATAGAAGAGGAAAATATGTTTGATCATGCAGGTTGCCAAGCTTGCACATACAAGATGCTTGCCGGAAATTAATCACACAATTCAGTCATCCTATTTTAAGATAGTTTACATTCTTTAACAATATCCTTATAATAGTAGTGATGGAATTATAAGGGGATAAGGGAGGTTAAGGAATGGACAGAATGTTCAGAGTATGTGGTTTCTGGACTGGAATTATGGCAGTCATGTTCTTTGTTGGCGGTATGCATACTACATCACTCATCTTTTTCGGTCAAACTGGTTTCTTTGTTATTTTAAGCTATTTAAAATTGTCTGAAAGAATGTACTTATATGTTTTCGGTGCTTATTTAACAGTTTTCTTTGCAGGGTTCACCTATTGGACAACGTTCATGATGACTCCTGGAGCGGGACATTAATTTACAGTAAAACCTTGATTGAGCTGGAGCAATCAAGGTTTTTTTATATTCTTAGATTGAACTAAAACACTGAAACTATCACTAATCCAGTCTCCCAGAACTAACTGTTTGATTTGTCTGTTGCGCCTGGCGACAGGAGAAAAAGGATCTGCATCCGCATGTGGAACCAGCTCATCCAATATCCCTTCCTCTAATAAAAATGACTGTTGTCCTCCCCAGTACTCTAGATCAAGCCCTCTTCTCTTCCCTTCACATTTAAGCAATGAAAAATTGACGGTACTCGTTATATCTGTTTCTCCTGGATTTTCGAGAATTGAGCCGATTAATTGATGGTCCTTAAATCCTCTTAAGGTACCATTTTTACGGGCAGGTATATACAAATCCTCCGCATCCATTCCATAATCTATCGTCATGAGATATCCACTCTTCATTTTATCGACAATTTGCTCGTAGGCAACCATCATTGGGCATGGCACCTCTATACGATAAATAAACTCCGGGATATTCAACTTCTCTATAACGGCTAAAATCATCTGATTATTGAGATCTCTGGTCGTTTCAAATAGCTCTCCATTCTTTACTGTGACGCCCGCTTCTTTCCACTGATTCTTATCTTTAATCAAAACAAGAACTGGAAAAGCATCAAAAAATTCATTTGAAAAAATGAAACCTTCTATTAGTGGCATATCCTTGATAGAATCTAACAAACGAATTCTATCATCCTTTGCCGCCGTATCTAAAATCAATTCTCGATGATAGGAACTGGATTCAACAATATAATAAATTGCATTAGATGCCAGCTCTGGGTTGTACAGTTCCAATCCTCTCAAAAAATCACATGCCATCTTCCCGGTGCCGCCGCCAAGCTCACATATAGCGGGAGGCAGGTCAGATTCAATTAGCTTCCTTCCTGCCCATTTACCTATAAATTCACCAAAGACAGGGGACATACTCACCGAAGTATAGAAATCACCGCTACTTCCAATTTTATCTTTTCTCCGTTGGTAATAGCCATATTCAGGATGATACAATGCCAACTCTATATATTTGTCATACGGTAAAAATAAATCTTCTGTTTCCTCAATGGACCGAATGATTATGTCTTTCATAAATCCACCTAATTTTATAAATATTTCCACAATAGGCGTTGACATCACATTATCCCTATTGTAAATTTATGGTACAGATTAAAATGGCCCCTCCCATTTTATAGGAAATACCCCCTGACCCTCCTTATCTAATTGTTAAGGAGGGTCTACAATTAGTACACCTCTTACCTTAAAAATGGATTATGATTCATCTCATCTTCAATGATGGTTTCCGGCCCATGTCCAGATAAACAAAGCGTATCTTTTGGAAGAGTTAATAATTTTTTATGAAGACTATCCATTAGCTGTTGATGATTTCCACCAGGTAAATCGGTCCGGCCTATACTCATATGAAATAATGCATCCCCTGAAAATACAATCGCCTCGTCCTTATCATAATAAGAAACACTTCCTGGAGAATGTCCAGGTGTAAACAGTACATTAAATGTGAAATCCCCGATTTTTAGAATACCTTCCTCTGAAATTACATTTTCTGCGGGAGCAGCCTTAATCTCACCAAGTTGGAAAAATCGCGAACCGTTCAAAGCTGGATTTGTTAACCATTCTGTTTCTTTTTTGTGTACATAAACCGGAATACTAAATACTTCCCGTACCCTGTCCACTGCCCCTATATGGTCAAAATGAGCGTGAGTTAAAAGAACTGCAATTGGTTTCCATTTCTTTTCACGAATGATTTGAATCAGCTTTTCTGCTTCCTCGCCCGGGTCGATGATTAAACATTCACCATCCTGCTTGGCATATAAATAACAATTTGTTTGCAAAGGCCCTAAAGGAACTCTTTTCCATGTTTTCTTCATGTCTTTCCTCCTGAAGTCTCAGTTTAGTTTCTTTTATTTTACACAAGTGATGGTTTTGTATAAAGAGTCTTATACTGTATTGTTCCTATTCCTTCCAAATTGCCTATAATATCTCGACAAATAATCTAAAAAGAATTAAAATACTATTGAATGCATTTATTTTACAATTTAATGATTTATTGGGTTTTATTACTTAATAATTCCAGGGGAGGTAAATGAAATGGGATTGGTAATTATTTTTGGTTTAGTTGCCATTTTGGCTATTTTCGCATTAATCAGCGCCTTTAAAAACAAAAATTTCCTTGGTCTAGTATTCGCTTTGGGTACTGCCGTTGTATTTGGCTGGTTCGCCATCATGACCTTCATTAGAGATGGCTATCCTGCTGTACATTAATTAATTGTATACGTCATACATCTGAAAAAGAGGAATCCTTTAAACAGGATTCCTCTTTTTCGTTCACCAGCTCCTGTCTTCTATAAATAAAGACAAGCATTTAAAATTGGTTTTGTATCCCGATAAATTTGTTCAAATTGTGATAAAGGAAGTGGATTGATTCCTTTACCCAGCTCTAATGTAAATCCAGGCTTCTTGAACTGATCAATAAACCAATCCTTAAAGCCTGCATGGCTATCAATATAGCGAACGGCCTTGTAGCCAGATCTTGCGGTAAATTCCATAGCCATAACAGAGGTGATTTCCGGCTCTTTTTTCTCATATCCCCAGTAAAATTCTTCTCCCTGGGTGTGCAGAGAAACTACACGATCGAACCCTTCCTTCAGCACAAGTGCAACCAGTGATTTCACTTCACTTTCTGTTAATGGCTCGATTCCAGGAAAATCTCTTGCTGCTGGTTTTTTGGGCCGTTTTCTCTTTTTCTCAATCTCCCAGTTTGCCGGAAATTGATTATTTAAGTCAACTCCTCTAATATTCGCTTTCCAGCCTAAAAATTCTTTTCTTCCATCATTCATCCTAATTAAATCTTTTTTCATTTTTTCAGATGGACCATTTACTACTAAATCTACACCATCAGGATTCACCATCATAACAAGTGACAAATCACACTCCAGGAATAGCTCCAATGCTGAACATTCTCCTAAATTTGTCCCCGTTGTTAATGCCAGTAAATAATCATTCAGCCACTTCATTAAAACCAAGCTAGTAATCCATTCATTCGCATGCATCGAGGCATTCATATGGACTTTTTTCGGACCAATACCAATTCGCAGTTCCCAAATATCCTGGCCAAGTTCAGATTTCCCGATAGATTTCATCTGCAGGAAAGGATAGATGGTTGTAAGTATTTCCATGTCATTCATGCATTTACTTGATGAGTATGGACAAGTCTGATCCACAATACTATGTTGAATTTTCACAGGCAATCTAACAGATTGCTTCGGATTCTCTTCCATACTCTCCATTGAATTAGCTACCTGAATTCTTTCACGTTCTACAGGGTGTGTGATATCCAAGGACGATAACCTTTCCTCCCTTGTCCAATATCCAGGTATATGAACCATATCGCCAACAGATAGCTCATTATTACTAATATGTAAATTACATTCCCGTAAAAGTGCGATCGGTATAGAATACAAAACGGCCAATCTCGATAATAAGTCAGGCTTCTTTATGATGACTTCCATAGAATCACATCCTTTTCTACTCATTTTATGAATACTCCGATCAAAAAATACAGAAGCTAACAGATATTATGTATAGATTCGTAAAAAACAGCTTGATTATAGTTGCCTTTAACTGTATAAGCCTTTTTAGTATGCCATTTAGCGGGGTATGGGCTGGGGAAAGGCAGGGTGTAGATGGGGCATAGGTGTTTCATAGGTGGGGCATAGCTGCTTTCCTACACACTTCACCCACCTTTCAGGCACTTTTACCCCGGTATAGCTGGAGCATAGGTACTTCATAGGTGGGGCATAGCTGCTTTCCTACATACTTCACCCACCTTTCAGGCACCTTTACTACCCCGGCATATGGTTTGGTGCGGCTATCTCTGTCCTTTGACAAGTACCTCCTACATCCTCACTCAACTATCCAATTCAAACCGAATGAAAAACAGTTGGGTCAACGAAAAAAAAAGGCATTAACCCGTATTGGATTAATACCTAATTAATTGATTTAGTTAAAAATATCCCTTCAAAGAAAACAAATTCAAAAGGGCGAATTTCATTTCCTACTGACTAATTGTCCGCTCACTCTCCCATAACCATTTAAACCATCTGCCGTGCCCGTCGGTTTCTGCAATTGTATTTTTGTTAAGAATGCCATCCAAATAATAATCCAAATGCAAATATCTATCTTGAATATTATTATAAATATGAAAGACCTCTCTCTTCTTCCCAATATCCTCGATTGTTTCTAACAGATTCTTTTTCACATCCGTTGGCATTTGGTTAGCAACATGTGTATGAAAAATACAAACGGAATGATCCTCTGCGATATCCTGTATACAGTGAGGTAATAAATCAGCACCATCACCGTTTACTAATTTTACGGAACTCCCCCTCACATAGACTGCAGCTTTTTCAAACATTGACAACCGCTCCGTATGCTCGGGCCATATTAAGGATTTAAGCCACAATTTTTCATCCTCATCATTTAAATCAATCGTATGTAAATCCAAGCCAATCCTAGTTGAAACTGGCGGAGGTATGGAGGGAAGGTTTGGTACATTTTCTCCTTTTATTTCTGCTGAAATGGTAAGTTTAGATTCTGAATTCCCATAGGTATTCTCTTGCCCATATGTATATGAATAGCAATCCCAAAGAAGCTGTAATCCTGCACTTGTTCCAATTTCAATAAGTGCTAAAGGTTTCTTAGCTATCTCATAAGCAGCACAAAAGGCGGGGTATAGGTATGCACATCTTCGCACTTCATTGGTTTGAACCCGTCTCGATTTAAGAATAGAGTCAATCTCTTCTCGATAAGTAAAGCAAAAATCCCTAAAAGGTTCATACGAATCCATATATGGTTTCGGATACTCAACCAGGCTATGATAATACTCTTTTAGGGAATGTTCTTTACCCTTTAACAGGAGATAGTGGACAGCACCGAACAGAAGATTTGGTACTGGCTGACCCTCCTTCGCATTCATACCTATCTCTAAAAGCACTTCATCGCCGGCAATATTTATTGATAAATGCTCGTATAGCCTGCTGGAGCCTTTACATTCCCTTTCAGCAAAATTTATAAAGGTTTGAGAAAGAACACTACTATTAAACAAATGGACCCCCCTTTTTGAAACTAAATAATGACACCCGCTGTTTGGTCATGATTGGCTTAATCCTCCTATAGCTCGTGTACAACACCTGCTCGGTCCTTCCCATTAAATTCGACATAAAATGGCTGAATGCTCTCATCCAGACAATACTCGATTCTTTGTCTGAAATTATTCCAGGTTACCATTTCCAATGCCTCTGCTATGGGAAAAAAACCTACCTCTAAACTTTCAGGGCTGGTAGTGGGAGTACCCCCAATCGCCTTGCCCAAGAATAAGGTATTACAAATAGAAAGGTCTATATTTTGAAAAACACCACAAAATTTAGTCACTTCGATATCAATTCCCGATTCTTCCTTTGTTTCTCTTATGGCAGCATCTTTGAGTGACTCACCTTCTTCGACTTGTCCTCCAGGCATTTCCCACCCACGGTGCGGACCCTTTATTAACAAAATTTCTCCAGCTTCATTTAATACAATCGTTGCTGCAGACACAATATGCTTCGGTACACTCATCCCCAAACCCTCCATCATCTATTTCCATGCTATCCTCCCAACTAATTTCGACATATGGTTTTTGTTTTCCTTTATAAAAATTCGTGCAAACAAAAAAAGCACTTCAACAAATACATTGAAATGCTTATAATAAATTTATTAAATTCTATTAAGTACTCAACTAAGTACTCAACGTTTGCCTCAGCATGCGGACTCTTAAATCTCTTGTCCCAGCTGTTGCATGATTAAGCCCGCTGCGCCTATGACACCTGCATCATT
Source organism: Bacillus sp. z14 (2026) (assembly GCF_058313575.1). Classification (NCBI taxonomy): domain Bacteria; kingdom Bacillati; phylum Bacillota; class Bacilli; order Caryophanales; family Bacillaceae; genus Bacillus; species Bacillus sp. z14 (2026). Next base: position 1,030,791 of record NZ_JBZFQK010000001.1, read on the forward strand.
ACCAAGAGATGCAACTTTGATTTCAGTTGATTCTGAAACCCGCGGAAAAGCAAATTGCTTAAAGTATTTCTCAATTGGTTTTAAAATAATGTCTCCGGCTTTTGAAACACCACCACCGATTACGATGATGTCAGGGTTAATAATATTGCCCACATTGGCTGCTGCAAGTCCAAGATATTTAGCTACTTCATCGAGGACATCCAGACTTGCCTGGTCTCCACTTATAGCACAATCAACTACATCTTTAGAAGTGATCAACCCATTTTCGTTAAAAACAATCGAGAGGTCCGAATCTGGTTTCTCTTTAATCTTCTCTAACGCCAGCCTTACGATACCGGTAGCTGAGGCGATCGTTTCAACACAGCCTGTTTTCCCACAGTTACAAGGAGCTCCACCCTCTGGCTGAACCGTTATGTGACCGAGCTCACCAGCTGCCCCACTAATTCCATGCACCAAATGCTTATTAGTGATTACACCGCCACCCACACCAGTTCCGAGAGTGATACAGACTAAATCATTTGTACCTTTTCCTGCTCCCTTCCAAAACTCACCGAAGGATGCTACATTCGCATCGTTATCAACCACTGCAGGAATTCCTAATTCTTTTTCCAGCAACTCCTTTAAAGGAAAATCTCTCCAACCGATATTCACGGCCACATATATTGAACCGTTCTCAAAATTAACTGGACCAGGAGCACCCATTCCGACACCTACTAAATTACCATCCTGCCATTCTTCCAATTTTGCCCTGACAGATTTGCCGATGTCAGAAACGATATGCAGACCATTTTCTTCCGTTCTCGTTATGATTTCCCATTTATGTACAATGGTCCCTTCTTTATCTATAAAAGCAAGCTTAATCGTTGTACCGCCAATATCAATTCCCAGTAACCAATCTTGTTTCCCCAGCATATTGATTCACCTTTTCGATTGTTTTTGTTTTAGCTGTTGCTTTTCCTTCTCATACTCTATTTCTTGTTTCAAGATTAAAATTGCCGTTTGATAATCTCTGATTTCAATCAATTGAGAGTGAAATAGCTCTCTTAATTCTCCTGCCATCATCTCTAGATCAGCTAATCGATCACCCATGTATATGATGGTTCCAAACCTCTTTAAATATTGTTGAATTTCATATACGGATTTCATTTTTGTCACATTCCTTCCTGCTTCTTTAGTATATCTGAATTTAGTTGTTCTCCTCAAGATACTTTCTTTCTGTATTCCGTCAATTGTGACATTTATAAACAAAGCATATGTATTTAGAGTTACACATATATTGCTTAGGACAAAGCATCCGTCTATTTATCATTTGACATCCATTTAAGAATATATACGTAAGGCAATAATCTAAAGTGAGGAGAGAATCCTTTTGAAAAAATATATTGGTTACCTAATAGTCGGTTTAGTACTCATATTTACCTTTATGTGGTGGAAACAGCTTTATATACAAAGGGATATAGCTGTTATTAAATATTTTCCACTTAATCAAAAGGCTGCGTTTATTAAAACAACCTCTTCCCTTGTCATGCCTAAGCAGGAAAAAGATACAGAACAGTACGATGTTGCGTTATCGACTGAATCTATTTTAAATCAAACAAGTTATCTCAGACAGGATTTCTCACTTCTTTTTCAAAACGGTCGTTTAAAAGAGTTTACAAAGAAATGGGAGCAGAATACAGATCGAATATCCCAAAAGACAACCGTAAAAGCTCATGAATCTTCTTTATTTCAAGTGGTTACCATTCATTATGCTGAGATTCATACGGAAAACGACAAGATTACCAGCTCATTTAAATTAACTGATAGTAATCTGTTTGTCATTGCTTCACGTTATGGACCAACCAAATCATTTCATTCTCCTGAAACCGAGGAACAAAAGGAATGGGCCTTTACCCTGTCTTCTGTAAGTAATTCCAGGCTGACTAAAGTGCTCAATCGCTATACAGATAACAAAAAGATTGATATTACAAGGTATCACGTAGTTCCCCTGACACAGTTTTCGACTGAAGAAAAAAGATTATTAGCCGGATATTCAGAGCAAAAGCGTCTGGAGATTACGGAAAAGCTATGGGAAGCTTTTTATTCCATTTATGTTTCAGGAATAAAAAAACAGGATGGTACAGTCATAAATCCGATAGACAGTACCATCCCCTTGATTTTGCGTAAACAAGACTCAAACAAACTAATTATTCTTATTCAGGATAAATCAGGCAATATACATGAATATTATCAGCAGCTGCCTTAAAGTAAGATAACTATTCGGAATCAAGCTCATTCAGCGTTGTTTTATAATCTTCATTATCCGGTTCCTGATAAACTGCTATTTGGATATAATCTTTAGCTTTATCGATTTGTCCCAGTTGCCAGTAGAGCAGTCCAATATCATAATATGCTTCTGGAAACACTTCTTGCTGTTCAATGGCTTTTAGAAAATACGTCTCAGCCGCTTTCAGATCATATTGATGATACTTTATATATCCTGCTAAAAAATATGCTTCTGGAGCGTCTTCTTCCTTTAGATAGCCTTCGATAAGCTCATAGGCTTTGGCATATTCCTTAGAATTCACATATTCATGAGCAAGAGTGACATCATTATGATATTTATGGTCAGATTCATTTGATGAATACCCATATACTAAAGCTCCTATTGTTAACAAAACGGTCAGGAGCAGCGCACCCATTTGCACGGCAAGCTTAGGATTTTTCGGCAATCTGACAATCGCTGCTGCGAGGAATCCACCTATTAAACCGCCGATATGGCCGGCACTATCTATAGCATCTGCAGAGAATGTAATAACCAGGTTGATGGCCAAAATTACAATCACATTCCATCCCATTGTTCTGAAAAAGAGATTGGGGTGGAGTATACCAAACAATAGCAAGGCACCGAGTAAGCCAAATATCGCACCACTGGCACCGGCTGATAGATTGGGCATCAAAATAAAACTTGCTACCGAACCAATAAAGCCTGCAAAAAAGTAAATAACCAGAAATCTTAAGCTTCCATAAATACGCTCAACAATAACTCCGACAAAATACAAACTTAAGGTGTTCAGAATCAAGTGTGTAAATCCAATATGAAGAAAGATGGGTGTGAAGAATCTCCACCATTCCCCTTCCATAATCAATGGGTTATACTTTGCACCAAATTGGATGAGGGTTTCAGTGTTTGTACTTCCGCCACGCATCTCGAGTAAAATAAACACAAGAACTTGGATGGCCATTAACAAGTATGTAAAGATTGGTTTGCCATGGCTAAAGATTTGTTCATCTTGTTTCTGCTTTTGGTAAGAAGCAGCCAAAGCATCTTCTTTAAGATGGTTAATTTCATTTTCTTCTATAAACTCATAATCCCTGTTGACCACTTCCAACGGAAACCCCAGAAAGCTTTCCAATTCCGTCAAAGATTCTTCCATAGCCTCTGTTTGAAAAATCATGGTATCAATCGTAATTTTTGCACGACTTTCGTTTGAGTATCTTCCAAGGACATCCGAATAATCATCAACCGGAGCATATTGACTAACATAAATGGTTTTAACAGTTAGTTCCTTCCTGGAAAGAAACCTACGAATCTTCTCTGCATTCTGCAGTACAAGATTTCGGTCACGCTTCATATTATTGGACCAATCCAAATCTTCTCTTTTTATACGGATTAGGGGATCTATCCGACTCGACTGATTTTCAAGCCATATTTCTTGCTGATCAGTGGATGCAGATATAAATCGATACCCTTTTTTCGTAATCAATTGATTGATAAAGGACCAATAGATATATTCTTCTTTAAAACTCACGGATTCCCCTACTTTCTCTCCCTAAAAAGTTTCTATATCTATTTTATCATTACGTAAGAGGAACAGAAATAATTCCTCTGGTCATTATGTTTGATCTTGCACAGTTTTAAAAATTGGCAATTCCATTAGAACGGCTATAAGGATGTTGCGCAGTACTTGATTCTTCATAATGGAAGACCTCTTTTGAAACACTATATACCCTATTATGCCAGATACGAAAATAATTAAGAATTTATTCATGTAAAAATCCCTCCTGTATTACCATATAGTTTGGTGAACAGGAGGGATTTTTATTCTACTTATAGTAACTGATCAAGAATTGGATTCATCGTTTCTTTTAATACTTTAACAGAATGTGAAAATTTCTCTTGCTCATCATCTGATAATTTCAGTTCGAGGATATCAGAAATTCCTTCACGGTTTACTATCGCAGGGACACCTACATACACATCTTCTTGTCCGTACTCCCCATCTAGGAAGGTTGACACTGTCAAAATGCTGTTTTCATTCTGAAGGATGGCTTTTGTAATACGAACCAGACCCATGGCAATTCCATAGAATGTTGCACCTTTTCGATTAATGATTTCATAAGCTGCATCACGTACATTAATAAAAATCTTATCCAAATCTTCCATGGAATGATTAGGTTTATCTTTAATCAGTTCGTTCATATTCTTTCCGCCTACATTGGCATGGCTCCATACAGGTAATTCTGTATCCCCATGTTCTCCAATGATATAGGCATGGACATTTCGAGGATCCACTTCAAAATAATCGCTTAACATAAATCGAAATCTGGCCGTATCAAGAATCGTACCAGAGCCAAGTACGCGATGTTTAGGAAGACCTGAAAATTTCCATGTTGCATATGTAAGGATATCAACTGGGTTCGCAGCCACAAGAAAGATCCCATTAAATCCATTAGCCATAATTTCTCCAACAATGGATTTAAAGATTTTCATATTTTTTTCAACTAAATCTAAGCGTGTTTCACCAGGCTTCTGATTCGCTCCTGCAGTTAGAACGATAATGTCTGCATCTTTACAGTCTGAATAATCTCCGAACCAAATTTTCGTTCTATTCGGTGCAAATGGAGTTCCATGATTCAAGTCCATTGCATCGCCTTCTGCTTTATCCTTATTTAAATCAATTAAAACAAATTCTTCAGCAATTCCCTGATTTAACATAGCGAATGCATAGCTGCTTCCAACAAAACCTGTACCAACAAGGACAACACGATTTACATTCTTTTTCATTAACAAAAACCACCTTTTCACACTGCATACAAGCTCTTTATACCCTAGTATTATGTGATACTATACCAAGTTATTATACAAAAAATAGTGCTTATCAGAATTGAGCTTAGATTTACAGTTTCGTTATTAATCCAGTTAATTCCTTTCCTTTTAACAGTCCGTGTATTGCAGTGCACTTTTTTCTCCGTATGAACCGAACAAACTGGGCATATATATTCGACTTGCAGGAAAGCCCCCAGTAAGGTATCCAGAATACTGCCCAGAAATCCGAATGCACTCAGTAGGAGAATTGTTGAAAATGACAGATTAAACAGTATACCTGCTATTACTGCAATGAATATGGAGCCAAACAGCCCGGCCAGAGTTCCATGGACTGAGACTGCCCCTGAAGTACCCCGTTCACATCTTTTCAAACTGATTATATGGATTGGGTCAGATTTACTCAATACTCCAAGTTCAGATGACCATGTATCAGAAGTAGCTGCTGAAATTGATACGATAAAGGAAATTAACCAAATATCAGAACCGTCAGATATAAAATAAAGTAAAGAACTTATACCAGCAGGACCGCCATTTACTGCTACCTGGGCCCAATTTCGTCTGCTTCCGTTTGCTAATTTTTTATCAATACTCTGCTTAATTCTTTTTTTATAACTGGAAAACAGACTAGATGAGGAAAAAAACAAACCAATTAGTAGTAAACCTTCCCATCCAAGTCCTATAACAATTAAAGCTCCCAAAAGAAATGCTGCGAGAGCACCGGATTTACTCAGAGCTTTAAGCCGATATGCCCCGTAGGAGCCGACAGCAACAGCGCCGTAAATAATTAAGTTACCCACAATTTATTACCCCTTGTTCTGTGAATAGATAGTCGACAGGGATGTCGAACTCTTCTGTATGGATATCATCTCTTATTTGCATCATAAACGCCAGCGAAAGTTTGATTCCATAAAATGATGCCAAATAACGATCATAATAGCCGCCGCCAAATCCAATCCGATATCCAGTTGTTGAGAATAGGAGTCCCGGAACTACCATTATATCGATTTGGTCGGATTCTATCTTTTGTGTTTTATCCGGTCTGGGCTCTTTTAAACCACTATAAACTGACTCAAGTATCGTATTTGGACGATAGTCATAAAATTCCATATGCTTTGTGTGTGGATAGCATTTTGGAATCACGATATTCTTTTTCTCTTTCCACGCTCTCTCGATAATCTCTTTCGTTTCAATCTCAGGATGCCGAGAAATTGTGATTCCGATTGTCTTTGCATTCTTCCATATGTCATGACTAAATAAGTATTCAACAATTTTAGATGTATATGTATCCCGCTCGTATGACGGAAATTCCGCTAATAAACTCCGATAAGTCGATCTTAATTCTCCCTTTAACATTGCGTTAAATCCCCTTAAATTCTATATAATCCCAAAAAAAAACAACAGGAGAGAACCTCCTGTTGTTTTATTTTGTTTCGCGGTGTGCAGTTGTACGCTTCTCTCTTGGGCAATATTTTTTAAGCTCAAGACGATCAGGATTATTACGTTTATTTTTTGTGCTGATATAATTACGCTCACCGCACTCTGTGCAAGCTAAAGTAATGTTTACACGCATGTGAGTCCCTCCAGTTCATTCAAAACTTCATTTTATACGACTTTTCTATAATATCACCTTTCACTAATAAATGCTAGTCTGATTTTTGACCAAGTAATCAAACAGCATGACTTCCTCTTTATTCTTGCCTGTAATTATCCAATTAGAAACCCCCATTTTCACTCCGGGCTCCACTAGAAGCTTGTACATCGTTGTACAGACAACTAGACCTCTGGCTAAAGGAGAGTGGATAATTTGGCCATTTTCCATTAATTCGTACACCGCTTTTTTATGTTTTCGTTCCATTATCGATATAGATGCACAATCATTTCCATTTAATAAGCTTATCGTATTCTTACCATATAAATAGATTAAAGAATCCGCAGGACTATAAAAACTTGCTGATACTTCACTAAAGGCCTCATGAACAAAAAATATCTTAATTTCAAGTGGTCGATCCCCATCATTTTTGCAGACTACATCTACTCTATCGAAATAATCATTATTTGTTAACTGTACTGCAGCAGATATCCCCTCTTGATCTTGATCGTTTTTGCACCAAAGATAGGGTACGATTAATCCGGATTTATCATCAACAAGCCTTTTACAGCTGGCTTTTTTAGTACTTTTATTTAAAGAGTCTAACTGGTCCATGCGGTACCACCCCTTTCATTTATCTTACCTGCTTTAGCGAGCCACTAATATCTTCCATTAAATCCTAACACTCCCTGAACTAGATGACAATGAACGCATATTGTCGAAGAACCACTACCTACTTCCAAATTATGAGCAACACTTCCTTTTTCATATATTTTTACCAAAATCCAGTGAAAATTGTTGTACAATAGGGATTGTAATTTAATTTGGGAGGGTATTCATGATAATCATTTTGATTTGTTTATTTTCTCTATCTGCCTTACTGTTCTTACTATCGTTATTTTATAAAGGACAGGAAACTAAAGTAGAAAAAGAGATTGAACAGCTTTCATTAGAGCATGTACAAGAAATGTATATAATTAAAAAACGAATTCGTGCACTTGAGGAGGAAATCCTGCACGAGGAATCGTTTTCGGAGGTATCTTTTTTAACTAATTCCTCGCCCATACACGAGGTTATTCAAAATCAGGTCATTCATTTGTACAAACAAGGATTATCGATTGAACAAATTTCCAGGCAATCTGCATTATCAAACAATGAGGTAATTAGGATCCTTGAAAGTCAGGGAGGCGATCTTCATTGAACCGACTATACATATCTGGAGCAGCTGCAGGTATTTTTTTAGCCACAAGCGTATTTACGGCATATTATCTTGCCACAGATGAATCAGCAGCTAAAAAGGTGCCCCTTTCAAGCGAGGACGCTCAAAAAACTCTACAGGAGGATGGTTATCATGTTTTATCAAAAAGTGAGTGGGATGACTATCAAAAGAACCTTCAATCTATTAATCAACTAAAAACAGAAAATCAACAAAGTAATAAAGAAGAAACTGTAGCCATTAGATTATCGATTAAGCCTGGAATGGCTTCCGACGAGATTATCAGCAGGAGCGCGTGATTGAAGATACCGATAAGTTTTCTACCTACTTGAATAATCGGGATCTCACAAAAAAGATTCAGACTGGGACCTATACAGTTTATAAAAACATGGACTATGCTGCCTTATCTGCCATTTTAACGAAGGGTAAATAGTGCATCAAAGTGGCAGCTTTTAAACTGGGATGACCTTTGCAATAACATCCCAGATTTTTCTGTTTTGATCAATACTCTCTTCCCCTGAATCGATAATATCGGCCTTTTCAATTAAATTATTCATCGCATGATCAACAAAGCCGGGTAAAGGCAGTTCTTTTATAGCTTTGGCCATTTTTTCTGGATAAATATGACCATAGATTTCAATAGCCATAGAGAGCTCAGATACCGATAATTCCCTTCCGTATTTCTTTTGATAGTTTGCTTTCAGTTTCCTTGCCAGCTTAATGGCTGTTTTAGGGTTTGGGATGATGGATTCCAATTCTTTATTATTGTCTATATGAACAGCTTTTTCACTCAGAAAATAGGTTATAGGTACTCCGTCCACTTCTACTGTCTCTTTTTCCTTCATTCTCTAATCCCCCTTTTATTAATAAATGTTATTTTCTTATATCCAAGTCACCAATTTATAAACCTCTTTAAGGATTGTCCGTTAGTCGGATAAAGCTAGAATTTTAATTAAACGCTTTTTACAACCTCAATAAAACTGTTATACATACTTATCCACTTTTCTTCATAATATGTACAAGTTACTAATACATAAGAAGATGGAGTGAAAGCGTGAGCGGACATATTATGTTTAGTTATTTTTTGTTAGGAATAACATTGGCGGCACCCATTGGTCCGGTTAACTCAGCCCGAATTGATAAGGGGATCAAAAACGGTTTTTTACACGCCTGGGTAGTAGGCGCAGGATCTATGATTGCGGATGGAATATTCATGTTATTGGTCTATTTGGGTTTTGTACAATTTATTACGATTCCATATGTCCAGATTTTCCTTTGGCTCTTTGGAGGATTTGTTCTTATTTATACCGGAATTGAAAGCATTTTGAGGGTCCATACACTTTCATTGGAAGATTATCGTACGAAAGACTCGTTATCGAAATCTTTTTTAACTGGATTTATAATGTCCATTACAAGTCCATTATCCATCCTCTTTTGGATAGGAATATATGGGTCGGTTCTCGCTAAAACAGTTACTTCGTACGGTACAAGCTCTCTTCTCGTGTACAGCTTGATGATTTTTCTCGGGCTAACTTTTTGGGACATTACCGTTGCCTTTCTAACAACTGGGTTCAGAAGATTTCTGAATGACACTAGCTTGAAAGCTATTTCAGCCTTTTCTGGAATTTCTCTGGTCGGTTTTGGAGTATATTTTGGTTTTCAGGGCATAAAGACATTATTTTTTTAAGCATTAAAAATAGGCACAAGAAAAAATGGAGTTCCCTATATGGGAATCTCCATTTTTATTATCACAATTCTATTCATTTAAATGATAGTGTCTTCCTTTAATCATATAAAGGGTTTCTTCCGCCATATTAGTTATATGATCGCCTATTCTTTCATAGTGGCGGACAATAAACAATAACTGAGAATTTTCGTTAACCGTAGCAGACTCAGGATGCTTCATTTCAAGTATTTTACGGATTTCCTGTCCATATAAATCATCCACTGTATCATCGAGCTCTGCAAGTTCCTTAGAAAGGACAATATTTTCCTCCATAAAGGATTTATTGAACATATCAAGCATTTTCATACAAGTAGCGTGCATTTCGCCTACAGCCTCATTAACAAAGGGCTTTTCTTCCTTTGATAATCTAATCGCAGTTTTAGCAACATTCTTTGCATAATCACCAACCCGTTCAATTTCAGAACCGATTTTAATAGCTGAAACAATATGCCTTAAATCCGTTGCAACAGGCTGCTGCTTTGCAATCATCAAGATAGCCAGTTCATCAAGCTCTTCTTCCATTTTATCAAGCTTTTTATCATCCTCTATAACAGAAAGTGCTAGCTCTACATCATTTTTCAGCAATGCTTGGTACGATTTATTCAAGGCAGATGAAGCAAAACGTTCCATATCTATTACTTTAAGCTTTAATTCCTTTAGCTCGCTCTCGAATTTTTCTCTTAAAACCATTTTTTATTCTCCCTTCAAAATGATCTGGCTTATCCGAAACGTCCTGTTATATAATCTTCTGTTCTCTTATCATATGGGTTTGAGAAAATCTTATCTGTCTTGTCAAATTCAATGACTTCACCATTCAAGAAGAAGGCAGTTTTGTCAGATATACGAGCTGCTTGCTGCATATTATGCGTAACGATAATAATACTGAATTTCTCTTTCAACTCTTGTACGAGTTCTTCAACCTTTAATGTTGAAATTGGATCTAATGCGGAAGTCGGTTCATCCATTAATATCACATCAGGAGAAACGGCAAGGCATCGTGCCAAACAAATACGTTGCTGCTGTCCGCCTGATAGTCCGTTGGCGTTTGTATGCAATCGATCCTTAACTTCGTCCCAGATTGCTGCACCACGCAAGCTTTTTTCTACAATTTCATCCAATTCTTTTTTGTTTTTAATACCATGTATTTTAGGTCCGTATGCTACATTTTCATAAATAGACTTTGGAAAAGGATTTGGCTTCTGAAATACCATTCCAACTTTTGTCCGTAATTCTTCCACTTGAAAATCTTTATCAAAGATATTCTGTCCCCGGTAAAATATATCACCAGAAGTACGAACACTTGGAATAAGTTCAATCATTCTATTTAATACTTTAATATAAGTAGATTTCCCACATCCAGATGGGCCAATAATGGCTGTAACCTCATTTTCATTAATGGCAAGATTAATATCCTTTAAAGCATGGTGATCACCATACCACAAATCCAAACCCTGTGTATCGTAAACAAGTTTACTAGACTTTTCCGTTTTAGCCGGGTTGGCTTCTTTTAATTCTATCATCTCAATTTCCCCCTTGGTAATGGTGATTTCACTTAAGACACAGATGCCTTTTGTTTTGTTTTACTTTTGCCGCCTTCAAAATGTTTTTGGATAATTTTTGAGAATAAACGTGCAAGGAGATTAAAGATTAATACCATTATAATCAATACTGCTGCTGATTTAGTCGCGATTGCCGTTGCATCCGGAACAATTCCTTCAGAATTTAATTTCCAAATATGAACAGCCAATGTCTCTGCAGGTCTGAATATATTAAAAGGATTAACCGGACTTGTTAGATCGGCTGCTGTATTCAAGATTGGTGTTGTCAATCCTGCAGTAAAAATTAACGCTGCTGCTTCACCAAAAATACGACCAGCTGCCAGGATAACTCCCGTTATAATTTGAGGCATTGCTGTAGGAAGAGCAATTTTTACAATTGTCTGCCATTTGGTAGCCCCAAGTCCCAGACTGGCTTCTTTAACACCGGCTGATACCTCTGTAATTGCCGCTTCACTGACACGTGTTAAACTCGGTAAATTCAGAATCGTAATTGCTAGTGCCCCTCCGATAATGGTGTACCCCCAACCTGTAGCTGTGACAAATACCAATAAACCAAATAAACCAACTACAATGGACGGGAGAGAGGCCATCGTATCAATGCATAATCGGATAAACGTTAATAACTTTCCGGGTTTGGCATACTCCGCCAAATAAATACCTGCGCCTAAGCCAAGCGGTACAGAGATTATCAGAGTAATAATTAACATATAGAAAGAGTTAAATAGCTGATATCCGATTCCCCCACCAGCATCCATATTGCTAGAACGACCAGTCAGAAAAGATGGGTCCCAGAAACCCCAGCCCTTTTTGAGTATTTCAAATACTAAATAACTCAATAAAATAATGACAAAAATAGCAACGATATAGAAAATACCCGTCCAGATTTTATTTACTGTTCTAGCGCTCATTTCTGTGCCCCCCTATTCCCGATAAAACGAATAATCATGATGAATAAGAATGACATGATTAAAAGTATTAGCGCGAGGCTCCATAATGCATTATTCCATGCAGTTCCATTCATTGTATTAGACATGTCCATCGTTAAAATTCCAGTTAACGTTGCCGTGGGATCATTTAAGCCAGTCGGCAATTTAACCGTATTTCCGATAACCATCTGAACGGCAAGTGCTTCACCAAAAGCACGTGCAAGCCCCATAACGATTCCTGTAAAGATGCCATTCTTTGCGGCAGGAATGATTACTCGGCTGATTGCCTGCCATCTCGTGGAACCGAGCCCATAGGAGGCTTCCAGAAGCTGTGGCGGGACATTTTTTAACGCATCTGTTGCCAAGCTTGCAATAGTCGGTAATATCATGATACTAAGTACAATTATCCCGGCTGTTAAACTGAATCCTACTCCGCCGAATGTGTTTCTAAGTAGGGGAACTAATAAAGTCACACCTAGCAAACCATAAACAACGGATGGAATACCAACCAGCAATTCCAAAACCGGCTGCAAGACCTTTTTTCCGAATTTCGGGGAAATAAAGTTCGTAAATATTGCTAGAGCTATTGCAATAGGTGCACTGATAACAATGGCACCAATTGATACAAGTATAGAACCGATGATAAATATCAAAGCTCCATATTTCCCATCATTGGGACTCCAGTTTGTTGAGGTCAACATCTCCACTATAGAGATATTACTGTTTGTAAATGACTGAATACCCTTTCCTGTAATAAAAACGATAATAGCCAAAGTTGTTACAACGATTAATAGTCCACATAATGTAACAAGAATCCGTCCGATATATTCACTTTTCCAATAGTTGATTGGTTTATGATCATTCAAGCCTTTTCGCTCCTTCCGGCAAACAGATGATAACCAGGCTGTTTGACTTCCTGTTTACTTCATCCTTGGAATTATTCTTTATTTTCTAGCTCTAACATTGGAATGTATCCCATTTTCGTAACGGTTTCGGCAAACTCATCACTCCTAATGAAATCCATATAACCTTTAACAGCTCCGCCTATTTCGCCTTTCGTTACCATATATTCATAGGACCAAAAAGGGTAGCTGCCATTTACCACATTCTCAATTGTGGGTTCAGCCCCATTAATAGTTACCGGTTTTAAGGATGAGCCTTTCCCCTCAGCGAGGTAGCTCATAGCCAGATAACTAATAGAACCAGGTGTGGAATTAATCGAGTTTTCTACAGCACCGTTAGAATCCTGAGTTGTTCCAACCCCTGTATTCATGCTGACATCCTTCATGATTGTTTTTTCAAAGGCATATCGGGTACCTGATGATTCTGGTCTGTTCACGACATTTATTTCTGAATCAGCTCCGCCAACCTCTTTCCAGTTTTTAATTTTTCCGGAGAAGATTCCTTGGATTTGTTCAATTGTTAAATTATCTACATTGGCATCATCATTCACCACTATGCCAAACGCAATACCGGCTACTTTATAATCGACCAGTTCTTCTGCTAATTTCTCATCTTCAATTTTATCTGCTGAAGGTAGATCAGAGTTTCCGATATTGACTGCACCACTCGCCACTTGATTTATACCTGTTCCGCTTCCACCGCCTTGAACAGTAACCGATACATTTGGATTTTTCGCCATAAATTCAGTTGCTGCTTCATCTGCCAATGGTAGTAAAGCTGTAGAACCAGCTGCATTTATGATTCCTGTGTATCCTTCTTCTTCAGAACCGCTTCCCGCCTTTGCTCCTCCTCCATTATTACTGGTACAAGCTGCCAGCAATCCGATTATAAGTATCAAAGTAATCATAAATGCTGTTTTCCTTCTACGCATTTCCAATCCTCCCATATACTTTGGCTATTTATTTGTAATTTTTAATTTTCACCCTTTACATTTTCTATAGTAAAGATAAAGTTTAAATACTGTGTTAAAGAATTGTAAACGTAGTGTAAAAAATCAAAAGTTTATTGTAAAGATGACTGCAAAATCCTAGAAACCGCACTATTTATTTGTAATAATAATCCAAAAGAATGATACTTACCTAAATTATGCTGGCAGTAAATAAAAAAAGGTCTGCCCCATAAATCAAGGCAGACCCAATTTTCTATTAATCTTTTATTTTTGTTTAGCTCGTTCTTCTTTTAATTCATAATATTTTTCATAAACTTCTTTTGCGATTTCGAGGTTCATTTTATGTCCTGACGAATTTTGGTAAGCCCATGGTACTACTACACTCATGGCAATTTCCGGGTTATCGGCAGGAGCATAGGTAACAAAGGTTATATTATAGGTTTCTGGCTGTACAGTACCCTTTTCCCATTTAGGTCCATCATAAAAGGCTTCCGCTGTACCTGTTTTACCTGCTGGTTTATAGTCAGCATTTCCAAAATAAGAGTAGGCGGTTCCTCCGGTGGATTGGGTAACTTGTCTAAATCCTTCCTGGACACGTTCAATCCATTCAGTTTTCATTGGAAGAGTATTCATCACTTCTGTTTTAACCTCTTTAATAACCGGTCCAAGCGTATTATCTTCATCATCATCCACTGGCTCACGGACTTGTTTTAAAACATGCGGTTTTATACGGTTACCTCCATTTGCAATGGTAGAAACATATTGAGCCAACTGCAATGGAGTATACGTATCGTATTGGCCAATGGAAAAGTCCATTAATAATCCGGCACCCTGCGAGGATCCTTTATAGCCGATTTGTTCACCAGGTAAGTCTATACCTGTTTTAACACCTAAGCCAAATTGACTGTAATAATTCCTCATTGTGCTGAATGCTGAGTTATTAACTTTCAGAGAGCCTCCCGGAACATAGTTTCCTTTACCAAGAGCAATCGCTGTTTTAAACATGTAGACATTGGAGGATACTTTCAGTGCTTCAATGTCACTAATATTCCCAAAATTCTTCCATGATTTTTTAATTGGCGTGGCTTTAATCTTCATTGGTCCATCATAAATGACTTGTCCAGGTTTTATTGCACCGGTCTGGTATCCCGTTAAAATAGTTGCTCCTTTAACTGAAGAGCCCATGGCATAGGATGAAGTAAAAGTTCCCAATGCCATATCATTCATTTGCATTTTTCCATTATCATCGGCTGCATATTGTTTACCAGCCAGAGTTAGGAGTTCACCAGTATTAGGATTCGTTACAACAACAAAAGCACGATCGAGATATTTTGTATTCCCGCTTGCTTTCTTTTCCTTCAATTGCTTTTCAATAATTTCTTCTGTGGCTATTTGAAGATCCATATCAACTGTTAATACAAGATCCTTACCTCTTTGTCCTTCAGAAATAACCTCCGTGCTGACAATATCGCCGGATGTATTAGTTACATTTCTAATTTTCTCCTGTTGACCGCGTAATAAATCTTCATATTGCTGTTCTAAGTAGGAGGTTCCAACTCTATCATTTCGACTGTAGCCCCGAGCTAAATAATAACTTGTTTTATCAGAGGGCAATCCTTCGCTGGCACTTGATACTTTACCTAAAACAGATTTAAGCGTATCGCCATACGCATATTTACGTTCCCAATCTGTTGTTGTATCAACGCCTGGAAGAGATTCAATCTGCTCATTAACTCTCGCTACCTCTTCATATGTCGTTCCTTTATTTTTCACAATTTGCGGAGTTAAATAGTAACCGGCAATAAACTTGCTATAGATCGCCAGCACTTCCAACTCACTTTGACTGTAATCTATTTCTTTTTCAGTAATTCGCTCAAGCTGTAATTTGTATATATCATCATCTGTCAGCTTTCCATCACTTAATTGCTGATATTCTTTTTCTGTTACTTTCTTTTTAGCAGCTTCTGGGTTATTTAAAATCCAAAAGTCTTTCATATCCCTTTCACGAACTTTATCAGTATCAACCTCAATTAGCTTGGAAAGTTTTTCAGCAGTTTCAAGCATCTCTTTGCTTGAGGTTTTTTGTGTACGTGTGTAAGTTATCGCATATAAAGGTTGATTATCAACGATGATTTTTCCATTTCGATCATATATTTTTCCCCTCGGCACAGAATTGCTCACAGTTACATCCTCTGTCCGCTCTATTTCACGCTTATAGTCATCTCCATATACAATCTGAACAATTCCTAAACGGAGTATTAATGCAGAAAACATTACAAATACTGCAAAAAACAGTAGATTCAGGCGAACAGGTACATGTTTTTTCTTTTTCTTTTTTCTGACTTTCACTGTCCCCATCCCTTCTAATACACATTTCTTATCATTTTATTATCAATTTTTAAAGATTAACAGAAGTAAAAGATTCCAGCAACTTTTAGTTGCTTACATCTTGATGTCTTTTACAAAATAATAAACAAACAGATGTCCGGACCCTAATAATAATAGCAATATTTTGATGCCGGTACTCTCCGGCAAAATTTTAATGAACAATATAAACATAAGAATCGATGCGGCTCTTCCCATATTTAAAAATAATTCCCGGATTACCACATATTCGATACGATGTTCCCCCGCTTCCCAGGATCGTCCTATTACATCATACGTGACAGACATATAGGGGACAAGCAATAAGGGATAAGCTACTGCAAGAATAGACGCATATGTAAGCAGTTTAGTGAATGACACTTGATATATCAGAAAAAAGATTGAACCATAAAGGAAAATGGCCCCCACCAGCATCGACCATTTTCGGTAACGAACCTTTATATATCTGCTGACTAAAAAATAAGCAATAAATGATACTCCTGAACTAATTAATCCATATGTACCTAAAGCCATTTCGCTACCCGTTTCGACAAATACAAAAACGGAAACAACAAAGAGAAACGTCCCTTCCCTTAGCCCCTGCGAAAAATTAGCATACGTAATTCTTCTCCAATCTTTATTATTTTTTCTTTCATCAAGAATACGCTTCAGCATATACTTCCCATTAGCTGCTCTGCTTTTTAATAAGAAACTGACAAGTACTGCCACGATAAACAAACACAGGGAAACTCCAAAAATGAACAGATAACCATTGTTATCAGTCAAAACCGTAATAATATATCCCGCAAAAAAAGGACCAATCATTCCGCCGATAGACCCAGTTATCCCTTGGAGCCCATTAAATGTATCTCTAGTTTCAGGTTCGGTAATTTCGAATGTCATGAGATTATATGCAAGCCAATAGAATCCATATCCTATTCCAAGTAAACCACCAATCAGAACAAGATAAAGGTGAGAGGTAGAACTGAATGTCAGGACCGCTATATAAAATGCAGCTAAAAACAAGATTCCAATCCTCAGTACAATAATACGATCTATGCGTTTAGCCAATTTCCCAGCTAAAATAAAGGTAACTCCCTGTAGGATTACAACGGACAGATTATAAATCCCCAGATTGATCAATGCCTCAGACTGTTTCCATAAATAGATATTGACAAAAGTATTGGAAAGAGCCGTACTCAATGAATAAAGTGCTCCAATTAACAAAAGGATATAAAGTTCTTTATTTGTTTTTATTTTATTGACAAATTGATTATCCATTTTCATAAAAACTCCCCTTCACTTCCGGTTAGTTTTCCTGTAGATAATCCTCTTATGTAGAATTAAATCATTTGGTATTTGTTAACAGCACAATCCTTTATTTTTTGCACAAAAAAAGATACAGGAAACGAATCGGATTCATTTCCTGTACCCACACTTATTATACGATTATTTTGCTGCTGCGTAGCGCTTAGAAACTTCATCCCAATTTACAACATTCCAGAAAGAATTAATGTATTCAGGACGACGGTTTTGGTAGTTTAAGTAGTATGCATGCTCCCAAACATCAAGACCTAGGATTGGTGTTTTACCTTCCATTAATGGAGAATCCTGATTAGCAGTGCTGGAAAGTTCTAACTCACCATCTTTAACAGTAAGCCAAGCCCAACCGGAACCAAAACGAGTTGTAGCAGCTTTCGCAAACTCTTCTTTAAAGTTTTCAAAGCTTCCAAATTTAGCTGTTAGTGCATCAGCTAATTCACCTTCTGGTTGTCCGCCCCCATTAGGAGATAGAATATTCCAGAATAATGTGTGGTTAGCATGTCCACCGCCATTGTTTCTAACAGCAGTACGAATGCTTTCAGGTACAGAGTCGATGTCAGCTAAAAGATCTTCCAAGCTTTTTGCTGCCAATGTTTCCTGTCCTTCTAAAGCATTGTTTAAGTTAGTCACATACGTGTTATGATGTTTTGTGTGATGAATATTCATTGTTTCTTTGTCGATATGAGGCTCCAACGCATCATACTCATACGGTAATTGTGGTAAAGAATAAGTCATAATTCTCTCCTCCTAATAATTGTAAGAATAAGTACTTTCGGGCAATTCTGTAAGTTCGTGTGTTACGAAAGTCTTTATCTTTAGATTAGCAATTGAAACCGTTTATTTCAACCTTTATGCCTTATCAAAGCACTCGGATAAAGAAATACACAATCATAATGGTCTGAATGATAAATTTGGTTATCACACTGCCGACAAATCCAACGACAGAACCCATACCAATTTTCACTGCATTTTTTAGCGACTGTTTATGTACCAACAATTCAGCTATGACTGCACCTAAAAACGGCCCCAGTATAATACCAAGAAAAGGAATAACAAACGGTCCAATCAGCAATCCTATCGTACTACCCCAAACACCTGCTTTTGAACCCCCAAATTTCTTAACACCAAAAAGATTAACCAAATAATCTGCACCAAACAAAAGTAAAACAAACATTCCCTGAACAATCCAAAAAAACCACGAAAACGGTTCAAATGAAAAGAATACCCCATATAAAAGCATTCCACCTACTATAAATAGAACGCTTGGAATAATAGGATATATCAATCCTACAAACCCAATAATAAATACCAGCCAAATAATAAGCCAATTCATCCAATCCATCTTCGACACTCCTCTCAAATACCCTAATTCAATACACACTTAACACTTACTCGATTTGTTTCGCTATAATAAGCAGAACTTTCTTGTCTTATCGACATAAGCCAGATAGAATAAAGAATGAATTTAAAAAAAGGTGTTGTAGCCCATGAATATATTCTCACAATTTATTAAAAGTCTATACTCGCCAAAGCATATTGCGTCCTTTCGCTTTCAGGGTATAGGGAAAGCCATCCTCTATGCTTTTTTATTATCTCTAATAACTATTTTACCATCATCGATCTATCTTACAAATGCAATCCTAGATGGGGCAGATCATATGGCAAAAACATTAACAACAGATTTTCCTGAATTTGAAATTAAAGATGGCAGACTTCATTCAGATGAATCATTACCTGTCATTATTAATGATGATGTAGCTACGTTCCATTTTGACAGCACCGGTAGTTTGAATGCAAATGATATCACCAGCCCTACCGGAGTAGACTTTGGAATTCTAAAGGATGAATTTGTCATTGCTGCAGACGGGGAATCACAAACAATTCCTTATTCTATGATACCCGGTCTTGAATTAACCAATGAAAAGGCCAGCGATTATATTAAATCTGCAAAAACATCTTTATACATAATTATCGGTCTATGTATGTTAGTCATGTATCTATTTACAACAGCAATATTCTTCTTGGAGATTACACTTCTAGCCTATCTTACCGGCTTATTTGTAACTTCCATGAACAGAAAAGCTACTTTTGGACAGCAGTGGAGGATAGCCACTTACAGCTTTACATTAGCCGTAACGTTCTTTACGTTTATGAATTTTATTCAGGTTCCTGTAATAGGTGATGTTTATGTCAAATGGTTTATTACACTAATGATGATCTACCTGACTATTAAAGAAATGCCTATTCAAAAAAGTAAACAAAAGACCGTACAATCATAAAGTGTAGCCCTTCCGAATTTCTGCGGAAGGGTTTATTTATATCCTCTATTATTAAATGCTGATTATCCAGCTCAACATTTCCTCTATTCTATCTAAACGTTAACTCTAAAAAAATCCTTCAAAATCAATTCTATTATCTCTACTAACTTCATATACTCTAGTAAAAGATAGAGGGAGTGCGAAAGAGATGAAAAGAATAATCCTGTTTATCGGCTTTTGTATTATAGCTTACTCGATATATTTTGATATAAGTGTAGGCACCCTTCCTGCCTACTCCTCCGAGAATATGGATAAAATGAATGAAAACTACTATAATATAAAAGTAGAGCCGGGAGATACCGTTCTTTCTATAATAGAGAAAAATGAAGGTACTATACCAGTACCGATTGATCAAATGATTGAAGACTTTTCTTTATTAAATAACGGAATGAAACCGGAAAAAATAGAAATCGGACAAACTTACCGATTTAAAAATTACTAAATAGCCAATTCATAATCAACTTTATTGTTATTTTAGCTAAAACGCTGATACAATAATTTAGAAGATAATATATTTATTGGTATTGAGGCAGACAGCCTAAAAGGAGAGAATGACCAGTGAGTGAACTAATACATCGTACAAAAACCCGCCCCGTAAAAGTGGGACCACTGACTATCGGTGGCAACGATGAAGTTATAATACAAAGTATGACGACAACGAAAACACATGATGTAGAAGCAACAGTCGCGGAAATAAATCGTTTAGAAGAAGCGGGCTGCCAAATTGTACGTGTAGCTTGTCCTGATGAACGGGCTGCTCATGCAATTTCTGAAATAAAAAAACGCATTAATATACCTTTAGTAGTTGATATTCACTTTGACTATCGTCTTGCTTTAATCGCGATTGAAGGCGGAGCTGATAAAATCCGTATTAACCCGGGCAATATTGGCAGACGCGAAAAAGTGGAAGCCGTTGTAAAAGCAGCTAAAGCGAAAGGGATTCCAATTCGTATCGGGGTCAACGCAGGATCTTTAGAACGTAAAATCCTTGAAAAATACGGTTACCCAACTGCAGACGGTATGGTTGAGAGTGCTTTACATCATATAAAAATTCTAGAAGACTTAGACTTCCATGACATCATTGTATCAATGAAAGCATCTGATGTACGCTTGGCAATTGAAGCCTATGAAAAGGCAGCACAGGCCTTTGATTATCCACTTCACCTTGGAATCACAGAATCCGGCACGTTATTTTCAGGAACGATTAAGAGTTCTGCCGGCATAGGTGCCTTATTAAGTAAAGGTATTGGGAATACTTTGCGTATTTCTTTAAGTGCTGATCCGGTTGAAGAAGTCAAAGTAGCCAGAGAGCTGTTAAAAGTATTTGGTTTATCAGCCAATTCCGCTACCTTAATATCATGTCCGACGTGCGGACGTATAGAGATTGATTTAATTTCCATTGCTAACGAAGTGGATGAATATATTCAAAAAATTAAAGCTCCAATTAAAGTGGCGGTATTAGGATGTGCCGTTAACGGACCTGGCGAAGCAAGAGAAGCAGATATCGGCATTGCTGGTGCTCGCGGAGAAGGTCTATTGTTCCGCAAGGGTAAAATCGTTCGTAAAGTACCAGAAGAAATAATGGTTGAGGAACTAAAAAAAGAAATCGATATCCTTGCTGAAGAGTATTACGAAAAACAAAGAATTGAAAAAGAAAAAGCAAGCCTGTCTTAAATTAAGCAGAAGCAATTCAGGTTCGAACCAAAAACTTTAAACTTTATTAAAGGTATGAGAATTTATTCTTTTGCCTAGTATATGTAAACAAAGAACTTCAAAATAATAATTATTTTGAAGTTCTTTGTTTTATATCTGTTATTTATGATTGGAGGGATTGGATAAAAATCCAATCCCTAAACTATTTGAGATTTGAAAGCCCATAAACGATAGCAGGCCTACTGTATTAGAAAAAGGGATATACCAAAAGACCAGCAACAACAGAAAATACACCAATTACTATTGCTGCTATCCCCATCATACGCGATTCAGTTTTCATCGCAAAAATCCCTGCGACAATGCCAATTGTTCCAAAAATCACCGGCATAAAAAATAGAGAGGCAATTGACAAGGCTAACGCCACTATACCAAAGCTGCTAGCTTTAGAAGTGGTCTTATTATTATTTCCTGTTTGACTATGACGTCTGTATTCAGCAGAATCCATAAATTCTGCTCCGGTCTCCTCATGATAATTTAGCTTTTGACACACGACTTCATTTTTAAATTTATCTCTTTTATTTCTTGCATTCCAATGTCTTTTTGAGGCTGACAATAGCATTCCCTACCTTCCTTTATTGAAGCCTTCCTAGTTTGCTCCATAAAAGGCTTACTCATAAGCAGAGATTGTTGCATGAATCTACAAAATTTAGAAAAGCAATTTGTCGCATTTTGATGTAAACTACATACAAACATATTTTGGAGGAAATGCTTCATGTCAAAACCTAAACGTTTTGGAATAGATATTGATGGTACCATCACTACACAGGATTCCATGCTTCCTTATATCAACAAAGCCTTTCGCTTACAATTAACATTAGAGGATATTAACCAATATGAATTTTATCCGTTTGTAAATGTTCCAGAGCATGAATTTGATCTTTGGTTTCAAAAACACGAACCCATCATCTATTCTGAATCACCTATGGCAAAGGATGCCAAACGAGTTTTACAGGAATGGAAAGAAATATATGAACTGTTTTTCATCAGTGCCAGAAATCAAACTTTATTGCCGGTTACAAAGGAGTGGTTCAGTAAAAACGATTTACTGTATCACCACATCGAATTAATCGGTACGCATAATAAAATTGCAACGGTAAAAAAACACGAAATCGATCTTTTCTTTGAGGATAAGCACGATAACGCTGTTGCAATTGCTGAAGAATGTGAAATTCCAGTCATCTTATTTGACGCACCTTATAATCGAATGGCTATCCCAAACAATGTGATCAGGGTGGAAAATTGGGCAGAAGCCTATCAGTGGGTAAACCATTGGACTAAGGAAAATCGGTAATAAAAAGGAGCCACTCTCCAATCGCAGAATGGCTCCTTTCTAGTTACTTTGTTGTATATTCTCCTGCAAACAATCTGGACATCTTCCGTATATTTCAAATTTATGTCCTGAAATATCATATCCTTTAAAATCCTCTGTTATTTTTTCCATTGGACATAACTCTACATTACGAGTTTTTCCGCATTCCATACAAATGAAATGATGATGATGATGATTTCCAACACAAGCAAATCGGAATCTTTTTTCACCAGATAACTCAGTGGTTTCTAGAATCCCTAAGTTTGCATACAAGGATAAATTTCGGTATATCGTGTCATAGCTCATACCTGGGTACGAACTTTTCAATTTTTCAAGGACTTCTTTGGCTGTTAAATAACGATTGCTCTTCGAAAAAAGTTCAAGCATGTCTTCACGCTTCTCAGTGTATTTGTAGCCCTTATCTTTCAAGAGTTGTATTGCTTCTTTAACATCCATCTTCAGATACCTCCTTACGCAGTCATTCTCCATTTCTTGATAAAAATTGTGATTAAAAGAATGATAATTGCCAATACAACGATTGTACCACCCGGAGCAAGATTTAAGTAATAGGATGTGAATAATCCGCCTATTACAGCCAATTCTCCAAACAGAATGGAAATAAAAATGGTTTGTTTAAACCCCTTCGCTACTTTTAAGGCAGCCGCTACCGGTAAAGTCATTAATGAAGAAACAAGCAGGACACCCACAATTCTCATAGAAATGGCAATGACCAAAGCAACGAGCACGATAAAGATAAAGTGAATCGCTTTAGCCGGTATTCCGGAAGTTTTAGCATGCTCCTCATCAAAGGATAAAAGGAATAATTCTTTATATAAGAATATAACAATTGCGATAACAGCAATACTGATTGCCAAAACAATCCATAAGTCTGTCCGACTTACCGCACTGACACTCCCAAATAAATATCCAAATAAATCAGTCGTGAAGCCATTAGCGAGCGAGATAAAAATCGCTCCCAACCCTACTCCTCCGGAAAGAATGATTGGAATGGCAAGTTCCTGATAATGTTTATAGACTGAACGCAGTCGCTCTATAAAAAGCGATCCCGTTACCGAGAAGGCCATCCCCATATATAAAGGGTTGATAGGACCCAGTGCAGGCACTTCCTTACTTAGTAACAAACTGAATGCAATTCCAGTCAGGGTTACATGGCTAAGGGCATCTGCAATTAAGGAGAGTTTTCGAACTACAATAAATACACCCAACAGCGGAGCAATAATACCAATCACAATCCCCGCTAGAAAGGCATTTTGTAGAAATTCATACTGAAACATTGATAACATACTACTTCCTCCAAATTAATGATCATGTGTTAATGTATAAACATCATGGCCATAAAAAGCTGACATATCCTTATCATCTAAATGTTCATATTCACATGTATTCCCGTGAAAATGCAATTGTTTATTTAGACATGCAATATGAGTGACCTTTTCTGTAATGGTACCAGTATCGTGAGTAACCAAAATAAGTGTCAATCCAAGGTTACGGTTTAAATCGTAAAGCAGGTCATAAAAATTAGTAACATTCTTTACATCTACACCAACTGTAGGTTCATCCAGTATTAACATAGCAGGATCGCTGACCAGTGCTCTTGCAATGAATACCCGTTGTTGCTGACCGCCCGATAATTCTCCAATTGGTCTTTTGATGAAATCCTGCATTCCTACTTCTTTGAGCGCTTTCACCACTTTTTGGCGATGAGTTTTATTATAGAAACGAAAAAGTCCTATTTTCTTCGTTAATCCGCTTGCTACAACTTCTTCCACTGTAGCTGGGAAACCACTGTTAAAGGAATTGGCCTTTTGTGATACATAGCCAATTTTCTCCCAATTTTTAAATTTGTTTATTTTCTCACCGAATAAGAAAATTTCTCCTTGCTGTACTTTATTTAATCCAAGCATCAGCTTCAGCAATGTTGATTTGCCAGAACCGTTCGGTCCGACAATAGCTAGAAAATCTCCATCCTTGACGGATAAATTAATATCTTCCAGAACGTTTTCTCTCTCATATTTATAAGTAACATGTTCAATTTTAATTAAGTCATTATTCATAATCGGCCACCTGTTAATAAGAATGATTACGATTTACCTCAAGTAGTATACAGGACAATTTCAGTAAAGTAAACACATTTACTTAATATTGTATAATTTAGTTCATTTTTTTCTGTCCTTTTCATATGGTAAACATGGGGTGGTAATTTGAAGCTATTTGAAAGCATTGTTAACTTAAAAATCAATCGTATCACTGCCAGTGAATTGCTTGATTTTGCCGGGCAGAATGGTTTAACTTTAACAAAAACGGAAGCTGAGGAAATAACCAAACTAATCCGGGGGAAATCCGTTAATATTTTTGATCAGACTGAACGAAAACAGCTTTTAAAAAATATCGAGAAAATTACCGGTGCTGAGAAAGCGCAGAAAATCGAGAAAATATTTTATAGCATGATCGGAATTTAAAAAGGAAGCAGTACATCTGTACTGCTCCCCTTCTCTTTATACCGTTTGTCCAAGCATGGAAGCTTGAAAATCTACCCAAGCTCCATCTCTTAGCATATCAATTTCATGTTTATACGGTGCTTTTTTGTTTGTTTTATCCGTACCCACAAATGGAGTCTCCAATATTTTTGGTACAGAGCTTAATTGTGGATGATGGACAATGTAATGAAGTGGCTGAAAACCAATCTTTCCATACCCGATATTTTCATGTCGGTCTTTTCTCATTCCACATTCATTTTTACTGTCATTAATATGCAGCACTTTAATACGATCTACACCGACAGTTTTATCAAAATGATTTAAAACGCCATCAAAATCATTCACAATATCATAACCCGCATCATGCGTATGACAAGTATCAAAGCAAACACTCAGCTTATCATTGTGTGTAACTCCATCGATAATCATCGCTAATTCTTCAAAACTTCTTCCACACTCTGAGCCCTTGCCGGCCATCGTTTCTAATGCGATTTGGACTTTTTGATCAGGGGTAATGACTTCATTTAATCCCTCGATGATCTTTTTAATACCTACTTCTGAACCTTCTCCGACATGAGCACCTGGATGCAATACAATTTGGTAGGCCCCCAGAGCTTCCGTCCGTTCGATTTCCGAACGAAGAAAATCAACACCCAATTGGAAAGTAGCGGGATTTACTGCGTTACCGATATTGATAATATAAGGAGCATGGACAACGATATCGCTCATTCCATTTTCCTCCATATGCAATAGGCCTGCTGCAATATTTAAATCCTCGATTTTCTTTCTTCTTGTGTTTTGAGGAGCGCCTGTATAAATCATAAATGTATTGGCACCATAAGAAGCTGCTTCTTCACTTGCGCCTAAAAGCATTTTCTTTCCGCTCATGGAAACATGTGATCCAATTTTAAGCATCCATTTGCCCCCTTTTATCTTTTCTTTAAGCGTCTTTCTCTCTTTTTGATTTTTTCTACTTCTGCTTTAACTTTCTTTTTATAGCCAGGCTTTACTTTACGTAAATGCTTAGAGAATTTACCATAATTCTTTACCTCACCGGCTGCTTTAGGTGAATTTTTACGTTTTTTACGCTTATTGCGGTCATCAATTTCAACCCATTCACCTTTTACTACGTCACGGTTGCTGAATGTTACACCCATGGATTCGAGTTTATTCAGAGCTTGATCATCCTTCTCTTCATAAAGGGTAACAGCGACTCCGGACATACCTGCGCGCGCTGTACGGCCACAGCGATGGATATAGAAATCCAAGTCCTGAGGAAGTTCATAGTTAATCACATGACTTACACCTTCAATATCAATACCTCTTGCTGCTAGGTCTGTCGCTACAACATATTGATATTTAAGAGCATTAATCTCTTTCATAACCCTTTTTCTTTCTCTTGCCGGTAAGTTACCGTGTAGTCTTCCTACCTGCAATCCCTTTTCAAGGAGGGCATCTGCCAGCTCATCTGCGTTTTGCTTTGTGTTAGCAAAAATAAGCACAAGGAAAGGATTTTGAAGTTCAATAATTGACTTAACCAATTGAACCTTGTCTCGGTGTCTAACAGGAACGAGAATGTGCTCCAATTTTTCTACAGACACTTTTGTCGGATCCACATGGATATGTTTCGGATTGTTCATATACTTTTTCAAGAATGGCTGTAGCTTTTCTGGAATTGTCGCAGAAAATACTAGCATTTGCAGCTTAGGAGCCATCCTTGAAGCGATTTTATCCACATCTTCCATAAATCCTAAATCAATCATTAAATCAGCTTCATCAACTACTAAAATATCGGCAGAAAAAACACTCAACGCATTTTCTTCCGATAAATCTTTAATACGACCAGGTGTACCGATCACAAGCTGTGGTTGAACGGTGAGCTTGTCAATTGAACGTTGTTTATCTGTTCCACCTACATAGCTTTTTATATGAATTTGTTTATCTTCAGGAAATTTCTCATTCAAAGAAACAGCAGCTTTATAAATTTGGGCCGCTAATTCTCTCGTCGGTGCCGTAATTACAGCCTGTACTTCCATCTTTTCCTGATTGATTTTAGCCATGATCGGCAATAGAAAAGAATGGGTTTTTCCAGTGCCAGTTTGTGACTGCCCTATAATACTCTTACCGCTAAATACAGCTGGAATGACTCTTTCCTGTATGATTGTCGGCTCCTTAAATCCTACCTTCTCAACAGCTTCCAATACATATTCGGGTAACTTAAACATTTTAAATGAACTCATTTTTTACCAACTTTCTGACATGCTTACAAGCTTTTTAGCAACTATCCTTCTCATATTACCTTATGTGAAGGACTAATAACAAGTTTTTGTAGATTAAAAGCCTATTCTTTCATATATTCGCACTTTACCGTCCCTAACTGACATATTCTATTATGGGAACTTAAGTAAAATATTGAATAGAAAGGAGGGTTAAATATGCCGCCTATGAGACCACCCATTTTCGGCCCGCCACGAGGACCAGGCTTTATCAGAGGTTCTGCCCCACCACAATTTAATACAAGAGGATTATTCGGTCCACCTATGCCAAGGAGAGGAATTCCTTTTGGAGCAGCAAGTGCTCCCAAGCAAGGAGGAGGATTTCTGGCTTCTTTGTTTGGCAGAGGAGGAGGTTCCGGCTTGGCACAGGGTGCCGGTACAGCTGCTAAAGCTGCCGGAGGAGGTTCCACTTTAACAAATTTTATGAACAGTACGCAAAAGGTGTTAGCAGCAGGGGAACGTGTGGTACCAATGGTTCGCCAAGTTCAGCAATATGGACCTTTAATTAAAAATTTACCATCCATGTGGAAAATTTATCGGGGATTAAATGCAACTACAGCAGAAGATCAAGAAGAAGCTATCGATCAGGTCGACTCAAACATTTTGGAGTCATCCAACCATATAGAATCTTCAGCTTCTCTTAAAAGCTCTAAAAAGGAAAAGAATGAATCTAGCGAAATAGACTATTCACACGAGCTTCCTGGAAGCACAATAATAAAATCGAAACCTCAAAATGTGAAACCATCCCTGCCAAAGCTTTTCATCTAACTATACAGCGCCCCTAAAAGGAGCGCTTTTCTACATATGCAATATCTCCCGAAGGATTTCTTTTTGTAAGTTTTTAATCACTCGCTTATAATATAAGAAACACTCCATCTGTCAAACAGACATGGAGCAAGGAGGTTTTTTTGAATTAATGAAAGTAGTTAAAATTTCCCCAAGAGGATATTGTTACGGCGTTGTTGATGCGATGGTTATCGCCAGAAATGCCGCTTTAGATAAAACTTTGCCACGCCCTATTTATATTCTGGGTATGATTGTTCATAATCAGCATGTAACGGAAGCGTTTGAACAAGATGGGATTATCACCCTCGACGGCAAAGACCGTAAAGAAATAATCGAGAAGGTTGATTCCGGCACTGTCATCTTTACTGCTCACGGTATCTCACCTGAAGTAAGAGAAATTGCCAAACAAAAGGGGCTTGTAACGATTGACGCAACCTGTCCGGATGTAACAGCAACTCATAATTTAATTGAAGCAAAAGAAAAAGAAGGATATGATATCATTTATATCGGTAAGAAAGGCCACCCGGAACCTGAAGGCGCCGTTGGTGTAGCCCCGGATATCGTCCATCTCGTTGAGTCCAAACAAGATATTGATGACCTCACAATTGAAAACGAGAAAATCATTGTGACCAACCAAACAACTATGAGTCAGTGGGATGTTGCCGACTTAATAGATGAAGTTAAGAAAAAATATCCTGCAGCAGAAATTCATAAAGAAATTTGCATGGCTACTCAAGTCCGTCAGGAAGCTGTTGCTGAGCAAGCAAAAGACCTTGACGTTCTTATTGTAGTTGGAGATCCTAAGAGTAATAACTCAAACAGATTGGCACAGGTATCGGAAGAAATCGCCCATACAAAAGCCTATCGAATTGCTGATGTCAGCGAGTTGGAAATAGAATGGATTAAAGATGCTCAAGTAGTTGGTGTAACAGCTGGAGCATCCACACCAACACCTATTACCAAAGAAGTCATTACATTCTTGGAACAGTTCGACCCGGCTGATTCATCGACATGGAAAACGGAAAAGAAAGTACCTCTTTCCAAAATATTACCTAAAGTGAAAGTGAAATAATGCAATAGCTACAAAGAAAAAAGGACCCAGGGGTCCTTTTTTCTTTTTATTACTCTATCTTCAGGCCTTAACCGCTCGAGTCATCATAAGACAGGACGTTTTGGTCACAAAGACGTGGCCACACAACGTGGCATTCTTAGTCTTTGTTCCTCAACCAATCGTCTCAACTTTTTAGTCAATCCAGCTTCGACGGCTAGAAGCTCAGGACATAAGCATGACCTCTACAGGAGGAAAGAACACCTCCTTCCGAGCCCCTGTCTTATGCTCCTCGCGGGCCTACAGGATGTAGGTCATGAAGACGTTGCCACAGGACGTGGCGCTTTTAGTCTTCGTTCCTTTTACAGCCCTTCAGCCTTTTATGTAATCCAGCTTCAGGGCCTAACCGCTCGAGTCATAAGTGTAGCTGCTGCGGGAGAAAAAAGCGTTCTCCCTACGCACCTCCTCTTATGCTTGTCGCGGCTGAGCAAGGCCCTTCAGCCTTTTAGTTAATCCAGCTTCGACTCCTAGTCCCTCGAGTCATAAGGATAGCCTCTGCGGGGGAGGAACATCCCCTCCGAGCCTCTCTCTTATGCTTTTCAGGCCTGGACAGTCGTCTCAGCCTTTTAGATTACCTGGAATGGATTTGTGTCTATTTCTGATGCGATAAATTCTACCTCATAGCCAGCGTTTTTGCATAGGGAGGTCATTTTTTGGGAGACGCCCTGTTTCATAATTTTTTCTACATTATGGCCAGGGTCAATGATATTCATGCCTTCTTGTTTAAAATCAACGGCTGTATGGTAATAAATATCTCCAGTAATAAATACGTCAGCACCAGCAAATTGAGCTGTTCTTACAAATTTATCACCGTCTCCGCCTAAAACAGCTACCTTCTTCACTATCGCGTCCAGATTCCCGATTACACGAACAGAAGTTACATCCAGTGCCTGTTTGACATGCTCTGCATATTCTCTTAAAGACATAGCCTCTGAGATAGCACCTACTCGACCTAAACCAAATTCCTTACCTGACTCGTTTTCAAGAACATACAAATCGTAAGCGACTTCTTCGTAAGGATGAGCTTTGAGCATTGCTTTTACGACTTTGTTTGTAATAGATTCCGGAACAATTACTTCTATTTTTACTTCTTCTACGTGTTCAAACTCGCCAGAAGACCCAATATACGGATCTGCCTCTTGATTTGGCTTAAATCTACCCGTGCCTGATAGGGTAAAACTGCAATGACTGTAATTGCCCAAATTGCCTGCACCAGCTTTTCCTAATGCTTCACGCACTTCAGTTTCAGCTGAAGTAGGCGTATATACGGCTAATTTGTAAAGTTTTTCTCGATGGGTAACCTTCAAAACAGAAGTATTCTCTAGTCCCAATGCATCAGCAAGCATATCATTGACCCCGCCCTCCGCGATGTCAAGATTCGTATGCGCTGCATACAGAGCAATATCATTTTTAATTAATTTTTCAATCGTTCTCCCTGCAGGCTGATCAGGGATGATTTTTTTTAATGGCCGAAAAATTAACGGGTGATGTGCAATTATTAAATCTACACCTTGATTTACAGCTTCATCAACCACTTCTTCCGTTACATCCAATGCCACAATAACTTTCTTTACTTTTTTAGCAAGACTACCTACCTGCAATCCAATTGGATCTCCATCCTCAGCTAAATATTTGGGAGAAAAGCTTTCAAAAAGCTGGATGACTTCATAACCATTCGGTGTTTTCATTATTGAAGCGCCTCCTCTACCAACTCTATGGATTTTTGGATTTCTTCTTTCTTTTCCTGAGTCCGTTCGTTTTCACTGGACTCTATTTGTTTCAAAATCTTATTCCAATGCTTTAACTCCATTGTCCACTTTTTCATAAAGATAGGATTCTTTTCTTTCAATAAAAATGGCCCCATTAATTCTGCTGCTTCAAAAGGTAATTCTCGATAAGACTTCAATGGCTCTCCTTTTTCCGCTACTAAAATTTCATATATTTTTTCGTCCTCTTCCAGGATTTCTTCCGCTTTCAATTCCCAACCCTCGGCAATCAGCCATTTCCGGATAAACTGAGCACCAATATTGGGTTGAAGAATTAAGGTCTCCCGTCCTGATAGTTTAGATTTTCCGTTTTCTAAAATACTCGTTATTAAAGACCCACCCATACCGCATATTGTAATGGATGTTACTTCTCCATGAGATATGACTTCCAGCCCATTTCCTTTACGAACGGATATAGAGTCTTCTAGCTTAGATTCCCTCACCTGGCTTAACGCAGATTGAAACGGACCTTCCACTACTTCTCCTGCAATAGCTTTTTGCACGATGCCTTCTTTAACTGCATAGCAAGGCAAATAAGCATGGTCAGATCCAATATCAGCCAAAACACTGCCCTTTGGCACATAGGAGGTTACTCGCGTTAATCTTTTTGATAATTTATCTACATTCATTACTTCATACTCCACTCTTAATAGGAATTCATTTATTTCTTTAGTATAAGAAAACTCATCCCCTATTGCAAAGGACTTTCTTCAGAACATATTTTTCAGCCAAAATATTCCTCCTTGTTTCAATATTTTGGTTTAATAGAGATAGGAACGTGAAAACTGAAACTATATCAACATCCAAACTATAGTAAAGCAGGTGCGTAAATGAGAAAAAGGTGGGTAACCGGTACAATCCTTATCATTAGTTTACTGACAACGTTTCTATTACTCGTTGGCTTTATTCAGGGTACCAGGGCAGTTATAAACCCTAAGGAGATTAATCAGTATAAAACGGTAAAAGAGAAAGAGCCGCTTACTAAAAAAGACACCACAAAATTGTCTATTGTTGCTCTTGGCGATTCTTTAACTCGAGGTGTTGGCGATGATAGCGGAGATGGATATGTAAAAAGATTAAGCACCAAATTAACAGAGGACTATAATCAGAAGATTAGCTTGTCCAACCTCTCAATCAGCGGAGCTAAAACAACCGATTTACTAACCCTTCTTGATACTTCAGGCACCAAGCATACTCTTAAGAATGCTGATTTAATAGTTATGACAATTGGAGGAAATGATCTCTTTCCCGGTGTCGAAACATTAACAACCAACCTCGCTGAATATACACCAGATACAAATACTTTTGTTAATAACAGCAAGAAAATTATCGAGATAATCCGGTCAAATAATGCGGATGCACCTATCTATTGGATCAGCCTGTACAATCCCTTTGAAGAATTCAAGGAATTAGGGGACACGTCTAAGTTTGTTATTGACTGGAATCACCAGCTGCAAACATTAGCTACCCAATACCCCGAATTACATATCATTCCGGTATTTGACTTATTTCAGGGTCAAGGAAAAAACTTTTTGTACACGGATCATTTTCATCCAAATAAAAAAGGCTACGAGGCTATATCAGAACGATTAATCCAGTCCATCGCAAGCCAACAACAGTTGGGAGGGGATTGATTAATGAGTCAATCTGTATTAAAAGTAGATCATTTAACCAAAGTCATTAAGGGAAATCACCTTGTTGAAGATATCAGCTTTGAAGTGAAGCATGGAGAAGTTTTTGGTTTTTTAGGGCCTAACGGTGCAGGTAAGACAACTACCATCCGAATGCTGGTCGGTTTAATTAAACCAACAAAAGGAACCATTACAATTGCTGGTTACAACCTGCGAACATCATTTAAGCAAGCCATGCGCCAGGTAGGCTCGATTGTAGAAAACCCCGAGCTCTATACGTATCTGACAGGCTGGGAAAATCTCAAACAGTTTGCCCGGATGCTCGGAGATGTCCCGGATAACAGAATCGAGGATATTATAAGGCAGGTAAATCTTGAAAGCAGAATACACGACAAAGTTAAAACTTATTCTCTTGGGATGAAGCAACGCCTTGGAATTGCCCAAGCGTTACTAGGAAATCCGCAATTATTAATATTAGATGAACCTACTAATGGCCTTGATCCATCGGGAATACGGGAATTACGTGAATTTGTCCGTTATTTAGTTGAAACAGAAGGTATCAGCGTATTTATATCCAGTCACTTATTAAGTGAAATCCAATTAATGTGTGACCGGGTAGCCATTATCAATAAAGGAAAAATGATTACCGTTTCTACGGTTAAGGATTTACTTGATCATTCCAGAGACAGGGTCGAGTGGAAGGTCACTCCTATAAGAGAAGCATATGACCTATTGAAAACAAAAGAAAACATACAAGATCTACAAATAAAAGATAATCTGCTGATTTGCAGTTTACAATCGGATTTAATCAGTACATACAATCGATTATTGATTGAAAATGGGATTAACGTACATTCTGTTTATGAAAAGACATTAACCTTAGAGGATCTATTTATGGAGCTGACAGGGGGAATCAATCATGATTGAGTTCGGTAAACTCGTATTTAACGAAGCAGAAAAAATAATTAAAAAGCGGCGTATTGCGGTTATCATCCTAATCCTGTTAGTTCTGATTCCAATTTTCCTTTATGCTCAAAACCAACAGACAAAAGAAACTGAGAAACGGATGGGTACAGATGACTGGCGCGTTGTTCTTCAGCAGAGAATTGTCGAAGGTCAGAACCGCCTTAGCAGTACCGGGATATCAGAAGAGTGGAAACATTATTTAAGCATTCAGGTTAAACAGCAACAATACTATTTGGAGCATGATATTAATCCAAGCTCTCCGGGTGCTCCAACATTTGTAAGGGAGTTCCTAAAGCAGGGAATCGGCATGTTTATACCTTTACTCGTGATGATAGTGGCGATTGATATAATCAGCGGAGAGCGCAGTGACGGCACAATAAAATTATTGCTAACCCGACCTGTGAAAAGGTGGAAGATTCTTTTAAGCAAATATGTGACACTGCTCCTATTTATTTCATTAATTGTTTTAATTGTTATAGCTATGGCTTATTTGTTAGCTGGAATATTCTTTAATTTTTCGGGCTGGAAATTACCGATAGCGACAGGGTTCGAATATGCTAATGGCAACTTGATTACTGATTCCATCCGGCTCATTCCACAGTGGCAATATATTTTAATGTCAGCAGGACTCGTTTGGTATGTCAGCGTTATCGTAGGTACAATCGCTCTTATGGTCTCTATACTGATTCGTAACACGCCTGGTGGTATGGGGGTTATGTTTGCTTCCCTTATTGCAGGCGCTATTTTAAAAGGATTTGCAACGGCCTGGGATGGGGCAAAATATATTTACAGTGTGAATATGGAATTAATCGACTATCTATCAGGTAGTATGCCCATGGTTGATGGAATGACTTTACCTTTCTCCTTGTCCATTTTAGCAATATGGGGACTTGGCGCCCTGCTTGTTTCCTTTATTGTATTTACCCGACAGGATATGCTTAGCTAATGTAAAGAACTTTCCACTTAAGCAAGCTTATTCTCAAATAACAGAAAAAGACAAAAACAGGCTAAGGAAAACGAAATCGTTTCCTTAACCTGTTTTTAAAATAGGGAACCTCTTTTAGAGTCCCGCTCGTATACTTATTTTAAGCCAGCTATAAACTCAACCATATCGTCAACTTTGTCTTCTGGGACAAGTCCGCCAGGCATCATGCCTTTACCATTTACGATACGATCTTTAATAAGCTCTTTATCCGTAACCCCAGTTAGCTTCGGACCTGCTCCACCTTCATAATTACCGCCATGACAAGATAAGCATTGTGCTTTATAAATGTCTTCAGGTTTATCAGCACTTGCTGTTTCTTCTGTTTTTCCACCTTCTTCTTTCTCCTTGGCCATTTTATCAGCATCCCCAAGGCCCTTAATGGATAAGAAAAAGACTAGTGTAAGACCAATCACCATAATTAAAATGTATGGCATAAATGCATTGTTTTTCATAGTAGTTCCCCTCCCCTATGTAAATACTAATTAACCATCAACTTACATTTACCCTTCTTTATTTTACTGTAAAAACCAATTTTGGAAAAGTTATAACTTGCATTTTCTTCAAAGTTTTCCATAGTTTCTACAATTCAAATCAATTTTCGGGATAACATTCCCAGTCAATGACATGGTATTTCTCTATATTCCACCCCACTGAAAACTTTTTACATACACTCCCCTAAGCCAGTTTATTGATTTCAAACAACATTAATATGTACTGATAAACCGAACCACTCGAGGTCAAAATGAATAGGTCTACTTTATTACAATAAAAAAACAGCTCTACTTAGAAAATCCAGTAGAGCTGTTTTATTTTCAAACCAATTTATGGTATATTCTATTCTAAGAAATCCTTAAGACGTTTACTGCGACTCGGATGGCGTAATTTACGAAGAGCTTTCGCTTCGATTTGTCGAATACGCTCACGTGTTACACCAAATACTTTACCAACCTCTTCCAATGTACGGGTTCTGCCATCATCTAACCCAAAACGTAAACGAAGAACATTCTCTTCACGGTCTGTTAAAGTATCCAATACATCTTCCAGCTGTTCTTTCAATAATTCATATGCTGCATGATCAGAAGGAGATGTGGCATCCTGGTCTTCAATGAAATCTCCCAGGTGAGAGTCATCTTCTTCACCAATTGGTGTTTCTAATGATACAGGTTCTTGAGCAATTTTTAAAATCTCGCGAACTTTTTCCGGTGTTAAGTCCATTTCTTCAGCTATCTCTTCTGGAGAAGGCTCGCGTCCTAAATCTTGAAGGAGCTGTCTTTGGACCCGGATTAGTTTATTAATGGTTTCTACCATATGCACCGGAATACGGATTGTTCTGGCTTGGTCAGCAATAGCACGAGTGATAGCTTGTCTGATCCACCATGTTGCATACGTACTGAATTTGAAACCTTTACGGTAGTCAAATTTCTCAACTGCTTTAATTAACCCCATATTACCTTCCTGAATCAAATCAAGGAACAACATGCCGCGTCCTACGTATCTTTTCGCAATGCTGACAACGAGACGAAGGTTAGCTTCCGCCAGACGTCTTTTCGCTTCTTCATCGCCTTCTTCTATACGCTCTGCCAAAACAATTTCTTCTTCAGCAGATAATAGATCAACACGACCAATTTCCTTTAGGTACATGCGTACAGGGTCATTAATTTTTACACCTGGAGGAACACTTAGATCATTTAAATCAAACTCTTCTTCTTTTTCAAGTTCTTGAGTCCCTGGATTATCATCAGCATCACTTTCATTCACTATATCAATACCCTGTTCTCCAAGATATTCATAAAATTCATCCATTTGTTCTGAATCAAGCACGAAGCTGGAAAGTCTCTCTGCTACATCCTCATAGGTAAGGCGGTTTCGCTTTTTCCCTAGCTCTGTAATAAATTCTTTTACCTGATCTAATGTCATTTCTGTGTTGTTATCTACTTCTTTTTCTTTGGAACGTGCTGACTTTTCAGCCATTTGTTCCCCTCCTTCTCAATCCACTTCTTATTTAAAGTCATAAAGAATTTCTTAACGAGATGAGCTCGATTCCTAATTCGACAGCACGGCTTGTGTCCTGTCTTCTTGTGGCCTCAAGTAGCTCTGCCTCTTTTTCCTTAATGACTAATAATTTTTGATATTTAGTGATTTGGTGGACATAATCATTTAATTCCTGTTCACTCGGATCGTGATTATAGGTCATCATTTCGATTTCTGTTACAATCTTACGTAAATTTGGATCCGGAAGAAAATGCAGAAACAAACTTGTATCAGCTTCGTGGCCTTCTTCATAAAAAGCAAATAAATACGTAATAATGGCCTGGTGATCATCCACTATCATCTGATTTTCTCCAAGCATTTTTTGAATACGAAATGCAAGTTCACGATCATGGAGCATTAAAGCCAGCAAAGTCTCCTCTGCTTTTATATAAGCAGGTTTCATCCGATTATCCCTACGCACAGTAGTAAATGCTTGCATTTGGTTATTCGGATTAGGAGAGTTTTTTGCCTTCTTATTATGTTTACCCACTTTGCTCTGTTGATTAAGCAAAGAATCAAGAGAAAGTGTGAATTCTGTAGCAATTTGCCTCAAATAAAATTCTCTTTCCACTTCACTATCAAGCTTTGCTGTTTCACGAAGGACTTGATCGATGTAGTCCATCTTATCTCCTTCGTTTGCAAAGTTCTTCCCTCTTTTATGGTAAATCATTTTAAAAGAGATATACGTATGAGCGGCCCCTATTATATCATTTTGGAATTTTTCTTCTCCAAATTCCTTGATATAGTCATCGGGATCATACCCATTAGGCATGACTGCAATTTTCACCTGACAGCCGCTCTCCCGGATCAAATCAGCCGTTTTATTTGCTGCCTCTATCCCCGGGGCATCCGAATCATAACAGATGATAATGGTATCTGTACTTCGTTTAAGCAATTGAAGGTGCTGTTCCGTTAATGCTGTACCCATCGTTGCAACACCATTGTGTACCTCTGCACGATCTGCAGATATACAATCAGCAAATCCTTCAAACAAGATAGCTGCGCCTTTTTTTCTTATAAACGGGCGAGCCAGATGATAGTTATATACTATTTTGCTCTTGTTAAATAGAGGTGTCTCAGGACTATTTAAATACTTTGGTTCATCACCGGCTGCAAGCGCTCTTCCAGAAAAAGCAATTGTTTTACCTTGCCTGTCAAAGATCGGAAACATAATTCTATTTCGGAATCGATCGAAATAATTCTGTCCGTCTTCCCGTTTAACCAGCAAACCTGCTTTTTCCATACGTTCGATTGAAAAGTTTCGCTTCTTTAGGAAATTATGCACATAATCCCAGGAATCCAATGAGTACCCTATCTGAAATTTTTCTATGGATTCCATTGTAAATCCACGACTCAGCAGATATTCCAGGGCGTCCTGACCCTGTTTTGTATTTACAAGCAAATGATGGTAAAATTTCCTTAACAGCTCATGTGCTTCCTTCATATCATCGAGTTCATGACGGGGCTTTGTCCCATCCGAAGATTCATTTTCATGAATATCTAATGGTATATTGGCCCTCTCAGCCAAACTTTTTGCAGCTTCTGTGAAGGAATATCCTTCTATGTCCATTAAAAATGTAAATACATTCCCTCCGGCACCACATCCAAAACAATGGAAGATTTGTTTATCAGGGGCTACAGAAAATGATGGACTGTTTTCATTATGAAATGGACATAGACCAAAGTAATTTCGACCTTGTTTTTTTAGCTGAACATATTCACCAACGACATCAGCGATATCATTTTTATTGCGAATTGCGTTCACTGTTTCTTCTGGTATTAATTGGTTTTTCAAATTTTAACACCTGTTTCATAATAAGCATGAATAACTTAATTCTATATCGGTCCCTGAAATCCTTCAATTTTCGACAATATTTTTTGTAATGCTTCCGAAAATTTATTTTTATCAAGGTCCTTTATTTTCCTTGGCCCTTTTTCATACTTGCCGGATCTCCTTGCTTTTGCATTCAAATGCCTGGTTTCAAGAAATGAATCAATTTCATTATCTGTTATCTCTTTACCTCTTGATGTTAAGACGTAAGCATGTTTAGCAAGACATCCTGCAGCCAATCCTATATCTTCAGTAATTACAATATCATGCCGCTTTAAATGATTTAATATATATAAATCTGCCGCATCTCTTCCCGGTTCTACCCATTTCCAGGTAACATCAGGATAACGGTCGGTAGTATTGGTATAGGCTGCCACAAAGTTAATATCTACTTCATATGGTTTGCATACGCTCAAAACCTCTTCTTTAACCGGGCAGGCATCCGCATCTACAAAAACCGTTAAACGACTCTTCCTTTGTATTTCTACATCTCTCATCTTAATCCTTCTTTTTTCCAGGCTGATTATCCATTTGTCGAATTATTTTTTTTAGGACTTCTTGACTTTTTGTTTTTTAAAAGCTTATTCTAGTTTATTCCTTTATAAATAACTCTAAACCTGATGAAAGGTATTTTATCACGATTTTTTATTATAAAATAAATCTTGTCAAATTGCCACACTTTTCACTCGTATAACATAATCCTATATTTTACATGTAAAAAACATGCTTCCGCATGCCTTTTTTATTGTTGTTTATTTACGATATTAACAATAATATTTGCAGTTTCTTCTACGGCCTTATTAGTTACATCAATAACTGGGCAATTTAATTTATTAACAATTGCTTCAAAGTAAGCTAATTCTTCTTTTATGCGATCCATATTTGCATAAACCGCACTATCATTCAATCCAAGAGACTTTAAACGTTCTTTTCTGATATTGTTTAATTTTTCACTGCTAATCGCCAATCCAATGCACTTATTAGGATTTATCTTGAATAATTCTTCAGGAGGTTCAACTTCTGGAACAAGCGGGACATTCGCCACCTTAAATCGTTTATGTGCCAAAAATTGAGATAAAGGAGTTTTTGAGGTACGTGATACACCCAATAGTACAATATCAGCCTTGACAATTCCTTTTGGATCTCTTCCATCATCATATTTCACTGCAAATTCAATTGCCTCAACACGCTTAAAATAATTTTCATCCAGCTTTCTAACCAATCCAGGTTCATTTAAAGCTTGTTCTCCAAACTTATTTTCAAGCGTATCGATGAAAGGTCCAATTATATCAAAGGATACGATCTCTTTTTCTGCAGCTTTTTTAGCCATATACTCGCGTATTTCCGGCTTTACCAATGTATAAGCAATAATTGCATTATCCATTTCAGCTAAGCTCAATACCTCATCAATGGTCGATATATCTTCCACGAATGGTATTCGCTTAAGCGTGATATTATGATTACTAAATTGACTCACTGCTGCCTTTGTCACAAGGTCAGCTGTTTCACCCACTGAATCCGAAACCACATATATGATAGATTGATTCATTGTCTCCTCCAGTAATGAATAATTTCTCTTTTATCTAAAATTGGTTAATGGTCGTCTCTCGCCAAACCAACAAACGCCTTTGTAATGTTTGTTTTAGTTAACCGGCCTGTGACTTCAAAGCCTTTTGGACTCTTTTTAACAACCGGTAGGGCATCAATCTGCTTATCGATTAATTTCTCTGCCACATCAATCAGCAAATCTTCTTTCGTACATATCGTAATATTAGGCATCCTTGTCATAATAATATGTACCGGAATACTGCTTAATTCCTGTTGACCGAGACTAGCTCTTAACAGATCTTTCCTGGAAAGAACACCAACAAGAAGCGACTCTTTATCCACAACAAATAAAGTACCCACATCTTCCAAAAACATGGTGCATATTGCATCATAAACAGATACACCTTCACTGACAACAATCGGTATAGACTGATAATCTCCGACCAATAGCTTTTTAAGATTATCCGTGAGCAATTGGGTTTCCGTCCTGCCTGTGTAGAAATACCCTACACGCGGCCTTGCATCCAAATAACCAGCCATTGTCAGAATCGCTAAGTCTGGGCGCAATGTTGCACGTGTTAAATTTAATTGTTCGGCAATATTTTCGCCTGTAATCGGCCCATTATCTTTAACAATTTGAAGGATCTGTTCTTGTCTTTTGCTTAGTTCGATCTTACTCACCACCCTAAAGTGCCCATATACTTAAATTATATAATTTAATTATAAACTATTTATCCATGAAGTGTAATAAATCCACTTAATTTAAAATAAGCCTGCCCAATAAGGGGACATCGCATTCCTTATTGAGCAAGCTTTACCTTAAAATTTAATTTTTGCTTGTAAAAAGGCTGGAAGTTCTTCGATACTGATACGAGTTTGCTCCATTGTATCACGGTCACGTACAGTTACTTGCTTATCCTCAACTGAATCAAAATCATATGTGATACAGAAAGGTGTTCCAATTTCATCATGACGACGATATCGTTTACCGATAGAACCAGCTTCATCATAGTCTACCATAAAGTCCTCTGACAGTTTGGCAAATACTTCTTTTGCCCCCTCAGAAAGCTTTTTGGACAACGGCAATACTGCAGCTTTGTATGGCGCCAGTGCCGGATGAAGATGCATTACCGTACGGGAAGTACCATCTTCAAGCTGTTCTTCTTCATATGCATCAATTAAGTAAGCCAATGTAACGCGGTCTGCTCCCAGAGATGGCTCAATACAATAAGGAATATACTTTTCGTTTGTCTCAGGATCCAAGTAGTTGAAGTCTTCTCCTGAATACTCCATATGTCTCTTTAAATCAAAGTCTGTACGAGAAGCAATCCCCCAAAGCTCTCCCCAGCCAAATGGGAATTTATATTCAAAATCAGTGGTTGCATTACTGTAATGAGATAGTTCTTCCTCCTCATGGTCACGAAGGCGGAAGTTTTCCTTTTTCATACCTAATGATAACAGCCAATTTTCAGCATAATCTTTCCAATATTGGAACCATTCCAGTTCAGAACCTGGTTTGCAGAAGAATTCCAATTCCATTTGTTCAAATTCACGTGTACGGAATGTAAAGTTACCTGGTGTAATCTCGTTACGGAAGCTCTTACCAACCTGAGCAATACCAAAAGGCAATTTCTTTCTCATTGTACGCTGTACGTTTTTAAAATTAACAAAAATACCTTGTGCTGTTTCAGGACGAAGGAAGATTTCATTTGTACTTGTTTCAGTAACACCCTGGAATGTTTTAAACATTAGGTTAAATTGTCTAATTTCCGTAAAATCCTTTGCTCCACAATCTGGACATGCAATATCATTCTCTTGAATCAATTCTTGCATTTTATCAAAAGATAAGCCATCCACGATCATTTCTGTACCTTTAGCTTGCAATGCATCCTCAATCAATTTATCCGCACGATGACGAGCTTTACATTTCTTACAATCAATCATTGGATCATTAAAGTTTCCGATATGACCGGAAGCCTCCCACGTACGTGGATTCATTAATATTGCAGAATCAAGGCCCACATTGTATGGTGATTCTTGAATAAACTTCTTCCACCATGCTTTTTTAATATTGTTTTTTACCTCTACGCCAAGAGGGCCATAATCCCACGTATTC
This sequence comes from Bacillus sp. z14 (2026), assembly GCF_058313575.1. Classification (NCBI taxonomy): domain Bacteria; kingdom Bacillati; phylum Bacillota; class Bacilli; order Caryophanales; family Bacillaceae; genus Bacillus; species Bacillus sp. z14 (2026). The sequence goes on from NZ_JBZFQK010000001.1 coordinate 1,073,316, forward strand.
GCAAGTCCTCCGTAGATTTCGGAGCCGGGAAAAATAAATCCTCTATGTTTCGCGTGTGACACAATTTGATCCATTGATACTGTCATATTCGTTCTCTCCTTTGTACAAATTAAAAAAACTCTCGTCTCTATGCTTTTTAAGAGCATAGGGACGAGAGTTAACCCGCGGTTCCACCCTATTTGCCGGTTTTCCGGCCACTTTGTATGCGTTACTCCAGACTGCCTTCTTTGGTTGATATGTTCCGGCTTACACCAGCCCCGGACTCGCTTGGCATATCGTAATCCAAATACTACTTTCCTTCACTGTAACTACATATTAATTTATCTCACATTCTATACAATAACGACCTACATTGTCAATACAATCATATAAAGGAAATGATTAAAAATTCCCTTTAAATTTATTCATTTGATTTAAAAAACGCTTTGCCTTTAATTCTACACCTAAGTACTCGCCATAGTACGCATCCAGGACTTTTCGGATTTCCTGTTTGGTCTCATCTTTAATAGATATGGTACCAAGGCGATTTAAGTCCATGTAATACAAGATACGCAAAATCCTAACGACAGCCGGTGATATCTTAATTTTATAAGGATCAATATGCTCGCATCGATGACATAATAACCCGCCTTCTCTTACAGAAAAGGAAAATGTACCGTCCTGTGCTCCACAATTCACGCATCGGCTTAACTCAGGTCCGAATCCAAAAACGTTTAACATCTTCAATTCGACTATATTCATAATGACTTCCGGATCATATTCCTCATTGATATAATGGAGCGATAAATAAATTAGGTCATATAAGGATGGGTGAGGTTTTCTCTCCTCTGTTCCTTTATCCAGTAATTCAGCGATAAAGGCAGCATAGGCAGTTAAGAAAATATCCTCACGAATGGAACGGAAGGATTCTTTGGTCTCCGCTTGCTGTAATTGACCCAGCCCACGGCTCGCCTGAAATAAATATGTACCATAATGAAACAACTGAGTGACAGCTGAGAAGCGGCTGTTTGGCTTTTTCGCTCCTCTAGCCATCACTCCAATTTTTCCAAATTCTCTGGTATATAACGTAATAATTTTATTTGTTTCACCATAGTCAGTACTGCGAATGACAATTCCTTCGCACTTTGTTAGCACGTCACTCACTCCAATATGACGGCAAGATTATTAAATTATAGGGATTTCCATTTCTTCGTGATCCTCTTTAATCACATCAGGTTGGCCTTCATTCTGTCTTTCAAGTTCCTTAAAAAGAAGATAAGTATCCACACTGCCGGTTTGTCTAAAAACATTCCAGGTAAAGCTAATCATACTTATTCCACCTTTCGTTCATAGAAACGCTAATTGTCTCCCCTTACCTAACATTAGCTTCACCAACCTGAAAAAAATCATGTGATTAAAAATTTACTAATTCCGTTTCCCTATATTGCCGAATAAAATTATTTTTCAATGGAAAAGCCTGAAGGAAGCAGGTTATGAAGACTTGGCCACAGGATGTGGCGTTTTTAGTCTTTGATCCTTGATTCAGACCCTACGTCCTGCTTTTTACGCAATTGAGCTTCGACTCCTAACTCCTCGAGTCATAAGTGTAGCCACTGCGGAGGCCTACACGATGTTGGTCACAAAGACGTTGCCACACGATGTGGCGTTCTTAGTCTTTGATCCTTGATTCAGCTCCTACGTCCTGCTTTTTATGCAATCGAGCTTCAGGGCCTAGGAGCTCGAGTCATAAGCAAATACTCTACGGGAGAAAAATCCTCCCTCCGAGTATTCGTCTTATGCTTGTCGCGGGCCTATAGGAAGTAGGTCATGAAGACGTTGCCACAGGACGTGGCGTTTTTAGTCTTCGTTCCTTAATTGAGCCCTTCAGCATCTTGGTTAAAATCGAGCTTCGACGGCTAGGAGCTCAGGACATAAGCATAGCCACTGCGGGGGAGAACCTTCCCCTTCGTGCCTCTGTCTTATGCTCCTCGCTCCTGACCAAGCCGTCTCAGCATCTTAATAATCATCTTCCCTAAATCCTATGTCCCTTAAGTGGGAGGCTTTGTTTCTCCAGTCTTTTTGGACTTTTACCCATAGTTCTAGGAATACTTTGGAGCCTAGTAGGTTTTCGATGTCTGTGCGGGCGCGTTGTCCTATTTCTTTTAGCATCGCGCCTTTTTTTCCAATAATGATTCCTTTTTGGGAGTCACGTTCTACAATGACAGTTGCCATAATGTGGACGGTCTCTGATTTTTCTTTTCGCTCAATTTTATCAATCACTACTGCAAGGGAATGTGGGACTTCTTCTCTTGTTAAATGCAGCGCTTTTTCACGAATCATCTCTGAAATAATAAAACGTTCTGGGTGATCTGTTATTTGATCGGCTGGATAATATTGCGGTCCCTCTGGCAAATAAGCATTAATTTGCTTTAATAAAGTTTCTATGTTATTTCCTTCAAGAGCAGAAATAGGAACAATTTCAGCAAAATCGTATTTCTCTTTATACGTATCTATGATGCTGAATAATTCATCGGGATGAATCTGGTCAATTTTATTAATGACAAGGAAAACAGGTGTCTTACATGTTTTTAACTTTTCAACAATAAATTCCTCACCGCGCCCAAAGCCCTCCTCGGCGTTTACCATAAAGAGAATAGCATCAACTTCCTGCAACGCAGTTGAAGCCACTTTCATCATAAAATCACCAAGCTTGTGCTTTGGTTTATGAATTCCCGGTGTATCAATAAAAATGATTTGACTTTCATTTGTTGTTAATACACCTTGAACTTTATTACGTGTGGTTTGCGGTTTATCGCTCATAATGGCAATTTTTTGCCCAATAACTCGGTTGATAAAAGTCGATTTACCCACATTTGGTCTTCCAATAATAGATACAAATCCTGATTTAAATGGTTTATTAGTTTGATTAGTCATGCATTTCCTCCGGTGTAAGGCTCCGGATAACAGCTCCTGATCTTTCAAATCCTCTTTTGTCACACCTTGTATTAGCTTAAAATTACCTACCGGCAGCTCCACAAGAAGTAACAGGATGATCAGTATCAGCTGCTATCGCCAATTTTTTTATATTTGGTTAATCCATGAGAAAAAGACTGAAAAAATGCTTCTTGCACAGCCATACATAGAATAAGCTGCACTTTTATGTAACAGCAATGAATCAGTCACCTTTTCCGGCATCTGCTTCCAATAGGGTTAGTGCATATATCTTACCGCGCTTTTTACTCAATAATTAAACCTTGATTATCCATATCTTACTTTCTCTTCTTCAATTAAACAAGCATGCTCCAGATCTTAGGCAGAAAAATTATAAAACCGATAATAGCCGAAAGAATAGCATACACCAATACTGCTCCGGCAGCTAAATCTTTTGCTGCCTTTGCTAGCGGATGATATTCTCCTGTTACTAGATCCACCACTTTTTCTATCGCTGAATTAATAAGCTCTAACGTCAGCATACCGCCAATCGCAATAAGGACAAATAACCATTCTATTTTTGTAATAGAGAAGTAAGAAGCCGCTATACAAACAACTATAGCGGCAGTCAAATGGAACTTGAAATTTGCTTCTTTTTTTGCTCCATAGAGGATTCCCTGCCAAGCATAATAAAATCCTTTAAAAAAACGGTACAATGGTTTCTTATCTTGTGAGTCCATACTGTTCCAACAATTCTCTTTGTCGTGAAAACATTACTTTTTCGTCCTCTTCATTCATATGGTCATAGCCCAGCAAGTGAAGGAATCCGTGGATTGCTAAAAAACCAAGTTCACGTTCATAAGAATGGCCATATTCTTCAGCCTGTTCCTTCGTACGGTCAATAGAAATAATAATATCCCCTAAGACTGCCGGAACGTCCTCTCCGATAATTTCAATTTCTCCCTCTCCCATTTCTTCCATAGCAAATGAGATAACATCGGTTGGCGCATCTTTTTGACGGTACTCTTTATTAATTTCATGAATACGTTCGTTATTTACAAAAGTTAGAGAAACTTCGCTGCCTTCTGTCACCTTTTCCTGAATAGCTGCAAATTCAAGCAATTTTGTGACGAGCTCCTGTTGTTCTGGAGTTACTTGCTCCGTTTCATCTAAGATATCAATGGTTAAACTCATTTCTTTCACCTACTCTATTCTTTTTCTAATTCTGGATATTCAATGCGATTATGAAATATACCAGCTAACGTTTCACACAAAGACTGACTTACTTTATTCAATTCCTTAAACGTTAAATCGCACTCATTCAACTGTCCATCATTTAGTCTATCAGCAATTATGGACTTTACAAGCTTTTCGATTGTAGCCTGCGTAGGAGACTTTAAGGATCGCACAGCTGCTTCTACACTATCCGCTATCCCAATAATTGCTGCTTCCTTCGTTTGTGCTTTCGGCCCTGGATATCGGAAGTTTTCTTCCTTAACCTCGCCCCCTGCTTCACATGCTTTGTGGTAAAAGAACTTTAGCAGGGTTGTCCCGTGATGCTGCTCAACAATATCGACAATCTCTTTCGGCATTTTATATTTTTTCACCAACTCAGCACCATCAGTCACATGGGAAACAATAATTTTTGTACTTTTCTCCGGTGATAGATGATCATGCGGATTTTCAATATTGACCTGATTCTCGATAAAATAATACGGTCTCTTCGTTTTCCCTATATCATGATAGTAACATCCAACCCTCGCAAGCAATCCATTGGCTCCAATCGCTTCACAAGCTGCTTCAGCAAGATTAGCAACCATCACACTATGATGATAGGTACCGGGAGCCTCCGTTAATATTTTTCGCAAAAGCGGATGATTCGGATTTGATAATTCAATCATCCTCATAGAAGAGAAAATACCAAACCCTGTTTCAATAAAAGGAAGAATTCCAATCGTAAAGACAGCAGAGATGACCCCTGAGGCAATCGCCGCGACAAGAATCATAATGTGATTAATACCGTTTCCGCCGATCCAGATCAGGCCTAATACCACTATCAAATTAATAATTGCATTAATCATACCTGCTCTTAATATGCTAGTACGCGCTATCCCTTGTTTTAATAGAAGGATTCCCGAGATGCCGCTTACAAGAATATAAATCCCCATCGTCACATGTACAGTTCCCGCTAATTCCTCTTTAAACATTATACTGCCGATAACGGAAAGGACAATAGTTATTCCCACAGCATAGCGCTCTCTCATGAGGATTGTTACAAGCATTGCCGCCATCGCTGCGGGAAAGAAATAAGCGATTGATTCCTGGCTTAACCCAACAAATATATGAATTATCTTCATAAGTAGTAATGCCAGCAGATAAACAATACTGAAGATGAATAGATTATCCCGATAGTCTTCATGTTCTTCGTTTCTGATTGTATTACCAAACATTACATAGACACCAGCAAAAACTAACACAATGACTGCAGCCAATCCAACATACGGAAGAAGGGAATCCTCACTATTCAGAAGACCAACTAGCTTTAATTGGCGATAAACATCTGCGTCAATTAAATATCCTTCCTCGGCAATGATCTGTCCCTGAAGAATCCTGACAGGTTCAACGGATTCACTTGCATTTTCCCTTGCTCTCTCTGTTGACTCAGGATCAAAAAACACGTTTTGAATGATTGCATACCTTCCTAAATCAATCGAAGCAGATTTTAATCGAACAGGGAGACTTGAGTATTTTATCCCCTCTTCGACCTTCATCTTGGCATTTTCCACCTCATTTGCCCTTATGCCATCCTTCATGGTTTCATTAATGCTGGTCATCGTAATATCCTTAGCTATCGATAAGTCAGATAAGGATGATCCCAGTAGATTAATCAATGTTTCATCAGTTAGATCTTTATTAACATTATCAGATAATTTCCCTCTTAAATCAGATACATAATCTGATGGCTTCAAGAGTGTTTGTGCCGTATTTTTCTCATCTTTCTCCACCTCTTGATTTTTCAAACCGGCACTAACCACACTCTCTGCCGATGTATAGATTTCATTTATTAAATTAACTCTCTTTTTCACATATTCTTTATTAACTGTATAAACATCCTCAACACTATTAACTGCTTTTTGCTGCTTTTCTTTTGTTTCGACTGGATCTTCTATTGTCTTCGGAGACCGAATTGTCGTTTCAGCAACATTGTAAAGTTCAACATTAAGTTTTTCCGGTTTAACACTGTCAAACAAAAAAATAAAGGAAATGAACGCCATTAATAAAAGAACACCTATCTGCGAAACTGGTTTGGATACCCAATTTTTAAAAGAGCTGCCTATGGTTTTGAATTTCATACGTTTCCCTTTCCGGCGGAGGATTTTATTTATATATAATTTTCTAACACTTTCTGTAATAATAACAGGTTTTATTGTTCCTTTCACTTACAATTGTAAGAATAACAAATTTATAATAAAAAAAGCCACAGTTGATTCTGTGGCATGTTTCTTAACTTTATTATCACTGTTGAGTTGGTCCAAAATTTTCATATGCCTGAATGATTTTTGCAACAAGCGGATGCCTGACCACATCAGTTTGATCTAGGTGGATAAACTTAATGCCTGAAACATCTTTTAATATTCGTTCAGCTGCCCTTAACCCTGATTGGACACCACGTGGCAGATCTATTTGTGAAGTATCACCCGTAACAACTATTTTAGAGCCAAATCCCAGTCGAGTTAAAAACATTTTCATTTGGGCCTGTGTTGTATTTTGAGCTTCGTCCAGGATTACAAATGCATCATCAAGCGTTCTTCCCCGCATATAGGCTAAGGGAGCTATTTCGATTGTGCCACGCTCAATCAGCCTGGTTGTTTGTTCTAATCCTAAGATGTCATGAAGAGCATCATAAAGAGGTCGTAAATATGGATCCACTTTTTCTTTTAGATCTCCCGGTAAAAAGCCCAAGCTTTCACCTGCTTCGACAGCTGGCCTTGTTAAAATAATTCGTTTAACATGTCCATTTTTCAACGCAGTCACAGCCATAACAACAGCTAAATACGTTTTTCCTGTTCCGGCAGGTCCAATTCCAAATACTAGATCTTTTGCTCTAATAGCAGAGATGTATTCTTTCTGGCCCAATGTTTTTACACGAATTGATTTACCTTTAGCGCTTCTGGCAATTTCCTCATCATATAAATCAGAAAAATACTCCAATGTACCGCTATTGGATAAATTTATGGCATAAACAACCTCACGAGGTCCGATTTTAATTCCTTTTCGTATAATGACTAAAAGCGTTTGCAGAATCTCATCCGCTTTTTCTAAGTTCTCAGGATTACCGGACACACTTATTGTTTCGCCCCTGGAAACAATACTGACTCCAAGCTCGCTTTCCAATATCTTCAGATTACTATCATGTACACCAAATAGTTCAACTGCCTCATTTGGTGATTCCAATTGTAAATTAATCAATTTAGACTTCTCTGACATTCCTTAGTCTCCTTGAATCATCGGTTGTCCGATTGCAATATTTTCTAAAACTTTATAATGTATAGTCATTTTAACTTTACCATTGTCAAGCTGGTTTTTCAAAATTTTTTCATTCAAAATAGTTGCATCATCAGGGGCATTCTTTAGAACATCCTTTTTCCCCATATTCATCGCCTGCTTCTCCGCCTCGATTTTTGTATAGATCCGTGTCACCTTTTCTTTACTGCGATAGATCTTTTTATGAAAGGCAATAGGAACCTCCCACTTCAAAAATTTAAATGTTTTTTCATCCTCTTCCACTTCATATTCTTTGAAGTTATGTTCACCAAATCCCCATATCGGCACATGGGCATTTCCAAAACTTAGACTGTATTTATTTTTAGCATCACCATTAAACACATATAAATTCGTTTCGAGCGGAACCTCCACGCTTGTTTTATACCAGGCTTCACCCATGACCTTTCCTTTAGCTCCTACAAATTTTTGATTATCCTCTTTACCAATAAAACCGCTAACCAGGATTTGCCCCTTGCTGACAACCTGATGCTTTTCTACTAAGCCTTGTCCTCTTTCAACCATCGTTTGGACAATGGTCGCTTTTTTTGCGGAAATGAGATTCACATATAAATCAGCAGAATTCTTTTTAGGCTGCTTTTTTTCAACAACCTGAAAATGAAAGGTCGTCCCTTCCAGCTGTACGCCAATCCAGGTAATGGACGGTACCCGTTCACTGAGCTCCTTTTGTATATCTTCCATATCCCCAACAGCAAACTGGAGCTTCCCAACTTTTATATTCATATCATCCAATTCTTTACTGATTTGATGTTCAATTGCCGGACTGGCTCCTTCTATTTTTATCCCCCAAATCATATTGGATAGAATAAAAATGATCATAAAAAACATCATCACACCGACCACGAGACCACTGTACCTTTTCAGCTTTAAGGCAAAAAAAGGCCCTCCTCTTCTTTCTAAAAAAGAGACCTTACAGCCGCTGTTTCTTACTGCCTTCCTCAATTGAGGAACGTCAGATAGCTTCATATAAAAAACAACTGTTTCTGTGCCCATATTTTTCGCATCCCAAACTTGAATACCCTCTTTAAGCATTCTGTTTATAAATCGTTCTGTACCTTGTCCCTTTATTTTCACTTTAATATAGCCAGTAATAGTATTCGTCCATTGGTTTTTCATAAGAACCTCCTATTAGGTTATTCTTCGAGGAATATAACTTGATCAATTTTCCCTTCAAGTAAGATTTCTTCCGGAAGAATAGTTTTTAATACAAAAGCCTGACCTTTGACAAGGAGTTGTCCGTTCTTAAGCAGCAATCTTAATTCCTGGTCTGAAAATGTAAGTAAGCCTTTATGATTCTCTATGTAAATATGAATTTGACCCACCATCGTAATCCTTGGCAAATCCATCATGATATCCTGGGGCAGGTCCATTGCGGCCGTGACCCACCTCTTCAAACGATACCCCCATGCACGAGCCATAAGGAAACCTCCCTTTCCGCCGGTTAATATCTTCGTAATCGTTACAGGCTGTTCTGTAAAATCACCTCATAATCATACTTATTCGTTAAGAGGTCATTAAATGCTTAATTAAAACGTTCCGTTATCAATAATCTGACGGAGAGAAGACGTTGTTATCATTTATAATCCGATGTACATTCTAACGTTTACTTGATTAGCAAATAGTGTTGTAGAGTTTGATTGGTCAGATTTCATCTGTTTAAATCAATCAAGTAAAAGCTATGACCAATTACCATAGAAAGAATTGGGATTAAATGTTAAAATATTTTGTAAAAGTTAATTCAGACTATTCAATTAAATAACCTAAATCATGTAAAAGTGGACTTTCAACTATATAATTGAGGGTAAATAAAGGAGCTGACCGGAATGCCAAAATCTAATGCAAGACCTAAAATACACATACCGAAAACAAAAAGTGAGAGGATATGGGATACTATTGGTTATTCATGTTATATTGGATCTTTACTTTTTTTAATCTATATTTGGGGTGAACTTCCAGATAAAGTACCAGCTCATTTTAATGCTAAGGGCGAAGTTGATCGTTGGGGTTCAAAACTAGAACTTCTTATTTTGCCTATTATAGGTGCATTTCTTGCTGTATCAATGCATTTTGTCGAGAAATTTCCAGAATCACATAATTATCCTCAACGATTAAACAAAGAGAACGCTAAAGAATTTTATTTAAATAGCAGAAAAATAACAAATCAATTAAAAGCTATTTGTCTCATTATTTTTACATTAATTATTATTGAATCCGTTTCAATCGCGTTAGAATGGGGCGACGGACTTGGAGCATGGTTCTTACCAGTATTAATAGTGGGTGTTTCTATCCCCATCATATTAGGCATAATTAAACAAAGTAAGATTAGATAGCCAAATTCTCGATTTCCCTTATTCTTGATAGACGCCAAACTCTCTGCGTTGATCTATGTAATTCTGGAAAAGTTTCATTTTTAACAATAAAAAAACTGCAGACGAAAACTTCAAAAAGTTTCTGTCTGCAGGCACTATAAGTAACTTTTATCTAATCTGTTTCCTTTTTGAACGGGGAGGACCCAATATTTCTGACATAACAAACGCTTCCTGCAGGTTGATATTCCGTACATCAAATCCCTGTTTAGAAGGCTTGACATGTCTTTCTGTTGCTTGTTTTACTGCTTTTTGAACTATTGGCTTGAATTCCCTCGGGACAATTACATCAACCGGGGTTTCCTTTATAACAACCGGCTTCTCAGCTTGCTGTACTTTCTTCTTCTGAGCTTCGTACTGCTCCTTTATTGTTTGAGCAAGAGAGGTTGCTTCTCTTTGCAAATCAGGATGCCCGCTTAATTTCTTTTTAATTTCTCTTTCGCGTTCCTGGATTTTTTTCCGGATATCATCATCCTGTTTCCCCCCAATAGGTTGTGATTGTCCCTTAACAGGTTCACTTTTGTTTTTTGGAGGAGATGTATATTTTCTATTTTGCGTTTCATCAGGCTTCTCTGTACCTTTATCCCTTTGAAAGAACCAGCTTATTAAAGTTATAATCAAAAACAGGATAATGGGATTATCCCATATAGCTCCCATACTCATGGGCAGGACCTCCTTTCCCAGCAATCAGATAGGGAAATTATTCATCATCTGTATTTCGATCATCCTTGTTGGCTTTGCTTATGGATTCTCTCATATGTGTATCAGATGCAAGGTTTTGATAGTTCATATAATCCATAACGCCCATATTCCCCGCTTTGAAAGCTTGAGCCATTGCAAGCGGTACTTCGGCTTCAGACTCAACAACTTTTGCACGCATTTCTTCTACTCTTGCTTTCATCTCTTGTTCTTGTGCAATCGCCATAGCACGGCGCTCTTCAGCTTTTGCTTGCGCAATTTTTTTATCTGCTTCTGCTTGTTCTGTTTGCAGCTCTGCACCAATATTTTTGCCGATATCCACATCAGCTATATCAATAGATAAAATCTCAAATGCTGTTCCGGCATCCAGACCTTTACTTAAGACAGTTTGAGAGATACGTTCCGGATTTTCCAACACAGTTGTATGACTTTCACTGGAACCAATGGTGGAGATTACACCCTCACCAACCCTCGCGATAACAGTCTCTTCACCTGCACCCCCAACCAAACGCTCAATATTGGCACGTACAGTGATTCTAGCCTTTGCTTTAACCTCAATCCCATTAATAGCAACACCCGCAATAAACGGCGTTTCTATGACTTTAGGGTTAACACTCATTTGTACAGCTTCCAGCACATCACGTCCTGCAAGGTCAATAGCTGCACAACGTTCAAATGTCAAATCAATATTGGCACGATGAGCCGCAATTAGCGCATTAACAACCCGATCTACATTACCACCGGCTAGATAATGACTTTCCAGTTGATTCGTTGTTACATTTAGACCTGCTTTTGACGCTTTAATTAAAGGATTGATAACACGGCTTGGAGATACTCGACGCAATCTCATCCCAATCAATGTAAAGATGCTTACTCTCACTCCTGAAGCGATTGCTGAAATCCAAAGCATAACTGGTACAAAAGTGAATAGTACTGCCAATAAAATGATAACTAAAGCAATGCCCACAAGAGCAAAAATAGATGCTGATGTTAATACCATTTGTTTATAACTCCCTTCATACTTCTAATTATTATGAATCTAATGGTCGTACTACTATACGGGAACCTTCTGTTTTAATTACTTTGACATGCGTTCCCTTCGTTACAAAACTACCTTCACTTACCACGTCAATTCTTTCCCCTTCAAGCGAGAGTGTTCCAGAAGGACGCAGGTCAGTGACAAGAACACCTACTTTTCCAACTAAATCATGACGATTAATATTGGAAACATATCCACTCTCCGTATTCGTAGAATCTGTGAGTATAATCCTATTAAAGGCTGTCATTTTCTTTCTAAATACTTTAATTAATATCACACTTGCTATAAATCCTGCAATCAATGCAATTAATATTGCGATTGCCATATGCTCCACATCCCCCGCAGCAAGAAAGAAGCTTGCTATAATTGCCATAAAACCAATAATTCCTACAATACCGCCAGGAAGGAATAATTCCAGTAATAGGAATGCTATTCCAACTATAAATAAGATTAACGGTTCATATCCGGCCAGACCTGATACCATATGTCCATAAAAAAACAATAACAGAGACGTAATACCGGCAAAACCAGGTAAGCCAAAACCAGGTGAATAAAGCTCAACGACAAGACCTATTGTGCCAATCGACAATAAAATAGGAATCACAATAGGATTCGTAAGGAAACGGGCTACTTTATCAGCAAAGCTTTCACCAAATTGAATTAATTCAGCTTTGTCATATCCCAGCGTTTTTAATAATTCCTTTTGATTTCCAACTGTACCTTCACTATAACCAACCTTTACAGCCTGGTTTGCTGTCAGCGTAAGCAGCTCTCCTTTTTCCGCTCCATACTCTGGCAAATCAATATCCTCATCAGCCATTGCTTTAGCATATAACGGATCTCTTCCACTTGATTCAGCAGCCTTTTGCATATTTGCAAGCCAATAGGATTGCGCTTTTTTATCAGCTGCATTACCATCAGATGTTATGACAGCAGCTGCACCCATTGTTGCACCGGGTACCATATAGATCTCATCAGCATTTAAAGAAATAAATGCACCGGCAGATAGGGCTCGGTTATTAACAAAGGCTATTGTTTTTAATTTAGTATTTGCAAATGTTTCACCGATCTCATCTGCTGCATCTACCGCCCCGCCAGGTGTATTAATATCGAATATAATCGCTTCTGCCCCATCCTTCTCAGCGGTTGCTATTGCTCTTTTCAGGAAGTTAGATAGACCTTTTTCCACCTCATTTTGCAGAGGGACTATGTATACTTTATCAGTATTCGCATTTCCTGACGGCGGACCTGCAATTCCAATTAAAAAAAATGCAAAGATGATCATAATTGACCACCATCTTTTCCTCATACCTGTTCACCCCTCCTTTCTTCTCCATTTTTGACGTCTTAATTCATTATACGTTATTTACATGCATAAGTTTCACAATACTTTGATATTCATCATATAATTAATTTACGGGATATAAAAAACCCGCAATTAAAATTGCGGGTTTTAAACGTCTTATTTTGTAAGATTTTGCAGTACAAGTTTATTGACTAAAGATCCATCAGCTTTACCCTTCACTTTTGGCATGACTGCGGACATTACTTTGCCCATATCAGCCTTGGAAGTGGCATTCGTCTCGGCAATCGCTTGAGTAACAATCGCATTTAACTCATCCTCGGATAATTGCTGTGGCAAATATGCCTCGACAATCTCGATTTCTGATTGAAGCTTTTCGACCAAATCTTGGCGTCCTGCTTTATCAAATTCCTGGAGGGAGTCTTTGCGTTGCTTTAATTCGCGAGAAAGTACGGTTAACTCTTCATCTTCGGATAATTCTTGTTTACCAAGCTTTATTCCTTCATTTTGAAGAGAAGCCTTCACCATTCGGATGACGGAGAGCTTGTCTTTTTCTCTGTTCTTCATAGCTTGTTTCATATCGCTGTTTAAACGCTCAACAAGACTCATTTAAGGGCACCTCTTTTAGAACTTGCGTTTTCTCGCAGCTTCAGACTTTTTCTTACGTTTTACACTAGGTTTTTCATAGAATTCGCGCTTTCTTACTTCCTGCATAGTACCTTGCTTGGAAACTGTGCGTTTGAAGCGTCGAAGAGCATCTTCAAGCGATTCGTTTTTCTTAACGACTGTTTTAGACATCTCTTTCCCTCCCTCCGAGCACAACAACTCTAATTTCCTACACATAGAAGGAAACCATGTACCTTCAAATTATAATATATGTGTCGTTCAAGGTCAACTGTTATTCCTATAATCGTGTAGGTTAATTAAATGATATTTATAATACAGATTTAAACTCTCCAATCTTCCTATCTATATATACCTCATTTTAAAAAAATAAAAACGGGCTGATGCAATCTGCACCAGCCCCACTGCCTAATATTATGAATTAACTACAGCTTGTTCGACTATATCATCCATCACACGGACAAATTGTCCTTCATTGTATGGATATCCGGCTTTTGTAATTTTTACTTTCACAATCTTTCCAACCATATCTTCCGTTGCAGGGAACACGACTTTCAAATAGTTATCTGAATATCCTTGATAGAGTCCTTTTGTCTCTCCATCTTCATATAGTTCCTCTGGAATCACTTCTAGAACTTCATTTTCATAGCTGGAAGCATATTCTTTCGCAATTTGCTCAGATAGTGAAATCAAGCGATGCACTCGATCGTTTTTAACATCCTCATCCACTTGATCTTCCATGCGGGCAGCTGGTGTACCAGTACGTTTGGAATAAGGGAATACATGCAGTTCAGAGAAACGATGATCTTTTATGAAATTATATGTTTCCATAAACTCTTCCTCTGTTTCACCAGGGAACCCAACAATCACATCTGATGTAACCGCTAAGTCAGGAAGTACTTCACGCAATCTTTCCAGTCTTTCTGCAAAGAATTCAGTAGAATACTTACGACGCATACGTTTAAGGACCGTATTAGAAGCTGATTGTATCGGAATATGCAAGTGAGGCACTACTTTATCAGACTCACGCAATACTTCAATCACTTCATCTGTTATTTGAGAGGCTTCAATGGATGAAATACGAATTCGTTTCAAACCTGCCACTTTTTGATCGAGTTCTCTCAATAGCATAGCGAGATTATAATCCTTCAAGTCTTCACCATAACCACCTGTATGAATACCTGTCAGGACAATTTCTTTATAGCCCGCTGCGACAAGCTGCTGAGCTTGACGAATAACTTCCTGCGGATCACGGGAGCGTAGCAATCCGCGCGCCCAAGGAATAATACAGAATGTACAGAAGTTATTACATCCTTCCTGAATTTTCAGGGAGGCACGCGTACGATCTGTAAAAGCAGGTACATCCATTTCTTCATAAACTCTCGTTTTCATGATATTTCTTACGCCATTAATAGGCTGTCTTTCAGTTAAATACGTATCGATATAACCTATTAATTTATCACGGTCCTGCGTTCCAACAACTATGTCCACTCCTGGAATCGCCATAATTTCTGCCGGTGAGGTTTGTGCATAACAACCCGTTACACAAATAACAGCATCAGGATTCTTACGCACTGCCCTGCGAATAATCTGCCGGCTTTTTTTATCTCCTGTATTCGTAACAGTACATGTATTAATAACATAAACATCCGAGCGTTGTTCAAAATCGACTCTTTCATATCCTGAAGCTTGAAACAGCTGCCATATCGCTTCTGTCTCATAATGATTCACTTTACATCCTAATGTATGGAACGCTACAGTTGCCATTCCCTTCACCTCGCTAATTCTAATTGATAAGATATGGCTGACAATGCGTATAAAGGAGCAGTCTCTGTACGTAAAATACGCGGTCCAAGACTGCATGTTTGAAAGCCATTTTCTAAAAGTTGATTCACTTCCGCGGTATCCAAGCCGCCTTCAGGGCCAAATACCATTAAAAGAGACTGCCCTGGTACCATCCCTCTAATTGTTTTCGCCAATTGCGAAGATTCCCCTTGCTTAGCGTCTTCTTCATAAGCAACTAGCTTATAATCATAGCTTTCAGCAAGATCTAACAATCTGCGAATATCTACAGGATCGTAAACACTGGGTATTTCAGTACGATGGGATTGTTCTGCAGCTTCCTTCGCTATTTTCCGAAGCCGTTCTGTTTTCTTTGCAGCTTTTTTAGAATCCCATTTTACAATAGAACGAGTTGCATTAAAAGGGATAAAGGTATTTGCACCCAATTCTGTCCCTTTTTGGATAATCAATTCTAGTTTATCCCCTTTAGGCAAACCGTTCACAATGGTAACTTGAATGGGCAGTTCTTTTGTTCCTTCTATCCAATCAATAATGCGGCCAGTCAGAGCTTTATCTTGAATGGATTCAATTTTGACGATCGCCGTTTTTTTATCAATAACTCCATAAAATGTATCACCTGGATTCATTCGCATGACCCGGGTCATATGGTGAAAATCATCTCCGGTTATCGTTACTTCAAATTGATTTTCTAATTTCTCAATAAAATATCTCTGCATGGCCTGCACCTTTCTATCCTTAAAATCAATAACGCCTAAAGCATTATTGCGGCGGAAAAACGTTTAGGCTCCTGCCTAATAATCCCTTACGAAATTCCGGTCTTCCGCTAGAGTCCTTAACTTAAGTAAGTGGGAGTTTGAACTCCCACTATACTCTAACATCCACCTTGATGTGGTGATTTCACTTAAAACAAGTAAAACTTATAATTTACGAGCTGTAATGGAGACCCAGTCTTCCATTGTCATGACATCCTCAATTACAAGTCCGGCTTTCTGAATAGCTTCTTCCACTTCCCGGCGTTTTTGCTGGATGATGCCGGAAGATATAAAGGTTCCGCCTGGTTTAAGCACTCTGGCTACATCTTCTGTACAACGTACAATAATTTCAGCCAAAATATTGGCTACAACTATATCTGCTTCAAATTCAAT
Source organism: Bacillus sp. z14 (2026) (assembly GCF_058313575.1). Taxonomy (NCBI): domain Bacteria; kingdom Bacillati; phylum Bacillota; class Bacilli; order Caryophanales; family Bacillaceae; genus Bacillus; species Bacillus sp. z14 (2026). The sequence continues at coordinate 1,089,768 of NZ_JBZFQK010000001.1, forward strand.
TCCTTTTAAAAGGTCATTTTGTTTAATTGTAACTTTATCATGTACCTTATTTAATTTACAATTCACCCTGGCACTGTTCACAGCTACCTCATCCAGATCAAGCGCCAAAATAGACTCGGCGCCAAATTTAGCAGCAGTGATTGTAAGTACCCCTGAACCAGTCCCTACATCAATGACCTTCATCCCAGGTTTGACTGTTTTCTCAAGTGCTTGAATACAAAGTACAGTTGTAGGATGTGTACCTGTACCGAATGCCATGCCTGGATCCAATTCAATAATTTTTTCATCTGTATGAACCGGAGTGTATTCCTCCCACGTCGGAACGATTGTGACTTGTTCCGAAATCTTTACTGGATGGTAATACTTTTTCCATGCAGTAGACCATTCTTCCTCATTAACCTCACTGATGGTTACTTTATTATGACCTAGATCGATATCATATTTTATTAGATTATTGATAAGGTCCTTAATGCCATCTACTGTGTCACCAAGGAAACTTGTGACAGGGAGATAAGCTTTAATAAGTACGCCTTCTTCAGGAAAATCAGCAGGATTAAGTTGATAGATTTCTCCGAATACATTCTCCCTTTCACGAACCAATTCAAGCGGATCTTCAATCACTACCCCGCTTGCACCAGCCTCATGTAATATATTCGATATTGGTTCGATCGCTTCATTCGTTGTATGAATACATAATTCGGACCATTTCATTTTCTACCAACTCCTACCTGTTTATTCACCTTTTATTGCTCTTTTAACTTTCGAAAAAAAACCTTCATCATGTTCATCTAATTGTCCTTGACCACTGATTTCAGCAAATTCGCGAATTAATTCTTTTTGTTTATCGGATAATTTGGTTGGCGTTACAACTAAAATACGGATGTGCTGATCACCTTGACCATATCCTCTAACATTAGGAACACCTTTTCCTTTTAAGCGGAAGCGAGTACCTGTTTGTGTTCCAGCCGGCACTTTCAGTTTCACTTTACCATGCATGGTTGGAACTTCAATTTCATCACCCAATGCAGCCTGTGCAAAGGTAATAGGCATTTCACAGTAAATATCGTCACCATCACGCTCAAAGAATTCATGCGGTCTGATTTGGAACACAACAAACAAGTCTCCCGGAGGGCCGCCATTAATACCAGGTTCACCTTTACCAGGAACACGTAATTGTTGACCATCATCAACACCTGCAGGTACTTTGATTTGAATTTTATTCCGTTTTTTCACAGAACCTTTACCGTGACAGGTAGCACATTTCTGCTTAATAATTTTTCCTGTACCACTGCAATGTTGACATACTCTGCGGTTCACAATTCGTCCGAATGGAGTATTTTGTTCTACATTTAATTGGCCTGTACCATTACAGTGAGAACATGTTTCCGGTTTTGTGCCAGGTTTTGCTCCTGACCCTTTACATGTATCACACTCTTCCTCTTTCGGTATTTCAATGGTCGTTTCTGTACCAAATACAGCTTCATCAAATGATAATGTCATTGTATATTGCAGGTCTGCACCTTGACGGGGAGCATTTGGATCTCTTCTTCCCCCTCCGCCAAAGAAAGAATTGAATATATCTTCAAAACCACCGAAGCCTTCGAAACCAGCTCCGCCTCCACCAAATCCCTGTGTTGGATCTTCGTGGCCAAATTGATCATATCTCGCTTTCTTTTGATCATCGCTTAACACTTCATAAGCTTCCTGGATCTCTTTAAATTTTTCCGTAGCATCTGCTGCTTTATTGAGGTCAGGATGATATTGCTTGGAAAGGCGGCGATATGCTTTTTTTATCTCATCCTTCGAGGCATTTTTGCCAACCCCCAACACCTCATAATAATCCCGTTTGCTCATTCCTCACACTCCTGATTCTATATAATCCGTCGTTTCACATAAAAATCATTGTACCACTTGACTAAGCTGCGGCGCAATATAAACAGAAAATGTCCAATTTGTTAAAAAAAGTCAAAGTCAAGGAGATCCTGACTTTGACTTTTTTACGTTCAATCATTATTTTTTGTCGTCGTCAACTTCAGTAAATTCTGCATCTACGACATCATCAGCCTTGCCCGCACCATCTTGACCTGGTTGTTGTTGCGCAGCTTGAGCAGCTTGCTCATAAAGTTTCACGCTAAGAGCTTGCACAATTTCCTGCAATGCTTCTTTTTTCTCTTTCATTTCAGCAAGATCATTCTTCTCAATTGCTGCTTTTAAAGCATCTTTAGCTTCTGTTGCTTTTTGAACTTCAGCTTCTTCTACTTTACCTTCAAGATCTTTTAATGTTTTTTCTGTTTGGAATACTAAAGCATCAGATTCGTTACGTAATTCAGCTTCTTCCTTACGTTTTTTATCTGCTTCTGCATTTTCTTCCGCTTCTTTAACCATGCGATCGATTTCTTCATCGCTTAAGCTTGTAGCTGATTGAATCGTAATCGCCTGCTCTTTATTTGTACCAAGATCTTTTGCACGTACATTAACGATACCGTTATTATCAATATCGAACGTTACTTCAATTTGCGGGATTCCGCGTGGTGCCGGTGGAATATCAGTCAATTGGAAGCGACCAAGCGTTTTGTTATCTGCTGCCATTTGACGTTCCCCTTGAAGAACATGGATATCTACTGCTGTTTGGTTATCAGCTGCTGTAGAGAAAATTTGAGATTTGCTAGTTGGGATTGTTGTATTACGGTCGATTAAACGAGTAAATACTCCACCCATTGTTTCAATACCAAGAGATAAAGAAGTTACATCAAGTAATACAACATCTTTAACGTCACCGGAGATAACTCCACCTTGGATTGCTGCACCCATAGCAACAACTTCATCAGGGTTTACCCCTTTATGAGGCTCTTTACCAGTTTCTTTTTTAATTGCTTCCTGAACAGCAGGAATACGAGTAGAACCACCAACTAAGATAACTTTATCAATCTCAGCCGGAGACAAGCCTGCATCACGAAGAGCTTGGCGAGTAGGTCCCATTGTTCTTTCTACTAAAGAAGCAGTGATTTCATCGAATTTCGCGCGTGTTAATGTTAAATCCATGTGCAATGGACCTGCTTCACCCGCAGTGATGAACGGCAAGGAAATTTGTGTAGATGTTACACCTGACAAATCTTTTTTCGCTTTTTCAGCAGCGTCTTTCAAACGTTGAAGAGCCATTTTATCTTTAGATAGATCGATTCCATTTTCTTTGCGGAATTCTTCGATTAAATATTCCATTACTGCGTTATCGAAGTCATCTCCACCCAAACGTGCGTCACCAGCTGTTGAGCGTACTTCGAATACACCGTCACCTAGCTCAAGGATGGATACGTCAAATGTACCGCCGCCAAGGTCGAATACAAGGATTTTTTGATCTTCTTCAGTTTTATCCAAACCATACGCTAATGCAGCAGCAGTTGGTTCGTTGATAATACGTTCTACTTCTAAACCAGCGATACGGCCAGCATCTTTTGTTGCTTGACGTTCAGCATCGTTAAAGTAAGCAGGTACTGTAATAACAGCTTTTGTTACTTTTTCTCCCAGGTATTCTTCAGCATAGGATTTTAAATATTGAAGAATAATCGCAGATACTTCTTGTGGAGAGTAATCTTTTCCTTCGATATTTACTGAGTAATCTGTACCCATATGGCGTTTGATGGAGCTGATCGTATTCAGGTTTGTGATAGCTTGGCGTTTCGCTACTTCCCCAACTTGACGTTCTCCGTTTTTAAATGCAACAACAGATGGAGTGGTTCTATTACCTTCTGGATTTGGAATAACTTTTGGTTCTCCGCCTTCTAATACGGATACACAAGAGTTGGTAGTTCCTAAGTCAATACCAATAATTTTACTCATTTACTTTTTACCTCCCATTAATTATGTAGCCTATGTGTTTGATTACTGATTCACTTTAACCATTGATGGTCGAATAACCCGGTCTTTTAATTTATAACCCTTTTGGAATTCTTCCACAATGATATTTGAACCGTATTCTTCGTTATTGTCCTGCATAATCGCTTGATGAACATGAGGGTCGAATTCTTGACCTACTGATTCGATTACCTCTACACCTTCTTCTTTCAAGGCAGATAAAATACTTGTTAAAACCATATTCATTCCTTGAAGAAGCGGTTTTGTTTCATCTGTTTCAGTTGTACTATTTATCGCCCTATCAAAATTATCTAAAGCAGGCAAAAGATTTGTTACAAGAGATTGAGCTCTATATTTTTGCGCTGCTTCAGCATCCAATTTAACACGGCGGCGATAGTTATCAAAATCTGCATAAAGACGAACATATTTTGCTTCAGCTTCCTGCAATTTCTTTTCTAGTTCAGCTACTTTGCTATCCCCATCATTTTCGGAAGCTTCCTCAACAGGTTCACTTGTTTCAGTGGTTTCCTCAGAGGCTGTATCATTCATTTTATTTTCTTCTGCTTCATCAAATATTTCTTCAATATTATCTTGATTTTTTTCAGACACTGCTTCTCACCTCCCTGAAAGTGTTGTTCTATATACGTTAAAGCAGTATTACTACTATTACCGTTACTTTTTATTTTGATACTGTTTTGTCAGCATCTCAGTTAAGTCATTCGCAAAAAATGACAATAAACTCATCACTCTGGAATAATCCATCCGAGTAGGTCCAAGAATAGCTATAGTTCCAAGATTCTCGTCTCCAATGGAGTAGGTAGTGCTGATAATACTGCAGTTTTCAAGCGCCATATTATTATTTTCGGTGCCTATTTTCACATTGATTCCTTCATGTGTTTTACTGACCAACTCATACAAGTCTCTTCCCTGTTCCATGATTTTAAAAATTGCCTTTACTTTTTCAATATCATGAAATTCAGGCTGGCTTAGCATATTCGCCTTACCGCCAAAGAAAAGTTTCTCGTTCTCCGGCAATTGCAGAGATGTTGCTAGCATTTGCAGAACCATATCATAATTTGTAATATGCTGTTTTAATAATACAGCTACTTCCCTGAAAATCTTATCTTTAAGCTGCACCAATGGTACACCGCTCAAGCGATCATTCAGGATATTTACCACTCTCTCCATTTCATTCATATCAAATCCTGGAGGAAGATAAATCATTTTATTTTCAACATGACCAGTATCCGTCACGATGATAGCAATTGCCTTATTTGTATCAAGCGGTACAATTTGGATTCGACGTAAGTGATTTTCTAAAACAGCAGGTCCAAGCATAATCGCCGTATAATTCGTAATTTCGGATAGTATGCCGGCAGAACGTTGCACTATCTTCTCTAACTCAAATAATCTCTCTTTAAAAACAGATTTAAGCTTAAGAACATCATCCTTTTGCAGCTGCTGAGGTGAAACAAGATGATCCACATAGTACCGATACCCTTTTTCAGAGGGAATACGCCCTGAAGAGGTATGTGTTTTTTCGAGATACCCCATTTCCTCTAAATCAGCCATTTCATTTCTGATTGTGGCAGAACTTAGCGAAATGCCTTCTTTTTTGGAAATATTTCTGGACCCCACAGGTTGGGCGGTAGAAATAAAATCATCGATGATCACCTGTAAAATTGCCAGTTGTCTATTTGTTAACATCGATAATCACCCCTGTTAGCACTCTTTACTACTGAGTGCTAAGTCTATAAATAAAGTAACAAAACCGTCGTTATGTGTCAACGGTTATGATTATGTTTTCTCTCTCATTTTTAAACTATAATAAAAATGCCTGGAACACTTCGTTCCCCATTAATTTACCCGGATGTGTCAGTCGGACTCTTCCGTTTACCAACTCCAATAACCCCTCTGAAACCATTCTTTTTATTGTTTCCCCAAATACGTCATTTATGTTTACAGAAAATCTCTTTTGGAAATGTTCCAGAGAAACTCCCTCCATTTTTCTAAGCCCCAAAAACATCTCTTCTTCCATTTGTTCCTTTCGCGTAACGGTTGCTTGCTCAACGATCGGCTTCCTGCCATCCTGAATAGCATTCATATATTTCTTCAAGGGTCCATGATTATGATAACGGACAGCATCGAGGTATCCATGAGCACCAGCACCAAGACCATAGTATTCTTCATTGTTCCAATATACGAGGTTATGCCTGCTTTCAAATCCTTTTTTTGCAAAATTTGAAATCTCATATTGATTGTAGCCCACTTCTACTAAACGTTCCATGACATATTCATACATAGTAGCCTCAGCATCCTCACCCGGTAAGGATAATTTACCTTTATTGAGCATGATATAAAACACAGTCTTCGGTTCAATAATTAAAGAGTAAGCTGAAAAATGCGGAAGATTTAATTGTAAAGCGCGATCTACTGTATCCTCTAAATCACTGAGTGTTTGACCGGGCAAGGAATAAATCAAGTCAATGCTAATGTTGTCAAAACCTTCTTCTCTTGCCATATCAATGGTCTCATACACATCTTTGACATTGTGCGCACGGCCAATCTTTTTCAATAGTTCTTCGTTGAATGATTGAACACCCAGACTTAATCGGTTGACGCCTGCTTCCTTCATAATTCTCAATTTATCCTTTGACAAATCACCTGGATTGGCCTCAACTGTGTATTCATACCCTGGCGCAAGCGTAACTTTTTCTTTCATGGAAAATAACAATTGTTCCAGCTGCAGAGGTTCTAAAGCAGATGGAGTACCTCCCCCAATAAAAACAGTGGATAAGGGTTCATTTTGAGACAGATTATATAAATCCATCTCAGTCAATAATGTTTGGATATATTCATCCACCGGCTGGTTCTGAATAAAAAATTTATTAAAATCACAGTAGTGACATATTTGTGTACAAAATGGAATGTGGATATATAAACTTTTAACCAATTCCAACACCCCTTTCTAAGATCGAAAAAAAACGTTATATCTATCATAATAAAATAGAGGCCAGAACAAAAATGTCTGGCCTGCTTTTCTTACTATTTTATTTTTTTGAATTGGAGTCATCCATCTTCAGAACTGCCATAAACGCTTCTTGCGGAACTTCTACAGAACCAACTTGTTTCATGCGTTTTTTACCTTCTTTTTGTTTCTCTAATAGTTTACGTTTACGTGAAATATCTCCACCGTAACATTTTGCAAGTACATTCTTCCTCATTGCTTTAATCGAAGAACGTGCAATGATTTTATTGCCGATTGCTGCCTGTATAGGCACCTCAAATTGTTGTCGAGGAATAAGCTCCTTCAACTTTTCTACAATAATTTTTCCACGCTCATATGCAAAGTCTCTATGAACGATAAAGCTCAATGCATCAACGGTTTCACCGTTTAATAAGATGTCCATTTTAACCAGTTTAGATTCTTGGTAGCCAATTAACTCATAGTCAAAAGATGCATATCCTTTTGTATTTGATTTTAATTGGTCAAAGAAATCATAAACAATTTCGGATAATGGCAGTTCATAAATGATAGTTACGCGGTTCTCATCAGCATATTGCATATCGATGAAATTCCCACGCTTCATTTGACAAAGCTCCATAATTGCACCGACAAAATCATTTGGTGCCATCAAGGTAGCTTTTACATATGGCTCCTCAATACTTTCAATCTTTTGCGGGTCAGGCATGTTAGATGGATTATCGATATTAATCTCACTGCCATCTGTCATCTTAACCTTATAAATTACGCTTGGTGCCGTTGTAATCAAATCAATATTAAATTCACGTTCAATTCTTTCCTGGATAATTTCCATATGCAATAATCCAAGGAATCCGCAACGGAAACCAAATCCAAGCGCCTGAGAGGTTTCTGGTTCATATTGCAAGGAAGAATCGTTTAGCTCCAGTTTTTCAAGTGCTTCACGTAAATCGTTAAATTTTGCTGTATCAATTGGATATAGACCGCAATAAACCATCGGATTCATACGGCGATACCCCGGTAATGGTTCTGTTGCTCCATTTTTAGCATTGGTGATTGTGTCCCCGACTTGTGTATCGCCGACATTTTTAATGGCAGCTGTCAGGAATCCAACATCTCCTACTGTTAGTTCATCGCATAGAGTTGCTTTTGGAGTATGGACACCCACCTCGAGAACTTCAAATTCCTTACCTGTCGCCATCATTCTGATCTTATCACCCGGTTTTACCGTACCCTCCATCACTCGAATGGATACGATGACTCCACGATATGCATCATAGATTGAATCAAAAATCAATGCTTTCAGAGGAGCTTCGGGATCTCCAGTTGGAGCAGGTACTTTTTCCGCAATTTGTTCGAGGATTTCTTCAATCCCGATACCAGCTTTAGCAGAGGCAAGAACAGCTTCAGATGCATCCAGCCCAATTACATCTTCAATCTCACCACGAACGCGTTCCGGGTCAGCACTAGGCAAATCTATTTTATTAATGATTGGCAAGATCTCCAAATCATTGTCTAATGCCAAATAAACATTGGCCAAAGTTTGCGCTTCGATTCCCTGTGCAGCATCGACCACTAGCACAGCACCTTCACAAGCTGCCAAACTTCTGGATACTTCATACGTGAAATCCACGTGTCCCGGAGTATCAATTAAATGGAAAATATATTCCTCGCCGTCTTTCGCCTTATATTTCAATTGAACAGCATTCAATTTGATTGTTATTCCGCGCTCTCTTTCCAAATCCATGGAATCAAGAAGCTGGTCTTTCATCTCTCTGGAAGTAAGAGCATTCGTTTTTTCTAATATTCTGTCCGCTAATGTCGATTTCCCATGGTCAATATGAGCAATAATCGAAAAGTTACGGATTTTACTTTGTCGTTTTAGCCGTTCCTGATTATTCATTCTGTTCACTCCTGTTACTTTCAAAACACAGATATTACTGATTATAGCAGAAATAAATTCAAACCGTAAACGGTTTAGGAGAAATGAGGGAATTAAATAGATAAATAAAGAAAGCTCGCGGAGTTTTAATCAGCTCCGTACGAGCTCGCTTGGATTATATTATTCATCTGAAATCATTCCTGCCATCCCTTTAAATAAACTTGTTAAGGTATCAGATATGCCTTTCCCTGCACTGGATAAAACATTAAATGCCTTCCATTCTTCCATTTCCTTTTTCTTTTCCTCCAGGTCAGTTGTCGAAACCTGATTTCCGAGAACCGTAGCGTTAATGTCTCCGTCATCCTGTTTATCAATTGTAAAGGCTTCATACATTTTTGGATCATCATATCCCTGCATTTTTTTCATATTTTGATTGGCCAGCTGCATTCCCAGGATGACCCCAAAGAGAAGGAGGAAAAGAAGCATACTTATTTTTAAAATAAATTTACCCATCTTGGCATTCTCCTTTATTTATTTCTCACTCTGCAGCATTTCCCTGTACTGGCTCGGCATCCCAATAATGCTCAGCTAATACATCAGCTAACACTTCCATTGAAGCATTTAATTCGTCCAATGTATTATCCACACCGCCAGCTTCAACTAACATGGCATTTCCGGATAAATCTTGATTAAACTTCCCATTCGTCCCCGCACCTCTTTTTTCAAAGACACCGCGACTTAAACCAGGATATTTTTCTGAAATTTTCTTGTGCATCTCCTCTGCCAACTTTAAGTTCTGTTCATAATTTGGATTTTCACCACCAATAATGAAGCATAATCTAGCATAAGCTTTTCCGTTAATTGAAATAGTCGTCACTTTTTTTCGCTGCGAATCACGGTGAACATCAATAAAATATTTCAAGTTTTTGTCGTTAGCCATAACCTCTTGGACAAGACTTCGCGATTGGCTGTATGAACTGCCATATTGCAGCCCTTTCTTGTTCAATATGGCATTAACATCTGTTTTATCTACCTTTGTCCCAATGCCTTTCGCTTCAAGCGACTTCTTGAGCTTCTCACCGACAAGCGTGACATTTGCTTTTGAATGAAAGGCAGAATTAGGATTTGTCACACCTTTTAATAAAGGAAGATACGATTCCCTTGTATGTGAGAAATAGATGTACATCACTTCTTCTTTCGTTTTCTGAGTACCAGCCTGTTCTGGTTTAACAGGTTCTTCTTCATCCACGATTTCCTCAGTCTCTGTATCTTTTTCCATAGCTTCCTCTGATGGAGGAGACTCAATTGGCATATTTGTGTAATTAGTACCCTCACCTGCCACTAAAATCTCCCCATCAAACAAGGAATATCCCGGTAGCTCATGTCCCAATAAACTCCGTGGATCATTTAATGAGATATTTGTCAGTGATTGGAAAATCTGCCTCGAAACAGACTCTGTCTCCTCTTCGGGGAATGATTGCAAAAAGTACTTATTCCCTTGCCCTAAATACTTATATAAAATTTTACCGGGAACTTGTCCAGTCGCTTCATTCACCGAATCTGAACTTGGTCGAAATTCTGGTTTAAGCGATGTCAATAATCCGGTTATCAAAAATATAAAAACCATCGTAACAAGTATAATCAGTATGAAACGAATGATGGTGGCTGCTTGAAGTGCAACTACAACAAAACTAGGTTTTTTTGCTTTCATGGTTCCACCCTTTCAGAAGCATTCTAGTAAAATGTATGCTTTGATAGAGTAACTAGAACCATACTCGGAGATTAATGTGTGTAATAGCCTGTATTATCTTGATTTATGGCCTCATGCAGAGCTGCATTCATACCATTGGCTATCAAGTTTGCCATTTCCTCTATGAATACATCCACTTCCTTAGGCGTAACCATTAAATTATGTCCCAAAGGAGCGAGCACTTCACGAATCAGCATTCTCTTTTCCTCATCGGATAGTGTGCCTACAATACCAAGAAATGTCTTTTTGTGCTCTTCTTCCGGTAAGTCTTCTTCTGTTAATTTACGTTTCTTTCCAAATGTCATCCCGGCCGGAGCAAGAGCTCGGCGAGGACGGTCTCCCTCTTTTAATTCACGTCCAAAATGCTTCAATATATAATCAATTGTATCAGAGGTAATCGATACAGCATCCACCACTGTTGGTACACCAATCGAGATAACTGGCACTCCCAATGTTTCCTTACTAAGTTCTTTCCGTTTATTGCCCACACCAGATCCAGGATGAATTCCGGTATCTGTAATTTGAATGGTAGTATTTACACGTTCAATAGAACGAGCTGCCAGTGCATCAATAGCAATGATGAAATCAGGATGAATATTGTCTACGATTCCTTTAATAATATCGCTGGTTTCAATTCCCGTCACACCCATAACCCCTGGTGAGATGGCACTGACCGGACGAAATCCTTCAGAAACAGATTCAGGCTGAAATTTAAACAGATGCCTAGTTACGATTAAATTATCCGTTACCGTAGGACCAAGAGCATCCGGTGTTACATGCCAATTTCCCAATCCTACAACAAGACAATGTGCATCTTTTTTTAATCCAACTCGGTCTATTAGATAGGCCAGTTGTTTAGCAAACACAACCTCGACTTTTTTTTGCAGCTCAGAATCCTGCTCACGAATTCCTTGAACTTCCAGTGTTATGTAAAAGCCAGGCTTTTTTCCTACCTGTTTTTCGCCTTCTTTCGTTATTTCAACATGCGATAATTTAATCCCATCCATCTCTCGCTCTTTAAAAATTACACCTTCGATATTCGATGTGTCCGGTGCGTCAGATAGCGGAATAGCCAGTTCCCTAGCCTCAATAGCCAAATCAGTCCTTATTTGATACTGACTCATATCTAAATCTTTATTCAAATGATTACCCCCATGAAATGATCTTTAGGAGCTATTTTCCCCGTATTTCTTTCTTCTCATTCTTTTAATATGTAAAGAGCTTTGTTTAAACAGAAAAAACTACTTATCACTATGGTTTTTTTTGATTTGATGCATCTGAGTATTGCATAAAGACATACATTTTGATAGAATATCATATGTTGTGAATGTTATTTGATTAGAATATCGAGTTGACATAATCTCGGTTCTTCTGGAGGTGAAAAGAATGGCTAATATCAAATCAGCTATTAAACGCGTTAAAACTAACGAAACTGCTAGAGCTAACAATATTGCTCAAAAATCTGCTGTACGTACAAACGTTAAAAAAGTAGAATCTGCAATTGCTCTTAACGATGCTACTGCTGCTAACGAATCTATCGTTGCTGCTGTTAAAGGACTAGATAAAGCTGCAACTAAAGGCTTAATCAGCAAAAATGCTGCTGCTCGTAAAAAATCTCGTCTTATGAAAAAAGTAAACAAGTTGAACGCTTAATGAAACGTACCCTCTAGAGGGTCGTTTTTTTTTGTGTGATTTATTATGAGAATATGGATTATTTCATTGATGGGAAATCACTTTAGAGATGATTACCAGTTGAATTTTGGGAGCTTGAACGAAATTAGTACACAACAGAAAGCTGCAGGAGCAGCATTGCAGCTTCCATTTTAACTTTTATAAAGACGAACCCTGTATAACACCCTCACTTTTTCAGGCCTAAAAAAAAGGAGCCTGATAGCTCCTTCCGATAAAAACTCCATTTAGCCTTCAACACTGTCTTCTACAGTATCTGTTTCCGGTTGCTTTGCCTGCATATATATTACTGTTGCACAAACTAGTAATAAGATTCCAATTAAGCTAAATTGCGTGGATATAGAAGCTGGTATTAATCCGAGACCTGATGATCCGGCAACAACCCCTAATGAAAATAACGCATAAAAATATCCATATGCCTTCCCGCGCATCCTTTTAGTAGTCGATTGAACCAATAATGAATTTACGGCAGGAAATAAGAAAGCAAACCCAATCCCGTATAAAACCATTATAGAATAAAGAACCATTAGCTCACTTGATTGCCCCAGTAAAACTTGGCTGATCCCCATACATGCTAATCCAATCGAAAAGCTAACCAAGGGCGGAATTCGATCAAAATATTTATTCGTCGGCAGAATAAATATAGCAACAGCAACCAATCCAAATATACTCATTAAAGTACCGCTTAATCTTGAACTATAACCTAATACATCAATGTGCAAGGGCAGCAAATACGCAAGTGCCCCTTGTGAAAACATTAAAAAGAATGCTCCGGTGTAGGCTTGGAGTATCCCTTTATTAAAGATAAGTTTTCCCCTCTTCTCCGTCTTATGCTGTTTCGATTCAGAATGAGTTCTCAAAAACAACAATGTTGCAAGCAAAAGAATAATTCCACACGCAGCAATGGTCGTAAAAACAAATGGCACAGATGTCCTGCTAGCCATAATACCGCCATATGCAGGACCGCAAATAGCTGCGATTCCAATAAATGAACCTGTCACAGCACTTTGGCTGCCTTGCTTCTTACTATCCATTTGGTTAGCTAAGTACGTAAAAGCAGCAGGTACAATTAATCCACCAAGGAAGCCATGGAGGAAACGTACGATGATCAGTTCAGGTACATCATTTACAAAATTATAAAGCAGTAAAGAAATGCTCGTCATAAGCAAGCCTGTACAAAGTACAATAAAAGATCCATATTTATCCGTAAAAATCCCAGACAATATATTCCCAAAAGTATTCGTCAATGAATACATTCCCACAACAACCCCTGCAATCATTACACTTGCGCCAAGCGAAGTAGCATATGTACTCATAACTGGTAGCTGTGTAAATAAATCGATAAACGTAAACATGATAATGGCATATACAATCCACAGCTTCGGTAAGGGTTTTACATCGTACAATGATTGATGATTTTTCAGCCACACATCAAAACAAAAATTACCGAATGGGATGAAAGCAACAAGGAAGGCTAACAGAGACCAGCCTATTTTCCACTGTATTCGAATTTGAGTATAAATAATGGAAGCTATATATCCAATAAATATCCCACCGTGGATTGAACCCGCAAGAGTAACGGCAAAGGGTAAATCTGCCCAGTATTTAAGCGGCATGGCTATGCCCAATAATAAAAGCAGTGAGATACCATCCAGTATTCCCGTAATCCGTAGTATGGTAATGGGATGCAATCCCTTATACTTCTTATTTAACACAATTTCACTCCTCTATGATGCAACAAACTTCACATTTAAATTATAGTCTATTTTTTATACCAAATTAATTCGAATAGCAAACTTCCATGTTCTAAATATGAACAAATAAAGAACTTTCTATTTTATCCTCTTGCATAGACCAATATCCATTTTGGTTATTCTTATTCCTTCCTCTACATACATTTAATATAATTAGCCACCGAAAGGAGAAAAGAAATGCAAATACATGTTGTCAGACAAGGAGAGAGTATCTATTCCATTGCGCAGACCTTTAATACTACTCCTGAACAAATTATCTCTTCAAATCAATTAGAAAATCCAAATGATTTGGTTATAGGTCAGGCACTTGTTATTCCGATTACAGGGAGCTATTACTTTGTGCAACCAGGAGATAGCCTATATACAATTGCCCGGAGGTTTGGAAGAACTGCTCAAGAAATTGCAGAAGTAAATAATATTTCATTAAACACACCATTAACTGTAGGATTAAGGCTGTATATCCCTCCAATCCCTAGACGTGAAGCTGAATTTAATGCCTATGTGGAACCAAGAGGAAATACTGTTTCTCCCAATCTGGAACGAGAAGCAAGAATTGCAGTACCTCACCTTACATACTTATCACCGTTCAGCTATCAAGTTCAACGCGACGGTACGCTAAAACCGCCTCTATTAGGTGAATTTCCGGCCATAGCCAGGAGCGCGAACAATGTACTGGTCATGGTTGTGACAAATTTAGAGAATGATGCGTTCAGCAGTGAACTCGGGGAGGTTATTTTAAACAATACGGATATCCAAAATAATTTGCTTTCCAACATTGAAGATACTGCCAAAGCTCAAGGATTTAGAGATATTCATTTTGATTTTGAAAGTCTTAGAGGGGAAGATCGGGAGGCTTATACAAATTTCTTACAAAAAGCAAAGGAAAGATTTTCACCGCAAGGCTGGCAGGTTTCAATTGCGCTGGCTCCAAAAACAAGCGCCACCCAAACGGGCAAGTGGTATGAAGCACATGATTACAAAGCACAGGGTGCAGTTGTAGATTGGGTCCTCATTATGACCTATGAGTGGGGTTACAGCGGTGGGCCAGCTCAGGCTGTATCTCCTATAGGACCTGTTCGCCAGGTGCTTACCTATGCGATTTCAGAGATTCCATCACGTAAAATTATGATGGGGCAAAATCTGTATGGCTATGATTGGACACTCCCCTTCGTACAGGGTACTACAGCCAGAGCGCTCTCCCCTCAGCAGGCCATTGATCTGGCACGACGTAATAACGTACCAATTCTTTATGACAATAATGCTCAGGCACCCTATTTTAGATACAGGGATGCCGAAGGAAGAGAACACGAGGTATGGTTTGAGGATGCTCGCTCCATACAGGCAAAATTTAATCTACTAAAGGAATTAAATCTTCGGGGGATGAGTTATTGGAAATTAGGATTATCGTTTCCGCAGAACTGGCTCCTAATAGAAAACAACTTCACAACCATTAAAAGATAGGATTACAAAAAGGTATCATGCACTCGCCATGATACCTTTCGTTTTACCAGGTACTGTTATGATTTTAATATAAATAGCTCTAAAAGGATTTCTTTGTCTCCGGCACCGCTCTTCATTTTATAGTCCAGCTCTGCCAATTCAGAGAGAGCACGCATCAATTTCATTTCTGTAAAATCATTCACACGCTTCAGTGCAAGTTTTACCGGATAAGGGCTCATTTTTAATTTAGATGCTATTTGCTGGGCATTGTAGCCCTGTCCTGATAGTTTTTTAACCTGAAGTATAATCCTGTATTGCCGTGCAATGGCTGCTAATATACGAATTGGCTCTTCCTTTAAAATCAGAAGCTCTTTATATAACTGGATAGCTTCTTTTTTTTGGCCATTCATAATATAATCGACCAAATCAAATACATTTTGGTCAAAGGTCTTGGGAACAAGTTTATTTACCATTGCCTTGTCAATTTCCTGTTCGACCGTCGCATACAAAGCGAGCTTTTCTAACTCACTTGCAGCCATCATTAAGTGATTCCCCGTCAGAGATAATAAAGTTTCTACCGCCTCAGGTGTAATTTTCACTCCTAAGGATTTAGCGTTGGCAGTGATCCATTTAGATAATTCCTTTTCGTATAGCGGTTTCGCTTCCAAGACTGCAGAATTTCTCTTTAATTCCTTCGTTATTTTCTTACGCTCGTCCAGCTTTGGATATGGAGCTATAAAGATGGCAATTGATGTCGGTGAAGGATTAGCCAGATAGCTTTCCAATCTTTTTAGATCATGCTCAACCTTTTCCTTCTTTCTTTCGGCTGTCAAAAATATGGGATTATGTAATATAACAACCCTGCGCTCCCCGATAAACGGTAAGGTTTCCAATTCCTCGATTGCCAACTCTACAGGTGTTTCCTCCAGATCAATAGTAGCCAAATTAAACTCTGCTTCATCCTCTGATAAAGCATGCTCGCAGATTAAAGCCTTTGTTTTTTTTATAAAATACTCTTCTTCGCCAAATAAAAGGTAGACAGGACTAAACCGTTTACTTTTAATTGTATTCCATAAATCCATTACCAATATAATCGCCTCTGTTTATAAATTCCTTCTTTCATCCTAATCCCCACCATCAATTTTGACAAGTCTTTCAAGAGGAACCGGAAAAAATAACCGGTTCCCAGAATCTATATCAACGCCTTCTTGCCGGACCCGGGATACCTAACAAAAAAGCGAAAAAGCGCTATAGATCAGTTACCATTTAAATGACTCTTTCATGTACTGAAATGTTTATTTGGAAAATAGCAGGATAATAATTATATAAATTTGGAGATTGTGGATTTTTTTTACTAAATGTTCTATGATAAAAGAGGTCGGGGGGTGGATTAATGAACGAGTTTGAAAAGAATGTACAATCAAAAACAAATGACGTATCAGATTCCATCATGGGATTTGTTGTATCATTTGGTTTTTTCGCTACCATGTTTATTATTGCCATGGTCATCCAATTAATCGGTGCATAGTTCATTTTTTCAAGCGGCCTCATGGCCGTTTTTCATTTCTTACACATACTATGGACTTTGAATAGAAATCGTTCCATCTTTTTTGTTCGTATACGTATATTGAATACTGCCCTGTAAATCTGTTCTGTAAATAATAATATTTTCTTTATCAAGCAAATGAATGACTTCCTCATGCGGGTGGCCAAAACGATTATCTCTTCCCGATGAAATGACAGCTATTTTAGGATCTACCTCTCTTATAAAATCTATTTGGGAAGAGTTTCTGCTGCCATGGTGTCCCACTTTTAAAATATCAGCCCTTAGGTTCATTTTATTTTGCAAAAGCTTGTCTTCTCCGAGTTCACCTAAATCTCCAACAAATAACCAATCTACCTGATTAATACTTGCTTTTATAACAATTGAAGACTCATTCTTTTCCTCCACTTTCTCTACTGGCGATAAAATGGTAAATTTAGCATCTCCCGCAGTCCACCCCATTCCTGCTTGAACCTCTTTAACGGGGATTTTCTGATCAATCGCTTCCTTTATTACTTCCGTCTCTCTAAACTCCTTACGCTGTTCAAATGGTATCAATATCTCACCAATCTTCAATTCCTCAACAATGGCTCTTGCTCCTCCGACATGGTCCTGATCAGCATGCGTAAGGATTAGTTTATCAATGACTTTAATTCCTTTACTTTTTAAAAATGGTAATATAGTATCTTTTCCAGGATCGAACTGGCTATTATGTACTGCCCACTCCTCCTTTCCAAACAGAGTGGCTCCACCTGTATCAATAAGATATGTTCCATTATCACCAGGTAATTGAATGAACGTTGAATCCCCCTGCCCTACATCTATAAAGGTTATCTCTCCATTTCCTGAAAAAAACTGACTGTTATATTGATAAAAGAGCATTAAAATCGTGATTAGACACGTATTAAACAGGTGTTTCGAGCGGATTTCTATTCCAATAAGAATAGAGATAAAACAAACCACAATACATACCATTACCAGTTTGGATGGCTTACCAAATATAAGAGTGGAGGAGGGCAAGGCAGACATAAGCTCTGTAGATTTCTCCAATAAAGAATAAATAAAATTGAGCATCAGCAATCCCGGCTCAACAAGAATTTCAAGGATTATCAGCAAATAAACACCAATGGTTAAAGGAAATAATAAATAAGTAAACAACGGTACATAAAGTAAGTTAGAAATAAAACTAATGAGGGAAATTTCATAAAAATGATAGATGATGATTGGCGTGGAGATGATTTGGCATATTGCCGTCATAATAAAAAGACTGAAAACAGGTGAATGCGGCGATTTTTGAAGGATTTTTGTTGAAAGTATTAACCCATAAGTCAGCAAAAAGGATAACTGAAAACCGATATGGAAAATTTGATACGGATTAATAAGTAGATATCCCATTAGACAAATCGTTATTGTTTTAAAAGCTGTCAACCGCAGTCCGATAAACTGACCAAACATAAATATGGAAGCCATCATGCATGCTCTGACAATCGAAGCAGACAATCCGGTGATGACCGCATAAAAAGGAAGTAAACAAGCTAGCAGCAAAAAGGTTTGCCTCCGAGTAAAGCCGATTCTTAAGAATCCATAAAATAAAATAGCAGCCACTAATGCAACTTGCATCCCTGACAAAGCCAAGATATGGACAATCCCCAGTTTCTTAAATTGGTTATACATATCCTCTGATATACCACTTTGTTCACCAAATATGAGTGCTTTAGTAAAGCTGCCAGCGGTTCCTAAGTATAAATGATCAATCCGCTTAATTTCCCGCTCTCTCATTTGTGCCAGTTTTACAAACAAATTGCGGCTATCTTTGGATATATCTTCTTTATTTTCGATTTCCAAAATCCAATGCGCTCTATTAAACCTTAGATAGGTTCGAAAATCAAATCCATTCTCGACCGTTGCACGAGTTGGTTTTGTCAGATTTCCGTTTACGCGAAAGGACTTTCCCGTTAGAATCGTATTTTTTAAGACATTTGCCTCCTCTTCATTGTTAATCCGGTAAGTAATCCATATTTTCTCGTTATCTGAGAGTTCAGCAAGACCACTAACCCGGTCCCCTTTAATCTGGGGATAGGATGTAAAATGGATTAAAAGCTGAGTTTCAGCCCCGGTCAACTGGCTGGTATTTGAACGATCCCAAAAAAAGCTATGGACACAAAATATTGAAAAGATAATATACAGGAGAATCGATTGCTTAATTGGAAATTTGTTTAGAATGTAACAAAATACGAGGACTATTAGCAGAAGAAAAGTTTTACTTAAGTAAATGGGTGCTGTAATCCCTGAAATAGCAATTACAGCACTATAAAATAAAAATCGGTTGCTCATATCAGTCAAATTGCGGAAATAAACTTGCTGCATCTTTCAGATAGCGTGCAAGATCAGATTCAGAAGCTCCTCTTTCTTTTAGCTCATTAATAAGCTCCATGACAAAATTCATTTTCTTTTCATCATGGAAATCAACCCACTTTTCATCAACAATCACCTGTTTAACACGCACACCTGCCTGTTCAAATAATTCTTCAGCATATGGATGATTCTTATAGGATTCGGCATAATAGATTGTTTTAATTCCTGCTTGAATTAAGGCTTTACAGCATTGCAAGCAAGGGAAATGAGTAACATAAATCTCAGCCCCCTCAGTTGGTACACCAAATTTAGCACATTGCAACAAGGCATTCATTTCAGCATGGATGGTTCGAACGCAATGGTTATCAATAACATAGCATCCTTCGTCCACACAATGCACACCTCCAGCAATTGATCCGTTATACCCGCCGGCAATAATGCGATTATCCCTTACGACTGTCGCTCCAACCATTAACCTTGTACATGTGCTTCTTAATGCAAGTAAGTGGCTTTGCGCCATAAAATACTGATCCCATGAAATACGTTCCATTTCTCTCTCCTCTTTCAATGAACTTTCCTTCACTTTAACAAGAATTGTATCCTTCCTACAACTATTCTTTTCTTACTTAACAGTTATTAATTCCCTGAGCTTTTCAAATGTTTTATCACCTATGCCTGTAACTTCCTTCAAATCTTCAATCGTTTTGAATGATCCAAGTTCTTCCCGTTTTTGTAAAATCGCTGTCGCTTTACTCGGACCGATTCCCGGAAGTTCCTGCAGTTCTTCAGATGTTGCTTTATTCAAATTAATTGTACCATCCCCCTTGGCCGCTGAGACTGTATTCCCTGAACTTTCCCCAGCTGTATGATTAGAAGCCTCTGCTGTCTCACCCTTGATTGGGATATAGATGACCATTTCATCCTCTACTAATTGCGCCATATTCACTTGCTTACTATCAGCCCCATTTTTCAATCCACCTGCTTTTTGAATGACATCCGTTACTCGATCCCCCTTCAAAAATTCATATACACCAGGTTTTTGAACGGCACCCTTCACATCAACCTTATAAGTAGCACTCACCTCAGGTTCTGCCACCAGTTTTTCCGTATCTTCATTCTTTTTTTCTATTGCACTCTCCTCCGTCCAATTTATTTCACTTTGTTCGATTTGCCCATCTTCAGATTGCATATTCCAAAAGAAGAGTGCAGCACAGGCTACTCCTGCACCTGCTAGTAGGATTCCATTTCGCCTGATAAACTGTACGATTTTCTCATTCATTTAATTTACGCTCCTCTTCATATTTGATATTTACTTGCATAAATTTGTTATAAGGAATAGTGGATATCGTGATATTTATCCAATAAGGAGGATTTATAATGATTACCGGCATAATTGGCACAGGTAATATGGGAACCATCTTAATTCAAAGTTTAATTGGGTCTTCGGCCGTTGCAGCAAAGGATGTAATCATCATGAACAGGACTAAACACAAAGCCCAATCCCTGGCTGTTGAATTACCAGGAATCCATACAGCACACACAAGTATTGAACTTGCAAAACAAGCGGATTTAATCTTTTTATGTGTAAAGCCGCATGAAATGTATCCATTAATTGAAATTCTTGAACCTCATCTAAGTTCGGATAATTGCATTGTTTCCATCACAAGTCCAATCTCCATCAAACAATTGGAAGCTGTCGTCCCCTGCTCATGCGCTAGATTTATTCCATCTATTACCAATCGCGCCTTGGCAGGCGCAACACTGCTGACATTTGGTGAATCCTGCAGTCCATATTGGCGGAACCAACTTCAGCAGATGGCAGCAGCAATTTCAAAGCCGCTCGAAATCGACAACAAATATACCAGAGTATCCTCAGATATTGTTAGCTGCGGTCCGGCTTTTTTTAGTTTTATTGCAAGAAACTTTATCGAAGCTGCGGTTGATCATACGGGAATAAGCACTGAAGAAGCCACCCAGCTAACCGAATCAATGCTGATTGGGCTCGGTGAATTATTACGTCAGCAGCATTTTTCATTGCCTGCTTTGCAAGAAAAGGTGTGTGTGAAAGGCGGTATTACAGGTGAAGGTATCAAAGTGCTGGAAAGTGAATTAGGTGAGGTTTTTAGTCATGTTTTTCAGGCTACGCATCGGAAATTTGAAGAGGATTTAAAGGGAATTGAAAATCAGTTTGGGGTTTCATATCATTAATTCTAATCATATTATAAAAGTCCTTTACGAAAACAAAGGTATTTATGAAAACATTGTGTCAATATAACTAAAAAACCAGGAACATCACGTTTCCTGGTTTTTTTACATTATTTCCTTTTACAAACAAAGAAGATTCGATCGGCCTCATCAAGGGAATTTCCTCCGAAGTCACCCATCAGTTCCACAAGCTCAAATCCAATCTCATCAAGCCAAGTTTTATACATATCGATCGGGTATGTACGTTGAAAATGATCTTCATCAAACCGGTTATACGCATCAAGCTCATGATCATAAACATAGAAAGTCAACTCATGTACGACACTGTGAGGAATATCTGTCCCTTTCCACGCATTCCAGATATAGGAAATATCATCTCCATTATCTGCATAGGTTTGATCACTAAAAAAAGTGGACATTTTTTTCACAGAATGAACATCAAAGATAAATAAACCATCCTCTTTCATATGGTTCAAAACACCTTTAAAAGTATCCTTTACATCATCCTCATCACCAAGATAATTTAATGAGTCACAAAAGATGACAACTATATCATATAGATTCAATCCTTCTAAAGCTCGCATGTCCTGGTGATAAAACGGGATGTCATGCTGATTCTCGCTTGCTTTTTGAATTGCCACAGCCAGCATTTCTTCTGATAAATCAACGCCGGTTGGCTGGAAGCCTGCTTCTTTCAAACGAATAGCAAGCTCACCAGTCCCACATCCAATATCAAGAATTGATTTTTCATCTAATTGATATTTTCGGGCAATTTTTTTTAAAAACTCAACCCATTCCTGATAGGGAGCATCTTTCATTAAGTAATCATAAACATAAGCAAAGTTTTGATAACTTACATTCATATATTAAGTTCCTGCAATGATACTTCTGGGGCATCTCCCCATAATCTTTCCAATTTATAGTATGAACGATCATCTTTATGGAAAATATGCGCTACAACATCGCCCATATCAACTAGAACCCAACGCGCTTCATCAAAGCCTTCCATTCGGCGGACTGTCGCTCCGTTTTCTTCGACTTTTTCCTTCATTTCGCGTGCAATTGCTTGTACTTGTTTGTCTGAGTTACCGTGGCAAATAATGAAGTAATCAGAAATCAACGAAATTCCCTTCATATCCAAAACGAGTATCTCTTCTGCTCTTTTGTCATCAGCTGCTTTTGCAGCTACCTCTAATAATTCTTTACCATTCATTTAATTGTTCCTCCCTATCTGCTTTGCAAGATCGTTATAGGCATGGAAGGTATCCGGATAGATTGTTTGATTTTTTTTTATCAAAAATGTGATTGTATTTCCCATTGCCTGAAGCACAGCTTTATCCAGGCTTAGTAAGGACAACGCTCTCACTTCATCTACTCCAGGGAAACTTCTCCCAGGCTCTATATAATCAGCCAAATAAATGATCTTATCAAGCATACTCATTCCGACACAGCCCGAAGTATGGTTTTTGATTGCTGAAAGGATTTCTTCATCATGAAGATTTGCTTCTTTCTTAACTAAAACCGCTCCAACCGGTGCATGCCATAATTCAGTATTATATTCCAATAAATCCTGGGGTAATTGCTCATTCTTAATGATTTGTTCCATCTCATCCAGAGGACGATATTTGGCATAATCATGAAAGATTGCTGCCAATTTAGCTTTTTCTATATCTGCACCGTACCGTTCTGCCAATTCCTGAGCACTTTCCAATACACCCAATGTATGAATATATCGTTTATCAGGTAATTGCTGCCTAACGATTTCCAATGCTTTTTGTTGATCCATATAACTGATTCTCCTCAATATATATCTTTACCGCATCAGGAACCAAATATTTGATTGTCTTTCCATTGCTTATTTTTTCACGAATCCACGAAGAGGAAACAGCGATTTCCGGAATATCCACCAATGTGACAGGATAGGATGTCTCAGTACTGTAACCAGGGCGTTTAACACCTGTAAAGCGGACTAATTTACTCAATTCATCTATTTGTTTCCACTTCGGTAAATATTCAATCATATCAGCACCGATAATGAAATAAATTTCTGAGTTTGTATCCCGTTCTTTCAGGAGTTTAATGGTATCTATCGTATATGATGGCCCATTTCTTTCCCATTCTATTGTATCAATCATAAAACATGGATTACTACCGATTGCTAATGTAAGCATATCCAAGCGCTCTTGATTAGACGTTGAAGTTTTGGTTTTATGCGGGGGCACATTATTAGGCATAAAACGTACCTCATCCAAATCTAATTGCTCCCTAACCTCATTTGCAATAATTAAATGACCGATATGAGGGGGATCGAATGTTCCGCCTAAAATACCAATTTTTTTCATATAGTGTGCCCCCTTCCCTAAATAGGAATTTAATTATGATGGAAGAATAATTTGTTTGTTTTCTCTTGATTCTTTATATAAAACAATCGTATTACCAATGACTTGAACCAATTCCGCACGTGCACCTTTTGAAAGCTGTTCAGCCACCGTATCACGGTCCTCTTCGCAGTTTTGCAAGATGCTGACCTTGATAAGCTCACGAACTTCAAGAGCCTCACCAATTTGTTTAATCATATTTTCATTCACTCCGCCTTTTCCAACCTGGAATATCGGTTGAAGGGAATGTGCCTTCGAACGCAAAAATCTTTTTTGTTTACCTTTTAACATTTATGATCCTCCTAATTGTTGTAAAACTAATTGTTTCATTCTTTCTGTATCCGGCATAACACCTGTCCATAACTCGAAAGCCAGTGCTCCCTGGTTTACAAACATATCCACACCGTTTTGAACCTTATTACCACGGTCTTTTGCCTCTTTTAAAATTTTGGTTTCAAGAGGGTTATAAATAATATCACACACAACCGCATTTTGATTTAGTTCTGTCAGAGAAAGTGGTGATGCATGTACGTCTGCTAACCCAACCGAGGTTGTCTGAATAATAATATCATATTGGCCGAGAGAGCTCTCTGCTTCTTTTAGGCTAATTGCTCTCGAATTTATATTCCCATGATAATCTGCCAGCAACTGTTCTGCTGAAATATGAGTCCGATTGGCGAGATCGATTTTTGCTACACCTGTTTTAGCCAGTGCAAAATAAATTCCTCTTGCCGCACCGCCTGCACCAATAATCAAGACATTTTGACCATCTATACGATCGGTTATAGTCAGCAGTCCTTTAATAAACCCAGGACCATCCGTATTGTACCCATATAACAGTCCATCCTTTATGACAACAGTGTTAACAGCACCAACTTCATTTGCAAATTCGTCTAAGACATCGATATAAGGAATAATGCGACTTTTAAAAGGTACCGTTACATTAAATCCGCCGGCCCCCAAAGCTTTCATTCCCTCGACTGCCTGTTGTAGCTCATTATCCTCAACATAAAACGGCAAATATACTCCATCTACAGAATATTTATCAAATGCGTCATTATGAATAAGCGGAGACATTGAATGCTCAATTGGATTCCCTAATACCCCGAACAGCTTCTTCATTTTACTCTCCTTTAAATCAATGATTTACGGATCGTCACTTGCACTCCTTTAGGAACATGTGCGGAAATCACTGCTCCCGGCTTGTTAATCGTTACCCAGCCCAGGCCAGAAAATACGATGTCTGTCTTCCCTTCTTTTATAGAGAATTGGTGAGCTACTAGCGGTGGAAAATCATCTAATTCAGAAGGATGCGGCGGTACCAATAATTCGCCTAAATGTGTTTTGTACAGCTCGTCTGCTTTTTCTAATTTCGTCCGGTGGATATTTAACTCATTGGACAAATAACAAGTAAATGAATTCCGTTCACCCTGAATAAAGTCAAATCGAGCCAAGCCACCGAAAAAGAGAGTTTGGCCAGCATTCAATTGAAAAACTCTTGGTTTAATCTCTTTCTTTGGAGTAATCACTTTTAAATCTTCTTTACCCACAAAGTGAGCCATTTGATGGTGATTAATGATTCCAGGCGTGTCTATTAACGCTCTTTCATCATCCAGTGGAATTTCGATAATATCCAGAGTTGTTCCTGGGAAGTATGAAGTCGTAATCACATTTTCTTCACCACTGCCCTGTTTAATAATACGGTTGATAAAAGTGGATTTACCGACGTTTGTACAGCCCACGACATATACATCACGTCCCTCACGCAATTCCTCTATACGCTCCATTGCTTCTTCAATTCCATGTCCTTTAGCACCGCTGACAAGCATAATATCAACAGGATGTAAGCCAAGTTCAACCGACATGTGCTTCATCCAGGTAATCAGCTTATTAGGCTTGACTGATTTCGGTAATAAATCACTCTTATTACCGATTAAAACAACTGGATTATGGCCGACAAATCGTTGAATTCCCGGCAGCCAGCTTCCATTAAAATCAAAGATATCCACTAATTTGACGATTAAAGCATCCTTACTTCCAATTCCATTCAGAATTTTTAAAAAGTCGTCATCAGTTAGGGATACATCTTGTACCTCATTATAGTGTTTAAGTCGGAAACATCTTTGGCAAATGATTTGTTCTTTTTGAAGTGAGGAAGATGGTGCATATCCTATTTTTTCAGGATGCTCCGTTTGAATAGTCACACCGCATCCCACACAGCTAATTTGTTCTTTTTCCAAGTCTAGTCCTCCCATGTTATCTGTCCTTTTTTACGGAACCATGTTAATATTCTGCGTTCAATTTTACGATTTATTTTAGTTGTCCAGCCATCTGTTTGAGCAACAGGAACGACAAGGATTGTTTGAAACCCGTTACGATTGCCGCCCAACACATCGGTTAAAAGCTGGTCACCGATCACGACTGCTTCTTCTCTTTTAATACCCATAATCTCTACAGCTCTTCTGAATGCAGCTCCCATAGGTTTTTTCGCTCTAAAAATAAAGGGGATTTGAAGTGGATCAGCAAAGGACTTTACACGTAGTTCACTGTTATTGGACACAATTGTCACTTTAATACCATGTTGCTTCATCATTTCAAACCAAGCAATCAGTTCTGGCGTGGCAAGAGGACGATCCCATTCCACAAGGGTATTATCAAGGTCTGTAATAATCCCCTTTATACCATTATCTTTTAATTCCTGAGGTTTGATTTCATAAATACTTTTAACATGCTTGGAAGGTAAAAATGCTTTTATCACTCTATACACCTCTATTAATTCTTTTTCACCGCTATCCATCATAACGGATATTTTAATTTATGTCATAGCCAAATAGCTAAATTTGATGAAAAGTGCAGTCGAAATATAAAACCTTTCGACACATTGCGCCATTATTTAAATCTGTGGATAAGTTTATGCACATCACTAACAGATCATTTACCTTTTTATACGATACGTTTTCCCGATAAAAATTATAGATACACACAATTTACCCACAAGTTATACACCTATCCCTGTGGATAACAGAACGGTTGTTCCATCCTCTTGATTCTGTTAAATTAAGGGTACACCAAGGCAAACTACTAATATATTGTCGTTGCCACCCATTTAGAACAGTAAATTGGAGGTGAAGCCGCAAGGCAAAATAATGCAAAAACTACCAGATGATCTTTTAATTGAATCATATTACAAAGCCAGGCATTTAAACTTAAGCCAAGAATTTATCCGTCTAATTGAAAGAGAAATTGACAGGAGATCCTTATCTTATAAAATATTTTAAGCAGAGCCAAACTCATTTGTATCATGCGCCCTGGTTAAGATCCAGGGCAATTTTTTTGTATTATTATTTTATATACCCTATTGTCTCACCGACATGTACTGGTTGCGGCAAAGCACCTGTTATGTATGGAGTAAAGGTTTCCTTCTCAAATAATAGAACCACGGTTGAACCGAAAGAAAAATACCCGATTTCTTCCCCTTTATGTAGAGTATCCCCCGAATGTGTTCTCTCTATTGAATTAACAAACATGGCACCAACCTTTACAACAGATAGAAATCCTCCGGCATGCTGGATTTCTGTGATTTCACGGTAATTTTTTGATAGAGGGTATTTACCTAATGTCATCCCCCACTTGTTGACTGGATATGACTTTCGTCCAAGAGTACTTTTCCGTGTAACCAATCCCTCAACTGGAGAGTGAATACGATGATAATGGCTTGGACTTAAATATAGTACCATATATCTGCCGCCTAGATATTTTTCTGTATCTTTTGTGTTCCCAAGCATTTCCTCAACTGAATATACCTTCCCTTTCACCTGGAAAGAAGAATCTTCATGGATGGGCCCACTATCCTCCAATACGGCATCTACAGGACTGACAACAGTCCCCTCCTCATGATTAATTTCGCGCGCTCCATTTATTAAAGCCCTTGTAAAAAAGTCATGCAGGGATGTGTATTCCTGAATGGGACGATCCATCTCAGTCAAATTAATTTTGTATTGCTTTGCAAAAGATGGGATTATCCGCCTGCTTGCTTTAGAGTTTGCAAATTTTCTTAAAAGGGAAGAAGTCCATCTGCCATTGGTTAATTCGATTAATAATTGATATACCTTTTCCTTCACTTTCTTCACCTATTTTCTTGTTATATAGCTACTCACATTTAGCTATCTTTCGATTGGATATAAAATTAACAAAAACACCCATGACGATTGAGGGTGTTTGTCTCTACTTAGTTTACTATTCCTTTAAAGGAAGGGAAAGATTTTTCTTACTGATACAGTCAAGTATATCATCATTTCAATTTAAATCGTCTCTTCATACTCGGAAACCACCAATTCCATTTTCCCATCATTTTCAAGAGGATTGGAACAAGGATTAACCTAATAATCGTCGCATCCAATAAAACAGCAATCGCTAAAGTAAAGCCCAGCTGTTTAATTTCTAATACGCGTGTCAGGATAAATGAAATAAAAACAATGATCATAATTAAGGCAGCCTGGGTAATAAAAGGACCTGTAGATTCGATTCCCCTTGCTATTGATTCTTCATTATCGTGGGATGATTCCCATTCTTCTTTAATCCTTCCGACTAAAAATACCTCATAGTCCATAGAAAGTCCGAACAAAATTGCGAAGGTTAATACAGGCAAATAAGACTGTATAAATCCTGGAGAAGTAAATTGAAGATACTCTTCTCCCCATCCAAATTGAAAGACTAAGACTGTCATTCCGCATGCTGCTGTTACACAAATAATATTTAATAGAATTGCTTTTATTGGAATAAAAATGCTCTTAAAAGCAATTACCAAGAAACAATAGGAAATCATTAAAACAACCACAATGACGATGGGTGTTTTTTTTGCTGTTTCTTCATGCAAATCATTCACTTGAGCTGTAAGCCCTCCAATATAAAGGCTCCCTTCATTCACCTGTTTCTCAAACCGTTCATTTAGCTTAGAGACAAAAGTTTTTGCTTCAGTAGAATCTGGGGCATATTTCAACGTAATCATTACAGGGGCTACATTAAAATCGTCATTAATCAAAAAACTGGTATATTCCTTAAGTTCAGGTAGTTTTATTAATTCTGCTACCTCATTGTATGTATCATCATCACCTAAAAGATTGTCAGTCAATTCTGTAATGGATGAAACCATTTGGACCTCATCAAAGGTTTTGAGGATATCTCCAACAGTCGAAATTTCCTTAAGCTCTTCCATACTGAACCGACTACCTGAAGCCTTCTTTACCAGGAGAACCGGTGAGTATAGACCGGACACAAACTTATCCTCTAAAAGCGTATTTCCTCTTCCAGATGGATAATCCTTTAAGGCATCTTGATTAAGCCCTATTCCCAAATGCATCTGCAATAATGGAGCGGTCAATGCTGCTAGAATAAGCAAACTCCCAATTAAATAAGGAAGTGAGTACTTCATGATATGCTTTGTCCATCGATACAGATATTTTCTCTGATTAGTCTTCTTTTTATATGGTATGGAGAAACTGTTCAGACGATGTCCAAGCAAACATAATAATGAAGGTAAAAAGGTAAGTGTCAGCAACAATAATATAAATAAAACAGCAAATGTGCCCACTGTTAAATTAAGAAATAATTTTGCATGAACAAGAGGGAGTCCGATTAATGAAATCATAACCGTCAACCCAGATAAAAATATAGACTTTCCGCTTGTGGCAATGGCTATGGCGATTGCCTGATGAGAATCATTTTGTTGAAGTTCCTCCCTATATCTAATAATCAAAAATAAAGAATAATCAATTCCTATTCCCAGTCCAATCATCGTCACTACACTTGGTACAATAATGTCAAAATCCTGATATCCCGAAAGACTTAAACATGCAAAGGTAAGAACTACCGCCATTCCTCCTAACATAATCGGGATTAAAGCCGCTGTAAGAGAACCAAATGCAAATAAAAGAACCACAAGAACAAAAGGCATGCCCAATTTTTCCGCAAAGGTAAGATCCCGCTTTTCCATATGGGTCAAATCCTTTATTGTCGGAGTGGCCCCTGTCAAATATAGTTCAAGCCCACCCTTCTGCGCATCCAAATATTCACTAAGTACATCAATCGTTTCTAAAACCCGACCTTTATTCCCTTCAATAAAAAGTAACGCGTAACAAGTGTGCAAATCCTTTGAAACTTGATTCTCCCCCTCCAGCAGAGGGTTCTCCATCGGATTTGCAACTACAGTTACCCCTTCTATCTTTTGGATTTCAGCCAGAACATTATCTACCGGTTCGTAAAATTTTTGTTCATTTACTTTCCATTGATTCGAATGAAAAACAAGAAAATTTTGTTCACCCATATCATCTGCAAAGTTATGCTCCATTAATTTTTGAGTTAGTTCTGATTGTGAACCTTTTACATTTAATTGCGGTGGTGAAAGATGGTTAAAAAAAGATGGTATTAGCATTATTCCGCCAAGAAACAGTAATCCCCAAACTAGCAGGATAACTTTATAATATTGAATGACCTTACAGCCAAAACGGTAAAAATAAGAAGAATTATGTTGGGGTTTAGATTCGTGCATATTGACACCTCAATTTTTTGAGCGTGACAATATTATTTCCTTTTAACGAAAAAAACGGACAAGTATCTTTTGCCCGTTTTGACTATTTTTTCTTCCTTTTTTCTTTCTCTGCTCGATAAAATTCATGGAACATTTTCATTAATGCTCTCTTTTCAATTCTTGAAACATAGCTGCGAGATATACCCAGTTCTTTCGCTATCTCTCTTTGTGTCTTTTCCTTTTTTAGATCTAGGCCAAACCTGCCAACAATAACCTCCTTTTCACGGTCCTCAAGCACATCAATATACTTCTTCACTTTTTCAAGTTCCATATTAAGCTGAATTGTGTCAATTACATCCTCAGACTCAGACTTCAATATATCAAGCAATGAAATTTCATTTCCCTCTTTATCCTGGCCAATCGGGTCATGCAACGAAACATCTTTTTTTGTTTTTTTTATCACTCTTAGATGCATCAAAATTTCATTTTCTATACAGCGGGCCGCGTATGTAGCAAGTTTCGTGCCTTTACCTGAGGAATAAGATTCGATTCCCTTGATTAAGCCAATCGTTCCGATTGAAATGAGATCCTCAGTATCTTCCCCAGTATTTTCAAACTTCTTTACAATGTGAGCTACAAGCCTTAGGTTATGTTCAATTAATAAATTCCTTGCTTCCGCATCTCCTTCCGCCATTCTTTCAATACATTCCCTTTCTTCCTTTGCTGATAATGGTTGAGGAAATGCATTGTTTTTAACATAGGAGACGAGAAAAACCAATTCTTTAATAAAATAGCCAAACGTTGCTAAAACTCCTGCCAATTAAATCAGCTCCTCACTGTTTCCAACCAGTTAGACTATTAGATATGTATGACAGCAGCCTCTATCCCTTGCCTGTCCTTCTGAAAATAAGATATTTGATTTATGCCCAACCATATAAGCAATCATCCCATATTATAATAATAATCTACGGTATATAAGGAGGTGCACCTATGTATCCTTATCATTTTGGAGGACCCAGTTGCGGTTGGGGCTATCCTCCTCCACCATGCCGAAATGGGTATGGCGCCGGATTTGCGATCTTAATTATTCTATTCATTTTATTATTCCTCTTTGGCTTTTGGGGTTTCTGGAGCGGGGGATACCTTGGTCCTAAATAAAGAAAAAAACTTATGCTCTGCATAAGTTTTTTTCTTCTTTTTATAATTCTGTGATATCAGCTACAATGACAAATGTGATTGTAACGGCAGTAGCAACCCCCATTACGAATAATAACATGGTAACCAACCCCTTATTCTTCCCATTTACCTAAATTTAACATAATAAAGGGGTGTCCCAAGCGACGTGATGTGAAGAATAATTGACTAATTCTTTACAGGAATGTGAACAGTTCGTTATGCACTATCCTTATTAATCCAGAAAAATTTTGATGTCTTTACTATCATATTGCTAGTCATATCTATCGCCTTCCTTCCGATTGAGCAAATTTTTTTGGACCGGTCAACCTTCGCATACTCGAGTATGGAATATAATTAATAGAATTTATTAATTATAGTTGTTTTTCGATCAAGTATTTCATTTTCCGCCTGACGTATTGAAACGTATTCAGACCTGCCCAATTTATTTGACTTGATTGTAACCGTGAACAGAATCATATTAAAGGTCATGCAATTACCTCCTTAAGCTTCAAATCATCGGTGTTTTTAGCACACTTTATCAATATATTCATCACATCACCAATATAGAACTAAAATTGTATAAAAATCCTATAGTTTAATTTACTATTTTTCACCAAAATATAGACCATTACAGACCTTTAGAAAACCAGAATGGGTAAGTATCTACATATCATAAATTTTAAACAAAGCAAAAAGCCGCAGAAAATTATTCTGCAGCTCTAATGCCAGGCTTATATCATGTTTTGTCCAAGTTGTTCATGAACCGACAAGTGTTTAAGTGTGTCTTGATATCATCCCACTGCCTATATTACACATTCTTACAATGCTGGCATTCCATTTCGTTTATTTGTCCATTGCTCACTTCAAAAATACGGTCTGCCATAGCCAGTACCTCCGGATGATGGCTGATGAGAATAACAAGTTTATCTCCCGCATGGGCTTTAATGGCCTGAAGAATGGAGGATTCATTCAACGCATCAAGATTGGTCGTAGGTTCATCCAGGATGAAAACCGAGGCATCATCCAGGAATAATCTGGCCAACGCTAATCGTTGGAGCTGTCCACTTGAAAGATTTTCACCAAATTCCTGAAGATGTGTATCCAATCCTTCTGGAAGACTTTTTATAAATTGATACAATCCTGCTTTCTCACAAGCATCCCAAATTTCTTCATCCTTATATTTTTTATACATCGTCAGATTCCGGCGCAATGTATCCGAAAATACAATTGTATGAGCATCAACCATACTGAAATGATTCCGGTAAGAATCGGCATCATACTCCTCGGCTGGCACTCCATTTAATAGTATGGTACCTTTCGTAACTGGAATATCCCGCAGCAGTAATGAAATCAATGTTGATTTTCCCGTACCATTATCTCCCCTGATGCCAATAATTTCTCCTATTCTCCATTCAAAATTAACGTTTTTATATAAATGTTTGCCTTTTTCATACTCAAATTGAACATCTTTATATTTAATATTACCAATATGGACGAGTTCACGACTGCCTCCCTCATTTACCTCAGGAGTAATATTCATGATTCCTAAGACACGTTTAGCACTGGCAAATGTATGAACAAGGCTCGAGCTAAGCTGCGATAAAGCTAGTGCAGGACCAAAGGAAGAATAAAGCAGCAGCACAGCTAAAAGCCCTGTACCTGCATCCACTTTACCAATTCCGTATAAATAAATGGATATACCAATTTGTATAAACACTGAAAGGTAT
This sequence comes from Bacillus sp. z14 (2026), assembly GCF_058313575.1. NCBI lineage: Bacteria > Bacillati > Bacillota > Bacilli > Caryophanales > Bacillaceae > Bacillus > Bacillus sp. z14 (2026). The sequence continues at coordinate 1,123,028 of NZ_JBZFQK010000001.1, forward strand.
AATGCCCCATCCGTCAATGCCTTGAGTAGACCTTCATGTTTCTTAAGGGACAAAGTAGAATTATTTAATTCCTCACTATATTCGTCAATTTGATTAATTGTCTGTTGCTCCTGTCCAAAAATGTACAGTTCCTTCAACCCTTTTAATCGATCAAGGATATATTGACTTTGCATGCCAAATTGAACACGATAAGCTTCTCCTGCTTCTTGTCCGCTTCTGTACACACTTTTCGGAACAACATAGCTTATTAACAAATATGAGAACAACGCTGCAACAGCATAAAATGGATGAAAAGACCAAAAAATCGCCAGATAAACAATTCCTGTGATAAAGCTAATACAAACAGGAGCTACTGTGTGCGCATAAAACACTTCAAGCATTTCTACATCCTTAGTAATAACATTCATAAGCTCCCCTTTTTGAAAGCTCATTAATTGCCTATTCCCAAGCTTTCCAAGGGATCTAAAGATATGAGACCGGATAGTAGCCAGAAGACTAAATGCAATGTAATGGGTCATATATTGCTCGCACAGACGAAAAACAGCACGCATTATACCTGCTGTAATAATCATAATCAGCAACAGTCTTCCATTTCCAAAGTCCTTAAGGCCCATTACATCCAAGAAAGCCATCCCTCCTATAAGACTTATGGCTGAAACCGCCAAATAACCTAATGTACCAAGAAGGATTGTCAGCATCATATGTGGAATAAGCGGCTTTAATATTTTCATTAATTGAATCAAATTCTTTCCGCTGCTAATCATACCGCACACCTTCCGATTGATTGTTGTTCTTCAAATAGCTCTGCATAAATGTTCCCATTGTTCATAAGTGTTTGATGATTGCCTTGTTCAGCTATTTTTCCATTGGAGAATACATAGATTTGATTTGCATCTACTAAACGCTGCAAGTGATGGGTAATCATGATAACCATTTTTCCCTGACGGCTGATTCTTTGAATAATATCAAGAATATCATCTTCACTACTACGGTCGATATTGGCAGTAGCTTCATCAAAAATAAACACTTTAGGATTCTTTAACAGCATTCGGGCAATTGCTAATTTTTGGCGCTGTCCGCTTGAAAGATTCGTCCCTCCGCTTTGAATTTTATAATGAAGGTTAGCAGCAAATTGATCTAGCTTCACAAACCTAATAATCTCTTCTGCCTCTTCTACCTCCAAAGTTGGTTTAGCCATCATTAAATTAGAAAAAATCGTACCTTCAAAAATATAGGAACGGTTACTGACACAGCCAATCAATCGATGCACCTGATCAATAGGCAGTTCCGCTAAAGATGTCCCACCGATTTCAATTGTTCCATTTTCCGGTTCAATGAAACGTTGCAGAATATGTGTAATAGTCGTTTTTCCTGCACCAGAAGCACCTGCAATTCCCGTCACCTCGCTTTGCTTGATGACAAGATTGCAATCCTGCAAAGCCGGTTTTTCAGCATATGGATAAGTATAGGTTATATTTTTAATGCATAAATCTCCTGTGATATCCTTATGAACAGCTGGTTCTTCTTTTTGCGAGTCAATTTTTAAAATGGAGGATAATAAATTCAAGGCACTCGTACCATTCATACCTACATGAAAATAGGATCCCAACAGTCGAAATGGTACAAAAAATTCAATCGCCAGCAGAGAAAAACAGATAAAGCCAGTTAAACTTAAGTTTCCATTTTTATAGGCAATCACTGAGCAGACGATTCCCAAAGCTGCTCCTAAATAGGCGATTAAATCCATAATGGTGATAGATTGCAATTGCATCCTAAGCACCTTCATCGTCATATAGCGGAATTCCTCTGCTTCCTTATTCATAATCTCTCCGTATGCCTTTTCTCCGTTATAAATTTTTAAGGTGCGCAGTCCCTCTACACCTTCAACGAACTTTTTACCAACATCCAAGTATTTATTCCAATATGTTTTAAAAATTCTCTTTCCAATTTTTACGCCGGCCACAATGGCAACCGGAATTAAAAAACCACTGATCAACAACATAAGCGCAATTTTCCAATTCAATTTTGCCATTACCACAAATAGCAGGACAGGAGTCAACAGGCTATAAAAAAATTGCGGCAGATAACGACTGTAATAAACATCGATATTCTCGATACCTTCTACCGCGAGCTGGCTAATTTTACTGATTTCCAGTTTGGTAATCTCTTGAGGGGTCAGTGAAAGAAGCTTTTCAAACAGTTCTCTCCGCACCTTATGCTTTAGCTCAAATGATGTATAATGTGTGAGCTTTGTCGAGTAATAATGACAGCCGAACTTTATAGCTATAATCAATCCAATATATAAAATGTAGTACATATCCATAACGATATTATGAACATAGAACAAGGCAGAAAATAATTCCGCAATCTCAAATACAATCACTATATTTATAACAACATTCAATAATTGCAATAATGTAACTTGAACCAAAACAGGGATGATTCCATACTTTTTTGCATAAATCATCATTTCTTTTTGAATCATATTTGTTGCACTTCCTCTTGATTATTAATCGTAGGAATTTTTATAAAAACAATCAATTTAACAACTGCCAACACGCATAGAACAATGCGAACGTGCAAATGATTGACCATTAAACCGCTGATTAGAAGTAATAAATACACGGTTAGTAAAATCGTTAATTTTCTTCTTAAAGTAAGACCACCATCCCTTTGGTAGCTCACTACATATTTTTCGTAAAATGACTGTTTCTTCAGCCAGTTTTCACATTTAACTGAATTACCAGCGAATAAAATTGCTGTCAGTAATAGTAAAGGTGTCGTTGGTAAAATAGGAACTGCGATTCCAATTAAACCAAACAATAGAGATATCCATCCCAATCCCAGTAAAATTAGTTTTTTCATCTGTCTTCCCCCACTAAATATGTATCAATACAAGCCATACTATAGAGCCTAACCCTCCAACTATATGAACGGCCGTACATTTTTTTTGTTTCTTTAAAAAAGGAATTATTGCTGTCAGAGCAATGATAAGCATATAAATGATATAACCAAATAAATTAGAACTCATTTGAAATAAATATATAAATATACTTATCAAGGCTATACAACCACTCCATCTATGAGTAAGTCTTATCGGTCTATTCTTTTTAAACAGGTGTAAAACCCCAAAGAATAAGCAAATAAAAAAAGAAAGTTTATGTAATGTCAACAATATCATTAGAAACCACCCGCACATTATTATTTTGATATATTAATATTATTGATAATGATTATCAATGTCAATGATAAATTTATCAAGTACCTGTAAAGATTCTTGATTAAAAGATTATAAAAAAAAGCCAACTCATTAAATGAGTTGACCTGTATTTTATAGAATTTATTCTTCGTCTTGTATTAACTTCCCATATTTCTTGGATAAAGCAAAAAATAATGCGGATAACGCCAATACTCCAGCAGTAGCAAAAGTTAAGTATTCCTTTACTACTTCACTCATACCTTCCTTTGGCAATATGGATCCTAAAAAAAGAAATACAGCAAACATTAGGAGAGTTGTACCAAAACGTTTATAATCTATCATTTTCTCTTTCAAGGAAACTACCACCTTTCAAATAAACTAGTAATACAGTAACACGATATTCCTCCCTATGCTAATGTAAATAGTGGCAGGCGAACCACTAAAATATATGGACAGAATGGTATCAATAGTTATGAACAATCACATTATTTTTTTAAGAAAACAAAAAAGTTCTGTCTTAGTATTTCGACAGAACTTAAAAATTTTATTTTAATTCTTTTACAATTCCCATTGCCAGTTGAGCTGAATGCAATGCAGCCTTTTCCAGGAATTGATCAAATGATAAATCTGACTCTTTGCCAGCAATATCACTTAATGCGCGCGTTACTACAAATGGAACATTAAACTGATAAGCCACCTGCGCAATAGCGGCTGCTTCCATTTCAACTGCCTGCAGCTGTGGAAACTTTTCTCTTACAAATCGAACACGTTCAGGATCAGACATAAATACGTCACCGGTTGCGATTAACCCTTTTCCAACTCCAACCCCGTCTATGCCTGCGGCCACTTTCTCTGCAAGTGATACAAGCTTTTCATCAGCAATAAATGCTGCAGGTAATTGTGGAACCTGTCCGTATTCATAATCAAACGCCGTAACATCCACATCATGGTGACGTACCTCAGTTGAAATGACCATATCTCCTACATTTAATTCTGGGTTGTAGCCACCTGCTGAGCCAGTGTTGATGATAAAATCAGGCTTGAATTTTTCAAGAAGGACAGCTGTTCCCATGGCAGCATTCACTTTGCCAATACCGGATTTTAACAAAATAACATCCACACCAAACATCTGTCCAGTTGTATATTCTGTATTAGCAATGACAACAGACTCGGCACTTTCTATATTCTCACGCAAATAAGCAACTTCTTCTTCCATTGCGCCAATAATAGCAATTTTCATTAGTATTACTCCTTTATATTACAAAGATTAAAATGACATGTACCATTTTACCATAAATCATCTGCATAAACAGACCACTAATCCTTTATTGGAGCTAGAGTATTCTAGGCATTTTTGGTAGACTTAGTTTGAAAATGAAGGAGGCAAAAAAAAGTGGAATTTAAATTAGAACTAATTGAAGACAAAGTTGAATTTTTCGAGGCATCCTCAATTCAAAACCTTGAAAAACAAATCCAGCAAAAAATAGATCAAAACAAAGCAATCATGCTATCCGTACACCACATATCCCACCAAATCCACACCACCCCCGAAGGCAAACCCATATACACAGCCGTAGTACACTATAAACTAAAAAGCTGAAGGGCCTTGTTCAGGAGTGAGAAGCATAAGACATAGGCTCGAAGGGGATGTTTCTCCCCCGTAGAGGCTATGCTTATGTCCCGAACTCCTAGGCCCTAAAGCTGGATAAACTAAAAAGCTGAGACGACTGTTCAGTCCCGAAAAGCATAAGACGAATACTCGGAGGGAGACGTTTTTCCCTCCCGCAGAGTATTTGCTTATGACTCGAGGGACTAGGAGTCGAAGCTGGATTGACTAAAAAGCTGAAACGGCTCATGTTAAGGAACGAAGACTAAAGACGCCACGTCCTGTGGCAACGTCTTTGTGACCAACATCCTGTTGGCCTCCGACAAGCATAAGAGGAGCTAGGAGTCGAAGCTGGATTAACTAAAAACCCAAAAACGGGTATATTAAGGAACAAAGACTAAAATCGGCACGTCCTTCATGACCTACATCTTTTAGGCCTCTGAAGCATAAGAGGAGGCACCGTAGGGAGCTTATTAGGGATTAAAGGCCTAAGTACACTTACTTGGTGCGGCAACGCCATGATGACCTACAGAAATGAATAATAGGAGGTGCTATATATGGGGAGAGAAATAAAGTTTGATGACGATAAGCAGGAACTGGTTTTAACTCTTACAGGTTTGACAACTTTTTTTGCTTTAAAACAAAAGATTCAAATGCCCTACCCTCTAATAAAAAATGTTTTAGTAGATTATTTCGATGCTCCTACATGGATGATACGGATGCCTGGTTCTTCTATTTCATTCTTAAATATTTATGAAGGAAGTTATAAATATCAGAATGAATGGTATTTTCTTTCATACAGCGGTAGGATACCGTTGGTCATCATAGAATTGCAAGGACATAAAAAGTATAGATATATTATTTTCCAATGTGAAAATCCCACAAAAACCGCATCCGAGATTCGAACACATTTAAGAGATATTGACTGACATGATACATCCTTTTTGAAATGGCTACGATTACCTCTTTGTATTTCCACTCTTCAAATTATCTGGATTTCCCTTAAAAGTAACGATCAAAAAAGCTGCCAAACATGGCAGCTTTAAAAGTATTTTTATTTGGTTAACTAGCTTTGTCATTCTTTATAAGTTTTTCTACCTTTGTCGGTTTCCATCCTTCACCATCAACCCATTCGATATATACACGATACGTGCTTGATCCATCTTTAGGTGATACAGTACCAATTGCCTTATTCGGTTCACCGCCATTTTGTAAATACCATAAGGTCATATTACTTTGATCTATGCCAGCTCCATAGGCAATGGCTTGCTCCATTTCATTCCAATCAGTGGAACCTTTCTCGTATTGTGTAACATGCTCTCCACTTTGTTCCGTACCTACTGGCTTCCATGAAGGATCAGAATACGCTTCTTCCACATTTCCATCAGAAGCTGTTTCTTCAACTTTCTCAGACTCTACTGCATCTTCAGATTCAGAGGAATCTTGATCAGCGTTTTGGTCTTGATCTTGGCCCTCTTCGTCCTCATTCTCAGATGCTTGCTCATCTTCATTCATTGCAGTTTCTTCTTTGTCAGCTTCCTCTTTGTCAGCTTCGTCTTCTTTATTGGTTGCCGATTGATTACTTTCAGGATTGGTATCAGCCTTCTGACTTGCCGGTTCATCATTATTACCTAAAAATATAGTAGCTCCCACAACGACAATAAGGAGAACGACAACTGTAATCAGTATATTGTAGACTTTGTTTACCTTTTTATCCTGACGTTTATCCATACGCGAAGGATATTTATCTTGCCTATCCATATACACTTCCTCCTCAAATTTATAATAAAGATTATTTTAACATGGATAGGTAATCACTAAAAGTTATTCAATTTTTCGTCATATTTTTTATTCCAGGCCTCTTTTTTGATTAATTGCATGTATCCCATTGACCATTTGTAAGTATAAAGGAGTTACCGCACCCGACTTGCTCGCTGTATCCAGATTTACAATCACCATCGCATATTTAGGTTTTTGAAAAGGAAAATAACCTGCAAACCATTTATTGTACATCTGTTTTGTTTTATCTTCCTTGGCCCCAATTTCTGCTGTTCCTGACTTACCAGCAACATCGTACTTGGCTGTATGTAGATTACCCGCAGTGGCATATTTCCCTGTTGTTGTTACTACTCCTCTTAATAATTGCTGTAGCTTGCTGGCTGTTATTTTTGAAATGGCTTTACCTTCTATAGGCTGCTCTTTGAAGGTGGCAATGGTTAATCCGTCATCATCGACCGCTTTAGTGGCAGCTCTAGCCATCATTCTTTCACCGCCTCTGGCAATCGTGGCCATCATATTGGCGATGGCAAGCGGAGTTACTTTTACATTTAGTTGACCAATCGATGTATTCGCCACAAAATTCTCATCCTTCTTCATGGAGGATTCTGTCCATATGACCCCAGATTTTTCTTCCGGCAGTTGTTTAATGAGAGATGTATGGAATACACTTCCATTCCACCCAATTGGTTGAATTAAGCCAAGCCGCTCAGCATACTCTTCAATAAGATTCGGATTTTTATCTGCCAATTCCTTTCCCAGAACTCCAAAAACTTGGTTGCTGCTTAATGCAAACCCTCGCTTAAAATCAACCATTCCTAGCAATCTTCCTGTATTTTTATCAACAGGTCGCCCTAAATGATCCAAATTACCGTTAAATTCTCTTCCATTCAGGTTTAGGCCTTCTTCTATGGCAGCAGCTGCTATAACCGTTTTAAATACGGAACCAGGAGTCTGTGGAGTAATCATTTGATTATGGTTACCCTCATTGTTTACATCTTTATTTACAAGCGGTGTGGAAAACATAGTCAGAATATCATTAGTCTCAACATCTAAAATGATGATTCCGCCTTTTTTCAGCCCACTATCATCAGCAACTTGTTCTGCAAGTTTTTGATAGTCCTGATCCAAAGTAGTCTGTATATTAATTCTTTCACCAGATTGACCTTCGTCCAAATAACGGATATCCACTCCAAACATTGGCAGTCCATTGGCTGCTTTGTGATAAACTAGTTTTTTACTGCCATTACCCTGCAGGAAGATCTGAAAGGCTTTTTGCAATCCTGTTTTCCCTACTTTTGTTTGATAATCAACCGGTGTATAGCCTATTTTATTAGCTTCATCTATTTCATTCTTATTTAATGTCAGGGACCCTAGAAGATGGCTTGCTGAAGGATTTGCTATAACCTCTCTCTTCTTTACACCTATAATACCTGGAATATGAAGATTGTTAATTTGCGCAATTTGGCTATCTGTTAATTCTGTTATACCTTTATTTTCATAAATAAATGGTTCCTCTTCACTCTTTAGCCTTTGTAGTAGTATTTCTTTCTCTATCTCAAGAATGTCTGCCACTTTATCTGCAGGCCAATCTAAATGTTTAACAAATGGAAAGAGTACTAACACCGATTTGTCCTGATAGGATATCGACTTACCTTCTCTATCAAGAAATCCACCTCTCCCATCATCCAAAGTGATTTCGTCAATTCTTTGTCTCACACTATTCTCTAATAAATTTACCCGGTGTTTGGAATATTCCTTTGGCTTCACTATCTGTATATGTACCAGCTTGGCTATTAATAAAGTAAACAGCAATAGAAAAATAATTCCTGTCCCCAATATTCTTTTTTTCATTTAACACACCCCTTACTGTTACCAGTTTCGACGGGGCTTGCCTATTTCAAACTATAATTGAACAAATAAAAAAGGCACCTAAAATAGGCGCCTTGCTGGTTCTTTCTTAAATTTCAAATTATTGAACGGATACGATTACGACTTCCATATCTCCACCTGGAGTAGAAACCGTTACTTCATCACCTGGTTTTTTTCCCATTAAACTGCGGGCAATAGGAGAATCATTTGAAATTTTATACTCAAATGGGTCAGCTTCTGCAGAACCGACAATTATATAAGTTTCTTCTTCACCATCAGGTAATTCTTTAAATGTTACGGATTTTCCTAATGTAACCGTTCCATCCTGAGATGCACCTGACTCAATAATTTGTGCATTTCTAATCATATTTTCAAGTGTAGTGATTCTTCCTTCAACAAATGCTTGTTCTTCTTTAGCAGAGTCATACTCAGAGTTTTCGGATAAGTCACCGAAACTGCGTGCAATTTTAATTCGTTCTACAACTTCTTTACGTTTAACCGTTTTTAAAAGTTCTAATTCTTTCTCTAATTTTTCTTTTCCCTCTTTAGTCATTGGGAATACTTTTTCAGTAGCCAAAAAATTTCACTCCTTCTGTACTTTCACCATGCAGCACCAACCGCTCCATGTGATCATGTGTATATATATGCACTTAATAACTATGTATATACCTTTATTGGTATAGGAATTGCGCGTTCTCAATCGAACGCGCAATTTACACTCATTGTTAGCTTAATTTCTTTTTATCGATTTGTCTATTAATTTTATCAAAATTTTTTCAAAAATGAGTAACTTTTTTGTTATTTTTATGGAAATTGGTGTAAAAACAAAATATTCCTATAAAAGGGATTTTTGCTCCAAAATCGTTTGGATTTTAGTACCAATTACATCAATAGCCACGTAATTGTGTCCGCCTTCAGGAATAATAATATCCGCATAGCGCTTAGTAGGCTCAATAAATTGGTTATGCATAGGACGTACCACAGATGTGTATTGTTCAATGACTGAATCAATTGAACGGCCCCGTTCTTTTATATCACGCATTAAACGACGTATTATACGAAGATCTGCATCGGTATCAACAAATAGTTTAATATCCATTATATCGCGTAATCTCTCATCTTCAAGTACCAAGATTCCCTCGAGAATAATAACGTCCTTAGGTTCAACAGGAATTACATCCTCAGAGCGTGTATGCATAGCATAATCATAAACCGGCTTTTCAATTGCTTCATAACGAAGCAATTTGTTGATATGCTCCAGCAATAGATCATTATCAAAAGCCAATGGATGATCATAGTTTGTCTTTAGTCGTTCCTCAAAAGGAAGATGGCTTTGATCCTTATAATAATAATCTTGTTCTAGAATCATGATGGAATGACCCTTGAATTTTTCATAGATTGCTTTTGTTACACTCGTTTTCCCTGAACCCGAGCCACCTGCAACCCCAATTACAATTGGCTTAGTCATTTTTAGTTGTTCTCCTTCCTCATCATATCATATGGATGAACCGGTTGATCGACTTTTAAGCGGACAGTCATAAGCGGATGTCTTGCAGCATCTAATTCATTGCCGTCCTCATCCCAGATTGTTCCGACTGTTTGCGTAAAGTTTTCGATATTAGGTCCGAAAAATTCAATTTCGTCTCCCGGTTTAAAGTAATTTCTTTGCTGTAACGTGACTATAGATGTATTTTCATCATACGATAAGACAAGCCCGGCAAAGTCATGCGTTGTTTTGTTATTATGATTGCCAAACATTTGCTCCTTATGGCTTGGTACACCTTCAAAGAATGCGGGAGCTGTTTCCCGATTCGCACACTTATTGAGCTCTGTAATCCATTCCTCTTTGAAAACAAAATTGTCCGGATCCGCACAATAAGTATCTATAACCTTGCGATAAACACTGACAACTGTTGCAATATAATGAATGGATTTCATACGGCCTTCGATTTTTAAGCTGTCGATTCCCATCTCTATCATAGTTGGGATGGATTCAACCAGTTTCAAATCTTTAGGACTCATCGCAAACGGTTGGTCTTCATCTTCAAATAATGGTTTTTCACCATCTTCCGTATTAGCGAATAAATGATAATCCCATCTGCATGATTGGCAGCAGCCGCCTCGATTAGAATCACGGGCTGTCATATGGTTAGATAGCGTGCAGCGCCCTGAATAAGCAATACACATCGCCCCATGAATAAAGGTTTCAATTTCAATATCAACCTTTTCTTTCATTAGCTTGATTTCTTCTCCACTCGTCTCACGTGCCAAAACAACACGATCCAGCCCTTCTTCTTTCCAAAACTGTACAGCTTTCCAGTTTGATAAGGATTGCTGTGTACTTAAGTGGATTTCCAGCTTTGGAGCAGCCTTTTTACAGGTCTCAATTATTAACGGGTCAGCTACTATAATACCTGTTACTCCAGCTTCTTCAATCCCTTTTAAATACTCCGGAAGTCCATCGATGTTCTCATTATGAGCAAAAATATTAGTGGTCACATATATTTTAGCGCCGTATTGTTTAGCAAACTCCACGCCTTCTTTCATTTCTGCCAATGAAAAATTTCCGGCATTGGAGCGCAATCCATATTCCTGACCGCCAATAAATACTGCGTCGGCACCATAACGGACAGCGATTTTTAATTTTTCCAGGTTACCGGCAGGAGCCAGTAATTCCGGTTTTTTTACAATAACGCGTTTTCCGTCAATAATCTCGGAAATTTTATTTTCTGACACGGACATTCGGTCATCCTCCATTCCCTGTTAATAAACAGTCTCCTTGAAAAAGAAGCCTGTATCCAGCGATCTGTTTGCCGGTTGAATTTCTTCAGCTTTCTGCAGCAGTTCTTCCTTCTTATCTTCGTATAGATCCGGATTCTCTGCATATAAATCAATTGCCTCGCGATACAATTTGGTTACTTCAATAAGATAGTCAGAATCCTTTAAGATTCCATCAATTTTAAAGGAGTCTACCCCAGCATCGAGCATTTCTGCCAATTCATCAATAATGCAAATATCATTCGGACTCATAATATGAGTGCCGTTTTCATCTTCAAAGATTGGGTATTTAGCGTTACGCTCAGGATCGTGCAGGAATAAGCTTTTTTGATCCTCCAGGCTATCCACTTTCATATTGCGGCCTTGGTAATTAAAGTAATTCCCGATAAGCGTCCGTTTTGACTGAAACATGGCTGTCATTCCATGCACCTGTACTTCAATCTCGACTTTGGCATGTTCTTTAATTTCAATGATAGCGTCCATATTAATTTCCCGGGCAAGGACTGCACGCTTAGCTCCTTTTGTTCCCCAGTAATTACACGTGAACCAGTTGGTCGCTGTTGTTTCTGTATTCCAATGCAGTGGCAGGTTCGGAGCTGCTTCACGAGCAGCCATCAAAACAGCTGGATCTCCAAAGATGACAGCATCAGCTTGATTGGCATCTAAGAAACGCAAATAATCGGACAGCTCGTCCACTTTCTCATTATGGAAGATGGCATTCATAGCCACATATACTTTCTTTCCTTTTGAATGGGCTAGCTGGATTGCTTCTTTAACAGCCTCTCTGTTAAATTCTCCAGCCAGTCTCAGTCCATAACGTTGTTCCCCTATAACAAATGCATCTGCACCTGCATCAATTAATGGGATGATATCTTCAACCTTAGTAGGTGTTAGTAATAGCTCAGGGGTTTTCATGCCTTTTCACCTCGTTTAATACTGATAGCCAAACCATCCCCGACAGGGATAATGACAGTATCAAAGTTTTCCTTATTCATGAGCCATTCATTATAGCCTTTTATTTTATTAACTAAATTTTTTGTTCGTTTAGATTCAATCTCTTCCTGTTCAAGAGCCACCAAGCCTTTAAAGAGAACATTATCGGAAAGGATAATTCCTCCCTCTGCCAAAGACTTTTCATATATTTCAAAGAAACGTTTATATTGTCCTTTAGCTGCGTCGATAAATATACAATCAAAAGGTCCTTCTGGAGAGACAGCTGATTCTGTCTCAAGGGCGTCACCTTTTATAATCTTTATTCTACTCTTCATGTCCGCTCTTTCAATAAAATGATGAGCTTTTTCAATACGTTCCTCATCTCTTTCAATTGTCAGTATTGAAGCTTCTGGCAGCGTATACGCCATTCGTAAAGCAGAATAACCAATTGCTGTTCCAATTTCTAAAATTTTTCGCGGCTTTTGGATTTTTAGAATCTGTAACATAGACTCCATACCGGTTAATTCCATAATCGGAACACCATTTTCCCTTGCATACTCTTCCATTTCACTTAATAAATCATTTCGGGAAGGTACAAGAGTCTGTAAATAGTGATCAAGATTCTTATTCATCCTTATTCCTCCAAACCCTGTACTTTGCTTAATTCAAAAAAATGAGAAAGCCAGGTGGCTTTCTTTAAATACATACACTATTTTTATGCACTTCGAATATTTTAGCATATTTAGGGGAAAGAAGCGAAACGTTTCTTCTCTTCCATAGTTCCCCTCCAAATGCTTAATTATTCGTTATATGTTTTGCCTTATCTTTATTATGTTCTTCTAATGTTTTATTAAAGATGACTTCTCCCGATTTAGTAGCAAGGAAATATAGGTCATCAATATCTGCAGGGTTTAATGCCGCCTGAATAGAGGTTTCACCTGCATTGGCAATTGGTCCAGGGGTTAACCCCTTATGTCGATAAAGATTATATGGTGAGTCGACTTCTAAGTCTTTGTATGTCACCCGATCTTTATGCTCTCCCAATGCGTACAGAACAGTTGGATCAGTTTGCAATCGCATATCCTTCTCCATCCTGTTTTTAAACACAGCAGATATTTTATCCCTATCCACCTTCTCAGTTGCTTCTTCTTCAATTAAGGATGCCATTGTTAATAGTGTATGCGGTGTCCATTTATCCTTGGACATTTCATCCTTATACTTCGCTAAGATTTCGTTGGTTTTTTTTACCATATCGCTAACAATTGACTCTATTGTTGGATCTTCCTCATAAAATGAATACGTTGCTGGATATAAATATCCTTCCAATGGATATCTGACATTCTCGGCAAGAATATCATCTGTTAATAAATCAGGATACTTATTCATCATTTCTTTAATAAATCCATTTTTATTTATAACGGCTAAGACATCTTTTGACTTTTTGCCTGTTTTCTTGGCAATAATTTCTGAAATTTGTTCCAGATCTCTTCCTTCCGGAATAGTAATTCGATAGGTCTCAGCTACAATTCCATTTTTGATTTGATCGATGATTTCCTGAATTGTCATAGATGGTGATAAATTATAGGTTCCAGCCTGGAAACCAGATTCATTTTTAAACTTGACATAGTATTTAAATACTTTCGCGTTTTTAACGACTCCATTATCCTCTAATGTTTGAGAAATCAAACTAATTCCTGAACCACGAGGGATTTCCACCTTGATTGCATCTTTATTATCTGGGTCAACAGGTTTTAATGCGGAGGAGATATACAAATACCCACCAAGTCCAACAAGCGTCATGACAAGGATGACAGCAACTAACGAAACAGTAACAATTTTCCGTACCACTCTAGCTTCACTCTGTCTTTCAAGTAGCTTTATTTTCATTTGCTCTTTCTTCCAATTTTTGTCATTATCCAAAAGTGATGCCCCCCTAAGGCATTTTATTACAAGCCCTCTTTATTTATTGCAAACATTAGCGGAATCTGTCAATGATTATCATAAAACTTTTTCTTAAACCGCTTGATTATATAATAAATTTCATGAATTGACCATTACTTTTTTATAACATGCTCTATTTTTCGGAGAATTTACCTAAAATCTCTTGAATAATCATCCTTTCACCATTCCTTGTAAAACCATTTCATCATTATTCCACAATACTTAAATCTACACATAAAAAAACTCCCCCGATAAAACCGGGAGAGCTATATTTTCAGTTTATTCTTCTTCGTCGAAGAATGTATTAATGACTTCTTCAACTAGAGCCCATTCTTCATCATCTTCTATATCATTTAATGTTCCGACTTCACCTGTTTCATCAGGAATATAAGAAGCTACATGGATGAGGTCTTCATCTTCTTCGCCTTCGTTTCCTACTGGTGCAAATACAACGTATTGCTTATCATAATCATCCAATTCGAACGTAAGTAATATTTCGTGTAACTGCTCGTTACCATCTTCATCAACAATTGTTATCATATTTTCTTCCATGTCTGATCACCTCTAAATTATTTGCCGCCACTATCTAAATATCCTTGCAGAATTAAGACAGCGGCCATTTTATCTATAACTTTTTTGCGTTTTTTACGGCTTACATCTGCATCTAATAAAACCCGTTCTGCGGCCATTGTGGTTAAACGTTCATCCCACAAAACGACCGGAACCTTATATCGTTTTTCAAGCTTTGAAGCATAATACTGACTTGCCTCGCCTCGCGGACCTACAGTTCCATTCATATTTTTCGGCAAACCTACGACAAATTTATCGACTTTATAAGGTTTAAGGATTTCATCTAAACGTTTCAGGCCAAGCTGATTTTTTTCTTCGTCAATTGCTATGGTTTCCAAACCTTGAGCAGTCCAGCCCATTTCATCACTGATGGCGACTCCCACAGTTTTACTACCCACATCAAGACCTACAATTCGCATATTATCCCTCTCGTTGCTGCTCTAAATAAGATTTGACCAGAACTTCTATAATCTCATCTCTTTCAAGCTTTCTAATAAGATTTCGTGCATCATTATGACGCGGAATATAAGCAGGGTCTCCTGACAAAAGATAACCTACAATCTGGTTAATAGGATTGTAACCTTTTTCATTTAGAGCATTATAGACTTCCATTAAAACATGGCTAACGTCATGCTCAAAAGAATCCTCCGGGAAATTAAATTTCATTGTTTTATCAAATGAACTCATTCCAACGCACCCCGCTTTCATTCAAAAAGCTATATTTCCATTGTTCCTCTTATTGTACACTACTTAAACCTAATAATAAAATTCGAATGATAGTTTTGGCTAGTCAATACTATCCATGCCAAAATGATTAGATTCAAAAAGAAGGGGGGCAAATCCTTTGCCCCGTTTTTATTTGTTAACCAAATCTTTTACCAGTTCAAGTGCTGCTTCTAAATCAGCAGGGTTCTTACCGCCGGCCTGAGCCATATCAGGACGTCCACCTCCGCCACCACCGCAGCGTGCCGCTACCTCTTTAATGATTTTACCGGCATGGTATCCTTGGTCTATTAAATCTTTTGTAACTGCAGCAATTAAGTTTACTTTTTCTCCTTGCGCACTTCCAAGGACAATGATGGAGGACCCTAGCTTTTGCTTTAAGTCATCAGCCATATTTCTTAAATTATTCATATCCTGAGCCTCTACCTTCGCTGATAAAACCGTTACACCATTAATTGTTTCAGCTTTGGATTGAATATTTCCTGCCTCGATATTGGAAAGCTTGGCTGCTAATGATTCATTTTCTTTTTGTGCGTCTTTTAATTCGCCTAATAGGGAATCAATTTTAACAGGCAAATCTTTTGGATTAGCTTTAACTTTAGCTGCTGCTTGGCGAAGAACACCAATTTGTTCTTTTAATTGAAGATACGCAGATTCGCCCGTTACTGCTTCAATCCTTCTGGTACCAGCCCCTATTCCACCTTCAGAGACAATTTTGAACAGCCCGATAGCAGAAGTATTAGGAACGTGGCAGCCACCGCAGAGCTCAAGGCTATAATCTCCCACTTGGACAACACGTACGATATCGCCATATTTTTCACCGAATAGAGCCATTGCCCCCATTGCTTTTGCTTCTTCAATCTGTTTATTTTCAATCGTTACATCAATACTCTTCCAAATTTTATCATTCACGATTTGCTCAACCTGTTCTAGCTCTTCTTCTGTAACTTGTCCAAAATGAGAAAAGTCAAAACGAAGTCGGTCCGGTCTTACTAAAGAACCCGCTTGGTTGACATGCGTGCCCAGTACATCCTTTAATGCTTGATGCAGTAAATGAGTTGCCGTATGGTTTTTAATGATTTTACGGCGATTTGCTTCATCTACAACCGCTTTCCCATACGCACCTTCCTTCAGTAATCCATATTCTACGATAACTGTATGCAGGTTTTGGCCATTTGGAGCTTTTTGAACATCCTTCACGAATACTCGTAGGTCTTCAGATTCAAAGAATCCTTTGTCCGCAATTTGTCCGCCGCTTTCAGCATAGAAAGGTGTTTGGTCAAAAATGATTTGAACTTCTTCTCCCGCCATGGCATCGTCCGCTTTTTCACCATTTTTAATGATTACTTCCACTGTTGCCGGGCATTCAAGGGTTTCATATCCAACAAATTTACTTTGTACTTTTATGTCACCTAAAATACCGCTTTGTACTTGCATGGAGTCTACATCCTGGCGAGCAGCACGTGCACGTGTCCGCTGAGCTTCCATCTCTCTTTCGAAACCTTTACGGTCGATTTTCATGCCTTCATCTTCAGCATACTCTTCTGTTAATTCAACTGGGAATCCATAGGTATCATAGAGACGGAATACATCAAATCCGTTTACTATATCGCTGCCCCTTTTCTTCTCAGCCTCAATAACTTCCGCAAGTATAGCTAACCCGTCATGAAGAGTTTCATGAAAACGCTCCTCTTCATTACGAACAACCTTCGCTATGAAGTCCTGTTTCTGTTTAACTTCTGGATAATAATCTACCATGATATCCGCCACAACTGGAACCAATTCATACATAAATGGCTTATTGATACCAATTTTCTTAGCAAAACGAACAGCTCTGCGCAGCAATCTGCGTAAAACATATCCGCGTCCTTCATTGGAAGGAAGTGCTCCATCACCTATTGCAAACGCAACCGTACGGATATGGTCAGCAATAACACGAAATGCTACATCTTTATCCGCACTTGTTCTATATTGTTGACCTGAAATTTCTTCAGTTTTATGGATAATCGGCAGGAATAAATCCGTATCAAAGTTCGTGTCACCATTTTGGAAAATGGATGCCATCCGCTCTAATCCCATCCCTGTATCAATATTTTTCTTCGGTAATTCAGGATACTCACTGCGCGGTATTTCTGGATTTGCATTAAATTGAGACAATACGATATTCCAGATCTCAATATAACGATCATTTTCGATATCTTCTTCAATTAAACGAATGCCGATATCTTCAGGATCAAATTTTGTACCGCGGTCAAAGAAAATTTCAGTATCAGGTCCGGATGGGCCTTCACCAATTTCCCAGAAATTGTCCTCAAGCGGAATTAAGTGACTATCCGGTACGCCTAAGCTTTTCCATACCTTAAGGGTATCAGTATCTGCTGGATAGTATGTGATATAAAGCTTGTCTTTTGGCATAGCAAACCAGCGTTCATCTGTTAATAGCTCCCATCCCCATTTGATTGCTTCCTCTCTGAAATATTCTCCAATAGAGAAGTTACCCAGCATTTCAAAGAAAGTATGGTGTCGAGCTGTTTTTCCAACATTTTCAATATCGTTTGTTCTAATCGATTTTTGGGCATTCGTAATCCTTGGATTTTCAGGAATAACTCGTCCATCAAAATATTTTTTTAATGTTGCAACTCCGGAATTAATCCATAACAGTGTCGGATCTTCCACCGGTACTAACGATGCACTCGGTTCAATTCTGTGACCTTTTTCCTGAAAGAAATCTAAAAACATTTGGCGAATTTCTGCCCCAGTCATGTACTTCATAAGATTGAATCCTCCTTTTTTATACACAAAAAAGCCCTCATCCCTAAAAACAGGGACGAGAGCTTGACTCGCGGTACCACCCTGATTACGAAACATCTAAAAAGTTTCGTCACCTCAGAAACCTTAACGCGGTTTAAACGGCGGGTTTTTGCCCGCACTCCGGACTAGCTTTCTGTCTCTCTTCTTCCAAAGTCTCTTTCAGCCATGGAGACTTCTCTCTTTCATGTAAATAGGATTTACATTCGGAAGGGCTTAAACATACTCGGTCCATCAACATATTTCAATATATTCCGTTATAAGTTGGATTATAGTCATAAGTGTTTTCTTTGTCAATGTTTCAGGAATTGTTTAAGGGTTATTCCTTAATATTTTACTATGAGTAATAGCAACCTTCAAAAAGGCTAAAATAGGGACAGCAAGAATCAGGCCTAGTATTCCGCTAATCTCACCACCGACAAGCAAAGCAAAAATGATAATAAGCGGGTGCAGCTTTAACGTTTTCCCCATGATAATTGGTGAAAGGACATTCCCCTCCAGAAATTGAATCACAATAATGATAATGGCCACCTTGATGACCATGCCCGTTGACATAGTGATCGCTACGAGCAATGCCGGAACCGCTCCAATCAGAGGTCCGAAATAGGGAATAATATTCGTTACCCCAATAAAAAGGCTCAGCAATAAAGGATACTTCATACCAAATAACCAGAAAAGTATAGCGGCAAAGGATCCCACAATCGTACAGACCAAGAGCTGTCCGCGAAGATATCCGCCCAAAGAATGGTCGATATCCTTCAAGAACTTTTTCGTTGTGTCTCTGCTTTTTTTAGGAAATAATCTTAAACCAAAATCAATAATCTTTTCAGCATCCTTCAGTAAATAAAAGGATATGAGAGGGATGAGTAACACAAAGATGAAAAAATCCGACAGCCCACTTAGCGCTTCTATTAATACAGTTATAGAAGAACTCAGTTTCATTTCTATAGAGCTGATGATTTGCTCCAAACGATCATGCAGACCAAACGGCCAGCTTGAGGTTTGTGAATGAAAACGAGCTATGTAACCTCGATATAACTCTGCCATTTCTGGTGCTCTTTCTGCAACATCAATCATTTGGTTAATGAATACTGGAATTCCTTTATACAATCCATAGCCGACTGCCCCAAAAAACACCAGATAAATCAAACCGATTGCCAAACCTCTATGCAAACCTTTCTGATGAACTTTTTCCACCAGGGGATGAAGGAGGTAACTAATAAGAGCGGCTCCAATAAATGGTGATAATGCAGTTAGAAAAACCTGTATAACAGGAAACCATATTGGTCTAAGCAAGTAAAACACAAATAATACGATAAATAATAATAATAGAAATCCAAGTCGATAAAACCACTTTATCTGTATGTTCAAAAATCCCACCTCTGTACTATTTTCTTTATGTTAAAAGAAAATATGTATGGGGATTCTGCAGGCATACACTAAAAAAGGTTTAAAAGGCAGAGAATCTACCTTTTAAACCCTTAACTTCCAATCAAAATGACTTCATGATTGTTCGTTTAATCTTTCTCATATTACGGCCGGATAGCATTCCATTATTGGACATACTCCGATAGATCGCCATTCCCGCTCCTAAGGTTATTAACGACGAAACCATTTTATTCATAGCAACTCACCTCATAATTTAGGAAGTACGAATCAAAGACTCATCTGTCGGTCTTCTTCGCTAAACAAATCATCTAAAGAACTTAACACTCCATCCTCTTCCACCTGATGGACATGCATAATTCCTTTTTGGATAGATAATTCCACAAAACAATTCCAGCAATAATATTGATTCACGCCAATCTTGCCGATATCTTTGCTGGAGCAATTCGGACATTTCATAGCAATCACCTCATAAAAAAATATCTCTGTAATTGCCAGTTTGTCCATTGTATGCAGAATTCATTCAGCTTAAAGACCGACATTTGTATTTTAACCGCGTATCATAAAATCATAAGGCGTAATGTTTTCCATCCCAATCATTGGATCTGTTTGGAATATTTTTTGCTCATACGTCAAGCCGTCTTCATTGGAACTTTCATTTTCAGTAACTGGATTTTCAGGTTTGGAGATAAGTTCCTTATCACGGAACCCTTCCTGCAGTTTTTCAAGTAGAGTTGTTCGCCGTTCCTCCTCACCACTGCGACCGACGCCGTATCGTAAGGCTTCCTCTTCACCGCATACAATCAGGAACTGTTTGCTCCTTGTTATAGCCGTGTAAATTAAGTTCCTCCTTAGCATGCGGTGATAGCTCTTAACAACTGGCAATATGACGATTGGGAATTCACTTCCCTGGGATTTATGAATGGAACAACAATAAGCATGAGTTATTTGATTGAGCTCCTGGCGTGTATACTTCGCTTCAATGCCATCAAATGAAACAAAAATCTGATCCTGCTTATCTTCATTTTCCTTTGCATAGATAATCGCAATAATTTCACCCATATCACCATTGTAAATCCCATTTTCAGGCTGATTCACTAATTGGAGAACCTTATCTCCAACCCGATAAACCACATCCCCAAAAGTCAATTCCCTTTTCTTCTTATCGCGATTATCATTAAGAATGCCCTGCAGGAGGACATTGAGGGAATCAATTCCGGCACTCCCTCTGTACATTGGAGCCAAAACCTGAATATCACGGGC
Organism: Bacillus sp. z14 (2026); assembly: GCF_058313575.1. Taxonomy (NCBI): domain Bacteria; kingdom Bacillati; phylum Bacillota; class Bacilli; order Caryophanales; family Bacillaceae; genus Bacillus; species Bacillus sp. z14 (2026). Next base: position 1,143,883 of record NZ_JBZFQK010000001.1, read on the forward strand.
TGGGAACCCTTTTTGGCGGGCATTGGTTACAACCTGCCTAATCACATCTGCTACTTGATTAGTGGAACAAGAGAAAAATGAACGATCGCCCTGCGGTTTCCGAATATCTGGCGGCAGCTGTCCGTTTTTTATCGCATGCGCGAGCTGAATAATGGAAGAACCATCTTCCTGTCTGAATATCGATTCCAGACGGGTTACAGGAATAACGGAAGAGGCAAGTAAATCCTTCAATACCTGACCTGGTCCAACTGAAGGCAACTGATCCTCATCACCAACGAGGATGACTTGCATATCATTCGGCAATGCTTTAAAAAGCTGATTGGCCAGCCAAATGTCTACCATAGACATCTCATCTACAATTAAAAGCCTTCCGCTGATTGGATTATCTTCATCACGCTGAACATCCGACCCATTCCAGCCCAATAAACGGTGGATAGTTACGGCGGGAAGCCCTGTGGATTCCTTCATCCTTTTTGCCGCGCGTCCTGTTGGAGCTGCTAAAACAAATGGAAATGGATTTTCATTATTATAATCTTTTGGATTAAGGGACAAACCATGTAATTCTGAATATAATTCAACGATTCCTTTAATAACGGTTGTTTTACCGGTACCAGGACCTCCTGTCAGGATCAGCATCGGAGAATGTAAGGCTTTAAAGATTGCATCCTTTTGCTCCTCAGCGTACTCCATCCCAATTCGCTCTTCTAGTTTTCCTAGCTCCAATAAAAATTCAGATTCAGGAAATTGATCGGCATATGAGTCCTGAGACATAATCCGTTTAATATTCGTTACAATCCCTTTTTCAGAAAAGTAGAGGGACGGCATATAAAACCTTTTCTCTTCTCCAATGATTTTTCCCTCTTCACCGAGTTGGATAAGTGATTCCGTAATTTGCTCAAAAGTGATGGTCACATTTTGATTTTGTTCCAAGAGAGTTTTTACGCTGATCAACAGTTCCTCAGCCTCGGTATACGAATGCCCGTCCTGTACACAAGATCTGTCAAGTGTATAGAGAATCGCTGCCTTAATCCTGGATGGATGGCTTCCTCCAATGCCGAGCTGCAGTCCGATTTCATCTGCGCGAGTAAATCCAATTCCCTCAATCGTTTCGACTAGCTGGTATGGATTTTGCTCAATGATGGAAATCGTGTCCTCTTTATAAGCCTGATAAATTTTCATCGACAGCTGAGGTCCAAACCCCAGGCTGGATAAATTAATCATGATTTGCTCCAGGCCCTGATTGGCTGCCAGAGTATCATACAATTGCTTTGCCTTTTCACCGCTTAGCTTAGGAATTTGATCGAGCAATGATGGATTCGCTAAAATTTTGGAGATTGCCTTTTCGCCAAGTTTTTCGACAATCGATTCTGCAATCTTTTTACCAATCCCTTTAAAAAGAGATCCGGATAAATAAGCAATCACACCCTCCTTTGATTCAGGAACTTCACGCTGGAAGGTATCTACATGAAATTGAATCCCAAAACGGGGATGTTCTTTCATTTTCCCATAAAACGTGTATATTTCTTCCTCATGAATAGGGGGGAAATACCCGGTAATAACAGCTTCTTTTTCATCGTAATTCAAATTCGTTTCTTTCACTCTGATTCGTACAACCGAGTATAAATTTTGTTCATTATGAAAAATGGTAACCAAATGTGTTCCTTTGATGAAAGGTTTGTCATTGTCGGAGAAGACGAACGACTCTTGTTCCACAAGAAGCACCTCCCGTTTATAACAGTTCTTTCATTTGTTTTAACCCATTCAAAGCAAGGATGTGATCAGGCTGGATTTCAACCGCTTTTTCAAAATAAGCGATTGCTTTATCTGCATCTCCCTTAATCCCACCGTAGGCCACACCCAGGTTAAAATACGCATCTGCATGTGACTCATCAATTTCAAGCGTCTTATTCCATGCATCAATCGCCATATCATACATTTCAGCACCTGCCAAAGCCAGTCCATAATGGAACTGAGCTTCTGCATCCGACGGATTTAATTCAACACTTCTTTGGAAATAAGGTAATGCCAGCTTCGGCTGGTCTAAATGAAGCAGACATAATCCCAGCATAAACATCACATCTGCTGTTTCAATTCCTTTTTTGATAGCCAGCTCAAACTCATCCTTCGCCTTCACTAAATCATCGAGCTCATAATAAATGCTGCCCAATCCATAATAGGCAGTCGCAGCTTCCGGATCCAGTTCAATAGCTCTTTCAAAAAATTTAATCGCACGTTGATTGTCGTTCATCGATGCCAATACATTGCCGAAATTGATAAACCCTACTGGGTCATTTGGATTTTCTTCAATCATTTCGGTGAATACTTTTGCAGCATCCTCCCATTTTCCTTGTTCCATATATTGAATACCTAATTTATTTTTATCCATACTATTCACTCCTACATTCCTAACTGAATGGAAATAGTATACCACAAAGTGATAGTCCGTTGTCCCAGAGACAAGCATCTGGGCTAGCAGCGCGCCATCATTTATAAGTTATAGTAAATCCCACCAGTTTACCTTCCTATTTATGACTAGGTTACTCTCTTAATCATATAGATTAAAATATTACACTTTTTGTTAAAATTCTTTGATTTTAGGGTAGAAGTATATCTATGGGAGTGAGAGATATGAAGAAACTACACTATGCAGCTGGACTTTTACTAATAATCGGACTGATTTATATCGGATATACCTTCTTTTTAGATGAAAAGATAAAAGCCGATCAGGAACATGTCATTATGGCTTTAGGTGATTCCTTAACCTATGGGTTGGGCAATCGCCATGAGGAAGGCTATGTCGGTCAGCTTGAAAAAATTTCAGAAAGCGAATCCTCAAATAAAAATTATAAAATCAATAATTATGGAATTCCGGGTCAGGAGTCAGAGGGAGTTATCAAACAATTAGCGAATCCTACAATAAGTGAGAAAGTGAATGAAGCTGACTATATTATCTTATTTATAGGCACTAATGATTTGCGTACAAGTTTGGGCGGTGATTTTCAAACCATCAATCAATCCGCTATAAAGAAAGGGAAAAAAGATTATCTTGATAATGTAGATGACATTTTGAAAAGCATTCGCATGGTTGACCATGATGTCCCCTTTATTGTTGTTGGATTATATAATCCATTTCCTAATGACGACCGCCTTGACGAAATTCTAGATGACTGGAATCACGATCTAAAAGAAACGGTCAGTAACTACTCATCTATCACCTTCGTACCAACAGATGATTTGTTTCAGGATAAAACAAAAAAAGACTATTTCAGTGATAGCCTCCATTTAAATGACAAGGGATATCGCCTGATTGCTAATCGAATCAGCGAAGAAATATAGAAGGCTATGGAGCTTAATCCATAGCCTTTCTTTTTTCATAGTATCTTAAGAAGCCCTTAACAATTTCATTTACGACAATGGTTCCAATTGTACAGAAGAAGATTAGGATCCATTCCCTTAAGCCTATCGGTTCAATCTTGAGTAATTTGGCAAAAGGTTCGATATAAACAACTGCCAATTGTAACAAGATGACACCTATGACAGACCAATTTAAATATTTATTGCTAAACACATCTGTTTTCCAGATTGGTTTACGTAAATGTCTGACATTATATACTTGCATGTAGCTAATAAAGGTTAGTGCCATAAAGGCAACCGTTTGTCCGACTCTCAGTTCATGGTCTGTAAGCTGATTAAATTGTAAATCGAATATGGAATCAATTCCAGCAGCCCATTTCAACCCAATTAGGAAGGCTAGGAGAGAAGCTACACCAATCAACAAACCATTTAAAATCAGGAAGATGACTGAATCCCTCGTGAAAATCCCTTCTTTTTTAGGCCTTGGTTTATCCAGCATAACATCCTTATTCTTATCTACACCAAGCGCAAAGGCTGGAATAGAATCACCAACTAAATTCAGCCATAAAATATGGACGGTCAGTAACGGTGTCGGCCAGCCAAGCAAGATGGCAAAAAAGAGCACTAGAACTTCACCAAAGTTACTTGTAACAAGGAAAAGCACAGATTTTCGTATATTAGCAAAAATATTTCTACCCTCTTCAACCGCTTTTATAATCGTGGTGAAATTATCATCCATTAAAACCATATCAGAGGCACCCTTGGCAACATCTGTCCCAGTTTGTCCCATAGCAACCCCAATATCAGCTGTTTTTAAGGAAGGAGCATCATTAACACCATCACCGGTCATTGAAACAATATGCCCATTTTCTTTGAAGGCCTGAACGATTTGGACTTTATGCTCCGGTGATACCCGGGCGAATACACGAGTATCGACTGCTGCTTCCTTCAATTCTTCAGGTGTCATTTGATTCAATTCGGCACCCGTGATAACTTTATCGGATTCCGTTATCCCTAAACGGTGCGCAATCGCAATCGCTGTTTGCGGATGATCACCTGTAATCATCGTTACTTCAATTCCTGAACGATGAGCTCTTTCAATTTGAAGTTTTGCCTCCGGTCGAGGCGGATCCATCAAGCCTACCATTCCAAAAAACGTCAAACCATTCTCTATTTCTTCTTCATTCAGTTCAGAAATCGCTTCGGCCGAAACTCTTTTTCCCGCCAAAGCCATTACACGAAGAGCGCGGTTGGACATCTGCATCACAGCTTGATTAATTTCAGTTATGTATTCCGGCGTCATTTTTACTATTTCGCTATCTAGTTGAATAGTGGTTATTCTCTCTAGCAGGATATCTACTGCACCTTTTGTCAGTACAATGTATCCATCGCCATCTTTATGTATGGTAGTCATCCTTTTTCTCGTTGAATCGAACGGAATTTCGGCTACACGCGGAAATTCTTTATCTAAATCAGACTTTGTGTAACCATTCACATGTGCTGCTTTAACAAAAGCCACTTCTGTCGGGTCGCCGGTTTCTTCCGGTTCATAAGTGGCATCCGAGCATAATGCCAATTGATTAATCAACCTTTGGTCATCCGCAGAATATGGTACATCTTCCTCTATAACTTTTAAATTAACATAACGCTCAACGACACTCATTTTGTTCAAAGTCAGTGTTCCTGTTTTATCTGAACAAATCATGCTAACCGAACCCAAAGTTTCAACTGCCGGAATTCTTCGTATAATTGCCTTTTGCTTAATGAGGCGCCTTACCCCTAGCGTTAAAACAATTATGACCATTGTCGATAAACTCTCAGGTATAGCCGAAACAGCAAGACTTGTGGAAATCATAAACATTTCTCCAGGATTCCGTCCCTGCATTAATCCTACAATGAACATAACGACACAAACGATAATGGCACAATAACTTAATTTTTTCCCAAGCTGATCAAGATTTTTCTGCAAAGGAGTTTTGCTGGATTCAGTGCTGTGAAGCATTTCAGCTATTTTCCCAACCTCTGTATTCAACCCGGTTGCAGCCACAATTCCAATCCCTCGGCCATTTGTAACTTGAGTAGACATGAATGCCATATTAAGATAATCACCAAGTGGCTGATCAGGATTTTCCAAATTCCAATTCTCGTCCTTATCTACTGGAAGGCTCTCCCCCGTTAAAGCAGACTCTTCAATTTTCAAGGAATGGGATTGAATGATACGAATATCAGCCGGTACTGTCCTTCCGGCTTCAAGTAAGACGCAGTCACCAGGTACGAGCAAGGATGCATCTATTTCCCTGACATTTCCTTCTCTTTTTACCAAGGCTTTCGGTGCTGCTAACTTTTTTAGTTCGTCCAATGCATTTTCTGCCTTTTTCTCTTGGACTACACCAATAATGGTGTTGATAATAATCACAAATGTAATAATTAAACCGTCACTCACTTCACCCACTATAAATGAGAATAAAGCGGCAACCATCAATATGTAATTAAGTGTGTTATGTATTTGTAAAGCAATCATTTTTAACAATGAATTTTTTTGCTCCACTCCGAATTCATTTTTTCCATAGTCTTTTAATCTCGCTTCGGCTTCTTTTTCCGTTATCCCCCTTTCTGCATCAGTTTCAAATACTTCTAATACCTCTTTCTTGGAAAGTGAATAATCGTACTTCTTCACATCCATCTTCATCACCTGCATATTTATATTTTACAGAACGTAAATAGCCTGTTTCTCTACGAAACAGACTATCCACATTCAATTGGCTATTTTATTTACCCAACATAATCAAGTTTTAAACCTTTTTTATAAACTTTATCGATGGTACCTCCACCCAAGCAGACTTCACCATCATAAAATACTGCAGCTTGCCCAGGAGTCACCGCTCTGATTGGCTCAGCAAAAATTACTTCTGCCTGATTGTCATCCAATACTTTCACTGTTACCTTATTATCTGCCTGGCGATATCTGAATTTAGCTGTACACTCAAAAGTATCACCTGGTTTCCTTTCGGAAATCCAGTTCATTTTGTCAGCGATAATAGAATCAGAATAGAGGCTGTCATGGTGAAAACCTTGCTCTACTAATAGAACATTGTTTTCTAAATCTTTCCCAACCGCAAACCACGGTTCACCGCTTCCGCCAATTCCAAGTCCATGACGCTGTCCCAATGTATAATACATAAGGCCGTCATGCTTACCCTTCAGTTCACCACTCATCGTTCTCATCTCACCAGGTTTAGCCGGCAAATATTGCCCAAGAAATTCCTTAAAGTTACGCTCCCCGATAAAACAAATGCCTGTAGAATCTTTTTTAGTAGCCGTTGGCAGGCCAGCCTCCAAGGAAATTTCTCTAATTTTTGGCTTATCATACTCACCAATCGGGAACATAACCTTGCTTAATTGCTCCTGAGTTAATTGGTTTAGAAAATAAGTTTGATCCTTATTATTATCCAACCCTCTAAGCATTTTATATTCTCCGTCTTGGTAAGCCACACGCGCATAATGGCCTGTCGCCAAATAATCTGCACCTAGATCCATGGCATGCTCAAGAAATGCCTTAAATTTAATTTCTTTATTACACATCACATCGGGATTTGGTGTACGTCCCGCTTTATATTCCTCAAGGAAATAAGAAAACACTTTATCCCAATACTGTTTTTCAAAATTGACTGCATAGTAGGGAATTCCAATATGATTGCAGACACGGATGACATCTTCATAGTCCTCCGTAGCTGTACAAACACCATTTTCATCTGTATCGTCCCAGTTTTTCATGAAAATTCCTACAACGTCATAGCCCTGCTCTTTTAAAAGATAAGCTGCAACAGAAGAATCCACTCCACCGGACATTCCGACAACAACTCTAGTTTCCGCCGGGGATTTCATTATACACTTCACCTCATACCTATTTACTTCACTAATCGATTTATCACATTTACAGCAATCTTCGCTGCTTTTTCTACTTCTTGTTCCGTATTGCCCTGCCCAAAGCTGAAGCGAATTGAATTCTTTGTCCGCTCTGAATCTTTTCCAAACATCGAGACAAGAACATGCGATGGTTCAATCGATCCAGCTGTACAGGCAGAACCGCTTGAAACAGCCACCCCTGCCAAATCCATATTGACTAAGAAAGCCTCAACACTCGTTCCTGGAAAACTAATATTCAATACATGCGGCAGTGAATCATCCAGCTTTCCATTGATGGAATAATTAATACCTGCTTCGTCAAATACATGGAGCATTATTTCTTTAAAGGCTCTATACTGCTTCGCTTTCTCCTCACGTGTGTTAGACATCAGCTCAGCCGCCTTTGCAAAGCCTGCTGCCCCAGGCACGTTTTCAGTTCCTGCCCGGCGTTTTCTTTCCTGCTCACCGCCAAGTAGCAATGGCTTAAATGGTACGCCTTTTCGCGCATATAAGAAGCCAATACCTTTCGGACCATTAATTTTATGTGCAGACACACTTAAGAAATCCACAGCTAACTCATGAACCGATATAGGAATGATTCCGTATGCCTGTACCGCATCTGTGTGGAACAATGCCTGATGGTCAGCCAAAAGCCTGCCAATTTCCTGAATAGGCTGAATAGTGCCCACTTCATTATTTCCGAACATGATTGTCACTAAAACTGTATCATCTCGTAATGCTTCCTGAACAGCACTCACAGTTACCTGTCCTTCTTCATTGACAGGCAAATACGTAACCTCGTATCCCTCTTTTTCAAGAGCCTGGCATGTATGCAATACGGCATGATGTTCAATTTCTGACGTAATAATATGTTTGCCTTTATTCTTCATAGCTTGTACACTGCTATAGATTGCGGCATTATCTGCTTCTGTACCACCGCTCGTGAATATAATTTCATCTATTTGTGCACCAATACTTTCAGCCAGCACTCTTCTTGCATCATCAATTAGCTTTCTCGATTCTCTGCCGAATTGGTGAATGCTTGATGGATTTCCGTAAGTCTTCTTCATAACCTCTGTCATCACATCAATAACTTCTGGATGCATAGGCGTTGTCGCTGCATGATCCATATAAACCCGTTCCATGGCCTATACCTCCTTTGCCTAAACAAAATTACTTTATATTAAATGTAGAACATATATGATTGAGTGGAGTCGTCCTCTTCTTCATAGGATGCCAAGTCTTCCAAAGTTGTATTATCCAAAACATCCTTTACAGCATCTCTGATTTTAATCCACAATTGCCGTTTAACAGGTTCTTCGTCCTCAATGCCTTCAACCGGTGTAATTGGGCCTTCAAGCACCTTGATCACATCACCTGCTGTAATTTCATGTGGATCTTTCGTTAGTTTATAGCCGCCATAGGCACCCCTTACACTTTTAACAAGTCCTGCATTACGCAAGGGGGTAACCAATTGTTCCAAATAGTGTTCGGACAAATTATTTGATTGTGCTATCGATTTTAGGGAAGTAGGACCTTCTCCATGTTTCTTAGCTAAATCAATCATAATGGTAAGTCCGTATCTTCCTTTGGTAGATATTTTCATTACTTAGCACCTCAGCCTTACATTTAGTCTACAAAAGTATACCATACATTAAATCATTGCCTATTTTCAATGACTCAGTACAATTCTTCTTAATTTTTTATTTTCTATTTAATCATAGTAAAAAAAACCAGTTTCGACTACAGGAAATCTCATGAAAGGATAAAATTCGCAGCTCTTACGCAAAAACGAAAATATAGGAATGTGAAGCGTTTATCGATATAATGAAAGCATCCTGAAGCTTATTTGTGGAGGTTAGTTAGTTGAATACTGAACCACTCGCATTTCGAATGCGACCTAAGAACTTAGATGAAATTATTGGCCAGAACGAAATCATCGGCAAACAAACCAGTTTATATAAAATGATTAAAAACGGGCATGTCCCTTCTATGTTATTATATGGTGAACCTGGCATTGGAAAAACATCCATTGCTTATGCAATTGCGGGAACCACCAAAATACCGTTCATTGCTTTAAATGCAACTACAGCCGGGAAGAAGGATATCGAAGCAGTTGTTGATGAAACACGTCTGACCGGGCAGGTTATCCTCTTTCTTGATGAGATTCACCGATTCAATAAAGCTCAGCAGGATTATCTTCTGCCACATGTAGAACGAGGCGATATCATTTTAATCGGTGCCACAACGGAAAACCCATTCCATGATGTCAATCCAGCTATTCGGAGCCGCTGCGGCCAAATCAAGCAGCTTACCCGCTTATCTGTCGAAGAAACCATCACACTGCTCCAAAGAGCCCTTTCTGATGAAAAAAATGGTCTGGGAAAAATGGATATCCAAATCACCGAGGAACAAATAAAAAAAATTGCCCTTCACTCAAATGGAGATGCAAGAAAATCGTTAACGCTGCTGGAATCAGCAGTTTTCTCATCAACCAGGGATGAGGATACGTATATCATAGAAGATGAAGTCATTGACGATTTAGGCGGGAATGTAGGAGTTTATGGAGATAAAAAAGGCTCAAACTTCTATAACCTGTTATCCGCCCTGCAAAAAAGCATAAGAGGAAGCGACGTTCATGCTTCTTTATATTATTTAGCTCACCTTCTTGAGGTTGGTGATCTGGTTGCAGTCAATCGGAGACTTTTAGTGATTGCTTATGAAGATATCGGACTGGCAAATCCCTCCGTCGGAAATAATGTGTTGGCAGCTGTTACCGCCAGTGAACGTCTCGGTCTTCCCGAGGCGCGTATCCCGCTTTCAGTGGCTGTTGTGGAAATGTGTCTATCCTCCAAATCAAATTCTGCTTATAAGGCATTGGATCAAGCCATTTCGGATATTCGAAGCGGCAAAGTCGGGGATATCCCTAAGCATTTACGTGATGCCCATTATTCAGGCTCAAAAGACCTCGGGCATGTTGGTTATAAATACCCGCATGACTACCCTATCGGCACTTTCGGTGGCTGGGTCAAACAAGATTATCTCCCAGGCAACTTAAAGGGAACAAAATACTATGATCCGATTGAATCCGGCGAGGAGAAACGATTAGCTGCTATATATGAAAGACTGGAACAGTTTAAAAATAAGCAGTAAAAAAGATTGGCTTCTATTAGCCAATCTTTTTTACATGCAGGTAACAATTCACCCATAACGTTAATCATTCACTCGTTTGATTTTAATTTCCTTCAATGCTTCTCTTACTACCCAGCTTGCTGCAATCAATCCTGCCGTAGATGGTACAAACGCATTAGATGAAGGCGGGAATTTAGCCTTACGAATATCTGCATCCTGGTTGCCCACCACTTTTGTCACTTCATCAAAAGGCACAATTGGGCTCTCATCGGAGAAAATGACTGGAATCCCTTTTCGAATGCCTTCTTTCTTTAATTTTGTACGGATCACTTTAGCTAATGGATCTGTATGTGTTTTAGATATATCCGCGATTTGAAAGCGGGTTGGATCCATCTTATTGGCTGCGCCCATGCTTGAGATGATAGGAATATTCCTTATCAAACATTCTTTCATCAAGTGAATTTTGTAAATAATCGTATCGGAGGCATCGATTACATAATCCGGTTTATAGGCGAAGAAATCCTGATATGTTTCCTCTGTATAGAACATTTTTAAAGCAATTACTTCGCAATCTGGATTGATGTCAAAAATACGCTTTTTCATAGCATCTACTTTTTGCTCTCCAACAGTGGATAATAACGCATGAATTTGTCTATTCACATTTGTTATATCTATATCGTCCTTATCTACCAAGATTAACGTGCCCACCCCGGATCGCGCTAAAGCTTCCACGGCAAAAGAACCCACTCCGCCAATACCTAGAATCGCCACAGTTGTATTTTTTAATATTTCCAAGCCATCTTTCCCGACAGCCAATTCATTACGTGAGAATTGATGCAACATGAATAGCTCCACTCCAATTTCATTTTGTTAGTAAATGTAATTACCTATTTTTATTTTCCTAAACATTTCTGTTCATCTATACGCGCTTAACTCTTTGAATGTATTTTAAACGAAAGCATTTATCGATGTAAAATACAGTTTCAGCTGATTCAGCAGCAGGCCACGATTATCTACCAATCCCTTTACTTGCTATTCTTTCGCTTAGACAATTGAGATAAACCATTGATTAACAGCCACTGCAGTATTGTATCGTTCTAAAATTATGTACCTTTTCTTCATTAGCTGTTCCGTCGTTTCGATTTATGATACCATACTTTCCTACTAGGAATGAAAGGATATATTTTTCATCGATAAAAATAAAAAACTCATTGCAGCAGCTGCAATGAGTTATAACAATTCTTCATAAGTATAGACGCCCCAAATTGTGCCGTTTGATGCCTAGTGCTTTGGCCCGCCCTCGGCAGGTGGGTGTCCTGTTCCACTTTGTTGCAAGTCCTTCACGAAAAAGGCATTTGCGCAAGCGGTAAACTCCGGACTCCCGTTAAAAGAAATGTTCGGTCAAAACAAAAAGGATGCATAACGTACACTTCAGGACGTCTATTAATTGATTTAATCATATCAAAAGCAGGTTACTTTTTCAAGCCCGATTCCATTTTTGAGACCTTTAGACTAAGCTCTTTAAGCTGGCTTTCAGATACTTCACTCGGTGCATCTGTCAACAGGCAGCTCGCGCTTGCAGTCTTAGGAAATGCAATCGTATCACGTAAGTTTGAACGGCCGGAAAGTAACATGACTAAACGATCCAATCCCAAGGCAATTCCACCATGTGGTGGAGTACCATATTCAAAGGCTTCCATTAAGAAACCAAATTGCTCGTTAGCCTCTTCTGGTGTGAATCCGAGGACCTCAAACATTTTTTCCTGAATAGCACGTTCAAAGATACGTAAGCTTCCTCCACCCAATTCATAACCATTTAACACAAGGTCGTAAGCAATTGCTTTTACTTCACCAGGGTTTTCATCAAGCAAAGAAATTTGTTCTCTAACAGGCATTGTGAATGGGTGATGAGCTGCATAATATCTTCCATCTTCTTCTTTATATTCAAGAAGCGGCCAGTCAGTTACCCATAAGAAATTAAATTTACTTTCATCAATTAGGTTTAATTCTTTTCCTAATTTATTTCGTAAATTACCCAATGCGTCTGCGACTACGGATTTCTTATCAGCAACAAAGAGCAGCAAGTCTCCAGCTTCAGCACCAGTAACCTCGATTAAACCTTTTCCGTCTTCATCCTGGAAGAATTTTGCGATTGGTCCTTTTAGACCTTCTTCCTCCATCTTCATCCATGCAAGCCCTTTTGCACCGTAGCGGGCAGCAAATTCACCCAATGCATCAATATCTTTTCTGGAGTAATTAGAAGCAGCACCTTTTACATTCAATGCCTTAACCTGTCCGCCGGATTCCACTGCACCTGTGAAGACTTTAAAGCCTGAATCTTTAACGATATTGCTAACGTCAATTAATTCCATCGCAAAACGAGTATCAGGTTTATCAATACCATATCGGCTCATCGCTTCATCATACGTCATTCTCGGTAGTGGTAAAGAAAGCTCGATTCCTTTGACTTCCTTCATCACTTTAGCCATCATGCGTTCAGTCAAATCCTGAATATCCTCTTGGCTCATAAAGCTAGTTTCAATATCGATTTGTGTAAACTCAGGCTGACGGTCTGCACGTAAGTCCTCATCACGGAAACAACGTGCCACTTGATAATAGCGTTCAATTCCAGAAACCATCAATAATTGCTTGAAGATTTGAGGCGATTGCGGCAATGCATAAAATTCACCTTCATGCACACGGCTTGGTACTAAGTAATCACGCGCGCCTTCTGGAGTGCTCTTAGTTAAAATAGGTGTTTCAATATCAAGGAAGCCTTCTCCATCTAAGAAGTCACGGATTGCTTTAGTCGCTTTATGTCTCATTTTAAACGTTTCGAACATAACCGGACGACGAAGATCTAAATATCGGTAAGATAAACGAAGGTCCTCAGATACTTCTTCGTTATCTGTAATCGCAAATGGAGGTGTTTTGGATTCATTGATAATGATTACCTCTTCTGCCTGAACTTCAATACTACCTGTTTTAAGGTTTTTGTTTATCGTTCCCTCTTCACGCGCTACCACTTTTCCCCGTACGCTTAATACATATTCACTTCTGATTTTTTCAGCTAGACCTAGGGCTTCAGGTGATAAATCTGGGTTAAATACAACTTGGACAATGCCTGTACGGTCTCTTAAATCGATAAAAATTAACCCGCCAAGGTCACGTCTTTTTTGGACCCACCCTTTGACAGTGATTTCTTCTCCGATTGCTGTTACCGGTACTTCTCCGCAAAAATATGTTCTTCCGTACACTGTAATTCCTCCTATTATCTTCCCAGTTTAGTTTTTAATTCTGTTACTAACTCAGCGAGCCCCACTTGCTGTTGCTCACCGGTTTGCATATCTTTTAAAGAAATTTTATTTTCTTTCAGCTCATCTTCTCCAAGTACAGCCACGAATTTGGCATTTACACGATCCGCCGCCTTAAATTGGCCTTTTGCTTTGCGATCGGAATAATCCTTTTCAGCTGAAATTCCGTTGCTGCGCAACTCATCTACCAGTTTCACAGAGTAATCCTTTGCTTCGTCGCCAAGTGAAACAATAAAACAATCTACACTTTTTTCAATCGGAAGCTCAATATTTTCGACTTCAAGTGCAGATAGCAATCTTTCAATACTTAAAGCAAATCCAATCCCAGGGGTTTCAGGACCGCCCACCTCTTGAACAAGTCCGTTATAACGGCCGCCTCCACAAAGAGTAGTAATTGCCCCAAATCCTTCAGAATCGAGCATGATTTCAAAAGCTGTATGATTGTAATAATCAAGTCCGCGAACCAAGCCTGGATCCACAACATAAGCAATTCCGATCGCATCCAAGTACGCTTTTACTTTGTTAAAATACTCGGTAGACTCTTCATTTAAGTAATCGATAATGGACGGTGCGCCAGACATTAATTCATGATTACGGTCCTCTTTGCAATCTAGTATTCGTAATGGGTTACGTTCTAAGCGATTTTTACAATTTGGACAGAATTCCTCAATCCGGGGCTTAAAGTGCGCAATCAAAGCTTCTCTGTGTTTTGCACGGCTTTCCTTGTCTCCAAGACTGTTGATCACTAGCTTCAGATTCTTTAACCCTAACTTTTTATATATATTCATGGCTAATGAAATTACTTCTGCATCAATTGCCGGATCGGAACTCCCTAAAGCTTCCACACCAAACTGTACAAATTGTCTGAAACGCCCTGCCTGTGGACGCTCGTATCGGAACATAGGCCCAATATAGAACAACTTAACAGGTTGAATAGCATTCCCATACATTTTATTTCCCACAAAGGAACGAACTACCGCTGCCGTACCTTCCGGACGCAAAGTTAAACTGCGGTTTCCCTTATCCGTAAATGTATACATTTCTTTTTGTACAATGTCTGTTGTATCTCCCACACCTTTTTCAAATAACTCGGTACTTTCAAAAATTGGTGTACGTATTTCTTGATACTGATACACTGAGCAAATTTCTTTTGCTACGTTTTCGATATACTGCCACTTTTCTGATTGACCAGGAAGGATATCCTGGGTTCCCCTTGGTATTTGAACGGCCATATCAAAATTCCTCCTTAAAATGCAATCTATAACCATTTCCAATTGGCATGGCTTGGTAATTTTAGGTAAAATAAAAACAACTCCCAGTCCCATGCATATGCAAGGGACGGGAGTTGTTACCCGCGGTGCCACCCTAGTTGGAGCATAAAAAGCTCCCACTTTTACAGTTAACGCCTGTTTAACGTTCATCCCCTACTAGAAACTAACGTTTTTTCAGGGCGAAACCTACGGTGTGTTCGTTCATATGGGCACATGCAGAAGTGTTTGCAGCCTAAGACACTTCTTCTCTGATCATGTGTGATCTATATTACTCTTCACCATCATTGGAATATAATATGTATTTTTATTTAATTAATATTACGAAGTAACTTCCTAGTTGTCAACCCTTAAGAACGTCCAAGTTTCTTTTTTAGTTGTTTCACATCTCTGACGGACAGGCCAAATTCCGAAGCAAGCTCCACCATGGAATTATTCTGTTCTTTAACCAAAAAATCATGAAAATCCACTCCGAATATTTGTTTACCGGCATTTTGTGTGATTAATCCCTTTTCACTGTATCTCATATCATGAACACCCCTTATTTATTTAAACTACAGATTGTCTTAATCAGTATTCCCGACTGTGTAAAGTATCTTTCATAAAAAATATTTTTTCTTTAACAAACGCCTGGCCCTGATTTTTAAAGAAGGAGCGATTATTATCTTGCTAAAAAAAATTTTGGTTTTTCTATGTGTAACCCTACTGCTTGCGCCGATGAAAAATTCTATACCAACCGCACATGCAACGATCGATAAAATTGTGGTTAATGAGCCATCTATTTATGTCCGGGAGGAGGCAAATATAAAGGCATCCATCATCGATGAAATCCAGGCGGGGAGTGTTTATGATGTCCTGGAAATAGATGAAGATTGGATTAAAATAAAGCTCAGTGACAAAAAAACAGGATGGGTAGCCAGCTGGCTCGTTACAGGCTATAAAGAAGCGGATCTTACCTCCGATTCCGGTATTGTTACTGCAGACGGTCTACGTGTTCGAAAAGGCCCAGGCACAGAGTTTAAGGTACTCGGCAATCTTCCTATCGGAACAGTAATTCACATAATAGAGAAACAAGATAGCTGGATTTCTTTCACCTATGAGGACCATATAGGCTGGATCCACAGCAACTACATACATCAACATCAATTACAAAAATCCTTAAAGAAAATCCGTATAACAGCTTCCGTACTAAATGTACAAGCATCAGATAAGCCAGATGCTTCAATCATTGGAACAATAAAAAAAGATGAGGAATATACCGTTCTCAAAAAAATTAGAAACATGCTTAAAATTGAACTTCCATCTAAAAAAGAAGGATGGATCCCAAGTTGGTATACAAAATCAGAGAGTGAACGGAATTCAAGTCTTCAAAGGAATGAGTCATTAATGGGGAAAACGATTATCCTTGATGCCGGACATGGAGGCACTGACGGCGGAGCATCCGGACCAGCTGGCACTTTAGAAAAAAGTCTAACGCTTCAGACCGTTAAACTGGCATACGAGAAGTTACGAACAGCCGGAGCGAACGTGGTCATGACTCGTTCCAGCGATCGGTATGTAGCGTTACATGCAAGGGCCAATCTTGCAAATATGAATAGAGCCGATGCCTTTATCAGTTTCCATTATGATAGTAATCAGAATGGAGATAAAAGTGGTATTAAAACATATTATTATCATTCCTATCAAAAGCAACTAGCCTTAACTATTCAAAAATATTTATTGCAAAACGAGACACCGTTAAATGACCAGGGAGTAAAGCAGGACAACCTGCACGTTTTACGAGAAAATCTTCGACCGGCTGTTTTATTGGAATTAGGCTATATAAATAATCCTGCTGAGGAAGCTCTTATCCAAACAGAATACTATCAGGAGACCATCACAGATGGTCTTGCAAATGGATTAGCTGCCTACTTTTCTGATTTAGAAATTTAGCGTCCCGAAAAGCTATGATTTATGAAACACGTTGTAAAGATCAACAGATTTATTCTTAATAACTTGGATCCTCCCTTTATGCTTTTAATTGATAGCATAAAGGGAGTTTTTATGGATAATTCTTTGGGTGGAGAATGTAAATTACTTAGAGGTATTGGCTGGTTGAATTATTGGTGTGTTTGGCTGGATTATTGGTAGAATCGGCTGGATTATCGCTCAGTTCGGCCTGTTTTTCTCTGTATCGGCTAAATCGCTCAGTTTAGCTGATTTCAATCCTGAAATATAAATTCAGCTAGATCACTAATTATTGATTTACAAAAAAAAAACACCTCCATATGTCTGAAATAACTCAGATATATGGAGGTGTACGGTTTTAAAGAAAGCTACTGCGCTGCTTAACTTTTAGTTTTTGCTTTCGAGAATAAGCGTCACAGGTCCGTCGTTAATGAGCTCGACATCCATCATCGCCCCGAATCTGCCTGTTTCCACTTTCAACCCTTTTTCTCTCAGCATTTCATTAAACATATCATACAATTTTTCAGCTTCATCGGGCTTGGCTGCTGCCATAAAGTTTGGGCGCCTTCCCTTGCGGCAATCACCATATAAGGTAAATTGGGAAATCGATAAAATTTCACCGCCCACATCAAGCAAGGAATGGTTCATCTTCATATTCTCGTCTTCAAATATGCGCAGATGAACGATTTTATCAGCAAGGTAACGGCAATCCTCTTCCGTATCCTCATGAGTAATTCCAACTAATAACACAAACCCGGAGGTAATGGCGCCGATTGTTTCACCATCGACACGCACTGATGCTGCCTTTGAACGTTGCAATACCACTTTCATTTTTTTACCCCTAACTCATAATTCTTCTGACAGAATAAATATCGGAAATTTGCTTAATCCGTTCAACTACTTTATGCAAATGACTTACATTATAAATTGATATAGACATGGTAATTGTCGCACTTTTGTTCCTGTCTGTACGACCTGATACAGCCGTGATATTGGTCTTCGTTTCACTAACAGCTTGAAGCACTTCATTTAACAAGCCGTTCCGGTCAAATCCATTTATTTCGATATCAACATTGTATTCTTTTCGAACGCTCTGACTGCTTTCCCATTCTACCGGGATAATCCGTTCTTTACTTTCTTCATCCAATACATTGACACAGTCTGCCCGATGGACCGAAACACCGCGTCCTTTTGTAATGTACCCAACTATTTCATCACCAGGAACAGGATTACAGCAGCGTGATAATCTGATTAACATATTGTCAATCCCTTTTACACGGACCCCGGAATCCTTCTTCTTCGTTTTCGGAATCATACGCAACTCAGAGACTGCATCAAGCAAGCTTACTTCCTGATCTTTTTCTCTCTTTTTACGAAGCTTATCTGTTAACCTTGTCGCAATTTGAG
Source organism: Bacillus sp. z14 (2026) (assembly GCF_058313575.1). Classification (NCBI taxonomy): domain Bacteria; kingdom Bacillati; phylum Bacillota; class Bacilli; order Caryophanales; family Bacillaceae; genus Bacillus; species Bacillus sp. z14 (2026). The sequence goes on from NZ_JBZFQK010000001.1 coordinate 1,162,211, forward strand.
CAGCTGTTATTCCGTTGTAGCCCACTGCTGCATACATATCATCTTCATTGGCAAAATTGAATTTTTCAGCGACTTTCCTCAGGTTCTCAGTAGTACAAACTTCTTTCACATCATATTCCATTGCCTTGACTTCTTTATCAACTAATTCTTTGCCTTTTTCTATATTTTCTTCTCTGCGTTGCTTTTTAAAGAATTGTCGTATTTTATTTCGCGCTTGTGAAGTTTTTGCCAGCTTCAGCCAATCCTGACTTGGGCCATAGGAATGTTTAGATGTTAATATTTCAATAATATCGCCGGTTTTCAGCACATAATCAAGCGTAACCATTTTGCCGTTTACTTTAGCGCCAATCGTTTTATTGCCGATTTCTGAGTGGACGCGGTAGGCAAAATCAATCGGTACAGATCCTTTTGGCAGCTCATACACATCACCTTTTGGTGAAAAAACAAATACCATATCCGCAAATAAATCCAGTTTGAGAGATTCCATAAATTCCTCTGCATTGGTAGAGGCATCCTGGAATTCAACAATCTCTCTGAACCAATCCAGCTTTTTATCCATTCGTTGTGTCGATGTTAGATCTTTGCCTTCTTTATAAGCCCAGTGTGCCGCAATCCCGAATTCAGCTGTTCGGTGCATTTCTGTCGTACGAATCTGTACTTCCAAAGGTTCACCCTTTGGACCAATAATGGTCGTATGAAGAGATTGATACATATTTGCTTTCGGCATAGCTATATAATCCTTGAAACGACCAGGCATTGGCTTCCAGCATGTATGAATGATACCAAGAACTGCATAGCAATCTTTAATACTATTTACAATAATACGGACTGCCGTTAAATCATAAATCTCTTCAAACTGTTTATTTTGAAGAGCCATTTTCCGATAGATACTGTATATATGCTTTGGTCGTCCAAATATATCAGCCTGAATAGAAACTTCCTTCAGCTTTTCCTTCATTCGGTCGGTGACATCTGATAGATACTCTTCTCGCTCCGCCCTCTTCTTTTTCATCAAATTTACAATTCGATAATATTGCTGAGGATTTAAATAGCGGAGAGCTGTATCTTCAAGTTCCCATTTAATCGTTGAAATACCGAGTCTATGCGCAAGCGGTGCAAATATTTCGAGCGTTTCATTCGCAATCCTACGCTGTTTTTCAACAGGTAAATGCTTCAGAGTACGCATATTATGCAGCCTGTCAGCTAATTTAATCATGATTACACGAATATCCTTAGCCATTGCGATAAACATTTTACGGTGATTCTCAGCTTGCTGCTCTTCCTTTGACTTATATTTAATTTTTCCCAGCTTTGTTACACCGTCAACCAAAAGGGCTACTTCTTCGTTAAAGGTTTCCTTAATGTCTTCCAGTGTTACGGAAGTATCTTCTACAACGTCATGCAAAAATCCGCCCGCTACTGTAAATGTATCCATCTCTAAGCCCGCCAGGATGGCAGCAACTTGAATTGGATGGATAATATACGGCTCACCGGATTTACGATATTGCTCCTTGTGAGCTTCTTTGGCGAATTCATACGCTTTTTCTAAGAATGCCACATCTTTATCATTCATATAGTTTCTTGCTTTATCAAAGACCTGCTCAGCGGTATAAATTTGCTCATTTGCCATGAAATCACCTTTTACTCCGTATTTCCACGTTTTTTGCTTATCGTTATCTATGTTAAACCATATAGGTTAATCGTTAAAAAGAGGATTGTTTCTATTATCATCAAAAAAAGTTTTCTTGTAAAGTAACGAACAAGATTTAATCTGTTGTTTCGCTATTATTCGCAATTTGATAATATAAAAAGCGCTCTAATAATTAGAACGCCATTACTATATGCTTAATATTCCATTAATGTGAGTATATCATAGCCGGCAAGTTTTTTCCTGCCCTCAAGGTACGTTAACTCAACTAAAAAAGCTAATCCTGCTACAACTCCGCCAAGCTCTTCAACCAATTTAATAGTCGCTTCCATTGTTCCGCCTGTAGCCAATAGGTCATCAGTAATCAATACTCTCTGACCTGGTTTGATTGCATCTTTATGAATGGTTAACACATCTTTACCGTATTCCAAACCGTATTCAACTTTAAAGGTTTCTCTAGGCAGCTTGCCTTCTTTACGCACTGGCGCAAAGCCAACTTCCATTGCATAAGCTACAGGGCAGCCGATAATGAATCCACGTGCTTCCGGTCCTACAATAATATCAATTTCTTTCTCTTTAGCAAACTTTACAATTTGATCTGTTGCATATTTATATGCCTTCCCGTTATCCATAAGTGGGGTAATATCTTTAAATTTAATCCCTGGCTTAGGCCAATCTTCTACGATCGCTATATATTGTTTTAAATCCATTGCTCAGTTTCCTCCTTGTTTTCCATGTGGGATCGAATCAACTTGCCAAGGTATTCATAAAGCTGATTGAATGAAGCGTATAGAAGCTCTTGTTCCAACGCCATTCTTGCTTGTCTTTCTTGATAGGTTTTAGATTCTTGGAGATCCCGTTTCATACTGGTCCTTACCAAATCAATGAGTCCGTTATTTATTGTAACAAACTCGAGCTCAAAAAACACCTTTGTCATAAAATCAATATTTTCTTTTGACCAGCCTTTATGAATATTCAGCATGGAACGCAGTTCTTTATATGAAATAGGTCCTTTTTTTGCCAACAAGGCATAATACCATTTAAATTGGTCTCTTGTTGGAAACGCTGAGAAATAATCATTTTGAGTGGTACGAAAGTAAACATACACTCTTTTAGGCAATTTTCCAATAAAAAGTGCTTCAAATATATCTTTTTGTGAAGGTAAATCTGCTAAAACTACATGATAGCCGTCTAAAGTTTCCTGTTGAGCTGCTTCTAAAGAGGTAATATGGATAATTTGATCATTCTCTTTAGTAAATTCCGTCAGCCACACCCTACTCTCTTCCTGAAATAAGATGATTTTGCGTGGAGACGGCACTGTCTGAACATGTATTTTCCCCTTATCGCTGCGACAATCAAATAACTGCCACCCTGGTACAGAAAGATCCTGTAAAAACAATTGGGGCTTTTTTATATTATTCCATTCATTTATCGCCAATTCCCCAATTACAGATACCTTGGCCTGCGGAGATAAATGATCAAGGAACTCTCCTAATCCAAACCCAATGCTATCTAACCCAGCGTCATTTTGTTCGAGCTGAAGTTTAAGATGAGTTTTATCTGCCCCAATTTTCCTGGAAGTTGTTATTGAGGCATCCTCAATCAAAATCCTCGGTTTTGGGTTTTGCATCCCGTACGGTGCAAGCTGGGACATTTGCTGAATAAGCGTTAATGAAATTTCATCAATCGCAACTAAGCTATCTATCTCAGTAACAGGCTGGAAATCTTCTTCTGTTAGAATTTCATTAGCCTGATTGATCAATCGTTGTCTCAATTCCTCAACATCTTCTATTTTCAATGTCATACCAGCAGCCATAGGATGGCCCCCAAAATGAGGCAGCAGTTCTCTGTTTAAAGATAAGTTTTGAAAAAGATCAAATCCTGGAATACTGCGTGCAGATCCCTTTGCTGTTCCTTTCTCACGATCAATACTTAATACGATCGTCGGACGATAATACTTTTCTACAAGCTTACTGGCTACAATCCCTACTACACCAGTATTCCATCCTTCACGGGCAATAATTAGGACCGGATTGGTTTCAGGTGGATAGTTATTCTCCACTTCCTCAATCGCTTCCTGGGTCATTTCTTTTACGATTGATTGCCGCTCTTTATTCAATAAATCTATTTCGTCGGCTATCGAATCAGCTTCTTCCTGACTTTCTGTAAGTAAAAGCTCTACAGCTGGATCTGCCGATTCCAATCTTCCTACAGCATTTATTCTCGGTGCCAATCCAAATCCAATGGAATCCTCATTTAAGGAATCGCGCTGAATACCTGCTTTTTGACAAAGGGCAAGGATTCCCGGTCTCGTTGATTTCTTTAATGCCTGAATCCCTTTAATCGTAATTAATCTATTTTCATCATGAAGAGGAACCAAGTCAGCTACTGTTCCAATTGCAGCAATGCCAATCAACTCATCAGGCAACTCACCAAGTAAAGCATGGGCCAATTTCATTGCCACACCTGCACCTGCCAACTCTGAAAACGGATAAGTTTCACCCGGCTTTTTGGGATGAAGGATAGCTAATGCCTGCGGTAACTCAGGACCCGGTTCATGATGGTCCGTCACAATATAATCCATTCCCAATTCTTTCGCCACTTGAGCCTCATGAATGGCCGAAATGCCACAGTCTACTGTGATAAGTAACGTAGTTCCCTGTTCTTTTATGAATCGAAAAGCCTCTTCATTTGGGCCATAGCCTTCTGTAAAGCGATTTGGAATATACCATGACACATGTTCTGCTCCCATTATTTTAAGCGTGAGCATTAAGATGGTCGTACTGCTGACCCCATCGGCATCATAGTCTCCGAATATAGTAATCTTTTCGTTGTTTTTTACAGCTTTCACAATCCGTCTCACAGCTTCTTCCATACCTGATAGTAAAAACGGATCATAGAAATCCTGCTGGGCTGCATACAAAAAAGACCGCGCTTCTTCTACGGTCTTTATTCCTCTGTTGACCAATAATGTAGCCACAATACGAGGCTGTTCAAGTTCTTGCATGAATAGATTTATAATGGTTTCATCAGCTTTTTTTAAAAGCCAACGTGTTTTTGATTGTAACATATTGTCACCCCTGACCTATCTATTATAAAAAATATCTATCAAAGGTTCAATGAGTGATTCTAAATATTTATGATTTTGGGTGAGTGTTAAGATCATTGTCAGCCAATTCATTATAAGCGATCCGTTCATTTGTTAGTTCTTTTATCTGCTTAGTCAGAGAGATAATACGGACTGCCATTACAGAACCAACAATGATTCCACCCATGGCAACAGATCCTAAAATAACCAAAATCAAGGGCCAATGAGCCGTTCCAAATACATAATTAACATCCACCTTATCCACATTAACAACAGCAAAAATAGCAACGATAAGAGCAAATACTATCCCAAGAATCACGTACCACTGAAGTTTTTTCATATTCCTACTCCTTTATAAAGTATTATGAAAAATTTTAATAAATCATGTATATAGTCTTAATCCCCTTATCTTACAAAGAAAAAACGTACTCCATGTTTGTTAGTCTATTGTTTACCTTTACTAGATCTTGCATACACAGCAAAAAAAGCACACAAAATAATCAGTTATAACACATAAAGTCTTTTTGTGAACTGGTGTAAGCTACCATAAAAACAGCCCGCTTCTCAAGAAAAAGAACCGGGCTGTTTTGTATGAAACATCATTAAACTTGTGGTTGATCGTTGTTTACGCGCTTTTCTTTATATGTTTTGATAACACCTTTCTTCTTCAGCTCTTTGCCTTTTAGGATTCCATAAATAGGGGCTGCAAGCAGAATAGAAGAATACATACCAGTTACCAAACCGATTAATAGAGCAAGGTTAAAATTAAAGATTGATTCGCTTCCAAGGAACATCATCGCCAACACAGTAACTAACACAGTTAGAACAGTATTGATAGACCTGACCATTGTTTGGCGAACACTGATATTGATAATCTCATTAATTTCTTCCTGAGTCTTAATGCGTTTTTTCATTTGCATATTCTCACGAATACGGTCAAACGTAACGATTGTATCATTGATCGAATACCCAATGATGGTTAATACAGCGGCTATAAAGGTTAAATCCACTTCGATTCTAAAAATACTAAATATGGTTATTATCATAAACGCATCGTGCAGGAGCGCCAATATAGAAGGTAGAGCCATTCTCCACTCAAAGCGTAGGGTCGCATAAATAACAATACCAATTGAAGCAATCGCTACCGCAATCAGCGCATTTTTGGCTAACTCCTTACCTATTGTCGGGGATACCGTACTTATATTCGGATTATGCCCATACTTGGAATCAAAGTAATTGTTTAGCTCTGCAATTTCATCTTTTGAAAAGACATCTTTCGTCCGCACAACAGCCGACTTGTTACCCTCACCTGCCATAACGATATCTTGCGAATCAATTTCGTTTTCAGTAAGATCTTTTTGGATTTCATCTACTGATAGTTCTTTATCAGCATTGATTTGAATTCTAGACCCACTGGAAAAATCGATACCTGTATTTAAACCATTTACAAATAAGGATCCTACTCCAATTATGGTTAATATAATAGAAAAGATAAAGAATTTCTTTGCAGGCTTAATGAAATCCCATTTATCAAACTTCGTAGGTAAATATTTATCCTTTTTAAATTCGTTTAAATCATGAATGTCGCTTTTCTTAACCCCAAACCAGCCTGGGCGATTGTTAAGGAAGTTACTGTTCACCCATAAGGACATAATCAATCTTGTACCATACACAGCCGTTATAAAGCTGACTAATATACTGACAATCAAACTGGTCGCAAAGCCTTTGACTGAACTGGTTCCAAAATAAAACAGAACAGCTGCTGCAAGTAAAGTGGTAATATTGGCATCCATTATTGTAGACAAGGAGTGCTTATTCCCCTCTTTATAGGCTGCCTTAATGGAACGTCCTTTACGAATTTCGTCCCGGATCCGTTCATTTGTAATAATGTTCGCATCGACCGCCATCCCCACCCCAAGTATGAGGGCTGCTATACCTGGCAATGTAAGAACAGCATTCATCCAATCAAATACGAGAATGATTAAATAAATATAGGCAGACAATGAGACAACTGCAATCGCGCCTGGGAATCGGTAATAAGCAACCATAAAGATAAAGATAGCCAGGATCCCAACAATTCCAGCTAATAGCGTTTTATTTAATGCTTCTTCACCGAATTTAGCACCTACAGATGTTGAATAGATCTCATTCAGTTTAACCGGCAGGGCACCTGCATTTAAAATTTCAGCGAGGTCTTTAGCCTCTTCTACAGTAAAGTCACCTGAAATAACGGCTGTATCTGAATTGATCACTTGATTCACGTTTGGTGCTGAAATAAATTTAGGATCTTCTTTTGTGATTTCTTCTTTATAGGAATCTTTTCCTTCTTCAAAATCCAGCCAAATAGCTAGTTGATTCTCTGGCGCCATGGCTAAAATATCCCTTGTAACTTGTCCAAATTTATCTGCATCTTTTAATTGGACCTGTACAATAGGTTGATTGGTTTGGCTATCAAAAGATTGGCTGGCTCCTCCTTCTTTTAAATCCCCGCCATCCATTCTTACTTTATCGTTCACATCACGGAAAGTTAGATTGGCTTGCGTTGATAGAAGTTCCCTTGCTTTCTCCTGATCATCTACGCCTGCTAGCTGTACACGGATCCGATTATTGCCTTCAACTTGAATGCTCGGTTCACTGACACCGAGAACATTAATTCTTCGGTCCAATGCGCTGGCAGTAGCCGCCATTGCTTTTTCATCAATTTTTTGTCCATCTTTTGCTGGCTCCACTTTATAAAGAACTTCAAACCCGCCCTGTAAATCAAGGCCCAGCTTAATGTTTTGCATGATATTAGATGTTGTACCAACAAAGGTAACTCCTAATACGATTACAATAAGGAAGAAAGCCAGGATTCTACTTCTCTTAACCATTATGTAAATAGCCCCCTAATCATAATATCCCGATTGAAGCAGCATGGAAGGACGCTACTTTAATAAAACGTGATTATCCGATTTACTCGGTTCCTATGTTTTATTCCAGTTGTTTCAATCTTTTAAAATTTGATTTTACCGTTCTTATTATGAAAGATAGAATACAAAGTGTCAATTTGATTTCATATGAATTGGAAATTAATGCATGGATATATACCGCTTATATTTCTATAAAATCATGAAAATAAATCTTTGAATTCTTCAAGCCCTGAAGCCATATTTTTCTTCATAGCCTCACCTTCTTTTAATGCCTCTATTGTCGCATAATTCATATAATGTGCCACTTTGACACTCATAATATCTTGAAAAATTTCATATGCCCTTATTTCAGGATTAGGTTTCTTCCATTTTTTATTCGTTAAATACATCCATATATCGTTTCCCTGAACCTCCGGATAACCTAACAATTGAAATTCTTCTTGTTTACTTTTTAAAGCTGGTAACATTTCTGAACGAAATTTCTCATACGGATGCTGTCTGTCCAATTTAATCGTCCTCCAACCCTCATTTTTCATAGATATTCACTTTTTCTGTGAAGCTTGTCATGGTTAGTCCATTTGCATGCATATAGATAATTGTATATGATTGCTGCTTGTTTGAGAAGGAGGGGAATTGAATGTCCAAGTTTATAAGGGGAACTGTTATCTTATTGATTGCAGGATTCATTACGAAGATCTTAGGATTTATTAATCGAATTGTGATTGCCCGCTTTATCGGTGAAGAGGGCGTCGGTCTATATATGATGGCATTGCCATCATTATATCTAGTGATTGCAATCGTTCAGCTTGGAATGCCCATTGCAATCTCAAAATTTGTGGCAGAGGCAGCAGCAAAAGGGGATCATCATAAAACAAAGAAAATACTGGTTGTGTCCTTATGTGTGACCGGAAGTCTTTCTCTAATTTTCACCCCATTACTATTTATGTTTGCTCCATACTTATCAACTCATGTATTCACAGACTCCAGAACTTTACTGCCTTTATTGGCGATTGCACCAATTGTACCAATAACTGCTGTTTCAGCTGTCTTGCGCGGATACTTTCAAGGGAAACAAAATATGAAGCCCTATGCGATTTCAAATATTATTGAACAAATTGTACGTATTTCAATGATAGCCGCATTGACGAAAGCCTTTTTGCCCTATGGAATTGAATATGCAGCTGCCGGTGCCATGGTAGCCTCAGTCATTGGAGAAATTGCCTCTTTGCTATATTTAATGTTGATGTTTAAATTTAAAAAGAGTTTCAGAATGAGAAAACAATTTTTCAACTATGTTTCATCTGGTAAAGATACATTAAAGGAGCTTTTATCCATTGCCATTCCTACTACAGGAAGCAGGATGATCGGATCTATTACTTGGTTTTTTGAACCGATTGTTGTGGCAAGGAGTCTTTTGGCAGCAGGGGTTGCGACTGGCGTCGCTACTGCACAATATGGTGAACTGGCAGGGTATGCCGTACCATTACTTATGCTTCCTTCCTTTATCACCCATTCACTGGGTACATCATTAGTCCCTGCTGTCAGTGAAGCCTATTATAAAGGAAATATCAAACAAGTGATTCACCGGCTGCAGCAGTCGCTCCGATTTGCTTTTTTAAGTGGCTCCCTAGCCGTGGTCACTCTATATGTACTTGCTGAACCAGTCATGCAGGTCATGTATCATAATGACCATGCCAGCATATATGTACGATTTATGGCACCCTTTTTTCTGCTCTTCTTTTTTCAAGGTCCTCTTCAGGCTACGTTGCAGGCTCTTAATATGGCCAGAGCGGCTATGTTTAACAGTCTAATTGGATCAATAACAAAAATCATCTTAATCCTCACACTCGTAACACAGCCGAATATCGGGATTATGGGAGCTGCTATTGCCATCTGTGTATCTACTGTGCTTGTTACTCTTTTACATTTCGCTACTGTTATGAAGAAAATCCACTTAACCATTTACTTGCATGAATACATCATGGCTCTTGTCGTCATGTCCATCTCCGGATTAATCGGACACATGCTCTATGAACAATGGTTAATCGGAATCCCTATGATTCAGCGTTTGATTATTTCGATAGCCGTTATCGTAATTGTTTTCGCAATCGGTTGTTTATTGACAGGCTTAATACGAAAAAAGGAAATCAGGAGAGTTCCTATTATTGGCCCTCTATTATCCAAGATTGCATTATTTCCATAACAATGAACTACTCACTGTTATTAATATATAGGTCGTCATCTTCTAAACTGCAAAACAGAATTTGTTTTACGTCTGTATAACCTTTTTTAGCTAATTCCTGAATTAGCCAGCTCTCTGATTTTCCAATCTCTCTAAGATTTTGCTTTTGTATCACTCCATCTTGAATGAGAGCAAAGATTGGACCTGGCTGTTTATTTTTTTTAATTGATTTTTTCTTGTAAATCGATAATTTCCCGGAAGGCTCAAAAATGGCAAATTCAACATCACTCATTTTTTCTACTTCTTCATCGCGTAACTGTATAAGCAAATCATCAAAATTATAACGCAGCATTCTCATTGCATTTTTGTCAATTTTTCCATTATGTATAATAATAGATGGCTTTCCATCAATCAGTTTGCGGATGAATGGCACTTTAAGTGATATAAAGGCAAGTATAATTTGAATAATGGATATGACTGCTATCGGCAAAATCGCTTTCCACATACTATCATCAGGATTTTCAATAGCTATAACAGCTATATCCGCCATCATCATAAAAACGACTAAATCTAGAAGACTTAGCTCTCCTATTTCCCGTTTCCCCATGATCCGAAAAACCAACAAAATAATAACATATAAAAGGCTAGTACGCCCTATAATTTCCAAATATTCAAGCAACCTATATTCCCCCCAATCAAATACATCTGTTAGTTTGCTGTTAAATAGAAAAAAATAGTCATTTGATTGACTGGTTGTACAAAAATACATTCTAAATAAAAATAAACAGAATAAATTATTTATAGAGATCCAATAGAAGATAAGGAGGTTGACCATAATCGAAACAAAAAACATAGGTTCTGCCATTTTGTACGGAGTTGTAACCATCTTTATTATGGCTGCTTTGTTCAGCTTATTATTTTCTTTGCTACTTAGATTCACCAGCATTTCTGAATCTTCTCTAACGTATATCATCATGGCTCTCTCTTTTTTAACTTTGTTTATTGGGGGATTTATATCCGGTGGAAAGGGGAAAAAACAAGGATGGCTGCTCGGAGGCAGTACAGGCCTAATCTATACTTTAATTGTTTTCCTCTATCAATATCTGGGGCTTGAGACCGTATTTACATCCACGCAGCTAATCTATAATGGCTGTTTTATTATCACGGCTATGATGGGTGGAGTACTGGGGGTAAATATGAACGGCGGATCACGAAACTAAAAAAACCTAGCCATTCGGCTAGGTTTTTTCATATTAATCTTCTTTCGTTGTTGTTACTGGACTTTCTTTTTTCTCAACTACTTGAGAAACAGATCTTCTATCAAATGTTAGACGAGAACCGTCTGGACTCTTGATAATTACTGTACCTTCATTAATAGAATCAACAGTTCCGTGAAGACCGCCGATCGTCACGACTTTATCTCCTCTTTGTAAGGCAGCTTGCATTTGTTCAGTTGCTTTTTGTCTCTTTTGCTGAGGACGGATTAAGATAAAGTAGAAAAACACCAACAGCAAAATCGGTAGCAAAAATTGGGATAATACCATATTATTTTCACTCCTTTCATTACATTAGTAAGAATGGTTAGAAGTTTTTTGCATTTGGTTTATTGAACCCATAATTCTCAAAAAATTCTTCCCTAAAGTCTCCAAGCCGGTCTTCCCTGATGGCTTGTCGAACTTGCTCCATTAAGTTTAGCAGAAAATATAGATTATGATAAGAGGTTAAGCGAATTCCGAATGTTTCGTCACATCTAATAAGGTGGCGAATATACGCTCTTGAATATGTTTTACAAACATGACAGTCACAATTCGGATCCAATGGACCAAAATCCATAGAATATTTGGCATTCTTAACGACTAGTCTTCCTTCAGAAGTCATCAGTGTACCGTTACGGGCAATTCTCGTTGGCAATACGCAGTCAAACATATCAACTCCACGGATTGCTCCATCAATTAGGGAGTCCGGAGAACCAACACCCATTAAATAACGTGGTTTATTGGACGGCAATAACGGAGTAGTGAATTCAAGAGCACGATTCATGACATCCTTCGGCTCCCCTACACTTAATCCGCCAATAGCATATCCCGGAAAATCCAAAGATACTAAATCGCTGGCACTTTGGCGGCGAAGATCTTCATATTCTCCACCCTGTACGATTCCAAATAGCCCTTGATCATTTGGTCTTTCATGCGCATTCAGACAGCGCTCTGCCCATCTGGATGTTCTCTCAACGGATTTTTTCATATATTCATGTGTTGCTGGATATGGAGGGCATTCATCAAATGCCATCATAATGTCAGATCCTAAAATATTTTGGATTTCCATAGCCTTTTCAGGAGATAAAAATAATTTATCACCGTTTAAATGGTTACGGAAATGCACGCCCTCTTCTTCAATTTTTCTGAATTGACTCAGACTGAAAACCTGGAAACCGCCGGAATCAGTTAAAATTGCACGATCCCAGTTCATAAATTTGTGTAACCCACCTGCAGCCTTAATGACCTCTGTACCTGGTCGCAGCCACAAATGATACGTATTGCCTAATATAATATTGGCACCCATTTGTTTCAATTCTTCTGGTGACATCGTTTTAACTGTAGCCAAAGTTCCTACAGGCATAAACGCGGGTGTTTCAAAAGTTCCATGAGGTGTATGAACCCGTCCCAGTCGGGCTCCTGTCTGTTTACATGTTTTAATTAATTCATAACGGATTGCTGTCAATCGTGATACTCCTCTCAAAAATCTTACTTAATAAACATTGCGTCGCCAAAGCTGAAAAATCTATATTTTTCACGAACGGCAGTATTATATGCATTTAATACATGTTCACGCCCAGCAAGAGCGCTAATCAACATAATCAACGTGGACTTAGGAAGATGGAAATTCGTAATCATTCCATCAATAGCTTTAAATTCAAATCCAGGATAGATAAAAATATTAGTCCATCCACTTGCCTCAGCAAAGCTTCCATTGTGATCGCGGGCAATCGTTTCAAGAGTACGTGTGGAGGTAGTTCCCACCGAGAATATATTACCACCCTCTGCTCTAACCCGATTTAATAGCTGAGCTGTTTCAGCATTCATTTGATAAAACTCAGAATGCATATCATGCCCTTCAATTGTATCGGATGAGACAGGTCGGAAGGTTCCAAGTCCAACATGAAGCGTGATAAAAGCTAAATGTACACCCATTTCTTTAATCTCTGCAAGCAGTTCTTCCGTAAAATGCAGTCCGGCTGTAGGGGCAGCTGCTGAACCTTCTTCCCGTGCATATACAGTTTGATAGCGGTCTTTGTCCGATAACCGCTCTTTAATATACGGAGGCAAAGGCATTTCGCCAAGTTCCTCTAATACTTCATAAAAGATTCCGTCATATTTAAATTCAAATTCCCTGCCGCCATGCTCCATCTCTTTTACACAAACAGCTGTAAGCTGGCCGTCACCAAACACAACCTCTGTTCCAACGCGAATACGTTTCGCTGGTTTGGCAAGCGTTTCCCATACGTCCCCTTTAATTTGCTTCAAAAGAAGAAGCTCTATATGAGCACCTGTATCCTTCTTCTCGCCGTGCAACCTGGCCGGCAATACCTTTGTATCGTTTAGAACGAGGCAATCTCCAGGTTTCAAGAATTCTTTAATATGCTTAAATTGCGTATGATTCACATCACCTGTCTCTTTATCAAGGACCATCAATCTGCTTTCTTCGCGTTTTTCAAGCGGAGTTTGCGCAATTAATTCCTCAGGCAGATGAAAATCAAATAAATCTACTTTCATGGTGACACTTCCATTTCTTTAACTAGTAATCATGCAGCACACTCAAATGGCGGAATTTACATCTCTATCTATGACGACAACATTTAATTCATTTAAAACGGCTGATGATATAAAAAAATACTGATAATAAGATACTGACAATAATAGACGTCATAATAGGAAAATAAAATGTAGTATTTCCTTTTTTTAATAAAATATCACCCGGAAGCCGTCCAATTTTAATGAATTGCATTAAAAAACCAACCACAAAAATGGCCACACCTATCATCATAATCGTTTTTGGTAAATGATTCATGAATTTGGCACTTCCAAATTGAAATGGCGATACACATGTTCAGTCACAATCCGGCCGCGAGGGGTACGCTGCATAAATCCAATCTGCATCAAATAGGGCTCATACACATCCTCTATCGTTCCGGATTCTTCCCCAATTGTAGCTGCAATCGTATCCAGCCCTACAGGTCCGCCTTTAAACTTCTCTATAATTCCAAGCAATAACTTTCTATCAATCTGGTCAAGTCCAACCTTATCAACCTGCATTAATTCCAAAGCATAATCAGCTAAACCAAACTGAATATCTCCGTCGCCACGTACCTGTGCAAAGTCACGCACTCTTCTAAGCAATCTATTTGCAATCCTTGGCGTGCCCCTGGACCTGCGGGCAATTTCGCTCGCCGCTGATTCCTCAATAGCCGTATCCAGTACCTGGGCTGTACGTGTCACAATTTCCCGCAGCTGTGACTCAGTATAATACTCCAACCTGGATATGACACCGAAACGGTCACGTAATGGTGCTGATAAAGCACCTGCTCTTGTTGTGGCTCCCACAAGGGTGAAAGGAGGCAAATCCAATCGAACAGAACGCGCTCCCGGTCCTTTACCGATTACGATATCGAGGCAAAAATCCTCCATCGCTGGATACAATACCTCCTCAACAGATTTTGGCAGTCGATGGATTTCATCAATAAATAAAACCTCACCAGGCTGAAGAGAACTTAAGATAGCAGCTAAATCGCCAGGGCGTTCAATAGCAGGTCCAGATGTAGTCCGAATTTCCACTCCCATTTCATTCGCAATGATTGTGGCCAATGTCGTTTTACCAAGTCCCGGTGGGCCATACAGCAGCACATGGTCAAGCGCCTCTTCTCTCATTTTGGCTGCTTCAATAAATACACGTAAATTCTCTTTTACTTTATCCTGCCCAATATATTGTTCAAGTGAATGGGGTCTCAGACTATATTCAAACGTCTCATCCTGATTTTGTGCATGCAGGTCCATGATTCGCTCTTCCAAGTTGTCCACCTCCTATTTCAACATAAGCTGTAATGCACCTTTTATATATTCTTCCGTTGTTTTCTCCTCTTTTTCAAGCTTCGGCACCAATTTCTTAACTTCTTTCTCGGAGTAACCAAGTGCCTGCAAAGCAAGCAATGCTTCTTCCAATGCAATATTCTTGGTGGAGTAGCTCAATTCTTTTCCATCTGCTGTTTGGAATAAATCAGGGAATGCATCTGGAGAAACATCTTCAAGCTTCCCTTTTAGGTCAAGGATCATTTGTCTTGCGGTTTTCTTTCCAATGCCCGGAAATTTAACAAGAAACTTCTCATCCTCAGATTCAATGGCTTCCACAACCTGATCGACTCTTCCACTCGCGAGTACAGCAAGCGCACCTTTTGGCCCGATACCTGTGACATTTAATAATTTTATAAACAGTTTCTTTTCTTCTCTTGAACTAAAACCGTACAGTGCCTGTAAGTCTTCACGTACATAGTGATGTACGTATATTTTCTTTTCCTCGTTCGTTCCGGAAAATACAAATGGATTTGGCGCATGAATTAAATAACCAATCCCGTTATTCTCGACTACTATATATTCAGGACAGACATAGTCTATCCGACCTTTTATAAAATCGTACAACGTTTACCTCTCCTCTAATTCGACTGTAAACCATTGTACCATACTACATTTAACCATTATACACTACCAGCACAAATGTTTGATTTTTTGATTTTTAAGAAAACAGCCAAAAGAGCTGTCGCAGGCAAACGATCAGCTCTTTTATAAATTATTGAAGCGTTTTAGACGTCGGTGTTGAATAAGATTTATAAACTTCCAAGAACTTAAGATATCTTTCTTTATTTACGATTCTAACACCATTCTGCAATTCAGATTTTTCAGTGGATTCCAGCTTCTTTAAATCAATTTGATAGAAAGATTGAATGATTTGATCCCTGGCAGGCTTGCCGTTAAAAATAGTAATCGTTCCATCAGATTTAATCCCAAAATACCCATTTCCCTTTAATAAGGGAGAAATATCATCAACATACGTTTGGAATACAAGCTGCTGATCGTTTTGGTCCACCAATAGCCACTTATCATATTTTCTCCAAAAATCATCCATGGAAATAATCGTTTCCTCGATTTTTTCTTCACTCATCTCTCCATCCAAATATACTCGCTGAAGAATGACTGTTCGCTGGATTGGAGCAATTCCAAGGACCGGACTATCCTGACCGGCATCGTTTCTAACCGCAACACCTACGTGATCATTCATACCTGGAATGACTATTAAACAAAACAAACAAGCCACCAGGAAAAAGTACCGTCCATTCATCTAACCCACCTCACTAAGATGTAAATCAACTCTCCACCAGTATCCCCAAAAAATTGAAATTAATACGAAAAGCTGAGGCGACTGTTCAGGAGCGACAAGCATAAGTAAGAGGCACGCAGGGGACGTCCCTTCCCCGAAGTGGTTATACTTATGACTCGAGGGCCTAGGAGCCGAAGCTGGATCTCACGAAAAGCTGAGACGACTGCACTAAGGACCAAGGACTAAGAACGCCACGTCCTGCAGCAAAATCTTTGTGACTATTGTTTTCTAGAGAGCGGTCCGCTCTTTGTTTATATGTTACCGAATGACATCTTCGTAAGTTACTTGACCTTCTTTTATTCTAATTACATAACCTCTTAACAAATCTATTTCATGAGAGCAAGCGCAATTAAATACATAGGTGTCACCTAATTTGTCCGCTCCAAAATCTTCATGAATATGACCACCTAAATAAATGAGGGGGTTCAGGTTCTCTATCTCCATGCGTAACGACTGGCTTCCCACTCGCTCCCCTCCTGTTATTCTGTCCTGTTTCTCGAATAGCGGAGTATGAGCCACGATAACCAACGGTTCTTTACTTTTTAGTTGTAAGGTGTTTATTTGCTTACGAAATGCTATTTTCAGTTGATCCTCAGAAAGCTCTCGATTTGTGAAAAAAGGTGTTTCCTTGATATATTCAAAGCCCGTAAAGTGAATACCCATATGCTCAACGACTTTACCGTGTAAATTTATGCCGCTCTTTATTTCCGAGTCTACCCAGTCATCGTTTCCTAACACATAATATATTGGAATATCCAAATGTTTAAAAAGACTCGAGATTTCTTGAGCAGATTCCTCCTGGATTGCTTTAAACATCTCAAAAGTGACACTAAATGGTTTTGGATATAAGTCACCCGGGAGAATTAACAGATCAACATCTTTTTCTCTTATGACTTCTATGATATGTTTATAGATGTTTCTGTTACCGTGTATATCAGCGACCGAAAGTATATTCATATTGATTCGTTCTCCTCTATCTATTCTAATCATTTGGTTTATTATACTAATTTCAGCTGATTACTGCGGTCTTTTCTGCTCATATTCATTAGTAAGTATCCTTAGCCTTCAGACAGATATCGCTTCTTTCCAAGCTCATGACAAAAAAGATGAACATCCACGACGCTCATCTTTCAATTATCTATTGGTTATTTCACTATTCCTTACATTTTTGCACGATTAATTTTTACAAAAGCCCTATCTTCGACTTCAATTCTCTAAAAAAATAGATTCTCTTTGGTAAATCTTCCACGGTAATATCCCAAAGGGAGTCGAGACGACGGTTGGAACTCCATAATTGATCACGGCAGATGCGATTCCATTCTCTATAAATATCTGTTGGAAAACTAAGCCCAATCAAAAAGAAAGGATTATCCCGATATTTTTTAAACTGAGGAAAAGTAAGAATCTCTTTCAATGAGCAATTATTAAAAATTAGCAATCTGTTGGCATACTGTAAATAATCTATCATAGGCGGTGCTTCAGCCATCAAATCAAAATCAATAAGGAGAAGCTCACCATCATCTTTTCTAAAAAAATTGTGATGTGCCAGGTCGCCGTGAATGATAACAGGATCTTCATCCACTTCCTCAAGCTCGTATGAACCCAGCTTATCCAATGCCCATTCTCCCATTCTTAAATACTCGGTCAGCATCGAGTCGGGAATAACTCTGTTGAGCATATTCCTATTAGATGTAAATTCTCCTAATCGTTCTCTCCATTTTGACACTTGTGAAAAAGTGTGTTTTTCCACTGTCAAATCATTGATGATCGTAGCAGAGGCCTCATGCATCTTATTTAACAATGTCAAACCTTCTAATCGCTCCGAATAATTTTCATACGTAAAGCTTCTTGGATGCTTCGTTAAATATTCTATAAAACCGATTGATTTACCTTTGCATTCAAACGGTTTAATTTCATCGGAAAACACATAAGCTCCATTGAACCCTGCTTTTCGCAGCTTTTTTAAAAATTCGAGTTGCATGAGTAATCTTTTTTGATTTACAAATTGTTTGGCGATAAATATACCCTTATTTGTACTAACCTTAATCAATCTTGGTTTGATAGCTTTCATCTCATAAACTACGATATTTTGTTGACTTAAATAAGCAAGGAGGCAGTCTTTTAGACTGCCTCCCTCCTGCTCCCTCATCATGATTGACCTTCTTGCTCACTGCTTTCTTCCTGTGTCCTTGGCATATCAAATGCTGCCGGCTCGATATGCGGTATCACATGCTGGCCATCGGGATTGTAGGAAGGAGATCCTGTTTCAAACTGCTGACCCCCATACCTTTGATGAAATTGGGAATCCTGAAAAAACGGTTGTTGAGCAGCATGCTGATACATAGGGTGACTCATGCCTTGCTGTTCATACTGACCCATTTGTTGACCCATTCCTTGTTGGTCATACTGGCCCATTGAATGACTCATACCTTGTTGGTCATACTGACCCATTGGCTGACTCATACCTTGTTGGTCATACTGACCCATTGGCTGACTCATACCTTGTTGGTCATACTGACCCATTGGCTGACTCATACCTTGTTGGTCATACTGGCCCATTGAATGACTCATACCTTGCTGGTCACACTGACCCATCGATTGACTCATACCTTGCTGGTCATACTGACCCATCGATTGACTCATACCTTGCTGGTCATACTGACCCATTGGCTGACTCATACCTTGTTGGCCATACTTGCCCATTGAATGACTCATACCTTGTTGGTCATATTGATTCATTGGCTGATAAAAAGACCCCTGTGCTCCTGTATCAGAACAGCCGCAGCCTTTCGGTATATACCCATCAAACGGAATATATTGCTGTTGTTGCTGTTGCTGTTGATAATGATGATCCATCATATGGCTTGACGATTCCATCCCATAATGGGAAGATTCATATCCATGATGCCCAAATCCTGGATGTTGATAGTAGCCTTGTGTTCCCTGTACAGGGAATTGGCCATACGGGGACATCGTTCCGCCTTGATGATACCCTTGCTGCTGCGGATAATAATCCCCATGGTGGCCTCCCATCTTATGGCTTGATTCGTGGTGCCCATAGTGAAAGCTTGAACTGTCTTCCATTCCGTCTCCATGACCCCAGTAAGGCTGGTGGAAAGACGGTTGGTGATAAGACGGTCCAGTCATATATGACTGATTAAAATAAGGCGTTGGATAGGCCATGCATGGATGCATCATAACTGGCGGGCAGCATGGATCATAATATGGAATCATAGGCGGACAATATTCCGGCATATACTGCGGCATTGGCTGCGGTTTCGGCATTGGCATGGGCTGTGGCTTCGGCATTGGTTTTTCCATTTTCTTCGGCTTTTCTTTTATGATTGGCTTTTCTTTTATGACTGGCTTCTCTTTAACTTTAGGTACCTCCTTAATAATAGGCATAGGAGGAGGTGTTTGCATTTCCATTTTGGCCATATTCATTAAATAATAGTTGTTGATATCAATTTCTGGTACAACAGGTTTTACAATGGCCTGTGGGGCGACATACGGCATTTTAGGCATTTCTTTAACAGGCTTTTCTTTTTTAATATCCATCGGTTGTATTGGCATCTCCTTCACTGCTGGTGGTGGTGACACAATCGGCATCTCTTTCGGTTTACTCGGAACTGTCTCGGTCTCTGCTTTTATACTTTCCTTCACATTTGAACTCCCACCTGAAATAGGAACTTCCTTTACGGTTCCAAAATTAATCTTTGTATTGCCTCCTTTTTTTACAGATGGAGACGTATTATCGGGTATTTTAATTTTCATGCCAGGCATCAGCATATCCGGATTGCTGAGCTGTGAATTCATTTTCTTTAATGTTTCAAAATTCACTCCATATTTCTTAGCAATCTTCCATAATGTGTCGCCCTTTTGGACGATGTGTATTTTCACGCATAATCCCTCCCTACGCATATGTCCATATATACTATGATTGATTGGGCAGATTGCTATTGATTTAAGAAAATTTATGCGGAATTATTCTGGTTTATGAAGGAAATCCCTCTATGTTACAATAAAGACAACCAGTATTTTAAAATAACACCTAAGCAAGGAGGGCATAAGTGATGACCCAGAAAAAATATACAACAGAAGAACGGCGTAAATATATCCTATCCATTTTAAAAGAACGTCATGAACCGATTACAGGAAGTGAGCTCTCTATTATTTGCTCAGTCAGCCGCCAAATCATAGTTGGAGATATTACCTTGCTTAAAGCACGGAATGAACCAATCATAGCCACGCCAAGTGGGTACATTTATATACATCAAATCGATCCAAAATTGGAACGGAAAACAAGGATTATTGCGAGTTTCCATGCACCTGAACAAGCAGAAGAGGAACTACTGCTTTTAGTGGACTGCGGTGTTACGGTGAAGGATGTAAAAGTGGAACATCCCATGTACGGTGACTTAACAGCATCCATTATGGTCAGCACCAGACAAGATGTCCGGCAGTTTATCGCCAACCTAAAAAATACAAATGCCTCTCTCTTGTCCCAGTTAACCAATGGTTTACATCTTCATACCATTGAAGCTGCAAGTGAAGCGGAGCTCGAGCAAGCAGTACAGGCATTAAGAAATGCAGGTTTTTTGAAAGAATAAAAAGATATGCTGCCCAACTTTAATTATGTAAAAGAACAATATAAATAGGACCCCTGCTGAATATAGCAGGGGTCCTTCGTTTAATCTTAAGTGATAATTAATAACTATAATAACTGCCCATAACCGTGACTTGGCAACCCAAGGCTTCCATTTCAGCAATGGCGCCAGGCAACAGAATATCATCCATCTTTTGTTCGATATCGATAATGAAGAAATAGTTGCCAAGTCCTGTTTTTAATGGTCTGGACTCGATTTTGGAAAGGTTAAGCTTCCTCCACGAAAAGGCTGATAACACTTGATGGAGAGCTCCGGCATGGTCAGCTGGAAGCAATACCATAATCGTTGTTTTTTCTCCTTTTTGTTGATTAGGAATCATTTTTTCCGATAACGGCTTATGGCCCAGAACGACAAATCGTGTATGGTTATGAGAATAATCGTGTATATCCCATTTTACAATCGAAAGTCCATATTCTTCAGCAGCCATTTCATTTGCAATCGCTGCTGTCAACTCATCCGGATGCTCTTGAATATAGTGAGCGGCTGCAGCAGTGGAGGTAATACTTTCACATCGTACGCCTTTCATATCTCCATGCAGGAATTTGTGACATTGGGCTATCGCATGACTGTGCGAAATAATCCGATCAATCCTGGTTAACTCATTGACATGAGAAGGATGAACCATTAAATGCTGGCGAATAGGGGCAGAAAACTCCGCAACTATCGGAATCGGGACTTCATGAATCAAATAATCCAGTGTGATATTGACTGATCCCTCCAAAGCATTTTCTAATGGAACAACCGCATAATCAACCAGCTTAGCTTCCACAGCATCTATACATTCAGGAATTGTCATAAATGCCTGCCTTTGTCCATAAGGAAATAATTTTGATGCTGCCAAATCACAAAATGTAGCTTTTGGCCCTAGATAGGCAATACGTATGTCCAAAGTGTTCTCCCCCTGCTCTAAACCTCTCTGTTTCTCTATCTATGTATTTATTTTTCAAGCTCCTGAGCCTAATATTTCAACCTTATCCACGAATTCAAGCCTTTTTAAACGGTTTATAAATTCGTTCATTTCCATATGCATCTCACCTGTATTTAACGATAAGGTTACATTTGCACGTCCCTGAATCGGAATGGTTTGATGGATGGTCAGCACGTTGCATCCCGAAGATGCAACGATACCGAGTAATTCAGAAAGCGTGCCTGACCTGTCTTCCAAATGGAAAAATAGCGTAATAATTTTTTCTTTTACAACTGAATGAAAAGGAAAAACTGTATCTCTGTACTTATAAAAAGCACTTCTGCTTAAATCGACGCTTTTGACAGCCTCCCAAACAGAAACAGCCTTTCCTCTTTCAATCATTTCTTTAGCCTGCAAAGTTTTCTGCATCGCCTCAGGCAATACATCTTCCCTGACTAAATAAAATTTCTTATCAGCTTTATTATGCAAGCAAGTTCACCCTCTTTGGAACCATCCTTAAACTTTATGCTCAATCTACAAACTCAAATTCATATTCCATTAAACGAACAATATCTCCGTCAACTGCTCCGCGCTGTCTAAGAGCTTCATCCACACCCATTGCTCTAAGCTGGCGGGCAAAGCGTTTAATAGATTCATCACGGCTGAAGTCTGTCATCTTGAATATTTTTTCAAGCTTATCGCCAGTAACAACAAAGGTACCGTCCGACTCTCTTGTAATAGTGAATTCTGCTTTCTCTGCCTCATGTTTATAGAGAACACGGTGGACACCGCTTGTCTCTTCTTCATGCTCAAGCGGGAATTCCGGAGTTTCCTCAATTTTATCGGCCACAGCAAACAGTAATTCACGCAAGCCTTCATGAGTAACCGATGAAATCGGGAAGACTGGTACATCGTCTTCTAACTGTTCTTTAAAGGCCTTCAAATTCTCTTCAGAATCAGGCATATCCATTTTACTTGCCGCGATAATTTGCGGCCTTTCCGTTAGGCGTAAATTATACTCTTCAAGTTCCTTATTAATTGTCACATAATCTTCATAAGGATCACGGCCTTCCTGACCGGACATATCAATGACATGGACGATTACACGCGTACGCTCAATATGGCGCAGGAATTGATGTCCAAGCCCAACACCTTCATGAGCCCCTTCAATCAGTCCAGGTAAATCAGCCATAACGAAGCTGCGTCCATCACCGGTTTCAACCACACCTAGATTAGGGACAATCGTAGTGAAATGGTACTCAGCAATCTTTGGCTTTGCAGCTGAAACAGACGATAGCAATGTGGATTTACCTACACTCGGAAATCCAACCAAGCCTACATCTGCCAGTAATTTCAATTCCATAATTATATCACGTTCAACCCCTGGTTCACCCTTCTCAGATAGTTCAGGAGCTGGGTTTGCAGGTGTAGCAAAACGAGTATTACCACGTCCGCCTCGTCCGCCCTTCGCAATAATGGCACGCTGGCCGTGTTCGGTTAAATCTGCAATAATTTCACCAGTATTGGCATCTGAAACAACTGTGCCCGGAGGAACTTTGACAATCATGTCAGCTGAATTCTTACCATGCTGATTTTTAGACATTCCATGTTCCCCTCGGGGTGCTTTAAAATGCCTTTTATATCGGAAATCCATTAGTGTGCGAAGTCCTTCTTCTACTTCAAATACAACATTTGCTCCATGGCCTCCGTCTCCACCGGCCGGACCGCCCTTAGGTACATACTTTTCTCTTCGGAAAGCGACCATTCCATTGCCGCCATCTCCACCTTTAACGTAAATCTTGACTTGATCCACAAACATGGGTGGTAACACCTACTTTCTGCTTTTGCAACTCTTTGATTGTTATCTTACCGTTATTTCAAAATAAAAAGAATTAATATCCTCTGTAATGCCTGATATTTTTAAAGGCTCTTTTACCTGAAACATTTTTATTAATTCTTCTTTATTGTTTACTGGTCCCTGAAAATCAAAACCAATCTTTAATGAATCCTCATCTGTTTTGCTGAGCAGGATGGTTAAATGCAGGATATCTAGTGCTTCTATTTGCCTATTCACTTCATTGAAAAACTTCTTCATCCAATTGGTTATCAATTCATCCAATTCCTGATAGCCTTTTATATCATCCATAATTTCATATGTAATATGGAATTTGTAATGAAGCCACTTACCTGTCAATAAAAGTTCGGAAAGCATCGGCATATTCATATTTGAAATTTTTGCTTCCTGTTGTGCTTCAATAATGATTTCATCTACAAGACCAGATACTCTATCCATTTTACCTAATGCCATATTTCCTTTAATCAGCTGTATTTTGTTTAACCAATCATGACGTGCATGCCTCAGTAATTCTACAGTCGTCCATTTTGTTTCCATCTTAATACATTCTCCTGTCGGATTGGAATAATGAGGTCCTGGAAAAATCGCAAATCATCTATTACAGTATAACAAATTTAGCGAAGTTTCAGGAGAGGAATATATTCGCCAGCAGTAAATAACTTGGGGTACATACGGAAGTATAATGGTTTTAACCAAAAAACTCATATCTAAAAAAGAAAACTCCAACCAACAAGGTTAGAGCTTCTTTTGACTGTTACTTATTATGCTTCTTGTGCTACTGGGTAAACGCTGACTTGTTTCTTGTCACGACCCAAGCGCTCAAATTTAACAACTCCGTCAATTTTAGCGAAAAGAGTGTCGTCTCCACCACGGCCAACGTTCAAACCTGGATAGATTTTTGTACCACGTTGACGGTAAAGGATAGAACCACCACTTACGAATTGTCCATCAGCACGTTTAGCGCCAAGACGTTTAGAAATGGAGTCACGACCGTTCTTTGTAGAACCTACTCCCTTTTTGGAAGCGAAGAACTGAAGATCCAATCTTAACATGTATTCCACCTCCTGTTAGCTAAGAATAATTTTCATGTATCTACCATAGTCACGTTCAATCGTTTGTAAGGAAACAAGCATGCCTTCGAGTAGCAATTGTACCTTGTCATCGCTATCCGTTTCCGGAAAATGGACTTCAAGAAAACCGCCATCTTTACCAGCCTGTTTAATGATGGGTTCAACAGTAGTTAAACTCATCACGGCATTTACAGAGCCAAAAGCTACTGCAGATACCCCTGCACAAACGATATCCTGACCTTTTTGTGCAAAATCGGCGTGTCCTGATATACTGAACGAAGAAATTCGCTCATCAGCTCGCACTACCTTTACTTTAATCATACGCGTCGCCTTAGAAGCTAATCTTTTCGATTGTTACTTTTGTGTAAGGCTGACGGTGACCTTGTTTTTTACGGTTGTTCTTTTTCGCTTTGTATTTGAAAACGATGATTTTCTTTTGTTTGCCGTGTTTTTCAACTTTACCTGTTACAGTAGCGCCTTCAACAACAGGGCTTCCAACTTTCACATCTTCTCCACCTACAAAAAGAACTTTATCGAAAGTAACGATGCCACCTTCTTCAACGTTCACTTTCTCAACGTAGATAGATTGACCTTCTTCTACTTTCACTTGCTTTCCACCAGTTTCGATAATTGCGTACATACCTGCACCTCCTTAATTGTCTAAGACTCGCCGACGGCAGGCGCCATAATGGACTTATTACCTGACGTGTGCGGTTGTAGCATGGGTGCTACAAACTTAACATAAAAATACTATCATAATCAGACAAACATTGTCAATCATGATTTACTAACATACGGATAATAGGCTTGTTTTTTATTCCTTCCTCTGTACGCTTCATACGCTCTTCAAGATCCTTCTTATTTCCGAGGGCTCGAATTTCAAAACGATTGGCCCCTGTCATTCTTCCCTCCGTCACAAATATATTTTTAGTGCCCGACAGGATATGTATTTTCACCGCATGAATATTGTCCTTGATATACGTGTAAAAGGATGAATCAACCACAACCCATACAGAATCATCCAAGCTGTATTTTAATGCCTCTAACTGACGTTCCAATTCATATATCGCGCTCTGACGGCTTTTTATTAATCCTGTTCCGCTGCATTCCAAGCAGTCTTCTTGAAGAATTTCATATAAATCCGGACCTTCTTTTTTTCGTGTTATTTGCATGAGTCCTAGTTCGGTAAACCCAATGACCACAGAACGCAGCGGATCATCTTTTAAGGCTGTTTCCATTGCTGCCTGTACTTGATGACGATGCTCAGGGGATTTCATATTAATAAAGTCAATTACAATAATCCCGGATAAATTGCGCAGAATCATCTGTCTTCCTACTTCTGTTGCGGCGAGTATATTTGTATCCAAAATTGTTTTATTTATGTCGTGCTTTCCAGTAAACTTACCCGTATTTACATCTATCACATGCATGGCTTCTGTTTTTCCAAAAAGTAAATACGATCCGTTCGAAAGCCAGACTACCTTTTTGACTGCTTTCTCCAATTCTTCAGTAACGCCGTGGGAATCATACAGACCCACTTTATCCTTTTGAAGCTTTGCTTCCCATGTTTCAGGTAGTACAGAACGGAGTAATTGCATTCCTTCTGCAGAATTAGTCCAAAGGTCCCCAGTTGTCCCTGTTGTCCAGCTTTCTATCAGATTCAGAATGCGATTTTGATCGCTTATAAGCGCTGGAGCTTTACTTTTTGACGCTTTTCTTTGTAATTGCTCATAACGTTCACGCAACTCGCTAAGCTTCGAGATAAAGGATTCTTCATCCGCATCCAAGAATGATGTACGAACAATCACACCTTCATCTTTTTGCAGATTCTTGGCTGTTATATGTTTCCACTTCTGAACAGTCTTCCTATCTGCTTTTTTAGAAGTACGGACAAAATGTTCACCCTTTATATAAACAATTTCAGGCGAAGAAACTTCAATTAACGCACTTATTTTAGCGCCTTTCGTTCCTTCTGGGTCCCGCAGAATGCGTACAAGCAGCTTTTCACCTTGCTTTACATATGTTTTTGCCTCAGGGTCTAAATGGTAGTTCGGCGTTTCTTCAAATGGCAAATAGGCATTTTTATCAAACCCAATATCCACAAAAGCTGCGTTCATACCCGGTACAATTTCCCGAACAATTCCAATGTAAACATTGCCGGCAAATGGGCCCTGCCCTTCTCTTTCAATATGTATCCTCATCAGCTTATCATCTTGCAATAAACCGAGACGTCGTTCCGTTCCTTGAAAATCAAGCACTATTTTTTTCATTAAAAAAATCCTCTCGTTGGCTCATTAATCTTACTTTAACGAGTCAGGAGAGGAGCGTCAATAAGGATACAAAAGTTCTCCAATAGGCCGATATGCCAATTTTGATGTAAAACAGGCATGTAAAACCTCCGCTTCATCCAGCTTCCCTAATTCTTCATCCTTGTTTTTCACGATTATAATATGCTTATTGTCTCTACGGAAATCCTCAAGTATTTTATAAATCTTTATATCCTTTTCCGCTTCCAGCCGTGATATCGCTCTAATATCCTTATTATGTCCATAATGTCTTTCCATCAAAAAGCGTAAAAATACAAATTGACGGTGTTTCCACTCCTTCCATAAAGAAAAGATCAGAAAGCCAACAACCATCCACCAATTCATATTTAGCGGATTAACAGCGACCAATCCGATTAAAGCAAGAAACAGACTGACACCGGAAATGATAATAATTAGACGGTGCGCATGCAGGAAGGGCATCCGCTTGCTTAATAAAACAAACAACGCTTTTCCTCCATCCAGGGGCCAGATAGGGGCTAAATTTATAAATAAAACAATAAAATTATATAGAATTAAACTGGTATAGATATAATCTGATATAAAGCCAATTGTGTAAAAAAGATAAGTCAGCAGCAAAATCCAAACATGCTGCAAAGGACCGGATGCCAACACAATTAATTCCTCATGCCATGGCCGGTTTCCATGCTCATCTGTCTCCAGCTCTCCGCCAAAAGGCAAAAGTGTAACTGATTTTATCCTCCAGCCAAATAACTGCGCAGCAATAGCATGACCCAGCTCATGACATAATACGATTGCAAACATTAAAAGCAATTCAGTAAACCTGGCTGTCAACACACCAAGAGCAAGTAACAACCAGGTTAATGGATGAATGCGTATTTTCGTAAGCACAGGCCATATTTTATTCAAACGAGATCACCTCATTAGGATCAATAAACTTTCCATTGGCTTTCAATGCAAAGTAAAACTCCCCCTTGTCCGGCTCATCCGACGGCGATACTATTCCTACCTTCGTTCCTTTCTTAATTTGTTCATACAAATTGACGTTTATCTCCTGCAGGTGAGCGTACCATGATTCACTCTTATCCGGATGCTGGACAATAACTGTTTTTCCGTGTGTCTCCTTCTCACCTGCGTAGATAACGACCCCCTCTTTAATCGTGTCAACCGATGTATTATTGGATGTTTTGATTAAGACCCCCTGTCCATCCTTCACAAAGCTTTTCATAATGGTGCCTGTTGCCGGCGTGGCAAAACGATTATCAGCAGCATTATTATTTTTAGATTCATTCACCGATTCCTCAGGCAAAAAAGCAAATGGCTTTCCGACTGTATCCTCAAACCAGCTAGATACTGACGCAAATTGAAATTCCTTCTGATAGACTTGGTCAAGGGTAGTTTTCGCTGTCTGGGTCCATGGAGCAGAAGTTCGATAAATAATGGCCATGCACAAAACCAAACAAACAGAAGCAAGGATACGAAATAAGATCCAATCTTTGTTTATAATAGGCGGCTTTTTATGCTCACTCACCCCTTCTTCATATACGAAAACATTTTCAGAACCCCATTCTTTCTCATCTTCCATTTCCGGCCATGTCGGTCTTTCATTCCTCTTACTGGCATTCATCATTCTTTCCCGATTTTTTCTTCTCTCGGCAATGCGCTTACGAACTTCTGAGCTACTTTGGCTGCCCATCCTTTCACCTCTCTTATACAGCTCTTTTCTAAAAGATATGTATAGTCGGTCCAAGCTATGCCATGCAGACATACAAAAAAAGGACCTCTAATCCGTTTGATTAGAGGTCCTCACTTACTATTACTTAACACCAAATAATTTTTTTATCCGCTTAAACATTCCTGTTTTCTCGTCTTCAAGTGGTTTTAGCGGAATGGATTCACCTAAAATACGTCTCGCAACGTCTCGATAGGCAACAGATGCTCGATTATTCGGGTCAAACACAATCGGCTCTCCCTGGTTTGAACCCTTAATTACGTCATCATCATCAACTACAATCCCAATCAAATCAATGGATAGATGAGTAGTAATTTCATCAATATCTAGCATATCGCCCATTTTTAGCATATGATTTCGAATACGGTTGATGACTAGTTTTGGAGATTCGACATTTGGTTCCTTCTCCAATAACCCGATAATCCGGTCCGCATCTCTGACTGCAGATGTTTCAGGTGTCGTTACAACAATTGCTTTATCAGCGCCAGCCACTGCATTTTTGTACCCTTGTTCGATACCGGCTGGACAATCAATAATGATATAATCAAAATCTTGTTTCAAAGTATCAATTAACTGCTTGACCTGTTTTGGATTTACGGAGGTTTTATCCGCTGTCTGTGCTGCAGGCATTAAATAAAGACGATCATCAAAACGCTTATCTTTCACAAGCGCCTGATGGATTTTGCATCTTCCTTCAATCACATCTACCAAATCGTAGATAATACGATTTTCAAGGCCCATTACTACATCCAGATTTCTCAAACCTATATCAGTATCGACCAAACAGACTCTTTTCCCCATTAACGCTAAGGCAGTTCCGACATTGGCAGTAGTAGTCGTTTTCCCTACTCCACCTTTACCGGATGTTATTACTATGGCCTCTCCCATGGCTATACGCCCTCCTCAAATAAGGATAAATTAGGTCTCACTTTACATAAAACTTGTAATCTATCAAAAATCATCTCACCAGATTGATCTAAATAAGCACATTCCATTTTGTGGTCATCCTGCTCATCATAATCAAAAGAGTTATATAAAACATCTCCAATAACGATTTGGGATGGCTTAAACACAGATGCAGACACGACACATTCTTTATTGCCGTGTATACCTGCCAGCGCCTTCCCCCGCAGTGTACCCATAATAAAGATATTACCGCCGGCTTTAACGGTCGCACCGGGATTTACATCTCCTATTAAGAGCATGTCACCCTTCACTTCCAAAACTTGACCCGAACGGACAATCCTCACGATTTTTGTCACAGCCACTTCTTCAGCCAATCTTTTGGCTTCTTCATGCAAAATAACATTAGATTCAACATTATTTACAACCATGTATCCCTTTTTTTCTACTAAATCGACCAAAGCTTTCGCTTGTTCGTCCGTTAAATAACGATTACCGGTATGTATGGTGACATGAATACTTGATGTTGTTTCAATCGTTGAATTATGAATAGACAATTTTTCATCCAAATCTCTTAAAGCTTCAGAAATAGATGAATGATCATCAATCACAATCGTTAAACCTTGTTTACTTCCTTTGATCATAACATGCTGAATATTCTTCTTTCCCATGACGTCGTGCTCACCTCAATGCAATTTAATTCGACATGAGCGCTGACAATTCCTTTTTTTTATAGAATCAATACCGTTTAATTATCTTCTTCAACAGTCCATTTTTTAATCCACTTAGCAAATACATAAGCGAACAGGAGTAGGAAGATTAGATTCAGAATTAAGGTAGGCAGCAATCTCATACGTGCAAATTCAATGAACGTCAATGAAGTATAACCAATTAAGGTATTCACCTCATAGACGATAATTTCTAAAATAGATATAGCAAGCAAACATACAGTTGAGACTATCCCAAGATTAATTTGCAGTACTTTCATCAGTTGAGTTGAGAAGTACACCATTAACGGCAAAGTGAATAAATAAACACCCAATACTTCTGTATAGACGACATCATAGAAGATTCCCATAACAAAAGCATATATGATTGCCATGTTCCTTTTTCCGTACACCCCTAAAAACACTAGAAAGATAATAATAAACCTTGGCACCAAGATGTAGGGTGTTGTATATAATTTCGCCGAAAATATTTCAACAAAAATCCCTTCAGATATAAAAACAAGGACAGCTAAAAGGAAGATTTTAAACCTTATCACAGGTCATCCCCCTCAGTGCTATCTGTATCTACAGTAGTCATTGTACGTTTTACAATCATTACGTTATTCAAATCATAGAAATTAGCTGCCGGCTTAACCAAAGCTGTTTGGGTTAATCCGTATTGATCGATAACGACCTCCTTAACCGTACCTATGACTAAACCTTCTGGGAACACCCCTCCAAGCCCGGATGTTGTCACATTCTCACCTTTTTTAATTTTAGCATCATAATGGAGACCTGTTAATAGCAAGGCTTGCTTATCTTCATCATATCCTTGGATAAATCCATATGATTTTTCTTTACTTTGCACAATTGCTGAAATACGGTTTTGCGGATCAAGAGCCGTCATTAATTGTACTGTAGAGGTAAATTGAGAAACACTTTTGACCTTTCCAATCAATCCCTCAGCAGTAATTACAGCCATATTTTTCTCAATCCCATTTACACTGCCCTTCGAGACCGTCAATGTTTCATGCCATCTCTCCGGACCTCTGCCAATGACAGTTGCATGAGAAACTGTATGATCACTTAAATCTTCTCTTTTCTTAAGTATATTGCTTAATTCCTCATTTTCTTTTTTCAAATCATATATCTCTGTTTCCAACTTCACATATTCTTCCAGGCGTGATTTAAGATTCTTATTTTCTTCATATGTATTCCTTAAATCTGAAAGATTCTCAAAAAAGCCCGCTACAGCAGAAGCGGGCTTATGGAAAATTGTTTGAACAAAGCCGGCCGAGTCCTTCATAAACTGTTCAGGCCAGCTCAATTCATCCCTTTCCCGAAGTGAGAACCCAATCAAAGCCACCAGAAAGATGATGCTAATCAGCAAGATAATCAATTTTTTGTTTAAGAAAAATTGTGGCATATCCTTGCTCCTCTATCATTATTATCCTCTTTCAGGATTTTTGCGTTCTATTATATTATCTTGAATCTTTTACTTTTGATTTGAACAAATGAATATGATCAAGTGCCTTACCAGTACCAATTGCTACACAATCCAATGGATTTTCAGCAATTAGAACAGGCATTTTTGTTTCTTCACTGATCACTTTATCCAGGTTGCGTAATAATGCGCCACCACCTGTTAGAACGATTCCGCGATCCATGATATCAGCAGCAAGCTCAGGCGGAGTTTTTTCAAGCGTATTTTTAACCGCATCTACAATCGCATACACTGTGTCATGAAGAGCTTTTGCAATTTCATCAGCAGTGATTTCAATTGTTTTTGGTAAGCCTGTTAATAAGTCACGGCCGCGAATCTCCATGTTTTCAATATCTTCAGGATCACCAGCTGAACCGATTTCAAGCTTAATAGCTTCAGAAGTTCGATCACCAATCATCAAATTGTAGTTTTTACGGATATAGTTAATAATCGCTTCATCCATTTCGTCTCCTGCGATACGAATAGATTGGCTAGTCACAATACCGCCCAAAGAAATAATCGCGACTTCAGTTGTACCGCCACCGATATCTACAACCATGCTGCCTGTTGGTTCCCAAACAGGTAAGTTTGCTCCAATAGCAGCTGCAAACGGTTCTTCAATTGTATAAGCATCACGTGCCCCGGCTTGTCTAGTTGCGTCAACAACAGCTC
Source organism: Bacillus sp. z14 (2026) (assembly GCF_058313575.1). NCBI lineage: Bacteria > Bacillati > Bacillota > Bacilli > Caryophanales > Bacillaceae > Bacillus > Bacillus sp. z14 (2026). The sequence goes on from NZ_JBZFQK010000001.1 coordinate 1,194,745, forward strand.
TCTCTTCAACGGCTGTAATTCCGGATGGAACACATACCATTACATATGGCTTACGTGCAAATAAACCTTGGTTTTTTAACGCTTGTTTCATATAATATTTCATCATGGTTGCAGTCGTATCATAATCAGCAATAACGCCATCTTTCATAGGGCGCAAAGCCACAACATTACCAGGTGTACGGCCGATCATATTTTTCGCATCATTACCGACAGCAACAATGGATTTTGTATCTGTTTGAAATGCAACAACGGAAGGCTCACGTACTACAATGCCTTTTCCTTTAACATAAACAAGTGTATTGGCGGTTCCTAAATCAATTCCTAAATCTCTATTTCCAAGCATCTTTTAATATCTCCCTTTCTGAAACATATTCCATATTAGGTACGAGTTTTTTTATTTTCTTTTTCATATCATAAAGTTAAGTTCTTCAGTAATGTAATGAAAAATAAATTCTTTAAAAAGCATACGTAATATTATAGCTCATCCTCATGTGAATTCCTAGTATTATAAATATCCTTTTTCTTTAAGACTTACATATTTTTTCTCTCCGATAACCAAATGGTCTAAAAGTTCTATTCCCATAATTTTCCCACATTCAGCTAGACGTTTGGTTACTTCTATATCTTCTCGACTTGGAGTGGGGTCTCCTGAAGGATGGTTATGCAAGCATATTATAGATGCTGCTGATCTGCGGAGAGCTTCTTTGAAGACTTCACGGGGATGGACAATTGAGGCGTTTAAACTGCCGATAAAGATTGTTTGTTTATGGAGTATTTGGTTTTTCGTATTTAAATATATACATACAAAATGTTCCTGTGATAAAAAACGCATATCATTCATACAATAATTGGCACAGTCCTCTGGCGAACGAATCACGTACCTCTCTTCATTCGTCAAATTGCTGATTCTTCTTCCTAATTCCATAGCTGCAGCAAGCTGCACAGCTTTTGCTTCCCCAATACCTTTAATACTAGTCATTTCTTCAATACTTGCCTCTTTCAAAAGACGCAGCCCGCCAAACTTAGCCAAAAGTTGGTTAGCCAGATTTATCACTGAATCTTCCTTTGTTCCAGTTCTTAAAAGAAGTGCCAGTAACTCTTGGTTTGACAGACTTTCCGGTCCAAATTGGATAAATCGTTCTCTTGGGCGATCATCCTTTGGATAGTCTCTTATCATGATTTGCGTTGTATCCATCCATATTCTCCATTCCATTGACGGAGTGAGGCTATTCTTAAGGATGTACTAATTTTTCAAGTTCCCTCTTAAGTCTGGAAACCGGGAGCCCTACAACTGAGAAGTAGTCACCTTCGATTCTCTTCACCAGCAAGGAACCAAATCCCTGTATCCCGTAGGATCCCGCTTTGTCAAACGGTTCTCCGGTCAATACATATTGTTCAATTTCTTCTTTTTTTAATGGCCAGAATTCTACATCTGTTTTTTCATAAAACAAGATAGAATCTTGCCCTCTTATTAAGGAAACTCCTGTATAAACCTGGTGTACATTACCGGATAAACGATTCAGCATGGAAATTGCTTCATCTTTATTTTTCGGCTTGCCCAGGATGTCACCATCCATTACTACAATCGTATCTGCGCCTATCACAACGGAATCACGGTTAGTTTCAGCGATAACAGTTGATTTTATGCGTGCTAATTCCATCACTATTTCGTGAGGTTCCATTCCATCCTGATAGGTTTCGTCTGCATAACTTACTTTCACCTGAAATGGTGTGTTCAGCATTTCAAGCAATTCTTTTCTCCTTGGGGAAGAAGAAGCCAAGATTAAATCCAATCCTTTTCGCCACCTGCCATAAGAATTTATATAGATAGGGAGATACATATTCATCCTAACAGAATACGACACCATTCTCAATTCTTAAAGCAAAATAAAAAAGAGTACCCCGAAATGTGAAGTACCCTTTTAAACACAAATTGTATTTTTTATTTCCCGGAAAATACATTATAATCTATACCATTCATCAAAAAATTGAAGTATACATTTTTGAAGCTGCATTAAGGATGCTTCTTCTGGTTTAGATTGATAGGTAGACCAAGTTTTATTCATACTTTCACTTAAATTATGGAGATTTTGTAATTCTTTCGGAATATTCTCTAAATTAATAGACTTTATATCTGGCTTTTCTTTCGTTTCACTTTGTAATAGGCCCTCTGAAGCCAATTGTGTGTATTGACCGGTGTTGTGTATCATATTATGGATGACCTCTGTTTCTTTTGGTGTATAAGCTTTTTTTGTTTGGCCCTGAAAACGAATTTCCTTCCAATACGTATCAACACCTTCTCCTCTATATAAAAGTGCCAATTTCTTTGTATCCTGCAATGTAGCCGCTGCTCCTATATAAATAAAATATTTATCCTCCTGTTTAAGAATGATAGCAGGAATTCCATCCCCTTCAATAAGCGAGGCACGTTGTTCTGCTGCCTGTTTACTCGAGTAGACGCCGCCCTGAACGACAAAAGCATTCATATCCTTGACCATTTGCTTCTCGTCCTGAGGCGCTTGTTTATTGGAACCAAGCAGAGGAACAGAGTCCGGTACTTTAACAGTTTCCTCTCCGCCGCCAAATAGGACAATTTTTAAAATTACAACTCCAAATAATGTCCCGATTATAAGTGCTACCAATACAGGAATTCCTGCTGCAAGAACCGGTAATTTATTCATTTTTACATGGTCAAGAAAAGCCGTTTTTTGTGTCGGCTTTGTTTTTGCCTCGTTTTTTTTAACAGGTTTTTCTTCGGGTGCTGCCCAAAGAGACGGTTCTTGTTCATCCTCAACCGTGCTGGCAATTTCTTGGATCGTATCCAAAGTATCTGGATCTTCACTTGGAATCCATTTGTATTCCTTTTTTTCGCCATTTATGTTTACGATGATTGTTCGTTCCCGGGTTGGCTTATCCATTCCTTTGCCTCCGCGTTTTTTGTTCATCTTATCATTCTGTAAAAAAAAAAGAACAAGACTCTTGTCGTCTTGTCCAAAAAGGTTTCGCCAAATTTCTAGGATTCTCTATCCTCAACATTCTCTTCACGTATTTGATCAAGAGGCAACGGCAAATAATCTTCACCTTGCTTTTCACCGCATAATTTACGTTTCATTCCAATTAAACAGATGGATACTGCTTTTCCATCCTTAAATAGTACATAGGAATCTGTATAATCTAATCCCCATTTATCTCCTGTATCCGGATCAATGATGACATCCAAAAAACCTGAGGTAACAAGTTCGTTATATGTTACGGGGTTTACTAACGGTTCTTTATTGAATTCTTTATTCTTATAATAAACCGTACTGGCATTGCGCATGATATAGGCATTAGAGACGAAGGCCTGCTTTCTCGCCTTTTGGATGACATCGCCAATCACCAGGACAGCTATTGAAGCTATAATACCCAATATGACAATAATCGCCAGTAACTCAATTAAGGTAGCTCCATTTTCATTAGACTTCCTATTTATATTCCTTATCATTTCACTCACAACCTGAATGCTTCTATTAAACTACTCACTATCTTTTTTTGAATCGTCATATACGTCCGGTGCAATGCTTAATGGATTATCTTTATTAGCTGGTGGAGGCGCCTCTATATCCGGCAATTGGTTTTGTAAATCTAAAAGGTCCGGCGAATAGAATGCAGAGATACTTAATGTATAAACAAGCGGCTCCGTGTTCTGCTCAACGGAAGTAATCTCTTCTGTTCCAACAAACTCAAGGCCGTCTACCTTTATAATCCTCCTGGAGGACTCTATGGTCTCAACAAATTTTTCGATTTCATCATAACCATCAGCCTCGACTGTCACCTTAACCGCTAATTTTTTCACACCCTGCGGCAGCGGCAATGGGGGTTCCAGCTGCTCTACTTCTGATTCGGTTTCCACTTTTGCACCGGAAGCCGTTTCGGTATCTGGAGAATCAGCCGTACCTGTTCCATCTGCAGAATCAGTTGGTTGAGCAGGCTCCGCTCAACCTGCTTCAGCCAGCTCTTCATCCCGAACTTCTAGTTTTAAAATCAGACTATTAGAGATAACCTCTGCTTTTTCAAAATCGAGAATTAACTGATCTCCCAATGGTTTTACCGGAAGCTTTTTTTGTAATTCCATCGTAGACTGAAACGTTGATCCAGTTGACTGATTCAGCTGTGAAGAAATAGAATCCAATATAGTTTGCTGTGTAGCCACTTCAGCTTTTTTTGTTTCAATTGTTGATTTCATCGGATTAAGAAGAAAGAAATACAATCCGACAAATAGTAATAGAATGGCCACGCAAACACCGCTTAATATGTACATTTGAACTTTACTTAATCGCCAACTCATTTCGATTTCACCTCTTCTTCAGAGGGCAGCTCACCATCAGCCTTCAATTTTTTTACTGCCGGCATATTGAGAGTCAGCTCAAATGTCCCAATATATCGGGGGTCATAGTTCCACAGGATCAATTTCTTCACTATCTTCAGTCTCTTCCTCCACAGGTGCTGCTTCCAATGAAGAAACCATCGCATTCGTTATAATCTCAGTTGATGATAAATCCTTTAGATAATAGGCCGCTTCTTCTGCTTTATCAAACCGTACTTCGAGTTTAATTGCGCCATTTTCAGCATAAGAAAAGGTTTCAATAAATCCTCGCTCCGGCAAAAATCTATTTAAATGTTTTAAGAGAGGTACTGTTTTAACAGGGTATTGGTTTGCCCATTTAACTTTTTCTGTTAATTGAGCAACGGAATTGCTATTCTCCTGAGATACAACCTTCTGCTGTTCTACTTCAATCATTTGAGCAGTCATTTCATATTCTTGTTCTAATGCATTCAACTGGCTTTGATTGCTCTGATATTGCCAAAAGTAAAGGATTCCGCAGAGAATACCGAGAAACACTGCAGATAAGATAATCAGGAGTACACCACGGTTTTTGCGCTCTTTTTTTGGCAGCAAGTTAATTTCTACAAGCATCATCTCACTCCTTTAAGAGCCAATCCCCCGGCTAAAAAAAGGACTCCGGCAATTCAGGTTCCTTATTGGTTTGTATATATCCCTTTGGAATACTCACCACAGTTTGATCATATCTATTTTTTATGTCAGTGATCACTTCAGTTAGATAAGGATGATCACCGGTTATGATTATTTTAGTGACCTGATGCTGCTCATGGCTTAAGGAATATTGATAAAAGCTTAGCACCCGATCAATTTCTGTATAAGTATCCTCCAACAATTGCATATAATCTTCTTTGTCACTGGAATATTCCATGATTTGCTGATCTTCATTTATACGCAATAGTTCCCATTCACTACTTTGCCCTGTAATAGGGATATTTTTCATAAAGATCGGCTTATCATTTACAAAAACACTTGTGTTGACGGTATGCAAATTAAATTCAATCAGTAAGAGATGGTCTTTCGAATCTCTTTTTCCTGCATGAAAAAACAGCCTGTACAGCGACAAAGGCGAAATATCTGCTTCTATAGGATAAAGCTGAGATTTTTCAAGCAAAGTGGCGTACTCCGATACCACCTCTTCTTCAGCAGCGAATAACAGAATTTCCTTTTTTCCTCCGTCTCTTCCAACAGAACCACATCAAAAATGGGTTCCTCAAATGGAAGATGTATACTCGTTCCCATTTCCAAATATAAGTAGCCCTTGATTTCATCATCTTTAATATCCTTTGGAATGGCAACCTTACGAATGACCAAACGGGAGTCTGGTACTAAAAACCGCACCTGACGTTTCTGTATTTTCCATTTAACAACACAATCACCTAAAATATCCTTTAGAAGGTCAAAATCAGTAATAATGCCGTCCTTTATAACACCGGCAGGTAAAAAATGCTCACCGCATTTATGAACAATCGGTGGGTCCAGCTGTTTAAGTTCTACATAACGAATCACATGGTCTTTTAATACCAGGTTCACAACCCGATTGCTGCCTGAAAATAAAGTAAAAGCCATTATAACTTCTCCCTTCCAAATCAATCACAAAAATTGTAAATACCAGTCTAGCAAGAACTCCCCAAAAAAGTAGGCCACCAGTGTACCAACGACGATGAACGGTCCAAATGGAATCGGCTTCCGCCGCTTCACAAGACCGATTAACATCCCAATGACTCCAAAGACAGCTCCAAAAAAGGTGGAGAATATAAAGGCGAGAATAACTCCCTTTACTCCCATCACAAATCCAATTAAACCGAATAATTTAATATCTCCGCCACCCATGCCGCCTTTGCTGATTACAGCGATAAAAAATGGGATTCCAAACCCGACAATAGCCCCAGCTATACCGTCCCACCATGGGTCCAAAGGAATAAATACCCGAATAAACAAAAAAACAACTGTAAAAAACAGCAGAATTTTGTTCGGTATAAGCATGTACGTAATATCCGATATAAAAATAATGATCAGCAGGGAAATAAGTGCCCATGCCACAAACAATTCAGCAGTCCAGCCCAGCAGCATCGGAGCTGCCATAAATAGAATAGCCGTTGTCAGTTCCATCATCGGATAAATAGGTGAAATGCCCGCCTTACACTTACGGCACTTCCCCCCTTGAAACAAGTAAGACAATACAGGGATAAGCTCTATCGGTGTCAATGTATGGCCGCAGGCCGGACAAGCCGACCTCGGAGCTACAATCGATTCCTTCGCTGGAATCCTCAAACCTACCGCATTATAAAATGAACCAAAGATGAGACCGGTGAGGAAGATTAAGAGATAGAGAGTAAACATTACAATCATGTAATATTTTCCATCTAATTCTTCTCGAAGTGCTACAAATTTTTTCATTGGCATTGACGTATATTCATATTGGGTATCCCCTAAAAGGTCCTCAAGCTTTGTCGGGTAATAATTTTTATTATCGTAAATCTCCAAAACTCTTATTTTTGGAGTGCTTTCCGCTCCATATGTTACGTTAGGAGTCTGCAATACCGTTGAAAATAAAATAATAATAGCAATTGCTAGTTTTAGCCCTCTTTTCATATACCCACCCCTCTACCCTGTATTTTAAATAGAATCTATTCTTCACTCGTACAAATTACCTATATCACTAATTATTATTATACATTCTTTGCCATTATTTTGTATATTTTCCAATAAATTATCTGTTCTATTTATAAATATTAATCTTATAGGATATTTGTTGATTTACAGAGATAGGTAGATTTAACTTCATCTTTTTATCAAAATAGTAATTAATGCTTGAATTACTTCGATTTCTCTTTCAAAATTTTTATCAGCTGTTCCATATATGAAACTCACTTCTACACAAATAGCTTTAGTCTATTTCTCTTGAACAAAAAAGACGTATTCCTCCTCTCTAGTAGTCAGAATACGTCACTTTTATTTAATATATTGCGCCACTTTGTTACGTCCGGCGCGTTTTGCTCCTGTATACATAGCCCGGTCTGCATGACGGATTAATGAGTGAGGATCATCCGCATCATTTGGAGCTGTTGAAACTCCAATTGATGCAGTTACTCTTACATGAACCCTCCTGCTTTCACTACCTAAATCAGATACTAATTCATACGGCTTTGTTCCAATTTTTTGACGTACCAGTTCGGCAAATTTATAGCCTTCCTCCACACCTGCACCAGGGAGGACAAGCACAAATTCTTCACCGCCATATCTGGCTGCAATCCCTTTAAATTGTACGAGTGAAGACAAACGTTCTGCTACCTGACATAAAACATCGTTCCCACCCAAATGTCCGTAAGAGTCATTTATTGACTTAAAGTGATCCAAGTCTATTAAGATAAGAGTTAATGTGTCCAGCTTTCTTTCCCTTATCAGGATAAATTGTTCTTTTAAGTAATCTTCCAGAAAATAGTTGTTATAGAGATTTGTTAAAGAGCAGCGTTCACTTTTGACTTTTGTTTCTTCATAATGCCTCGCATTTTCAATAGCTGAAGCCAGATATGTAGAAAGAATATCTGCAATCGTTATCTGACTGTTTTCAAAAAAGTTTCTTTTCGAAGATATATGAAGGACAATCCCTTCCATTTGCTCTGCATTTAAAACCGGAACAATCAAGACGCTTTCTGCCCAATCAGGAATACCATGGTTTTCGTATTTCTTCAGGGAGGCAGAGCTCTGAATCAGCAATGTTTTTTTTGATTTCCATACTTCTCCTAACAAGCTGTCTGTTGCCGAGATTAAATTCAAATGGGGCATACCAGTCTCATTTTTACTTTCATAACGAACCATACGAAGGCGATTATTGGCTTTGCTATCCACACTAAGAATATAGGTTTCGTCCACTGGGAAAATCCTTGAAATTTCACCCAAAAATAAATCCAGTACTTGCTTGACTTCTAATCTTTCTGTCAATCTGTGACCAATTTGGCTCGCTTTTTGCAAATCTTCATTCATATGGTCAGCCCGATAATACAGTCTCATCACAAGAGCCAAACTCACAAGCGGTACGCCAACAATAATAATGGCTACCACCCCCAGCTCCTGATAGGTTGAATACAATAATAACCCGATTGGAAAGATGATAATACTGGATACGATATCCGCAACCTGATCTTTTGCAACAAACTCTACTTTTGCCTTATATACAAACACATCTATGAGTAAAGCACAAATAAAATTAGATAAGAACCAGACAATTTGGTGGATTACAATTAATGAAAATACACTTATATCCGATAAGTCCAAATTAGAATGCTGACCGCCAAGCAAATAATAGATTAATCCGCTTGTTAATGAATTAATAAAAAACATTAAAGAATTCATCGGAATGCGGAAAAGCTCATCCTTGCTTATTTTTATTCTATAGAGCAATGTTATTACTCCGATTTGCGAAAGGATTATTTCAACAAATAATCCGTACTCAAGGAATAGAGCCAAGGATACACCCTGAAGGAGAAAAATTGGCAATCCATTTATCATAATAGGGTAATACGTAATAATACAAAGCAGTAATAGGAACAGAAGAATATCAATCGAAAAAAAGCTTCCTAAAATAGGATACTCCGTATATGAAATATATAAACTTGCAGGGACGATCAATAACCAAAGTATCCAAATAATGAAGCGTTTTTGTTTTGTAACCATTACCGCCCCTCCGTTCAGGAATTTCATCCATCTTATGTCAAATTTTATCAAAAATTCTGACATCTGTTACACAAGTATTTACAAAAACAGGTCTTATGGAGGATTGTCATGAACATCATTACTTTTACATGAATTTAGTTATGACTTTCGAATAATTTCATTGACGATATATGGACGAATAGACGCCAAAAAATATAAAGAGCCTGTGACCAATAGCATATCTCTGTCTTTCATTTTGGCTAATATCTCATTTATTCCTTCTACCCAATCTTTTTTTACATCCTTATGAGGGTGTCGGCTATGTTTAAAAAGCTCCTCTGCCTCATTCATTCGTTCTAATGGAATCTCCGTAAAAGTTATACTTGCTGCCTTTTGTTCAATCATCTGAATCATCTTTGTATAATCCTTGTCCTTTAAGGCCGCAAACAAAATATGTATATCACAATTTGGGTAACGATCATCAATCGTTGAAAGCAGAGAGTTTATACCTGACACATTATGTGCGCCGTCCAGGATGATTAGCGGCTGGTTCGACACAATCTCAAAACGCCCTTTCCATCTGGCAGATGCCAGTCCTTTTCTGATACTTTCTTCCCGAATCGAAAAGCGATACGTTTCACTAAGTAATATTGAACTGATGACAGCAAGCGCTGCATTCTCAACTTGATGGCTTCCAAGCATGCTAATATGTAAATTCTCCAGTAAGTATTCTCGCCATTTAACCGTGAAAACTTCCTGATTTTCAGGGTGAGAGCGGTTTAAAATCTTAAATTCTTTTCCTAGCGTATATAAAGCAGCATTCATTTTCTCTGCCTGTTTTGCGAGGGGCTCTAATGCTTCCTCATCTTTTACACCTGTAACAACTGATGTTCCATTCTTGATAATTCCTGCTTTTTCTGTTGCTATTTTACTCAGAGAATTCCCGAGAATGTTGGTATGCTCTAAAGAAATGCTAGTAATGATCTCCAAAAGCGGTTCAATTACATTAGTGGAATCAAGTCTTCCCCCAAGTCCTGTTTCAATAATAAGAATGTCCGGTTGCTCATTTTTAAAGTGCAGAAAAGCTAATATAGTCGTTACTTCGAAAGCAGTCAGATAATCCCCTTCTTGCTCTGCTTCATTTAAAACAGGGAGGAGGTAATTTAAACATTCAACTAGCTTATTGTCCGAAATCATTTCCTCATCAATCATAATTTGTTCGTTCAGCTTTTCAAGATAGGGAGATGTAAAGGTACCTACCCGGTAGCCCTCTGCCACCAAAATATGTTTTAAAAATGTAAGCGTAGAACCTTTGCCATTTGAGCCTGCTATATGTATACAAGGAATGCTGCGCTCCGGATTTCCCAATTTACGTAAGACTCTTTCCATTCTCTCCAGGCCAAAATCCATCCCAAGTTTTGCTGTACGGTCTGCAAGAAACTTCTCTGCCTGTTGATAATCCTGTATCATTTTTTTCACTCCTCAACCATTGCGCTATGTATTAGTATGACATGATTGAACAAAAACACCCTGTTCAAATGCTTCGAACAGGGCGCAATAAAATGTCTTAAGCCAATTCTTCTAAATCCTTCAGGCGGCTTTGTACAGCCTCACGTTTTTCAACATAGTCTGCCAGCTTCGCTTTTTCTTCTTCAATCACCTTTTCAGGCGCTTTTTTCATGAAGCCTTCATTGGATAGCTTTTTCTCAATTCTTTCTACTTCTTTTTTCCATTTTTCAAGTTCTTTTTGAAGACGTTTTTGTTCCTCTTCAATATTTAATAGACCTTGCAATGGAAGAATTAATTCAACACCCGTTACGATAGCTGTCATCGCTTTATCATCAGCAGGGATGTCTGTACCAATTGTTAATTCCTCTGGATTACAGAAGCGCTCGATATAGCTGCTGTTTTTCTCAAGAACAGCTTGTGTTTCTGTATCTTTCGCCTTCAAAGAAAGCTTGATTTTTTTGCTGAGCGGCGTGTTCACTTCTGCGCGAATATTACGTACTGTACGAATGATTTCGACAAGCAATTTCATTTCATCAGAAGCTTTTTCATCCGTTAAGTCCGGATTTACAACAGGCCAAGATGCTGTTGTGATGGACTCCCCTTGGTGAGGAAGGTTCTGCCAAATTTCTTCAGTGATGAATGGCATAAATGGATGTAACAATCGCATCGTTTGATCCAATACGTACGCAAGGATAGAACGTGTTGTAAGTTTAGCTTCCTCGTCTTCTCCATATAGAGGGAGCTTCGCCATTTCAATATACCAATCACAGAAATCATCCCAAATGAAGTTGTATAATGCACGGCCAACTTCACCGAATTCATATTTATCTGCCAGTCTTGTTACAGTTTCAATCGTTTCGTTTAGACGAGTTAAAATCCATTTATCCGCAACTGATTTTTCGCCTGTTAAATCAATCTCTTCATATTTCAGCCCATTCATATTCATCAAGCAGAAACGGGATGCATTCCAAATTTTATTGGCAAAGTTCCAAACAGATTCTACTTTTTCATAGCTGAAACGTAAATCCTGACCTGGTGAGCTTCCAGTTGTTAAGAAATATCTTAATGAATCCGCACCATATTTCTCAATAACCTCCATTGGATCTACACCATTACCAAGAGATTTACTCATTTTCTTGCCATGCTCATCACGTACAAGTCCATGAATCAATACATCTTTGAATGGACGCTCTCCAGTGAATTCAAGTCCCTGGAAGATCATTCTTGATACCCAGAAGAAAATAATATCGTATCCAGTCACAAGAGCTGCTGTTGGATAATAACGTTTAAAGTCTTCTGAATCTGTATCAGGCCAGCCCATTGTGGAAAACGGCCATAACGCAGAACTGAACCATGTATCCAATACATCTGTATCCTGCGTCCAGTTTTCGATATCTGCAGGATCTTCCATTCCTACATGTACCTCGCCTGTTTCCTTATGGTACCAAGCCGGAATGCGGTGACCCCACCAAAGCTGTCTAGAGATACACCAGTCATGGATATTATCCATCCAATTCAAATATGTTTTCTCAAAGCGTTCCGGTACGAATTCTACTTTACCTTCAGTGGATTGCATTTCAATTGCACGCTCTGCCAATGGTCCCATTTTAACAAACCATTGTGTAGATAAATAAGGCTCTACAACAGATCCGCTTCTTTCAGAGTGTCCAACCTGATGGATATGCTCTTCAATTTTGAACAACACTCCCTGATCCTGAAGATCTTTCACAATTTGCTTACGGCAATCGAAACGGTCCATACCTTCATATTTGCCAGCCTTCGCGTTCATCGTTCCGTCTTCATTCATAACTAGAATGCGTTCAAGATTATGACGATTACCTACCTCGAAGTCATTAGGATCATGTGCTGGTGTAATTTTTACAACGCCGGAACCAAAATCCATCTCTACATAATCATCGCCAACAATCGGAATTTCTCTTCCAACGATTGGCAGGATAACCGTTTTTCCAATCAGGTGCTTATAACGGTCATCTTCCGGGTGAACTGCAACTGCTGTATCGCCAAGCATTGTTTCCGGACGAGTTGTCGCAACTTCAATATGCCCGCTGCCATCTGCAAGTGGGTAGCGCATATGATAAAAAGCACCCTTAACCTCTTTATGAATTACTTCAATATCAGAGATCGCTGTTTTTGTACTTGGATCCCAGTTAATAATATATTCACCGCGGTAAATAAGGCCTTTTTCATAAAGTTTTACAAACACTTCACGAACAGCTTTTGAAAGTCCCTCATCTAAAGTAAAGCGTTCACGAGAATAATCAAGGCCCAATCCAATTTTTGCCCATTGCTCACGAATATGGGATGCGTATTCCTCTTTCCATTTCCATGTTTCTTCAACAAATTTCTCACGTCCCAAATCATAACGTGAAACACCTTGATTGCGCAGTTTTTCTTCTACCTTCGCTTGAGTTGCGATTCCCGCATGGTCCATACCTGGCAGCCATAATACGTCATAACCCTGCATTCTCTTCATTCTTGTCAAAATATCCTGAAGCGCAGTATCCCATGCATGACCTAAATGCAGTTTACCCGTTACGTTTGGAGGAGGAATTACAATCGTATAAGGTTGTTTTTGTTTATCCTGTCCCGCTTCAAAGAATTTACCCTTTAACCACCAATCATAGCGTCCTTTTTCGATTGATTGAGGATCGTATTTGGTTGGCATACCAATATCCGTTTGTTGCTCCATTTTTCATTCTCCTTTACTTTCATAATTGGTGAAAAACGCAATAAAAAAACCGCTTCATCCTCTATATAAAAAGGACGAAACGGTATGTCTCGCGGTACCACCTTTGTTCCAATACAAATAACTGTTGTATCGGCACTTCATTTCATTAACGGCTCTTCACCGGTTATCCGCTACTATTGACGTTCACGGAAACAGCTCCCGGGCGACCTTCTGCGATTACGGTTACTGAAGGAATCTTACAGCCGATGGATTCCTCTCTCTTACAGTCTTAATCACATACTCTTCCCATTCAAAGCTTTTCATTGTTATTTTGGTTTCTCATAATCGGAAATCATTTTTTAATACTGTTATCATACATAAGTATGCATCTACTCGTCAATCATTGTTTCCCATTTTTCTATATTTTATTCAAGCCTATGTCCAAGGTGTCATCGTCAATTCTCATTCTTAGACGCTTTAAATAATGCTGTACAGACACCCATTCAGGGGTAATTTTATATTCTATCATAAAGGGGGAATTTACATGCGAAAAAAGGTAACTCAATACAATATGCCTCCGTGGATTCGAAATACAAGAAATGTCTTACAGCAATTCTCCATTCCCTTTGCCGTTTTTCAAGGAATCCGGACATTCTTTTTTCCGACCACTTTTGATTTGTTTCTGCTATTATTACTGATTGGTCTTGCTTTAGCCTTCCACTTTGATATTCTGTAATCTTTTATAACTATTCATTTAGACCAGGTAGGTTTGCCTGGTTTTTGTTTGATACAGCCTATCATTTTATTATGTTGATGCCATATCTTTTATTTCTCTTCCTTCGCCTTTTTGCTTTCTTCTATTTGTTCCATCCTCATAATAATATATTCAATGTTTTTTAATAACCAATACTGCCTTTGGAATCTTCGGCAAAATTGTATTTCATCCTGTTTACCTTTTTTTCTGGAGTATTGTTCTATTACCTTGATACAATTAGCCGGATAGGCTAAATAGGATAAGAATAAACGCAGCTCACCCTCCTTGTAGGGAAAATACTTCAGATAAAGATAGATCCACTCAACTATTTCTTCACCCTGGATTGGATAAGTTTTTAACTGCTTAACGACAAAAGGCAATAAGTCGAAATAGGCAGGTGCGGTTTTACTCTGTTCAAAATTGATAAAATGGCCATAACCATTTTCACTATATAAGAAATGATGAATTGAGATATTTCCATGGGTCACCACACTGCGTACTTTTTCTTCTTCCTTTGTTAGGTCAAACCACTCCTTCAGTTTATTTAAGGAATACGTCAGAGCCTGAGACAAGTCATAAAAGCACATACTAAACAACTGCTCAAACGGAGACATATACCACTTCTTTTCGATGGTTGTTACCATTTCACGAATAAATTCCTTTTGCTCCTCCCACTCCTTGACTGTTTTTTCATAATGCTCTTCCCGTTCCTCTTTCGTAATGTTAATTTCCTTGCCAGATAGCGTATGCATTCTTGCCAATTCCCTGAACATCTGCTGGTGTCGTTCTGCCCGTTCCTCTATATGTTCATCCGGCAGCCAAGGCATAAGGTAACTGATTTTATCATGAGTTAATACTCCATATCTGCCATCAACTGTTGGAAAAATCGGAACAATTCGGTTATATCCATTTTGATATAGGTTCTGCACATTTTTGATAAAATCAATGCCTTTGGTTGCCGGGATGGTTTTAATCGCAAATATACCATTGTTCGTATATACTTTTTTTACTTTTCCAAAATCCTCGTAAAATTCAAGTTCCAATTGATAGTTTCTTAGAAACTCAGATATCCACTCCTGATCTTTTCTTAACATTCCTCTGGCACCCTTTCTGCATGTGCCCTTTTTGGAAACCAATGAAATCTATTTCAGCTGCCCTATCATAAGTCATTATTTTTTAATGAGCTATGCAGCCATGTTTCTCACATTTAAATTGCATTGTACTATTCCTATTAAAAAAGCAGAGCATATAATGCTGTGCTCTGCTGTTAACTAGACCTATTATTTATAAGAAGCAGCAGCTTCAGGAATATAAATTACCTGACCAGCTTTTAGATCGGATGTTAATTCCATCCCGTTTATTCTCGCGATATGCTGAACGCTCGTTTTATATCGATCTGCCAGAACATCAATATTTTCTCCATTTTGGACAATACAGACTCTTACTTTTGATTGTTGTGATTCTTCCTCCTCTGTAAATAAATCGTATAACAAAGATTTAGACTTACCTTCAGTTTGATCTTCGTTCTCCTTCCCATTCTTTCTTTTAGAATCAGACGATTGATACTTTTTCTCTACATACTGATTGGATGTTTGTTCTTTTTTCTGTTGACTTATGCGAGAAACATTTGTTTCCGGTTCTACTGCAGCTTTATTCAAATCTGGTGCTACATTCGCTTGAGATTGGTGCGGCTGTACTCTGTCATATTCAGGACTTTCCTCTTTTTCATATTCTGAACTTTCCTCTTTTTCATACTCGGCAGTAAAAGGAACGACTTCCATTAATTCCGGAGGACCCTCATCAAATCTATTATCATATGGAATGGAAAAAGATTGGTTTTCATCTTTTTGCTTTTGTCTGTCAACTAATTGGTCCGGTTCAAAAGCAAAAGGGCTATAGTCCTTGTCTGTATGATCTGACTCATCATTCGGCTGTGTTTCTTCATAATCGGCTGGTTGATGCAGTCGGGGTGACAATTTAGTTTCAACATAAAAATGGTCATCCTGGTTATGATTACTCTCTATATAAGAAGTTGGGTTCTTGAGATAAATCTCAGGCGAATCTGCCAAATCCTCCTGCTCCTGATCCTCATCCTCAGAATTTTCCCGATATAAATGCACCTCTATCTGTTCTTCCTCTTGCTCATTATGGACTTCTGCCTGAATAGTAATCTCCTCTGCTGACTCCTCAAAATCTTCGTTGATTTTATTCCATGTATGAGTATGATGCTCTTCCTGAAATCGCCCGGATGTTCCATTTTGATAGTTTGAAGTCTCTTCCCGTTCCTCTGTCTCTGTCACTTGCGTCTGCTCTTCAGGCAAATTATCGTAAACTCCACCAATCCATAAATCTGCTCTAATTTGCAGATATCCCTTTTCTGGCAGCTTATAATCAAATGTATGCACACCTATATTAAGCTCATCCATTTCCCGAACTCTTTCTGCAGGAATCGTTATATCTACAGGAAATTGCTGATGGAATTCAAATAAATGATGCTCCCTTTGTTCGATTACAGAAACATAGCGCCGAAACGGATCTTCTGCTCCTTCTTCCTGTCCTGTTGCCTCAGTGGCCTTATATTCCCCCATTAAATCCAGAGTCCCTTTAAGAATCACATACTGTTCTACTTGATGAGCTGAAACATTTGGTTCAAGCGAAATGGAATACAGTTCCTCAACTTCCTGTCCCCTTTGAAACCACACACTCTCTTCTAATGAAAATCGTAATGACGATGCATGATCCTCAGACACCCAATTTCCTCCCTTCAGCCCTTTTCATCTAAATGCCATTATCAGCCTATGCTGCAGATACAGAAAATATGTGCTTTGTTAAACGTATGTCTGGAGAATAAAAAAATTCCCCTGAGTATGCTCTCCGGGGGAATCTACTAATCACTTTATCTCATTCAAACTGGAGCATGGACTCTCGCCTAAAACAAAGGTAAGCAGCAGTAAGAAGTCGATTAGTTCAACTAATGCTCCGTGTGGAATGAAAGTAATTCCTCAACGGACATTGTTTCACTTTATCGTTTAATTGCTTTAAACGCTTTTTGGGCAGCCTGTATAGTCTTTTGAATATCTTCATTACTATGTTCCACTGAAAGAAAGATTCCTTCAAACTGAGAAGGCGGCAAGAATACACCATTTTCCGCCATTTCTTTATAATAATTCGCAAAAAATTGAAGATCTGATTGTTTTGCAGACTCGTAATCTTTAACCTGTTCATTAGTAAAGAAGAAGCCAATCATAGACCCTGCTCGATTACACGTTAAAGGTACTTGGTAGGTTTCAGCTGCTTCCTTAAACCCTGCCTCTAAGAGATCTGCTTTTTTAGTAAACTCTTTATACGTATCCTCATTAAGCTGGATTAACGTTTCATAACCGGCTGTCATCGCAATCGGATTTCCTGATAATGTACCGGCTTGATAGATGGAACCGCTTGGCGCAATTTGGCTCATGATCTCTTTTTTACCGCCGAATGCTCCTACTGGAAGTCCTCCGCCAATTACTTTTCCTAGACAAGTTAAATCTGGAGTAACATCGAAATGACCTTGCGCACATTGATAATCAACACGGAAACCGGTCATAACTTCGTCAAAGACTAATAAAGAACCGTGATTTTCAGTAATTTCTCTTAATCCCTGCAAGAAGCCTGGCAGTGGAGGGACTACTCCCATATTTCCCGCAACTGGCTCTACAATTATAGCTGCTATATCTTCGCCATATTGGTCAAAAGCAAGTTTTACACTCTCAAGATCATTGTATGGAACTGTAATGGTATTTCGCGCAACGCCCTCTGGAACACCAGGGCTATCTGGTAAACCAAGTGTAGCAACGCCTGAGCCAGCTTTGATAAGCAATGAATCTCCATGTCCGTGATAACATCCTTCAAATTTAAGAATCTTATCCCGTCCTGTATATCCTCGTGCCAGACGAAGTGCGCTCATGGTTGCTTCTGTACCGGAGGAAACCATCCGTATCATTTCAATTGATGGGACACGATCAATTACAAGCTGTGCCAATTTATTTTCCATTAAAGTTGGAGCACCAAAGCTTGTACCAGTTTCAGCAACCTTTTTAATCGCCTCTACTACCCGGTCATTTGCATGGCCAAGAATCAGCGGTCCCCAGGAAAGAACATAATCAATATATTCATTGCCATCAATATCATAGATTTTTGAACCCTTTCCTCTTTCCATAAAAATCGGATCCATATTTACAGATTTAAAAGCACGGACAGGGCTGTTTACGCCGCCCGGCAATAAATTGATGGATTCCTGGAATGCTTTCTTAGAATTTTCATATGAACGCATATGTTGCAATCTCCTTTATATATGGAATTAATTTGATTCTTTTAACCATTTTGCTGCATCTTTTGCAAAGTAAGTAATGATTAAATCTACACCGGCACGTTTCATACCAGTTAGCATTTCCATCACAATAGCTTTTTCGTCAATCCAGCCATTTGCACCTGCTGCTTTAACCATGGAATACTCTCCACTTACATTATAAGCTACAAGAGGCAGATTTACCGTATTCTTCACATCGCGAATGATATCGAGGAAAGCAAGAGCTGGCTTCACAATGATAAAATCCGCTCCCTCCTGAACGTCTGATTCAGCTTCACGCAAGGCTTCAATACGGTTGGCATAATCCATTTGATAGGATTTTCTATCACCAAATTGAGGTGCTCCGTTTGCTGCTTCACGGAATGGACCATAAAATGCGGATGCATATTTAACGGCATAGGACATGATTGGGATGTGCTGATAGCCTGATTCATCAAGACCCTGGCGAATCGCAGCCACAAATCCATCCATCATATTGGAAGGAGCAATAATATCCGCTCCTGCTTCCGCCTGGCTGACAGCTGTTTTAACCAAAAGCTCCAGACTTTCATCGTTTAAGATTTCATCATTTTCAACCATACCGCAGTGACCGTGGCTTGTATATTCACATAAACATGTATCAGCTACAACAAGAATTTCAGGATAGTTTTCTTTTACAAAACGAATCCCTTTTTGGACAATCCCATGTGTATGAAAAGCACCTGTCCCACATTCATCCTTATTTTCCTCATCCGGTACTCCAAAGAGAATGACAGATTTGATACCAAGTGAAGCCACTTCATCCATTTCCTCTTTCAAACGATCCATGGAAAATTGATAGATTCCTGGCATAGAAGTAACGGGGTTCTTTTCATTTGTACCTTCCGTAATAAAAATCGGATAAATAAAGTCTTCTACATGTAAATGTGTTTCACGCACAAGCGCTCTCATAGATTCATTTCTTCTTAATCTTCTGTGTCGATTAAATTCAATATTGGCCATTTTAAGGTCCTCCTATATTACGAATAATACTGCCTTAATTCTTTCATCATTTCATCTACGGTATATTGCTCCGGACATAATGTGACAGCCACGCCCAGTTCTTCGGCTCTTTTCCTCGTGACCGGTCCGATTGCAACTGTCACTTTATCTATCAAACAGTCAAATAAATGATGTTTTTTCACGGTCTTCATAAAATGATTTACTGTCGAAGGGCTCGTAAATAATAGAATATCTATCTTTTTATTTGTAAGTACATCCACCAAGGCTTGTTCACTGTCTTCTGGCATACGGTTGCTGTAAATAACGGACTCCTCTGTATGTATACCTGCAGCTATCAGCCCATTAAATAGATAATCTCTCGCCAAATCACCCTTTATAATGAGCACAGATTCGCTCGTATCCACTACTTCCAGAAACGCAGGCAAAAAAGATTCAGCTACATATTTCGGTGGGATAAAAGTAGGCTGCAGACCATGTTCCTGCAAGGCTGCTTTCGTTTTTTTACCAATGGCTGCTATTTTAGGATAGATTCCTTCAAATTCCATTTCGTTCAGCATCTCACAAAATAGATCAACACCCGGCTTGCTTGTGAAAACGATCCAATCAAAAGATTCCAGCCTGCTCAGCTTTTCTTTTACTGATTCAAGCCTATCTGCATCATCAACCTTTTGAAACGAAAGAAGAGGCACCTTAATTGGTACCCCTCCATGCTCAGCAATCATGGCACACAATTGTTCGGCCTGCGCTTCTTCTCTTGTAACCAATACGCCTTTACCCGAAAGAAACAAGGAATGCTTCATTTAGCTTTCCATCTCCTCTTTAACCTTTTCAATTAAAGTCTTTGCTCCCCGTTCGATTAGGCGATTGGCAGCTGTTATACCTAAGCTTTCAGGATCATCTCCTGAAATTTGTTCACGATAAATGGTACGCCCATCAGGCGTTCCGACGAGTGCCTGGAATTGTAAGGTCCCTTTTTCGTCTTTATATGCAAAACCTGCAATTGGAACCTGACAGCCACCCTCCATTTTATTGAGGAAGACACGCTCCGCTGTAACAGCTTCTTTTGTATCCTGACAAGTTAATTTAGCTAATTCCTGCAATAGCTCATGATCGTCTGCTCTGCATTCAATCGCCAGCGCCCCTTGGCCAACTGCAGGTATGCAAGTATCTTCATCAAGGAAATCACTGACAACATCCTTTTTCCAGCCTAATCTCGAAAGACCTGCTGCCGCCAATACGATTGCATCATATTCTTCATCTTTTAATTTTTGAATACGTGTATCCACATTCCCTCTAATCCACTTGATTGTTAAATCCGGACGTTTTGCCAACAATTGAGCACTTCTTCTTAAGCTGCTTGTACCGACAATCGCACCTTCCGGAAGTTCTGCAAGCGTTAGATTATTTTTTGAAATCAACACATCACGATGATCCTCACGCTCTGGAATACAGCCAATCGTTAACCCTTCTGGAAGCTCTGCCGGCATGTCTTTCATGCTATGAATGGCCATATCAATTTCCCCATCTAGCATGGCTTGTTCGATTTCTTTTACAAAAAGACCTTTTCCTCCGACCTTAGAGAGAGTTACGTCTAAAATCCTGTCACCCTTTGTCACAATTTCTTTCAATTCAAATTCAAACGGTAATCCCAGATTTTTCAGCTGGTCAATAACCCAATTAGATTGTGTCAATGCTAATTTACTTCTACGTGAACCGATAATGATTTTTCTCATGATTTACCCTCCATCAATAGACATGAAATGCTGATATGCTGCCGAAAAAGAAGAAATTCACTAGCACTAACAAGAATGAACCAATATTCCAATAAGCGAGTGATTTCCCATAAATCCGGTTGTTAACTTTAAGATATAAATAGATTCCATATATAATTAGGCAGGCAAATGAGCCAAGAATTTTACTATCATACCAATTAATATCCGAAACGATTATATAGGCCCATTCAAGACCTAGTATTAATGATAATAATAACAGAGGTACACCGATTGCTACCAGTATATAAGACAGCTGTTCCAGTTTCGCCAGATCTCCCAGCCTGTTCAGCCTTTTCCCCCATTTCTTTCGCTTTAATAAATCGTACTGTATTAGATACAAAATTGAAAAGACAAAGGAAAGAGCAAACGCTGCATAAGATAGAATGGCAACTGTAATATGAATCATGGATAGCTCAGATAACACCTTAGTTTGCGCTTCTGCCGTAGAATAGGATTCTAATGTTGAGAATATATGAATGACCATCAAACCAAACCCTATTACATTTGTAAAAAACATAAAAAAATCTGTCCGTATTATCCGGTTTAGGATGAGTGAAAAGGTAATCAATATCCACACGTAAAAATATAATCCTTCAAACAAGGTAAGAACCGGGAATCTTCCCACTTCAAACATATATAGACATAAAAAAATTGTTTGCATCAACCAAACAATCGAAAGAAACCAGAAGGCTGCCTTATGAGCCTTCCGATTATTTTGTAAAAAATCTATGAAATAGAATAAGACACTAAGTCCATATAATATAATTGTAATTTCTTGCAATCTATTTAAATTAATATCAATCATATATCCCATCCTTGCTTAATATGGTTGTGACACCACTTTCAAGACAGGTCTATTTTGCTGGACCGATGTTTTAGATTGGAATGGCATTGCCGCCTTAAATTCCTGTTCTTCTACAAGCTCCTCAATATTGAAGATCGAGACAAATGCCTGTAAAGCAGCCTCTGGATTCTTCATTTCTGCCATATCTTTTGCATAAAGAATCGGATCTTTAAGCATCTGATTAATGATGCTCTTCGTATGCTTATTAATAACCTTCCATTCTCTTTCACTTAGGCCTGGTAATTTACGCTGCATACTCTCCATTGTTTCTGCCTGAATATCTAATGCTTTCTCGCGCAATGCAGAAATCACAGGAACAACACCAAGCATTTTGATCCATTGATTGAATTCAACCAGCTCACTTTCAATCATGATCATAATTTGTTCTGCTGCTTCTTTTCTTTCTGCCAGGTTCGCCTGAACGATACCTTCTAAATCGTCTATATCATAAAGAAAGACGCTGTCCAGTTCCATTAGTTTAGGATCTAAATCACGCGGTACGGCAATATCAACCATAAAAATCGGACGGCCTTTTCTTAAAATGTTGATATTTTCCATCATTTCTTTTGTAATTACATATTCCTTTGATCCAGTCGAACTGATTAATATATCTGCATCAAGCAGGGCACATTGCAATTCCTGAAGCATTTTTGCCTGTCCAGAGAATTTAGATGCCAATATTTCGGCTTTTTCCAAGGTTCTGTTAATTACCGTTACTTGATTGGCACCATTGCTATATAAATTTTCAATGGCAAGCTGGCCCATTTTCCCGGCACCGACTACGAGGATTTTCTTATCCTGAAGCGAACCAAAGATTTTTTTACCAAGCTCAACCGCTGCATAGCTGATTGATACCGCATTTTTATTGATTTCCGTTTCAGAGTGAGCTTTTTTGGCAAGCGTAATCACCCGTTTAAACAGATTATTAAACAATACTCCGACGGTATTTTCTTCCTGTGCCTGCTGGAAGCTTTTCTTCACCTGTCCAAGTATTTGAGTTTCTCCCAATACCATGGAGTTCAATCCACAGGCAACCTGGAATAAATGATTAACTGCTCCGTCCTGCTCATAAACATATAAATAGGAGGAAAGTTCATTTTGGTCAACCGCGAACCACTCTGCTAAAAATTCTTTAATATAATATCTGCCCGTGTGCAGCTGATCCACTACTGCATAAACCTCTGTCCGATTACAGGTGGAAACAATGATATTTTCAAGGATACTTTTTTTCTTACTTAATGATTTCATCGCTTCCGGCAGCTGTCCCAATTCAAAACTGACTTTTTCACGGATTTCAACAGGAGCAGTTTTGTAATTAAGACCGACAACAATTATATGCATTTCCCCTGTCACACCCCCATCTGAGCATATTCTTTTGCAAGTATATCATTGGTGTATATGAAAAATTTTCCACAAATTGTGAACATTATCGTAACTCTATATCAATTAAACATGTAAATGAGAAATTCTCATGAAATAAAAACCTGCTATAATTAATGTATAATAGGTTAAATCTTAATTGCCAAGATGTTCCTATGACAGTATTATGTGTAAATTAAATCACTAATTGTACATTATCAAAGATTAGAATAATTATCAATAATAATAAACCGGGAGACTACATATGAAAGAATATCGTTATTTTTCAAGCACTATTTTGATTGGCTTTGGTCTTTTTTATTTTTTAAAATCAATTAACTTTTCCCTATTGTCACCTTATTATTCATGGGGATCTCTTTGTATTATTATCGGATTAGCCTTTCTTGCTGAAAGCAGGTTTGGCAGTCATTCTGATTTTATACTGCCTGGAATCTTGCTCACTGGATTCGGTTTACACCAATACATAGCCGTCCATTTGGAAAACTGGCCAGCTGAGCATACAGCCCTATTTTTATTTATTAGTTTGGGTCTTTTATTGCTTCATCTAAAAAAAGGAGTTGGTAAAGGCCCGGGGATTTTATTCCTTGTTGTCTCTATCATCTTTATATTCCATGAGAGAATCTTAACTATACTGGGCTTGGTTCATTTTGTTGATTTCTTTAATCACTACTGGCCTGTTCTTTTAATGCTCATTGGCGGATTCATTCTATTTAAGAAAAAATAAAAGCAGATAGCATGGCAACCCTACCTATTGTGGTCAGGGTTGCTGCATTAGGCTATCTGCCTTTCTTTTTTATAATCTCTTTTCGTAACTTGTTACTATTAGAAAAAAAAGAGAGACAACTTTTACTGTCTCCTTGTTTCACTAAAGCCCTCATAGTTTACGTATAATTGTTCATGATATTTGGTAAGCAATAGGCTGCATTCTTAAAGATTCCGTTTCCATTCTCTTACATTTATCTAGATGAAAAAGCCACTTCCAAAAAGAAGTGACTTTCTTGTTATTCCGCTAAAGCCCCCGTTAGTTTAAGTACTTTTCTTCACGAACTTACTTCATATATTACAGGATGCTGCTCCTTTACTTCTATAAGATGTTCAACCATTTACTTCTGAATTACACCACTCTTTAATTTTACTTCTTCTTAGCAATCACAAATATACCTAATCCTATTACTATAATAAGTAAACTCCATATAAAATCAGGTACTCCAACACGCATCTCTACCTCCGCATCAGGTGTTACAGCATAAAAAACGATATCCATAATATTACCCGAAAAGGCATATACCGTATGAACGATTACTCCTGTAATAATGGCTTGTTCTATAAGAAAATAGCCTAATAAATCTTTCATATTCTTCTCCTTTTCTTAATCATAAAGGTTTCAGCAAAGTGAAGACTATTTCTTATTCAACTAACCTACCCCGATAGCGGCATAAGAAATACAACAGAAAAGGGCATCAATCCTTCTCAGAACGATAGTGACCCATTAGTTATTGATATATACGCCTTTAAGTATTGTCTTATTCCGCTAAACTGCCCCGTTTCTACAATAAGGAATTCAACAAAAAGAGCATTAAACCTCTCTGAACCACACCACTGTTTGTTTAAATACATTACTTTAGTTCTTCCTGTTCCATTTTAAATGAATCATTATCAAATCTGGCACCCATCGACAGAAAGAGGTTTATCCTTCAAACGGCAAAGGTTGTGTGCCATCTACATCAGTAAAGCCATATTTTCTCGCTAGTTCAGACACCATTATTGTGTCTCCAGAATACTTAGATACTTTGGTGTCTGATGCCAACGCCACAACCGCACGACCTACATACGCTGTTGTTTCCGTTGTTCCATCCTCTGGTCCAAAACCTGAATCTATAACTCTTTCCGTCCTCATCCAACCTGGGCAAACAGCAACGGCCGAAACGTTAAAATCCTTTAATTCCTTTGCCATTCCAAGTGTCATTCGATTGATTGTATTCATTGCTAAATCGTAATATAAATTACCTGAAATTTCGTCCTTGATAAAAAATGTGATATTTACTATAAGCCCTTTTTGATGTTGTGCCATCAGAGGTACAGCATATCGGGTAGTCAGTAAATAAGCTTGCGGTCCAGCAACCATCATCGCATCCCAATGCTCTAGTGGTCGCTGCCAAAAATGCCTTCCATCTCCTGTTGGCAGAGAACTTTCAGAGCCACCAAATACACTATTGACTAAAATATCAATCCGCCCGTGTTCCCTTGCAATTTGCTCAAACAGGTTTCTAACGTCATTATCGCTAATGTGATCACATCGTACTGCGATGCCTTTACCTCCTCGTGAAGTAACACCATCGGCAGTTTCTTCAATCGTTTCTGGTCGATTATCGGTTGTAGCTCCCTTTACACTCCGACCTGTCACATACACTGTTGCACCTGCACTGCCTAGTTGAAAGGCAATCCCCCTACCAGCTCCACGGGATGCTCCTGTAACAACAGCAATTTTTCCCTCTAACGGTTTCATATTCTACCTACTCCCTTACCATATCCCCATTTTTATTTATATAATTTATAAATTCGGTATTAAGTAAGTGGTATCCTTCTTCCGCAACTGCCCCTTTCTACAATAAGGAATTCAATAAAAAAGAGCATTAATCCTCCTTGATCAATGCTACCGATAGTCAATAAGGTCCTTGCTTTTTATATTTACATAGAAATCGTTCTACACCTGGATATTTTTCGCCTAGACTTGTTATATCAAAACCAAAATCACGATAGAAACCTACTGCTTCATTATCCGTCTCAGCAGAAATTAATGGATATCGTTCAGTGATATAATTAATCATTTTACTACCAATACCCTTCCCTCTTTGAACTGAAGATACTGCAATATGTTTTATTTCACACTCAATTAAGCTAATAACTTCAATACCTATACATCCAACAATTTCCCCTTCAAGTTCAAAACCATATAATTGTCGGTTTAATGTTTTCAAATAGTTCTCATATTCTTGGTCAACTTTAAAATCTGAGGTGGCAAAGGAGAGAAGTTTCCGTATTGTTGGATGAATTGTTTCCGAATTAACTTCTTTCATAAACGTCACCCTTTTTATAGTCATATTCCTTAAACAATTCCTTATTCAATAGTTAATTCCTTGTTCAGCTAACCTGCCCCGTTAGTATAATAATCGACATCATTATTTATTTTCGATACTTTTAACCAATCTAATGAGCCAGTACAAGATTATCCAAGGTAGAATAAATTTTGTAGCCCATTCTACATAACTCAAGGACCATATGTTGATAGCGAAATATGAGAGTAATACATAAAGTGCAAGTAAAGCTATAATACCAATAATCAAATTTCTCATTATAAATCACCATCCTATCTATGGTTAAGGAACTCTTTCAAGAGGGTTAATACAAAATCTTTCATCCACTAAACCAGCTAATAGGTTGTCAATATCTCTCTGTATATTTCATTTTTTTATATGCTATACTGTTTTTGGGTATGCCAAATAACCCTCCAGTTTCTTTTTGGAAGGTTTTTCTTATGTTGGATAAATATCATTTCCTAAGCTAAATCTAGGAAATTCTCGTTCTTTTTCAATAAAGCATAAATCCAGTGAAGCAGCTTGTTGATACAAGCTACAATGGCAACTTTTGAAGGTTTTCCTTCTGAACGTTTTCTATCATAGAACTCTTTGAGCTTTTTATTTCTAGAGCCTCTTATCCCACATAAAACAGCTAAATACAAACTATGCCTTAGCCTACTGGATCCTCGTTTGGTTATACGATTTATGTTCGCAGTAAACTTACCAGATGAATAGACACTGGGATCGACTCCAGCGAAGGCCACTAACTTTTTAGGGTGATTAAACCGATCAATTTCTCCTATCTCCGAAATGATTGTTGCCGCAATCTTTTCACCGATACCAGGAATCGATTGGATAATCTTATATTCTTCTATTTCATTTGCCAGGGATACCATTTGGCTCTCTAAATCCGTAAGGTGTCCTTGGTAGTGAAATAAAATATCGATATACATACTAAGATTGATAAGATGGCTTTCATATCGCACTTTCTGAAAAGGATTTTGAGAAGCTGAATGAATGAGCTTTCTTGCCTTTTCTTTGGCCCACTGTACAGACCGACTGGGACAATGTTCTCGTATCCTATCTTCTAGCTCTTCCTTGCTAGCCCTTAGAACCTTCTCCGAGGTAGGGTATTCCTTTAATACCGATAAAGATACTTTCGAAAATAGATCCCCAAAAACCTTTCTATATTCAGGGAAAACCTGATCTAAAATCGTATGGAAATGCAATTTTGCCTCCACATACATATTCGTCATTATCTCTTGTTGTCTCGATAGATTCCGAATATTTAGAAGTTGAATTCCTCTCCTTTTTTGAGGTTCAAATTCTTCTTTATAATAGAGAACACATAATTGATACGCATCAAACGCATCAGTTTTCACCTTTCTTAAACTGGCCTTCTTCGCTTGATGAGAAATGATTGGATTCAATAAGATATAAAGTATGTCATTCTCTTCTAAGCATTGAACAACTGGGGTATGATAATGTCCTGTTGATTCCAATATAACCACAGGCATCTGCCCAGTTGTTTCCTTCATTTCTTCTAAGAAATAGATAAACTTCTCCAACTCTTCACGATTATGCTTAATCGAAAAACTTGTTCCATACGGCTTTCCTTTATCTAAAAAAGCCTGTACTTCACTTTCTTCTTTGGCTATATCTATACCCACAACTGGGTTCATTCTTTCTCCTCCTCTGATAAATTCACCAGTACCCCTATTTCCTCCAAGTAGTATTATAGCTTCGCTTGTTATACGAGATCTCAGTCCCAACCAGCCTCAAACATATTTCTACAAGTAGGGGGTGAACAGTTTAGCGGACGGGATCATTTGT
>NZ_JBZFQK010000010.1:0-62301 GCF_058313575.1 Bacillus sp. z14 (2026)
AACCAAATAGTCCGGTAATGATGGCGAAGAGGCCACACCCGTTCCCATTCCGAACACGGAAGTTAAGCTCTTCAGCGCCGATGGTAGTTGGGACGCGAGTCCCTGTGAGAGTAGGACGTTGCCGGGCTATTTTTTATATTGGAGGATTAGCTCAGCTGGGAGAGCATCTGCCTTACAAGCAGAGGGTCGGCGGTTCGATCCCGTCATCCTCCACCATTATTGTGAGCCATTAGCTCAGTCGGTAGAGCATCTGACTTTTAATCAGAGGGTCGAAGGTTCGAGTCCTTCATGGCTCATTTTTTATAGATAAATAAGCGAGTGAGCAGGAACGATAACCTCATTGGCCTAAGTTCTTATCACTGCTTTACTGTATAATGCGGAAGTAGTTCAGTGGTAGAACATCACCTTGCCAAGGTGAGGGTCGCGGGTTCGAATCCCGTCTTCCGCTCCAATGCCAAGTTATATGCCGGGGTGGCGGAATTGGCAGACGCACAGGACTTAAAATCCTGCGGTAGGTGACTACCGTGCCGGTTCGAGACCGGCCCTCGGCACTCTATATGCGCCCGTAGCTCAATTGGATAGAGCGTTTGACTACGGATCAAAAGGTTAGGGGTTCGACTCCTCTCGGGCGCGCCATTATATCGGGAAGTAGCTCAGCTTGGTAGAGCACTTGGTTTGGGACCAAGGGGTCGCAGGTTCGAATCCTGTCTTCCCGACCATTTTAAAAATTTGGGGCCTTAGCTCAGCTGGGAGAGCGCCTGCTTTGCACGCAGGAGGTCAGCGGTTCGATCCCGCTAGGCTCCACCATAGTCCGGTAATGATGGCGAAGAGGCCACACCCGTTTCCATTCCGAACACGGAAGTTAAGCTCTTCAGCGCCGATGGTAGTTGGGACGCGAGTCCCTGTGAGAGTAGGACGTTGCCGGGCAGCCAAAACCAGTTCAAATTGAACTGGTTTTTTTGTATTTTAGGGAAAAAAGATCCTTTTTACAGGAAGGTTTCAGGGTTTTAAAAAAGGAAATTTGGGTAGAATTGAAGTATTGGTTTTTTATAAAAAGGTTAATTGTGCAGTATACATATAATAAGTTAGAGTAAAGTATAATGATTGCCAAATTGAGGATGCTTTTGTATAATTATAGTCAAATATAGTCAAAGTCAAAACAGTGAGAGGGGGAGCCTATATGAAAAATATATCCGATATTATTGAAAATTATTTGAAGAGCGTTCTCGATATAAGCGAGAAAGAATTGGTAGAGATAAAAAGAAGCGAAATTGCTGATAAGTTCCAATGCGTTCCCTCTCAAATTAATTATGTGATCAATACTCGTTTTACAATCGAAAGAGGTTATCTGGTAGAAAGTAAACGGGGTGGTGGGGGTTATATTCGTATAATGCGGGTACAGTCCCATGACAGAGCACATTTAATTGAACAAATCAGTAATTTGGTTGGACAGCGTATCTCTCAAAGTAATTCTGAAGATTTAATTGGCAGATTAGTTGAGGAAGAAGTTATATCTTCACGGGAAGCAAAAATCATGTTGAGTGTAATGGACCGTTCTGTACTCCATTATGATTTACCTGAACGAGATGAATTGCGCGCGCGAATCTTAAAAGCGATGTTTATGACATTAAGGTATAAATGAGTTGCTACGGAGAGGGTGAAAACAATGCTTTGTCAGGAATGTAACGAAAGACCCGCTACGATGAAGGTTACAAAAATCGTTAACGGCAAACAAACGGAAGTAAACCTTTGTGAATATTGTGCTGAAGAAAAAGGCGATTTTTTTTCATTCAATAATCTGTTAGCAGGTTTATTAAATATGGGATTAGGTATGAAATCAGCCAACTCTAAATCTCCCTTTAGTAATGAAGATCAACTGACATGTCCCCATTGTGGATTAACATACCGTGAATTTGTTAATATCGGTCGGTTTGGATGTTCGGAGTGCTATAAGACATTCAATCCATATTTGGAATCCATATTAAGAAAATTGCATGGAGGGAATGTCCATCATAACGGAAAAATTCCTAAACGTGCTGGCGGAACTATACATATAAGAAAGCAAATAAATGATTTAAAGGCTCAAATCAATGATTATGTTGAGGCAGAGGAATTTGAGAAGGCAGCAGAAGTCAGGGATCAGATTCGTTCATTAGAGAAGGAAATTGAAGCCTCTCAAGAAGGGGGCGAACAAAAATGACAATTGAACACTTTATGGAAAATGCCATCAGTTCATGGATGAACCAGGAAGGGCCGGAATCGGATATTGTATTGAGCTCAAGAGTCCGGCTGGCCAGAAACGTAAAAAATGTTGCCTTTCCGATTGTTTTTTCACAGGAAGAAGCCAAAAGATTACTAAAAAAAGTTGAAGATCGTATTGGCGGTCAGTATCTTTCAGGATTAGGACATTTGGAAATGGTAAAAATGATAGATCTAAATCCATTAGATAAGCAAGTACTGGTAGAAAAACATTTAATAAGCCCTCTGTTGGCAAAACATAAAGATGTAGGTGCCTGCCTTATTTCAGAAAATGAAGAAGTCAGCATAATGGTTAATGAAGAAGATCATATCCGAATTCAATGTCTATATCCTGGACTGCAAATTTCTGAAGCTCTCGAAGTAGCAAGCAGAATTGATGATTGGGTAGAGAGTGAATTGGACTATGCATTTGACGAAAAGATTGGATATCTAACAAGTTGTCCAACGAATGTTGGAACTGGATTAAGAGCATCTGTCATGGTTCATTTACCGGGCATTGTGTTAACAAGACAGATAGACAGAGTGGTATCTGCTATTAATCAATTAGGATTGGTTGTGCGCGGTATCTATGGTGAGGGCAGCGAGGCACTGGGAAATATATTTCAAATATCCAATCAAATGACGCTCGGAAAGACCGAGGAAGACATCGTTGATGATTTAACCAGTGTAGTGGAACAGATTATTATGCAGGAAAAGGCAGCAAGGGACACATTAGTACAATCATCAAACATACAATTGGAAGATAGGGTTTTCCGTTCACTTGGTATACTGTCTCATGCCAGAATCATTGAATCCAAGGAAGCGGCAAAATGTTTATCAGATGTTAGATTAGGTATTGATTTAGGTTACATTCCTAATATATCTAAACATATATTAAATGAATTAATGATTGTTACTCAGCCTGGATTCCTTCAGCGATATGCAGGAGGGGAGTTAAATTCAAAAAACAGGGATATTCGAAGGGCTACTTTAATCAGGGATCGATTATTGATGGAAGATAAAACACAAGATGAATAGGAGGAAAACATAATGATGTTTGGTCGATTCACAGAAAGAGCACAAAAAGTATTGGCACTTGCACAGGAAGAGGCAATTAGGCTTGGGCATAATAATATTGGCACTGAACATATCTTGCTTGGTTTAGTGAGAGAAGGGGATGGAATAGCTGCTAAAGCGCTCTATGCTCTTGGGTTAAGTCCTGAAAAAATTCAGGAAGAGGTTGAGAGCCTGATTGGTAAGGGATCTGAGACTGTACAAACTATTCATTATACTCCTCGTGCTAAAAAAGTCATTGAATTGTCTATGGATGAAGCCAGAAAGCTGGGACATTCTTATGTAGGTACTGAACATGTCTTATTAGGGTTAATTCGCGAAGGCGAAGGTGTAGCAGCCCGTGTTCTGAATAATCTGGGTGTAAGTTTGAATAAAGCAAGACAACAGGTATTACAACTCTTAGGCAGCAATGAAGCAGGTATTCATCAGGGAGGATCATCTTCTGCAGCAAGCACGCCTACCTTGGATAGCCTTGCCCGTGATTTGACTGCGATTGCGAGAGAAGGCAGCCTGGATCCGGTAATAGGAAGAAATAAAGAAATACAACGGGTTATTGAGGTATTAAGTCGTCGTACTAAAAATAATCCTGTGCTTATTGGTGAACCGGGAGTCGGTAAAACAGCAATTGCAGAAGGACTCGCCCAACAAATCATTAATAATGAAGTTCCTGAGATCCTTCGAGATAAAAGAGTTATGACACTCGATATGGGGACAGTTGTTGCCGGTACGAAATATCGCGGTGAATTTGAAGATCGCCTTAAAAAAGTGATGGATGAAATTCGTGCTGCAGGTAATGTTATTCTGTTTATTGATGAACTCCATACCTTAATTGGTGCAGGCGGAGCCGAAGGAGCAATTGATGCCTCCAATATTCTAAAACCTTCATTGGCTAGAGGGGAATTGCAATGTATCGGAGCCACAACACTTGATGAATATAGAAAATATATTGAAAAAGATGCAGCTTTGGAAAGACGCTTTCAGCCAATTCAGGTTGACGAGCCAACAATTGAGGAATCTATCCAAATACTTAAAGGCTTGCGCGATCGCTATGAGGCACATCACAGAGTATCAATCACAGATGAAGCAATCGATGCTGCAGTTAAGCTATCTGATCGGTATATCTCCGATCGGTTCCTACCAGATAAGGCAATTGACCTGATTGATGAATCAGGTTCCAAGGTAAGACTCCGTTCCTACACTACGCCGCCTAATTTAAAGGAACTTGAAGTTCGCCTGGAAGAGGCACGAAAAGAGAAGGATGCGGCTGTTCAAAGTCAGGAATTTGAAAAAGCGGCATCATTGCGTGATATCGAACAAAAATTACGTGAAGAACTTGAGAATACAAAACGTGAATGGAAAGAGAAACAAGGGAAAGAAAACAGCGAAGTTACTGTAGAAGATATTGCGCACGTTGTATCGAGCTGGACTGGTATACCGGTTACGAAGCTTGCACAAACTGAATCTGATAAGCTTCTGAATATGGAGGAGATTCTCCATAACCGTGTGATTGGTCAGGAAGAAGCAGTTATAGCTATTTCTAAAGCTGTGCGTAGAGCAAGAGCTGGACTGAAAGATCCTAAACGTCCAATCGGGTCATTTATCTTCCTTGGTCCTACAGGGGTTGGTAAAACAGAATTAGCTAGAGCACTGGCCGAATCAATGTTTGGCGATGAAGATGCAATGATTAGAATTGATATGTCTGAGTATATGGAAAAGCATTCA
This sequence comes from Bacillus sp. z14 (2026), assembly GCF_058313575.1. Taxonomy (NCBI): domain Bacteria; kingdom Bacillati; phylum Bacillota; class Bacilli; order Caryophanales; family Bacillaceae; genus Bacillus; species Bacillus sp. z14 (2026). The sequence goes on from NZ_JBZFQK010000010.1 coordinate 5,035, forward strand.
ACATCCCGCCTTGTTGGGTCACCTCCAGGATATGTTGGGTATGAGGAAGGCGGACAATTAACAGAAAAGGTTCGTCGTAAACCATATTCCGTTGTGCTTCTTGACGAAATTGAAAAAGCGCATCCGGATGTCTTTAATATCCTGTTACAGGTATTAGAAGATGGACGTCTGACAGATTCAAAGGGTAGGACAGTTGATTTTCGTAACACAATTTTGATTATGACTTCCAATGTCGGAGCTCACAGTTTGAAAAAGAATCGTTATGTTGGGTTCAATATGCAGGATCAAGGCCAGGATTATAAAGATATGAAAGGCCAGGTTATGGAAGAATTAAAACGTGCTTTCCGTCCAGAATTCCTAAACAGAATTGATGAGATTATTGTGTTCCACTCTCTGGAAAAAGAGCATTTGAAATCGATTGTTACGTTGCTGGGTGACCAGCTGATTAAACGCTTGGCTGAGCAGGATATTAATCTTGAATTGACGGAAGCGGCAAAAGGAAAAATTGTAGAAGAAGGCTATGATCCTGATTATGGAGCACGTCCTTTGAGAAGATCTATCCAAAAACATGTTGAAGACTTCTTATCAGAACAACTGTTGAAAGGAAAGATTGAAAAAGGTAAAAAAATTACTATCGATGTGGTTGATGGTGAGTTTACTGCCAAAACAGGGGATGAAGTAATAGCTGCTAAGTAAGAAATATTGGTTTGAGGGCACTGCCATAGGGTTGTGCCCTTTCCTTACAGATAGCTATAAATACTTTATAATGACAAATAATAAGAATAAGAATAGCGATATAATCCGTAAAATAAAAAGAGAAGCACATAATTAGTTAATTTATTCCCCGGAGAGGATTAAAGAAATATGGCAAAAAAGAAAACGAAATTTATCTGCCAAAGTTGTGGATATGAATCAGCAAAATGGATGGGGAAATGCCCTGGCTGTAATGAATGGAATACCATGACAGAGGAAATTGAAATAACAGCTAATAAAAATCAGAGACGTACAGCTTTTACCCATTCGGATCAGGCAATGGCGAAACCTACATCGATTACTTCCATAGGTACGGAGCAGGAACCTCGCGTATTGACAGATTCAAATGAACTCAATCGTGTTCTTGGAGGAGGAATTGTACCTGGGTCCTTATTATTGATAGGTGGAGATCCAGGAATTGGAAAATCTACTTTATTACTGCAGGTTTCATCCCAGCTAGCGAATAATAATTACGATGTTTTGTACATATCTGGCGAAGAATCAGTGAAGCAAACAAAACTGAGGGCTGTTAGACTAGGGGTATCTTCAGACCATCTCTATGTTTATTCTGAAACAGATATGGGGATGATTGAACAAGCTATCAATGAAATGAACCCTAATTTTGTCATAATCGACTCTATTCAAACAGTATTCCATCCTGATGTAACATCTGCTCCAGGCAGTGTATCACAGGTTCGTGAATGTACAGCTGAATTAATGAGACTGGCTAAGACAAAGGGAATTGCAATATTTATTGTTGGCCATGTTACAAAAGAGGGTAATATTGCCGGACCGAGACTATTGGAACATATGGTGGATACCGTGCTCTACTTTGAAGGGGAACGTCATCATACTTATCGTATTCTAAGGGCAGTCAAGAACAGATTTGGTTCTACAAATGAAATGGGTATTTTTGAAATGAAGGAAGAAGGATTGGAGGAAGTTTTGAATCCTTCGGAGATATTCCTCGAAGAACGTTCTCAGGGTGCAGCGGGTTCAACTGTCGTAGCTTCGATGGAAGGAACACGGCCCATACTTGTAGAAATACAAGCCCTCATTTCTCCATCTATCTTCCCTAATCCAAGAAGGATGGCAACAGGAATTGACCATAATCGTGTCTCTTTGTTAATGGCTGTTCTGGAGAAAAGAGTTGGTCTCTTACTTCAAAACCAAGATGCATATTTAAAGGTCACCGGTGGAGTAAAGCTGGGTGAGCCTGCTGTAGATTTGGCTGTAATTGTCAGTATAGCTTCAGGCTTTAAAGACGTACCTACTAGAGCAACGGATTGCATTGTTGGTGAAGTTGGATTAACCGGTGAAGTTAGAAGGGTATCGCGGATAGAACAAAGAGTAAAGGAAGCAGCGAAGCTTGGATTTGAGCGTATTATCGTGCCTGCCAATAATTTGGGTGGCTGGAAACCTCCGTCAGAAATCAAAGTGATTGGAGTCAATTCGGTAAGCGAAGCTTTAAAATATGCATTAGGGGGTTAAGGTAATGGATAAAAAGGCAGCAGAAAAAGCCAAGGCGCAAATCATTCAATTGGTATCCCCAGGCACACCCTTTAGAGAGGGCCTTGATAATGTTTTGCGTGCCAATACGGGTGGATTAATTGTGGTTGGATATAACGATAAAGTTAAATCCCTTGTAGATGGAGGATTTAAAATCGGCTGCCCTTTTTCACCCAGTTATCTATATGAATTAGCTAAAATGGATGGAGCCATTATCCTTAATGAGAAAGTGGAGACCATTATGCTTGCGAATGCCCATCTTGTACCAGATAAAACGATACCTTCAATGGAAACCGGAATGAGGCATCGAACAGCCGAGAGAATTGCTAAAGAGACGAAGGCATTGGTAATAGCTATTTCTCAACGAAGAAATATCATTACTCTTTATCAAGGAAACTTTCGATACGTGCTGAGGGAATTGTCTGTGATATTAACAAAGGCTAATCAAGCGATGCAAACACTTGAACGGTATCGTTCTGTTTTGCAGGAAAGTATTCATAATTTAAGTAAGCTGGAATTTGAAGAGATGGTAACATATGCGGATATTCTATATGTAATGCAGAGGCTTATAATGGTTATGAGAATTAAAACCGAGCTTTTGATTTATATGAATGAATTAGGTGTTGAAGGAAGGCTGCTGCGTTTGCAATTACATGAAATGCTGCATGTGGTGGAACAGGAGGTAATGCTTGTCTTAAAGGATTACACAATTGATCCGGAGGGCCTTAAGCCAGAACAGGTTTTTCAGGCGTTTGTTGATTTATCCTATTCAGAATCTGTTGAGGACACAGCTATCATGAAAACTCTTGGGTATACAGGGTTTGTACCGATGGAACAGATCGTCTCACCCTGTGGGTATCGGGCCCTTCATAAGATACCAAGGCTGCCCTTCAGTATCATCCATAATCTCGTAAAGAGGTTTGGCAAGCTATCTAATTTGTTGAATGCAAGCGTAGCGGATTTGGATGACGTAGAGGGTATAGGAGAAGTAAGAGCTAAAAAAATCCACCATGGGCTGAGACATATAAAAACAGAAATTGGGCAGCACAGCTTATAAGATAAGATAAAATATGGAAGTTCTGACATCTATCTGACGTATAATCAGGTTATAATAATAGATAATGCATAAAAAAGGCTGATATATGCTTTTTGTTACAGTGTAATTACATCTTCTTTACAGCAAGTTAATTAATGGGTAAAAACTATTAAAGCAGGAAAGTCCTCGTTTATAATTATTAATGGGAGGTGAAGGAATGTTAAAAAGAATTATACAACTGTGTTTCTTAATCGTAGGAGGAGCTATAGGAATCATCGTATTGCCAGATTTATTTTCATTAATTACTGATAATTCATTTATTACTAATCCTATTTTTACTGGTTTCGCAGGTGCAATTATTTTTTATATCATTACTTTCTGGATGGTTGATCATGTAGTACATTTCATTAAATGGGTGGAAGAACAATTAATTATTGCTCCCATCACGGATATTATATTTGGAAGTATGGGGCTTTTACTTGGCCTTCTATTGGCCTTCCTTATTGGTCTTCCGCTGAATTCAATTCAGTTACCGATCATCAACACAGTCGCTCCAATTCTCTTGACTTTAATATTTGGTTATTTAGGCTTCCAGGTGGGCTTTAAAAAACGGGATGAGCTAACCAACCTTGTGACTAACTCGGTTAAAACAAGGAAAAAAGGTACAGAGCAAGATGGCGATACAGAAGCAGCTCCATCCAATATAAAAAGGAAAGTTCTCGATACAAGTGTAATTATCGACGGACGTATTGCAGATATTTGTAAAACTGGCTTTTTGGAAGGACCTATCGTTATTCCACAATTTGTGCTTGGTGAATTGCAGCATATTGCTGATTCTTCCGATGCACTGAAAAGAACAAGGGGAAGAAGAGGGCTCGATATTCTGAATAAAATCCAAAAAGAGCTTCCAATTGAAGTCGAGATGTATGAAGGTGACTTTGAAGACGTACAGGAAGTAGATAGTAAGCTGGTCAAATTAGCCAAGGTATTGGACGGTATTGTTGTGACCAATGACTTCAATTTAAATAAAGTCTGTGAGTTCCAAAATGTTCAGGTATTAAATATTAATGATTTAGCAAATGCAGTTAAACCGGTGGTTATTCCTGGTGAAGAAATGCTCGTCCAGGTTATCAAGGATGGGAAAGAGCAAAATCAGGGTGTAGCGTATCTGGATGACGGAACGATGATTGTGGTTGAAGAAGGCCGAAATTATATCGGTAAGAAGATTGAGGTCATTGTTACATCCGTTTTACAGACTTCGGCTGGACGTATGATATTTGCGAAACCAAAATTATTGGAAAAAGCATTATAAGAGAAATAGCTATCGATGATATAGGAGTAGAAGATGGATTATGAAGTGATTATCCCTGCAGCTGGGCAAGGGAAAAGAATGAAGGCAAGTAAAAATAAGCTTTGGATTGAACTGAAAAATAGCCCGATTATCGCACATACCTTGTCTGTGTTTGGCACGGATAAGCATTGTAAACAAATTATTTTGCCAATCAATCCTGCTGAAAAAGAAGAATTTAATAGGCTGATCAAAACATTGTCACTACCGACTCCTATTGTATTGATAAATGGCGGCAGCGAGCGGCAATATAGTGTCAGTAATGGGTTGAAAGCCTTAAGTGACGAGGCAGAAATCGTCCTCGTGCATGATGGAGCAAGACCGTTTATTAATCATTCTATGTTAAGAAATTTAATTGCTGATGCAAAAGAGTTCGGTGCAAGTGTGTTAGCTGTACCTGTTAAGGATACGATTAAACAAGTCAGAGATACCATGGTAGAGAAAACAATCGATCGATCAAGCTTGTGGGCAATTCAAACCCCGCAAGCTTTTCGTGTGTCTCTGTTAAAAGAGGCACATGAGGCAGCGGTTAGCGCAAATTACCTTGGAACAGATGATGCGAGTTTGGTTGAGCAGATTGGGAAGAGAGTAGCCATAACAGAAGGAAATTACGATAATATTAAAATTACCACACCAGAGGATCTATATTTTGCTGAAGCGATTCTGGAGAAAAACTTAAAAGGAGACCGTCATGTTTAGAATAGGACAAGGTTTTGATGTACATCAATTAGTAGAAGGACGACCATTGATTATTGGGGGTATTACTATTCCTAATGATAAAGGATTGCTTGGGCATTCTGATGCGGATGTTCTGCTCCATACTGTAGCAGATGCATGTCTGGGTGCTGTCGCAGAGGGAGATATTGGCAAGCATTTTCCGGATACTGACCCGGCTTTTAAAGATGCCGATTCTAAAAAGCTTTTAACTCATGTATGGAAACTTGTAAAGCAAAAGGGATATAAGCTAGGCAATATTGATTGCACAATCATTGCAGAGCGGCCGAAAATGCGCCCTTATATCGATCAAATGCGTGAAGTGATAGCCGGTCTACTTGAAGGTGACATGGAACAAGTAAACGTAAAAGCTACTACAACTGAAAAGCTTGGATTTCCAGGCAGAGGTGAGGGCATAGCGGCTCAAGCTACGGTTCTTTTAATAAAAGAATAGAACTGGTGGTTTTAAACCAGATTAAAATAGTGGTAAAATGAATCCTACTTAGGTACTTTATCATTTGGGAGGAAATATTAATGACTAGCAGTATACGTGTTCGGTACGCTCCAAGTCCAACTGGACATCTTCATATCGGTAATGCCAGAACAGCTTTATTTAACTATTTATTTGCACGCAGCCAGGGTGGCAGCTTTGTTATAAGGATTGAAGATACAGACCAAAAAAGAAATATTGCCGGTGGAGAAGAAAGCCAATTAAAGTATTTGAAATGGCTGGGCATGGATTGGGATGAAAGTGTCGATGTACCTGGTGCATATGGACCTTATCGCCAATCAGAACGTACTCATATTTATGAGGAATATTATCGTGATCTTATTAAAAGAGATATGGCTTATAAATGCTATTGCACAGAAGAAGAACTAGAACAAGAACGTGCGGAACAGATGGAACGTAATGAAACTCCGGCTTATTCGGGTAAATGTCGCCATCTGACAGAAGAAGACCATGCAAGGCTCGAAGCGGAAGGCAGAAAGCCAAGCATTCGCTTTGTTGTTCCAAAAGGTAAAGTATACACATTCAATGATATGGTTAAAGGTGATGTATCGTTTGAATCTGATGGCATTGGAGACTTTGTCATTATTAAAAAAGATGGAATTCCTACGTATAACTTTGCAGTAGCAATTGATGATCATTTAATGGAAATATCTCATGTACTTCGCGGAGATGACCATATCACCAATACGCCTAAGCAATTGATGGTTTATGAAGCCTTTGAATGGGATCCTCCTGTTTTTGGCCATATGACATTGATTGTCAATGAGAGCCGTAAAAAATTAAGTAAGCGTGATGAATCCATTATTCAGTTTATCGAGCAATATGAAGAACTTGGCTATTTGCCTGAGGCTCTGTTTAATTTTATTGCGCTTTTAGGATGGTCTCCAAGCGGTGAGGAAGAAATCTTCTCGAAGGAAGAATTTATCTCAATCTTTGATGCAGACCGATTATCTAAATCACCAGCTTTGTTTGATAAACAAAAGCTTACGTGGATGAATAATCAATACATGAAAAAGGTTGATACGGAACGAGTGCTTGAATTGGCGTTGCCTCATTTACAGCAAGCAGGTCTTGTACCAACTGAAATGTCTGAGGAAGAACATCATTGGGTACAAAAGCTTATAGCTTTATATCAGGATCAAATGAGCTACGGAGCAGAAATCGTGGACCTATCAAGCATCTTCTTTAAGAAAGAGATTGTTTATAATGATGAAGCGAAGGAAATACTGGGAGAAGAACAGGTTCCTGAGGTATTGAAGGCCTTCCTTGATGAAGTAAAGAGTATGCCTGAATTTGTTGACAGTGAGATTAAGGCAGCAATTAAACGAGTGCAAAAAGAAACAGGCCATAAAGGCAAAAAATTATTTATGCCTATCCGTGTAGCGGTAACCGGACAAGCTCACGGTCCTGATCTGCCAAAAGCAATCGAGCTTTTCGGCCGCAATCGAGTGATTTCTCAATTAGAAGAACTTTTACGTTAACATTTTAACCGTAATATAATATAGTATAATTAAACATTCATACTTAAAGTGATGAATGGGGATAAGTAGGATTAAAGAAGATGTTTATTAGAGAATAACCATCATTGGCTGGAAATGGTTATAACCTCTCTTAATCTGAATGCACCCCTGAGCCCTTCTTTGAACGCCTGGTAATTTAGGTCAGTAGAGGAAGGCGGCATACCCACTGTCGTTAAAAAGGGGAAAGTTGGAGCTCGATACTTAAGCTCAAACAGAGTGGAACCGCGCCTATAAGCGTCTCTGTCTTTTGGACAGGGCGCTTTTTTTATGCAGAAAAATGGCCGATGATGGGAGAAACAGGATGTTTATTATACGATCTTTAGGAAGGATAAGTTACCGTGTTTCCATCTTTCGTAAAGTACATCTCTAGAGAAGAGAAAAGTACTGCTTGTTTTTGCTTTTATGCGTTTAAGGAGGGGTAACATCATGTGGAAACGGTTAAAAGAAGATATAGACGTTATATTTGAACAGGATCCTGCAGCAAGATCGACAATTGAAATCATCCTGACGTATTCAGGTTTACATGCTATCTGGAATCATCGAATTGCACATTTTTTTTATAAGAGAAATTTCAAATTTATTGCCAGGGTCATCTCCCAGTTTAGCCGATTTTTAACCGGTATAGAGATACATCCGGGAGCGACAATCGGCAGGCGCTTTTTTATTGATCATGGCATGGGTGTCGTTATTGGAGAAACTTGCGAGATTGGTGATAATGTGACTGTATACCAGGGGGTTACACTTGGAGGTACAGGTAAAGAGTCAGGCAAACGTCATCCAACAGTTGAGGATAATGTATTGATTGCAACGGGGGCTAAAGTGCTCGGCTCCATCGTCATAGGGGAAAACTCGAAGGTTGGAGCGGGTTCAGTGGTTTTAAAAAATGTCCCTGCCAACTCAACGGTAGTCGGCATTCCCGGTAAGGTAGTTATCAAAGATGGCGTACGATTAAAACAAGATTTAAATCATCGGGACCTTCCTGACCCTGTAGAAGATCATTGCAATCGAATGGAACAGGAAATTGATATATTAAAGAAAGAGATAATGGATTTGCGAAAGGAGTTAAATAAACGTGAGCGTTCAAATTTATAATACACTGACAAGAAAAAAGGAAACCTTTCAGCCGATTGAAGAGGGAAAGGTTAAGATGTATGTGTGCGGTCCGACTGTATACAACTATATTCATATAGGGAATGCGAGACCGGCGATTGTATTTGATACGGTCCGCAATTACTTACAATATAAAGGCTATGATGTAAAGTTTGTTTCTAATTTTACAGATGTTGATGACAAGTTAATCAAAGCAGCTCGTGAACTGGGAGAAGATGTACCGGCTACAGCTGACCGGTTCATTAAAGCTTATTTTGAGGATGTTGGAGCACTTGGATGCAAAAAAGCTGATGTGCATCCAAGGGTAATGGAAAATATGGACTTAATCATTGAATTTATTCAGGCCCTAATAGATAAAGGAATGGCTTATGAATCCAGTGGGGATGTGTACTACCGTACAAGAGATTTTAAAGATTATGGAAAGCTTTCGCACCAGTCCATTGATGAGCTGCGGGTAGGCGCGAGAATAGAAGTAGATGAGCGGAAACAGGATGCACTTGATTTCACTTTGTGGAAAGCGGCTAAAGATGGTGAAATTTCTTGGGATAGCCCATGGGGCAAAGGAAGACCGGGTTGGCATATAGAATGTTCTGCGATGGCTAAAGAATACTTAGGTGATACGATTGATATTCATGCTGGAGGACAGGACTTAGCATTCCCTCACCATGAAAATGAAATTGCACAGACAGAAGCTTTAACCGAAAAGCCATTCGCAAATTATTGGATGCATAATGGCTATATTAATATTGATAATGAAAAAATGTCTAAATCTCTCGGTAATTTTGTAATGGTACATGATATTATTAAGCATCATGATCCGGCAGTATTAAGATTTTTTATCCTGTCCGTTCATTACAGAAATCCAATTAATTACAGTGAAGAGTTATTAGAGTCAACGAAGATTTCATTGGACCGCTTGCGAACTACTTACGAAAACTTAAAACACCGCCAAACGGCAAGCACCAATATTACTCATAACGATGCGGAATGGTTCGAGAAAATCGGAGAATTACATGCAATGTTTGAAGAAGCAATGGATGATGATTTCAATACCGCAAATGCTATTTCGGTATTGTTTGAACTATCAAGGCAAGGAAATTATTATCTGTTAGAAAAAGTGACCTCCGATGCAGTTATTGAAGCATTTTTAAATGAGTTTCGCATTTTATTTGATGTACTCGGTATTAAGCTTGAGGTTGAACAATCGCTTGATGCTATGGTAGAAAAATTAATTGAAGAACGTAATCGGGCAAGAAAAGAACGTAATTTTACTCGCTCTGACGAGATTAGAGATGAGCTAAAAGCAATGAATATTATTTTGGAAGATACTGCCCAAGGTACACGCTGGAAACGGGGATAAAAAGAATGCTTGAGGACTTAAAGGAATTAGATGTAACGGCTTTGGGAAGTCTAGCTCTGGCCTATATTGGAGATGCGGTATATGAAGTATATATTCGCCATCATCTGCTATCTATTGGACAAGTAAAACCAAACAGGCTTCATAAAGAAGCAACGAAGTATGTATCTGCTAAATCACAGAGTGCAGTCGTACATTATTTATTAAATGAGCATCTTCTAACTGAAGAGGAAGAAGCTGTTATCCGCAGAGGGAGGAATGCTAAGTCAGGCACAATCCCAAAAAATACAGATGTGCAAACATATAGATACAGCACAGCTTTTGAAGCATTAATTGGTTATCTATATGGGAGCAAGAAACAGGAACGTCTTGATGAAATTATAGAGTTGGCGATTCAATTTAAAGAGAGGAGTGAAGTGCAGAGATGAGCGATGATTTAATTATGGGACGTAATACCGTCTTAGAGGCATTGCGATCGAAACGCGATATTCATAAGATTTGGATTGCAGAAGGAGCTACGAAAGGGCAGATTCAGCAGGTAATCGCGGTTGCAAAAGAAAATAAAATTATGATACAAACAGCACCAAAGAAAAAACTGGATCAAATGATTGAGGGGAATCACCAGGGAGTTATTGCTCAGGTGGCGGCCTATCAATATGCAGAAATTGACGACATGTTTAAGCTGGCGGAATCCAGACAGGAAGACCCATTCATTCTGTTGCTTGATGAATTGGAGGATCCGCACAATTTGGGTTCTATCTTAAGGACAGCTGATGCATCCGGTGTTCATGGTATCATTATTCCCAAGCGGAGAGCGGTTGGGTTAACAGCTACAGTTGCTAAATCATCGACCGGGGCAATTGAGCATATCCCGGTTGCACGCGTAACGAATTTATCACGCACGATAGAAGATTTAAAGGAACGCGGTGTATGGATTGCTGGTACAGATGCGAAGGGAAGCCAGGATTATCGGTTGATGGATGGAACGATGCCTCTTGGGATTGTAATTGGTAGTGAAGGGAAAGGAATCAGCCGGGTAATCAAGGAAAAATGCGATTTCTTATATCACTTGCCAATGGTGGGGCATGTTACTTCTCTCAATGCAAGTGTGGCAGCCAGCTTGCTAATGTATGAAGTATATCGAAAGCGATATCCGTTAGAGGGATAAAGATGGAAACCATACTGGTGGTAGATGGCTATAATATCATAGGTGCATGGCCTGATTTGCGTAAGCTGCGCGATCAGGACCTTGCTGCCGCTAGAGACCGTTTAATTGAAATGATGGCTGAATTTCAAGGTTTTTCCGGACACCGGGTTATAATTGTATTTGATGCTTACTTCGTACAGGGAATGGAGAAAAAGTATAGAAATTCAAAAGTTGATGTTATTTTTACAAAGGAAAATGAAACAGCTGATGAATGTATCGAAAGGCTGGCTTCTAAATTAATAAAAATAAATACTCGTGTGTATGTTGCGACATCAGATTACACGGAGCAGCGAACCATCTTTGCGCAGGGGGCTTATCGGAAATCTGCCCGTGAACTGTTGCAGGAGATGGAATATGTAGAAAAAGAGATTGAAAAAAAGGTCGTGCAAACAAAGGATGAACAGCCTGTATCAAGGATCCCGTTGAGTCGAGAAGTGTCGGAAATGTTCGAAAAATGGAGGAGAGGAAATCTGTGAGGGCATTGACGCTATAAAAGCGCTTACTGTATAATATTGCTATCTTTGGTATCTTACGGAGGGATCGGTGTGGCAATTTCTATCGGGGTAATGCTGGATGATGATTATGGTCATATGGAAGATGAACTGTTAGTCGACCGGGTTCATCAAGGGGACAGCGGGGCCCTGGATTTTTTGATCCACAAATACAGAAACTTTGTAAGGGCTAAAGCGAGAACCTATTTTTTAATAGGTGCAGATAAAGAAGATATTGTTCAGGAAGGTATGATTGGTTTATTCAAGGCCATCCGAGATTATAAGGAGGACAAGCTTACATCCTTTAAAGCGTTTGCTGAGCTCTGTATTACCAGGCAAATTATTACTGCAATTAAAACTGCGACAAGGCAGAAACATATACCGCTCAATTCCTATGTCTCTTTGGATAAGCCTATCTATGATGAAGAGTCAGATCGCACATTGATGGATGTTATAACAGGTGTTAAAGTTATGGATCCAGAGGAATTAATTATTAATCAAGAAGAATTTGATTATATTGAGCTTAAAATGAGCGAGCTGCTAAGTGATCTGGAACGAAAAGTCCTGTCTCTGTATTTAGATGGACAATCCTATCAAGAGATATCAGAGGAATTGGATAGACATGTTAAATCAATTGATAATGCATTGCAAAGAGTAAAGCGTAAATTGGAACGGTATCTAGAAGTTCGCTAGTTTAGTATATTCATAGGGTTATATCTTTAACCCGCTTATTGACAGACAATTTCCTACATGATAAATTTGTATTGGACTTGTTAATTAAAATAAAGGTGCATTTTTATGAATAAAAAAGTTATCATCGCATGTACAAAATGCGGTTCAAGGAACTATTCAACGAATCATAACCAGTCTAACCAAGAAAAGGTGCGACTGGAGCTAAATAAATTTTGTAAAACTTGTAATACGCACACACCTCATAAACAAACAATCTAATGATTTGGATTGTAAAACTGTATTGGCTGGAGGTTTCAAATTAATGCGACGCATTCTAGAATTCTTCCGAGGCGTTTCTCGAGAAATGAAAAAGGTAAGCTGGCCTAAGAAAAAAGAGCTTACAACCTATACGATAACTGTTTTATCAACAGTCATCATTATGGCAGTGTTTTTTGCGGTTATTGATCTAGGGTTATCCGAACTTATTCGTGTCATTCTTAAATAGTGAATAAACAGCACAAAACATGGTATAATGAAAACTAGCATAAGAAAAGACTTGAAAGCCCGGAAACGGGTTTTTTAATTTGTCTAAAAAATAGATTCGATACTTAGCAGGAATCTGCTGGATTTAAAATTTGCGCAAAAATTAAAAAATAACAGCTGACAAGATATATTTGAATATCACTGTTTGCAAGGAGGGAAGGACGTTTAGTCCTAATAGAATATGGAGAAAAATTGGTATGTTGTTCATACGTATTCCGGATATGAAAATAAAGTTAAAGCGAACTTGGAAAAACGTGTAGAGTCAATGGGTATGCAAGATAAGATCTTCCGTGTCATTGTTCCGGAAGAAGAAGAAACTGATTTCAAAAATGGTAAGAAGAAAGTAGTTAAGAAAAAGGTATTCCCAGGATATGTACTCGTGGAAATTGTTATGACAGACGATTCTTGGTATGTTGTCCGCAATACACCAGGTGTAACTGGGTTTGTAGGTTCGACTGGATCAGGTTCTAAGCCGGTTGCGTTAATGCCTGAAGAAGCAGCAGTGATTCTGAAAAGAATGGGTATGGACGAAAAAAGAATTGAAATCGATTTGTTTATTGGCGATTCAGTTAAAGTTAAGGAAGGTCCTTTCGCTGAATTTGCTGGTACAATAGAAGAGTTGGACAAGGCTAAGGGTAAACTGAAAGTTCTTGTTAATATGTTTGGCCGCGATACCCCGGTTGAATTGGATTTTGACCAGGTGGAAAAATTATAATCCTGAAAAACTTGCCTTTCATATTAAAAAGTGATAATATTTCTAGGGTCAGTATGTCTCAAGACAGAGACCTGAACTAATGGTAAATTCTTTATGAGTGAAATAAAGAATGATTGTATATTTGAGTGGGAGGGCAAAGCCCAATTACCACATCACGGACGATAAGGAGGTGTGTCTCGTGGCTAAAAAAGTAATTAAAATCGTGAAATTGCAGATTCCTGCAGCTAAAGCTAATCCAGCTCCACCGGTTGGTCCAGCATTGGGTCAAGCAGGTGTTAACATCATGGGTTTCTGTAAAGAGTTTAATGCTCGTACAGCAGAACAAGCAGGTCTAATCATTCCTGTTGAAATCACAGTATTTGAAGACCGTTCTTTCACTTTTATTACAAAAACTCCTCCAGCGGCTGTTCTTCTTAAGAAAGCAGCAGGAATTGAGTCTGGTTCTGGTGAACCAAACCGTAATAAAGTGGCAACAGTTAAGCGTGACAAAGTACGTGAAATCGCTGAATCCAAAATGCCTGACTTAAATGCAGCAAGTGTTGAATCAGCTATGCGTATGGTAGAAGGTACTGCACGCAGTATGGGAATTGTCATCGAAGACTAATTGTTGTATGGAGGTTGCGAATGTACGGTACATCGCAACCTTTTTCGTGGGAGGTCAATTCCGTTAAAACCACAATATTAGGAGGATATAATAATGGCTAAGAAAACTAAAAAATACGCTGAAGCTATTCAGCTTATCGATCGTACAAAAGCTTATTCCGTAACAGAAGCAATTGAATTAGCGAAGAAAACAAGCTTCACTAAATTTGATGCAACTGTAGAAGTAGCATTCCGTCTTGGAGTTGATCCTAAGAAAGCTGATCAACAAATCCGTGGAGCGGTTGTACTTCCAAACGGTACTGGTAAAACACAACGTGTATTAGTATTTGCTAAAGGTGAAAAGCTTAAAGAAGCTGAAGCTGCAGGTGCTGATTATGTTGGAGATACTGACTACATCAACAAAATCCAACAAGGTTGGTTTGACTTTGATGTTATCGTAGCGACACCTGATATGATGGGTGAAGTTGGTAAATTAGGTCGTGTATTAGGACCTAAAGGTTTAATGCCAAACCCTAAAACAGGAACTGTTACATTTGATGTTGAAAAAGCAATCAATGAAATTAAAGCTGGTAAAGTAGAATACCGTGTTGATAAAGCAGGTAACATTCATGTACCTATCGGAAAAGTTTCCTTCGAAGATAGCAAGCTAGTTGAAAACTTCACTACAATTTTTGAAACTCTTCAAAAAGCGAAGCCAGCAGCAGCTAAAGGAACTTACATGAAGAATGTAGCTGTGACTACAACTATGGGACCTGGAATCAAGGTAGATCCATCTTCTTTCTAAGCTAAAAAATAAAATTTGACAACAGGGTAGTTATTTAATATAATTACAAATGTTGTTATAAATAAATTTAACATTTATGCCATAGACAGCAGGTGCTGGTTAAAGCTTAATTTCCTGCCGAGGTATTCGATCATAATAGAACTATTTTGTTCGGACTATCATCGTACCTCCATGTCTGTCATGATATGGAGGTTTTTTTACGGGTGTGAATGGTAACATTCTACAGGAGGTGTTAATATGAGCAATGCGAATAATGTTAATGCAAAGAAACAAATTGTTGATGAAATCGCTGGTAAACTGAAAGACAGTGTATCCACAGTTGTTGTTGACTACCGTGGTTTAAACGTTGCTGAAGTTACAGAACTTCGTAAACAATTACGTGAAGCTGGCATCGAGTTCAAAGTTTACAAAAACTCCATGACTCGCCGTGCTGCTGATCAAGTTGAACTTTCTGACCTTAACGAAGCTCTTACTGGACCAAATGCGATTGCATTCAGTACTGAGGACGTTGTAGCTCCGGCTAAAATCTTGAACGACTTCGCTAAAAAACACGAAGCTCTAGAAATTAAAGCAGGTGTAATCGAAGGAAACGTTGCAACTGTTGAAGAAGTTAAAGCTCTTGCAGAACTTCCATCTCGCGAAGGTTTGCTTTCTATGTTGCTCAGCGTGCTTCAAGCACCTATCCGCAACTTGGCGCTTGCTACAAAAGCAGTGGCAGAACAAAAAGAAGAACAAGGAGCTTAATTGCTTCTTGATTAGAAATACGTATACAACGATTTATTAAAAACTAAGGAGGAACTTATAATGACTAAAGAACAAATCATTGAAGCAGTTAAAAATATGACTGTTTTAGAACTTAACGATCTTGTAAAAGCAATTGAAGAAGAATTTGGCGTAACTGCAGCTGCTCCTGTAGCTATGGTTGGTGCTGCTGGCGGAGAAGCTGCAGCTGAAAAAACTGAATTTGATGTTGTTCTAGCTAGCGCTGGAGATCAAAAAATCAAAGTTATCAAAGTAGTACGTGAAATCACTGGCCTTGGTCTTAAAGAAGCTAAAGAAGTTGTTGATAACACTCCTAAAGCTATCAAAGAAGGCGTTTCTAAAGACGAAGCTGAAGAAATCAAAGCTAAACTTGAAGAAGTTGGCGCTGGTGTAGAAGTTAAGTAATTTTACACACATCATATGAAAAGGCTCGCTGCAAATACAGCGGGCTTTTTCTGACTTTAGAAATAAAAGTTGGAATTTAGGTTTTCGTTAAAACGATCCGAAATGCAATTGGTCAGGAGGGATCTGGGTTGTCAGATCATTATTATTCCCGCAATCCTCAGGTTGATAGTAATCCTGATGAATGGAGCTATACTTTAAGAGGGAAGACATTTCGTTTTAAAACAGATGCTGGTGTTTTTTCTAAACGTGAGGTTGATTTTGGTTCAAGATTGTTAATCGAGGCCTTCGTGGAACCTGAGGCTTCCGGCAAACAGCCAATCATTGATGTCGGCTGTGGATATGGCCCGATAGGTTTATCTTTGGCTGATTCTTTTTCTGACAGAACAATTCATATGGTAGATGTGAATGAAAGAGCTCTCCATTTGTCAGGGGAAAATGCTCGAATCAATGAGATCAAAAATGTTAAGATTTATGAGAGTTCTGTTTATCAAAATGTTACGGAAACTGAGTTTGCAGCGGTTGTTTCGAATCCGCCCATCAGAGCCGGAAAAAAAGTAGTTCATGAAATACTTGAAAGAAGTAAGAGTGTTTTACAGGATGGCGGCGAGTTGTGGATTGTCATTCAAAAGAAACAGGGAGCTCCATCCGCAATGGCTAAAATGGAAGATGTTTTTGGAAACGTGGAGGTCATTATAAAGAAAAAAGGGTACTATATTTTGAAGTCTAAAAAAGTTTGACTTGACAATATGCCTATGTTAATATTAAAAAATGCATATATATAATTTGGGACACCCTGCACATTTTGGTAAAGAAATAAATAAATGTGTATATGTTCTGGAAAATATGGAAAAAATAAACCAATACTATGCGTTTTTGAAATTGAGGTTTTCAGATTGAAACCCTTTTTCTTTTTTGTTCTATCAGCTTGTATAGGGCTGTTGGAATATAAATTCTATCATAAACGCTTTATTTGAGGGGTGAATCAGTTGACAGGTCAACTTGTTCAGTATGGACGACATCGCCAACGCCGGAGCTATGCGCGCATTAGCGAAGTGCTCGAATTACCGAATTTAATTGAAATTCAAACCTCTTCCTATCAATGGTTTCTTGATGAGGGCTTAAGAGAAATGTTCCAGGACATTTCCCCTATCGAGGATTTTACAGGAAATCTGTCTCTTGAGTTTATCGATTATAGCCTCGGAGACCCGAAATATCCTGTGGAAGAATCTAAGGAGCGGGATGTAACCTACTCCGCCCCATTACGGGTTAAAGTAAGACTTGTAAACAAAGAGACGGGAGAAGTTAAAGACCAAGATGTCTTTATGGGTGATTTCCCTCTCATGACGGAAACGGGAACGTTTGTTATAAACGGTGCCGAACGTGTTATCGTATCCCAATTAGTACGATCCCCGAGTGTATACTACAGCGGGAAGGTTGATAAAAACGGAAAGCGTGGATTCACAGCTACCGTAATTCCAAACCGCGGAGCATGGTTGGAATATGAAACTGACGCGAAAGATGTAGTTTACGTAAGAATCGATCGTACAAGGAAGTTGCCGGTAACGGTTCTTTTGCGTGCTCTTGGATTCGGCTCTGATCAAGAAATCATCGATCTAATCGGTGATAACGAGTACATCCGTAACACATTGGAAAAAGATAATACTGAAAGTACAGAAAAAGCTTTGCTTGAAATCTATGAGCGTCTTCGCCCAGGTGAACCACCTACGGTCGAAAATGCGAAAAGTTTGCTTGTATCACGTTTCTTTGATCCGAAGAGATATGATTTGGCAAATGTAGGACGCTATAAAATTAACAAGAAACTTCATATAAAAAATCGTCTTTTCAACCAAAAAGTAGCTGAAACTTTGGTGGACCCTGAAACAGGAGAAATCTTAGTTGAAAAAGATACTTTGTTGGATCGCCGTACTCTCGATAAAATCATCCCTTACTTAGAAAATGGGATTGGCTTCAAAACGTACAACCCTGTTGGGGGAGTCGTGGAAGAAGATGTACTGGTTCAAAATGTAAAAATCTATGCACCGAGCGATGCTGAAGGTGAAAAAGTAATTAATGTTATCGGCAATGCTTATGTAGAAAAGAAAGTTAAAAACATTACACCTGCTGATATTGTATCTACTATCAGTTACTTCTTTAACTTACTGCATGGTGTTGGCGACACAGATGATATCGATCATTTAGGTAACCGACGTCTGCGTTCAGTTGGTGAGCTATTGCAAAACCAATTCAGAATTGGTTTATCCCGTATGGAGCGTGTGGTTCGTGAGAGAATGTCCATCCAGGATACAAACACAATTACACCGCAGCAGCTTATTAACATTCGCCCGGTTATAGCTTCTATTAAAGAATTCTTTGGAAGCTCCCAGTTGTCTCAGTTTATGGATCAAACAAATCCACTTGCTGAATTGACACATAAACGGAGATTGTCTGCACTTGGACCTGGTGGTTTAACAAGGGAACGTGCCGGAATGGAAGTTCGTGACGTTCACTATTCCCACTATGGACGTATGTGCCCAATTGAAACACCTGAGGGACCAAACATTGGTTTGATTAACTCACTATCTACATTCGCAAAAGTAAACCCATACGGTTTCATTGAAACGCCATATAGAAGGGTAGACCCTGCGACAGGCAAAGTAACTGATCGAATGGATTACTTGACTGCTGATGAAGAGGATCTTTATGTAGTGGCACAGGCAAATGCCCCGCTAACTGAAGATGGTGGATTTATGAACGAGGAAGTTGTAGCTCGTTTCCGTGGTGAAAATACAGTTGTTAAACGTGATCGCGTTGACTATATGGACGTATCACCTAAACAGGTTGTATCAGCTGCAACAGCTTGTATCCCGTTCCTTGAAAACGATGACTCCAACCGTGCCCTTATGGGAGCGAACATGCAACGTCAAGCGGTTCCGCTTATTCGTCCGCAGGCTCCAATTGTTGGTACAGGTATGGAATATGTATCCGGTAAAGATTCCGGTGCTGCTGTAATTTGTAAGCACGATGGAATCGTAGAACACGTGGAAGCCAGAGAAATCTGGGTAAGACGTGTTAGTGAAGTAGATGGTGAAGAGGTAAAAGGTAATCTTGATAAATACCGTACCCTTAAATTCATCCGTTCTAACCAAGGAACATGTTATAACCAACGTCCGATCGTTAAATCGGGTGACCGTGTTGTTAAAGGAGAAATTCTTGCAGATGGTCCGTCCATGGAGCTTGGCGAATTGGCATTAGGCCAAAACGTACTTGTTGCCTTCATGACATGGGATGGTTATAACTATGAGGATGCCATCATTATGAGTGAACGTCTTGTTAAAGACGATGTATATACTTCTATTCATATCGAAGAATATGAATCTGAAGCTCGTGATACTAAACTTGGACCGGAAGAAATTACACGTGACATTCCAAACGTTGGGGAAGATGCTCTGCGCAACTTGGATGACCGTGGAATCATTCGCATCGGTGCCGAAGTTAAAGACGGTGACCTTCTAGTTGGTAAGGTAACTCCTAAAGGGGTTACGGAGCTGACTGCAGAAGAAAGATTGTTACATGCAATCTTTGGTGAGAAGGCTCGTGAAGTTCGTGACACATCTCTCCGTGTACCGCATGGCGGTGGAGGAATTGTCCATGATGTTAAAGTCTTTACACGTGAAGACGGTGATGAACTGCCACCAGGTGTGAACCAGTTGGTACGTGTATACATCGTTCAGAAACGTAAGATCCATGAAGGAGATAAAATGGCCGGTCGTCACGGTAACAAAGGGGTTATCTCCCGAATTTTACCTGAAGAAGATATGCCTTTCCTTCCGGATGGAACACCTGTCGATATCATGTTGAACCCATTAGGGGTACCATCACGTATGAATATCGGTCAGGTATTGGAATTGCACTTAGGTATGGCTGCAAGACAGCTTGGAATCCATGTGGCAACTCCTGTATTTGACGGTGCGCGTGAAGAAGATGTTTGGGATACAATCGAAGAGGCTGGTATGTCTCGCGATGCGAAAACAATTCTTTATGACGGCAGAACTGGAGAACCATTTGATAACCGTGTTTCCGTTGGTGTCATGTATATGATCAAACTGGCACACATGGTTGATGATAAACTTCATGCCCGTTCAACAGGACCTTACTCACTTGTTACGCAACAACCATTGGGTGGTAAAGCTCAATTCGGTGGTCAGCGTTTTGGTGAGATGGAGGTATGGGCACTTGAAGCATATGGTGCTGCATACACACTTCAAGAAATCCTTACAGTTAAATCTGATGATGTTGTTGGTCGTGTGAAAACTTATGAAGCAATTGTAAAAGGTGACAATGTACCTGAACCGGGCGTTCCGGAATCTTTCAAGGTTTTAATCAAGGAACTTCAAAGTTTAGGTATGGATGTTAAGATTCTTTCTGGTGATGATAAAGAAATTGAAATGCGTGATCTGGAAGATGATGACGATATTCACCAAGCAGATACATTAACCATAGATCCTGATGTGAAAAGTCCCGAATCAGAAACAGTTGGTACAATCGAGTAACCTTAGTGATATTGGGATACGGAAAGGGAGGTAGGCCCCTTGTTGGATGTAAACAATTTTGAATATATGAAAATAGGCCTTGCTTCACCGGATAAGATTCGCTCTTGGTCTTTCGGAGAAGTGAAAAAGCCAGAAACTATAAACTACCGTACACTTAAACCTGAAAAAGATGGGTTGTTCTGTGAGCGCATTTTCGGTCCTACAAAGGACTGGGAATGCCACTGCGGTAAATATAAAAGAGTACGCTACAAAGGTGTAGTTTGTGACCGTTGTGGTGTTGAAGTAACTAGAGCTAAAGTGAGACGTGAGCGTATGGGCCATATTGAATTGGCTGCTCCGGTTTCTCATATTTGGTACTTTAAAGGAATTCCAAGCCGTATGGGTCTTTTGCTTGACATGTCTCCGCGTGCCTTGGAAGAAGTAATTTATTTTGCTTCTTACGTTGTTACAGAAGCAGGAGATACTGCTTTAGAGAGAAAGCAGCTTCTATCTGAAAAAGAATACCGTGCATACCGTGATAAATACGGCAACAAGTTCCAAGCTGGGATGGGTGCAGAATCCATTAAAAAGCTTCTTCAGGATATCGATCTTAACAAAGAGGTAGAATCCTTGAAAGAAGAGCTTAAAACAGCTCAGGGACAACGCCGTACACGTGCGATTAAACGTCTTGAAGTATTGGAAGCATTCCGTCATTCAGGTAACGAACCTTCTTGGATGATTCTGGATGTACTTCCGGTTATTCCTCCTGAGCTTCGTCCAATGGTTCAATTGGATGGCGGCCGTTTTGCAACATCTGACTTGAATGACCTGTATCGCAGAGTAATCAACCGTAACAATCGTTTGAAACGTCTGCTTGATTTAGGTGCTCCAAGCATCATTGTTCAAAATGAAAAGCGTATGCTTCAGGAAGCAGTTGACGCATTGATTGATAACGGTAGACGTGGCCGTCCTGTAACAGGACCTGGTAACCGTCCGCTTAAGTCTTTGTCTCATATGCTTAAAGGTAAACAAGGTCGTTTCCGTCAAAACTTACTCGGTAAACGTGTTGACTATTCTGGTCGTTCCGTTATCGTTGTAGGACCAAACTTGAAAATGTACCAATGTGGTTTGCCGAAGGAAATGGCAATCGAACTATTCAAGCCTTTCGTAATGAAAGAACTTGTTGAAAAAGGATTGGCTCATAACATCAAATCAGCTAAGAGAAAGATCGAAAGACATTCTCCTGATATTTGGGATGTGCTTGAAGAAGTAATTAAGGAGCATCCGGTTCTATTAAACCGTGCCCCGACACTTCACCGTCTAGGAATCCAGGCGTTCGAACCAACATTAGTTGAAGGTAGAGCTATTCGACTTCACCCGTTAGTATGTACAGCGTATAACGCTGACTTTGACGGTGACCAAATGGCTGTTCACGTACCTTTATCTGCAGAAGCACAAGCGGAAGCCCGTCTATTGATGCTAGCTGCGCAAAACATCCTTAACCCTAAGGATGGTAAACCGGTTGTAACTCCATCACAGGATATGGTTCTTGGTAACTATTATCTGACAATGGAAAGACCAGGTGCAGTTGGAGAAGGTATGATCTTCAACGACACTAATGAAGCAGTACTTGCCTATCAAAACGGATATGTTCACTTACACACTCGTGTAGCTGTTCATGCTAGCTCTTTAAATAACGAAACGTTTACGGAAGAACAGAATAAGCAATTATTGCTTACTACTGTTGGTAAATTGATATTCAATGAAATTCTTCCTGAAACTTTCCCTTATATTAACGAACCAACAAGATCCAATCTGGAAGAAAAAACACCAGAGAAATATTTTGTTGAAAAGGGAGCAAATGTGAAGGAAATCTTAGCGAATCGTGAGAGAATCCAACCATTTAAGAAGAAAATTCTTGGTAACATTATTGCTGAAGTCTTTAAACGTTTTAAAATAACAGAAACATCCAAAATGCTTGACCGCATGAAGGATCTAGGATTTAAATATTCGACTCGTGCAGGTATTACTGTAGGGGTTGCAGATATCGTCG
This sequence comes from Bacillus sp. z14 (2026), assembly GCF_058313575.1. Lineage (NCBI taxonomy): Bacteria > Bacillati > Bacillota > Bacilli > Caryophanales > Bacillaceae > Bacillus > Bacillus sp. z14 (2026). The sequence continues at coordinate 27,657 of NZ_JBZFQK010000010.1, forward strand.
TTTTACCTGAAAAACAAGAAATTCTTGAAAAAGCTCAAGGTAAAGTAGACAGTGTCATGAAACAATTTAGACGTGGTTTGATCACAGAAGAAGAACGTTATGACCGTGTTATCTCAATCTGGAGTGAAGCGAAGGATGATATCCAAAGCAAACTGATGGCATCCTTACATCACTTGAATCCAATCTTTATGATGAGTGATTCCGGAGCCCGTGGTAACGCATCTAACTTTACGCAGCTTGCGGGTATGCGTGGATTGATGGCCAACCCGGCTGGTCGTATTATTGAGCTCCCAATCAAATCAAGTTTCCGTGAAGGCTTAACAGTATTGGAGTACTTCATCTCCACTCACGGTGCGCGTAAAGGTCTTGCCGATACAGCATTGAAAACAGCCGATTCCGGTTACTTAACAAGACGTCTGGTTGATGTTGCACAGGATGTTATCGTTAGAGAAGACGACTGTGGAACAGATCGCGGCTTAGAAGTAAGAGCTTTGAAAGATGGTACAGAAACAATTGAAAGCCTTGAAGAACGTCTTGTAGGACGTTATGCAAGGAAGAAAGTTAAACATCCTGAAACAGGCGAAGTTCTGATTAATGAGAACGAAATCTTCACTGAAGATCTTGCTCAAAAAATCGAAGAACTTGGTATTGAAGAAGTGACAATTCGCTCTGCGTTTACATGTAACACTCGCCATGGTGTATGTAAAAAATGTTACGGACGTAACCTTGCAACTGGTCAAGAGGTTGAAGTTGGTGAAGCAGTCGGTATCATCGCGGCTCAATCCATCGGTGAACCTGGTACACAGTTGACAATGCGTACTTTCCATACAGGTGGGGTTGCCGGAGACGACATTACACAAGGTCTTCCGCGTATTCAGGAGTTGTTTGAAGCACGTAACCCTAAAGGGCAGGCAGTTATTGCTGAAATCGAAGGTACGGTTACAGCGATTAACGAAGTCCGTGACAAACAACAGGAAATCACAATTCAAGGTGCAGTGGAAAGCCGCTCTTATACAGCTCCGTACTCTGCGCGCTTGAAAGTGAATGTAAATGACACAGTTGTTCCTGGTCAGGAACTTACAGAAGGTTCTATTGATCCAAAAGAACTTCTTAAAGTTACAAATGTACGTTCTGTACAGGAATACCTGTTAAAAGAAGTGCAAAAAGTATACCGCATGCAAGGGGTAGAAATTGGCGATAAACACGTAGAGGTTATGGTTCGTCAAATGCTTAAGAAAATTCGTGTTATCGATGCCGGAGAAACCGATGTATTGCCAGGAACATTACTGGATATTCATCAGTTCACAAAAGCAAACCATGAGGCGTTGCTTCAAGGTAAAAATCCTGCTACGGGACGCCCGCTATTGCTTGGTATTACAAAAGCATCTCTTGAAACGGATTCCTTCCTGTCCGCCGCATCCTTCCAGGAAACTACTCGTGTCCTTACAGATGCAGCGATTAAAGGAAAACGTGATGAATTGCTTGGACTTAAAGAGAACGTTATTATCGGTAAGTTAATACCTGCTGGTACAGGTATGCATCGTTACCGTAAAGCTGTTCCGGTTCTAACTGAACAAAAGGAAGAAACGGTTCCAGCTGAGTAACCAATCTACATCAGAAGAGGTAGCCGGATGATCAATCCGGCTAATCTTCTGTATATATAAAGTAAATAAGGGTAACAAATTAATTTTTTTCGTGCGATTGTTGACATTTATGTTTTATAAATGGTACTATAGCAAAGGTGCTCCTATTAACCTGTTACTTTGGAGGATATTAATGATGTCTTATGAAAAAGTATCTCAGGCAAAGAACCTGATAATAGGGACGAAACAAACAGTGAAAGCTCTCCGAACAGGAAATGCCGAAACAGTTATTATTGCTCTTGATGCTGATTCAACAATCACATCAAAAGTAATTGATGCTGCTAAAGAGTATTCCGTTCCAATCGATTATGTAGACTCGATGAGGTTGCTCGGAAAAGCATGCAAAATAGATGTTGGAGCAGCAGCTGTTGTCATTATGAAATAGAAAACTGTTTTTGCAGTTGATGCAAAAACTTTGTTTTTACCCTTTTATGAACCACCTGGATGTGTGGGACTAGGGGAACCAATTTTGAAGGGAGGAAACATCATGCCAACTATTAACCAATTGGTACGTAAGCCACGTAAATCTAAAGAAGAAAAATCAAAGTCTCCAGCTTTGAATAAAGGTTACAATAGCTTCAAGAAATCCCAAACAAACGTATCATCTCCACAAAAACGTGGGGTATGTACTCGTGTTGGTACAATGACTCCAAAGAAACCAAACTCCGCGTTACGTAAATATGCGCGTGTACGTTTGACTAATGGAATCGAGGTTACTGCTTACATTCCTGGTATCGGCCACAACTTGCAAGAGCACAGTGTTGTATTAATCCGTGGAGGACGTGTAAAAGACCTTCCAGGGGTACGTTACCACATCGTGCGTGGCGCTCTTGATACTGCAGGCGTTAACAACCGTATGCAAGGTCGTTCTAAATACGGTACGAAAAAACCTAAAGCAGCAAAAAAATAATTTTAAAACCAAAATAATTACTTCTTTGAAAGGAGGAACAAAATATGCCTCGTAAAGGACCTGTTTCAAAAAGAGATGTATTACCTGATCCGATATATAATTCCAAGCTTGTAACAAAATTGATCAACAAAATGATGATCGATGGAAAAAGAGGGACTTCCCAAAAAATCCTTTATGCTTCTTTCGATATCGTAAGAGAGCGTACTGGTAACGATCCAATGGAAGTTTTCGATCAAGCTTTAAAAAATATCATGCCAGTTCTAGAAGTTAGAGCACGCCGTGTAGGTGGAGCTAACTACCAAGTACCAGTTGAGGTTCGCCCTGACAGACGTACTACTCTAGGACTTCGTTGGTTAGTAAACTATGCTCGTCTTCGTGGTGAAAAAACTATGGAAGAGCGCTTAGCTAACGAAATCATGGATGCAGCTAATAACACTGGCGCTTCTGTTAAGAAACGCGAAGATACACATAAAATGGCTGAAGCTAACAAAGCTTTCGCTCACTATCGTTGGTAAAATCAAAACTACTAAAAATCTATATCCACAAGGAAGGAGAAAGACCCAATGGCTAGAGAGTTCTCCTTAGAAAAAACTCGTAATATTGGTATCATGGCTCATATCGATGCTGGTAAAACGACGACTACTGAGCGCGTTCTTTACTACACAGGTCGTATCCACAAAATTGGAGAAACTCATGAAGGTGCATCACAAATGGACTGGATGGAGCAAGAACAAGAGCGTGGAATCACGATCACATCTGCTGCAACAACAGCAGCTTGGAAAGAACACCGTGTAAATATCATCGACACACCAGGACACGTAGACTTCACAGTTGAAGTTGAACGTTCCCTTCGTGTACTTGATGGTGCGGTAGCAGTACTAGATGCACAATCCGGTGTTGAACCACAAACTGAAACAGTTTGGCGCCAAGCTACAACTTACGGAGTACCACGTGTTGTTTTTGTTAACAAAATGGACAAAATCGGTGCGGATTTCTTATACTCCGTAAAAACTTTACATGAACGCCTTCAAGCGAATGCACACCCAATTCAGATACCAATCGGTGCTGAAGATGACTTCGAAGCAATCATTGACCTAGTGGAAATGAACGCAGTATTCTATGGTAACGACCTTGGTACTGATATCGAAGTTCGTGAAATTCCTGAAGAGCACATGGCAATAGCAGAAGAATACCGTGAGAAGTTAATAGAAGCAGTAGCAGAACTTGACGAAGAATTAATGGAAAAATACCTTGGCGGTGAAGAAATCACTAAAGAGGAATTGAAAGCAGCTATCCGTAAAGGTACTGTAAACGTTGAATTCTACCCAGTTATCTGTGGTTCTGCATTCAAAAACAAAGGTGTTCAGTTAATGCTAGATGCTGTAATCGACTACCTTCCATCTCCATTAGATGTACCTGCAATCAAAGGTATTCTACCGGATACAGATGAGGAAGTTGAACGTCATGCTGATGACAGCGAGCCATTCTCTGCGCTTGCTTTCAAAGTTATGACTGACCCTTATGTTGGTAAATTAACATTCTTCCGTGTATACTCTGGTACTTTGAGCTCCGGTTCATACGTACAAAACTCTACTAAAGGAAAACGCGAGCGTGTAGGACGTATCCTGCAAATGCATGCGAACTCCCGTCAAGAGATCTCAGAAGTACACGCTGGGGATATCGCCGCTGCTGTAGGTCTAAAAGATACTACAACTGGAGATACTCTATGTGAAGAAAAGAACCTGGTTATCTTGGAATCCATGGAATTCCCTGAGCCAGTTATCTCTCTTTCAATTGAACCTAAATCTAAAGCAGACCAAGACAAAATGTCTACTGCTCTTCAAAAGCTTCAAGAGGAAGATCCAACTTTCCGCGCTCATACTGACCAAGAAACTGGTCAAACTATCATCGAAGGTATGGGTGAGCTTCACTTAGATATTCTTGTTGACCGTATGCGTCGTGAGTTTAAAGTAGAAGCTAATGTTGGTGCACCTCAGGTTGCTTACCGTGAGACTTTCCGTACACCTGCACAGGTTGAAGGTAAGTTTGCTCGTCAATCCGGTGGACGTGGACAATACGGTCACGTTTGGATCGAGTTCTCACCTAATGAAGAAGGTAAAGGCTTCGAATTTGAAAATGCTATCGTTGGTGGTGTAGTACCACGTGAATACGTTCCTGCTGTACAAGCTGGTCTAGAAGACGCTCTTGACCGCGGTGTACTTGCTGGCTACCCATTAATCGATATTAAAGCAAAACTATTTGATGGTTCTTACCATGACGTTGACTCCTCTGAGATGGCATTTAAAGTAGCAGCATCTTTAGCACTTAAAAATGCAGCGAAAAAATGTAATCCAGTTATCCTTGAGCCAATGATGAGCGTTGAAGTTGTTATCCCTGAAGAGTACATGGGTGACATCATGGGTAATATCACAGCTCGTCGTGGACGTGTAGAAGGTATGGAAGCACGCGGTAACGCACAAGTTGTACGTGCTATGGTACCTCTATCTGAAATGTTCGGTTACGCAACAACATTGCGTTCCAACACTCAAGGACGTGGCGTGTTCTCTATGACTTTCGATCACTACGAAGAAGTTCCTAAGAGCATCGCTGAAGAGATTATCAAAAAAAATAAAGGTGAATAATTGATTTTCATTCTTTATTAAAGTATAACTACTTATGTAAGCCAAGATAGAAGACATTGTCAACTGTCTTGGCACATAGTATAAAATAACAATTTTCTTATATTAAAGGAGGAAATTCCTAAAATGGCAAAAGCTAAATTTGATCGTTCTAAACCACATGTTAATATCGGAACAATCGGTCACGTTGACCATGGTAAAACAACTTTAACAGCTGCAATCACTTCTGTACTTGCAAAAGTAGGTGGAGCTGAAGCTCGCGCTTACGACCAAATCGATGGTGCTCCAGAAGAAAGAGAACGTGGTATCACAATCTCTACTGCACACGTTGAGTATGAAACTGAAACTCGTCACTATGCACACGTTGACTGCCCAGGACACGCTGACTATGTTAAAAACATGATCACTGGTGCAGCACAAATGGACGGCGGTATCTTAGTAGTATCTGCTGCTGACGGCCCAATGCCACAAACTCGTGAGCACATCCTTCTTTCTCGTCAAGTAGGTGTACCTTACCTTGTTGTATTCATGAACAAATGTGACATGGTTGATGACGAAGAACTTCTTGAACTAGTTGAAATGGAAATTCGTGACCTTCTTTCTGAATACGAATTCCCTGGCGATGATATCCCAGTAATCAAAGGTTCTGCTCTTAAAGCTCTTGAAGGAGAAGCTGAGTGGGAAGAAAAAATCAACGAGCTTATGGCTGCTGTTGACGAATACATCCCAACTCCAACTCGTGACACTGACAAACCATTCATGATGCCAGTAGAGGACGTTTTCTCTATCACTGGTCGTGGAACAGTTGCTACTGGCCGTGTTGAACGTGGTCAAGTTAAAGTTGGTGACGTTATCGAAATCATCGGTCTTGCTGAAGAACCAAAATCTACAACTGTAACAGGTGTAGAAATGTTCCGTAAGCTTCTTGATTACGCTGAAGCTGGTGACAACATCGGAGCTCTTCTTCGTGGTGTAGCACGTGAAGAAATCCAACGTGGACAAGTACTTGCTAAACCAGGTACTATCAACCCACACACAAAATTCAAAGCAGAAGTTTACGTATTGTCTAAAGAAGAAGGCGGACGTCACACTCCATTCTTCTCTAACTACCGTCCACAATTCTACTTCCGTACAACTGACGTAACTGGTGTTGTAAACCTTCCAGAAGGAACTGAAATGGTTATGCCTGGAGACAACATCGAAATGTCTGTTGAACTAATTGCTCCAGTTGCGATCGAAGAAGGAACTAAGTTCTCTATTCGTGAAGGCGGACGTACAGTAGGCGCAGGCGTAGTTGCTAGCATTACTGAATAATTCTTACTTATTAAAACAGGCGGGTGTACAACCGCCTGTTTTTTTGTTTTGTTTTTTCCTGCGAAATGTGGGAAGTTGGATACGTTAATTTGTTCATATTAGGATTCATTCCCCAGCAAATATCTACCCTTATCTATTAATACAACCTCATATACACAATTCTCCACGCTGTTTACAAAAAATTGAAATTATTTAACACCCATAAACTTCCTACGATGTAAAAAATCAGATACAATAGATATATGCAAATTTTTAGTGGGGGACAAAGGATGATAGGAACGTTAAAATCTATGCTTCACCCTCGAGAAACAAACATCGAGATGAGAAGCGTAATGACAAAAACTCATTACATACTTTGGTTTGGTGGATTACTTCTATTTAGTACGATTTTATTTGGGGTCTATGGATATCTAGGGTTGGGCAGCGAAAACTTGTCAGTATATATGGAGACTGTAAAAGAAAACAGATGGGAAATGACCAAGGTTTTATACTTCATTGGCAAACTAGCTGCTGGTCTCTTATATCCGTTATTATTCACACTATATTTTACAGTACTATTTTGGATCGTATTTGAGGACCTCTCATTTCGAGGAGTGTGGAAGCTTCAGCTTATTCCTTTAATAGTGATGCTCATAGCGAAAACAATAGAACTAATATTTATGCTGTTACTCAGGGTACCTGAACACTCATCACCATTTAGTCTAGGGATCATGACGCAAATGCTAACACCACAGATCTTTTGGGTAGAATTAGCTGCAAATATTACTATATTTGTACTGTTGGCAGGCTATCTTCAATATCGAATTTTCCACAAGTCACTTGATTATAGTAAAAAGAGAGTGATTATAACTGTATCATTATCCTGGATAATATATATATTGCTGGATGGTGCATCGGATACATTATTTAGAATCATGAAGGTGATTATATGAATTTTAGCATTAGGGAGAAAAAATGGTCTCTTGTATCCTTAGCTGTATTTTTATTTATACTTACAAATACCATTATTATTTACAAAATAGATAAAATTGATCGTACAGTCCTTATTACAGACCCTTATATCACGAAAAAAGGTACATTAAAGGAAACGCTTCAAACGGAAGGGAAGGCTGAGCCTTCTGAGATATATAAGATTTATTATGAAGGACCTAGAGGGATGCTCGATGAGATCCTGGTGGAAGAGGGAGAGGATGTCCAAGTAGGAACGCCATTGCTAACCTACATTATAGATAACGATAGCAGCGATGTTATAAAACAATTAGAAAATGCTAACAAACGTCTCTCTATGAAAATAGATAAATTAAATGAAGATATATCCGTGCTCCAGTCAGAAGTCCAAGAGTATGAAAGCTTGCAGACTGTTGAAGAAGAGGAGAAAGAACCGGATTTAGATAACACACGAATATTGGAGTATGAGATAAAAAACATAGAATATGAAATTAAGATGATCGAGCTGCAAATTGAGGATAATCAAACACAGATAGATATGGCCAACAGTGCTGAAGATCAAATTACAATAGAAAGTAAAATTGATGGAACTATTGTGCATAGGAATGATTTTAGCAGAACAGCAGATAATCCGTTATTGACTATTATGAATCAAGCCTCTTTAGTAGTGGACGTTTTGGTTGGGGAAGATGACATCCAGCGAATAAAACTGGATCAGGAGGTCATCATTAAACCAAAGCATTTGGATTCAAAATTGATTACTGGCAAGGTAATAAAAATAAGTGATGTTCCGTTTAGTGAGGATCATAAGAAAGATAAAAGCTTCTATAATATATCGATTCAACCAGAAAATCTAAGTGAATCATCAGAAGAAAGTACAGAGAGTCAGATTTTAATCGGATCACATGTGGCTGCTGATATCACATTGAAGGAACTTAACAATGTAGTAGTTCTTCCAAAGAAAACTTTGGCAGGAAATCATGTGGTGCTTCTTGAAAAGGGAAAGCTGAAACAAAAAAAGATTACGGCAGGATTAGAATTCGATGAAAAGGTAGCCGTAACCAAAGGGCTTAAAGAAAAACAACGTATACTTCCTGCAGCTGATGCGAGCATTAAGGGTGATACAAGGTACATAAAATTCGTGGACTTTGATCACATAAATAAGAAGGCTTATAATCAATTTAATAATGAAGAGAGATTGTGGTTACTGGCACGAGGTCTCATACAATAATCAGTTGGTGAGTGGTGAGAGAGGAACAAGCTTCCCTCTCTTTTGTTATTTACATGTAAGAGAAAGCTAGTATATTTATGGAAAGAAGAACGATAACTTGAAAAAGTAGAAGTGAGATTGTATACTAATATTCGTGTGATAGAAGAAATTATTTTTAACTGTTGCATACCCAGAAAGTATAATGTATAATAGACAATGTTGGTCTTTTCATTGCGATGATGTGGAAGGTTGCTGACACACCCGGCCGCTTTGCCATGGCGCGTGTGTAAGGAGATTTCCACGGAGAATGTCTATTACAAAATAGGCGATAAAGGAGGGAAAATAATGGCAAAACAAAAGATTCGCATTCGTTTAAAAGCATATGATCACAGAATTCTTGATCAATCTGCTGAGAAAATTGTAGAAACTGCAAAACGTTCTGGTGCAGCTGTTTCCGGTCCGATTCCACTTCCGACTGAGAAAAACGTGTACACGATCCTACGTGCGGTTCATAAATACAAAGATTCTCGTGAGCAATTCGAAATGCGCACACACAAACGTCTAATCGACATTGTAAATCCTACACCACAAACTGTAGATTCACTAATGCGTTTAGATTTGCCGTCTGGCGTAGATATCGAAATCAAATTATAATCGTTCTATAAAAATAAAAAAGAAAACACTAGGAGGTGTGACTCATGACCAAAGGAATCTTAGGTAGAAAAATCGGTATGACTCAAGTATTCGCTGAGAACGGTGAACTTATCCCGGTAACAGTTGTTGAAGCAGTACCAAACGTTGTTCTTCAAAAGAAATCTGTTGAAAATGATGGCTACGAAGCTATCCAACTAGGTTACGAAGATCTTCGCGAAATGCTTTACAACAAACCACAACAAGGACACGCTGCTAAAGCGAACACTGCTCCTAAGCGCTTCGCTCGCGAAATTCGCGATGCAGATCTCAATAACTATGAGGTAGGTCAAGAAGTCAAGGTAGATCTTTTCGCTGAAGGCGAAATCGTTGATGTAACAGGAATCTCAAAAGGTAAAGGTTTCCAAGGACCAATTAAGCGTCACAACCAATCTCGTGGCCCAATGTCTCACGGATCTCGTTACCATCGTCGTCCTGGTTCAATGGGACCAGTTGCTCCAAACCGCGTATTCAAAGGCAAAAAACTTGCTGGACGTATGGGTGGAACTCAAATCACTGTACAAAACCTTGAAATCGTTAAGGTTGATGCAGAACGTAACGTAATCCTTATCAAAGGTAACGTTCCTGGACCTAAAAAAGCTTTACTTAAAATCAAAAGCGCGGTTAAAGCGAACTAATCTATCGAGAAAGGAGGAAAATCGCAATGCCGAAAATTGCTCTTTTAAACCAAGCTGGTTCTCAAGTAGGCGATATCGAGCTTAACGAATCAGTATTTGGTATTGAACCAAATGAGAGTGTTGTAACTGAAGCAATCCTTATGCAAAGAGCGTCTTTGCGCCAAGGAACTCATAAAGTTAAAAATCGTTCTGAAGTAAGTGGCGGTGGCCGTAAACCATGGCGTCAAAAAGGAACTGGACGTGCTCGTCAAGGTTCCATCCGTTCCCCACAATGGCGTGGTGGTGGTGTGGTATTCGGACCAACACCAAGAAGCTACTCTTACAAACTTCCTAAGAAAGTACGTCGTTTAGCTATTAAATCTGTACTTTCCGCTAAAGTGAACGAAGAAAACGTAATCGTTCTTGATGCTTTAACTTTTGAAGCACCAAAAACTAAAGAATTCACAGCTGTATTAAAAGGCTTGAATACTGAAAACAAAAAAGCGTTGATCGTAACTGCGGATGTAGACGAAAACGTTGCACTTTCCGGTCGTAACATTCCGGGAGTAACAATCGTTGAAGCTAACGCTATTAACGTATTGGATGTTGTAGGGCATGAGAAGTTAATCATGACTAAAACAGCTGTTGAAAAAATAGAGGAGGTGCTTGGATAATGGAAGCACGTGATATTATTAAGCGCCCCGTCATTACTGAAAGCTCAGCTGACATCATGGCCGATAAAAAATACACTTTTGAAGTTGACGTAAGAGCTAATAAAACTCAAATCAAAGATGCTGTTGAAGAAATCTTTGAAGTTAAAGTTGAAAAAGTTAACGTTATGAACTACAAAGGTAAATTCAAACGCATGGGTAAACATGCTGGATATACAAACAAACGCCGTAAAGCGATTGTTAAACTAACTGCTGATAGCAAAGAAATCGAATTCTTTGAAGCATAATTTCTAAAGAAAAGGAGGGACACAACATGGCGATTAAAAAGTATAAACCTACCAGTAATGGTCGTCGCGGAATGACTGTTTCCGATTTCGCTGAAATTACAACGGATCAACCGGAAAAATCATTATTAGCACCTTTACACAGAAAAGGTGGCCGTAACAACCAAGGTAAGTTAACTGTTCGTCATCAAGGTGGCGGTCACAAGCGCCAATACCGTATCATTGATTTCAAACGTGATAAAGATGGCATTCCAGGACGCGTTGCTACTATCGAGTACGATCCAAACCGTTCTGCTAACATTGCACTAATCAATTATGTTGATGGGGAAAAACGTTACATTCTTGCTCCGAAAAACTTGGTGGTAGGCATGGAAATCATGTCTGGACCAGAAGCGGATATCAAAGTAGGTAATGCTCTTCCATTAATTAATATCCCAGTGGGTACTGTTATCCACAATATCGAGTTGAAACCTGGCAAGGGAGGACAATTAGTTCGTTCCGCAGGTACTTCTGCTCAAGTTCTAGGTAAAGAAGGACGCTACGTACTAGTACGTCTTAATTCCGGAGAGGTTCGTATGATACTTGCTACTTGCCGTGCAACAATCGGTCAAGTTGGTAACGAGCAACACGAACTTATCAACATCGGTAAAGCGGGACGTTCTCGTTGGTTAGGTAAACGCCCTACTGTACGTGGTTCTGTAATGAACCCAGTAGATCACCCACACGGTGGTGGTGAAGGTAGAGCACCTATCGGACGTAAGTCTCCAATGACTCCATGGGGCAAACCAGCTCTTGGATTCAAGACTCGTAAAAAGAAAAACAAATCAGACAAATTTATTGTTCGTCGTCGTAAAAAATAACGCGGTTGTACTACGGTTCGCGTGTAGAACCGTAGAGCAATCACGAAGGGAGGCACAAACATGGGTCGCAGCCTAAAAAAAGGACCATTTGTTGACGATCATCTCATCAAGAAGGTTGAAGCATTGAATGAAGCTGACAAGAAACAAGTTATCAAAACTTGGTCAAGACGTTCTACAATCTTCCCACAATTCATCGGACACACAGTTGCTGTATACGATGGACGCAAACACGTACCAGTTTATGTAACGGAAGACATGGTAGGCCACAAGTTCGGTGAATTCGCACCAACTCGCGCTTACAAAGGTCATGCCGGAGACGATAAGAAAACAAGACGTTAATCAGAGAGGAGGGCATAAATATGCAAGCAAAAGCTGTTGCTAGAACAGTTCGTATTGCTCCTCGTAAAGCTCGTTTAGTATTAGATCTAATCCGAGGTAAGCAAGTAGGCGAAGCAGTTGCTATTCTTAACTTAACTCCGAAAGCAGCTTCCCCTGTTATCGAAAAAGTATTAAAATCTGCTGTTGCAAACGCAGAACACAACTACGATATGGACGTTAACTCGCTTGTCATTTCTGAAGCCTATGCTAACGAAGGACCAACACTTAAACGTTTCCGTCCACGTGCAATGGGTCGTGCAAGCGCGATTAACAAACGCACAAGCCACATCACAATCGTTGTATCAGAAAAGAAGGAGGGATAATCCGTGGGTCAAAAGGTAAATCCGGTCGGTATGCGTATCGGGATCATCCGTGATTGGGAATCCAAATGGTTCGCAGAAAAGGACTACGCTAAACTTTTGCACGAAGACATTAAAGTACGTGAGTACATTATGAAACGTCTTCACGATGCATCTGTTTCTAAAATCGAAATCGAACGTGCTGCAAACCGCGTGAACATTTCTATCCACACTGCAAAACCTGGTATGGTTATCGGTAAAGGTGGTACAGAAGTTGAAGCGCTTCGTAAAGCACTTAATCAATTAACTGAAAAACGTGTTCACATCAACATCATTGAAATCAAGAGAGCTGATTTGGACGCTAAATTAGTAGCGGAAAATATCGCGCGTCAATTAGAAAACCGTGTATCTTTCCGTCGTGCACAAAAACAAACTATCCAACGTGCAATGCGCGCTGGTGCAAAAGGTATCAAAACTCAAGTATCTGGACGTTTAGGTGGAGCTGATATCGCTCGTGCTGAACACTACAGTGAAGGAACTGTTCCACTTCATACTCTTCGCGCTGACATCGACTATGCTACAGCAGAAGCGGACACTACTTACGGAAAGCTTGGAGTAAAAGTATGGATCTATCGTGGAGAAGTCCTTCCTACCAAGAAGAAGTCTGTGGAAGGAGGAAAATAATATGTTATTGCCTAAACGCGTAAAACATCGCCGTGAACACCGCGGAAAGATGAGAGGCCGTGCAAAAGGCGGTACAGAAGTAGCATTCGGTGAATACGGTCTACAAGCTCTTGAGGCTTCTTGGATCACAAACCGTCAAATCGAAGCAGCTCGTATCGCAATGACTCGTTATATGAAACGTGGCGGTAAAGTTTGGATTAAAATTTTCCCTCACAAACCATACACTGCAAAACCTTTAGAAGTACGTATGGGTTCCGGTAAAGGGGCACCTGAAGGTTGGGTAGCAGTAGTAAAACCTGGTAAAATTATGTTCGAAATCGCTGGAGTATCTGAAGAGGTAGCACGTGAAGCCCTTCGTCTTGCAGCTCACAAACTTCCAGTAAAATGCAAGTTTGTAAAACGTGAAGAAATTGGTGGTGAAGCAAATGAAATCTAATGAGATCCGTGATTTAACCACTGCCGAAATAGAACAAAAACTTAAAGCACTTAAAGAAGAGCTTTTTAACCTTCGCTTCCAGCTTGCTACAGGACAATTAGAAAATCCTGCACGTATTCGTGAAGTTCGCAAAGCGATTGCACGTATGAAAACAGTTGTACGTGAAAGAGAGCTCAACGTAAACAATTGATAATGAGAGGAGGTTCACACAATGAGTGAACGCAACCAGCGCAAAGTATACACTGGCCGTGTTGTTTCTGACAAAATGGATAAAACAATCTCTGTTGTCGTTGAAACAAAGAAAACACATCCTTTGTATGGCAAACGCGTGAAATACTCCAAAAAATATAAAGCTCATGATGAAATGAATGAAGCAAAAGTTGGCGATATCGTTAAGATTATGGAAACTCGCCCATTATCCGCAACTAAACGCTTCCGTTTAGTAGAAGTTGTAGAAAAAGCGGTTATCATTTAATATAAATGTTTCGGATTTAGTAATTCCGAAGGGAGGTTACGCAGATGATTCAACAGGAATCTCGTTTGAAAGTAGCTGACAACTCTGGTGCTCGTGAAGTACTTACAATCAAAGTTCTTGGCGGTTCCGGTAGAAAAACAGCTAATATTGGTGATGTAATCGTATGTACGGTCAAACAAGCAACACCAGGAGGCGTTGTTAAAAAAGGTGACGTTGTGAAGGCAGTTGTTGTTCGTACTAAACGCGGCGTTCGTCGTACAGATGGTTCATACATTCGATTCGACGAAAATGCATGCGTGATTATTCGTGATGACAAGAGCCCTCGTGGAACACGTATTTTTGGACCTGTTGCTCGTGAACTTCGCGACAGCAACTTCATGAAAATCGTTTCACTAGCTCCTGAAGTTCTTTAATAAACAGTGATATAGACTTTTCAAGGAGGTGCGAATCTCGTGCATGTAAAAAAAGGTGATAAAGTAGTAGTCATCTCCGGCAAGGATAAAGGGAAACAAGGCGTAGTTCTTGAAGCATTCCCTAAGAAAGATCGTGTTCTTGTTGAAGGTGTAAATATTGTAAAGAAACACGCTAAGCCTTCTCAAGCGAACCCACAAGGTGGTATTTTCGAACAAGAAGCAGCGATTCATGTTTCTAACGTTATGATTATTGATCCTAAGACTGGTAACCCTACTCGTGTAGGCTATCAAACAGTCGACGGCAAAAAAGTACGTGTAGCAAAAAAATCAGGTGAATCTTTAGATAAATAAGTCATAAACGAAGGGAGGTACAACAAGTGAACCGCCTTAAGGAAAAATATCAAAAAGAAATTACTCCTGCTCTAATGAGCAAGTTTGAATATAATTCAGTAATGCAAGTTCCTAAACTTGAAAAAATCGTTGTGAACATGGGTGTCGGCGATGCCGTTTCAAACGCGAAAGCATTGGACACTGCTGTAGAAGAATTAGCAACTATCACTGGTCAAAAACCAGTTGTAACTAAAGCTAAGAAATCTATCGCTGGTTTCCGTCTTCGTGAAGGCATGGCAATCGGTTGTAAAGTAACTCTACGCGGAGAGCGTATGTATGAGTTCCTTGATAAATTGATTGCAGTTTCCCTACCACGTGTACGTGACTTCCGTGGAATCTCCAAAAAAGCATTCGACGGTCGTGGTAACTACACATTAGGTGTTAAGGAACAGTTGATTTTCCCTGAAATCGACTACGATAAAGTAAACAAAGTCCGCGGCATGGACATTGTTATCGTAACGACAGCTAATACTGACGAAGAAGCTCGTGAGCTTCTAACTCAATTCGGAATGCCATTCCAAAAGTAATCGCTAAATAAGGGAGGCGAAAAAGTGGCTAAGAAATCAATGATCGTGAAACAACAACGTACACCAAAGTTTAAAGTACAAGAGTACACACGTTGCGAACGCTGCGGCCGTCCGCATTCTGTATACCGCAAATTTAAACTTTGCCGTATTTGTTTCCGTGAACTAGCATATAAAGGACAAATTCCAGGCGTTAAAAAAGCTAGCTGGTAAAACCCGAAAACGGGAAGGAGGTTATCATTGTGGTAATGACAGATCCAATTGCAGATTTGCTAACTCGCATTCGTAATGCGAACATGGTTCGTCACGATAAATTGGAAGTTCCAGCTTCCAAAATGAAAAAGGATGTAGCTGATATCTTGAAACGTGAAGGTTTCATCCGTGACGTAGAATTTATTGAAGATAATAAACAAGGTATCTTGCGTATCTTCTTAAAATATGGTGCTAACAACGAGCGCGTAATTACTGGTATCAAACGTATCAGTAAACCAGGTCTTCGTGTATACGCAAAAGCAGGAGATGTTCCTCGCGTATTAAACGGTCTTGGAATCGCAATCGTATCTACTTCTCAAGGTGTTATCTCTGATAAAGAAGCACGCGCTAAGAAAATTGGCGGAGAAGTAATCGCGTACGTATGGTAATAAACATTTCACTGATGAATGGAGGTGCACGAAATGTCCCGCGTAGGTAAAAAACCTGTAGAAATTCCAGCTGGAGTTACAGTTACTTTGAACGGAAATACAGTAACTGTTAAAGGACCAAAAGGTGAATTGACTCGTACTTTTCACTCTGATATCGAAATCAAAGTTGAAGATAATATCGTAAATGTATCCCGTCCAACTGATGAAAAACTTCATCGTTCATTGCACGGTACTACACGCGCTATCATCGCTAACATGGTTGAAGGTGTCTCCCAAGGCTTCGAAAGAAATCTTGAGTTAATCGGGGTTGGTTATCGTGCTCAAAAACAAGGTAAGAAACTTGTATTGAATGTAGGATACTCTCACCCAGTTGAGATCGAACCAGAAGAAGGAATTGAAATTGAAGTTCCTGCTAACACAAAAATCACAATCAAGGGTACTGACAAGGAGCGCGTTGGAGCTTTAGCTGCTAACATCCGCGATGTACGTCCTCCTGAACCTTACAAAGGTAAAGGTATCCGTTATGCTGGCGAACAAGTTCGTCGTAAAGAAGGTAAAACTGGTAAGTAAAGGCCCTAAAGCTTAGGAAAGGAGTGTCGTAAATGATCACGAAGGCTAACAAAAACGCTACTCGTAAGAAAAGACATGCACGTGTCCGCGCTAAATTAGCGGGTACACCGTCTCGTCCGCGTTTAAATGTTTTCCGATCCAATAAGCACATTTATGCACAGCTTATTGATGATGCTAATGGTGTTACTTTAGCTAGTGCATCAACACTTGATAAAGAAATTAGCCTTGAGTCCACTAGTAACGTGGATGCAGCTAAAAAAGTTGGCGAAGTAATCGCTAAACGTGCTGTAGAAAAAGGTGTTTCCGAAGTTGTTTTTGACCGTGGAGGATACTTATATCACGGACGTATACAAGCACTTGCAGATGCTGCACGTGAAAACGGATTACAATTCTAATAGACAAAGGAGGGACATATTAGATGCGTCGCATTGATCCAAATAAATTAGAACTTGAAGAACGCGTAGTTACAGTCAACCGCGTAGCGAAAGTTGTTAAAGGCGGACGTCGTTTCCGTTTCACAGCGCTAGTGGTTGTCGGAGATAAAAATGGGCATGTAGGATTCGGTACTGGTAAAGCACAAGAGGTGCCAGATGCAATCCGTAAAGCTGTTGAGGATGCGAAGAAAAACCTGGTTACTGTACCAATGGTTGGAGTTACAATTCCTCATGAAGTAATCGGACGTTTCGGATCTGGTGAAATCTTAATGAAGCCAGCTTCTGAAGGTACTGGAGTTATCGCTGGTGGACCAGTTCGTGCCGTGCTTGAATTAGCAGGTATCGCTGATATCCTTTCCAAATCTCTAGGCTCTAACACACCTATCAATATGGTACGTGCTACTATTGATGGCATTAAACAAATGAAAAGTGCGGAAGAAGTTGCAAAATTGCGCGGTAAATCTGTAGAGGAACTGTTAGGATAAGGAGGGAAATCAAATGGCTAACAAATTAGAAATTACCCTCACGCGTAGCTTAATCGGTCGTCCTGAAGATCAACGCGTAACAGTAAATACTCTTGGTCTTAAAAAAATGCACCAAACTGTAGTGCATAACGACAATGACGCTATTCGCGGTATGATTAACAAGGTATCTCACCTTGTTACTGTTAAAGAAATCTAAGCTTACTAACGTTTATATAAGGAGGTGCCAGCATGAAACTTCATGAATTAAAACCTGCAGAAGGTTCTCGTAAAGAACGCAAACGCGTAGGCCGCGGTATTGGTTCAGGTCATGGTAAAACTGCCACTAAAGGACACAAAGGTCAAAACGCCCGTTCCGGCGGTGGAGTAAGACCAGGATTTGAAGGGGGTCAAACTCCTTTATTCAGACGTTTACCTAAACGCGGATTTACAAACATTCATCGTAAAGAATACGCAGCAGTTAACCTTGAAAAATTAAATCGCTTTGAAGATGGTACTGAAGTAACACCTGAATTGTTAATCGAAACAGGTGTTGTGAAAAGCGAAAAAGCAGGAATCAAAATTCTTGCAAAGGGTAATGTAGAGAAAAAATTAACAGTTAAAGCACACAAATTCTCTGCAGCTGCTAAAGAAGCGATTGAAGCCGCAGGCGGTAAAACTGAGGTGATTTAATGTTCCGTACATTGCGTAATTTCATGCGAGTGAAAGATATCAGGAATAAAATTCTCTTTACTCTTGCAATGCTGGTTATCTATCGCATCGGGTGCTTTATACCTGTTCCCGGTGTGAATGCAGACATTCTTGCAATGAACGATGAGTTAAGTGTATTTGGAGTTTTGAACTTCTTCGGTGGAGGAGCTTTAAGTAACTTCTCTATCCTTGCAATGGGGATCATGCCATATATTACGGCTTCGATCATCATCCAGCTATTGCAAATGGATGTAGTTCCTAAATTTGCAGAATGGGCAAAGCAAGGTGAAGTTGGAAGGCGTAAATTAGCTCAGTTTACCCGCTATGGAACCATAGTTCTTGGATTTATTCAAGCACTTGGAATGTCATATGGTTTTAATAACATGGCTAATGGAGCTTTGATTGATAATCCAGGAATTACGACATATCTGTTAATAGCTACTGTATTAACAGCCGGTACCGCATTTCTATTGTGGCTCGGTGAACAAATCACTTCTAAGGGAGTAGGAAACGGAATTTCGATCCTTATCTTCGCGGGTATCGTATCGGCAATTCCTTCTACGCTCAACCAGGTTTATGCATCCATGTTCGAAGATGCTGGAGATGCATTATTCCTTAATATAGCAATTGCTGTATTGATTGTACTTGCAATCATCGCTGTAGTTGTTGGTGTAATATTTATTCAACAGGCAAACAGAAAAGTACCTATTCAATACGCTAAGCAGGTTTCAGGTAAAAGTCCAGTCGGTGGACACAACACACATTTACCTTTAAAAGTAAACTCTGCTGGTGTTATTCCGGTTATCTTTGCAGTTTCCTTTATTATTACTCCGCCAACAATTGCATCATTTTTCGGTGAGAATAGTGTAACAACATGGATTACTAAAACATTTGATTACACACAACCCGTTGGAATGATCCTTTACGTTGCTTTGATTATTGCATTCTCCTATTTCTATGCTTTTATTCAGGTTAATCCGGAGCAATTGTCCGAAAATCTGAAGAAGCAAGGTGGATATGTACCAGGAATACGTCCAGGCAAAGCCACTCAGGAATACTTCACGAGAGTATTATACCGATTGACTTTTGTTGGGGCTCTATTCCTTTCATTCATCGCAGTGCTTCCTGTAATATTTATCAAGCTAGGCAATCTTCCATCATCTGCCCAAATAGGTGGAACGAGTCTCTTGATTATAGTTGGGGTAGCCTTGGATACAATGAAGCAATTAGAATCGCAACTTGTAAAAAGACATTACAAAGGTTTTATTAAATAAAAGGTTTCGGGGACTATTATGCTCCCCAAGCCTATTATTGTTTAGGGGGAAAAAGTGTGAATCTTGTATTAATGGGACTGCCAGGAGCCGGTAAAGGTACTCAGGCAGAAAGAATAGTAGAAGAATACAACATCCCTCATATCTCTACTGGAGATATGTTTCGGGCAGCTATGAAAGAGGAAACACCACTTGGTTTAGAAGCTAAATCATATATGGATAAAGGTGAACTGGTACCGGATGCAGTTACAATCGGTATCGTACGTGAACGTTTAGCTAAAGATGATTGCCAAAAAGGCTTTTTGCTAGATGGATTTCCACGCACAGTTGCTCAGGCTGAAGCACTTGAACAGCTTTTAGCTGAAATGGATCGTCAATTAGACTATGTCATTAATATACAAGTCAATAAAGATAGCTTGTTAGAACGATTGACAGGCCGCCGCATCTGTAAAGATTGCGGAGCTACCTACCACCTAGTATTTAATCCTCCTGCCAAAGAAGGCGTGTGCGACCGCTGTGGTGGAGAGTTGTACCAAAGAGCTGATGATAACATCGATACGGTGCAAACCCGTCTCGAAGTAAACATTCAACAGTCGCAGCCACTGATTACCTTCTATGAAGGAAAAGGATATTTACGAAATCTTGACGGACAACAACCGATTGATAAAGTCTTCGCGGATATAGAAGAGCTTCTCGGGAGCTTGTCTCGATGATCATTTGTAAAACCCAACGCGAGATTGAAATCATGCGTGAAGCTGGGCGTATTGTTGCTCTGACACATCAGGAACTGCAAAAATACATTAAACCCGGTGTTTCAACAAAGGAACTGGATGCTATTGCGGAAAAGTTTATACGCAAACATAATGCAATTCCGTCCTTTAAAGGGTATAATGGTTTTCGTGGCAGTGTTTGTACATCCGTTAACAACGAACTTGTACATGGCATTCCTGGGGATAAGACATTAAAAAACGGCGACATTATCAGCATTGATATTGGTGCACAACTTAATGGCTATCACGGCGATTCAGCATGGACCTATCCAGTTGGAGACATTGATGATGAAACCAGGAGACTGCTTCAAGTAACAGAAACATCCCTCTATAAGGGGATTTCGGAAATAAAGCCAGGCCAACGTCTCTCTAATATCTCACATGCTATTCAAACATATGTCGAGGAAAACGGCTTTTCTATAGTAAGAGAGTATGTCGGACACGGTATCGGTCAAGACTTACATGAAGCACCGCAATTGCCTCACTTTGGTCCGCCGAATAAAGGCCCAAGATTGAAGCCGGGAATGGTGCTGTGTGTTGAGCCAATGGTGAATGCAGGAAGCCGCTATGTTCAAACATTAGCCGACAACTGGACAGTTGTTACAGTTGATGGGAAGAACTGTGCTCATTTTGAGCATACCATTGCGATTACCGAAGAAGGCTATGAAATCTTAACATTAGTTTAAATGTAGGTGATCTTGATTGGTCCAAAAGGATAGATCTCCCCGGTTGGGACAATTTGTTCGGGTCACTCAAGGCAGGGATACCGATCAATATGCCATAATTGTAAAAATTATAGATGAAAAGTTTGTTTGTATTGCTGACGGAGACAAGCGTAAGTTTGATTCTGCCAAGCGTAAAAACATACTTCATCTTCATTTGTACGAAGACTGGTCTCAGGAAGTGGAGAGCAGTTTAGGGGAAACAGGTCGCGTAACGAACGGAAAGCTCCGTTTCGCTTTGACTTATTTTATGAAAAGCCAAGAGAAGAAGGGAGAAGAACTGTAATGGCAAAAGATGATGTTATTGAAGTTGAGGGTACAGTTACTGAGACTTTACCAAACGCTATGTTTAAAGTTGAATTAGAGAATGGCCATACTGTCCTTGCCCATGTATCAGGCAAAATCAGAATGCATTTCATTCGTATTCTGCCAGGTGATAAAGTGACGGTAGAGCTATCTCCTTATGACTTGACCCGCGGAAGAATTACGTATCGTTTTAAATAATCTCGGTTGCACTCCGCATTTTATAAGGAGGGAAAACAATGAAAGTCAGACCATCAGTAAAACCAATCTGCGAAAAATGTAAAGTTATCCGTAGAAACGGTAAAGTAATGGTTATTTGTGAAAACCCAAAACATAAGCAAAAACAAGGGTAATATTTGAAGGAGGTGCACATAAATGGCACGTATTGCAGGTGTAGATATTCCTCGTGAAAAACGAGTTGTTATTTCTTTAACTTATATTTTCGGTATTGGTAGACCAACTGCTGAAAAAGTACTTGCAGAAGCTGGAGTTTCTCAAGATACTCGCGTACGCGATCTTACTGAAGATGAATTGAACAAAATCCGTGATATTATCGATGGATACAAAGTAGAAGGTGACCTTCGACGTGAAGTTTCCTTAAACATCAAACGTTTAATGGAAATCGGTTGCTACCGTGGATTACGCCACAGAAGAGGACTTCCTGTTCGTGGACAAAACACTAAAAACAACGCACGTACTCGTAAAGGCCCACGTAAAACTGTTGCTAACAAGAAAAAATAATAAGTAAGGAGGTTTTGTCGATATGGCACGCAAAACGAACACACGCAAACGCCGCGTGAAAAAGAATGTAGAGTCAGGTATTGCTCACATTCGTTCTACTTTCAACAACACAATTGTTACAATTACTGATGCACACGGAAATGCTATTTCTTGGTCAAGTGCTGGTGCACTTGGTTTCAGAGGTTCCCGTAAATCTACACCATTTGCAGCGCAAATGGCAGCAGAAACTGCAGCTAAAACTTCTATGGAACATGGTATGAAAACTTTAGAAGTTACTGTTAAAGGCCCAGGATCTGGTCGTGAAGCAGCTATTCGTGCATTACAAGCAGCTGGTCTTGAAGTTACTGCAATTAAAGACGTAACTCCAGTACCTCATAATGGTTGCCGCCCGCCTAAACGCCGTCGTGTATAATATTGTTTGAATAGAATTTATTTCCCTGTCTATAATGGGGTAATATAGTGATTTTTCTTTTCTCAAGGAAATCACAAATATGTTGCGCACATTGGGAGTATATATTGGGGAATTTCGGTTAGATGCAAACCACTACCTTCTTCTAGCCGGGGTTTCGACGTTACGAAGGAGGGTATTGTTGAATGATCGAGATAGAAAAACCAAAAATTGAAACGGTTCAAATCAGCGAAGACGGAAAATATGGTAAGTTCATCGTTGAACCACTTGAGCGTGGATATGGAACAACTTTGGGTAACTCCTTACGTCGTATCCTACTATCCTCATTGCCTGGTGCTGCCGTTACATCTATTCAAATAGATGGTGTGCTCCATGAGTTCTCTACTATTGAGGGTGTAGAAGAAGATGTAACTGCTATTATCCTAAATATTAAGAAACTCGCATTAAAGATTTATTCTGATGAAGAAAAGACTCTTGAAATTGATGTTCAGGGGGAAGGGGCAGTAACGGCTGCAGATATTACACATGATAGCGATGTGGAAATCCTAAACCCGGATTTACTGATAGCTCACCTTTCTAAAAAAGCTCACTTGCGTATGCGCTTGGTAGCTAGAAGAGGAAGAGGCTACACGCCAGCTGATCAAAACAAACGTGATGATCAACCAATCGGTGTAATCCCTATTGATTCCATTTACACACCAGTATCTCGGATGACATATCAAGTTGAAAACACTCGTGTAGGTCAACTGACAAACTATGATAAACTTACAATCGATGTATGGACTGATGGAAGCACTGGTCCAAAAGAAGCTATAGCTTTAGGTGCGAAGATTGTAACAGAACATCTGAATATCTTTGTTGGTTTAACAGACGAAGCTCAAAATGCTGAAATTATGGTTGAAAAAGAAGAAGACCAAAAAGAAAAAGTTTTGGAAATGACAATTGAAGAGCTTGATCTTTCTGTTCGTTCTTACAACTGTTTAAAGCGTGCTGGTATTAATACAGTACAAGAGCTTGCTAATAAGACTGAAGAAGATATGATGAAAGTTCGTAATCTTGGCCGTAAATCACTTGAAGAAGTGAAAGCTAAGCTAGAAGAACTAGGTCTTTCCCTACGTAAAGACGATTAATGAATGAATAGATAGAATCAGTTATTTCAACAAAGGAGGGAAACTTTCATGGCATACAGAAAGTTAGGACGTACAAGCGCACAGCGTAAAGCAATGCTTCGCGATTTGGCTACTGATTTAATTATCAACGAGCGTATCGAAACGACTGAAACTCGTGCGAAAGAATTACGTTCCGTAGTCGAAAAAATGATTACTTTAGGTAAACGCGGAGATTTACATGCACGCCGTCAAGCTGCTGCATACATCCGTCACGAAGTAGCAAACGCTGAAACTGGGCAAGATGCAGTTCAAAAATTATTTGCTGATATCGCGCCTCGTTACGAAGAGCGTCAAGGTGGATACACTAGAATCATGAAAATTGGTCCACGTCGTGGAGACGCAGCACCAATGGTAATTATCGAGTTAGTCTAATGATGTAAGGGTAGGGGTGGACAGAGTATCTGACACCCATATCCTATATTAAATACCTTAATCCAATGATTCTGGTATAAGCTAACTAAAGCATCATGCGTTTACGCATGTGCTTTACTCTTATTTTACTGAATAATCCAAAAAACGATAGAGCGTTACGATAGGCATGAATTGGGTGACGATCCAATTGATGTTTGTCTAGCTCTCGCACCCCTTGTACAGACAAAACGTACGTTGTCTGACATTAAGATAAGTGAATGCTGCTCTTAATTCAGGAAATCCATTGGGATAATCCGGAAGGGGTGCAGCGTTTTTTTATATCCAAAAATAGTTGAGCTAAGCAGAGAATAGAGCAGCACAGGGAGGAAGCTATGAGTAAACCGTTGGCTGAAGTTAGTAATATATCCTTTCAATATGAAGCGAAGACGAATAAAGCTCTGGATAATGTATCGTTTAAAGTCCAGGAAGGTGAATGGCTCGCTATTGTTGGGCATAATGGTTCCGGCAAATCAACATTGGCCAAGCTATTAATAGGGCTCTATTTTGCTAATGAAGGTACGATCATGGTCAATGATATGGTCATGAGCGAAGGCACTGTTTGGGATATCCGACAGCATATTGGAATGGTCTTTCAAAATCCTGATAATCAGTTTGTAGGTACAACTGTGCAGGATGATGTGGCTTTTGGTTTAGAAAACGCCGGCATTGAGAGAGAGGATATGATAAACCGTGTCCAGGATGCATTAAGGAAAGTTCGCATGGATGAGTTTCTCAATCAAGAGCCGCACCATTTATCAGGTGGACAAAAGCAACGTGTTGCAATAGCAGGTGTACTGGCCTTGCGCCCATCTATTATTATTCTGGATGAAGCCACCTCCATGCTTGATCCTTTGGGTAGATCAGAAGTACTTGGCATTATTAGAGAATTGAAGGAAGACAAACAATTGACAGTAATATCGATCACTCATGACTTGGAGGAAGCTGCCCGAGCTGACCGGATGATTGTATTGAATCAGGGGAAAATATTTGCGGAAGGCAGTCCGGCTGAGATATTTAAGTTAGAGGAAGAACTTGTGAAATTAGGACTTGATATCCCGTTTTCTATAAAACTTTCTAAATCATTAAGAGAAAATGGTATCCAGGTTTCTGATCAAATCACCGAAGAAGGGCTGGTGAATGAACTATGCAAATATCACTTGAAGAAGTAGAGCATACCTATCAACTGGGGACGCCATTTGAGCATCGCGCTTTATATGATATTAATGTTCGTTTTCCAACTAATTCTTTTATAGGTGTAATTGGTCATACTGGCTCAGGCAAATCTACTCTCTTACAGCATTTAAATGCCTTGTTAAAGCCAACAAAAGGGAAAGTCACCATTGGAGAAAGAGTTATCTCCGCAGATAAGAAAGAAAAGAATTTGAAAGCCATCCGTCAAAAAGTAGGAATTGTCTTTCAGTTCCCTGAACACCAGCTTTTTGAGGAAACCGTATTAAAAGATATCTGCTTTGGACCCATGAATTTTGGTGTGAGTGAGGAAGATGCCAAAAAACGTGCGTATGCAGCGATCAAATTAGTGGGTCTGGACGATTCGATTATGGAGTCTTCTCCATTCGATTTATCCGGCGGTCAAATGCGAAGAGTAGCTATAGCAGGAGTACTGGCCATGGAACCGGAAGTTATTGTTCTGGATGAACCTACAGCCGGGTTGGATCCAAGAGGGCGAAAAGAAATTATGGATATGTTTCATGCCCTTCATAAGGAAAAGGCTCTTACAACCATATTGGTTACACATAGCATGGAAGATGCAGCAAGATACTCAGACGAACTGATTATCATGCATAGAGGAACGATTGTCAAAAAAGCCTCTCCAAATGAAGTATTCTCTGATCCAGAGGCGTTAATGGATTTAGGACTGGCAGTGCCTGATACCATTCGATTCCAGATGGAATTTGAACAAAAGAGCGGTTTAGTCCTCTCCAAGAAGCATCTGTCATTGGATGATTTGATTAGCGAGATATCAAATCTCCTGGGAGGTGGACAACAATGATGGATAAATTTATAATGGGGCGCTATGTTCCAACTGATTCAGTTGTCCACAGAATGGACCCAAGGGCAAAATTATTATTAGTCTTTTTCTATGTATGCATCGTATTCCTGGCTAATAACTGGATATCGTACGCCATTTTAATTACTTTTACCTTAGTATTGCTAGGATTAACAAAAATTAAACCGCTATTCCTATTACAGGGATTAAAGCCGGTAATCTTTTTAATCATTCTAACATTGCTTATACAACTGTTTTTCACAAAAAGAGGAGAGGTTGTCTTCTCGCTCGCCGGTATTGATATTTATGATGAAGGAATTAAGATGGGGATCTTTATATCCTTGCGTTTTACATTATTAATCTTAGTTACTTCTATCCTGACGCTTACGACAACGCCGATTGAGATAACGGATGGAATGGAATATCTATTGAACCCTTTAAGGAAAATTAAATTCCCGGTTCATGAGCTTGCATTAATGATTTCTATCTCATTACGCTTTATTCCAACGTTGATTGAAGAGACGGATAAAATTATGAAGGCACAAACCTCAAGAGGCGTCGATTTTTCATCGGGCCCGCTGAAGGAAAGATTGAGTGCAGTCGTCCCGCTCCTTGTTCCATTATTTGTAGGTTCTTTTAAACGTGCTGAGGAGCTGGCTACAGCGATGGAAGCAAGGGGATACAGGGGCGGAGAAGGCAGGACCAAATATCGTGCTCTTAAGTGGGAATTTCCTGACATGATCTTAATCATCTCTCTCATCCTCTTATCAATCGCTCTTATCCTCACTAGAAACTAATAGGGAGAGTACTGGAATGATACGTTACAAATGTACAATAGCTTATGATGGGACAAATTTTGCCGGCTACCAAATTCAGCCTGACAAGCGTACGGTTCAATTGGAATTGGAAAAGGTCCTAATGACCATGCATAAGGGAAGAGAGGTCAAGGTGGCTGCTTCAGGGCGTACAGATGCCGGTGTTCATGCCAAAGGGCAAGTCGTTCACTTTGACTCTCCACTTGAGCTGCCTGCGGAAAGATGGAAAAAAGCACTGGGAACTATGCTGCCTGCAGATATAGCCATCGTAGATATCGAGAAGGCAGATCCTGAATTTCATGCCAGGTTTAATGCGGTTGGTAAAGAATACCGTTATAGTATTTCGTTGGCTGAAGTAAAAGATCCCTTTATACGAAATTATGCCTATCACTATCCTTATAAACTCGATTTAGCTATGATGGAGAGAGCGACAGAGTATTTAACCGGGACCCACGATTTTACCAGTTTTTGCTCCGCTAAAACAGAAGTGGTGGATAAAGTAAGAACGGTCAAGTCAATTAATTTTCTTAAAGATGATCAACAATTGGTCATACGTTTTGTTGGAGATGGCTTTCTGTATAATATGGTACGGATTATGGTAGGTACTTTATTGGACGTTGGAATTGGTAAACGTCGTCCGGAGGATATGAAGGATATCATAGCTGCCCAAGATCGCACGAAAGCGGGGAGAACCGCACCAGGACACGGGCTATATTTATGGAAAGTAGATTATAAATAAAATCTAAATTCCATGACAACTAATCCAGGTGTAACATTTTCTTGACAATGGCCGAAAAACGGTATATCATATCCTTTGGTATGTTAAAACCACGAGAATAGCCCCGGAAACTATTTCGTGTTTAGATAGAGCCACAAATTTTATCAAAAAAATGAAACAATGAACTATTTTTAGGAGGGTAAATCAATGCGTACGACGTATATGGCGAAAGCTAGTGATGTAGAACGTAAATGGTACGTTGTAGATGCCGAAGGTCAAACTTTAGGTCGTCTAGCATCACAAGTAGCCTCAATTCTTAGAGGTAAACACAAACCAACTTATACTCCACATGTTGACACTGGTGACCATGTGATTATTATCAATGCATCTAAAATCGAACTGACTGGTAAGAAATTAACTGATAAAATTTACTACCGTCACTCCATGCACCCAGGTGGTTTGAAAACAAGAACTGCTCTTGAAATGAGAACTAACTACCCAGAGAAAATGTTGGAGCAAGCTATCAAAGGTATGCTTCCAAAAGGATCTCTTGGTCGTCAAATGGGTAAAAAATTAAACGTATATGCTGGAGCTGAGCATCCACATCAAGCACAAAAACCTGAAGTTCTTGAGCTTCGCGGTTAATATTAAAGGAGGATATAACATTGGCACAAGTACAATATTACGGTACTGGTCGACGTAAGAGCTCCGTTGCTCGTGTGCGTTTGATTCCAGGTGAAGGCCGCATCATTATCAATGATCGTCAAATCGATGACTACATTCCATTCGCAGCACTTCGTGAAGTAGTAAGACAACCTCTAGTTGTTACTGAAACAACAAACAGCTATGACATTTTAGTAAACGTTAAAGGTGGAGGCTACACAGGTCAAGCAGGCGCTATCCGTCACGGTATCGCTCGTGCATTACTTGAAGTAGATCCAGAATACCGTCCAGGACTAAAACGTGCAGGATTGTTAACTCGTGACCCACGTATGAAAGAGCGTAAAAAATACGGTCTTAAAGGCGCGCGTCGTGCACCTCAGTTCTCAAAACGTTAATTTTACAATTGCGTTCAAAAGACTCTCAGACATTTGTCTGGGGGTCTTTTTTTGTTATGTTTGGACATATTGACCAACAGACGGCTTAGTTGTGTAAGCGAAGTTTGGTTTGGCTGGAGTGATCCAGATTAGCTCGGTTACGTATGATTAATATTCGGGATGGATTGGCTGGATTATGAGCTAATTCGGCTGGATTAATAATCCGTTTGGCCGGATCAAATAGAAAGTGGCTGGATTCATTAGATATTTGGCAGAATTAAATAAGAAGACGAGTATATTCTAAACAAAGTGGCTCGAAAAGAGACCCTGATATCACATATCGATCCGATTAACACCTCCTTATATACGATATCTTATAACTTCTCCTTACATTTCCCATTTATCCCATGGCATGAGTCTATGCCATCCATCAAACAATAGAGTATATCTTAACTAAGTTCTATTGATGATTATATTTTGATTTAGAGGTGGTTTAATGAATACAGTTGTAAATCTTGCTGCTTTTCGTAAAGAAAAGCGGTTGAAATATGAGCGTGAGATACTGAAGGATTTTTCGCTTGAACTTTTAGGGAGGCAATATCGCCATCTTGCTAAAGGGTTAAAATGCTTTCCGGGATACTCGATTGAGCCTGCTGAAGAGCATTGCTATGATATTGCAGTGGAGGGATTCCTTCTAGGTGGATATTATAGTAAGTTTAATCGGTATGGAGAGTCGCCAGAGCGGATAAAAGAGAGAGCAAAAAAAGAAATTGATATGCTCTCACAGCAATTGTTTTACTACCTTTATCAATCGGAGGAAAATGGCTCTCCCTTTATACAAGAAACATTGCGCGGTTTGACGGATGAATATGTAACGGCATGGTGGATGGAAGGATACGCAAAAGGAATTAATCGCTATAAAATGAGGATGAAATAGATCTAGCTTGTTCTATCTAAACTCCTTGTCCCATAAGATATAGTAATAGTGGATTATGGGGTAAAGGGGATAAGAT
This sequence comes from Bacillus sp. z14 (2026), assembly GCF_058313575.1. Classification (NCBI taxonomy): domain Bacteria; kingdom Bacillati; phylum Bacillota; class Bacilli; order Caryophanales; family Bacillaceae; genus Bacillus; species Bacillus sp. z14 (2026). Next base: position 57,246 of record NZ_JBZFQK010000010.1, read on the forward strand.
ATGAATGTTCATAAGAAGGTTCTCACGACCTGTTTTGTGGTTGGGGTAGTTCTTCTGTTTTTAATGATGTCATACAGGATGAACCAGCGTGTATCATTTCAGCAGTGGAATCTGCCCTTGGCTGGAAAAGTTATTGTCATTGACCCAGGACATGGAGGGATAGATGGCGGGGCGACCTTTAATGGTGTAATCGAGAAAAATGTAACATTGCCAATTTCGTTAAGACTAAGGGATTACCTGCAGGAACAAGGTGCCCTTGTTTTAATGACAAGAGAAAAAGATGTAGATCTTGCTGGTTCTGACTCCAGGAGTATACGGGAAAGGAAGCGGACGGATTTAATTACACGAACTAAATTTATAAACAATTCTGAGGCGGATTTGTATATTAGCGTGCATGCCAATGCCTTTCCACAGGTAAATTCGAAGGGAGCCCAAACATTTTATTCACCTAAGTTTTCTGAAAATAAGCAAGCAGCTAAATTGGTCCAAGCGGAGTTTATTCGTAATTTAAAAAATACGAAAAGGCATGCCAAACCAATGGAAAGTGTATATTTAGTCAAGCATGCGAATAAACCGGGAGTTCTGGTAGAAGTAGGCTTTCTTTCAAATGATGAAGAAAGACGCAATTTACAAAACAAAGTGTATCAGGATGATATCGCACTCTCAATCTATACGGGAGTGATTAGATATTTTTTAAAGGAACATGAAGAAGATTGAAAATACAGAATCAATTTAGCAAATGATACCTATTGAATATGTTATACTAATAGCGGTTACAAATACATACAAGGTAGGTGTCGTTCGTGCTTACAGAAGCAAAGGTACGGGAATTACTTGAAGAATTAAAAGATCCATTTTTAAATAAAACCCTTAAAGAAACAAATGGTATTATAGAGATAAAGATTAAAGAGGAAAAGCGGCATGTGAGCGTGAAAATTGCCATTGCTAAAACAGGTACGGCTGAACAGCTGCAAATCCAACAAATGGTTGTAAATACATTAAAGGAGGCTGGGGCGGATACAGTTGGCATTCGTTTTGCTGACTTGCCAGAGGATGCCTTGGCTAAATTCCGTGAGTCTTTGCCGAAAGAAGAAAAAGGATTACTCGATAGTGACACTACCTTTATTGCAATTGCGAGTGGAAAAGGGGGAGTCGGCAAATCTACAGTCTCTGTAAATCTGGCAGTGGCTTTGGCGCGCCTTGGTAAAAAGGTTGGCCTGGTGGATGCTGATATTTATGGTTTTAGTGTTCCGGATATGATGGGGATTGATAAGCGTCCAACTGTTAAAGAGGAACGTATATACCCAGTTGATCGTTTCGGTGTAAAAGTGATCTCTATGGGGATGTTCGTTGAGGATAATGCACCAATTATATGGAGAGGTCCGATGCTTGGAAAGATGCTGAATAACTTTTTCCAGGAAGTAGAGTGGGGAGATTTGGATTATTTGTTGCTTGACCTTCCTCCTGGAACTGGAGATGTAGCCTTGGATGTTCATTCCATGCTGCCAACCTGTAAAGAAATCATCGTTACCACTCCGCACCCTACAGCTGCGTTTGTTGCTGCTAGAGCGGGTGCTATGGCAATTCGCACAGAGCATGAGGTAATTGGTGTTGTTGAAAACATGTCTTACTTTGAGAGTAAAACAACCGGCGAAAGAGAATACGTCTTCGGTAAAGGTGGCGGAGAAAAGCTAGCGGAAGAGCTTAATACAGAATTATTAGGCAAACTTCCTCTTGGACAGCCTGATTGGAATGATGAGGAGTTTGCGCCATCAATCTACGCAGAAGATCACCCGACCGGAAGGATGTTTACAGATATAGCTGAGAAAGTAACTGAAATGGTTAATAAATGATAAGTAAACGCCTCCGTTGAATGGAGGCGTTTTATTTATGTTTGATTTTCTTTCTTATTGTTTGAACTATTCTCTTTAGATTTTTCATCAGCCGCTTTTAGTAGGATATCTTCTATCTTTGCCTTATAGAGCGGGCTATCAATGACCTCTGTTAAGACGGATTGAAGCTCTTTGCGATAGTCCTTACCTTGCATAATTTCTGTGAATTCTTTTCTCATATCCGAATCCTTTAGGACATTTGTTAATAATGCCATATATTCCGGATCAGTCATTAAATCTTTAAGAATCTGTTTATGAGAGGATTCCAGTCCATTTGCAAGAGATTTTACAAACTTCGGATCCTTGAATGCATTCTCCCAGAACTTTTTTTCTTTGTCAGAAGTTAATACTGTCTCAATGGTATTTGAAATATCCTCCTGATTCATAATTAATTCGGTTTTAACTGATTCATCTTGAAGGATATCCTCTATTGCTTTCTTTCCTTCATCTGATTTTAAGACATCTACAATGATTTTTTTAGTTTCACTATAGTTTTCTTCGCTTGATTCTGTATTCGTTTCACTGCAGCTGGTTAAAGTGAACAGGCATAAGATAAGACCAAGAGCACACTTGAATATAGTAGTCATCTATTGAATCCTCCTCTAATAAATCTACATTGATAATATGAATCGAGAATAAAAAAATATACGTGTTTAAATGAATTAATAGATTTTCATGACAACGGTTGGTACAATTTAGTAGAACATACATAGAGGGTGGGGAAAAATGAGCAGTCGATATTGGGTGAAGCTATTTATGAATACCTTGCTGATAGGTGGTGTTACAGCGGGGGTCGTTGGTTTATTTGCAAAATGGAATGAGTTTTCACTTAAGACACCAGTTGAATTACTAGTTGGCTTTTTGTGGATGGCTGGAGTTGGGTTAATATTCAGTGTTATTAGCCAGATGTGTTTTTTTGCGTATTTAACCGTTCATAGACTGGGAATGGAAATGTTTAGATCTGTTTTTGTCTGGCATGCCATTCAATTGGTGCTTACTGTATTTGTATTAGTTGACCTAGCTTATTTACGGTTTGTGTTTTTTGGAAATAAAACAGAAGGTGCCTTTTCATATATATGGTACCCTATCTTAATTTTAGTAGTAGCGTTAATAGTAGGTGTGCTGAAAGTTAAACAAACAAATAAAAGTGCCTTTATACCTACCTTGTTTTTTATGGTTGTAGTAACAGTAATAGAATGGTTCCCGGTGCTTAGGGTAAATGATGAAAGTTATATGTATTTCATGTTAATCCCTTTGCTTATCTGTAACACTTATCAGCTGTTGATTTTGCCAAAATACCATGAGAAATCAAAAGAAGCTGCGAAGGAACGTATGAAACGCACGCAGCAAAAAGCCGCACACTCGTAAAGGAGTGCGGCTTTTTTAGTTTAATTGAAGAGTCTCCCTAATCATTAAATGACTACTGTTTACCATATAGGGTATCCTGCTAATTTCGTGGCTGGTTGATTTAGAGTTGGATATCATTTCAGAGACAGAGAGTAGTTTCAGATTTTTATTAGTCAATTCCTCTTTAATGAGGGGGATCGCTTTAGCGGTTTGTATGGCGGCATCAGAAGCGTGAAGTAAGATGATATCCCCTTTTTTGGCCTGAGCGACATTCTGGGCAATAATCTTTGTCCCTGGGTTTTTCCAATCCATAGAATTGACACTCCAATGAACCATTGTAAGGTTCGACTTCTCGGCAATTTTTAATACTCGTCTATCTACATCCCCAGTAGGAGTCCGTAATAGGAGCGGCTTTTCGATTCCAGCTTTTCGGAAGGCTTCAAGCCCTTTAGATATATCATTTTGGATGCCAGGCTCTTCAAGCTCCGTGTAATCGATATAGGAATATCCTAGAAGGCCAATCTCGTAGCCCTGTTCTTTAATCATCTTAACAATATGGGGATGCCGTTCAACCCAAGAGCCTGCTAAGAAAAACGTGGCAGCATGAATTTTTTCCTGTTTTAAAGCTTTTAGAATATCCTCAGCCTTTTCATCGCCCCAGCCGATATTAAAGGTCAAAGCTACTCCTTTTTCTCCTTTGTATATAATCTTGGGTTTCCCATTGATTGAGAAAGAGGGTGAGACTGCGAGGAATTCCACATAAAAAAATAGGGCTGTGAAGAATGTAATAATTAGTAATAATATTAGCTGCTTTCCTCTGCGTGCATTTGTTACATAAAAAAAGGGCATGTTATTCACCTCATCTAATTAATCAGCTTTTAATGTAATGTATTTGCTGGGTGGGACAAATATTACAGTTAAAAAAATAGCTTGTATAAAATTTAAAGGAATGATGTAACATATCCCTGTTGATCATTAGGTAGGAGGGATATCGTGCTGGGGGTTTTACTGACGGAAAAAGAAGGTATGGAATTAGAGTTTTTAATTAAGAGAGAAATGGATGAAATTCGTACGGATGAAAGAATAAAAATCCATCATCCAATTGTTCAAAGAGCAATTGAAGAAAGATATAAGCTTTTGTTAAAACTCCTAATTAGAATTGCTCCGAAAAGCGAGTATTTAAGGTATTTGAATACACCTATAAAAACAGAAAATAATTTTGATAAAAAGTGTTGACTTGGAATTTAAATGCTGATATATTTATATACGTTGTCACGAACGAAGTCGAAACGAAAGAAATCGACTAAAAAAACTTTTAAAAAAGTTGTTGACAACAAAAAGCGAATTTGATAATATATAAAAGTCGCTGAAACAAGCAACACAGATTGTTCTTTGAAAACTAAACAAAACGAAACGCCAAGCAAGTCTAAAAAACAAGAGATTTTTAAAATCTCGTCAATTTGCTTTAAAATTTAGCTAGATCAAACATCTTTCGGAGAGTTTGATCCTGGCTCAGGACGAACGCTGGCGGCGTGCCTAATACATGCAAGTCGAGCGAATCTGAGGGAGCTTGCTCCCAACGATTAGCGGCGGACGGGTGAGTAACACGTGGGCAACCTGCCCCTAAGATTGGGATAACTCCGGGAAACCGGTGCTAATACCGAATAGTTTCTCTTCTCACATGAGGAGAGAAGGAAAGTTGGCTTCGGCTAACACTTAGGGATGGGCCCGCGGCGCATTAGCTAGTTGGTGAGGTAACGGCTCACCAAGGCAACGATGCGTAGCCGACCTGAGAGGGTGATCGGCCACACTGGGAC